>NZ_FNKG01000005.1 GCF_900101675.1 Curtobacterium sp. UNCCL20 | reverse complement strand
AGGCGAGGAAATAGTTGTGTTGTCAAGTCTTCGGCTTATTAGTACCGGTCAGCTCCACGGGTCGTTAGTCCCCGCTTCCACATCCGGCCTATCAACCCAGTAGTCTGCTGGGAGCCTCTCACACTCAAGGTGCATGGAAATCTCATCTCGAAGACGGCTTCCCGCTTAGATGCTTTCAGCGGTTATCCGGTCCGAACGTAGCTAATCAGCGGTGCCCTTGGCAGAACAACTGACACACCAGAGGTTCGTCCATCCCGGTCCTCTCGTACTAGGGATAGATCTTCTCAAATTTCCAACGCGCGCAGCGGATAGGGACCGAACTGTCTCACGACGTTCTAAACCCAGCTCGCGTACCGCTTTAATGGGCGAACAGCCCAACCCTTGGGACCTACTCCAGCCCCAGGATGCGACGAGCCGACATCGAGGTGCCAAACCATGCCGTCGATATGGACTCTTGGGCAAGATCAGCCTGTTATCCCCGAGGTACCTTTTATCCGTTGAGCGACAGCGCTTCCACAAGCCACTGCCGGATCACTAGTCCCGACTTTCGTCCCTGCTCGACCTGTCAGTCTCACAGTCAAGCTCCCTTGTGCACTTACACTCGCCACCTGATTGCCAACCAGGTTGAGGGAACCTTTGGGCGCCTCCGTTACTCTTTGGGAGGCAACCGCCCCAGTTAAACTACCCATCAGGCACTGTCCATGAACCCGATCAGGGTCCTACGTTAGACATCCAGAGTGACCAGAGTGGTATTTCAACAATGACTCCACGAACACTAGCGTGCCCGCTTCACAGTCTCCCACCTATCCTACACAAGCCACACCGAACACCAATACCAAACTGTAGTAAAGGTCACGGGGTCTTTCCGTCCTGCTGCGCGTAACGAGCATCTTTACTCGTAGTGCAATTTCGCCGAGTTCGCGGTTGAGACAGCTGGGAAGTCGTTACGCCATTCGTGCAGGTCGGAACTTACCCGACAAGGAATTTCGCTACCTTAGGATGGTTATAGTTACCACCGCCGTTTACTGGGGCTTAAATTCAGAGCTTCGCCCAAAGGCTAACCCCTCCTCTTAACCTTCCAGCACCGGGCAGGCGTCAGTCCGTATACATCGTCTTGCGACTTCGCACGGACCTGTGTTTTTAGTAAACAGTCGCTTCCCACTGGTCTCTGCGGCCTTCAACGCTCACGGAGTAAATCCGGTCACGTGTCCGGCCCCCCTTCTCCCGAAGTTACGGGGGCATTTTGCCGAGTTCCTTAACCACGATTCTCTCGATCTCCTTGGTATTCTCTACCTGACCACCTGAGTCGGTTTCGGGTACGGGCGGCTGCAACCTCGCGTCGATGCTTTTCTCGGCAGCATAGGATCACTGATTTCCCCTTACGGGTACGCGTCGGATCTCAGGCATACAGACGACGGATTTGCCTATCGTCAGCCCTACATCCTTACACCAGGTTCACCTTACGGATACCATCGCCTGGCTCAGCTACCTTCCTGCGTCACACCTGTTCATACGCTAACCGCACCAGCATGGGGTCGAGCGTTAGACCGGACCGCATCACCCCGAAGGGATCCGCTGGAACCGGGTTAGGACTCTTAGCACCACTGGATTAGCTTGGGCGGTTGTTCGCCGGTACGGGAATATCAACCCGTTGTCCATCGACTACGCCTGTCGGCCTCGCCTTAGGTCCCGACTTACCCAGGGCGGATTAACCTGGCCCTGGAACCCTTGGTCTTTCGGAGGACGGGTTTCTCACCCGTCTTTCGCTACTCATGCCTGCATTCTCACTCGTGTAGCGTCCACGGCTGGATCACTCCGCCGCTTCACTCGCCACACGACGCTCTCCTACCACTCCGCACGACTGAACCACGAAGGCTTATCGAGTGTGCGAAATCTACAACTTCGGCGGTGTGCTTGAGCCCCGTTACATTGTCGGCGCGGAATCACTTGACCAGTGAGCTATTACGCACTCTTTCAAGGGTGGCTGCTTCTAAGCCAACCTCCTGGTTGTCTATGCAACTCCACATCCTTTCCCACTTAGCACACGCTTAGGGGCCTTAGTTGGTAGTCTGGGTTGTTTCCCTCTCGACGATGAAGCTTATCCCCCACCGTCTCACTGCTGCGCTCTCACTCACCGGCATTCGGAGTTTGGCTGACGTCAGTAACCTGTTGAGGCCCATCGGCCATCCAGTAGCTCTACCTCCGGCGAGAAACACGCAACGCTGCACCTAAATGCATTTCGGAGAGAACCAGCTATCACGAAGTTTGATTGGCCTTTCACCCCTATCCACAGCTCATCCCCTCCATTTTCAACTGAAGTGGGTTCGGTCCTCCACGACGTCTTACCGTCGCTTCAACCTGGCCATGGATAGATCACTTCGCTTCGGGTCTAGGACATGCGACTGAAATCGCCCTATTCAGACTCGCTTTCGCTACGGCTGCCCCACACGGGTTAACCTCGCCACATATCACTAACTCGCAGGCTCATTCTTCAAAAGGCACGCCGTCACCCCTACAAGGAGGCTCCGACGGTTTGTAAGCAAACGGTTTCAGGTACTATTTCACTCCCCTCCCGGGGTACTTTTCACCTTTCCCTCACGGTACTTGT
>NZ_FNKG01000002.1:19004-826297 GCF_900101675.1 Curtobacterium sp. UNCCL20 | reverse complement strand
CTCACCCGTTCGCCACTAATCCACCCAGCAAGCTGGGCATCATCGTTCGACTTGCATGTGTTAAGCACGCCGCCAGCGTTCGTCCTGAGCCAGGATCAAACTCTCCGTAAAAAAATACAGACCCAACACCCGAAGGCATCAGACCGAGTTGATTCTGACTGTTGACTGTCAACTGACAATCTTCAATCCAAAAGGAATTGCATCATGACCCAGCCGGAAAAACCGACCAGGCACGAGGTCAATCAATAAATTGGCATTGACAATGTGCACGCTGTTGAGTTCTCAAGGACCAGACGCACTCCCCGCTCCACCCCATGAAGGAGCTTCGCCAGAGAGGCATTTCGTCTTCACCCCGAGGGCACCACTACTAGAGTGGAGCTTCATCGGGATCGGTTGCCTGAGCGGGACCCCGTCCGGACTGCATCTCCGGGGCTCTCACTCCGGTGACCGTCTCGGCCGTTCCGTTCTCCGCCTCAGCGGCAACGAGTGATTACTTTACACAGGCCCCCGGGGCCCCGCCAACCGTCCCGCCTCCCGGGCGTGTCGCGCTACGGATGCCCGTGGATACGCGGAACGGCCCACCCCCGTGCAGGGAGCGGGCCGTTCGGTGCATCGAGGTCAGTGACGAGCGATGACGGGGTTCTTCAGGGTGCCGAGGCCCGAGATCGTGACCTCGACGACCTCGCCGTCGCGGATCTCCCCGACGCCCGCCGGCGTACCGGTCAGGATGACGTCGCCGGGCAACAGGGTCCAGATCGAGGAGATGAACTCGATCAGGGACGGGATGTCGTGCACCATCTCGTTGGTGGACCCGACCTGACGCAGGTCGCCGTCCACGCGGGTCTCGATGCGGATGTCCGACGGGTCGATCTCGGTCTCGATCGCCGGGCCGAGCGGGCAGAAGGTGTCGAAGCCCTTCGCACGAGTCCACTGACCATCGCGTGCCTGCAGGTCACGGGCGGTCACGTCGTTCGCGATCGTGTACCCGAGGATGACGCTCGCGAAGTCCTCGCGCGCGACGTTCTTCGCCAGGGAGCCGATCACGATGGCGAGTTCACCCTCGTGGTCCACCCGCCCGATGCCTGCCGGCAGCCGGATCGGGTCCTCCGGTCCGATCACCGAGGTGTTCGGCTTGAGGAACACGACCGGGTCGTCGCCAGCACGCTCGTCCATCTCGGACGCGTGCTCCGCGTAGTTGAGCCCGACGCCGATGACCTTCGACCGCGGGATGACCGGTGCCAGGAGTTTGGCGTCGGCCAGCGGCACCCGCTCCCCCGTCGTCTCGAACCCCTGGTACATCGGGTCACCCGCCAGCACGACCAGGTCGCGCTCGTCGAGGATGCCGTACCGAGGGTCTTCGCCCTTGCTGCTGAACCGTGCGATCTTCACCGTTGGAGCCTACCGACGCCGGGTGGGAGGTCAGGCCGGATCGGTCAGGCGCGTCATCCACCCGTGCGGGTCGGGACGGCGGCCGTACTGGATGTCGGTGAGCTCGTCGCGCAGGGACATCGTCAGTTCCCCGGCGCCGACGGTCGGCGAACCGATCGTGAAGCCCTCACCGCGGAGCTCCGCGATCGGGGTCACCACGGCGGCCGTGCCGCACGCGAAGGCCTCGGTGATGGAGCCGTCCGCCACGCCGTCGCGCCACTCGTCGAGGGTGACGCGGCGCCGTTCGACGCGGAGGCCGCGGTCCTCTGCCAGCTGCAGGATCGAGTCGCGGGTGATGCCCTCGAGGATGGAGTCGGAGTCGGGGGTCACGAGCGTGCCGTCGGACTTCACCAGTACGACGTTCATGCCGCCGAGCTCTTCGAGGTACTTGCCCTCGACCGAGTCGAGGAACATCACCTGCTGGCACCCGTGCTCGTACGCCTCTTGCTGGGGCAGCAGCGACGACGCGTAGTTGCCACCGGTCTTCGCTGCACCGGTACCACCCTTGCCGGCGCGGGCGTACTGCGTCGACAGCCAGATCGAGACCGGCTTCGGGCCCGAGGTGAAGTACGCCCCGGCCGGGCTCGCGATGCAGTGGTAGGCGACTTCCTGCGCTGCACGGACGCCGAGGAACGACTCCGTCGCGATCATGAACGGCCGCAGGTACAGGCTGGTCTCCGGCGCGGACGGCACCCAGTCGACGTCCGTCCGGACGAGATGCCGGATCGACTCGACGAAGGTCTCCACCGGGAGCTCCGGCAGCGCCAGCCGACGAGCGGACCGCTGGAACCGACGGGCGTTGGCGTCCGGGCGGAACGTCCAGACCGAGCCGTCCTGGTGCCGGTACGCCTTCAGCCCCTCGAAGATCTCCTGCGCGTAGTGCAGCACGCTGGCGCTCGGGTCGAGCGAGATCGGACCGTACGGGTGGATGGACGCGTCGTGCCACCCGTCGTCGAGCGTCCACTGCACGGTGGCCATGTGGTCCGTGAAGTGCTTGCCGAAGCCCGGGTCGGCGAGGATCTCCTCACGCTCGGCCGCGGCACGCCGCTCCCGGGAGGGGGTGGTCGAGAACGCGAGTCCGAAGGCGGTGTCGGTGCTCATCTGGGGAGGCTCCTGTCAGGCGGTGGTGGTGCGGGCCGTGGCCGCAGCGGCGATGGCGTCGCCGATCTCGGCGGTGCGACGCTCGGAGGTACCCCGGTCAGCCAGGTCGGCCTCGACCGCCCGCGTCACCGCCGCCGCGAGGTCGCTGCGACCGATGTGGTCGAGCAGCAGTGCGACGGAGAGGATGGCGGCCGTCGGATCGGCCTTCTGCTGACCCGCGATGTCCGGCGCCGAGCCGTGGACCGGCTCGAACATGCTGGGGAAGGTGCCGTCCGGGTTGATGTTGCCCGAGGCCGCCAGACCGATGCCCCCGCTGATCGCGCCGGCCAGGTCGGTGATGATGTCGCCGAAGAGGTTGTCGGTGACGATGACGTCGAACCTAGCAGGTTCCCGCACCATGTGGATGGTGACCGCATCGACGTGCTGGTAGTCCACGGTGACGTCCGGGTACTCCTGCCCGACGGCCGCGACGGTGCGCTGCCACAGGGACCCGGCGTGCACCAGGACGTTGCTCTTGTGCACCAGCGTGAGGTGCTTCCGGGGCCGACGGTCGGCGAGGTCGAACGCGTACCGGACGACCCGCTCGACACCGAACGCGGTGTTGAGCGAGACCTCGGTCGCGATCTCCTGCGGCGTGCCGGTCCGGATCGCCCCGCCGTTGCCGACGTACGGACCCTCGGTCCCCTCGCGCACGACGACGAAGTCGACCGCTCCCGGATCAGCGAGCGGAGTCGACACCGCGTCGTACACCTTGGTCGGCCGGAGGTTGACGTAGTGGTCGAACGCGAACCGCAGCTGCAGCAGCAGCCCGCGTTCGATGATCCCGCCGGCGAGCCGGGGGTCGCGGGGGTCCCCGCCGACCGCGCCGAGCAGGATCGCGTCGTGGGCGGCGATGGCCGACATGTCGTCCTCGGTGAGGATGTCGCCGGTCTCGAGGTAGCGGGTGGCACCGAGGGAGAACGGGGTCTCCTCGACCACGAGGTCGTCGGGCAGCACCGCGTGCAGCACCTTGAGGGCCTCGTCGACGACCTCGGGTCCGATGCCGTCGCCGCGGATCACAGCGAGCCTGACGGTCTGCACGGTGGTGTCCTTCGGCATGTCAGCCACTCCCCTACAGCGTGATGTCGATCTCGCGGAGCGAAGCCGCGTCGATCGTGGACCGGACGTGCTCGAGGATCTCGGCCGGGACCGGCGAGTCGACGGTGAGGACGCTGAGTGCCTGCCCACCGGCGGCCTCACGCGAGATCTGCATCGCCGCGATGTTGATGCCGGCCTCGCCGAACTCCTTGCCGTAGACGGCGACGATGCCCGGACGGTCCGTGTAGACCATCACCACGTGGTGCTCGGCGAGCGCGACCTCGACGTCGTGGCCGTTGATCTCGACGAGCTTCGCGACCTGCTTCGGGCCGGTGAGCGTGCCGGAGACGCTGATCGCCGGGCCGTCGGACTGGGCGCCGCGGATCGTCAGCACGTTCCGGTACTCGGAGCTGTCCGAGTCGGTGATGAGCCGCACGGTGACCCCGCGCTGCTCCGCGATGAGCGGGGCGTTGACGTAGGACACCTGGTCGCTGACGACGTCGGTGAAGACGCCCTTGAGTGCCGCGAGCTTGAGCACGCTGACGTCGTACTCGGCGAGCTCGCCGTGCACCTCGACGTCGATGCTGGTGACCGGCGACGTCGCGAGGCCGGTGAAGACCTGACCGAGCTTCTCGACGAGCGGGATGCCCGGGCGCACGTACGGGTCGATGACCCCACCGGCGACGTTCACCGCGTCGGGCACGAGTTCCCCGCCGAGCGCGAGCCGCACCGACTTGGCGACCGAGACGCCCGCCTTCTCCTGCGCTTCGTCGGTCGATGCACCGAGGTGCGGCGTGACGACGACGTTCGGCAGTGCGACGAGCGGCGAGTCCTTCGGGGGCTCGGAGACGAAGACGTCGAGGCCGGCGCCGGCGATCGTGTTCGAGGTGAGCGCACGGTGCAGTGCGTCCTCGTCGATCAGGCCGCCGCGGGCGACGTTCACGACGAACGCGGTCGGCTTCATGAGCGCGAACTGGTCGTCGGAGATCATGCCGAGGGTCTCGGGGGTCTTCGGCATGTGGATCGTGATGAAGTCGGACCGCTTGAGCAGGTCCTCGAGCGAGACGAGCTCGACCCCGAGCTGCTGCGCGCGTGCCGTGGTGACGTACGGGTCGTACGCGATCACCTGGACGCCGAACGCCTGGAGCCGCGCCGTGATGAGCGCACCGATCCGACCGAGCCCGATGATGCCGACCGTCTTCTCGTAGAGCTCGACACCGGTGTACGCCGACCGCTTCCACGCGCCGGCGGCGAGCGAGGCGTGCGCGGCCGGGATGTGGCGCGCGAGCGACAGGATGTGCCCGACCGTGAGCTCGGCCGCGGAGATGATGTTCGACGTCGGCGCGTTCACGACCATCACGCCGGCCGTGGTGGCCGCCTTGATGTCGACGTTGTCGAGACCGACGCCGGCACGGGCGACGACCTTGAGGTTCGGCGCCGCGGCGATCGCCTCGGCGTCGACCTTGGTTGCGGAACGCACCAGGATGGCGTGCGCATCGGCGAGGGAGGCCAGGAGGGCGGGGCGGTCGGTACCGTCCACGTTCCGGATCTCGAAGTCGGGCCCGAGGGCGTCGACTGTGGCGGGCGAGAGTTCTTCGGCGATCAGGACGACCGGCTTCGGCACAGCTGCAGTTCCTCACACGAGACGGGCGGTATCCCACCATCGTATCGACGCGAGCAGGTGGTTACGACCGCAGCGAGGGTCCTGTGGAGAACCGCATGGCGGACGGGAGGCGCGGGGCGGGCTCGCCACGCGCCTCCCGGTCCGACACGACCCGGGTCAGAACTGCAGCAGGCTCGGCACGAACAGCTGCAGGTCCAGCCACAGCGCGCCGGCGGCCGCGAAGGCGACCACGAAGACCGCCAGGGTCACCGGCAGGGTGGACCGGCGGGTGATCACGAGGGCTGCGACGAACGCGACCGGCGCGATCAGGATGTCGAGGACCAGCCAGAGCCAGGGCGTGCTCGTCTTGAGCGAGTCGCCACCGGAGGTGGTGTCGAGGAAGGCGTTGAACTCGGTGACCTTCTGCGAGATCTGCGAGAGGTTGCCCACGGCCTGCACGGTCATGTACGCGAAGAGCACGGCGAAGACGGCCCACACCACGATCCGACCGACGAGCGCGCGCGAGGACCGGTGGACCGTCGGGGTGGCGGCGGTCATCAGAAGCTCCTCGTCATGAGGAAGGGCCACGGGAAGAGCACGGCGGCTCCGAGGAGCATCCAGAGCAGGCGTGTCCGGGTGCGACGGCCGCGTCCGGCCCACAGCACGACCGTGAACCAGAGCGCCGGTGCGAGGATCGACAGGAACCGCAGCACCTCGACGAAGAGGGTGAGGACGGTGTCGACGTTCGAGACGTACGAGGTGGACGCCGTCAGCAGCCACGCCACCGTGTAGAGCAGGTAGAGCCCGCCGAACACGCCGAATCCGACGAGTGCGCCCGAGGTCTCGGGGGCCTCGGGGTCACGGGTGCCCCGGTCCTTGACGGTGACCGGGTTGTGCGCCGCGTCGACGTGGGTCGCGTCGTCGGCGTCGCCCCAGCTGAGGGCGTCGTCGTCGTGGTCGACGGAGCCGTCGGGCGGGGATGCTGCCGTGGTCATGCCCTCGATTCTACGAGGCGAGCCGGACCGGCTCGACCATGGACGAGCTGTGCGCCCGCGGCTCAGACGTCGGCGGGCTGCGACTCGAGCACCTCGGCGACGACGTCGCGCACGGCCGGGAAGAGCGGGTGGCTCTCCATCAGGCCGGTGAGGATCTCGGTGAGCGCGTGCGCCGTGGCACCGGAGCGCAGCAGGGCGTGCAGCTCGATCGACTCGGGGTCGTTCTCGTCGTCGAAGTCGAGGGCCACCCGGACGGCACCGAGCAGGTGGTCGACGGGCAGGCCGCGCTCGGCGAGCTGTGACGCCGGCCCGACGAAACGCTCACGACGACCGAGCTTGCGGAGCGGGTTGCGCCCGACGCGGACCGTGGTGTCGGGCAGGTGCGGGTTCGCGATGCGGGAGAGGTTCGCGGCGACGTAGTGCGCGTGCTCCTCCGGGTCGAAGCCGTGCTTCGCGATGAGCAGCGCCGTGGTCTCGGCGAGCACCCCGTCGACCTCGGCGCGGACGGCCGAGTCCTCGAGGGCTTCGCGGATGAGGCGGATCCCGCGGACGTAGCCGTGGTAGGCGGCCGTCGCGTGGGCGGTGTTCACGGTGTAGAGCTTCCGCTCGACGAACGGCTGCAGGTCGTCGACCCAGGTGACGCCGTCGATCTCGGGCGGCTCGACGTCGGAGTCGGCGAACGGGGTGCGCTCGATGACCCACTCGTAGAACGGTTCGAGCACCACGTCGAGGCCGCCGGACTGCCCGAGGACGCCGGACTGGTCCGGCACGATGCGGTCGATCGCGCAGTTCGCGAAGACGGCTGCGATGTCGCGGTCCTCGAGGATCGGGGCACGACGGATGCTCGCGTGCAGGGAGTCCGTCGCGTTGAAGGCGTTCTCGCACGCCACGATCGTGACGTCGCCGCGCTCGAGCGGACGTGCCGCGAGCCCCTCGGCGATGATCGGGGCGACGAGCGGGAGCGTCCGGGCCCCCACCGCGGTGGTGACGACGTCGGCCTCGGCGATGGCACGGATGACGTGCTCGCGGTCGGTCTTGCTGCTCAGGGCACGGAACCCGTAGACGAGGTGCTCGACCGGCATCTCGCCGACCTCGTGCACCACGAACCGGCCGGCCTCGTTGAGCGCCGAGACGACGCGTTCGTCGACGTCGACGAAGGTGAGCTCGTAGCCGCTCGCGACCAGGAACTGTCCGACGAACCCGCGCCCGATCTTGCCGGCGCCGATGTGGACCGCTCGCTTCGTCACCGCCATCCGACGATCCTCCCATGCCGATCGGTACGTTCTCGACCGATCAGGGTCCGGACGCTGGACGACGGCCGCACTGGGCGTGCTGACACGCCACTGACGAGCCCGGCCACGGCGTCGGGGCTGGCGTCCGTGCGGGCTTCGGGGCTGGAGGAGAGCTGCTGCATAACGTTCGGATCACATCGCGAGGCGGCGGTGCGGGTGCACCGCCGCCTCGTCGTCGAGTGGTGTCGGAAGACTACCGCGCGGCCGAACCGTCCACGTAGTCGGAGTCGTTCGACTTCCACGCGAAGAGCGCACGCAGCTCCCGGCCGGTGGCCTCGATCGGGTGGCCCTCGCCCTTGGCACGGAGCGCCTTGAACTCCGGAGCACCGGCGTCCTGGTCGTCGATGAAGCGCTTCGCGAAGGTGCCGTCCTGGATGTCCGCGAGGACGGCCTTCATGTTCTCCTTGACCTCGGGCGAGATCACGCGCGGGCCGGAGACGTAGTCACCGAACTCGGCGGTGTCGGAGATCGACCAGCGCTGCTTCGTGAGGCCGCCCTCCCAGATGAGGTCCACGATGAGCTTGAGCTCGTGGAGCACCTCGAAGTACGCGATCTGCGGCTGGTAGCCCGCCTCGACCAGGGTCTCGAAGCCGTACTGGATGAGCTGCGAGGTGCCACCGCAGAGGACGGCCTGCTCACCGAACAGGTCGGTCTCGGTCTCCTCGGTGAAGGTGGTCTTGATGCCGCCGGAGCGGAGACCGCCGATGGCCTTGGAGTAGGACCAGGCGAGGTCCCAGGCGGAACCGGACGCGTCGACCTCGACGGCGACGATCACGGGGACGCCACGGCCGGCCTCGTACTCGCGGCGCACGGTGTGCCCCGGGCCCTTCGGCGCGACGAGCGACACGTCGACGCCCTCGGGCGCCTGGATGTAGCCGTAGCGGATGTTGAAGCCGTGGCCGAAGACGAGCGTGGCGCCCGGCGTGAGGTTCGGCTCGATGTCGTCCTTGTAGACGATGCGCTGGACCTGGTCCGGCGCGAGGATCACGACGACGTCGGCCCACTTGGTGACCTCGGCGGGAGTGAGGACCTCGAAGCCCGCCTCCTCCGCCTTCTGGCGGCTCTTCGAGCCCTCCTGGAGGCCGATCTTGACCTCGACGCCGGAGTCGCGGAGGTTGAGGGCGTGGGCGTGGCCCTGCGAGCCGTACCCGATGACGGCGACCTTCTTGCCCTGGATGAGCGTCAGGTCGGCGTCGGCGTCGTACACGATGTCAGTCACGGTGGTGGTTCTCCTGTGGTCGGTTCGGGAAGCGTTGGTTGCGGTGAGTCGGGAGGAGACGGCCTGGAGGCGCGGTGCGGGTGGCGACCCGCGCCTCCAGTCCGCCACGGGTCGCGGTCAGCGCACCCGGTCGGTGATGCTCTTGGGCCCACGGCCCATGCCGAGGAGGCCCGCACGGGCGAGCTCCTTGATGCCGTAGGGCTCGAGCACGCGGAGGATCGCCTGGATCTTGCCGGGGTCGCCGGTCACCTCGACGATGAGCGAGTCGTTCGCGACGTCGACGACCTGCGCACGGAACAGGTTCACCGCTTCGAGCACGGCCGAGCGCGTCTGGTTGTCGACGCGCACCTTCACGAGCATGTGCTCGCGCTGGACGGACTGCGAGAAGTCCAGCTCGACGATCTTGATGACGTTCACGAGCTTGTTGAGCTGCTTCGTCACCTGCTCCAGCGGGAGGTCCTCGACGTCGACGACGACCGTGATCCGGGACAGGCCCTCGACCTCGGTGTTGCCCACGGCGAGGGACTCGATGTTGAAGCCGCGGCGGGCGAAGAGGCCCGCCACGCGGGTCAGCAGACCCGGCTTGTCCTCGACGAGGAGGGAGAGGACGTGGCTCATGCGGTTTCCCCCGTCATGTCGGCGTCCTCGTCGTCCCAGGTGGGCGCGAGGGCCTGGGCGTACTCGATGGACGAGTTGCTGACGCCCTGCGGGACCATCGGCCAGACCATCGAGTCGCGGCTCACGACGAAGTCGATCACCACGGGACGGTCGTTCGTCTCGAGGGCGAGCTGGATCGCGGCGTCGACCTCGTCGGCCTTCTCGACGCGGATGCCGAGGGCACCGTAGGCGTCGGCGAGCTTCACGAAGTCCGGGACCCGGCGGGTGCCGTGGCCGGTCTGCAGGTCGGTGAACGAGTGCCGGCCGTCGTAGAACAGCGTCTGCCACTGCCGCACCATGCCGAGCGACGAGTTGTTGATGATCGCGACCTTGATCGGGATGTCGTTGATGACGCAGGTGGCGAGCTCCTGGTTGGTCATCTGGAAGCAGCCGTCGCCGTCGATCGCCCAGACCACCCGGTCCGGCTGGGCCACCTTGGCGCCCATCGCCGCCGGCACCGAGTAGCCCATCGTGCCGGCACCGCCGGAGTTCAGCCAGGCGTTCGGCCGCTCGTACTTGATGAACTGGGCCGACCACATCTGGTGCTGCCCGACCCCGGAGGCGAAGACGCCCTCGGGCCCGGTGAGCTCGCCGATGCGCTTGATGATCGCCTGCGGGGCGAGCAGCCCGTCGGTCGGCTCGGCGTACCCGAGCGGGAAGTCGGTCTTCAGCTGCTCGAGCTTCGCCCACCACTCGGCGGTCGAGGCGCGGTCGTCGGCGGGGATGCCGCCCCACGCGTCGAGCAGGTCCTTCAGCACCTCGCGCGCGTCGCCGACGATCGGGACGTCGGCGAACCGGATCTTCGAGATCTCGGCGGGGTCGATGTCGACGTGCACGACCTTGGCGTTCGGCGCGAACTCGTCGGCCTTGCCGGTCACACGGTCGTCGAAGCGGGCACCGAGGGCGATGATGAGGTCGCTGTCCTGCAGGCCGAGGACCGCCGGCACCGTCCCGTGCATGCCCGGCATGCCGAGGTGCTGCGGGTGCGAGTCCGGGAACGCGCCGCGCGCCATCAGGGTCGTGACGACCGGGGCACCAGTCGCCTCGGCGAAGCGCCGCAGCTCGGCCGTCGCGCCGGAGCGGATGACGCCGCCGCCGACGTACAGCACCGGACGCTGCGACTCCGACAGGAGCTGCGCGGCGGCGGCGATCTGCTTGCCGTGCGCCTTCGTCACCGGGCGGTAGCCGGGGAGGTCGATCTTCGGCGGCCACACGTAGGGCGCCGACATCTGCTGGGCGTCCTTCGTGATGTCGACGAGCACGGGGCCCGGACGGCCGGTCGTGGCGATCTGGTACGCCGCCGCGAGGGTCGCCGGGATGTCGGCCGGGTTCGTCACCAGGAACGAGTGCTTCGTGATCGGCATGGTGATGCCGACGATGTCCGCTTCCTGGAAGGCGTCGGTCCCCATCAGGGTCGAGAACACCTGTCCGGTGATCGCGATGAACGGCACCGAGTCCATGTAGGCATCGGCGATGGCGGTCACGAGGTTCGTCGCACCGGGGCCCGACGTCGCGATGGCGACGCCGACCTTGCCCGACGACGAGGCGTAGCCCTCGGCGGCGTGGCCGGCGCCCTGCTCGTGACGGACGAGGATGTGGCGGATCGTCGTGGACGCCATCAGTTCGTCGTAGAACGGGATGATGGCACCGCCCGGCAGGCCGAAGACGTCGGTGATCCCGAGGTGCTCGAGCGTCCGGAGGACGGCTCCCGAGCCGGTCAGGATCTCCGGCGTCCGGCGTGCACCGGCGGCCGCGGACAGCGGTGTGGCTTCCGTGGGCATGAGGTGTTCCTTGCCTGGAGAGGTGGCGATGAGCGTGTGTCGACGCTAGCCCGTCACGGCGCCCTTGGCGGCGGACTGGACGAGCTTCGCGAACTTCGCGAGGACTCCGCGGGTGTAGCGCGGGGGCAGCGGGGCCCAGCCTTCGCGGCGGGCTTCCAGCTCGGCGTCGTCGACCAGTAGGTCGAGCGAGCGAGCCGCGATGTCGACACGGATGCGGTCGCCATCGCGCACGAATGCGACTGGACCTGCGTCCACCGCTTCCGGTGCGATGTGGCCGATGCACAGGCCGGTTGTGCCGCCTGAGAATCGTCCGTCCGTCAACAGTAGTACATCCTTGCCGAGGCCCGCGCCCTTGATGGCCGCGGTGATGGCGAGCATCTCGCGCATGCCCGGGCCGCCCTTGGGGCCCTCGTAACGGATGACGACGACGTCGCCCTTCTGGATCTTCCCCTCGGTGAGGGCGTCCATCGCCGCGCGCTCGCGGTCGAACACACGGGCCGGCCCCTCGAACACCTCGGCGTCGAACCCCGCGGTCTTCACCACGGCGCCCTCGGGAGCGAACGAGCCCTGCAGGATCGTCAGACCACCGGTCGCGTGGATCGGGTTGTCGAGCGTGCGGAACACCTCGCCGTCGAGCGCCGGCGGGTCGATCTCGGCGAGGTTCTCGGCGAGGGTCTTGCCGGTCACGGTCATCACGTCGCCGTGCAGCAGGCCGGCGTCGAGCAGCGCCTTCATGATCACCGGGATGCCGCCGTTGCGGTCCACGTCGACCATCACGTACTTGCCGAACGGCTTCATGTCGGCGAGGTGCGGGACCTTCGAGCCGATGCGGTTGAAGTCGTCGAGGGAGAGCTCGACCTCGGCCTCGTGCGCGATCGCGAGGAGGTGCAGGACGACGTTGGTCGAGCCTCCGAGCGCCATCGCGACGGCGATGGCGTTCTCGAACGCCTCCTTCGTGAGGATCTGACGCGCGGTGATGCCCTTGCGGAGCATGTTCACGACGGCCTCGCCGGAGCGGTGCGCGTAGTAGTCGCGGCGGCGGTCGGCGCTGGGCGGCGCGGCACTGCCGGGCAGCGACATGCCGAGGGCCTCGGCGACCGACGCCATCGTGTTCGCGGTGTACATGCCACCGCAGGCACCTTCGCCCGGGACGATGGCGCACTCGATCTTCTTGAGCTCTTCCTCGCTCATCGTGCCGGCCTTGCACGCACCGACACCCTCGAAGGAGTCGATGATCGTGACCTCCTTGAAGGAGCCGTCGGCCTGCTTCACGTAGCCCGGCATGACCGAGCCCGCGTAGAGGAAGACGCTCGCGAGGTCGAGTCGCGCAGCGGCCATGAGCATGCCGGGGAGCGACTTGTCGCAGCCGGCGAGGAGGACGGTCCCGTCGAGGCGCTCGGCGTTCACGACGGTCTCGACGCTGTCCGCGATGACCTCGCGCGAGACGAGCGAGAAGTGCATCCCCTCGTGTCCCATGGAGATGCCGTCGGAGACGGAGATCGTGCCGAACTGGAGCGGGTACCCGCCACCCGAGTGGACACCTTCCTTGGCCCCCTGCGCGAGGCGGTCGAGGGAGAGGTTGCACGGGGTGATCTCGTTCCAGGACGAGGCGATGCCGATCTGCGGCTTCTCCCAGTCCTCGTCCCCCATGCCGACGGCCCGGAGCATGCCACGCGAGGTGGTCGCTTCGATCCCGTCGGTGACGACCCGGCTGCGCGGCTTGACGTCGATATCAGGCATGGGGCGAGTCTAGGCGCAGTTGGGATACCAATCGTGCAACACCATGCGTTCGCATCGTGTCGCGTCACGTCCGTCCAGCTGTCTGTCCGATCGGACCTGGAGGCCCGTGGTGCGTCCTCAGCGCGTGGCGCGCAGGCGGGCGAGCTGCTTCAGGACGCCGGTCAGGGCCGCGGGATCGGTCACGCGGTACCCCGCGAGCGTGTCGCCCTCCCCCACCTTCACGCCCACGTCGCCGTCGCCGAGCACGCGGAAGGCGTCCTCGTCGGTGACGTCGTCGCCGGCGAAGAACACCGCGTCGGCGCCGTGCAGGTCGCGCAGGCGGGCGATCGCGTCGCCCTTCGTGACGTGGCGGACGGCGAACTCGAGGATGTCCTTGCCGCCGCGCTCGAGGACCTCGGGGTCCGCCCGGTGCGCCGCGGCGCTGGCTGCGGCGTTCGCCTCGGCGGCGACCTCGGCGCTGACGCGACGGGTGTGCACGCCGTGTCCGGCCGGCTTGTGCTCGATGACGACGCCCGGGAACCGCTCGCCGACCTCGTCGAGCGCTGCGCCGATGCGGGCGACACGGGCGACCTCGTCGTCGGTCAGCGCTGCCTCGTCGTGGCCGTCGACACGCCACTCGACGCCGTGCGAACCGACGAGCGCCATCTCGGGCGGGGCGTGCGTCACCGAGGCCAAGCTGCCGAGCGGACGCCCGGACACCAGCACGATCTCGGTGTCCTTCGCCCGCTGCAGGGTGAGGACGGCGGCCCACGAGCCGGGCAGCGCCCCGACGTCGGCGGGGTCGTCCGCGAACGGCGCCAGCGTGCCGTCGAAGTCGAGGGCGACGAGCAGTCGCGGCGCAGCCGCGAGCGTCTCGAGTGCCTGGTCGATGACGGACTCGTCGGTCACGGTGTCACGCATCACGGTCCTCCCGGGTGTCCTCGGCAGCACGCGCGGTCTGGGCGTCCTGGTCGAAGATGGACATGTTGTCGGTCTGCGCCTCGCGGTGCTGCTCACCCGTGTCCGTCGCGGACGGGTCGATCTGGGCGTTCCGCGGCGCGTGCCGATCGAGCGCCTCCAGGAAGGAGCGCGACCAGCGCGCCACGTCGTTGTCGCGGACGCGCTTCCGGAGCGCGCGCATGCGCGTGGAGCGCTCACGCCGGGGCATCTCGATCGCACGCTGGATCGAGTCCTTCAGCGCGCCGATGTCGTGCGGGTTCACGATGACCGCCTGCTTGAGTTCGTCGGCGGCACCGGCGAACTCGGACAGGATGAGGACGCCGTCGTTGTCGAACCGGGCCGCGACGTACTCCTTCGCGACGAGGTTCATGCCGTCGCGCAGGGCGGTGACGAGCATGATGTCGGCCGCGAGGTAGAGCGCCACCATCTCCTCGCGCGGGTATCCGTGGTGGAGGTACGCGATCGGCTGGTGCCCGATCACGCCGAGGTCGCCGTTGATCCGGCCGACGGTCAGCTCGATCTCGTCGCGGAGTGCGGCGTACGTGTCGACGCGTTCGCGGCTCGGGCTCGCGACCTGCACGAGCGTGGCGTCCTCGACCGCGATGCGGCCGTCCTCGACGAGCTCGCCGAACGCCTTGATGCGGTGCCGGATGCCCTTCGTGTAGTCGAGTCGGTCCACTCCGAGCAGCACCGTCTTCGGGTTGCCGAGGCTCGCCCGGATCTCGCGTGCCCGTTCCTGCACCTCGGGTCGGTGCGCGATCTCCTCGAAGCCCTCGGTGTCGATCGAGATCGGGAAGTGGCGCGCCTCGACGTGGCGGACGGTGATGCCCTTGCGGCTGCGCGGGGCCGCCGGGTCGTCGACCGGGACGTCGATCGTCGACCCCTTCGTCGTGTAGCCCTTGATGTGGCGCACGGCACGGAGGAAGTCGCTCGCGTCGTCGTGCCGCTGGAAGCCGATGACGTCGGCGCCGAGCAGGCCGTCGAGGATCTGCGCGCGCCACGGGAGCTGGGCGTAGATGCCGACCGGCGGGAACGGGATGTGGTTGAAGAAGCCGATCGTCAGGTCGGGGCGACGTTCACGGAGCAGGGCCGGCAGGAGCTGCAGCTGGTAGTCCTGCACCCAGACGATGCCGTCCTGCTCGACGATCTCGACGATCTGGTCGGCGAAGCGCTCGTTGACCCGCTTGTACGCGTTCCACCAGTCGCGGTGGTAGCTCGGGTGCTCGATGACGTCGTGGTAGAGCGGCCACAGGGTGTCGTTGCTGAAGCCCTCGTAGTACTCCTCGACGTCGTCGGCGCTGAGCGGCACCGGGACGATGTGGATGCCCTCGTTGTCGAACGGCGCGACCTCGACGTCGGGCTGCCCGACCCAGCCGACCCAGGCGCCGTCGTTCGCGCGCATCACCGGCTCGAGTGCGGTGACGAGGCCACCCGGCGAGTGCCGCCATCCCTCGTTCCCGTCCTCGTCGACCACACGGTCCACCGGGAGGCGGTTGGAGGCGACGACGAAGGCGTATCGGGTCTGTTCGGTGCTCGGTGATGCCATGGGGTGGGGATGTCTCCGTTCCGCCCGGCTCGAGCGCCGGGTTCGGTGCCGAAACTACCAGCGTGCCGACAGCGGATTCACGGCGGTTCGCCGGCTTCGGTAGGCTTCGCGTCGTGTCGGGGGGACACACGGGTACCGCACCGGCTGGTACCGCCCTCCCGCGAGGAGAGGAACCAGCCACCATGAGCGACCGACCACCCGTCCCACCGCAGGACCCGCGGGACGCGCACCAGAACGGTCCCGCGCCACAGTGGACGGGGCAGCCGACGTCGTCCGGTGCGCCGTACTCCGCCGCACCACCCGCTGGCGCGCCGTCCGCTCCGGCGCCGTCGTCCGACCCGTTCGGCCGGCTGCTCCGGACCGTCCCCGGCCGGGACTGGCTGGCGGGCGTCCTCGCCCCACTCGGCGGTTGGGTTGCCGCGTACGTCGTCGCGGCGCTGTCGTTGCTCCTCACCGTGGCGCTCGCCGCGGCCGGGGGCTCCGGTTCGGGCACCGGCTCGGGATCGTCCGGTGGCTTCGGGACCGACTCCGGTGCGGCCTCGGCGACCCCGGACGTGCAGACCCTGCTGTCCGGCATCAGCGTCCTCCTCGGCGCCCCGGCCCAGCTCGTCGCGATGGCCGACTTCGGACGACTGCACGGGTCCGGCTCAGTGGTGCTGCTGGGGTCCGGCTCCGGCTCGATCGGCGTGGTCCCGGTGCTCGTCCTCGCCGCCCAGGTCGTCCTCGCGGTGGTGCTCACCCGTCGCATCCGGACGCGGGCCCTCGCCCTCCCCCAGCTCGTCGTCACCTCGGTGCTGAGCGGGCTGGTCCTCACCGCGCTGACCACCCTGACGGGGCTCGTGCTCGCGATCCGGTTCCCGGCCACCACCGGCCTCGACATCGACCCGGTCCACGCCGTCGGCCTCGGCAGCGTCCTCGGCTCGTTCGTCATCGGTGCCCTCACCGCGTTCCTCGCACGTCCCTCGGTGCTGACCGGTCCGTCCGCCTCCGGCCGGTGGGCCGTCACCGTCGCCCGTGTCCTCGGCGTCGCCCGGATCGCCGCCTCGCAGCTGGTCGTCCTCGTCGTCCTGGTCGCGGTCGTCGTGATCGTCGTCGCCCTCATCGCGCAGCCGAGCTGGGGGGCCGCGCTCCCGCTGCTCATCGGCAACCTGTCCATCGCCCTGACGGCGCTCGGCTTCCTCGGCGGCGTCGGCACCTCCGGCTTCGGCGACGCCGGTGACACGGCCTCGGTGTTCAGCGGTGCCGGTGGATGGACCTGGCTCGCCGTGCTCGTGGTGCTCGTCTCGGCGGTCCTCGCGGGGCTCGCCGTGGCCGTCCGGCGCAACGACCGGGTGCGCACGGCACTCGACTGGGTCGTCACCCCCGCGGTGTGGCTGGTCGCCGGGATCGTCGTGTTCGTCCTCGGCACCGTCGTGGTCGGCTTCCAGCTGACCGCCGCCAGCGCCCTGACCGGCCCGGGCTCCGCGGGCGTCGGATCGCTCGGCGTCACGCCGTGGACCCCGGTCGTGTTCGCGCTCTGGGGTGCGGCGATCGAGGCCGTGGCGCGGTTCCTCGCCCCGGTCGTGCTCCCCCGCATCGGCAGCCGGCCCGTGCTCGTGCTGGCCCGGCTCGTCGGCACCGACCCGTGCCCGGCACCCGTCGCGCCGGGCGCTGCCGGTGCTCCGCAGCCGTTCCCGGGCGCCGCGCCCGTCCCGGGGGCCGCTCCGGCGTTCCCCGGTTCCGCGCCGTCCGCGGGCGCTGCACCGGCCCCCGGGGTCGGTGCACCGGTCGACGGATCCGCACCCGGGGTCGGTGCACCGGTCGACGGATCCGTACCCGGGTACCCGGGTGCCGCCGGCGCTTGGTCCGCCACCCCGCAGCCCTTCGTCGGCGCGGGAGCGGCGCCGGTCGCCCCGATGTCCCCGAAGGCGAAGAAGGTGCTCGTCCGCTCGCTCGTCGCCGGCGGCGTCGTCATCGTCGTCGTCATCGCGGGCGCCGTCACCACGTCGGTCCTCCGCGCGAACGTCTGGGGCCCGGCGCCGACCGTCCGGTCCTACGTCGGGGCCATCGCACGCGGTGACGCCCGGGCGGCCGAGCAGCTCAGCGAGGTCCCGGAGAACGCGGGCATGCTCGACTCCGCGGTGCTCAAGAGCGCGAAGAACCGTCCCACGGACGTCCGGGTCGGGCGGATCCAGACGAACGGTGACCGTTCCCTCGCCACGGTGACGTACGAGCAGGGCGGGAAGAACCGATCCGGCCAGGTCGAGCTCCGCCGCACCGGGACGTCGTTCCTCGTCAAGGACGAGTGGCGTGTCACACGGCCGCTCGCGGACACCGTCTCGCTCTACGCCGCCGACGAGCTCGAGGGCTCGCCGGTCACCGTGGGTGGCAAGGAGGTCGGCACGGTGCAGGACGGCAAGTACACCTCCCTCGCCTACCCCGGCACCTACTCCGTCGAGGTCGGCGGGACGAAGTACTTCACCGGCGGGACCAAGTCCGTGACCGTCGGGTCCGCGTCCTCGCCGTACGTCGACTTCGAGCCGAAGGCGACGAAACAGCTCACGACGGACGCCGAGCAGTACGTCACCGACCTCATCGAGACGTGCGCGGCGAAGACCGACGTCGACGCCCTCGACGGCTGCCCCTGGTACGGCCCGTACGACGCGGACGGTCCGGTGCGGTACAAGGTGACCACGATGCCCGAGCTCGAGGTCGAGGCGAGCGGCTCCGGCAGCGTCTCGGTCGAGAGCACGAAGGACGGCGTGATCGGCTACGACTACAAGTCGCTGTTCGGTGACTCCGGACACGCCGAGGACACGTTCGACGTCCACGAGTACCTGAAGGTGCAGGACGGCAAGCTCGTCTCCGGCTACTGAACCCGGGACTGACGATCCCCACAGTGAGACGGCCGACCTGCGATCGCGGGTCGGCCGTCTCACTAGGCTCGACGGCATGGTCATGACACGGGCGTGGCGGCACGGCAGCGCGGCGGAACAGGACTTCCCGATCGAACAGGTCTCCGAGCTCGTCGCCACCGACGGCACCTTCGTCTGGGTGGACTACACCGATCCGCAGCCGGCCGACCTCGAGCAGGTCGAGGAGGAACTCGGCATCCACGCGCTCGCCGTCGAGGACGCCGTCGAACGGGGCCAGCGGCCGAAGCTCGACCGGTACCGGGACAGCCTGTTCCTGGTCGTCTACGACGTCGACGGACTCGACGACGGGGGCGAACTCGTCACCCACGAGGTGAAGGCCTTCGTGACGAAGCACGCCCTCGTGACGATCCACGGCGCCGACGTCGACACCGGTGCCGTCGAACGCCGGCTCGGTGCGAACGCCGACATCGCGGACCACGGGGTGCCGTGGCTCGTGTGGGCACTGCTCGATGCCGTCACCGACCACGCCACCCGTACGGTCGAGGACATCGAGCGACGGATCGACGACCTCGAGGACGACCTCTTCGAGCACGGGAACCCCCGCGAGCAGCAGATCCAGCGCCGGTCGTTCCGGCTCCGGAAGGCGCTCGGGGTGCTCCGACGCCAGGTCGTCCCGACGCGGGACAGCGTCGCGTCGCTGCTGCACGGCGACGCCGAGACGATCTCCGATGGGATCCGTCCGTACTTCCGGGACGTCGAGGACCACCTGGTGTCGATCGCGGACTCCGTCGAGCAGCTGCGGGACGCGGTGTCGAGCGTCCTCGACACGAACCTCAACCTGGCGTCCAACCGGCAGAACACCGTGATGAAGAAGGTGACGAGCTGGGCCGCGATCATCGCGATCCCGACGGCCATCACGGGGTTCTTCGGACAGAACGTGACCTTCCCGGGCGAAGGGCAGTGGGGCGGGCTGTACGCGTCGCTCGCGCTCATCGTCGCGTCGTCGCTCGTCCTGTACCGCGTGTTCAAGTCACGCGACTGGCTGTAGGCGCGCGGGTCGCCCGAGCGCACGCGCCCCGAACCTCGCACCGTGCGAGGTCGGTCACGGCCCGCGCGAGGTCGGTCACGGCCCGTGCGAGGTTCCGCGCCCGGTGCGGCGCAGCAGGCCCGCACCGATCGCCCAACCCGGCACCAGCTGGCGAGACGCGCACCGTGCGCACCGCACCGAGCCAGACGCGCACCGTGCGCACCGCGCGAGACGCGCCGCGCCCTCGCGGCGCCGCCCGCTACAACCGCAGCGCCAGCACCCCGGCGACCACGGTGAGCGGCGCGACGATGCACCCGAGCGCCATGTACTTCCCCCACGACAGGTGGACGCCCTCGGCGGAGAGCCTCGCGTGCCAGAGCAGCGTCGCGAGCGAGGCCCACGGCGTGATGAGGCACCCCGCGTTCACGCCGATGAGGAGTGCCGCGTAGCGCAGGGCCTCGTGACCCGCGGCCGGCTCGAGCACCAGGTAGGCGGGCAGGTTGTCGATCAGGTTGGCGGCGACTCCGCCGGCGCCTCCGAGCAGGAGCAGCGACCCCGTTCCCGTCCCGCCGGACAGCGCATGCACGATCGGGTCGGTGAGGCCGGTGGTGTGCAGGGTCTCGACGACGACGAACAGCCCGGCGGCGAACACGAGGGTCGACCACGGCACGCGTGACGGTTTCAGCTCGCCGGGCGCGCGGAACGCCGCGACGACGACGAGCACCACGGCCGCGGCGATCGCCGCGATCCAGACGGTCACGCCGGCCGTGAGCGCGATGACGAGCGCGACGAGGACCGCCGACGCCGCCCAGAAGAACACCGGGTCGGTGGCCTGTCGCACCGAGACCGGCGTGTACCGGCCGAACAGCTTGCCGCGGAAGACGACGAGCAGCACCGCGCAGGGCACGACGACCCCGGCGAGCGCCGCCCACACCATCAGGCCGGCGAACGGGATCGGACCGTCGAGCCCGATGCGATCGACGGCGAGCAGGTTCGTGAGGTTCGACACCGGCAGCAGCAGCGACGCCGTGTTCGCGAGCCAGACGGTGGTGAGGGCGAACGGCATCGGCGGCAGTCCGACCCGTCGCGCGAGCGTGATGACGATCGGGGTGAGGAGCACCGCGGTGGTGTCGATCGACAGGAACACGGTGCAGACCACGGCGAGGACGACGACTGCGCCCCACAGGCCGATCGTGCGGCCGCCGCCGACCCGTGCGGCGAGGTCTGCCAGTCGGTCGAAGACGCCGGCGTCGGCTGCGAGCTCGGCGACGACGGTGAGTCCGAGCACGAACGCCAGGACGGGGACCACCCGCTCGGCGAGCGTGGCGAGGTCGGACAGGGGCAGCAGACCGAGGGCGACGCAGACCGCGCCGACCACGAGCAGGACTGCGCCGATGACTGCCTGGCGCAACGGGGGCTCCTCTTCGCGTGCACCGGCAGGGCGACCGGCGGCGCTCCAATGTACTGGCCGGTAGCGTGGTCGGGACGACGACAGGAGGAACCCGTGCGGAAGTTCATGTTCAACGGTGCCGTGTGGAGCTCGATCATCAGCGGCTACAGCGTGCTGCAGACGACGCGGCAGGGCCCGCGCGACTGGCGCCTGGCGCTGACGTGGGTGGCGTGGCTCGCGACGACGATCGTCGCGATCGGCACGGTCGTCGAGGACGACCGCGCCGTGAAGGCGCGGCAGCCGTAGCGCGCGAGCGTGCGGTCGCGGACGCGGCCGGTGACGGACGGGAGGCACGTGGCGGGTTCGCCACGTGCCTCCCGTCCGTCCGGGGTCGAGCCGGGGCCGGTCCGGGGCCCGGCTCCCGGTGCTCAGCGCTCGGACCGCGGGATGCCCGACGTCTGGATCGGCCCGGTGAAGAGCGCCGCGTCCTGCTGGTCCGGCGTGAACAGCGCCGACGCCGACGCCGTCGACGCGGTCCGGCGCCGGGGCTCCGCGACGTCGTCGACCATGAGCACCCGCTGGACGGGCAGGGCATCGGGGTGGGTGCGCTGGATCCAGGCGACGAGCTCCTCGCGGACGTAGCAGCGCAGGTCGAAGAGCGACGGGGCGTCGTGGGCGGTCACGAGCACGCGGACGTGCACGAACCCCTGCACCGCGTCGGTCACCTGCAGCACCTGTACCCGGCGGTCCCACAGCTCGGTGCGCTCGAGGATCCGTTCGAGCTCGACGCGCATGTCGCCCGGTCGGACCCGCCAGTCGAGGTCGAACTCGACGGCACCGAGCAGTTCGCTGTTCGTCCGTGTCCAGTTCTCGAACGGGGTCGAGGTGAAGTACGTCGACGGCAGCACGAAGCGACGGTCGTCCCACAGGTGCACGACGACGTAGGTGAGGGTGATCTCCTCGATGCGGCCCCACTGCTGCTCGACCACGACGACGTCGTCGACGCGGATCGATCCCGAGAACGCGAGCTGCATGCCGGCGAAGACGTTGCCGAGCGTCGACTGCGCGGCGAGGCCGGCGATGACGGAGATGAGCCCGGCCGAGGCGAGCACGCTGGCGCCGGCGGCCTCGACCCCGGGGAAGGTCAGGAGGATCGCGCCGATGCCGATGATGACGAGCACCGCGACGGTGAGCCGGCGGAGCACGAGCACCTGCGTCCGGATGCGTCGGGCGACCCGGTTGTCCGGGACGTCCACGCGGTAGCGGTGCAGGCCGAGGCTCTCGAGGAAGATCGCGATCTCGCACGCCAGCCAGGTGCCGACGCCGATCGTCGCGATGAGGAACGTGTGCGAGACCCCCACCCGCCACGGGTACAGGTCGGCGTTGTGCGGGACGCTCGACGCGAACGCCGCCCAGAGCAGCGCGACCAGGAGCATCGTCCTGGTCGGGTGCTTCGTCCGACGGGACAGGACGGCGGCCCATCGCTCGCGGCGGGCGAGGGCACGGAACACGAGGTGCAGGACCAGGGCGGCGACGGCGGTGGCGAGCAGCGCGAAGCCGACCGCGACGAGGAGTCGGAGGAGGATGTCCATCCCTCCATGCAAGCAACGCGCGACCGCCGTCGCCCAGGAAGGCCGCCGGACGACGGGAGGCGCGGTGCCGGACCGGCACCGCGCCTCCAGGCCGTGGTCTTCCTACTTCGACGACGTGAGCGAGTCCACGAAGTCCCGGTGCTGCGCGGCCCACTTCTTCGTGATCGCGGGGTACTCGCTCGTCTTGGCGCCGCTGTTCACGAGCGCGTTCTCGAGCGAGTAGAGCGTGTCGGAGTCCATCCGGAACCCCTTCATCCACTTCGATGCCGTCGGGAAGTCGTCCTCGATGGACTTCTTCGCGACGGTGTGGATCTCCTCGTTCTTGCCGAGGGCACCCTTCGGGTCCTGCAGGTCCTTGATCGGGAAGGCGTCGTAGGCCCAGTGCGGACGCCACAGCGTCACGACGACGTCCTCCTTCTTGGCGATCGAGGCCTTGAGGTCCGCGAGCATCGCCGGCGTGGAACTCGTGATGAAGTCCATCCCGTCGAGGCCGTACTGCGGGATGACGTCCTCGGACACGACCTTGGTCTCACCGGCGGCGGGCTCGATGCCGATGATCTTGTTGCCGAAGTCCGACGCGTGCGCCTTGAGGTCGTCGATCGAGTCGATGTCCGAGTACTCCGGCACGGCGAGCTCGAGCGACGCCTGGTCGTTCCAGGAGCCGAGGTCGGTCAGCTGCTTCCCGTAGGTGTCCATGTACTGCTTGTGCGTGTTCGGCAGCCAGGTGTCGAACACGACGTCGTAGTCGCCGGAGGCGAGGCCCGAGTAGGCCGGTGCGACGTCCGAATTGGTGAGCTGGACGTCGTAGCCCTTCTGCTCGAGGACGTACTTCCAGAGGTAGCTCGCGGCGGTGTCCTCGTCCCAGCCGTTGAAGACGACGACGTGCATCGACTTCTGGTCGCCGTTGTCGAGGGTCCCGCTCGCGCCGTAGTAGCCCGGGGGCATGCAGGCGGACAGGCCGACGGCGGTGGCCGCGGCGAGCGCGAGGGCGGCGATGGTGCGCTTCGTGCGCTGGTGCTTCGTCATGGTCTGGTCCTTCCTCACGCGTCGACGGTCTGGCGGTCGGTGACCGCTTCGGTGGTGGCGGCGGTCTGGGCGGTGGCCGCGTTCGGCGTCGCGGTGACGGCCGTCCGCGGCTTCCGGGTCCACAGCCTGGAGGCGCGCCCCCCGTCGCCGCCGAGCGCTGCGGTCAGGCGGTCCAGCAGGATCGCCAGGACCACGACCGACAGGCCGGCCTCGGCTCCCAGCCCGACGTCGATGCGGTTCAGCGACGCGACGATCTGCTCGCCGAGCCCGCCCGCGCCGACCATGCCGGCGATGACGACCATCGAGAGCGACAGCATGATGACCTGGTTGACGCCGGCCATGATGCTGGCCTTCGCGAGGGGCAGCTGGATCTGGCGGAGGATGCGCCACGGGCTGGAGCCGAACGCGGCACCGGCCTCGACGACCTCGCTCGGGACCCCGCGGATGCCGAGTTCGGTGAGGCGGACGCCCGGAGCCATCGCGAACACGATCGTCGCGACGATGCCGGGGACGACGCCGACGCGGAAGAGCAGCAGCGCCGGGATGAGGTAGACGAAGGCCGGGGTCGTCTGCATGAAGTCGAGCACCGGGCGGATGACCCGGCTGGCGGCGTCCGACCGTGCAGCCCAGATGCCGAGCGGGATGCTGAACACGACGGCGAGGCCCGCGGCGACGACAACGAGCGCGAGGGTGTCCATCGCGTTCGTCCACTGGCCGACGCTCACGATGAAGAGCAGGCCGATCGCCGCGCCGAGGGCGAGCTTCCAGCCCTTCGCGACGAACGCCAGGACGACGAGGATCGCGACGATCACCCAGAACGGCGGGGTGGAGAGGAAGTACTCCATCCACGCGTCCATCCACGTGAAGACGTAGCGGACGACGTCGAAGAAGCCGGAGAGGTACGTGGTGATCCAGTCGACGATCGCTGCCACCCAGGTGCCCAGGGGCAGGTGGAAGTCGCCGAAGGAGTTGGTGCCGGGGGTGATCACGCGAGGTCCCCTTCCGTGGTGGTGGCGGTCGGGTGGTCGGTGGCGGCGAGCGTGCTGTCCATGTCGGAGTCGCTGATCCGCGTCACCGGCTCGAGCACCGGGATCGGCATGGTCGACGTCGGGACGTTGCCGAGCGCCGCGAGCAACGTCACGCGCGGGACGACCCCGAGCAGCCGCTGCTCGTCGTCCACCACCGCGATGGGCAGCGGGGACTCGACCGCCAGCTCGAACAGGTCGGTGAGCGCGGTGTCCGGCGCGACCTTGGCGTACTCGGTGTTCACGATCGCGTCGAGGTTCGTGTCGCCGGCCTTGACCTGGCGCATCACGTGGCGGTCGCGGACCCAACCCTCGAGCTTCCGGCCACGACCGGTGACGAACAGTGCTGCGGTCTGCAGGTCGCGCATCGTGCGGAGCGCACCGCGGGGGCCGACCGTCAGCGGGACGGTCGCGCGCGCCGGCTCCATCACACTCGCGGCGGTGAGCACACGGGCACGGTCGACGTCCTGCACGAACTGCGCAACGTAGTCGTTCGCCGGGTCGGTGAGGATGTCCTCCGGCGACCCGATCTGCACGATCCGGCCGTCGCGCATCACGGCGATGCGGTCCCCCAGGAACATCGCCTCGTTGAGGTCGTGCGTGATGAACACGATCGTCTTGCCGAGGCGCTGCTGCAGGTCGACGAGCTGCTCCTGCATCTCGCGACGGATGAGCGGGTCGAGGGCGCTGAAGGCCTCGTCCATGAGCAGGACGTCCGTCTCGGCGGCGAGGGCGCGGGCGATGCCGACGCGCTGCTGCATCCCGCCGGAGAGCTCGTCGGGCTTCGCGTCCGCCCAGACCTCGAGTCCGACCAGCCCGATCACCTCGCGCGCCTTGGCGAGCCGGGTCGTCTTGTCGACGCCGTTCACCTCGAGGCCGTACGCGACGTTCTCGAGCACGGTGCGGTGCGGGAGGAGCGCGAAGTGCTGGAACACCATCGAGACGCTCGTCCGACGGATGTCGCGGATCTCCTTCGGGGCGGCCTTCGTCACACGCCGTCCACCGATCTCGACGGTGCCGGCCGTGGGCTCGAGCAGGCCGTTCAGCATGCGGATGAGGGTCGACTTGCCGGACCCGGACAGGCCCATCACGACGAAGATCTCGCCGGGGCGGACGTCGAAGGACGCGTCGATGACGGCGGCCGAGCCGAGGTCGCGGACCTCGTCGCGGGTGGCGCCGGCGGCGAGGCGCTTCACGGCCTCGGCCGGTCGGCGTCCGAACACCTTGTAGGCGCCGTGCACACTGACGGCGGGCGCGCCGGTGGGGTCGTCCGGCGTGGTGGCACGCCGGTCCTGGGGTGGTGCGATGGTCAACGGTGCTCCTCGCGTGACCGTGGCGCGAACGGCGCACGGCGATCACGGTGTGGTTGCGGACGGGTCGTCCGGCACCGTGTTCGGCGACATCACTTCGAGCCCGCGCACCGGTTGTCCATCACCTGGCTGGCGCAGGGCGAGCGATCACGCACGCGGGGGTCGTACTCGGGACGACCCCGGTCCGGCCGACCGTACGGTCGCCACTGGTGCTGCTGCAGCGGACGCGTCCTGATCGTCGGTGTCCCCTGTGGGGACGTTCAAGGCTATCGACGCTTGTCCCCCGTCGCGAATCGTGGTCCGCCGGAATCCCGGCAAGCTTGTCCCCCGATCACGGCGTGTCGGGCATGCTCACGGGGATCCTGATCGTGACCGTCTCGTTACAGTGCAGCCGACTCGCATGTTTGTGTGCCACCCCGCGTTCGCTGCACCTGTAGCGTGACGCGCATGACAGCGCAGAACGACACCGGGGTGGGCCGGGCGCCCGCGAACGACTTCTCGCACGAGCAGGAGGGCTACCAGCACGGGCTGAAGCCCCGGCAACTGCAGATGATCGCCATCGGCGGCGCGATCGGCACCGGGCTCTTCCTCGGCGCCGGTGGACGACTCCACTCCGCCGGCCCCGCGCTCGCACTCACGTACCTCATCGCGGGCGTCTTCGCCTTCTTCATCCTCCGTGCGCTGGGCGAGCTCGTGCTGCACCGCCCGTCGTCGGGTTCGTTCATCTCCTACGCCCGCGAGTTCTACGGCGAGAAGTTCGCGTACGCCGCCGGGTGGATGTACTTCCTGAACTGGGCGATGACCTCGATCGTGGACACCACGGCCGTCGCCATCTACCTGCAGTACTGGAAGGCCTTCACCGCCGCGCCGCAGTGGCTCCTCGCACTGATCGCCCTCGTCGTGGTCCTCGCCGCCAACATGGTCGCGGTGAAGGTCTTCGGCGAGCTGGAGTTCTGGTTCGCGCTCATCAAGGTCGCCGCGCTGGTGTCCTTCCTCGTCGTCGCGATCATCTGGCTCGTCTTCGCGTTCCCGGTCGAGACGGGCGGCGAAGCGGTCCGCACCGGGTTCTCGATCTGGGGTGACAACGGCGGCCTGTTCCCGAACGGCCTGCTGCCCGCGGTCATCGTGATCCAGGGCGTCGTGTTCGCGTACGCGGCCATCGAACTCGTCGGCACCGCCTCGGGTGAGACGCAGAACACCGAGAAGGTCATCCCCCGCGCGATCAACTCCGTGGTGTTCCGCATCGCGGTCTTCTACGTCGGCTCGATCGTCCTGCTCTCCCTGCTCCTGCCGTACACGTCGTACAAGGAGGGCGAGAGCCCCTTCGTGACGTTCTTCTCGTCGCTCGGCAACCCGCAGGTCGGCGCGATCGTCGGCGGCATCATGAACTTCGTCGTCCTCACCGCCGCGCTGTCGTCGCTGAACGCCGGGCTCTACTCGACCGGCCGCGCCCTGCACTCGATGGGCATGAACGGTTCGGCGCCGCGCTGGACCACGAAGATGTCGAAGGGCGGTGTGCCGTACGCCGGCATCCTGCTCACCGCGGCGTTCACCGTCGCGGGCGTCGTCCTCAACTACTTCGTCCCCAGCCAGGCGTTCGAGATCGCCCTGAACATCGCCAGCCTCGGGATCATCACGGCGTGGGGCACGATCATCCTGTGCCAGATGCGGCTGCGGCAGTGGGCGAAGCAGGGGCTCGCGAAGGAACCCACGTTCCGGCTCCCCGGCGCTCCGGTCACCGCGTGGCTGACCCTGGCGTTCCTGGCGTCGGTCATCGTCCTGATGGCGATCGACTACCCCGTCGGCACGTACACGATCGCGTCGCTCGTCATCGTGATCCCGCTGCTCATCGTCGGCTGGTTCCTGCAGCGCGACCGCATCCTCCGCATCGCGTCGCTCCGCGAGGGCGTCACCGGCCCGTACCCGATCGGCGTCCGCGACCCCGCGGCCCAGGTGCGACGCAGTGACGGTACGGACGGCACGGACGACGACGCGACGCGCTGACCCCGTTCGGGGCACGTCCCCGCCCGGCGCTGTCCGCAGAGCGAAACGGCACCGCGAAGCAGTCTGCAGGTCCGGCACCCGTCGGTACGATCGGCGGGTGCCGGACCCTTCTGTCTCCCCGACGCTCGACCTGCAGCTGACCTGGCGCGGCACCTTCGGCCGCGTCCGGGTCTTCGACGACCGGGTGCACGCCGAGACGAACTTCGAGCGGGACGGGCTGACCCCGGTGCCGATGGACGCAGTCCGCGGGTGGCGGATCGAACCGTGCGACTTCGATGCCGTGTGCGTCGAGTTCGTCACCCCGGACGACACCTACCGCGTGCTGCTCGACACCTCGGACGAGAAGCTCGCCGGGATGGCCCTCCGTCGCGTGCTCGGCTCGCCGCTGCCGTCGGAGTCCTAACCGGCGCTCGGCGCGAACTGCGTGACCCGGAAGGCCGCGCCCTGCGGGTCCTGGAGTTCGGCGGCGCGGGTCCAGTAGCCCTCCCAGGTGCCGAGCACCCGCCCGCCGAGTCGCTCCGTCAGAGCGGCCGCGTCATCGCGGTCGGCGACACTGAACGAGACGTGCCAGTCGTCGTGGCCCTCGTCCTTGCGGGCCAACGCCCCGATGACGTCGGCGAACCCCTCCGGCGCACCGGCCTGGCGTTCGCGGATGTCCGGGTCCGAGGTGGCAGCCAGGTGGTCGCCGTACCCGGGCAACCGGACCATCGTGCTCGGGCCCTCCTGCATGTCGGACACCCGCCAGCCGAAGAGCTCCTGGTAGAAGGCGAACGCCCGCTCCGGGTCGGTCGACCGCAGGTCGCTGAAGACCCAGCCCCCGGGCGCGTTGATGTGCTGTGCACCGACCCGGTCGCGCGCCTGCCACAGTGAGAACGCCGCACCACGCGGGTCGATGCAGTCGACCCCGCGCCCCGCGGAGCCGCCGGGCCCGGCGTCCTGCGGCCGGGCGGCGGTCCCGCCGAGTTCGACGACGCGCGCTGCGGTGGCGTCGGCATCGTCGACGGCGATGTACGTGGTCCAGGTCGCGGGGTCGTCGCTCGTGGTGATCGCGCCGACGTCCCGCCCGTCGATGCGCACGATGCGGTAGGAGCCCGGGGCGCCCGGGGGCATGCGCTCCTCGCCGTCCCAGCCGAACAACCCGCCGTAGAAGGCCATCGCGGCGTCGGTGTCGGGGTGGCGGGCCTCGATCCAGCTCGGGACGCCCTGCGGGTACGTCCTGGTGGTCTGGTCGGTCATGGTGCCTCCCGTGCTCGTCCGGATGCCCCAGGTCTACCGCGCACCACCGACCGCCGCACGACCGGGCCGCGTCCGTGCGGGGTCCGGCGGCACGGTGCCGGGTCAGTCGTCGGTGTCGACCTGGTCGGTGACGACCGCGCCCGAACCGGCGTCGATGCGGACGCTGTGCTTCGTGCCGGATGCCTCACGGACGTCGCCCTCCCAGACGACCTTCCCGAGGTGGTCGTCGAGGCCGAGCTCGGTGATCGTGCCGGCGTGCAGGTCCGTCAGCTTCGACACGGCGTCCTGCACGTCCAGGTCGGCCGCTGCGGTGAACCGGTCGTGCTCGGCTCGGTCGTCCACATCGGACTGCTCGGTGCGCGGCGATCCGGTGACCGCGGTGCCCTCGGCGTTCGTGTGCACCTCGTGCTCGGTGCCGTCCTTCGTGACGAGCAGGACCTCGAACGCGGAGCCGTTCTGCTCCTGCTCGACCGAGATGACCGTGCCGGACGCGACGGCCTTCCGTGCGGTCTCGACCGCGGCGAGCAGCCCGTCGTTCGACACCGCAGACGCGGCGGTCGCACCACCGCTGGCGGTGCCGCTGGCGGTGCCGCCGGAGCCGCCGGTGCCGCCGGAGCCGGACGCCGAGCCGCTGGTGGCGTCTCCGTCACCGCCGGACGCACACCCGGCCAGGGCGAGCGAGGCCACGAGCGGCAGCGCTGCGAGGCCGACGAGACGGCGAGTCGTGCGGGTCGTGCGGGCGGTGTGGTCGCTGGTGCGTGTGATCATGCGGCAAGCCTGGCGAGGGGGTGCTGAAGCAGACCTGAAGCGACCTGTTCAGGCACCGAGTGCGATGCGCACGACGAAGCGGGCACCGCCGAGCGGGGAGTCCGTCACCGTGACCGTGCCGCCGTGCGCCCGGACCGCATCCCGCACGATGGCAAGCCCGAGCCCCGCGCCTCCGGCGTCCCGGCTGCGTGCCTCGTCGAGCCGGACGAACCGTTCGAACACGCGCTCCCGCTCCCCCGTCGGGACGCCCGAACCGTCGTCGTCCACGGTCAGCACGGCGTCCGGGCCGTCTTCGGCGAGGGCCACCGTCACCCGGGTCGATGCGTGCCGGACGGCGTTGTCGACGAGGTTCTGCACGACTCCCGCCAGGATCCGCGAGTCGCCGCGAACCCGAGCTGCGCCGATCCCCGACCCGTCGACCCGCACGCCGTCGACCCCGGCCGCGCCACCACCACCGCCACCGCCACTGGCCGCGCCACCGCCGCCGGCCGCCCGCATCCGCGCCCGCGCCCGCGCCACCGCGTCCAGCGCCAGGTCGTCGAGGTCCACCGGCCGCCGGGCACCGGTCCCGCCCTCGTCGAGCCGGGAGAGTTCGAGGAGCCCGCTGACGAGCTCCTGCAGCCGCAGCGCCTCCGCCCGGACCACGTCGGAGAGCTCCGCGACGTCGGTCCGGTCGGGGTGGGCGGCGGCGACCTCGGCGTGCTGACGGATGGTCGCGATCGGCGACCGGAGCTCGTGCGAGGCATCGGAGACGAACCGGCGCTGTCCCTCGGCGGATCGGTCGAGCCGATCGAGCATGGTGTTCATGGTGGCGGCCAGCCGGGCGATCTCGTCCCCGGTGTCGGGCACCTCGACGCGGGCGTCCGGCCGCGCTGCCCGGATCGTCTCGACCTCGGTCCGCATCCGTTCCACGGGTCGGAGGGACCGTCCGGTCACGAACCAGGTGACGATCCCCATCACGGCGACGAGCCCCGGCACGCCGACGGCGAGCAGCCCGATCGCGGCACGGAGGGCGGTGTCGGACTGCTCGAGCGAGACACCGTAGACGAGCGTCCCCTCGCCACCGCCAGGCAGGTCGACGTCGTCGGCGACGAGCAGCCACCGCTCCCCGTCGTGCGTCCAGCGCGACTCGTCGGCGGTCGGCAGGGCGGGTGGGTCGGCGTCGTCCCCGTGCGCGAGCACCGAGCCGTCCTCGCCGACGACCTGCACGAGCACGTCCTCGTAGCCGCTGACCACCCCGGCGCCGTCGGCCTCCACGCGGGTGGACGCCTGCTCGAGCCCGGCCTCGGCCGAGGACCGCACCCCGTCGAGGAGCACGAGTCGCAGCACGACGACGAACGCCACGGCGCCGACGAGCAGTGCCGCGAGCACGACGGCGACCGCACCGAGCGTGGTCCGTGCCCGGACGGACCGGAAGCGCCGACGCGGACGACGACCGGGACGCGACACCCGACCGGCCTCAGCCACCGTCCGCCGCCAACCGGTAGCCGGCTCCGCGGACGGTCTCGATGGACGTGCGCCCGAACGGCCGGTCGAGCTTCCGCCGGAGGTGCCCGACGTACACCTCGACGATGTTCGGGTCGCCCTCGAAGTCGACGTCCCAGACGTTCTCGATCACCTCGCGCTTCGAACGGACCTGCCCGGGGTGTCGGGCGAGGAACTCGAGCACCGCGAACTCGCGGCTCGTGAGCTCGACGGGCGTGCCGGCCCGTGTCACGGTGCGGGCTGCCGGGTCGACGACGAGGTCGCCGAGGGTCAGGACCGCCGGCCGCTCGCGGGCGCCCCGGCGGACGAGGGCGCGGAGCCGGGCGACGAGGACCGGGTGCGAGAACGGCTTCGTGACGTAGTCGTCCGCTCCGGCGTCGAGGGCCTCCACCTGGTCCCACTCGCCGTCCTTGGCGGTGAGCATGAGGACGGGGGTCCAGTCGCCGTCGGCCCGCAGCGCGGCGCAGACCGCCCACCCGCTGAGGCCGGGCATCATCAGGTCGAGGACGATCGCGTCGTAGGGGAACTCGCGCGCGTGCCAGAGTCCGTCGACGCCGTCGTGCGCGACGTCGACCGCCCAGCCCTCCGCCTCGAGGCCGCGGCGCACGCCGTCGGCGAGCCGCACCTCGTCGTCGACCACCAGGACACGCATGCGTCGATCCTCCCGTGGCGCGCTGAAGCGCGCCTGAAGCGGCCTGGAGGCGCGGCGCCCGCCCGGCGGACCGGCACCGCGCCTCCAGGCGGTCACCCGGTGCGCGGTGCGCGACCCGCGGTGACGACGCGCGCGTCAGACGAGCAGCAGGATGCCCGCGATGACCGACGCGACGGCGATCGCGAGGGCGATGAGGAGCAGCACGAGGTGCACCGTGTAGAAGGTCGTCGGCTTGCCGGCCGCGTCGCGTGCGCGCGCGTCCTTCGCGACCCGCTGGAAGAAGCGCGGCCAGGCGATGACGTTGAAGACGGCACCGATGAACAGGACGAGAGCTGCGAAGACGGTCACCAGACGATCCTAGACACCGCCCCCGGAGCAGACGGCCGAGGCGGAGCGAGCCGGGGCGGGTGGTGCTCGGCCGCCCCCAACGCGGCCGAGACCCAGCCCGGCGGCCACAGGATCTGTAGCAACTGCTACAAACTGTACACGGCACCGACGGCGGAGTCGAGCCATCCAGTGGGATCAGCGTCCCGTTCACCGCCGTGTTGCGCGCCGTTCACCCGGCGGAGCGTCGCCCGGCCCGGCCAGCCCGCGACCAGGCGCTCGCTCGCGGCGAGCGGCACCGTACGGTCGGCGTCACCGTGCACGACGAGGAGCGGCGGGACGCCGGACGCTGTCGGGATCACGGGCATGCCGATGCGGACGGGGCGTCGCTGTCCGGCGAGGCGGGACAGGACCGGCAGGGCGAGAGTGCCCCGCGCGACGGCGGCGACGGCGCGGCCGAGGGGTCCTCCGCCGGCACCGTGGCCGATCGCGGCGTCCCAGTCGGTCAGCGGACCCGTGAGGACGAGCGACCGGACCCTGACCGGGAGCGGACCTCCGGCGAGGACGCGGAGCCAGAGCGACGCGCCGAACGACCAACCGAGCAGGACGACCTCGGTCGCCCCGCGTGCGGCGGCGAACCGGAGCCAGGCGAGCGCTTCGTGCTGCTCGGGGACACCGAAGCCGTGCCGGCGTGCGGGGTGGCGGGCGGAGTGCGCCGCGAAGAGCACCGTGCAGCCCCGGTCGACGAAGGCCCCGGCGGTCTCCTGGTGGCGGAGCGGGTGCGAACCGAGCCCCGGGAGGAAGACCGCCCAGCGCGAGCCGTCGCCGCCGGACCGCACCCAGCCGGGGAGCCCGTCGAGCATGACCGGCTCGAGGCCGGGGGCGGGGTCGAACGACGGTGTCGGGGGGAGGGCCGCGGCCTTCCGGGCGATCACGACGCCGGCGGTCGCCACCAGCGCGACGGCGCTCGTCACCGCGATCGCCGCGACGGTCGATGCCGCGCGCGCTGCCGCGACCGATGCCGTGGGCGCTGCCGTGGGCGCTGCCGTGTGCGCTCTCGTGGCGCGCGTCCTCGCCGGGCGGGGCCCCCTCGCCGGGCGGCCCCCGCTAGGCCGCATCGAGCGCTGCCTCGGCGTCGGCGAGGGCCGCCCGTTCGTCCTCGCTGAGGGGGCGCCGAGCGCGTCGGGCGCCGTCGTTGATCTCGACGATGATCCGGCTGAGCCGGGTCGCGGGGTCGACGGAGTCCGGGTACGCGTTGTCGATGCCGACCCGTTCGTGCAGCGGAGCGAGACGCCGGAGGGCGACCTCCACCCGACGAGAGCGTCGACGGCGGGCCGCCTGGTGGCCGATGACGAGGAGGAGCATCCCCGAGGAGACGCAGATCACCGCCCCGGGCGTCGTGATGTCGTACGGCAGCGCGAGGGCGTGCGTGGTGTCGAGGTCGCCGAACACGTGCGCGAGGTCCATCACCACGACGACGACCATCCGGACGACCCCGAGGACGCCGCCGAGCACGAGGACCCACAGCCCCACGAGGTCGGTGGTCGTGCGGGCCTCGCGCAGGCGGAGGACGCAGATGAGACCGGTCGCCCCGAGCGCCACGCCGAGGTAGACGGTCTGCGCGATCGAGTAGACCGTCGCTGCCGGGTGCTGCCCGGCGTCGAGCATGAACGTCGTCGTCGTCGGTGGCTTGTCGAGCACCGTGAACGCCACGATGACCACCACCACGACGACCGCGCAGGTCACGACGATCGCGTTGCGCAGCCAGGTCCGAGCCGACCCGACCGCCTTCGCGACACCCCAGAGCAGCGTGCTGGTGCCAGCGACCATCAGGCAGTCACTGATCACCGTGACGACGTTGAACCCGCCGAGCAGCGGATCGAGCCAGCGGTACAGCGGGTCGACGTTCGTGACGATGGTCGCGGCGAACAGCAGGAAGGTGACGGCGAGTGTCCGGTCCTGCCGGCGCTGCAGCACGAGCAGGGTCACCGTGCCGGCGATGAGGAGCAGCGCCTGGACGACGGAGACGATCACCCGAAGACCCCGCGGAAGGCGCTCGGACGGTCGCGGTGATCGCGGATGAGCCCGGCCAACCGGTCGGCGAAGACCTCGGCCTCGTGCTCGTACTCGTTCGAGAACAGTCCGCGGGCGAGGGCCCGCTCGACCTTGTACTCCGGCAGGTCCGGGATGACGTCGCGGATGTAGGCCGCCTGCGGGGCGTGGTCCTGGTGGCGGTGCAGGATGTGGCCGAGCTCGTGGCCGATCACGAACGACCGGAAGGTCTGGGACGCGGTGGGCGAGATCATGATGAGGTGCTGCCGCTCGAGCGTGGCGACGAAGCCGCACACCGGCTCGGCGGAGAGGAAGGCCTCTTCACGGACGACGATCGGCTTGCCGACGACCGTGGCCGCCGCCGCGACGGCCTGGTCGACGTCCGACCAGCCCTCGCGCGCACCCCGGGCCCAGAACGCCTCGACGAAGGACTCGGTCATACGACGCTCCCCCGCTCGGACTCCTCCTCGAGCACCTCTGCGATGCGGCGGAGCGCCTCGGGCGACAGCTCGCCGGGGAACGTGCGGGCGGCGAACCCGCTCACCCGGGCGGAACGGAGCGAACGGACGAGGGCGAGCTGCGCACCGATCCGCTCGGGGACGTCGCTGTCCTCGAGCAGGAAGCGTTCGTCGATCTCGAAGTAGCCGGCCAGCAGGCGGAGGAGCTCGGTGTCGCGGTTGCGCCGACCGTCACCGGACAGCATGTAGGTCCACTTCGCCCGGGACAGCGAACCGCCCTGAGCAGCGACGTACTCCTCGATCGCGGCGAACGGCACCGGTGACCCGCGCTGCGCTTCCTCGAAGTCGAGCAGCAGGTTGAGCCGGCGTGCCAGCTCGGCAGCGTCGAGGACGCCACCCTTCGGATCAGCTCTCGCCATGTCGATCTGACTCCTCCCCAGCCGCACGTCGTGCTCGTCATCGTACCGCGGGCCGGCTGGCCGTCGCGGCTACCCTCGGGGACGTGCCCGCCGCCTTCCCGTCCACGATCGCCCACACGCTGGAGCACGAGATCGTCATCACGAAGTCGCGGTTCATCATGACGGTGGCACCCGTGACGAGCGTCGAGGACGCCGACCGGGTCATCGCCGACGTCCGACGCCGCCGGTGGGACGCCCGGCACAACTGCACCGCGATGGTGACCGGCGTGCTCGGGGACCAGGCGCGGTCGTCGGACGACGGCGAACCCTCGGGCACCGCCGGGGTCCCGATGCTCGAGGTGCTGCGGCGGCGCGGGCTGACCGACGTCGTCGCGGTCGTGACCCGGTACTTCGGCGGCGTGAAGCTCGGCGCGGGTGGGCTCGTCCGCGCCTACTCGACCTCGGTGTCCGAGGCGCTCGACCTCCTGCCGCTCGTGCGCCGTCGCGCCCTGACCCGCGTGACGGTGGACACCCCGCACGCCGACGCCGGCCGGATCGACAACGTGCTGCGCGAGTGGGTGCGGCACCACGAGGCGACGCTCGGCGAACCCGCGTACGGGCAGGCCGCGACGTTCGAGCTCTGGGTGCCCGCCGACGAGATCGGTGCGCTGCGGGCCGACCTCGCCGCGACGTCGGGCGGCGTGCTCGAGCCCGTGGTGGGTGCGGAACGTGTCGTCGACGTCACGACGTCCTGACCGATCCGGGCGGGGCAGGAGATCAGCGCCCGATCGCACTCCGGGCGTGTCCCGCGCAGACGACTGCGCGGCAGGAACGACGAAAGCCCCGCACGTGGTGTGCGGGGCTTCCGGTGGTGCACCCCCTCGGACTTGAACCGAGAACCCACTGATTAAGAGTCAGTTGCTCTGCCAATTGAGCTAGAGGTGCATGTTGCGCTTCCGTGCTGCAACGGGAAACAACAATAGCATGGGTTTCGCGTGCTCATGACCACCCGGGCACCGAACACGAACAGGAGCACCATGACCGATCGTCTCGCCGCCGGCGACACCGCGCCCGACTTCACCCTGCCGGACCAGGACGGCGCCCTGCACACGCTCGCAGCCCTCCGCGGCAAGAAGGTCATCGTGTACTTCTACCCCGCGGCGTCGACCCCGGGCTGCACCACCGAGGCGTGCGACTTCCGCGACAACATGTCGTCGCTGCAGGCCGCGGGCTACGAGGTGCTCGGCGTCTCGAAGGACGACCTGCCGGCACTGCAGGAGTTCCACCACGAGCAGGCACTCACGTTCCCGCTGCTGAGCGACCCCGACCTCACGGTGCACAAGGCCTACGGAGCATGGGGAGAGAAGAACAACTACGGGAAGATCGTCACCGGCACCATCCGGTCGACGATCGTCGTCGACGAGGACGGCACGGTCCAGCTACCGCTCTACAACGTCAAGGCGACCGGACACGTGGCGAGCCTGCGGAAGAAGCTCGGCCTGGTCTGAGAACCGGCCACGCACTGGAGGCCCGGTGCCGGTTCCGAGGACCGGCACCGGGCCTCCAGTGCGTTCGGACCAGACCGTCTACTCGGCCGGACGGGCGAGCGCTTCGGTCACGGGACGCGACAGCACCAGCGTGATCCCGAGGAGTGCGGGGATGAGGAGCAGCCAGCCGACGGCCGGCACGCGGAACACGCCCTGGAACGCGCCGATCGCCAGCGCACCCTGCAGGACCTGCCAGACGATGATGCCGGAGCGGACCCACGGGCGACGGTTCCGCAGTCCGATGAACAGCGCACCGAGCCACAGCGCGGCGATGGCAGCGAGGATCGTCAGCGCGATGCCGGACGCGAGGCTCGATGCCGGGGCCACGATGACCTCCACGAGGAGGACGATCGTCACGACCGCGAGGGCGGCGAACTCGACGCCGACGACGACGAGGAGCGCCACGAGTGCCGGAGACCTCCGCTCTCGGGGCTCGGACTCGTTCGGGGTGGTGTCGTGCACAGCATTCCTCCAGCGTCGGAACCCTTGATTTGGCCCTACCAGTATGGAACGATATTCGAGGTCGTTTGGACGGCACGATGTGGTGTGCGTCTCCCGTGGTTCGACGCTCCTCCCCCGAGCGTTCGCGGGCGTCAGACTCGCTTCCAGCGGACTCCTCCCCCACGGGTGTCCCCTCGTGCCTCGCGCATGCTCAGCGTTCCGATCCCCGAACCGCGGCCCCGGCCTGCCGTTCGAGCATCGATTTCAAGGAGCACCACACATGGACTGGCGTGACCAGGCAGCCTGCCTCACCGCGGACCCCGAGCTCTTCTTCCCCGTCGGGAACACCGGACCGGCCGTCGATCAGATCGAGAAGGCGAAGTCCGTCTGCGCTCGCTGCACGGTCACCGAGATGTGCCTGCAGTACGCACTCGAGAACAACCAGGACTCCGGTGTCTGGGGTGGCCTCAGCGAGGACGAGCGTCGTGCGCTGAAGCGCCGCGCTGCTCGTGCCCGCCGCGCTTCCTGACCCGAGCCCTTCCGCTCCACTCGACGCCCGCCGCCCCTCGGGGCCGGCGGGCGTCGTCGTGTCCGGGCGCGCTGCGCGGTGTCCGGGCGTGCTGAACACCGGTGCTCACGCGTCGCGCCGCGTCATGGAGCGGTTCGACGGACGAACACCGGTGTTCAGCGGACTCGGTTCCACCCGGGAGCCCGGGGAGGAGGGACTAGCTCGCCGCCGCGGTCAGCCAACGGAACGGGATCGTGATGGTGACCTCGGTGCCGCTGCCGGTGAGCGTGTGCCAGTCGATCGTGCCGCCGAGCTCGCCCTGGATGAGCGTGCGGACGATCTGCGTGCCGAGGCCCGACCCGACCTTGCCCTCGGGCAGCCCGACACCGTTGTCACGCACCTGGATGTCGAGGTGGTCGTCGAAGCGCTCCGCCACGATCTCGACCTCGCCGTCGCGGCCGTCCAGCCCGTGCTCGACGGCGTTCGTGACGAGCTCCGTGAGGCCGAGCGCGAGCGGCGTCGCGGCCTCGGAGGGCAGCACCCCGAACTCCCCGGTCTTCTTCGGGCGCACCGTCGTGTTGTGCGACGCGGCGACCTCGGTGACGAGCTTCAGGACCGAGTCGAAGACCTCGTCGAAGTCGACGTTCTGGCTGAGTCCGCTCGAGAGCGTGTCGTGCACCACGGCGATCGCGGCGACGCGTCGCATGGCGTTCTGCAGTGACGTCCGGGCCTCGTCCGAGTGAGTCCGGCGGGCCTGGATGCGCAGGAGGGACGCCACCGTCTGCAGGTTGTTCTTCACGCGGTGGTGGATCTCACGGATCGTGGCGTCCTTGGTGATGAGCTCGCGCTCCTGGTGTCGGAGCTCGGTGACGTCGCGGCAGAGCACGATCGCGCCGATGCGGTCGCCGTGGTCGCGGAGCGGGATCGACCGGAGTGAGACGGTGACGCCCTTCGACTCGACGTCGGCACGCCACGGTGCCCGTCCGGTGACGACGAGCGGCAGCGACTCGTCGACCTCGAGCTGTGCGCCGATGAGTTCGGTGGTCACCTCGGCGAGCGACTTCCGCTCGAGTTCACCCTCGAAGCCCATCCGGTTGAAGGCGCTGAGGCCGTTCGGGCTGGCGAAGGTGACGATCCCGTTCGTGTCGAGACGGAGGAGACCGTCGCTCGCGCGCGGTGCACCACGGCGCGGCCCCGCCGGCGCACCGATGTCGGGGAAGTCGCCCGTCGCGATCATGCCGAACAGGTCGTTCGCACTCGCGGTGAAGTTGAGCTCCTGGCGGCTCGGCGTCCGCATCTCGTCCTGGTTCGAGTGCCGCGTGACGACCGCGATCGGGCGCTCGGTGGTCTCGGCACTGTTCGCGCTCAGGCGACGGAGCACCGGGATCGCCCGGACGCGGGTCGGGGTGTCCTCGTACCAGTCCGGCTCGGCGGAGTCGACGACCTTGGCGCCGGCGAAGCACTCGGTGACCTGCTCGCGCCACTCCTCACGGATCTCCTGCCCGACGATGTCGCGGTAGAAGAGCGTCGCCGCGGAGCTCGGCCGGGCGTGCGCGACGGCCACGAACGAACCGTCCTCGGCCGTCGGGACCCACAGGACCATGTCCGCGAAGGACAGGTCGGCGAGCAGCTGCCAATCACCGACGAGCAGGTGGAGCCACTCCACGTCGGCTTCGGAGGAACGGCCTTGTGCGAGGACGAGGTCACTGAGGGTCGACACCCCGCCAGTCTAGGTGCGGGGCGCTGTGGACAACTTCGCACTCTCCACACCCCAACCGCTGTCATATTTCTCATGTTGCACTCGCCATACGCTCAGCCCGATGAAAGGGGCACGGGTGGCCGAGGAAGCACACCGGATCGATGACGACGAGGGGCCCGAGCGGGAGGTCGTCCGACTCGTCCCGGCCCCGGTACCGACGGACGCACACGACACGGCTCGCGCACTGGGGCTCTGCGTCGCCGAGGTCCTCACGGGCGCGCGGGAGGTCGACAGCATCGCGCGGTGGATCACCGACGAGGTGCACCGGCACCTGCAGCAACGCGCCGCCGTCGCCGCGCGGTCCCGGCAGGTCGGCGGGCGCGCCCCGGCAAGGGCACTCATGCGGGTGGGGAGCGTGCTCGTCTGCCGGCCCGCCGACGGCGTCGCCGAGGCGACGGTCATCGTGCACACCCGCAGTCACGCGCGCGCCGTGGCGCTCCGACTCGAGGAACGGCAGGGGCGCTGGCGCGCGACCGCCGTCGGGGTGCTGTGACGGCGCGAGGCGGTGGACGACCGCCCTGACGGACAGGAGGCACGGTGCCAGCCGGCACCGTGCCTCCTGTCGGAGCGTGTGTGCGTCAGCCCTTCTTCGCGGCCTGACGACGCTCGGCACGGTTGCTCGCCGCTGCCTGGCCGGAGGCCGTCGCGGCGTTGCCGAACGCGGAACCCTGCTCGGGCTCGGCAGCGGCCTCGGCCTCGGCCTGTGCCTTCTGCGCACGCGCCGTGGCGGCCTGCTCGAGGCGGCCGCGCTCGTCGCGGACCTCGACCTCGCCGTCGATCGACGGGGCCGAGTACTCGAGCCCGGAGACCTCGTCCTCGCTGAGGCCCTTCGCCTCGATGACGGCGTTCTCACCGTCGGACTGCACCTGCACCTCGAGGTTGAACAGGTAGCCGACCGACTCCTCGCGGATCTGCCCCATCATGCTCTGGAACAGGGCGTAGCCCTCGCGCTGGTACTCGACCAGCGGGTCACGCTGCGCCATCGCACGGAGGCCGATGCCGTCCTTGAGGTAGTCCATCTCGTACAGGTGGTCGCGCCAGCGGCGGTCGATCACGGAGAGGACGACGCGACGCTCGAGCTCACGCATCGCCTCGTCGCCGAGCATCTCCTCGCGCTTCTGGTACGCCAGCTTCGCGTCGGAGAGGATCTCGCGGCCGAGGAAGTCGCGGGTGGCCTTGCCCTTCGAGCCGGCCTCGGTGATGACCTCGTCGATGGAGATCGAGATCGGGAACAGCGTGCCGAGTTCGGTCCACATCGCGTCGAGGTCCCAGTCGTCCGGGGAGCCGTCGCCGGTGTGGGTGTCGATCACGTCGTCGACGACGCTCTTGAGGAACGCCTGCGCACGGTCGTGGATGTCGTCACCCTCGAGGATGTGGCGGCGGTCGCTGTAGATCGCCTCGCGCTGACGGTTCAGGACGTCGTCGTACTTCAGGACGTTCTTGCGGATCTCGGCGTTGCGGCCCTCGACCTGCGACTGGGCCGAACGGATCGCACGGCCGACGAGCTTGTTCTCGATCGCGAGGTCGTCCGGCACGTTCGAGCGGCCCATCAGGCTCTCGGCGGCACCGGAGTTGAACAGGCGCATGAGGTCGTCGGTGAGCGACAGGTAGAACCGGCTCTCGCCCGGGTCGCCCTGACGGCCGGAACGACCGCGCAGCTGGTTGTCGATGCGGCGGGACTCGTGCCGCTCGGTACCGAGGACGTACAGGCCGCCGGCTGCGCGGACCTTGTCGCCCTCTTCCTCGACCTCGGCCTTGACGCGGGCGAACACGTCGTCCCACTCGGCCTCGTACTCGTCCGGCGTCTCCGTCGGGGACAGCCCCTTGGCGTGCATCTCCTGCACGGCGAGGAACTCCGAGTTGCCGCCGAGCATGATGTCCGTTCCACGGCCGGCCATGTTCGTGGCGACGGTCACCGCGCCGAGGCGACCGGCCTGGGCGACGATCGCTGCTTCACGCGCGTGGTTCTTCGCGTTCAGGACCTCGTGCTTGACGCCCTTCTTCGCGAGGAGCTTCGACAGGTACTCGGACTTCTCGACACTCGTGGTACCGACGAGGACCGGCTGGCCCTTCTCGTGGCGCTCGGCGATGTCCTCGGCGACCTGCTCGAACTTCGCCTTCTCGTTCTTGTAGACGAGGTCGGTCTGGTCGAGGCGCTGCATCGGCTTGTTCGTCGGGATCGGGACCACGCCGAGCTTGTAGGTCGACATGAACTCGGCGGCCTCGGTCTCGGCGGTACCGGTCATGCCGGACAGCTTCTGGTAGAGGCGGAAGTAGTTCTGCAGGGTGACCGTGGCGAGGGTCTGGTTCTCGGCCTTGACCTCGACCCCCTCCTTCGCCTCGATCGCCTGGTGGATGCCCTCGTTGTAGCGACGGCCCATCAGGATCCGGCCGGTGTGCTCGTCGACGATGAGCACCTCGCCGTTCATCACGACGTAGTCCTTGTCCTTCTTGAACAGGGCGACGGCCTTGATGGAGTTGTTGAGGAACGAGATGAGCGGGGTGTTCGCCGACTCGTACAGGTTCTCGATGCCGAGGTAGTCCTCGACCTTCTCGATGCCGGGCTCGAGGACGCCGACGGTGCGCTTCTTCTCGTCGACCTCGTAGTCCTCGCCCGGGGTGAGGCGGGTGGCGATCGACGCGAACTCGGTGAACCAGCGGTTCGCCTCGCCGGAGGACGGGCCCGAGATGATGAGCGGCGTGCGGGCCTCGTCGATGAGGATCGAGTCCACCTCGTCGACGATGGCGAAGTAGTGGCCGCGCTGGACCATGTCGGAGGACTGCCACGCCATGTTGTCGCGGAGGTAGTCGAAGCCGAACTCGTTGTTCGTGCCGTACGTGATGTCGGCGGCGTACTGCTCGCGACGCTCGGCCGGCGACTGGTTCGCGATGATGCAGCCGGTCGTCATGCCGAGCGCACGGAACACCCGGCCCATGATCTCGGACTGGTACGACGCGAGGAAGTCGTTGACGGTGATGACGTGCACGCCGCGCGACGGGATCGCGTTGAGGTACGCGGCCGTCGTGGCGACGAGGGTCTTGCCCTCACCGGTCTTCATCTCGGCGATGTTGCCGAGGTGGAGCGCGGCGCCGCCCATGAGCTGGACGTCGAAGTGCCGCATGCCGAGGGTGCGCTTCGCTGCTTCGCGGACGGCGGCGAACGCCTCGGGGAGCAGGTCGTCGAGGGTCTCGCCGTTGGCGTACCGCTCGCGGAGCTCCTTCGTCTCGTCCTGGAGCTCCTCGTCGGTGAGACTCGCGAAGTCGTCCTCGAGGTCGTTGATGGCCGAGGCGTACGCCTTCAGCCGACGGAGGGTGCGTCCTTCGCCGATGCGGAGGACCTTCTCCAGCACGTTTGCCACGTGAGCTCCTTACGAGATCGTCTCGCGCGACCTGCGCGATGCGAACAGCCAGTCATGCTAGCAACCCGGGCGAGCCGGGTGCTGGGAGCGGCACGGGTGTGCGCGGCCCGCGAACGGACCGCGCACACCCGGATCGGTCGGTGGTGGACGTCGCCGTCAGGCGATCGCGACCGCCGCTTCGGTCTCGGACGCCGCCGCCACGGACCCGCCGGCGGTCGTGTCGTCGATGCCGATCACGCCGTAGTCCCAGCCCTTCCTCCGGTAGACCACGCTCGGCCGGTGCGTCTCCGCGTCGACGAACAGGTAGAAGTCGTGCCCGACGAGCTCCATGAAGTAGAGGGCATCGTCGACGGTCATCGGAGCCGCCTCGAACACCTTGTGGCGGATGACCACGGGGCTGTACACCTCGGTGTCGTCCTCGCTCGCATCCGCGTCGACGACGGGGACCGCGCCGGTGGCCACGTCCTCGATCAGCTTGCCGTCGGCCGGGACGATGCCCATCCGCTCGAAGCCGCTGCTGGCGGCCTCGGCGACGGAGGTCGGGCTGTGCCGGCCACGGTGCACCTTGCGGCGGTCGCGCGCCCGGCGGAGCCGTTCCATGATCCGGGCGAAGGCGAGGTCGAACGCGGCGTACTTGTCGGAGGCCGCGGACTCGGCCCGGACGAGCGGCCCGGGGCCGATCAGGGTGAGCTCGACGCGGTCCTCGCCCTGGGAACCGCCCGACTTCTCGTGGTGGCGGCTGATGCGCACCTCGAACGCGAGGGCGCGGTCGGCGAGCACGTCGATCTTCTCGGACTTCTGTTCGACGTAGGTGCGGAATCGGTCGGTGACCCCGATGTTCCGGCCCGTGATCGTCACGTCCATGTGGCGGCTCCCATCCAGACTCAGCGCGTCGCCTCCATCCGGCGATCATCAACGCCTTGCCGCGAGGCTAGACCCCGCCGGACCCGGGTGTCACCAGATGTCGGTGAGTCGTGCCGGACACCCATCGGACACACAGTGGTCACCGAGCGTTCACCGATGTCACATCAGTCCTCGACGCTCGCCACCGCGACGCAGCGGACCACCCGCCCGCCCGCCGCCCGGACCGCACGCACCGCCTCGGCCATCGTGACGCCCGTCGTGACGACGTCGTCCACCACGACCACGGACCGCCCGGTGACCCCGACCGCGCGGAGCGTGCCGACCGTCGCCGCGACGCGCTCGACCCCGGAGCGTTCCTTCTGACCGTGTCCGGAGCCGGGCGACCGAGCCCGTCGCAGTGACCGCGACCGCGCCCGGTGCAGCGACCTCGGCCGACGCACGCCCCCGCGCGCGAGCAGCAGCACGACCGGGTCGAAGCCCCGGCGCCTCGCCCCCTGCCGTGAGGGCGGGACCCGGAGCAGCACCGCGTCCGACGGTGCCTCGGCGAGCGCCGCACGGACGAGCGCCCCGAACCGGGTGCCGAGCGGCCGTGCCAGGTCCACCCGGCCGCGGAGCTTCAGTTCGAGGAGCAGCGTCCGGACGATCCCGCCGTACTCGAAGGCCGCGTCCAGCCGGACCCCGGCGACGAGCCGGACCCGCCCCGGTTCGGCGGCGAGCGTCTGCCGACACCCTCGGCAGAGCGCGCGGTCCGCCCGGCCGCACCCGGCGCAGGCGACCGGCAGGAAGAGTCCGAGCACGGCGAGGAACGCGTCCTGCCAGGGCGGGTCGGGGGTGGTCATGCCCACCACCCTGGCGGTGACCGACGGGCGGACGCGGGCCGGTCCCGGGGACGGTGGACGGGCCTCCAGGCGAGCGCACCTGTGGAGGAGAGGCGAGCGCACCTGCTGAGGACTGGCGACCGCACCTGCTGAGGACAGGCGACCGCACCTGCTGAGGACTGGCGACCGCACCTGCTGAGGACGGGCACCCGCCCGCCCCGCGGCGGTCGGGACGGCTCGTCAGCGCTGGATGCCGAGCACGTCGGCGCTGACGCCCGTCGTGTCCCACCCACCACCCGTGGACTGCAGGACCGACCCGTCCGACATCCGCAGCAGCATCGACCCGGCGCTGCCACCCGCGATCGTCGTCGCGCGCCCGTCCGGCTTCGGCAGGGTGCTCGACTGCCCGCCGACCGTGCTGCGGACGACGTCCGGGCCGGACGGCGTCTGCCCGAGCGAGGCGATGTCGGAGTCGCTGATCCAGGCCGCACCGACGGCGTCACCCGTGGCGGCCTGCACCCGGACGGGCGGCCCGAGGGCGGTCGGCGTGCGGTCCGACCCGCGGATGATCGCCATCACGTACAGGCTCGGTCCGTCGTTCGTCTGGATGAGGGCGAGGGCCCGCGTGGAGTCGCGGGAGACCTGGAAGGACACGAGCTCGCCGGTCGGCAGGGTCGTGCTCACCGCGTGCGGGTCACCGCCGAGACCGTAGGCCGTGACCTTCCGGGTGTCCCGGGACGACGCGACCCAGACGAAGCCGAGGTCGTCGATCGACGGCGCGACGAGGTCCTCCGTCGCGTCGACGCGCAGGTGGTTCCGCCCGCGCACCACGGAGACGCCGTCGTCGTTGCCCACCACCGCGGCGGTGCCGGACGCGGAGAGGGCGAACGCCGACGGGTCGAGGCCCGCGATCTCGTCCCCCATGCCGTTGCCGAGCTCCGCGATCTTGCCGGTGCTCGAGGCGGCGTACCCGACGGACCCGTCGCGCTCGACGAGGGGGCGCGAGTCGACGTCCGGGTTCTGCTGCGCGTCCGCGCCGCCGGTGTCCGGGACCGAGAACGTCGCACCCTCGACGGTGATCGCGACCGAGGACACGGTCGCCACGGACGCCAGGGACTTGCTGAGCTGCTCGCGCATCCGGACCTTGTCCTGGCTGCTGGCACGGAGGGCGTCGCTCGACAGGTCGACGAGGGCGGTGCCGTTGTCGACGGTCACGGCGTTGAGGGAGAGCTGCGTCCCCTCGGGGAACGACGAGACGACGGCACCCTTCAGCCAGGTCGACGGGCCGGCGAGCAGGGCGCTCGCGATCCGGGTGCTCGTGGACGAGCGGGCGAGGAACCAGCGCTCGTCCGGCACGAGGAACCGGTAGGTCGGGTCGAAGAAGTACAGGGCGTGCTGCTGGAACACCGAGTCGAAGTTGACCGGCGACAGGATGATGCCGTCGGGCGCGTAGGCGATGCGCCACTCCCCGTCCTCGCGCGTGAACTGGAACGTCAGCGTGGACGAGGTCGGACGGACGGCCTGGGTGTACTCGCCGTCCGAGTCGACGGTGGCGCTCGCGGTGAGTGTGTAGGAGAGCTCCCGGTCGCCGACCCGCTCGACGGCGGGGTTCCCCTGCCGGATGGTGACGCCGCGCCGGGGGTTCCACTTCTCGGAGAAGCTCGACGCGAGGAACTGCCGGGCGATCGCGTAGTCGTCCTGGGCACCGGTGCCGGCCGCGATGAACCCGCGGAGGATCGCGGTCTGGTCGGATCCGGCGACGGGCTTGTCCGGCCGGTAGTCCACCCCGGAGATCGACTCGTCCTTGATCGTCTGTCCGGCACGCACGGGCCCGTCGGTCGGGATCGCGGCACAGGCGCTCACGGCGACGACGGTCAGCGCGGCGAGCGCCGTGGCGACGAGGGTCCGGAAGCGGGTGCGCATCAGTCTTCCTCTCGGACGGCGCGGGGGCCCTCGTAGGACTCGTCGAGCTCGGGCAGCGGGATCGCGGACGTTGTGACGGGCACGCGCTCCGTCCGGGGCAGGGTGAGGACGAAGGTCGAGCCCTCCCCCGGCCGGGACCACACGTCGATCCGCCCGCCGTGCAGGTTCGCGTCGCCGAGGGAGATCGCGAGGCCGAGGCCGGTGCCGCCGATGGTGCGGCGGCGACTCGGGTCGGCACGCCAGAACCGGTCGAACACCCGAGCGGCGTCCTCCGGCGGCATCCCAATCCCCTGGTCGCGGACCGCGATCGCCACCGTGCGGGCGTCACTGTCGACCACGACCTGCACGGGTTTCTCGTCACCGTGCTCGATGGCGTTGCCGACCAGGTTGCGGAGGATGCGACGGACGCGCTTCGCGTCGAGCTGCATCGTGGTGTGCCCACCGGGGGTGACGAGCTGCAGGTCGACGCCGGCGCGTTCGGCGAGCGGGCGGAACTCGTCCACGATGTCCATCGCCAGCGCCGCCGGGATCACGGGCTCGGGGTCGAGCTGCACCGCCTGCGCGTCGAACCGGGAGATCTCGAGGAGGTCGGCCAGCAGCAGCTCGAACCGCTCGACCTGCGCGTGCAGGAGCTCGGCGGAACGGCCGACGGCGGGCTCGAACGCGTGCCGCGAGTCGAAGAGCATGTCGCCGGCGAGGCGGATCGTGGTGAGCGGCGTCCGGAGCTCGTGCGAGACGTCGGACACGAACCGCTGCTGCACCCGCGAGAGCTCGGCTAGCTGCGTGATCTGCCGGCTCACCGCGTCCGCCATGCCGTTGAAGCTGCGGGCCAGCGTCGCGATGTCGTCGTTGCCCTTCACCGGGATGCGCTCGTCGAGCCGCCCGGCCGCGATCTTCCGGCTCGTCTCGGCCGCACCGCGGATCGGCACCACGACCAGGCGCACCACGAGGGACGTCACCAGGGCGATGAGGACCATCAGCGCGACACCGCCGATGGACAGCGTCTGCGACACGAAGTCGAGGGTCTGCTGCGCGTCCGACAGGTCGTAGACGAGGTACAGCTCGTACTGTCCAGCACTGGGGATCTGCAGCGTCGACCCGACGGCGAGCCCGGGCTGCTTGCGTCCGTCGGACTCGAGCTCGACGGGCTGCAGGGCGAGCTTGCCGGTGTTCTTCCCGACCTCCTTGCGGAGGGCCTCGGTGATCGCCGCGTCCGGGAAGCCCGTGCTGGCGAGGGTCTGCAGCGTCTGCGGGGCCGACTGGTCCGGGCTCCGCTCGATCGCGATGCTCGTGCCGCCGGGGCTCGTCGTGTTCGACTGGATCGCCTGCTGGGCCTCGTTCTGCAGCGTCTCGAGCTCAGTCTGGTTGTTGTCCTCGCCCGCGGTCGCCGCGTCGAAGATGCCCTGGGCGACGATCGTCGCACGGGCCGACTCGGACTCGATCTGGTCGCGGCGCTGCGCGTAGACGTTGTTCGAGATGCTGATCATCACGGCGGTGCCGATGATCGCGATGGCCAGACCGGTGGTGGTCACGGTGATCGCGACCGAACGGAACATCAGCGAGCGTCGCCACAGGTACGCGACCCCCCGCAGGCCGCGTCGGACCCAGCGACGGAGGCGTCGGCGGAAGCGTGCCAGCGTGCCGGTCGCCCCGGGGCGGCCCGCGGCGGCGGGCTGCCCCGACGCCGCGGGTTTCCCGGACGCCGCGGGCTTCGCGGCCGCCGCCGGTTGCTCGGACGCGGCCGATCCGGTCCCTCCGGACGGTTCCGGCGGCACGGTGCTCAGGCCCCTCCGGCCCGGTACCCGACGCCGCGCACCGTGGTGACGATCTTCGGGTTGTCGGGGTCGTGCTCGATCTTCGCGCGGAGGCGCTGCACGTGCACGTTCACCAGACGGGTGTCCGCCTTGTAGTGGTAGCCCCACACCTGCTCGAGGAGCATCTCGCGCGTGAACACCTGGTTCGGCTTCTCGGACAGCGCCCGGAGCAGGTCGAACTCGAGCGGCGTCAGCGCGATCACCGCGTCCCCGCGACGCACCTCGTGCCCGGCGACGTCGACGGTGAGGTCGCCGACGTGCAGGACCGTCGCGTCGCTGGCCGTGGGGCGCAGTCGCGTGCGGATGCGGGCGACGAGCTCCTTCGGGTTGAAGGGCTTCACGACGTAGTCGTCGGCGCCGTTCTCGAGGCCGGCGACGACGTCGGCGGTGTCGCCCCGCGCCGTGAGCATGATGATCGGCGTCCCGCTCTCCGCGCGGATGCGCTTGCACACCTCGATGCCGTCGATGCCCGGGAGCATGACGTCGAGGAGCACGAGGTCGGGCTTCGTGCTGTGGAAGGCGTCGATGGCGTCGTTGCCGTCGGCGCTGAACTCCGGCTCGTAGCCCTCGGAACGGAGGACGATGCCGATCATCTCGGCGAGGGCCTGGTCGTCGTCGACGACGAGGATGCGCGGTGTCATGTGATGTGGACTCCGTGTGGCGTGCGGCGGTGCCGGGTGCACCTGACCACTCACGATAGCCGAGGCCCCGTCGAGCGGCGTTTTCCGACAGGATGGTGTCGACCACGCTCCGCTGCGCGGTCGCGGACCACGAGGGGGCGGCGATGTCCGATTGGCAGGTACCGGGTGGGCAGGGCGGTGCGCCCGGTGGTCCGTCCGCCGGTGGACCGAGCGGTGCGTCCGGCGGTGGGCCGGGGTGGCCGTCCGGGCCTGGAGGCACGCAGCCGTCCGGCGGGCAGCAGCAGCCCGGCCCGTGGCCGGGTCCGCCTGCCCCGCGACCGTCCGCGGGATCGCGTCCGGTCATCCCGCTGCGGCCGCTCGGCCTCGGCGACGTGCTCGCGGGTGCCTTCACCGTCTTCCGCCGGAACGCCCGGGTCCTCCTCCTCTGGAGCGTGCTGCTGAGCGGCGTCCTCGGTCTCCTCTCCACGCTCGTCAGCACCTTCGGGCAGCGCGTGCTGCAGTCGCGGATGCTGTCCGCGGTGGACGGGGGCACCGGCGCCGACACGATCGCCGCCGGGTCGTTCACGCTCTGGCTGGTGCTGTCCATCGCGCTGCCGTTCCTGGCGTACCTCGGCCGCGGGTTCCTCGTCGCACCGGTCGCCGCCGACACCGGGCAGCGGATCCTCGGGCGTCGAGCGACCTTCCGCGGGCTGTGGGCACTCCTCGCGGGTCGCCGCTGGTCCGTCGTCGCGTGGATCCTCCTCCAGCTCGCCGCCGGTCTCGTGATCGGCGTCGTGTTCGTCCTCGTCGTGTTCGGGTTCGTCGCGACGCTCTCCGCCGGCCAGTCGAACGTCTGGGGGTTCGTCCTCGCGATCCTCGGGCTCTTCGCCGGGTTCGGGGTCGTCCTCGTCTGGCTCGGCACCCGGTTCGCCTTCACCGTGCCGACGATCGCGCTGGAGGGCCGGACCGCCTTCGCCGCGGCCGCGCAGTCGTGGCGGCTGACCAGCGGCGCGTTCTGGCGGACCTTCGGCATCCTGCTCCTCGTGCAGGCGATGTTCGGGTTCGCCGTCTCGATCGCGTCCTTCCCGTTGACGATCGGCGCGGCGCTCGTGGGCGGCACGTTCGACCCGCTCGGGCAGACCGACGCGTCGTCCGGCGTCGGTGTGGGCGCCACCGTGGCCATCGTCGTCGGCAGCCTGCTCGGGATCGCGGTGCAGTGCATCACGGACGTCCTCACGGGCTCGGTGACCACGCTGCTCGCCGTCGACCGGCGGATCCGGACCGAGGCGCTCGACCAGCGGATCGCGTCGCACCTCGAGTCCGGGCAGCCGACCGACCCGTTCGCACCCGGGCCGCGGGTCGCCCGTCCGCCGTGGCCGCCGCAGGGCCCCGGGCAGCAGTGGGCCGGGCCGCAGCAGTACGGCCAGCCCCAGCAGTACGGCCAGCCCCAGCAGTACGGCCAGCCCCAGCAGTACGGCCAGCCCCAGCAGTACGGCCAGCCCCAGCAGTACGGGCAGCCGCAGCAGTACGGCCAGCCGCAGCAGCCCCCGGGCCGGTCGGCGCCGCCGGAGTGGGGCGGGGCGCCGAACCGGTACCCGCCGAACGGAGGGGCATGAGCATCGACCCCGACGAGGCCCGCCGACTGCTCGAGCGCGAGCTCGAGAAGTCCCAGTACGACGGCGCCCACGTGACCTGGTGGGACCGCGCCTCGCGGGCGTTCCTCGAGTGGCTCGGCTCGTTCCGCGCGGACGGCCTGGGCTCCCCCGCCGTGGCGCACACCCTGCTCTGGGTCGCGATCGTCGTGCTCGTCGCCGTCGTCGTCCTCGTGGTCGTCGCCCGGGGGCTCCCCCGCCGACGTGCCCGACTCGCCGCGGGCGGCCCCGGCGGGGTGTTCGACGACGACGACCTCCGCTCCGCCCGTGACCTCGGCGACGACGCCCGTACCGCGCTCCGCACCGGGGACTGGGCCCGTGCCGTGCTCGACGGCTACCGCGCCCTCGCCCGCGGGCTCGGGGAGCGCGACCTCGTGCCGGACGTCCCCGGCGCGACCGCCCGGGCGATCGCCGACCGGGCCGCGCGGGTGTTCCCGGCCCAGGCGACCGACCTCCGCCGTGCCGCGGCGACGTTCGACGGCGTGCGCTACCTCGACGTCCCCGCCACCGAGGCCGCCGCCCGTGCCGTCCTCGACACCGTGCACGCGGTCCGCTCCACCCGGCCCGCGCACGTGGACACCCCGGTGGTCCCCGCGTGACCGCCACGACGGCCCCGGTCGAGCAGGCGGCGACGACCCCGCACGACGGACGCCGGGTCCGCATCGGCTTCTGGATCGCCATCGTCCTGGTCGGCCTCCTCCTCGCCGTGCTGACCGCCGCGGTACAGGGCACGAACGGGCCGTCCAGCACGCCCCTCGACCCGACGTCGGCGGGTGCGAGCGGCTCGAAGGCGCTCGTCCGCGTGCTCGAGCAGCAGGGCACCGACGTCCGGGTCACCGACAGCGCGGACGGCATCACCGGCGGCACCGTGTTCGTCGACGACTCGGAGCGTGCGCTCGACCGCACCGTCGCCCGCCGGCTCGCACGGGAAGCGGCCCACGTGGTCCTCGTCTCCACGAGTGCGACCGCCCTCGACGCCTTCGACCTCGACGTCGAACCGACCGCGCAGGTCGACGGCGACGACACCGTCTCCACCGCCTCGTGCACGATCCCCGCGGCGTCGAACGCGTCCCGGATCACGGCCACCGGCACCGCCTACGCGGTGCCCGACGACAAGCGTGCGTCCGCCGGCACGGTGCTGTGCGCGCCCACCGGGACCGGCGACGACCGTGCCTGGGGCCTCGTCCGGGTCGACACGCCGGGCGGCGACGTCACCCTCGTCGGCACCACCGCCGTGTTCCGCAACGACACGATCACCACCGCCGGCAACGCTGCGCTGGCGCTGGGGCTGCTCGGCGACGACGACGCCCTGACCTGGTACACCCCGAAGCCGGGCACGCCCGACGCCGCGCCGACGCTCGGGACGCTCGCGCCGCCGTGGGTGCCGAGCGCACTGGCGCTGCTCGCGCTCGTCGCGGTCGCCGCCGGGTTCTGGCGTGGACGCCGGCTCGGGCCGCTCGTGGTCGAGCGGATGCCGGTCGTGGTCCGCGCCGCCGAGACGACCGAGGGACGCGCCCGGCTCGCCGCGCGGACCCGTGACCGCACCCACGCACTGGACACCCTCCGGATCGCCGCCCTCCGCCGCATCGGACGCCGGCTCGGGCTCCTCCGCTCGGCGCACGTCGACGAGGTCGTCCGGGCCGCCGCCCACGCGACCGGCATCCCGGACACCCGCGTCGGCGAGGTGCTCGTCGGCGGCCCCACCGCAGACGACCGGTCGCTCGTCGCGGGCGCGGCGGCGCTCGACGACCTGGAGCGAGCCGTCACCGCCGCGACCACCGGCGACCAGCAGACCGACACCGACCGACGAGGAGCACGACCGTGACCGACCCCTCCACCACCCAGACCCTCCAGCAGTCGGCGGGCGATCCGCTCCGCGACGCCTTCGGTCGGCTCCGTGCCGAGGTCGGCAAGGCGGTCGTCGGACAGGAGGGTGCGGTCTCCGGCATGATCGTCGGCATCCTGGCGCAGGGACACGTCCTGCTCGAGGGCGTCCCCGGGGTCGCGAAGACGCTCCTGGTCCGCAGCCTCGCGGCCGCGATGTCGCTCGACACGAAGCGCATCCAGTTCACGCCCGACCTGATGCCCGGCGACGTCACCGGATCGCTCGTCTACGACGCCTCGACCGGCACCTTCCCCTTCCGCGAGGGGCCGGTGTTCACGAACGTGCTCCTCGCCGACGAGGTGAACCGGACACCGCCGAAGACGCAGTCGGCCCTGCTCGAGGCCATGGAGGAGCGTCAGGTCAGCGTCGACGGCGAGGCCCGGCAGCTGCCCGCCCCGTTCTTCGTCGCCGCGACCATGAACCCGATCGAGTTCGAGGGCACCTACACGCTGCCCGAGGCCCAGCTCGACCGGTTCCTGATGAAGCTCACCCTCGACGTGCCCCCGCGGGACGTCGAGTGGCAGGTCCTCCGCCGGCACGCCGACGGCTTCGTGCCGCGCGACGTCCGGTCCGCCGGCATCGTGCCCGTCGTCGGCGTCGACGAGGTCCTCGGGGCGCAGGACGCCGTCCGCGCGGTCGGCGCCCGGGACGACGTCCTGGCCTACATCGTCGACCTCGCCCGTGCGACCCGTCAGGCGCCGTCCGTCCGGGTCGGGGTCAGCCCCCGCGGTGCCACCGCACTGCTCGCCGCCGCGAAGGCCTGGGCGTGGCTCACCGGCTACGACGCGATCACGCCGGACCACGTGCAGGCCATGCTCCTGCCGGTCTGGCGGCACCGGCTCCGGGTGGCGGCCGACGCCGAACTCGAGGGCGTCGGCGCGGACGGGGTGCTGCAGCAGGTGCTCGAACAGGTCCGGGTGCCGATCTAGTGGCGATCTCCGGCCGGTTCGTCGCGCTCCTCGCCGTCGCGATCGTCCCCACCGTGCTGCTCGGCACGGGGTGGGCGGGTCTCACCTGGGCGGGGGTCGTGGTCCTCGCCGCGGTGCTCGACGTCCTCCTCGCCGCGGACCTCGGACGGATCCGGGTCGAGCGGCGGATGCCCCGGCTCGCGCGCCGCGACACGACGACCGACGGCACGCTCGTGCTCGCGAACGACGGCGCGCGGCGGCTCCGGGCACTCGTGCGGGACATGTGGGAGCCCTCGGCCGGCCGTGCCCCGCGGCGCCTGCGGCTGGACGTGCCGCCCGGCGAGCGCCGGACCGCCCGGATGCGGTTCGCACCCTTCCGCCGCGGTCGGCGGGTGACCCTCGGTGTCGCCGTCCGCGCGTTCGGACCGCTCGGACTCGCCGCCCGGCAGCGGGTCCTCGCCGTCCCCGCGGAACTCGTCGTGACGCCGCCGTTCCGGTCGCGCCGGCACCTGCCCTCACGGCTCGCCCGGCTCCGCGAGCTCGACGGTGAGACGACGCTGCAGCTCCGCGGCCACGGCACCGAGTTCGACTCCCTGCGGGACTACGTGCGCGGTGACGACGTGCGGTCCATCGACTGGCGTGCCACCGCGCGCCGCCAAGACCTCGTCGTCCGGACCTGGCGTCCGGAGCGGGACCGTCGCGTCGTCGTGGTGGTCGACGCCGGGCGCGCGGGCGCCGGTCGGGTCGACGACGAACCCCGGCTCGACACGTTCATCGAGTCCGCGCTGCTGCTCGGCGCCCTCGCCGCTGCGGCCGGTGACCGCGTCGACCTCGTCGTGCTCGACGACGCCGTCCGCGGGCGGGTGCACGGTGCGACCCGGACCGACGTCGTGCAGCGGTTCGGCGAGACGCTCGCGACGGCCGAACCCGGACTCGCCGCCACGGACTGGTCGGCCGTGCCCGGGATCGTCGACGGCATCACGACCTCGCGGGCGTTCGTCGTGCTGGTGTCGAGCCTCGACTCGGTGGGTGCCTCCGGCGACCTGCTCGCGGTCCTCCCGCGGCTCGTGCGGCGGCACGCCGTGGTCGTGACGTCCGTGACCGACCCGACGGTCGAGCGGATGGCGAGCGGGGCACCGGAGCCGGCCGGCACGGAACTCTGGCGACGGGGCGGACGCGCACCGTCCCTCCCGGCCCGTGCGGAGCGCGACGTCCACCGCAGGGCCGCCGCCGAACGCTCGCTGCTGGACGCCGACGGCGTCGCGGACGTGGCCAGACGAGCCGGTGCCGAGGTCGTGCGGGCGACGCCCGAGCAGGTGCCGCCGCTCGTCGCCGACGCGTACATCCGGGCGAAGGCGACCGGGCGGCTGTAGCCGCTCAGTCGGCGACGAGCGCCGTGGCGCCGCGCTCGAACTCCTCGAGGTCGCCGCGTTCCCCGGCCCGGTGCGCACGGCCGCCCAGCACCCACTGGTACCAGAGGACCGCGACGAGCGCGACGGTGCCGATCCCGATCTTCACCGGCCACGGCCAGTCCTGCCGCGTCACGGTGCCCTCGATGATGCCCGACAGCAGCAGGGTCAGCGTGAGTCCGACCGCGATCGTGATGAGCGCGCGGCCGTCCTCGGCGAGGGCCTGGCCGCGCGTCCGTGCCCCGGGCGCGACCCAGGACCAGAAGATCATCAGGCCGGCGGCCGCCGCGAGGAACACCGAGTAGAGCTCGAGCTGGCCGTGCGGCGTGATGTACAGGAAGAAGTCGCCGAGTCGCCCCTCGGAGTGCATGATCGCCGCCGAGACGCCCAGACTGACAGCGTTCTGGCCGATCGAGAACGGCACCCAGAGGCCCGTGATGCCGAACGCCACCATCGTCGCCGCGATGTACGCGTTGTTCGTCCACACCTGCGTCGTGAACGCCCCGAGGCCGTGGTCGGAGTAGTAGTCCTGGAAGTCCTGCGTGGCGTACTGCCGGAGCGACTCCGGCGTCCCGAACGTCACGATCGCCCCCGGGGTCGTGCTGATCCAGACCGCCACGATCGCCGCGACGGCCGCGGTGGCGAGGGTGACCCAGATCGCCAGCCAGCGGATCCGGTACAGCGCTGCGGGCAGCTGCACGACGAAGAACGAGGTGACGGCCGTGAGCGGGTCGACCGGCGTCCCCGTGAACCGCAGCCGTGCACGGAACAGGGTCAGCGACAGCCGGTCCCCCACGGCGGTGCGGGGTGCGGCGCCCCGGATGCGGGCGAGGTCGGTGGCCGCCTGCTGGTAGTCGGACACGAGACGGTCCACGTCGGCGCCGGACGCGTGGCGCGATCGGGCGAGCCGGTCGAGTTCCTGCCACCGCTCGCGGTGCACGTCGGTGTAGGCATCCAGGTCCACGTCACTCCCCCATCGTCGGTCGGCCGGTGTCGTCGGTCCCGCTCGAGTGTGTCGTCGGGCTCGCTCGTGCGGTGTCGACGCCGATCCGGTCCCACCCGGGCGGTCGGCGACGACGTCCGCCATGATGATCCCATGCCGAAGACCCGCGCGCCGCGTGACCTCGCCGATTCCCGCTTCGTCCGCGCGCTCGACGACACCGGCGACGAACTCGTCGTCGGTGAGGCCGTCGCGCTCGACGTGCAGCCCGCGGGCATCGCGCTCCGGCTGGCGTCCGCCCTGCTCGACGGGGTCTGCGTGTTCGCCCTCTACCTGATGCTCCTGTTCGGGCTGTCCCGGGTCTGGCCGAGCGAGCTCGACGACGGATGGGCCGCGGCACTGCAGATCGCGCTGCTCGTCGGCGTGCTCGTCCTCGTGCCCGCCGCCGTCGAGACCGTCACCCGGGGCAAGAGCGTCGGCCGGTACGCCGTGGGCACCCGGGTCGTCCGGCTCGACGGCGGGGCGATCGGTCTGCGGCACGCGTTCACCCGTGCCCTCGTCGGACTGTTCGAGCTCTGGATGACGTTCGGGTCCGTGGCGCTGCTCGTGGCACTGTTCGGCGCCAAGCCGCGCCGGCTCGGCGACCTGCTCGCGGGGACGTTCGTGCAGCACGAGCGGGCGGCGAAGCACCGTGATCCGGCGGTGCTCCTCCCCGCCGAGCTCGTCGGGTGGGCCGGGGTCGCCGACGTGTCCGCGCTGCCGCAGCGGCTCGAGAACCGGCTCGGGGCGTTCTTCCGGGGCGCGGCGGACCTGCGGCCGGAGATCCGGGAGGCCACCGCGCGCTCCCTCGCCGAGGCGGTGGCGGAGTACGCGCACCCGGTGCCGGCCGTGCACCCGGAGGTGTTCCTGGCGGGCGTCGTCGTGCTGCGGCGCGAGCGGGACCTGCGGGCGCTGCGGTCCCGGGCCGAGATCCTCGACCGCGCTGCCGAGAGCGCCGCTGCCCGGCCGCCGGGCTTCCCGCGCTGACGCAGGCCCGCGGGCCGCGGGCCGCGCGGGCCGCGGGTCCGGGCCGCGGGTCCGGCCGGCCGCGGGTCCGGCCGGTCGCCCGGGCCGCGGGTCCGGACCTGATGCACGACACCGGTGTTCGTGCGCCGCACCCCTCCATGTCAGGGTTCGACTGACGAACACCGGTGTTCAGCGAGCACCCGGCCCGCAGCCGCTCAGTAGCGGTAGTGCTCCGGCTTGTACGGGCCCGCGACCGGCACACCGATGTAGGCGGCCTGCTCCGGACGGAGCTCGGTCAGCTGGACCCCGAGTGCGTCGAGGTGCAGGCGCGCGACCTTCTCGTCGAGGTGCTTCGGCAGGACGTACACGCCCGTCGGGTACTCCTCGCGCCGGGTGTGCAGCTCGATCTGGGCCAGGACCTGGTTCGTGAACGAGTTGCTCATCACGAAGGACGGGTGCCCGGTGGCGTTGCCGAGGTTCATCAGGCGCCCCTCGGACAGCACCAGGATCGAACGGCCGGTCGGCAGACGCCACTCGTGCACCTGCGGCTTGATCTCGACCTTCTCGACACCCGGCAGGGCCTCGAGCCCGGCCATGTCGATCTCGTTGTCGAAGTGGCCCACGTTCGCCACGATCGCGAGGTGCTTCAGCGCGAGCATCTCGTCGACACCGACGACCCCGAGGTTGCCCGTGCAGGTGATCACCATGTCCACCTGGTCGGCGACGTCCGCGAGGCGGGCCACCTGGTAGCCGTCCATCGCGGCCTGGAGCGCGCAGATCGGGTCGACCTCGGACACGATGACGCGGGCACCCTGACCGCGCAGCGCCTCGGCCGCACCCTTGCCGACGTCGCCGTACCCCACGACGAACGCGACCTTGCCACCGATGAGGACGTCGGTGGCGCGGTTGAGGCCGTCGGGCAGCGAGTGACGGATGCCGTACTTGTTGTCGAACTTCGACTTCGTGACGGAGTCGTTGACGTTGATCGCCGGGAACCGCAGCTCGCCGGTGCGGGCGAGCTCGTACAGGCGGTGGACGCCCGTCGTGGTCTCCTCGGTGACGCCCTCGATGTCGGCCGCGATGCGGGTCCAGCGGTCGGTCGACTCCTGCAGCGAGGCGGCGACGGTGTCGAGGACGATCTTCCACTCGGTGCTGGCGTCGGCGCCGGCCTCGGGAACGCGACCCGCTGCTTCGGCGTCCGCACCCGTGTGCACGAGCATGGTGGCGTCGCCACCGTCGTCGAGGATCAGGTTCGGGCCGATCCACTCGGCGCCGACTGCTTCCGCCTCGGCCGACCAGTCGAAGATCCGGTTGGTGCACCACCAGTACTCGTCGAGCGTCTCGCCCTTCCACGCGAACACCGGCACGCCGGCGGGCGACTCGGGGGTGCCCGTCGGACCGACGGCGATCGCGGCGGCGGCTTCGTCCTGCGTGGAGAAGATGTTGCAGCTGGCCCAGCGCACCTGCGCACCGAGCGCGACGAGCGTCTCGATGAGGACCGCCGTCTGCACGGTCATGTGCAGCGACCCGGCGATGCGGGCACCGGCCAACGGCTGCGAGGCGCCGAACTCCTCGCGCAGCGACACCAGGCCCGGCATCTCGTTCTCAGCGAGGCGGATCTGGTGGCGGCCCGCCTCGGCGAGGGAGAGGTCGGCGACGCGGAACGGTACGGCGGTACGGGCTTCGGTGGGCATGCGGTCAGTCTCCCACGCCGGGAGGCGCGGGTCGTCAGACGACGTCGCCCACGTGGGGCGTGCCTCCAGTCCGGTGCCCTGTGGAGGACTGACCGTCCGACGCTCAGTCGGCGTCGCGGCGGAGCGGCTCCCGCCGCACCACGTTCCAGCCCTGCGGCACCCGCAGGGTGGCGGCGTGGCGGGCGCACAGGTCGTACCCGTGGGGTTCGACGCGTGTCGAGAGGGGGCCGACGACGACCATCGAGTCGGCGTAGTCGTACGTCAGGGTCGCCGCAGCGCTCGCGCCGCACGCGACCTTGCTGCAGATCCTCACGTCCATACCGGAGTCGACCCTATCGGAGGGGAGGCCGGGGGCTCCTTCCGCGTAGCATGTGGGGATGCGTCGCAGGACCCGTCTCGTCTCACCGGTCGACCGAGGCCGCGGCCGTTCCCGGCACGGTCGGGGCGGACGGTCGAGCGTGACCGGTCCGGAACTCGCGCCGATCATCACCCGCGCCGAGACCTTCGACAGGATCGTCGGCGACACCGCGCACTACCTGCTCGGGCTGTGGCCGGACGAGCTCGCGGGCGTCGTCTTCCAGGTCGCGGACATGCCGACGGACCCCACGCTGCCGGACCACATGCCCCGGTGGCGCGTCGACCACGAGGGGCGCCGGGTCACGGTCTTCCGCATCCCGGTCGAACGGGTGACGCGCAGCCCGGAGAAGGACGACACCGACAAGCGGGTCATCATCGAGACCGCGGTGTTCCGGGCGGTCGGCGAGCTCATCGACAAGGATCCGTGGGACCTGGCGCCGGACCGCTACCGGCACTGGTGAGCCCGACGAGGGCACCGCGCGCGCAGCGCCCGACGAGGGCACCCCGCCCGCCGTGCCCGACGAGGGCACCACGCCCGCGGCCGGAACCGGCGCGCACCGTGCCTCAGGGGTAGACGCGCACCGGCGTCGACACCTCGGTCGCCGAACGGATCGGGAACCCGGCGATGCCGTCGTCGCCCATGTAGGTGACCCCGGCGACGAGGCCCTTCGTGCCGGTCAACGTCAACTGCTTCGACAGCGGGACGATCACGGTGCTCGTGCCCCCGGCGACCACGTCGACCTGCTGCTCGTCGCCACCCGTGCGGATGGTGACGTCGGCGTCCTCGCGGGTGGGGTTGACGAGCGTCAGCCGCTGGTTCTCCCCCGGCGCGAGCGCGGTGATCGTCGACGGACCGAGCGGCTCGGCGGACGCGAACCAGCCGAGGTCGGTGCGGTCGTCCTGGGTCGGCGTGGTGGTGCGGGCGCCGGCGACGAGGGGCTCGGTGGCCGTGACGGTGAACGAGTAGCGGCCGTCCGGGAAGTCGTCGAGGGCGACGTCGGTGACGACGCCGGGCTCGGCGGTCGCGTTGACCGTCGACCCGCCACCGTCCGAGGTGGTGATCCCGAGGGTGACCCGGGCGGCCTTCGAGCCGGGCACGAACAGCCGGACGATGGGTGCGGCGTCGGCGGTGTCGTCCCCGCGCTGGGCGGCCTGGGCACCCTGCAGGACGACGCCGGCGATGATCTGCGTCCGGGACGGTGCGGCACCGCCGGAGACGATGTCGAAGCCGCCCGGGGTGAGGGTCCGGACGATCGACTCCTGCATGTGGGCGACGATCTGGCCGCCCGACGATTCGACGTGCACGACGGTGGAGCCCTGGTCGGACACGAAGCCCGACAGCGGGACGACCTTCTGCGTGTTCGGCGCGACGACGATGCCGGTCGTTCCCGGGGCGCTGACGGCGCCGGAGTCGTCGTAGATCGACAGGTCGACCGTGGCGTTGACGTCCGTCGGGTTCGACAGCGTCACGAGGCTGGTCCGCCCGGTCTCGGTCGATCCGCCGACGAGCCACGTGGACTGGCTCGGGTCGTCGCAGGACGCGGCACCGACACCCACGAGGTCGCCGCTGGAGACGTCCTGGTAGCTGCTGCCCGCAACCTGGGGCGTGGTGGCCCCGGCCGGCGCGGTCAGGAGGCGTGGGTCGCTGCCGCCGGTGGTCGACGGGTCGAGCGAGGACCGCTCGACCGTGGACCCGGTGGTCGCCGTCGCGACCGTGGCGGAGCCGACGGTGCTCGCCTTCGTCGCGTCGTTGCCGGCGTCGTCGGACAGGCGCAGGGCGCTGCCGGCGCAGACGCGCTCGGCGTCGGCCGGCACCGGCGTCACGGTCTTGCCGGCGGGGCGTCCGGGGTCGGACTCGGTGCCGATCGCGTGCGCCGCGGTGACGGCACCGGCGGCGACGACCACGGCGACCGCGGTGGCGGTGCCCCGGACGACCCAGCGCCGGACGGAGGCGGGGGTCCTGCTCATTCGTCGCGCTCCTCGTCGAAGGTGGTGGCGGGTTCCTCGGCCTCGATGACGTTCGAGGTCGCACGGCGTCGGCGCGGCGCGGTCGGCACGGCGAGCAGTGCGGCTGCGCCGAACACCACGCCGAGCACCACCAGGTAGAGCACGTGGGTGGCCTGCGCCCCGGCCGAACCGGTGGACGGACGGTCGACGTCGCCCTCGTAGTGGAAGAGCTGCCCGCTCGTCGTCTCGCCAATGCTCGTGAACAGCGCGTTCTGTCCGATCGCCCCCGCGGCGCGGTCGTGGACGTCCTGGGCCGCGGAACCGCTCGAGCCGCGGGCGGCGTCCGAGGAGTCCGAGGAGTCGGAGACGTCGTCGAGCAGGACGAAGCTCACGCCGAGCTGCCGGAGCGCCGGCTCGGGGTCGTAGCCGCTCCGGCTCGCCAGGTTCCCGGCGAGGGTGGCCAGCTGCGCACCGGACCGGCTGAGCGTCAGCGCCGTGGAGTCGAGCGTCGACTGGTCGTCGAGCGTCGAGCCCTGTCCCCGCTCGAGCGACACCGCGAGCGAGCCGTCGGTCTGCGGGTCCACGACGAGGGTGCCGACGTCGGGGTTCGCCTGCGCCTCGGCGTTCACGTAGGCGCTGAGCACCCGGCCGGTGGTCGGCTGGATGACGGCGTTGCCGAGGTAGAAGGCCGCGAACGCGGGTGCGACGGCCACACCGGCGAGCACCGTGGCGACGAGTCCGGCGACCGGCGCGAGCTTCGGGAGGACGTCGATGCCGATGCACGCCGCCGCGACGATCGCGAGCCAGTACACCGACAGGCCGCTGCCGGGCCAGACGATCGTGGTGGTCGAGCCGACGCCGGTCACGGTCAGGTGGGTGGCGGCGACCGCCGTGGCGAACCCGAGCAGGGCGACGACGAGCGCTGCGCCGGCGACGGCCCAGCGGTGCCCGAGCACCGCGCCGAGGGCGGCGGCGGCGATCGGCAGCGCGAGGACGGCCATCAGCACGGGCAGGATCAGGGCGACGGTCTGCAGGCCCGCGGTCGTCGGCAGCCAGCCGCTCCAGTCCGGCACCGGCTGGCCGATCGCGAGCTGGAACGCGGACGGCGCCCGTGTGGCCGACGGGACGCCCGGGTCGGCGAAGACCGCGAGGACGTTGCCGCGGGACAGCTGCGCGAGCACCAGCGGCAGGAAGAGCACGGCCGCGGGCACCGGGATGAACACGCGTCGGTGCGCCCGGCGCCAGCCGACCACGAGCGACACGATCCACGCGATGAGCAGCACCGGCAGCAGCGACGGCGCCGAGGCCGCGACGACGGCGAACAGCAGCGAGGCGCCGGACGCCCAGGCCCACGAGCGGTGCGCCTCGAGTACGGCGAGGAACAGCCACGGCAGGAGCACGTGCGCGATCACGGCGCCGAGGTGGCCGCTCGTGACGGCGCCGACGAGGGTCGGGGCGATCGTGTACAGCGCCGCGCCGATCACCGGCACCCAGGTGCGCGTCGTGACCTTGCGGACGGCGAACCACGCCCCGAGCGCGGACACCGGGAACGCGACGAGCATGACGAGCACGACCGAGGTCGACGGCGACCAGAACGTGATGGACCCGAGCACGGCGACGACGGCGGCGAACGGGTCGGACGGCCCGGTGAAGCCGGTGCCGATCGAGTGCCACCCGTACCCGACGTTCTGCCAGAGCCGGCTGACGTCGGTGCTGAGCGGCAGGAGTCCCCCGCCGGTCAGCGCCGGCGAGCCGAGCAGCGGGTAGAGCGTGACGACACTGAGGACCGCGGCGGCGAGGACCACCCAGATCCCGCCGTCGCTGAGGAACGACGCCCGGGCGATCGGGGCGTCCTCGACGCGGGCGAGTTCGACGTCGCGGGACGTGGTGCGCCGCTCGTGCACGCGGCGCCAGCTCACGCGGAGCGGCTCGACGGCCGCCCACCCGATCTTCTTGTTCCGCGCGAGGACCTTCCGCGCACGACCGACACCGCCGCCGAACGCCACCGCGAACGCCGCGGCGAGCTCGGCGCCGACGGCCGACGGGTGCTTCGCGACGAGGTGCCCGACGGCGCGACCGATCGCGAACGGCACGAGGGTCAGCCAGTGGATCCAGAGGACGCCGGCCGGGGCGTAGGTCATCCGTCGGTGCAGCTGGGCCTGGCGGTGCATCCGCACGCGGCGGCTCTCGGAGACGCGCTTGCGGCCGAACTCCTCGATCGGTCCGGCGGTCGTCACCCGGGCCTCGGGGACCACGGCGACGCGGTGTCCGGCGAGGCGCACCCGGACGCAGAAGTCGAGGGCGGCGTCGACGTTCGGCAGCGCCGGGTCGAACCCGCCGAGTTCGTTCCAGACGGACCGGCGGACGAGCATCCCGCCCGCGGCGACCGCGAGCACGTCGGTGTGCCGGTCGTGCTGCCCCTGGTCGAGTTCGTCCTGCACGAGGGTGAGGGACCGGCCGAAGCGGGTCATGGTCTCACCGAAGGCGCGGATGACGGACGGCTCGTCGACGTCGACCAGCTTCGGACCGGCGACGACGACGGAGGGGGCGATCTCGACGGCGGACAGCAGGTCCGCCAGGGCTGTCGGGGACGGCGCGTTGTCGTGGCCGAGGAGCCAGAGCCACTCGTCGACCGGCTCGTCCGTGACGGCGGGCGGCGCTTCGCGCTCACCCTGGGCGACGGCCTCGCCGAACGTGCGGCCGGCCGGCAGACGGAGGAGTTCGGCCGAGCCGCCGAAGGACAGGTCCGCCGTGGAGCCGTCGGTCGAGCCGACGTCGACGACGACCAGGTTCTCGGGGTGGCGGGTCTGGGCGGCGAGCGCGTCCAGGGTCCGGTCGAGGTGGGCCGCCCCGTTGGCGGCGACGAGGATCGCGGTGACTCTGGGCTGCATGACGGGCGTCACTCTACGGTCTGGAGGCGCGGCACCGGCCGTGCACGACGGCGTGCCGTGAACCTGTGGGGACGATCACTGCAGCGTGTGCGCCGCGCGGTCGATGGCCGGTCCCGGCGTCCCCGTCGCAGGCTCCTCGGCGAGCCTCCGCACGGCGCTGCGCGCCGTGACTGCTCAGGCTCGCTTCCTGAGCTTGCGGCGCTCGCGCTCGGACAGCCCACCCCAGATGCCGAAGCGCTCGTCGTTCTCGAGTGCGTACTCGAGGCACTGCGACCGGACCTCGCACGAGGTGCAGATCTTCTTCGCCTCGCGGGTGGAGCCGCCCTTCTCGGGGAAGAACGCCTCGGGGTCGGTCTGCGCGCAGAGGGAGTCCACCTGCCAGGCGAGCGGGTTCTCCTCGTCGTCGGTCTCCGGACGCCGGACGCCCGGGACGCCGAGCGCCACGGGGTCGACGTGCCAGTCCTCCGGTACTCCGGCGTGGAAGTCGGAACCGTTCACCCTGATCACCCCTGACATCTCGTAACGCGACCAGACGATCGCTGCCCTGTGCCTGTAATTACAGCGGTGTCATTCGCGAGAGTCAAGTCGCGGATCATAGAAGGCACTGACCGTTCCGGCGTGTCATGTCCCCCGTACGGGCGTGTCGCGGTCGGTCTGTCCGGGCTTCGGGGGACAACCGTGGCCCCCGGAGCACCGGGTCAGGCGCTGCGGCGCCGGGCCTCCCACGCGCTGGTGACCATCTGGTCGAGCGTGTGGCGCATCTCCCACTCGAGGTCACGCGCCGCGGCCTCACCGGTCGCGACGATCCGTGCGGGATCGCCGGGGCGACGCGGGGCGACCTCGGGTTCGAAGGCGATGCCGGTGCCCGCGGCCATGGCGTCCATGATCTGCCGGACGCTCACCCCGTCGCCGCTGCCGAGGTTGTAGGCGCGGTCGAGCGGCTCGCCCGCCTCGAGCTTCCGCGCGGCCACCGCGTGCGAGTGCGCGAGGTCGGCGACGTGCACGTAGTCACGGACGCAGGTGCCGTCGGGCGTGTCGTAGTCGTCGCCGTTGATCCGCGGGGTGCGCCCGGCGAGCAGCGCGTCGAACACCAGCGGGAAGAGGTTGTGCGGGCTCGCGTCGTACAGGTCGGGCTCCCCCGAGCCGACGACGTTGAAGTAACGGAGCGAGGTGGTGGTGAAGTCGCGGGCGACCTCCATGTCGCGGAGCAGCCACTCGCCGATGAGCTTCGACTCCCCGTAGGGCGACTCCGGGGCCTTCGGGGTGCTCTCCACCACCGTCTCGACGTCGGGCGTGCCGTAGACGGCGGCGCTCGACGAGAACACGACCTTCGTGACGTCGTTGTCCGCCATCGCCCGGAGCAGGGTCGCCATGCCGGTGACGTTCTGCTCGTAGGTGTGCAGGGGCCGCTCCACCGAGACACCGGCGTACTTGAAGCCGGCGACGTGCACCACACCGGTGACGTGGTGCTCGCGCAGCGTCCGGCCGACGAGGTCCCCGTCGAGGATCGTGCCCTCGACGAACGGCACGTCCTCGGGCACGAACGCCCGGAACCCGCTCGACAGGTCGTCCAGTGCGACGGTGTCGATGCCCGCCGCCCGGAGCGCGCGGACGACGTGGGACCCGATGTACCCGGCAGCGCCGGTGACCAGCCAACTCATGCTGGCAACGCTAGCGGAACCGGATCACCCGCAGGCCGCCGCCACGTGCGCGCCTCACGCACCCGTGGCGATGAACACCGTCGAGGTGATGCCGTCGGTGGCGTCCGCCTCGACCGTGACGTCGCCCTCGTCCGGCGTGATGTAGCAGGACTCCCCCTGGCGGAGGAGCGTCGCCGAGGTGGCTCCGACCAGGGTCACGACGCCGGCGGTGCAGATCGCGATCGACGGGCCGTGCAGGGGCGCTACGCCGCCGGTGCCGAGGCCGACCGGGCGACCGTCGCCGGCGACCCGGAGCAGCGAGAAGCCGACACCCTCGGGTGCGAAGCGCTCCACGCCCGGGCTGACCTGCTCGGGTGTGAGGACCGGCGCCGGGTACGCGGTGAAGTCGAGGACGTGCAGCAGCTCCGGCACGTCGACGTGCTTCGGGGTGAGGCCGCCGCGCAGCACGTTGTCCGAGGGCGCCATCAGCTCGATGCCGAGGCCGTCCAGGTAGGCGTGGATGTTGCCGGCGGGCAGGTACATCGCCTCGCCGGCCGACAGCGTGACGCGGTGCATGAGGAGCGACACCACGATGCCCGGGTCGCCCGGGTAGCTCGCGGCCAGGTCGCGGACGGTCGCCGTGTTCGGTGTCAGGGCGTCGTCGGGCAGTGCCGCGGCGAGGTCGCCGGCGGCCTGCACCACGGCGAGCGCCGAGGCGTCGGCGGTCTCGAGCCAGCGCACGGTGTCCTCGAGCCCGTGCTGCAGGTGCACGTGCAGCGGGCCGAGCCGGCCGGTGCCGGCGTCGAGCGTGTCGACCTCGGCCAGGGTCTCCTCGACCGGGCGGAAGCCGCTGAGTGCCTCGAACCGGTCGCTGAGCGCGACGACGAGCTCGGGCTTCGGGAAGGGGTCCTTGTAGTTCCGGGCCGGGTCGTCGATCGCCACGCCCGCCGCCTCTTCGCGCTCGAACCCCTCGCGCGCCTGCTCCGGTGTGGGGTGCGCCTGCAGGGACAGCGGGGCCGCGGCCGCGAGGACCTTCAGGAGGAACGGCAGGCCGGAGCGGTCCGTGCCGAGGGCGGTCTGCGGTTCGGCCGCGATCCAGTCGAGGAGCGTGTCGGCGCCGCCCACCATCGCCGGGTTCACGACGACGCTCGGGCTGCCGGGGTGCGCGCCGAGCCAGAGCTCTGCCTGCGGGGCGCCGGTGACGGTGCGCCCGAGGAGCTCCGGGATCGCGGTGACCGATCCCCAGGCGTAGTCGCGGGGCGTGTTCGTGATGCCGAGGAACATGGCCCGAGCCTATCGGCGGTCGCCCCGGCGGACCTCCGTGGCCCTGGCGGTACCCTGTCGTCGTGACGAACACCTGGCCGCTGTCGCGCGGGACCGTACCCGAGCGCGAGGCGTTCGCCTTCGGCGCGACCATGCTGTTCGTGCTCTTCGCCGGCGACGCCGTGCCGAACACGCTGACCTGGGTGGGTGCGGGCGTGCTGTGGGCACTCGTGGCCGTCTGGGGCGTGACCGTCCTGGTCCGTGCGCGTCCGCCGATCACCCGGACGCCGCGCTCCCTCTGGTTCTTCCTCGCCTGGTGCCTGGTGTCGCTCGTCTGGTCGCACTGGCGTCCGGCGACGCTCGCGAGCATCACCGTGCAGGTCATCTGCGCCGCGATGGCGTTCACGGTCGCCTCGACCCTGACGTGGCGGCGCATCCTCGACGCCCTCAGCGTCGCGATGCGCTGGGTGCTCATGCTGTCGCTGCTGTTCGAGGCCGTCGTGGCGGTGTTCGTCCGGCACCCGATCGCACCGATCTGGACGGACTACGGCGACCGGAAGATCCCGGACGCGTTCTACTTCTCCCGCGCCGAGCTCTTCACGGGCGGGCGCATCCAGGGGCTGCCCGGCAACGCCAACCTGCTGGCGATGGTCGCCCTGCTCGCCGCGATCGCCGTCGCCGTGCAGTTCGCCGAGGGCCGGATCGGCCGGAACCGCACCATCGGCTGGCTCGTCGTCGCCGCGGCCGTGCTGCTCCTCACCCGTTCGTCGACCGTGCTCGCGGCCGCCCTGGTCGTCGCCGTGGCGCTCGTCGTCGCGCTCTGGATCCGGCGCGTGCCGACCGAACGCCGGACGCCCAGGTACCTCGTCGTGCTCGCCGGTGCCGTCGTCGTCGGGGTCGTCGGCTTCCTGGCCCGCGGCACCGTCTCCGAACTGCTCGGCAAGGGTGCCGACGCCACCGGTCGGGGTGAGATCTGGCAGCGCGTGCTCGGGCTCATCGACGCGCACCCGGTCGTCGGCTGGGGCTGGATCGGCTACTGGTGGCCGTCCATCCCGACGCTCGCCGACCTGGCACACCGCAAGGGCGTGACGTACCTGCAGGCCCACGACGCGTACCTCGACGTCTGGATGCAGACCGGCATCATCGGTCTGCTCCTCTTCGCGCTGTACGTCGTCACGACCCTGAACCGGTCGTGGGCGTCGGCGACCCGGATCGGGTACGACGCCGCGCTCGCCCCCCGGCCGTTCGACCCGGTGTCGCTCCTGCCGCTGCTCGTCGTCGTCGCGCTGCTCGTGCAGTCCGTCGCCGAGTCGCGCCTGCTCTACCAGGGGAACTGGGTGCTGTTCGCGCTCATCGCGATCAAGACACGCATCGTGCTCGTCGGCGAGGAACCGCTCTCCACCGGCGACGGCCCGCGCACGCCGCCCGCGCGGCGCGAGTTCCGCCAGCCCGCCAGGCGCTGAGCGACCCGGGCGCCGAGGACCTCAGGCGTCAGTCGTCAGCGCCTCAGCGCATCAGCGCGTCAGCGCATCAGCGCATCAGCGCGTCAGCGCATCAGCGCCCCAGCAGCTTCGCGCACGGCACCTGCGCCGTCCACGGCGCCGTCCGCACCTCGACGACACGCGACGCGTCACCGTCGCACGCGGCGACGGCCGCCGGGATCTGCGCGGCCCACACCGGTCCGTCACTCCGTCTGGTCGCACCGGGCGCGGCGTGCACGACCAGCGCGGCGACCACCACGGTGACCACGCACCAGCCGGCCACCGCCCCGACGAGCCGCACCGCGCCTCCAGGCCCGCTCCGGACCCGCGACCGACCGGACGCGACCGATCCGTCACGCGGCCGGCCCCTCGACGGACGAGGCCGCTCCCGCCACCCGATGAGCACGCTCGAGGCGACGACCACGCCGGCCAGCAGCAGCAGCCCGGAGGCGGCGGCGTACCGCTGCGGCCCCACGGCCTCGAGCGCGGCGACCGGGTGCGCCCACGGCTGCGCCGCTCCCCCGTTCGCCAGCAGGGCCGCCCACCACACCCCGCCGGACGCCGCGACCAGGGCGAACACCGTCCACCGGGCGCGCCACGGTCCGACGACCAGCGCGGCGACGACCACGAGCGCGAGGAGCACGGCGGGGACGACCACGACCGCCCACCCGTCGGCCAGCACCGTCCGGACCACGGCGACGACGTCCGGGTCCCAGACCGCCGCGAACGGCTGCAGCAGCCAGCCGGCGACGACGTCGGCGACGGCGGGCGACCCGGGCCGCGCCGTCCGCTCGTCGGTGAGCGCCGCGACGACCTGGGCCGCACCCCCGGCGAGCGCGACGACCGTGACCGGCACCGCCCGCGGCCAGGCGCGTGCACCGGACGCGTCGCGGAGCGGCAGCCAGGCGAGGAGCAGCATCGGCAGGAACAGGACCGCCTGCAGCTCGGTGAGGACCACGAACACCGTCAGCACGGCGACCACGCCCGATCCCCACCAGCTCCGGGCGCGGTACGAGAAGAGCCACGGTGCGGCGAAGAGCATGTACCAGTGCAGGTTGGCGACGTTGCCGCTGATCTCGTACGGGGCGAGCGGGACGAGTGCGGGCACGACGGCGAGGAGCACGCGGAGCGGCCAGGACGGCACGACGTCCCGGGCGAGCACGAACACCACGGCGGCGAGCGCGCCGACCACCAGGCAGGCGCCGGCGGAGAGGACGTGTGCGTAGTCCTCGACCGGTTGCGCCCAGGCGAGGTCCACCAGCAGGCGCGGGACGAGGTGCAGGTACCCGGCGTACGGGTGGAGGAGCGCGTCGACGGGGCCGAGGGCGACCCGGTCGCGGAGGAAGATCCCGCCGTCCTCCGCCCACACCGTGCTGCGGGTCACCGGGCCGAGGCGCCACCAGGCCAGGGCTGCCGTGCCGAACCCGACGACGATCGCGGCGCCGAGCGTGCTGAGCAGGCGGACGATCGTTGTCGGTGTGCGCTCCATCGAGCGCTGACGCTAGCCGAGACATCACGTATCGGCCATATCGACGCACCGCGATGGCCGTGCACGGGGGCGCGCACCGAGGCGCGTACGCCAAGATGGACCCGTGACGGACGGACGGCTGACGAAGCGCATGCTCGCCAGGCGCTACCTCTCCGCCTGGATCGGGTTCTCCGCGGGCGGACGGTTCAGTCAGGCCCTCGCGACCGTGATCGTCCTGTTCGCCTTCGGACAGCCCACCGTCGAGGCGCTCGTCGGCACCGCGGGCGTGTGGGCCGTGCTCGTCACGCTGTTCGTCCTCGCCGGTCTCAGCCTGCTCGGCCAGCGGTACCGGATCGAGTGGCACGGGGTGCTCCCGCTGTCCCTGCTGGCGTTCGTCGGGTACTGCGCGCTCAGCGTCCTCTGGAGCGAGTACTCCTGGGTCGCCCTCCGCGGGCTCGTGGCGACGGTCTGCTTCATCGGACTCGGGCTCTACCTGGCGCTCGGACGCGACCTCGTGCAGGTCATCCGGGCCTCCGGCGACGCCTTCCGGATCCTGCTCGTCGTCGCCCTCGGCCTCGAGGTCCTGTCCGGCCTCGTCCTCGACGTCCCGATCCCCGCGTTCGACATCCAGGGCAACATCGCGTACGGCGGCCCGATCCAGGGCGTCGGCGGCACCCGCAACTTCATGGGCTTCATCGCCGCTATGGCCCTCGTGACCTTCGTCGTCGAGTTCCTCACCCGCTCGGTGACGCGGTGGCGCGCGATCGGTTCGACCGCCCTCGCCGTGATCGCGCTCATGCTCGTGCAGTCCCCGATCACCGGCCTCGCCATGATCGCGCTCGCGGTCACCGCCCTGGCGCTGTGGTCCCTCCGGCACGCACGGCCGACGACCCGGCCGGTGGTCAACGGCGTCCTCGGCGGCGCGGTGCTCCTCATGCTCGTCGTCGGCGTCATCGGACGGCACCGGGTGCTCGCCGAGATCGGCGCGGCCGGCGGCACCGCGACCCGCCTCGACCTCTGGTCGCAGATCCGCGTGTTCGTCGCCCAGTTCCCGATCCAGGGCTGGGGATGGGTCGGCACCTGGCCGCACGAGGCGGTCGTGCCCTACGTCACCTTCATCGACCCCGCCGGGCACCGGTTCGGCTCCGGCCTGAACGCGTTCGTCGACGCCTGGCTGCAGATCGGGTTGGCCGGCACGATCATCCTCGGCATCACCGCGCTGCTCGCGTTCGCCCGGGCCTGGGTGACCGCGACGACGTTCCCGGGCGTCGCGTACGTGTGGCCCGCTGCGGTACTCGTGCTGCTCGGCGTGACGAGCACGGCCGAGAGCTACCTCCTGCACGGCGCCGGACTGATGGTGTTCGTCGCGGTGCTGGTGATCGCCGCCCGGCGGCGCTCGTGGCGGCGGCACCTGCCGCGCAGCTGACGTCGACGGCCTGGAGGCACGGGTCGGGTCCGCCGCGTCGCGCACCGCCGTCCGCGCTCGAGTGGGTGCGGCGCGGGCCCGCCGCGTGTGTCCGGAGACGCACATCCGCACAGGTTGCACTGCGCACCGTCCGGCGTTCCCTAGACTGCCAGCGGCCGTCAGGGGGACGGCCCTCCCACGAGAAGGACCTCCATGCGCCTGCAGCACCGGCTCGCCCTCGTCCTCACCGCCCTGGTCGTCGCCACCGGCATCGCCGCCGTCGGCCCGGCCACCACGGCAGAGGCAGCAGCTCCCACCACCGGCCGCTACACGGCCCTCGACACCACGCGTGCCTGGTCGGGCACCGTCGGCACCACCGCGAAGGTCGTGCCCATCGCCGGCCGCGCGGGTGTCCCCGCGAACGCCACCGCCGTGGTGGTGAACGTCGAGGTCGAGAAGCCCACCGCCGCCGGCTACGTCCGGGTGACCCCGGGCGGCGTCGACGCCCGCGTCGCCACCCAGGAGTTCCGTGCCGGGCAGACGATCTCCAACCTCGCCACCGTGCGGCTCGCCAAGGGCGGACTGCAGGTGAAGCTCTCCGCCGGCCGCGGCACCGTCTACCTGGACGTCTCCGGCTACTACGCCGACGGCTCCGGCGCGACGTACACGCCGCTCGACGCCGCCCGCGTGTTCCAGGGGCGCGTCGGCACCGGCGCCGTCCGGGTCCCCCTCGCCGGCAAGGCGGGGATCCCGTCGACCGCGACCGCCGTCGCCGTGAACACCGAGGTCGAGTCGCCCACGGCGGACGGGTACGTCCGTGTGACGCCCGCCGGCAAGGACGCGCAGGTCGCCGCGCAGGTCTTCACCCGCGGCACCACCATCTCGAACCTCGTCACCGTGAAGCTCGCCGGCGGCGCCGCGCAGGTCAAGGTGTCCCGCGGTACGGCGACGGTCTACATGGACGTCGCCGGCTACTACGCGAACTCGTCCACCGGCTCCGTGTTCGTGCCGATCGACACCGTCCGCGCCTACGCCGGCCCCGTCACCACCACGGCACGCACCGTCCGGCTCACCGGTACCGCGGGTGTCCCGGGCACCGCGACCGCCGTCGTCGCCAACGCCGAGACCGAGCAGACGACCGCAGCGGGCTACCTCCGCGTCACACCGGCCGGCAAGGACGCCCAGGTCGCGACGCAGGTGTTCGGGGCGAAGCAGGCGGTGTCGAACCTGGTCATCGCCAAGGTCGTCGGGTCGAGCGTGGACCGCCGCGTGCAGGTGAAGGTCTCGCGCGGGTCCGCCGTGCTCGACCTCGACGTCGCGGGCTACTTCGTGGACGGCTCGAGCGGTTCCGGCTTCGGCGCGGACGTCTCCTGGCCCCAGTGCGGAACGACCCTGCCGACGGGCCACGCGTTCGGCGTCGTCGGCGCGAACGGTTCGCTGCCGAACCAGAGCAACCCCTGCGTGACACAGCAGGTCGCGTGGGCTGCCGGGGCCGTCGGTGGCACCTCGCAGCCGAAGGTCCAGCTCTACGCCCTCGCGGCGAACCCCGGTCGTGCGGCGTCGGTCTGGCCGACGTCGAACCGCGATCCGGGCGGCAACACGGTGGCGAACCCCTACGGGACCTGCGCAGGTGCCTACGACCGCCAGTGCTCGTACATGTACGGCTACGCCCGAGCGTACGAGGCCACACACTCCCGGGGTGTCCCGACGCCGTCCGCGTACCGGTGGTGGATCGATGTCGAGACGAGCCTCTCCTGGCAGAAGGCCGCCGACTCGTCCGACTACCGCAACCAGAACCGCGCGGACCTCGAGGGCATGGTCGCCGCCCTCACGGCGGCGAAGGTGTCGACGGTCGGGATCTACTCGACGAAGTCGCAGTTCAACCAGATCGTCGGCGCGGTCCCCTCGAACTCGAGCCTCACCGGCCTGCCGAGCTGGATCGCCGTCGGCACCGACGGCGCCGCCGCGGCCCAGGCAGCGTGCTCGGCCGGTGGCCTCACCGCGGGCAGCCGGGTCATGATGACCCAGTACGTCGTCGCCGGTCCGAAGGACCAGGACGTCAGCTGCGTCTGACGCGACCGGCTGACCGACCGGAGGCGCGTGGCGGACCCGCCACGCGCCTCCAGTCCGTCCAGAAGTGGGTCAGCGGCGTCGGAACCGGCGCTGGAAGCCCCACTGCGTGACGCGGAGCATGGCCTCGAGGACGATGCTGCGACTCATCTTCGAGACGCCGTGCACGCGGTCCCGGAAGCGGATCGGGACCTCGACGATGCGGCCGCCGAGGTCGTCCACACGCAGCGTCATGTCGACCTGGAAGCAGTACCCCTTCGAGTCCACCGAGTCGAGGTCCATCCGGGCGACGGTGTTCGCGCGGTAGACCCGGAAGCCGGCGGTGATGTCCCGGACGTGGAGCCCGAGCGCGAACCGGGCGTAGGTGTTCGCGCCGCGGCTGAGTACCTCGCGGCGGAGCGGCCAGTCGACGACGGAGCCGCCGGGGACCCAGCGCGAACCGATCGACAGGGCGACCCGCTCGTCCGACCGCACTGCGTCGATCAGGGCCGGCAGGCGGTCGGCGGGGTGCGAGCCGTCGGCGTCCATCTCGACGAGCAGCGGGTAGCCGCGCTCGAGGCCCCACCGGAACCCGGCGACGTACGCCGTCCCGAGACCGAGCTTCCCGCTCCGCTCGAGCAGGTGCACGCGCGGGTCGTCGGCAGCGATGGCGCGCACGATGTCCGCGGTGCCGTCCGGGCTGCCGTCGTCGACCACGAGCAGGTGCGCCGTCGGGACCGCGTCGAGCACCGCCTCGGCGATGGCACGGACGTTCTCGGCCTCGTCGTACGTCGGGACGATGACGAGTGCCGTGGGACTCCCCTGGCTCACCGGTTCTGCAGGCGCCGCTTGATCTTGCCCGCGACGCTGCGCGGCCCTTCCGTGCGGAAGTAGTGCACGGCACGGCCGAGGTCGTGGCGGACGCCGTAGAGCTTCTTGCGGTCCGGCACCCGCACGCGCATCTGGTGCGCGTCGACCGGGGCGGCCGTGTCCCGCACGGACTTGTCGGCGGCGCGGACGGGGTTCCGGCAGAACTCGACGAGCGGCGCGAGGACGTTCTCCCACGTGAACTGCTCGCGCACACGGTCGACGTTGCCGATGAACTCGGCCCGGGCCTTCTTGTCGAAGAGGGCCGTCTCGAGCGCGGTGGCCAGGCCGTCGATGTCCTGCTCGTGCACCGCGACGCCGAGCTTCTCCTCGGCGACGAGGTCGCCGAACGAGTCGCCGGCCGTGGTGACGATCGGCAGGCGTGCCCAGAGGTAGTCGAGGATGCGCGTCCGGAACGAGAACGTGGTCTCGAGGTGCTCGTAGTGCGTCGAGACGCCGGCGTCGGCCTCGAGCAGGTAGGCGCCGCGCTCCTCGTACGGGATCCACGAGTCGTTGAAGAACACGTTCTTGCCGGTGAGCCCGAGGGCGTCGGCCTCGGCGCGGACCTTCGCGACGATGTCCATCTCGGGGACGTCGGGGTTCGGGTGCTGGACGCCCATGAAGAAGAGCTTGACGCTCGGTCGGCGCTCCGCGAGCTGGCCGATCGAGCGCACGAGCGTGATCGGGTCGAACCAGTCGTAGATGCCGCCGCCCCAGACGACGAGCTTGTCGTTCTTGCCGATGCCCGGCACGACGCCCTTGACGCGCGCCTGGTCGTGCACCGGCGGGGTCGAGGAGAGGCCGAACGGCACGACACCGATGAGCGAGCGGAGGTCGGCGTCGCGCGAGTACGTGCGGGCGTTCACCCGGCCGGAGCCGGCGAGCTGGCCGAGCCAGAACATGCGCTGCCGCTCGGACGCGCAGATGAAGTAGTCGCCGAGCTCGAGCTGGTGGTTGAGCGTGTCCGAGGCGTCGAGGATCTGCCGGTTCCACTGGTCGACGTCGTCGCTGCGACCCTGCTCGAGCTGCTCGAGGTGCAGCGGGTCGTACACGTCGACCACCAGGATCTTGCGCGTCGACTCGAGCACCGGGAACAGGCGGAGCGCGTGGCCCTGGACGATGATGACGTCGGCCCAGGCCTCGTGCTCGACCATCTGGCGCGGGTGGCGGTGCGGCACCGTGACGACCTCGTACGTCGGGTCGATCGGCGACGAACGGGTGAGGCTGATCACCCGGACGTCGTGCTCGTTCGCGAGCTGCTTCGCCATCTGGGTCGCCCGGATCGCCGGGCCGGCCATCTTCTCGCCGATGGAGTCACCGGTGATGATGAGGATGCGGCGACGGGTGCCGACCTCGAGCACGCCGAGGGAGTGCACGATCTTGTCGTAGCCGGCGAGGTAGTTCTCGATCGGGTACGCCGGCTCGTCACGGTTGCCGAACAGGCGGAGGAGCTCGCGGTCGCTACGGACGCGGCTCGCCTGGATCTCGCGACGGGACTCGGTCATCGAGGGGAGCTGCTCGACGAACTGGTCGATGCCGTAGATGCCCGCCATGCTCGTCTTCGGCACCGGGATCGTCGGGACGCTGTCGTCGCCGGGGTTGCGCAGGTCGAGCTCGGTGGAGTCGAGTTCACCGCGCCCGATCGCGCGTCGGACAGCGAGGGCCAGGGACCCGGGCAGTGCTGCGGCGAGCTGCTCGTCGCCGAGGTTCTTGTAGAGCGTGAAGAGGGCGTTCCGCTCGAGCAGGTACGTCTCGCGGAAGTCTCCGAACTTGTTCATGGAGGCGTGGTGCTTGTGGAACGCGACCGACTTCGGCTGGTAGCGGAACCGCCACCCGAGCAGGTTGAGGCGCCACCCGAGGTCCACGTCCTCGTAGAACATGAAGTAGCGGTCGTCGAACCCGCCGAGCTGCTCGAAGAGCTCCGCGCGGATGAACATCGCCGCACCGGTGCCGAACAGCACGTCGGTCTCGGACTCCCAGCGGCCGGTGTCCGGCGACCCGGCGAAGGGCTTGTAGCCCATGCCGTACCAGGTCATCGCGGCCTCGGTGAAGTCGACGTTGACGCCCTCCCAGTCGAGGACCTTCGACGCGACCGCGCCGATGTCCGCGCCGGAGGCGAAGGTCGCCATCGCCTCGCGCACCCAGCCGGTGTCGGGGCGGGCGTCGTTGTTGAGGAACGCCACGATCTCGCCGGAGGAGTGCTCGACGCCGAGGTTGCACCCGCCGGTGAAGCCGAGGTTCGCGCCGGAGTCGACGAAGGTGAAGTCGAGGTCGGAGGCCTTCAGCCGGCCGACGTGCTCCGCACCGGAGCCGTTGTCGACGACGATGACCTCGAGCTTGTCCTGCGGCCAGTCCTGCTTCCGGAGCTCGGCGATGCTCGTCAGGGTGTCGTCCGTGCCCTTGTAGTTCACGAGGACGACGGACACGACTCCCGGCTTGCGCTCTGTCACGGCGGGTTCCTCCAGCAGGTGCCGCGCGCGCGGCATGGATCGACGGTGCTGCCGGCGGGGATGCCCGTCGGCCGTGATCACCCTACAAGGCCCAGCACGGCGCTCCCCTGAGATCCCGGCCGGTTCGGGCACAATGGCTGACGGCCCCCACCCGGCCACCCCGTTCGCCGCGACCACCGGAGCCACGGCGACACCACTCCCCCAGACCCGGAGTCCACGTGACGCACCCCTCGATCCCGACCTCCCCCGCACCCTCGCCCCTCGCCGACGAGTACGCCGCCATCGCGCGCGGCGACCACGCCACCGGCGACCGGGGCACCATCCGGTTCGCGGTGTCGACGGACGACCCGACCGAGGGCAAGGGCGACCTCTTCGTCGCGCTGGGCCTCGCCCGCGCCCTCCGCGCCGAGGGCTGGGGCGTGGCGATGTGGCCGATCCGCCGCTGGGCCGAGGAGGTCCCGGCCGACACCGCGGTGCTGGTGAACATGATCGAGTCGTTCGTGCCGGGCCTCGTGCCGTCCGGAACGGCGACGATCGCGTGGGTCCGCAACTGGACCGCGCAGTGGGCGACACTCCCCTGGCTCGGCGAGTACGACGCCGTGTGGGCGTCCTCGTCGATCGCTCGTGACGAACTCGCGAAGGTCGTCGAGGGCCCGGTCGAGGTCGTCCCGATCGGTGTCGACCTCGACCTCTTCACGACCGACGTCGACGGGGCCGCGGAACCCCGGACCGACCGCACGGTCGCGACGGTGAACTTCTGGGGCGCCCGGCGCGGCGTGCAGGACGTCCTGCAGCAGGTCGCACCGGCCGAACCGATCGTCTGGTTCGCGGCGAACGTGCAGCACGTCGACGCCGCTCCCGGCGTCGAGCTCCGCCCCGCGGTGTCCTACTTCGCCCTGCCCGAGGTCTACCGGGCCGCCGCCTTCGTCGTCGACGACGTGATCGCGCCGGCCGCCGAGTTCGGGACGCTCAACTCGCGCCTCTACGAATCCCTCGCCTGCGGTGCCCTGCCGGTCACCTCCTGCGCGCTCGGGCTCGACGAGCTCGGCCTCGGGGACGTCCCCGTCTTCACGGACGCCGCGTCGCTCGAGCGGGCGATCGCGATGCCCACGGCCGAGCGCGACGCCCTCGCCGAGCGGCTCCGGTCGGTGGTCGTGGAGCGGCACTCGTACGCCGCCCGCGCAGCACAGGTCGGGCCGTCCCTCGACGCCGCGATCGCCCGCGCCGCGACGCGCTCCGGAGCGCGCGACCCGCTCCTCCGCTGGGCGGCGCTGCAGCGCGAGGTGCTCCGCGAGACCGAGCAGGAGCGCGACGTGCACCGTTCCGGCGTCGAGGAGATCAACCGTCGCCTCATCGTCTCGGAGGAGGCCGTCGCCGTGATCGACCACGCCCGGCAGACGGCGGAGTCCGAGCGCGACGCGATCGCCCGGAGCTACGACGCGCTCACCCACTCGGCCGAGTACCGGGTGCTCGACCGTCTGGGCGGCGTCGCGCGCGCGCTCCGCCGACGCGGCTGAGGACCGGACGCAGGACGGACTCGCGACCGAGCCGGAGCCCGGGAACCACACCACGAACGGACGGGAGGCGCGGTGCCAGCTGGCACCGCGCCTCCCGTCGATCGTGGGTGGCGTCTACCGCACGGTGATCGTCCGGCAGACCTCCGTGTTGGAACCGCTGCCCTGGTTGATCGCGAACACGCAGACCTCGGTGCTGCCGGAGGCCCGGTTGCCGAGCGTCGTCGAGAACGCGTGGTTCCCGCCGTACCCGGCGTAGCTCGTCGCGATCCCGGCCTTCGCCTGGTTCGCGGTGACCGACTGCGCCGGCTTGCCGCCGATGTAGACGTGCACCTGGACGGCCCCGGCGACGTCCGGGTCGATCGACCAGCCGCGGACCTTCACCTGACCGGCAGCCGGCGAGGAGACCTCGTCGAGCAGCAGGACCGGGTCCCCGGTCGCCGCGGCGACCTTCGCGCAGACGCTCGTGTTCGACCCGCCGCCGACGTTCTTGCCGACCGCGCACACCGTGTGCGCCCCCGGTCCGACACCGGTGATGGTCTGCGCGAACGCGTGGTCGGCACCGTACCCGGGGTAGGTCGTGGCGAGCGCGGCCTTGGCGACGTTCGCCGTCCCGGTCGCGAGCGTCTTGCCGTCCACCGTGTAGGACATCGGGACCGCGGCGGTGACGTCGGGGTCGACCGCCGAGCCGCTGATGGTGATCGAGCCGAGTCCGGCCGTTGCGGCCTTGTCGATCGTCACCTTCGGCGACCCGGTCGGCGTCGAGAACGTGCGGCAGATGTTCTGGTTGATGCCCGGGCCGACGTTGATCGCGATCACGCACGCCGTGTGCTTGCCGGCACTGATGCCGCCTCGCTCGAACAGGTAGGCGTGGTCGTCCCCGTAGCCGGGCCGAGCCGTCCCGAGACCGGTCTTGGTCTTGTTCGCGTCGACCGCGGTCAGGGCCTTCCCGTCGAGGTAGACGTGCACGCGCACCGACGCGGTGGTGTCGGGGTCGATCGTCCAGCCGCGCACCCGCATCGTGCCGGGCGCCTTCGACGAGACCTCGTCGAGGATCAACCACGGTGCTCCGCTCGGACGCTCGACGCTCTTCGTGCCGAGCAGCTTCCACGCCTTCGACGACGTGTCCTGCACGTACGTCTGGATCGTGTGCTTGCCCGCCGTGATGCCGGTGAGCTTGGCCGAGAAGCCGTGGTTGTTCCCGTAGCCCGGGTACCGCTTCCCGACGTCGCCCCGGCCCGTGTTCGCCGTGACGGTCGTCTTGGTCGTCCCGTCGACGCGGACCTGCACCTGCACCGGTCCGGTGCTGTCCGGGTCGATCGCCCAGCCGCCGACCGTCAGCGTCGAGGCCGCGACGGCTGCGCTGTCGAAGCTGCCGAACGGGTCACCGGACCGGATCGAGAACGTCTGGCAGGAGAGCAGCGTGTTCGCACCGGCGCCCTGGTTGATGCCGTACACGCAGAGGTTGTGCGATCCGCCGGAGACGTTCGACAGGGTCGTCGAGAACCCGTGGGTCGTGTTGTTCGCACCGAGGCGCGACGCGAGGTCCGTGCGGTTCGTGTTCGCGGTGATCGTCTGCTTGCCGACGCCGTCGATGTAGAACGCGACCCGGAGGGGTGCCGTGGTGTCGGGGTCGGCGGCCCAGCCGGTGACCGTGATCGCCTTGTAGCCGGCGGACACCGAGTCGACGTGCCCGATCGGCGACGACCCGCCGGTGGGCGAGCCGAACCAGTCGGTGTACATGCGCCAGAAGTTGCGGTTGCCGTAGGCGGAGCAGCTGTCACCCGTGCCGTACAGGTTCGCCATCGCGGCGGAGTTCGGGGTGTACGGCGTGTAGATGTACAGCGCGGCCGTCGCCTGGTTCGTGATGTAGACGGTCTTCCGTCCGCAGGCGGCGTTCGGGTTGTACAGGATGGCGTTGTTGCGGCCCGCCTGGTACGCCCACGCGGTCGGCGACGCCTGGTAGCGCTTGAACTGCAGCGCCGCGGCGTAGACCTGCTGGCCGAAGCCGTAGTACTTCGGGTCGCAGGGGGCGGTGTCCGGGCACGCGAACCCGGTCGCGTGGAGGTACATGTACGACGTCGGACGCGACGTCGAGACGATGGCCTGCTCCTTCTGCAGCAGCACGAGCAGGACCTTCTGGCTGATCCCGCACGCCGAGCCGACCTGGGCGATCATGGTCGCGGCCGACTTGCTGCCACCAGGGATCGCCGAGCAGCGCCCGGAGACCGCGGCGATGGCGCTCATGTTCTGCGTGAAGTCCTTCAGGCAGGCCGGCCCACCGGATGCCTGCCGGCAGTTCGCACCGGCGCTGTTGAGGAACGACTGCACGGCCGAACCGCTCATCGCGGACCCGTTGTAGAAGTTCGCGTCGCTGATGATGTTGCCGGGGTCGAAGCCCGCGGCGGTCGCGGCGGACGCGGACTCGGTCGTCGTCGCCTCGGACACGATCGTGCCGAAGGTCAGGCCGCTCACCGCGATCGCGAGTGCGGCGACGATGCCCAGGGTGGAACGGAACGGGCGACGCCGCCCGCTGTTCGTCAGGATGGAACGCATCACGGCACCTCCGCCGTCATCGGGTCGGACGTGGTCGACTTCGACCCCACCGAGTACTTGAGGGTGATCGACCACGTGCCGGTCGACACCTGCGCCGCGGGGAACGACACCTGGGCGCAGTTGACCGAGGACGCGCTCGCCTCTGCCGTGCTGGTCAGGGTGCGCGTCACACCGCTCTTCGTGGCGCTGAACGTGCACGTGCCCGACGTGTTCGTCGTGCCGGACACCAGACCGCCCGCCTGCAGGGTCTTGCTCCCGGTGTCCCAGCCGGCGAACGTCACGAGGGCGGTGGCCGGGAAGTCGGACGGGTCGGTGTCGGGCTGGCTCGTCTGCCCGGTGCCGGGGAACGCCGTGGGGGCGTCGTCGGAGCCACCGTCGTCGTCCCCGGTGCCGGTCGAGGGGGCGTCCGTGCTCTGGGTGGGAGCAGCGGATGCGGTCTCGGTGGCGGTCGCCGACGGGGAGGAGCTGGTGGTTCGGGAGGGGGAGGGAGTGGGGTCGTCGCCTCCGGCGGAACAACCCGCCGCGAGGAGACTGAGAGCACCGACCACCGCGAGCGCAGCGATCGGCCGTGGAGCAAGCTGCATGCTGTCGGGCCGTCCTGTGGATGTTGACAAGGGTCCGGGTTGCGTCAACGGTAACCCCAAAGTGAAGGTTGAGGGTTGAATCCGCGGACATTCACCCCCGCTCGGGGTGCACGACGCCTGTCGTCCAGCGTTCCGCGGACTCCGGGTTCCCGTCAGGTGTCCTCGACGGCCCGGTGAGTATGCTGTTCCGGTCCTGCCCCCACGAACGAAGAGACGAATGGTCGATCAAGCCCGCATGGCGGCGCTCGCGAAGGAGCCCCTCGTCGTGATCGGCGCTCCGACGAGTGCCTTCCGAGGAACCTGGCGCGAGCTGCGCGACGTCTTCCACCAGCGCGAGATGCTCGGGATGCTGATCCGCCGCGACCTCAAGGCGCGGTACAAGGACTCGGCCCTCGGGTTCGTGTGGACGCTGGTGCGTCCGCTGACCCAGCTCCTCATCTACTACTTCGTCATCGGCAAGGTGCTCGGCGCCGCCCACGGCATCGACAACTTCGCGATCTACGTCTTCACCGGCCTCAGCGCGTACACGCTCTTCAGCGAGATCGTCGCCGGGTCGACCGGCTCGATCGTCGGCAACAGCGGGCTCATCAAGAAGGTCTACGTCCCACGAGAGGTCTTCCCGCTCGCGAGCGTCGGTGCGGCCCTGGTGAACTTCGCGATCCAGTTCTGCATCCTCCTGGCAGCGACGCTCGTCCTCGGGCAGTTCCCGTGGCACGGCGGCCTCGTCTACCTCATCCCGTCGCTGCTGGTGATCCTGGTCTACGGTGCGGCGATCGGACTCGTCCTGGCGGCGCTCAACGTCTACCTGCGCGATGTCCAGTTCGTCATCGACGTCGGACTCATGGTGCTCCTCTGGGGATCGCCCATCGTGTACTCGTACGCGATGGTGCTGAAGGAGGTCACCGCGCCGTGGCTCCTCACCCTCTACACGAACAACCCGTTGACCCTGGCCGTCCTCGGCCTGCAGAACGCGATCTGGCTGCACGACCCGGCGACGGTCGTCTACCCCGGTCACCTCATGACCCGCCTCGGCATCGCGTTCGTGATCGGGCTGTTCTGCCTCCTCGGTGCGCAGCGGGTGTTCTCCCGTCTGCAGGGCAACTTCGCGCAGGAGCTGTAGACCATGGCCATCAGCACCCCCGTCGCCCCGTCGACCACCGGCGACACCGCCGAGCGCCCCGACGTCATCGTCATCGACCACGTGCGCAAGCGGTTCGTCGTCCGCAAGGACAACACGATCCGCGAGCGCATCGTCACCCTGGGCCGCGCCGGCCGGAAGCACCGTCAGGACTTCTGGGCGCTCGACGACGTCACCGTGTCGATCCAGGCGGGCACCACCGTCGGCCTGATCGGCCAGAACGGCTCCGGCAAGTCGACGCTCCTCAAGGCCATCGGCGGCATCATCCAGCCGACGTCCGGCACGGTCTCCCGCCGAGGACGTCTGGCCGCGCTGCTCGAGCTCGGCGCCGGGTTCCACCCCGACCTGTCCGGCCGCGAGAACGTGTTCCTGAACGCGAGCCTGCTCGGCCTCAGCCGCAAGGAGACCGAGGAGCGCTTCGACGACATCCTCGCGTTCTCCGGCATCGGCGACTTCATCGACACCCAGGTGAAGTTCTACTCGTCCGGCATGTACGTGCGACTCGCCTTCGCGGTCGCCGTGCACACCGACCCCGACGTCCTGCTCGTCGACGAGGTCCTCGCCGTCGGTGACGAGGCCTTCCAGCGCAAGTGCCTCGACCGCATCCGCTCCTTCCAAGAGCAGGGGAAGACGATCATCATCGTCACGCACTCCCTCAGCCAGGTGCAGGAGATGTGCGACCGTGTGGTCCTCCTCAACAAGGGCAAGGTCCTGCACGACGGCGACGCGGTCCAGGCGGTCAGCATGTTCCGCGACGTGCTCGAGGAGCGCCGCTCCGACGAGCTCAGCGCGGACGTCGCCGTCGGCCGCGGCACCGTGCTCGGCGCGACCGTGCAGGTCGACGGGAAGCCCCACCGTGCACCGGTCACCCCCGGCGACGACCTCGTCGTCGACATGGAGTTCGAGCACCTCGACGGCGTCTCCGACTGGGAGGCCGCGGTCCAGATCAACAACACCGGCGGTCAGGTCGTCTACGGCACGACCACCGGCATCATGGGCATCCACCTCGAGCCGCTGCACGGCCGCCGGAAGCTCCGTCTCCGCATCGCGGACACGAACTTCGGCACCGGCAAGTACTTCATCAACGTGTCGATGATGGACTCCGCCGGACGGCACCTCCACGACCTGCCCGAGTGCGACTCGTTCGAGGTCCCCGCGTTCGGCGACGCTGTCGGCACCGTCTACGCCAAGCCCTCCATCGAGGAGCTCGGCTGACGCTGCACGACGGCGGCACCCGCACCGCGGTCGTCGTCGTCAACTGGAACCGCGCCGACCTCACCACCCGGGCGGCGCGCGCCGTGCTCGACGACGGCACCGCCGACCGGGTGATCGTCGTCGACAACGGCTCCACCGACGACTCGGTCGCGGTGCTCCGGCGCGCCCTGCCGGACGCGACGGTGCTCGCGCTCGACACGAACGGCGGGTTCGCAGCGGGTGCGAACGCGGGCGTCCGGCACTCGGACGCCGACGTCGTGGTCCTCCTCAACAACGACGCGGAACCCGCCCCGGGATTCGTCGCGGCCCTCCGCGACCACCTCGTCGCCGCCCCGGCCGACGTCGCCGCGGTGACGGGCCGCATCGTGCTCGCCGGGCGCTGGACGCGCCTCCCGGCCGGCACTGCCGCGGGATCCGACCAGCGCGTGCTGCGGGACCACGACGGCCGCCTGTGGGTGCCGTCGGCCGACGGCGAGACGCGCCTGAACTCCACCGGCGTCCGTCTCGACCGCGACGGGAACGGCATGGACCGCGACTGGTTCGCACCCGCCGACCGCGTCGCGGCCCCCGCCGTCTTCGGCTTCTCCGGCGGTGCTGCGGCGCTCCGCCGCGCCGCGCTCGAGGACGTCGGCCCGCTCGACGAGTCGCTGTTCATGTACTACGAGGACGCCGAGCTCGCCTGGCGCCTCCACCGTCGCGGCTGGCGCGTCGAGTACGTCGCCGACGCGGTCGTCGTGCACGACCACTCGGCGTCCTCCGGTGTGCAGAGCGAGCTCTTCCTCTTCCGCAACGCCCGCAACCGACTGGTCGTCGCCCTCTGGCACGCGCCGTGGCCGACGGTGCTCCGCGCGGCGGCACGGACCCTGGCGCGCGGCCTCCGCGGGCTGACGGGGGGATCCACCAGACGGGAGGCACGGCTCGTCCTGGCAGCGCTGGCCGACGTCGTCCGGCACCTCCCCGCGCACCTCGCGCACCGCGTCCGCCAGTCGCGGGTCGCGTCCGTCCCGCGCCGTGCGGTGGACCCGGGCGCATGAGCGCTTCGGGCTATCCTGGACGCTCCCCCGTCGACGGTCCCGGCCGCCGCGTCCCCGCACGGAAGGAACCACGCGTGCCGCAGCTCACCGTCCTCATCGACGGGACCGCGGTACCCGAGGCCCTGGGCGGCGTCGGACGCTACGTCGAGGGGGTCGTCTCGCACCTCACCGACCCCGGCCTCGACGTCCACCTCGTCGTGCGCCCCGTGCACGCCGACCACTTCCGTGCACTCGCACCGCACGCCACCGTGCACACCGCCCCGGCGTGGACGGACTCGGTCCCGCTGCGGTTCGTCTGGGAGCAGACCGGGCTGCCCGCACTCGGTCGCCGCCTCGGTGCCGCGGTGCTGCACTCGCCGCACTACACGTTCCCGTTCACCTGGCGACGCGGGTCCGTCGTCACCCTGCACGACGCGACGTTCTTCTCGAACCCGGAGTGGCACTCGCGGCTGAAGCGCACCTTCTTCACCTGGTGGAGCCGACGGTCCCTCCGCACCCGACCCGTCGTCGTCGTGCCGAGCGCGGCCACCGCGACCGAGGCCGCCCGGGTCGTCAGCGGCATCCGCGCCGACGTCCGGGTCGCACCGCTCGGGGTCGACCGCGAGCGCTTCCACGAACCGTCGGTGGCCGAGGTCGAGGACGCCCGCATCGCCGCGGGCCTGCCCGACGACGCCGCCTGGATCGCGTTCCTCGGCACGATCGAGCCCCGCAAGAACGTCACCGCCCTGCTCGACGCCTACGCCGCAGTCCGCGGTGCCCGGGACGCCACCGGCTCCCCGACGCCGTGGCTCGTGTTGTCCGGCGCTCGCGGCTGGGACGACGCCGCGATCGAGCGGCTCGACGCGCTGCAGGACGCGGACCACGTCGTCGAGGCCGGGTACCTCCCGCTCGAGGACCTCGCCGGTTTCCTCGGCGGCGCGGAGTTCGTCGTCTACCCGTCGCTCGGCGAGGGCTTCGGCCTGCCGGTGGTCGAGGCGATGGCGACCGGCGCGTGCGTCCTCACCACGCGCCGCCTGTCGCTGCCCGAGGTCGGTGGTGACGCCGCCGTGTACACCGAGCCCGACGCCGAGGCGTTGGCGGCCGCCCTCGCAGCGCTGCTCGACGACCCCGACCTCGTGACCGCGCACCGGGCAGCCGCGCTCCGTCGCGCCGAGGACTTCACGTGGGACGCCACGGCAGCCGTGCACGTCTCGGCGTACCAGGACGTCGCTGCCCGTGCCACGGCCGGAGGTGCGCGATGACCCGCGTGGCGGTCCTGACGGTGACCTACAACACCGGTGAGACGATCCGGCCGTTCCTCGCGAGCGTCGAACAGGCGTCGTCGTCCCCGGTCGCCGTGGTGATCGCGGACAACGGCTCAGCCGACATCGACGCGCTGCGGGCGATCGGCGAGTCCTACGGCGCCGTCGTGGTGTCCTCCGGCGGGAACCGCGGCTACGGCGGAGGCATCGACGCCGCCCTCGCCGCGCTCGACGACGTCCTGCCCGACGTCCGTCCGGAGTTCCTGCTCGTCACGAACCCCGACGTCGTCCTCGAGCCCGGCTCGATCGACGAGCTCGTGGCCGCTGCCGACCGGCTGCCCGAGGGTGGGTCGTTCGGCCCGCGGATCCTCGACGACCAGGGCGAGACCTACCCGTCCGCCCGGCGGCTGCCCTCGCTCCGCACCGGCCTCGGTCACGCGGCGTTCTCGCGCGTCTGGCCGGCGAACCCGTGGAGCCAGCGCTACTGGTCCACCACGCAGGTCGTCGAACGCGAGGCCGGCTGGCTCTCCGGCGCGTGCTTCCTCATCCGCACGGACCTGTTCCGGCAGCTCGGTGGCTTCGACGAGTCGTACTTCATGTACTTCGAGGACGTCGACCTCGGGCAGCGCGTGGGCCTCGCCGGGCGCGCGAACGTGTACGTGCCGACCGCCGTCGTGACCCACACCGGTGCGCACTCGACGTCGTCGAACCGGCGCCGGATGGAGATCGAGCACCACCGGAGCGCCTACCGGTTCCTGTCGCGGAAGTACCGGGCGTGGTGGCTGTGGCCGCTCCGTGCCGTGCTGCGGGTCGGCCTGGCCGTCCGTGCGCGCTGGGTGACGCGCAAGTAGCGCACCCGGCCGGGTCCGGTCCGTGCGGGTCGGGGCGGGTCGGCCGGGTCGGTCCGGTCCGTGCCAGCAAAACACCGGTGTTCGTCGAACGCACCCCGACATGTGCGGGCGCGTCGGACGAACACCGGTGTTCAGCAGGACCACGGACGGGTCCGGCCGGGTCCAGTCGGGGCGGGGCGCGGGGGCGCGGGGGTCAGCCGCGGAGACGCGTGCGCTCGGCGCGGGCGGCGTCGAGCAGCACGCGGGCCCGGGCGTCGAACGAGTGCTCGGCAGCGATCCGGGCCGCGATCGCCGCACGGTCGCCGGGCGAGGGCCACGGGTGCGCCGGGTCGAGCAGCTCGGCGAGTTCCTCCCGAGAGCGGGCGACGGCGACGGTCGGCAGGTCGAGCACGCCGGACAGCCCCGCCACCGGGTCGGTCACGACGACGCCTCCGGACGCGAGCACGTCGAACACCCGGTTCGACACGAAGCCCCCGGCGGCCATGTCCGGCCAGTGGTCGTTGAGGACGACCCGGGCGGCTGCGTAGGCACGCGCGACCTCGGCTCGTGGGAGTGACGACTCCCCCAGCGCCCCGGCGGGGACGAGCCCGGACCACCCCGGCCCGTGCACCCGCAGGTCAGCGCCGACCGCCACCGCGTCGGTCACCACCGGGCGGGACGTCCCCCGGGTGGACCCGACGAAGACCACGCGACCGGCGTCCTCGGTCGCCGCGGCAGCGGATGTCGCAGCGGCGGAAGGCCGGAACACGGCCGGGTCGGTGGCCTGCAGGAGCGTCGTCACCGGCACGCCGGAGCGCTCCGTGGCGGCGGCCGCCCACACCGGCCCAGCGGCGAACGCCCGATCGAACGTCCGGAGCTCGGTGTCGGTCACGTCGTCGGGGTGGCTGATCACCCAGAGCAGGTTCACCGACGCCGGGTTCGGCGGCACCCGGTCGAGTCCCCGGATGACGAGCGTCACGTCGTCGGCATCGTCGTCGTCCCGCACGTGGGCGTCGCGCCGGTCGATCCGGACGCGCTGGCCGAGCCGCTCGAGGGCCCCGGCCAGCTCGGCGGCGAAGTGCACGTCGCCCCAGCCGTCGCCCTCGGGACCGGCGGGCGCCGCGATCTTGATCGACCACGCGAGGTGCTCGGCGGCCGGGACGCCCGGGGACGCGGGCGCGACCGGCCGAGCGCCCCACGGCGGCAACGGCGGCCCGGCCACGACCGAGCCGGTCCCGTCGACGGCGCGGTCGCGCCATGCCGAGACGGCGTCGACGGTCGCCGCGTCGACGGTGCGCCCGGCCTCGGCCGAGCGCTCGAGCGCCCACACCACCGCGACGTCACGATCGGTGCGGTCCGCGACCGCGCGGCTCCACGCCGACAGCGTGGTGCGTTCGTCCGGGAGGCACGGTGCGGGGACCAGCGCACGTCCCGGCATCGCCAGTGCGGGCTGGTCCGCCGCGAAGACGGTCGCAGCGGGTGCGGTGCCGTCGCGTGCTGCGAGGACCATCTGCCGGAGCTCCTCGTCACCGGGTGCGACCGACGCGCTGTCGTCGCTCCAGGGCAGCGCCCCGGGCCGGAGGAGCCTGGCCCCGTGGCGCGCGGAGCCGTCGGCGAGCCACACGCGCGCCTGCCCCACACCGTGGGCACCCGCCTCGGCGAGTACCTGGAGGTCCTGGTCCGTGACGCCCACGGTCGAGTCCACCACGACGAGCACGCCGCGCACCCCACCGCCGACCCCGGCGTTCACGGCCGACCCGATGCCGTCGACGGCATCCGGCCGCACCCACGGCACACCCGGGGGCGACGGCAGGAGCGGCGACGCGTCCGCGACGTAGGCCACGGCACGGACGTCCGCCTCGGGACCGAAGGCGGTCCGGGCCGCGGTGACCATCGCGGGCAACCGGTCGTGGCGGTCGGACCGGCTGACGAGGAGCACGGTGACGCCGATCTGCCGGACCTCGGCCGGGCCGTCGAAGCCGGCCACCCGCACGGGCGACGCCGCCGTCGCGGACGGGTGTCGCGCCTCCTGGACCGCATCCGGATCGGAGGGCGTCGCGTCGCGACGGCGGCGTCTGAAGATCGCCACGGGGGTGGCTAGGCGGAGAGGAGCCGCTGGAGGTAGACGCCGTAGCCGCCCTTGACGAGCGGCGCGGCGAGGTCGGCGAGCTGCGCGTCGTCGATCCACCCGTTGCGCCAGGCGATCTCCTCGATGCAGCCGATCTTGAAGCCCTGACGGTCCTCGATGACCTTCACGTACTCGGACGCCTGCATCATCGACTCGAACGTACCGGTGTCGAGCCAGGCCGTGCCGCGGTCGAGGACCTGCACGCCGAGCTCCCCCGCCTCGAGGTAGCGCTCGTTGACCGTTGAGATCTCGAGTTCGCCGCGGGCGCTCGGCTCGATCGTCTTCGCGATCTCGATGACCTTGTTGTCGTAGAAGTACAGACCGGGGACGGCGTAGTTCGACTTCGGCTCCGCCGGCTTCTCCTCGATGGAGACCGCGGTGAAGTCGTCGTCGAACTCCACCACGCCGTACGCCTTCGGGTCGGCAACGTGGTACGCGAAGATCGTCGCACCCTCGACCTCGGTGTTCTTCCGGAGGTTCGTGCCGAGGCCCGTGCCGTGGAAGATGTTGTCGCCGAGGACCAGCGCGACGCTGTCGTCGCCGATGAAGTCCTCGCCGATGACGAACGCCTGCGCGAGGCCGTCCGGGCTCGGCTGCACGGCGTACTGGATGTCCATGCCGAGGGCCGAGCCGTCGCCGAGGAGCGCGCGGAACTGGTCGTTGTACTCCGGGGTCGTGATGATGAGGACCTCGCGGATGCCCGCCATCATCAGCGTCGACAGGGGGTAGTAGACCATCGGCTTGTCGTAGATCGGCATCAGCTGCTTGCTGATGCCCTTGGTGATCGGCCAGAGGCGCGTGCCGGAACCGCCGGCGAGGATGATGCCCTTCATCGGTCTTCCCTTACTTCTTCGTGCGGAGGGACTCGGTGTACGCGACGCACTCCTCGTACGTCGGCAGCAGCCCCTGCTCGGCGGCCTGCTCGAGCGTCGGCGCGGTGGTGTCCTTCTCGGAGAGGACCGGCTCGCCGATGCCGTCCGGCAGCGTCAGGCCGACGGTCGGGTCGAGGATGCTGATCCCCTTCTCGCGCTGGGGGTCGTAGTGCGCGCTGACCAGGTAGTTCACGGTCGACTGGTCCTCGAGCGCGACGATCGCGTGACCGAGGCCCTCGGACAGGTAGACGGCCCGGCGGTCGACGTCGTCGATGCGGACCGAGTCCCACTGCCCGAACGTCGGCGAGCCGACGCGGATGTCGATGATGTAGTCGATGAACGCACCGCGGACGGCGGTGACGTACTTGGCCTGGCTCGGCGGCACGAGGGCGTAGTGGATGCCCCGGGCGACGCCGGCCGCCGAGATCGACATGTTCACCTGGCGGAGGTCGAGCGGGTGACCGACGGTGTCCTCGAGGACGTCGGCCCGGTACGCCTCGAGGAATGCTCCTCGTGCGTCGCCGTGCTGGACGGGCGTGAACTCCCACGCGCCGGGGATCTTCAGTTCGCGGATCTGCACCGGAGCAGCCTAGCAAGGGCTCTGGTACACCACACATCGGGGGCCGAACGGCGGCGTCGCGCTCCCAGGACACGCGCGTCGCATAGGCTGTCCTGGTTTCGAGCACGTTGCCGACTCCCTGAAACGAGACACCGCGACCCGTGAAGCTATTCGTCCAGATCCCCTGCCTCAACGAGGAGAACACCCTCGCCAGCGTCATCGACTCGATCCCGCGTGAGATCGACGGCATCGACGAGATCGAGATCCTGGTCATCAACGACGGCAGCACCGACCGAACGGTCGAGGTCGCCAAGGAGCACGGTGTGAAGCACTTCGTGCACCACACCACGAACATGGGTCTCGCCCGCTCGTTCCGTGACGGCGTCGACTACGCGCTGCTGCACGGTGCCGACATCGTCGTGAACACGGACGGTGACAACCAGTACCCGCAGGCGCAGATCGCCGACCTCGTCCAGCCGATCCTCCGCAAGGAGGCCGAGATCGTCATCGGCGACCGGCAGACCCGGACGATCGAGCACTTCTCCGGGTTCAAGAAGCTCATGCAGCGCTTCGGCTCGTGGGTCGCGTCCCGAGCCGCTGGGCTCGACCTGCCCGACGCCGCCAGCGGGTTCCGTGCCTACTCGAAGTACTCGCTCATCCGGCTGAACATCGTGACGCGCTTCAGCTACTGCATGGAGACGATCGTGCAGGCGGGCTACAAGCGCCTGGCGATCGCGTCGATCCCGATCACGACGAACCCGAAGACCCGTGAGTCCCGGCTGTTCAAGAACATCTGGCAGCACATGTTCCAGTCCGGCTCGGCGATCGCCCGCGTCTACCTGATGTACCGCCCGATGGCGCTGTTCCTCTGGGTCGCCGCCGTCCTCGGTGTGCTCGGACTGTGGCCGCTCGTCCGCTACCTGGTGCTCCTCGCGATGCACACCGGCGGCAACCACCTGCAGTCGATCATCCTGGGGGTGGTGCTGCTGATCACGGCCGTCCTCGCGATCGTGATCGGTGTGGTGGCGGACCTCACTCGCCTGAACCGCACGCTCGCCGAGGAACAGCTCGACCTGCAGAAGCTCCAGCGCTATGGCGACTGAGACCATCGGCGCTCCGCCGGTGACCCGGGGGGAACGACGCGCCGTCATCGCGCTCACCGCGGCGTTCGCGCTGGTCCTGACGCTGTGGGCGTTCCTGACGCCCATGTTCTCGGCGCCGGACGAAGCCGCGCACTACGACGCCGCCGAACAGCTGGCGCTCGGCTACGGCTGGCCGGACCCGGGCGACATGGACCTCCTCGCCGTCACCTACGCCGAGCAGCAGCAGATCACCACCGTCGCGGCACCGAACCGCGAGACGGTGGCGTCGCTCATCGCGACGAACCCGGGCCACCACGACTTCGTCAACCAGATGACCCAGCACCCGCCGACGTACTACGCCGTCGGCGCTGGCGTGCTGAAGGCCATCGGGTTCTTCCACCTCCGGTGGGACATCGGTGTGATGGCGCTCCGCCTGATGGACGTCGTCATGCTCCTGCCGCTCCCGTTCCTCACCTGGGCGACGATCCGACGGGTCACCGGTTCCCCACGGACCGCGCTGGTCGGCGGACTGGCGCTCTTCGCCGTCCCGCAGCTCTTCCAGATCGGGTCCTCGGTCACGAACGACGCACCGATCATCGCGCTCGGTGGCGTCATCGCGTGGCTGCTCGTCCGCGCCCTGACCGGCGACGACCGATGGCGCACCGTGGTCTGGACGGGCGTCGCGCTCGCGGTCGCCTGTTCGATCAAGGGGACCGCTCTGCCCGCGGTGCCGTTCGTCGCGGTCGCCCTGCTCGTCGCCGGCCACGGGCGACTCTCCTGGGGTCGGCGGATCGCCCGCACCGCCGTCGCGGGAGCGGTCGTCGCCGTGCTCGGGTCCTGGTGGTGGATCCGCAACCTGGTCGTCTTCCACGCGCTGCAGCCCGACGGCGTGAGCGGCGTCCGCGACGAGAAGCCGTGGGGGCGTGAGCAGAGCGCCAACTTCGGCGACTTCTTCAACGTGGAGTGGGACCGGCTGTCGGCGTCCTTCTGGGGACAGTTCGGCGCGCTCCGGTACCCGATGACGCAGATCCTCACCGACTCGCTCACCGTGATCGCCCTCGCCGTGATCGTGGGCTGGGCGTTCCGCCGCTCCCCCGTGCGCGACGTCGCGATCGTGATGACGATCCTCCCCGGGCTGACGCTGATCAGCCAACTGCAGAACAACTTCGCGGCGTACAACAGCACTCAGCTCATCGCCGGTGCGCAGGGCCGCTACCTGTTCATGGCGATCATCCCGCTGCTCGTGCTCAGCGCGATCGGCTGGCGGAACCTGATGCCGCGGTTCGAGGACCGGGTGCGCTTCGGACGCATCGCCCTGTGGGCGTTCCCGCTCATCGGCGCGTACGGGTTCTCCGTCGCGTACCGCGGCTTCTACGAGAACACCCACCTGCAGGTCACCACGGACGGCCTCGGCCGCCTCGTGAACCTCTCCGCCGCCGGCCAGCTCGGCTTCGGCGCACTGGCAGCGCTCGCGGTCGTCTCCGTGGTGTGGGCGGCGTTCGAGATCCGACGCCAGACGACGGCCGCCCCCGGCCCGCTACAATCGCAGATCGATCCAACGCCAACGGCAACCCAAAGGAACCAGACCACGTGAAGATCCTCGTCACCGGCGGAGCCGGCTTCATCGGCTCGAACTTCGTCCGCCGCACCCTGCAGGACGCGTACCCCGGGCTCGAGGGCGCCGAGATCGTCGTCTACGACGCCCTGACCTACTCGGGCAACCTCGAGAACCTGGCGCCGGTCGCCGACTCGCCGCGCTACACGTTCGTGCAGGGCGACATCCGCGACGCCGCGAAGCTCGACGAGGTCATCCCCGGCATCGACGCGATCGTGCACTTCGCCGCCGAGTCCCACGTCGACCGCTCGGTCCGCGACTCCGGCATCTTCGTCGAGACGAACGTCGTCGGCACCCAGCGTCTGCTCGACGCTGCGCTCCGCCACGGCACCGAGCGCTTCGTCCAAGTCTCCACCGACGAGGTCTACGGCTCCATCAGCGAGGGCTCGTGGGACGAGGAGCGCCCGCTCGAGCCGAACTCGCCGTACTCGGCGTCGAAGGCCGGCAGCGACCTCCTCGCGCGGAGCTACCACCGCACGCACGGCCTGAACCTCTCGATCACGCGCTGCTCGAACAACTACGGGCCGTACCACTTCCCCGAAAAGGTCATCCCGCTGTTCGTCACGAACCTCATCGACGACAAGCACGTCCCGCTGTACGGCGAGGGCAACAACATCCGCGACTGGCTGCACGTCGACGACCACACCCGTGGCATCGCGCTCGTGCTCACCAAGGGCCGCGCGGGCGAGATCTACAACATCGGCGGTGGCACCGAGCTCACGAACAAGGAGCTCACCCAGCTGCTCCTCGACGCCACCGGCAAGGACTGGTCGTACGTCGACCGCGTCGCCGACCGGCTCGGCCACGACCTCCGCTACTCGGTCGACATCTCGAAGATCCAGGCCGAGCTCGGCTACGAGCCGAAGGTGCCGTTCGAGCAGGGTCTCGCCGACGTCGTCCAGTGGTACCGCGACAACCGTGCCTGGTGGGAGCCGCTCAAGGAGCGTGCGGCGCTCGCCTGAGCCCGGACCCGACGATGACCCGCACCCTCATCACCGGCGCCGCCGGCATGCTCGGTCGCGACCTGCAGCTCGCACTGCAGGGTCGTGACGTCACCGCGCTCGGACGCGCCGACCTCGACATCACCGACCCGGACGCGGTGGACGCAGCCGTCGCCGGGCACGACGTCGTGATCAACTCCGCGGCGTACACGAAGGTCGACGACGCCGAGACGCACGAGGCCGACGCCGCCGCGGTGAACGCCACGGGGCCGAAGCTGCTCGCCGAGGCCGCGGTGCGGCACGGTGCGAAGCTCGTGACGATCTCGACGGACTACGTGTTCGACGGCAACGGCACCGCGCCCTACGCCGAGGACGCCCCGACGGACCCGCTGAACGCCTACGGCCGCACCAAGGCCGAGGGTGAGGCGCACGTCCGCCGGATCGCACCGGACTCGTCCTACATCGTCCGCACCGCCTGGATCTACGGCGCGCACGGGCCGAACTTCGCCGCGACGATGCTCCGGCTCGCGGCGTCCCACGACACGGTCAAGGTCGTCACCGACCAGGTCGGCCAGCCGACGTGGACCGGCGACCTCGCCGCACGGATCGTGGAGCTCGTCGACGCGGACGCACCGGCGGGCATCTACCACGGCACGAACTCGGGCCAGGGGTCCTGGTACGACTTCACGAAGGCGATCTTCGCCGAGAACGGGCTCGACCCGGAACGGGTGCTGCCGACCGACAGCGCGTCGTTCGTACGCCCGGCCCCGCGCCCGGCGTACAGCGTCCTCGGACACGACGCGTGGTCGCGGGCCGGCCTCGCGCCGATGCGCGACTGGCGGACGGCGCTGCACGCGGCGACGGCCGCCGGGGTCTTCACCGCGTGAGCGATCCGGCTGTCCGCACGCTCGTCGTCGGGGCCGGGGGGTTCCTCGGCCGTGCGGTGCGACGAGCGTCGGCGGAGCGACCGCGCGCGACGGCGGCCGGTTCCGATGTCGTCCGCTCCGCATCGGTCCCCTGGGCCGACGAGGACGCCGCCGTCACCGCCCTGGTCGACGCGATCCGGACCGTCCGCACCCCCGACGCGCCCTGGCGGATCGTCTGGTCCGCCGGGACGGGTGTCGTCGCCACCGGCGCCGAGGTCTTCGAGGCCGAGCAGCGCCTGATCGGCCGCGTCCTCGAGACCGTTGCCGACGACGCGGCGGCCCCGGGCACGCTCTTCTTCGCGTCGTCGGCGGGCGCGGTGTACGCCGGCAGCGCCGACGCCCCGTTCGACGAGGGCACCGACCCGCACCCCCTCGCCCCGTACGGTCGGGCGAAGCTCGCGGCCGAGGCACGCTTCCGTGACTGGGCGACGACGACCAGCACCAGACTGCTCGTCGGCAGGTTCTCGAACCTCTACGGCCCGGGCGCGAACCTCGGCAAGGCCCAGGGGCTCGTGTCACAGCTCGCCCTGGCGCACCTCGAGGGGCGTCCGTCCTCGATCTACGTCCCCACCGAGACCACCCGCGACTACCTCTACATCGAGGACGCGGCGTCGATGGTCCTCGACGCCCTCGACCTCGTCGACGAGGAGCCGGCGGGCACCGCGGTGACGAAGATCTTCGCGTCCGGGCAGAGCGCGACGATCGCCGAGGTGATCGCGACGGTCGAGCAGGCGTTCGGCGAGTCCCTCGACGTCCGCGACGGCGCCGACCCGTCCGCCACCTTCCAGGGGCTCGATCTGCGGTTCGCGTCGCGGGTGCTCGCCGAGGTCGACGACCGGACGTTCACCGACTTCGCCGAGGGTGTCCGGCGCACGGTCGAGGCGCTGGGCCGCGACCGCCGCTGAGCGCAACAGGAACCTGGCCGTCGTCGTCCGCAGGGCCGACCGGACGGGAACGGCTCCTCGGGCGGGTACGATCTCCCCATGCGCGATCGCCCTGCGGGCAGGATCGGCTCGCTCGACGGTCTCCGTGGGATCGCGGCAGCGGTCGTCCTCGTCCACCATGCCTTCCTCACGGTGCCACCGTTGTCGAAGTCGAACTACGGGCTCGCCGTCCCGGACTCGCTGCTCTGGCTGACGAACTCGCCCTTGCACGTCATCTGGGCCGGGCGTGAGGCGGTCTTCGTCTTCTTCGTGCTGAGCGGCTTCGTGCTGACGCTCCCGGCACTCCGGCGCACGCAGGACTGGGTGGCCTTCTTCCCGAGCCGCGCGGTGCGGCTGTACATGCCCGTCGTCGCGTCGCTCCTCATCGCGCTGGTCCTGTACCTGCTCGTTCCGCGCACCTCGGACCCGCACCAGGCGCTGTGGGTGAACGCACACGCGCAGACGCTGTCCCTCCGCAGCCTGTTCGACGACTTCACGCTCGTCTCCCCGACGCTGCTCAACAGCCCGCTGTGGTCGCTGACGTGGGAGGTCCTCTTCTCCCTGCTCGTGCCGCTGTTCGTCTCCATCGCCGCGGTCACGATGCAGCGGTGGTGGCTCACCGCCATCGCCGGCGTCCTGCTGTCGGCCGCCGGCGAGTACCTGCACCTGCAGTGGCTCATCTACCTGCCGATGTTCCTCATCGGGTCGGCCCTGGCGGCGGGCTGGGAGCGCATCCGCGCCGTCCCGACCGGTCTCGGCTGGGGGCTCCTCGTGGCGAGCCTGCTCGGCATCTCGAGCCCGGCGTGGTTCCCGCCGCCGTTCTCGCACCCCGTCGTCGAGCAGGTGGTGATCCTGGCGGCGGCGTTCACGATCGTGCTGCTCGCCGGCAAGTGGCTCCCCGCGGAGCGCTTCCTGCTCGGCCCGGTCCCCCGCGAACTCGGGCGGATCTCGTTCAGCCTGTACCTGGTGCACGAGCCGATCGCCGTGTCCCTGGCGAACCTGCTGCCGGTGACGTGGTCGCCGTGGTGGACCGTGGTCGCGACGATCCCGATCGCGATCGGCGCGGCGTTCGTGTTCTCGCGTTTCGTCGAACTCCCGGCGCACCGGCTGGCGAAGGCCATCGCGAAGCGGCTGTCGTCGGGCGGGACCGCCGCCCGGGTCTGACCGGTCCTGTCGGGCGAGCACGACTCGACGGTTCGCTCAGGCGAACACGACTCGACGGTTCAGTCCGGCGAGCACGACTCGACGGTCCGCTCAGGCCCGCGCGGCCGCCAGCAGCTCGCGGTACCGGTCGCCGACGGCGTCGACGGTGTGCGCGGCGGCGGTCTGCGCAGCCGCCGAGCCCAGTCGCGACGCCAGTGCTGGGTCCGCGAGCAGGCGGTCGACGGCGGCGGCGAGGGCGTCGGCGTCCCCGGGCTCGACGAGCAACCCGTTCACGCCGTCCTCGATGACGTCGACGATGCCGGGCACCGCCGAGGCGACGATGGCGCAGCCCGCGGACATCGCCTCGAGGAGGGCGACGGGCAGGCCGTCGCGGTCACCGTTCGCGGCCGGTACGGACGGGTACAGCGCGATGGACGCCTTCGCGTACTCGGCTGCCAGGTCCTCTTTCCCACGCGCCCCGAGGAACGTCACGGCCGACCCGGCGCGCGCCTCGAGCTGCGCGCGGAGCGGACCGTCACCGACGACGGCGACCTCGCCGGGCGCGGTGGTCATGCGGTCGAGCGCGTCGAGGAGGACGGTCGCGCCCTTCTTCTCGACGAGGCGCCCGACGAAGAGCACCCGGCCGGGCACGCGCGTCTCGCGGGCGACGGCGCGGGTGATCGGGTCGAGGTCGACACCCATCGGCACGACGTGCACCTGCTCGTCGCGGGCCCCCAGCTTGCCGAGTTCCCGCGCCATGTCCGTGCTCATGCAGGTCACCGAGGCGGCGCTCCGGATCACGGATCGCTTCACGGCCTGGAGGAGCGGGTTGCGCAGTGCGTACAGGTCGCCCCCCAGCGTCGTCACGACGCGCGGCAGGTCGCCGAGGACGAGCTGTCCGACGGCTCCCTGCGGGATGATCCAGTGCAGGAGCGCAACGTCGGGCTGCGAGCGGCGGCGTTCGCGGCGGAGCGCGGCGGCCATCGACACGAAGAAGAACGGCACCTGCAGCCAGCGCGACTTCTTCGCCTTGAGGTTGTCCACGATGGCACCGTCGGCGAGGTCCCGCCAGCGCGCCGGGAAGTACCCGTAGCGGCGGACCTCGACGTCGCCGATGCGCTGGTGTGCGCGAGCACCCTTCGTCATCGGGGCCACGACCACAACGCGGTACTCGTCGGAGAGGGCGGTCGCGAGGTCGAGCACGAAGCCGGGGGTGCCGTCACCGGGCTCGGCCGGGAACGTCGACGCGGCGACGAGCAGGGTGGGACGAGGGTCCGCATCGGGTCGCATCCAGCGCGCTCCCTTAGAGTTGTCGGTCGATGGACGCACAACAGCCTACGGGGTCGGCCGCCGGGTCCCCGGACCCGCTCGACACCTCCACGGACGCCGCGACGGGAGCCGTCCCGACCACGGGACGGCGCGCCCGCGTGCTCACCGCGGTGAAGTGGGTCGCGGCCGTCGTCGCGGTCGCGTTCCTGGTCTGGAGCATCGCGAAGCAGTGGGGTGACATCTCCCGCGACTTCGTCCGACTCGACGCCGTGACGGTCGTCGTCGGCATCGTGTTCACGATCGTCGCCCTCGTCGCGAACATGCTGTCCTGGCGGGCGATGATGGCCGCGAGCGGGTACCGCGTCCGCCTGGCCGCCGCGTCCTCGATCTTCTTCGTCGGCCAGCTCGGCAAGTACATCCCCGGCGGTGTCTGGTCGATCGCCGCCCAGGCCGAGCTCGGGCGCGCACACGGACTCCAGCGCACCGGCAGCGCCGTCGCGGCCCTCGCGTCGATGCTCGTGAGCATGGTCACCGCCGCGCTGGTCGGCATCGTCGCCGTGCTGCTCGGTTCGTCGACCGGCTTCGCGACCTTCTGGTGGCTCATCCCGGTGATCGTGGTCGGGCTCGTGTGCCTCACGCCGCCCGTCCTCGGGCGCCTCATCGCCATCGCCTTCCGGCTGCTCCGTCGCCCGCCGCAGGACACCACCCTGACCTGGTCCGGCACGGTGATGTCCCTCGTCTGGTCCCTCGTGATGTGGATCGCGTACGGCGTGCAGGCCTCCGTGGTCCTCCGGGCGTTCGGCGCCGACTCCCCCGCACTCTTCCCGGTGGCCGTCGGCGCCTACGCGGTGGCATGGCTCGTCGGGTTCCTGGTGATCATCGCGCCGGCGGGCATCGGCCCGCGCGAGGGCATCCTCGTGCTCCTGCTCGGCAGCGTCGCGGGTGGGTCCGCACCCCTCGCCCTGGCGGTCATCAGCCGGGTGTTCATGACCATCGGTGACGTCGTCCTCGCCGGCGTCGGAGCCGTCCTGGCCGCTCGTCACCGGCGGGTCACGGCCGCCGCGACGCCGAGCGTGGCTGCCCCGGTTCCTCCCCGTGCGGACTGATATGGTCGGCTTCCGACCGAGCCGTGCGCACGGGAGCACCACGAGGAGGCGCACCGCATGACAACACTCCACGTCGTCGTCGACCAGGTCGTCGCCCCCGTGCCCGGTGGCATCGGTCGCTACGCGGAGGAACTCACGCGGCACCTGATCGAGAACGCCCCGGCGGGCTGCGACGTCGCCGGCATCGTCTCCGCCGTCGGCAAGGACGAGCTCGCGCACATCCGGACGCTCCTGCCCGGGCTGTCCGACCTCGACCGCCTCGCACTCCCGCGCCGTGAGCTCTCGCTCGCGTGGCAGGGCGGCTTCGTCGGCAGCGTCGGTCGCGGCATGGTGCACTCCCCGAGCGTCCTCGCGCCGCTCGTCAAGCACGACCGGTTCAGCGATCCGGGCCGGCAGACGGTCGTCACGGTGCACGACACCGTCCCGTGGACGCATCCGGAGACCCTGACGCCGCGTGGCGTGCAGTTCCACCGCGCGATGATCAAGCGCGCGTGGAAGCACGCCGACGCCGTCGTGGTGCCCACCCACGCGGTCGCCGGTGCCCTCAACGAGATCCACCGCTTCGACGACCGCCTGCGGGTCATCGGCGGCGCACCGAGTGGCCGGCTCCGCACCCCCGTCGACGCCGACCTCCGCGCCGAGCGCCTGGGTCTGCCGGAGCGCTACGTCCTCGCCGTGGGGACGCTCGAACCCCGGAAGGGGCTCGGGTACCTCATCGAGGCGATGGCCCACCCGGACGCCCCCGCCGACATCCCCCTCGTCATCGCCGGCCCGGACGGCTGGGGCGACGTCGACGTGTACGGCACCGCCGAGCGGGCCGGACTCGCCCGCGACCGGGTGAAGGTGCTCGGACGCATCGACGACGCCGACCTCGCGGTGGCCTACGGTCGGGCGACGGTGTTCGTCTTCCCGAGCCTCGCCGAGGGCTTCGGTCTGCCGGTGATCGAGGCGATGAGCTTCGGCACGCCGGTCATCCACTCCGACGACGACGCCGTGCGCGAGGTCGCGTCCGACGCCGGGGTCACGGTCGCCCGCGACCCGCGCGACTCCTACCCGGAGCGACTCGCGCAGGCCGTGTACCAGGTCGTCAACGACCCGCTGCTCGCCGGCCAGCTCGCGGTCGCCGGACCGGACCGGGCGCGGATGTTCGACTGGAAGGACTCGGCCGCCGAGACCTGGCAGCTGCACGCCGACCTCTGAGCGGTCGGCGCCGCGGTCAGAGCGAGTCGCGGAGGCGCTGCGCCTTCTCCTCGACGAGCTGCTCGAGGCCGTCGGCGTACTCGGCCAGGCGGGCGGCGACGGCGGGGTCGGAGGACCCGATGATGCGCGCGGCGAGGAGCCCGGCGTTCGCGGCGCCGTTGATCGCCATCGTCGCCACCGGGATGCCCGCGGGCATCTGCACGATCGAGAGCAGTGAGTCGAGGCCGTCGAGGCGGGCGAGCTGCACCGGGACGCCGATCACGGGCAGGGTGGTCATCGACGCGACCATGCCGGGCAGGTGTGCGGCGCCACCGGCACCCGCGATGACGACGCGGATGCCCCGGGCCGCGGCGCCGCGGGCGAAGCGGGTCATCTTGTCCGGGGTGCGGTGCGCCGAGACGACGTCCGCCTCGAAGGGGATGCCGAGCTCGGTGAGCATCTCCGCCGCGGGGCGCATCGTCGGCCAGTCGGAGTCGGACCCCATGATGATCGAGACGAGCGGCTGGACGGGGGCTGCGGTGTCGGTCACGCGACGAGCCTAGCCGAGCAGCACGGCGCGCCAGGTGTCACCGTCGTCGCCGATCACCCGCTCGTCGCGCACCCACCGGGCCGCGCCGGGGTCGGCCCGCCCGGCCTCCACCGCGAGGCGCACGGCGTCCCGCCAGGCCGAGGCGTCGTCGGGGACCGCGAGCACGCCGTGGTCCCGCGCGGCCCGGTACGACGGTCGGTCGGACACGACGGCGGGGAGCCCGAGCATCGTGTACTCGATCGCCTTGAGGTCGCTCTTCGCCCGGTTGAACTCCTCGTCGCGCAGCGGGGCGACTCCCGCGCGCCACCGCTGCCGGTGGTCGACGAGCCACCGGGCGAACGCCGGGTAGTGGCCGTCCGGCACCTCGACGCGGCGGTACCAGGCGGGTTCCTCCGGCTCGTCGGTGACGCCGATGACCTCGAGCCGGATCGGTGTGCCGTCCGCGGTGGTGAGGTCCGTGAAGACGTCCCGGAGCAGGGCGAGGTCGTCCCCGTGCGTGAGCGTCCCCATGTAGAGCACACGGTGCTCGTCCGTCGGGAGGTCCGGGTCGACCACCGGCTCCCCGGGTGTCCAGATGGTCGGGTCGAGGGCGTTCCGGACCACGACGACGCGTCGGGCGATCGGGCGCACGACCTCGGCGAGCTCGTCCGTGCTCACGATGACGAGGTCCGCCCCGCGCACCAGGGCGTCGATCGAGGCGAGCCGGTCCGGGTCGTACTCGGCGCGGGCGAGCCGCTCGCGCCCGGAGTCGGTGAAGAAGTCGTCGTCCACCTCGGCGGCGACCCGGACGCCGCGGGACGAGGCGGCTGCGAGGAACGGGGCCACGAGGTCCCTCGGCAGGATGTCCCGCTGCACGAGGAGGGCCGCGTACGGCGTGTCGTCGGCGCCGGCGACGAACGCCTCGGGGTCGACCTCGCGGACCTCGGCCGTGCCGGTGCGGGCCAGGTGTTCGACGCGCCGGACGACGCGCACGTGGGCGGACGCCGGGTGTGCGCCCCCGCCGCCCGCGACGACGTAGCCGAGCACGGGAAGCGGCTCGGGTGCCGAGGTCGCGGGGGCCGTCCTGGTCACGGCCCGGCGGACGCGGCCGACGGCACGACGGAGGAGATCACGCGGCATGCTGCCATCCTCGCAGGGTTCAGCGCACCGTCACCGTCGTGCAACCCATCGAGGTGTTGCCCCCGCCGCCGATGCCCACGGCCGTCAGGCAGATGCTCCGGCGACCGCTCGGGGCCGAGACCGTCACGGCGAACCCGTGGTTCGCGCCGACGTGGTGGACACGGTCGACGTCCGCTCGTCGCCCGGCAGCGGAGGTGCTGCCGACGAGGGTGCTCCCCACGGAGACTCGAACCGTGACGGGCTTCGCGACGTCGTCACGGTCGAACGCCCATCCACGGACGGTCACTCGGCCCTTCGACCCGGAGGCCGCGAGTTCGCGGTGCGCGACGGGCGCGACGGACGGGCCCTTCTTGACCGGCGCCGCCGGGGCAGCCGAGACCGTGGGCTTCGGCGTCGCCGAGACCGTGGGCTTCGGCGTCGCCGACACCGTCGGCTTCGGTGTCGCCGAGACCGTGGGCTTCGGCGTCGCCGAGGCGGACGCCGTCGGCGCGGCAGACGCCACCGGTGTCCCCAGCTTCGCGTTCGCCACCAGCGCCTGCGCGAACGCCGACCACCACTTGCCCGCCGCCGGACCGCCGCCGCACGTGCCGTCGCTCGCGCCGGGGGTCTTCACCCACAGCAGGGCGTCGAGCCGGGTGCCGTCGGAGACGACGCGCGGCGAGGTGCCGAGGCCCGACCCTGGGCCGTTGCACCAGGTGCCGCGCCAGCCCTGTCCGTTCCGTGAGGTGTCGATGACGTAGTGGGAGCCGCCCGTCGCGGCGGACACCTTCTCGGCGTACGCCTGCTCCTGGACGGTCGGGTAGTAGTTCGCGACGTTCGTGAAGAAGCCGCGAGCGTTCTGCACGCCGGCACTGTTCAGCCTCGAGGCCATCAGCGCGGGCTGCACCCAGTTCGAGTTGCCCGCGTCGAGGTACGCCGGGATGCCCGCGGCGGTGAGGGCGCTCACCTCGCGGGAGAGGATCCGGTAGCGCTGCTCGTCGAGCGTCTCGCTGCAGGCAGCGTTGCTGAGCATCGCGAGGGAGTCCGGCTCGACGATGACCGCCGCCCGGTGTCCGGCGAGGCGGGTGACGACCTGGTCGACCCAGGCGTCGTAGGTGGTCTCGTCGAACCCGCCGGCGGAGTAGCCGCCGCAGTCGCGCTGCGGGATGGCGTACGTCACGAACACGGCGGTCGTACCGGCGCGGTCGGCCCCGGCGACGGCGGCGTCGATCGTCCTGGTGAGGGTCGCGCCCTGCGTCCAGTCGCCGAGCCAGGTGGCGACCGGGTACTGCGCGATGGTCTTCGCGGCGGTGGCGCCCGCCGGGTCGCTGGTCGCGAGCGCGGTGGCCTGCTTCGCCGCCTCGCTCGTGTCGGAACGGTACGGCCCGGCGCCGTAGAGGCTGGCCGACGTGGCGGCGCGGAGCGCCGTGGCGCTCGTCGCCGCGGACGCGGAGGTCGGGACGAGCGCGCCCGCGGCGAGCGCGACGAGCGCGCCGGCGGCGGTGATGACGGTGGTGGTCGTGGTGCGGCGCGGCGCGCGGCGCATGTGGTGCTCCCTGGTGGTGACGGTCCCCTGACCCGTCCATGGGAGCACGTGGGCACCGGAGCAGTACACACGCCAGATCGGGTGCCACCCGACCGGGTGTCCCCGCTTCGGCGGACCAGCAGCAGGACGGACCTGGAGGCGCGTGGCGGGCCCGCCACGCGCCTCCAGGTCCGTCACCGGCCGCGCCGGGACCGCGCGTCAGTCGTCGAAGTGCGCCGCGGCGGACCGTGCCCGGTAGGTGACGTCGTCGACGTCGTCACCGATCACGGTGACGTGGCCGACCTTCCGGCCCGGTCGGGGGGCCTTGCCGTAGAAGTGGTACTTCGCCTCGGGGAACGCCTCGAGCGCGTCGGGGTACCGGGCGGCCAGGTCGCCGTCGGCAGGACCGCCGAGCACGTTGACCATCACGGCTGCGGGGGCGTGCATGCCGGTCGCGCCGAGCGGCAGGTCGAGGACGGCACGGAGGTGCTGCTCGAACTGGCTCGTGGTCGCACCGTCGATGGTCCAGTGGCCGGTGTTGTGCGGGCGCATCGCGAGCTCGTTGACGAGGATGCGCTCGTCGTCGGTCTGGAAGAGCTCCACCGCGAGCACCCCGGTCACGCCGAGCTCGGTCGCGATGCGGACGGCGAGGTCCTCGGCGGCGTCGGCCAGCCGGCCCGCGCTGTCCGGCGCCGGGGCGAACACCTCGGCGCAGACCCCGTCGCGCTGCACGGTCTCGACGAGCGGCCACGCGACGACCTCGCCGGAGGGACGGCGCGCGACGGACTGCGCGAGTTCGCGGGTGAAGGGGACGAGTTCCTCGACGAGGAGCGCCTGGTCGCCGGCGGCCTCGGCGACGGCGGTGAACCAGTCGGCGACGTCCGCGGGGTCGGAGACGACCCGGACGCCCTTGCCGTCGTAGCCGCCGCGGGCGGTCTTCACGACGGCACGGCCGCCGTGGTCGTCGAGGAACGCTTGCAGCGCGTCGGGGTCCTGCACGGCGGCCCAGTCGGGCACCGGCATGCCGAGCTCGGTCAGGCGGGTGCGCATCGTGATCTTGTCCTGCGCGACGGCGAGGGCGTCCGGGCCGGGGTGCACCGCGACGCCGGCGTCGACGAGCGCACGGAGGACGTCCTGCGGCACGTGCTCGTGGTCGAACGTGACGACGTCCACCTCGCGGGCGAACGCCAGGACGGTCGCGGCGTCGTGGTAGTCGCCCTCGGCGGTGGCGGCGATCGCGGCCGACATGCCCGGACCCTCCGCCAGCACCCGGATGTCGAGCCCGAGCTCGACCGCCGCCGGCACCATCATCCGTGCCAGCTGTCCTCCACCGATGACCCCGACGCGCAACGCCATGCTGTGTGTTCCTTCCGTCGTTCCCACCGTGCGGTGAGAGCGCACTGTCTACAATCGCTGTTCGGGTCGCCGATCTCGCGCGACCGCTGTTCGATCGTGCAGAGCACGACCAGCGACAACTCTACGGACCATGGAGAACCCGTGCGGCGACTGATGTCCCAACTGGCACGCTTCGGCGTCGTCGGTGCGATCGGCTTCGTCGTCGACACCGTCATCTTCAACGTGCTGCGCGCGACGATCCTCAGCCCGGACGAGATCCACTCCGGTCCGTTCTGGGCGAAGGTGATCTCGACCGTCGTCGCGATCTTCGTGAACTGGATGGGCAACCGGTACTGGACCTTCCGTGACCAGCGTCGCTCCGTGGCCACCCGCGAGGGCGTCGAGTTCGTCATCGTGTCGCTCGGCGGCATGGTGATCTCGCTCGGCTGCCTCGGCATCTCGCACTACGCGCTCGGGCTCACCTCGGCGCTGGCGGACAACATCTCCGGCAACGTGATCGGCCTCGTCCTCGGCACCGCGTTCCGGTTCTGGCTGTACAAGGTCTGGGTGTACCACCCCGAGCGCACCGGCCCGGCGGAGCCCGTCACCCCGACCCGCGCGCCGGCGCCGTCCGAGCTGTCGGGTCAGTAGGGACGCGTCAGTCGGCACGGCTCAGTCGGCGCGGCTCAGTCGGCACAGCTCAGTCGGCACGGCTCAGTAGGCTCGTCGAGTCGCCGGACGCGCGGCGCCGATCGACCCCGACCCGCAGGAGCCCGTTCGATGCAGTCCGCCCCGCACCCGCCCGTCACCCGGCGCGAGGGACTGCTGGTCGCCGTCCTGACGGCGGTGTTCGGTCTGTGGCTCGTCCTCTGGGCACTCGTGGTCCCGGCCTTCCAGGCACCGGACGAGCCCGCCCACTTCGACGCCGTCGTGCACGTCGCGACCGGTTCCGGCTGGCCCGCACCGGGCACCCTGCACGTGTCGAACGCGGTCCTCGCCGCCGAGCAGGAGCAGGCGCAGGCACAGGCGCACGGTGATGCCTCGGCCTGGTCGACGATGAGCGAGCTGCTCTCGGCGCACCCCGGGGACTCGACGACCGTGAACCAGATGACGCAGCACCCGCCGACGGCCTACGCGGTCGACGCGGTCGTGCTCCGTGCGCTGCACTACGGCTCGCTCCGCTGGGACCACGCCCTGGTCGCCCTCCGCCTGTTCGACGCGCTCCTCGTGACGCCGCTCGCGCTCCTCGCCTGGGCCGCCGTCCGCCGGGTCACCCGGTCGCCCCGGGCAGCGCTCGTCGCCCCGCTGGCACTCTTCGCGACGCCGCAGCTCGCCTCGATCGGCGCCTCGGTGACGAACGACGCACCCGTGCTCCTCCTCGGTGGCGCGGTGGTGTGGCTCGCCACGAGGCTCCTCACCGGCGACCTCCGCACCCGGACGCTCGTCGCGCTCGGCGTCGTCACGGCGGCACTCGTCTGGACGAAGGGCACCGGACTGCCGGCCGTCCCCGTCACCGCCGTCGTCACGCTCGTCGCCGGCGCGGGGGTGCTGCCGGTCGCACGCCGGGTCGTCCGCACCGTGGTGGTGCTCGCCGTCACCGCCGTGCTCGGCGCCTGGTGGTGGCTGCACAACCTCGTCACGTACCACCGACTGCAACCCGACGGCTACGCGGCCATCCGACCGCACGCCGACTTCCCGCCCGGATCGCACCCGTCGCCGCTGCACTTCGCCGACGTCAGCTGGGGCACGATGGCCCGGACGTTCTGGGGCAGCCCCGGGCAGCGCGCGCAGGTCAGCATCGGGGACCTCCTGACGGCCGTGCTGACGATCGTCGCCGTGCTCGTGGTCCTCCTCTGGGCCTTCCGCCGCCCGCGCTCCGGCCCGGACACGCGCGCGGCGGCCTGGAGCCTCGCCGTCTTCCCCGTGCTCCTCCTCGCCCTGCAGACGGCGAGCAGTGCCCGCGCGTACCTCGACACCACGCAGGTCGCCGGGACACAGGGCCGCTACCTGTTCCCCGCACTCCTCGCGCTCGTCGTGCTCAGCGCCGTCGCCTGGCGCCGCATCCCCCGCACGGCCGGTGGCCGACGCGGGCTCGCCGCGGGCGTCGCGGTCGTCGCACCCGCCGTCGGCCTGTACGGCCTCGCCGTCGTCGCGAGCTGGTTCTGGAACGCCGCACGGTTCCCGGTCACGGTCGCGGGCGTCGCCCGGTACCAGGAGCTCGGTCCGGTCCCGTTCGCACTCGTGGTCGTCGTCGCCGTCCTGGTCGCGGTGGGCCTGACGCTGTCCGTGGAACGGGTGGCGCGGTGGTCCGGGCCTGGAGGCACGGATCGCCTTCCCCGCTCGGCTGCGGTCGGCCGCGGTGCCGGTGCCACGGCCGACACCCGCCAGGTCGAGTGAGCAGACGACGACGGCCGCGCCCGTGGGGCGCGGCCGTCGTCGTACCGGGGTCGGTCGGGGTCAGCGCCCCATGCCCCGGTACGTGAACCCGGCGGCGGTCCAGGCGTCACGGTCGAGGCAGTTGCGGCCGTCGACGACCACCGGCGACGCCACGAGGGACGCGACCTCGGTCGGGTCGAGCTCGCGGAACTCGTTCCACTCGGTCAGCACGAGCACGAGCTCGGCGTCGCGGAGCGCGTCCGCTGCGCTCTCGACGTAGTCGAGCTCGGGGTGGATGCGGCGGGCGGTGACGACCGCCTCCGGGTCGTACGCCGCGACGACGGCACCGAGGCCGAGCAGCCGGGCGGCGATGTCGAGCGCCGGCGAGTCACGGACGTCGTCGGAGTTCGGCTTGAACGCCAGGCCGAGCACGGCGACGCGCTTGCCGGTGACGACGCCGCCGAGGAGCTCCTGGGCGAGCTCGACCACGTGCGCGCGGCGGCGGAGGTTCGTCGCGTCGACGTCGGCCAGGAACGCGAGGGACTCCCCCACGCCGAGCTCGTTCGCCCGGGCCTGGAACGCCCGGATGTCCTTCGGCAGGCACCCGCCACCGAAGCCGAGGCCGGCGTTCAGGAACTTGCGGCCGATCCGGGCGTCGTGGCCGATCGCGTCGGCGAGCGCCGTGACGTCCGCACCGGCGACCTCGGCGATCTCGGCCATCGAGTTGATGAACGAGATCTTCGTCGCGAGGAACGCGTTCGCGCTGATCTTCACGAGCTCGGCGGTGGGCAGGTTGACCACGAGCCGGGGCGTGCCGGCGGCGAGCGCCTCGGCGTAGACCTCGTCGAGGGTGTCGACCGCGCGCTGGCCGGCTTCGCCCTCGGGCACGCCGTAGACGAAGCGGTCGGGCGAGATCGTGTCCTGCACCGCGAAGCCCTCGCGGAGGAACTCCGGGTTCCAGACGAGCGTCGCGCCGGGGACCGCGGCGTCGACCTCGGAGGCGAGCCGCGCGGCGGTGCCGACCGGGACCGTCGACTTGCCGACCACGAAGTCGCCCGCGGACAGATGCGGCGTGAGCGCGGCGACCGCGGCGTCGACGTAGGTCAGGTCCGCGGCGCCGGTCGGACCCTGCGGGGTGCCGACGGCGAGGAAGTGCACCCGGGCGCCGGCCACCTCGGCCATGTCGGTGGTGAAGCGGATGCGGCCGGAGGACAGGGCCTCGGACAGGATCTCGGGGAGACCGGGTTCGAAGAACGGGGCGTCGCCCGCCGCGAGCCGCTCGATCTTGACCGGGTCCACGTCGACGGCGACGACGTCGTGCCCGAGCTTGGCCATGGATGCGGCGTGCACGGCACCGAGGTACCCGCAGCCGATGACAGAGATTCGCACGGGAAGACGCTACCGGGTTCTCGTCGAACTTCCACCGAGTGCGATGGGAGCCCGCGTCGTGGACCCGTCCGACGCGTCAGGGACGGACGTCGCCCCACTGCGGCCGGTCCGCGCCGCCGACGATCTCGTCCCAGTCGGGCTCGCGGTGGCGGCGCCGGGCCTCGTACGCCTCGACCATGTCGTGCAGGACGGCGACGACGAGGTCGGCGTGCGGGACGTCCCCGAGCACCAGCGCCGGCTCGTCCCCGGGGAACACGAGGACGTCGCCGGAGCGGAACACCCCCTGCAACCCCCGGCGCCGCACCGTGACGTCGTACCCGCGCGAGTGCAGGAGCTCCCGCCGCGTCCGGGTGCCGAGCCCGTGCACGACGACGAGGCGCCGGGTGGTCACGACGTACCGCTCCGACATCCAGCGGAACAGGGGCATCGCTCCGCCCACGAACAGCAGGAGCAGGACGAGCCCGGCCACCACGGCGTTCAGCCACGCGAGCTGTGCCCGGAAGACCCCGAAGCCGAACCCGCCGGCGACCATCACGAGGACGACGAACACCGCGGGCCGGACGAGCCGGCGCGCGTGCGGTCGCAGGCGCGCGACGACGCGTTCGGGCGGGGGCTCGTCGGTCATGCGCTCATGCATACCGCAGGTGGGTGATGTCCCCCACCGCGACGCCCGTGGAGGTGCCCTGTCGATCCCGGATCGTGATGCGGCCCTCGTCGTCGATGCCGGTGGCGTCCGCCTCCAGGGCCGTGCCGTCGGGCAGCTCGAGCCGGATACGCTGCCCGATCGTGCCGCAGACCGACCGGACGTGGGACCGGACCGTCTCGGCGGCGGAACCGCCCGCGACCAGGGCGACCACTGCCTCCAGGACGCCGGCGTGGAACGCGACCAGCACCCGGTCGGCGAGCTCGTCGGCGGAACCGCGTGCTCCCGCGACCGCCAGCGAGGTCGCGGTCGGCGTGGGGAGCCGGTCCGCGGGGATCGTGAGGTTCACGCCGGCACCGACCACGACGCTGCCGTCCGCCGCGACCTGGCAGAGGATGCCGCACACCTTGCGGCCGTCGACCTGCACGTCGTTCGGCCACTTCACGGCGACGACCGGCCCGGGGGCGGCCCCGTCGGCCGGCAGCTCCGCGGCGATCGCGTCCCGCATGGCGGCGCCGGCGACCAGCGGCAGCCAGCCACGGTCCCGCTCGTCGAGGTCCGCGCGGACGAGCACGCTGACGGCGAGCGTCTCGCCCGCCGGGGCCGACCACGAGCGGTCGAGACGCCCGCGCCCCGCCGTCTGGTCGAGGGTGGCGAGCACGCTGCCGTGCGGCTGACCGGGTGCCAGGGCGAGCAGATCGGCGTTCGTCGATCCGGTGCGCTCCGGTGCGGTGAAGACGGCCCCCGCGGACGCGACGGCGGCTCGGCTGCTCGGGAACGTCGACGACAGGGGTGTGGACATGCGTGCAAATGTACGGGCAGGAACCGTGGGGGTCCTCCAACCGGCCGTGTCGTCGCCGCCGGTAGGGTGAGCGGGTGACTTCAGGAGACACCCCCGATCTCTCGACGACGGCCGGACGGCTCGCCGACCTCCGCGAGCGGTACCACGAAGCAGTGACCGCCGCGGGTGAGTCCGCGATCGCCAAGCAGCACGCCAAGGGCAAGGGCACCGCGCGCGAACGCATCGAGCAGCTGCTCGATCCGAACTCCTTCGTGGAGTTCGACGAGTTCGTCCGCCACCGCACCCACGCGTTCGGCATGGAGTCGAAGCGCCCCTACGGTGACGCGGTCGTCACCGGCGTCGGCACCATCCACGGCCGGAACGTCGCCGTCTACGCCCAGGACTTCACGGTCTTCGGCGGCTCCCTCGGCGAGGTCGCCGGCGAGAAGATCATCAAGGTGATGGAGCACGCCATCAAGACCGGCGTGCCGATCATCGGCATCCTCGACTCCGGCGGCGCCCGCATCCAGGAGGGCGTGGTCGCGCTCGGCAAGTACGGCGAGATCTTCCGCCTCAACACGCAGGCGTCCGGGGTCATCCCGCAGCTCTCCATCGTGATGGGTCCCGCAGCCGGCGGTGCGGTGTACTCCCCCGCGCTCACCGACTTCGTGATCATGGTCGACAAGACCAGCCACATGTTCGTCACCGGCCCCGACGTCATCAAGACCGTCACCGGCGAGGACGTCGGCTTCGAGGAGCTCGGCGGCGCCCAGACGCACAACGCGGTCTCCGGCGTGGCCCACTACCTGGCCGAGGACGAGACCGACGCGCTCGACTACGCGCGCTCGCTCATCGGGTTCCTGCCGGACAACAACCTGTCCGACCCGCCGGCCTACGACGTCGCCCCGGAGCTCGAGACCACCGACGCCGACCACGAGCTCGACCTCGTCATCCCGGACTCGACGAACCAGCCGTACGACGTCACGACGATCATCGAGCACCTCGTCGACGACGGCGAGTTCCTCGAGGTCCAGCCGCTCTTCGCGCCGAACATCCTCATCGGCTTCGGCCGGGTGGAGGGTCGCACGGTCGGCATCATCGCGAACCAGCCGCAAGCGATGGCCGGCACGCTCAACATCGACGCCGGCGAGAAGGCCGCCCGCTTCGTGCGCTTCTGCGACGCGTTCGGCATCCCCATCCTCACCCTCGTCGACGTGCCCGGGTACCTGCCCGGCACCGACCAGGAGTGGACCGGGGTCATCCGACGCGGCGCCAAGCTCCTCTACGCCTACGCCGAGGCCACCGTCCCGCTCGTCACCGTCATCACGCGTAAGGCGTACGGCGGCGCGTACATCGTGATGGGCTCGAAGCAGCTCGGCGCCGACATCAACCTCGCGTGGCCGACCGCCGAGATCGCCGTCATGGGCGGGCAGGGCGCCGTCAACATCCTGTACCGCGCCGAGATCAAGCGCGCCGAGGAATCCGGTGAGGACGTCGCCGCGGTCCGCGCGAAGCTCGCGAACGAGTACACGTACAACGTCGCCTCGCCGTACCTCGCCGCCGAGCGCGGTGAGCTCGACGGGATCATCCAGCCGCACGCCACCCGCGTGTCGGTCATCAAGGCGCTGCGGGCCCTCCGGGGCAAGCGGGCCTCGGTGCCGCCGAAGAAGCACGGGAACATCCCGCTGTGACCGGGCTGCACGCGCGGAAGGTCGGACGCTGATGGGTCGCCACGCCGCCCCGGTCCCCGCCGACGAGGGCGCCGAGGTGGGCGCCGCGGTGGGTGCCGACGAGCACGCCGCGGTGGGCGCCGACGAGCACGCCGAGCTGGGCGCCGACGTCCGCGTCGTGTCGGGCGACCCGACGCCCGAGGAGCTCGCCGCCGTCATCGCCGTCCTGCAGCGGCAGGCAGACGAAGCGGCAGCGAACGGTCGCGCCGAGGTGACGGTGTCACCGCGATCCGGGTGGGACGTGTCCGCCCGCGGGCTCCGACGGCCCCTCGAGCACGGCGTCGGCGCCTGGACCCGCTCGCTGCGCTGAGCCGAGTTGCGCACGGTCACACGCCTCCGTGTGTCCCGGCCTTGCGCTCCCCCGTGGGAACGGGCGACCATGTACCCCTGGGTATCGAGCCGCCGGCAGCGTTGCAGCGTGCACTTCCCGGTCGGTCTCCCCTCAGACGGGGGACAACTTCCGCCGCCGGAGTTGGAAATCGCACGTTTTGTCCCCCATAATGACGACTGACAACGTGCTTGGCGACAGGCATAGTAGTTGTTGTTCGGTGTCCTTCTACGAAGAACATCGCAGGTCGGTGGCCGACTAGGGTACGACGCCACCACCAGCTACGAGTCAGGGCGATATTCGGGTTGTCGCTCAGACTCGGGTCGTGAACGGGCCGGTCGGATTCCGACCGGCCCGTTCCCCGTTTCCGGGGTGTCCCGGTCGCGCCCCGAAGGCCGGTGCCGCGTGCCGCCGGTGCACGCATCGACTACGTGGGCACCTTCCGACAAAGCACGCGTCGATCCACACGTGCAATGTCGCCCCATGCCCACGCATCGACTACGTGTGCACCTTCCGACAAAGCACGCGTCGATCCACACGTGCAATGTCGCCCCATGCCAACGCATCAACCGAGTCGGGACGACGCACCCGACGTCGTACGACATCGGGTTCGTCGTCCGGCTGCGCACGCACCCCGGGCCTGGAGGCGCGTGGCGGCGCCGACACGCGCCTCCAGGCCGATGCCGGGCACGTCGGGGGCGTCCGCCGCACCACCCGACGCACCGACCCGGAACGACGAACCCGCTGTCGTACGACAGCGACCGCGTCGCTCCCCCGCGCGCGCAACTGTTGCGGCCGCGCAGCAACGACGTGCCCGCTGTCGTACGACGTCGGCGATGTCGTTCCGCTCCGCACGACGTCCGGCGCACGACGTCCGGCGCACGGCGACCGGCGCACGGCGCACGGCGACCGGCGCAGCGCAGCCCCGCCCAACCCCGCCTACGCCGGGACGTGCCGTGGGATCTCGAGCCAGAGCACGACGGAGTCGTCCTCGTCGCCGTCCTCGTCGTCCATGCCCGCTCCGAGGGCCGCGGACTCGCTCGCCGCCAGGTCGAGCCGGAGCCCGACGACGGTCACGGCCGAGTCGGACCCTTCCGAAACGGTGCGGACGATGACGTTGTCGGCCTCGCGGGCTTGCCGCAGGGCCTCGGCGATCCGGGCGTGCACCCGCCGCAGGTCGTCGATCTCGAGGTCGTCGAGCCCGCCGTCGTCGTGCAGCTGCACGGTCGCGCCACGACGGCGGAGACGCATCACCTCGTCGCGGACGTCCTCGGAGAGCAGCGACCGGCCGCGGATCTCGTCGCGGATGGCCTGCTCGAGGTGCAGGCACTCGGCACGCTCGGCCTCGTCGAGGTCTCCGCCGGTGTCGATGATCCGCTGCAGCATCGGCAGCGCCATGCGGGTCGTCTGGCTGAGCCGGAACTGCCGCTCGAACACGTGCGCGTCCTGCGCTGCCTGCCAGTCGGCGGTCTCCTGCTCGGCGCGGATGAAGTCCCGGGTGACACGCGTGGCACGGTTCATCGCGAACGCGAACCCGGTGGCGATGGCGACCCAGGACACGCTGCCGAGGACTCCGAGCGAACCGAGCGCGCCGAGGCCCGCCCACGCCACGGTGTGCACGGTGAGGAACCCGACGCCCACCCAGGCGAACGGCCCACGCCCGCGGACGACGAGCACGACCATCAGGGTGCCGACCGCGGCGATCCACCAGGTGCTGTACCCGGGGCCGTTGCGGAGTTCGACGACGGGCGACGCGACGATGGGCATGACGATCGCGGTGGCGAGGGAGAAGCACGTCGCCCAGATCGGCAGCGCGCGACCCGGGATGAAGAGTGCGACACCCGTGGCGGCGGCGTAGAGCACCATGCAGGCGAGCACCGGCCCGACGTCGAGGACCCGCGGGAGCGTGGTGGCGGCGAGGAGCAGGTGGTAGACGGAGAACAGCGCGGCGAGGCCGATGGCGACACCCGCAGGGATCGAGACCTTCACCGTTGCACCTCCGCCTCGGGCACCCAGTCGAGGTGGACCCGTGTGCCGCCGCCGGGGCACGTGACGACCTCGGCACGGCCGGAGACCGCCACGACGCGTTCCACGATGGAGCGGCGGACACCGAGTCGCTCGGCGGGGATCCCCGCGAGGTCGAACCCGGCTCCGTCGTCGCCGACCTCGAGGTGGACGCCGGCACCGCGCTGCTCGACGGCGACCCACCGGTCGACGTCCGGGCCGCCGGCGTGCTGGACGCTGTTCACGGCCGCTTGGATCGCCGCTGAGGCCAAGGCATCGGCGACGGGCGCGGGGATCCGGGCACTGCCGACGCGGGTGTCCTGCACGCGGACCGGTGCGGCGAGCGCGCCGACCGCCTCGCCGATCCGGGAGCGGAGCTCGACGAGGGAGACCGGTGGCGCGTCGGCGGGATCGTCCGACGCGGCGGCCTCGAGGTGGTCGATCGCGTTCCGGGCCATCCGCGCGGCGAGCATCTCGGCGTCGACGGTCTCGGCGCGGGCGGCCGACAGCAGGGTCGTCAGGACGCTGTCGTGCACGATCGCGTCGACCTGGACGCGCTCGACCTCGGTCGCGTGCTCGCGGATGGCGTGTGAGTACCGGCGGACCGCCGTCGCCTGCGCTGCGTCGACTGCGGTGGCGGCCCGGCGCAGCACGACGGCGATGACCAGGACGGCTCCGCTGAGGATGGCCGTGTACACGCCGTCGAGGAGCGCCCGCATGCCCGCGTCGCCGCCGACCGGGGTGAGCCGGATGACCACGTACACGGTCGGGACGAGCGCGGTGTAGACGGTCGCGCGCCACGGGGCGAAGCCCATCGCCGCCGCGGTCGAGCCGACGGTGCAGAGCCACCACGGCCACGGGACCTGGTCCGACGGGATCGCCTCGGCGACGGTGAGCGGCCACGTCACCAGTGCGACGAGGAACAGCAGCGCGCAGGTGATCTGCGCCAGCTGGGCCGCCCGTCGGATGAACACCGACGCGCCCACGAACAGGAACGACGCAGCCAGGCCGCACGCCACCACCGGACCCCAGACCGGATCGAGGTACGGCAGCTGCGCGAGCACGGCGGGAACGGTCGTGGCACCGAACCCGAGTGCGGCGACGGCGATGAGGATCGAGAACGCCCGTTCGACGGACGCCTGCGTGATGGTCGCGCGGACGCTCCGCGACGGGTCGGCTCCGAGGGGCGCCCGTTCCGAACCGCTGCCGCCCGTCGAGGACGACGCCCCGACGGCGGTCGACCCGACAACGGTCGACCCGACAACGGTCGACCCGACAACGGTCGACCCGACAACGGTCGACCCGGCGCCGGTCGAACCGGCGCCGGACGGCGCGGGTCCTCGGCCGTTCCCGGGCCGTGCCGACGCAGACCGGCCCGCCGCCCCGCCGGCACGTGCCGGTCCGGACGTGGACGCCGCGTCAGCCGCAGCCATCGGACTCAGCGACCGTCGCCGTCGGGGTCGATGCCCGAGTCGAGCCCGGGGAGGATGCCGTCCTCCACCGCTCGACGGAGCAGGTCGACCTTCGTCGGGGCGGGACGGCCCACCTCGACGTACTTCACACGGATGCGGTCGAGGTACTCACGCGCCGTCGAGTACCCGATGCCGAGCTGCTGCGCGGCGAGCTTGAGCGGCAGACCGGATGCGTACAAGTGGAGGATCTCGCGCTCGCGCCGGCCGAGCTGGGCCTTCGCGAAGTCACGATCCGCGTCGATCGCGCTCGCCCATTCGAGGTTGTTCAGCACGTCGCCCCGGGCCACGGTCGCGACGGCCGCCATCACGGTCTTCGTCGCCGAGGACTTCGGGATGACGCCGGCAGCCCCTGCGGCCAGTGCCTCGCGGACGTTCGCGACGCGGTCGGCGATGGAGTGCACGAGGACCGCGGAACCGGTGCCCTGCACACCCTTCACGTTCGCGGTCACGGTGGAGCCGTCGCCGAGCGACAGGTCGAGGACGACGACGTCGACCTCACGCCCGTCGAGGTGCTCGATGTACTCGGGCACGCTCGCGGCGGTGAGGACCACCTCGAACCCCTCGTTCTGGCACGCTGCCTGGATCCCGAGTCGCACGGACTCGTGGTCGTCGACGATCGCGACACGGACGGGCTTGGTCGCCAGTCCGGTCGTTCCGGTGGTGGTCGTGTCTGTTGCCACGGTGGCCTCTCTCGTCGATGCGCACCCCCGGCCCCTGAAACCGGGGAGCCATCACCGACCAAGGATACCCAGGTCGGACTCAGGCAGCAGCGCGACGCGAGCAGAAGCGACGGTTTGTGTTGCACTCCGCCACACGGACGCAGCGCGGCGGGGCCGCGCCCGCCGTCAGCCGACGGGCACCAGGCGCGCCACGGCCTCCAGGTGGTGGGTGTGCGGGAAGAGGTCGAACGCGCGCAGGGCCTCCAGGCGGTACCCGAGGTCAGCGAACGTCGCGACGTCCCGCGCCAGCGCGACCGGGTCGCAGGCCACGTAGACGACCTGTGCCGGCTGCAGGGCGGCGATCTGGACGACCACTTCGCGGCCGGCGCCGGACCGCGGCGGGTCCAGCACGATCGTGCCGGCCCGGTACCGCTGCCGCTCGCTCGCGGTGAGTGCGGAGACCGTCCGCTGCAGCCACCGGTCGACGCGACCGGTCTCGGCGCGCGCACCGATCCACTCGGCGAGGTTCTCCTGCGCGTGCTCGGTCGCGCGCGGCGCGCTCTCGACGCTCGTCAGGCGCGCCTTCGGGCCGACGAGGTCGCCGAGCGCGGCGGCGAGCAGACCGACGCCGCCGTAGAGGTCGAGGTGCTGCCCCTCCGGGTCGAGCCGGTCGCGGTCGACGAGGTCCTGCACCGCCTCGGTCAGCACGACCGGTGCGGCGCGGTGCACCTGCCAGAAACCGTTGTCGTCGACGGCGAACGAGCGCTCCCCCACCACTTCGGTGACGACGGTCGGCTTCTGCTCGTCGATGACGAGACGGGCACCGTCGGCGCCGCTCGGTGCGAGCACGTCGATGACGGACGAGCCGGGCAGGGCCCCGCGGCCGAGAGGTGCACTCTCCTGCACGACGGCGCTGGCGAGCGGGAGCGAGGTGACGGGGACGACCGTGTGCGAGCGTGCGGCGAAGGGACCGGCGGTGCCGTCCTCGTCGACGTGCAGCCGGACGCGCGTGCGCCAGCCGAGGCCGTTCGCCGCGTCGTCGCCGGGGGCCGCCTCGACGACGACGTCGTGGCCGAGCACCGCAGCGAGGTCGACGTGGGCGAACCGCGCGAACGAGTCCACCAGGACGTCGTGCTTCAGCGTCCGCTGGTGTGCGAGCGCGATGTGGCCGAACTCGGCACCACCGGGACGGACGGCCGGGTCACGGTCCAGCGCGGCCTCGGGCCAGACGTGGTCGACGCGGTGCTCGCTCGGGGACTCGACCGACACCGTGTCGGCGCGCCAGAACGACTTCTTCCGGTCCTCCGTCACCCGCGCGGTCACCCGCTCACCGGGGATCGCATCCGAGACGAAGACCACGCGCCCCTCGTGCCGTGCCACCGAGATGCCGCCGTGGGCGATCCCGGTGACGTCGAGTTCGAGCAGCGTTCCGACGGATTCACCCATGGTTCGATGTTCCCATGCGTCTGTACCTCGCGAGTACCTCCCCCGCCCGCCGTGCCCTCCTCGCCCAGACCGGGATCGAGCCGGTGCTCGTCGCGCCGGGTGTCGACGAGGACGCCGCGGTCGCCCGGGTCGCGTCCGCGCTCGGCCGCGACCTGACCGGTCCGGAGCTCGTGGCGATGCTCGCGGTGGAGAAGGCAGCGGCGGTGGCGGACGGCGCGGTCACCGTCGACGGCGGCCCGGTGGACGGCTTCGTGTTCGGCGGGGACTCCGCCTTCGAGGTCGACGGGGTCCTGTACGGCAAACCCCACGACCCGGCGGTTGCCCGCGACCGATGGCGGCAGATGCTCGCCGCAGGCGGCGGCACGTTGTGGAGCGGACACTGCGTCATCGACCGGCGGCGTGCTCTGGACCCGGCTGACGGCGGGCCTGGAGGCGCGTGGCGGGCCGGCACCGTGCCTCCCGTCCGCCGTGTGGACACGCCGGGCGGCGGGCCGCTCGGCCTGGCTGGTTCCGTCACGGACGTCGCGCCCGGTGGATCCGGCATGGTCGCCGCCGACGACCGCGTCGTCGCAGTCGACAGCGCGGTGCTCACCTTCGCCGACGACATGTCGCCCGAGGAGATCGACGCCTACGTCGCAACCGGCGAACCGCTCGAGGTCGCCGGCGCGTTCACCATCGACGGCCGCGCCGCCGCGTACATCACGCGGATCGACGGCGCCCCGTCCGCCGTGGTCGGGCTGTCCCTGCCGGTGCTCCGCTCGATGCTGCTGCGGGGTTTCGGGATCGCGTGGCACGATCTCTGGGCCTCCGAGCCCCGCGGCACTGTAGACATCCACACTTGATCGGGGTGGTTCTTTGTGGGTGCCAGTCAATTCACACCCCCGCCGCACGAATACGCTGATGTGTCATGCCCCGTATCAGCAAGGTCCTCATCGCGAACCGCGGCGAGATCGCCGTCCGCATCATCCGCGCGGCCCGCGACGCAGGCAAGGCATCGGTCGCGGTCTACGCCGACCAGGACCGTGACGCCCTCCACGCACGCCTCGCTGACGAGGCCTACGCGCTGAACGGCACCACGAGCGCCGAGACCTACCTCGTCATCGACAAGATCATCTCGGTCGCCCGTCGCTCCGGCGCCGACGCCGTGCACCCCGGGTACGGCTTCCTCGCCGAGAACGCCGACTTCGCCCGCGCCGTCATCGACGCCGGACTCACCTGGATCGGCCCGTCGCCGGCGTCGATCGAGCAGCTCGGCGACAAGGTCTCTGCGCGCCACGTCGCCGAGAAGGTCGGGGCACCCCTCGCCCCCGGCACCATCGAGCCCGTGCAGGACGTGTCCGAGGTCTTCGACTTCGTCGACCAGGTCGGACTGCCCGTCGCGATCAAGGCCGCGTTCGGCGGCGGTGGTCGTGGACTCAAGGTCGTGCGCGATCGGGCTTCGGTGGAAGAACTCTTCGAGTCGGCGACGCGTGAGGCCATCGTGGCCTTCGGTCGCGGTGAGTGCTTCGTCGAGAAGTACCTCGACAAGCCGCGGCACGTCGAGACCCAGTGCCTGGCCGACGAGCACGGCAACGTCGTCGTCGTGTCCACCCGCGACTGCTCGCTGCAGCGCCGCCACCAGAAGCTCGTCGAGGAGGCGCCCGCGCCGTACCTGACCGCTTCGCAGACGGAGCGCCTGTACGAGTCGTCGAAGGCGATCCTCCGCGAGGTCGGGTACGTCGGCGCCGGCACCTGCGAGTTCCTCATCGGTGCCGACGGAACCGTGTCCTTCCTCGAGGTGAACACCCGCCTGCAGGTCGAACACTGCGTCTCCGAAGAGGTCACCGGCATCGACCTCGTGCGTGAGCAGTTCCGCATCGCCGAGGGCGGCGTCCTCGACTACGACGACCCCGCGCCGCGTGGCCACTCGTTCGAGTTCCGCATCAACGGCGAGGACCCGGGCCGCAACTTCTTCCCGGCGCCCGGCCCCGTGCACGCGTTCAACGCCCCGTCCGGCCCCGGTGTCCGGGTGGACTCCGGCGTCGTGTCCGGCGACGTCGTCTCGGGTTCGTTCGACTCGATGCTCGCGAAGCTCATCGTCACCGGCGCCACGCGAGCCGAGGCCCTGGAGCGGTCGCGCCGTGCCCTCGCCGAGTTCGAGGTCACCGGCCTGCCGACCGTGCTGCCCTTCCACCGCGCGGTCGTGTCCGACCCGGCGTTCGCCACGGACGACACCACGCCGTTCTCGATCTACACGCAGTGGATCGAGACCGACTTCCAGAACGACATCCCGGCCTGGAGCGGTTCCCCCGAGGAGCTCCCCGCGCCGGCGTCCCGCGACTCCGTCGTGGTCGAGGTGCAGGGCAAGCGCATCGAGGTCACCATGCCCTCGATCGTCGGAGGTGGCGCTGCCGGTGCAGCCGGTCGTCGTCCCGCCGGCCCGTCGGCCCCGCCGAAGCGTCGCACCTCGAACGTGCGCGGGGGCCTCGCGTCGACCGGCTCGGTCACGTCGCCGATGCAGGCCACGGTCGTGAAGCTCGCCGTGGAAGAGGGGCAGCAGGTCGTCAAGGGTGACCTGCTCGTCGTGCTCGAGGCGATGAAGATGGAACAGCCCGTGCAGGCACCGCGCGACGGTGTCGTCACCGGGCTGAACGCCCCGGTCGGCCAGACGATCTCGTCCGGTCACGTGCTGCTCGAGCTCGCGTAGGGGCGCGCCGGGCGCGGCCGGGTCTTGTCCGGCCGGGTTTCGTCCGGCCGGGTCTTGTCCGGGTCTTGTCCGGCCGGGTCTTGTCCGCAAGACACCGGTGCTTGTCCGCTGAACCCTCGCATGACGCGGTTCGGCAGACGAGCACCGGTGTTTTCGTCACACTTCCCGCCGCACACCTGCTCGTTCCAGACGTTCCGGACCCGAGCCACCCGGTTCGACGTCGCGCCACGTCACCCTGACGACCGTTCGCACCTCGGGCAACGCACGGAGCCGATCTTCGCGGATCTTCTCGTCGACGACGACGCGCTCTGGCGTCCTCCCGCCGCGCATACCGCGATCTCGGTACTTCGTGAGGCCGTCGAACTCGACCACGACGCCGGCTTCCTCGAACCAGAAGTCCACGCGGCCGATCGCTCCGCGTGAGTCCCGGAACGCCCGCTGGAGCACCGCTGGTGGGAACCCTGCTTCCGCCCAGCACAGTCGCGACACGGACTCCCCCGGTGACTCCGCTCGGCCGTCGGCGAACTCGATGGCCCGTCGCGCCCGGGACGCCGCGCGGGGCCGTGGCGCACGTCGAGAAAGCTCGGCGAGCAGTGCCTCGCGCGGAACGCCGCGAGCCAGAACCGCGTCCAGCACGACGACGGCGGTGCGGAACGGTGCGCGCAGCGCGATGTCGACGGCGGTCACGTGCAACGGCGTCACGTCCACACCGTCGACGCGGACCGGGGCGACACGACGGCCAGCAGCGCCCACCTTCTGCAGATGTCTCCGGCGCTGCCCCGTCGATCGTTTCGGGTCGAGGACGACGACGTACTCCGGAAGTGTCCCGACCCAGGGCAGGCCGTGCACGACGACGGCGGACTCATGCGAGACGACGAGGTCCGGACTCACACCAGGCATGACCGCGTCGAGCCGTGCCCGGTGCCGGTCGTGCTCGTCCGCGGAGTCGTACGCCGAGCGGGTGACGTACCGACCGGGCATCAGGCGGACCAGTTCGCCGCGGCGGGCACCGTCGATGAGTCGACGCTGTGCGCGCGGGTCTGGATCTCCGGCGGCGGCCGAGAGCAACTCGAGGTGTGACATGGCGACATGGTGGACCGCCCTCAGCCGTGCACCGGTTCCTGTTCGCCACCCCGTGGACACCGAACCTGCGCACCGCGTCCGTGTACGACGTGTCCCCCGGGGTCCTCCTCCGCAAAACACCGGTGCTCGTCCGAGACACCCCGGAATGCCTGGGTGTGTTCGACGAACACCGGTGTTTTGCGGGCACCGCGCCGCGCCGCGCCCGAGCCCCGCGACGCCGCCCAGCGCTACGACACGAGGGGGCGCACCGCGGCGGCGAGGGCATCGACGATCGACTGGGCCTCAGCGGGAGTGGACGCCACGGTGTCGATGTAGACCTTCACCTTGGGCTCGGTCCCGCTCGGGCGGACGATGACCCGCGCCTCGCCGGCGAGGTCGTAGCGCAGGATGTCCGACGGCGGGAAACCCTCCACACCGTCGAGGTAGTCCGTCGTCGTCAGCACGGAAAGGTCGGCGAGGGACGCGGGCGGCGAGGTGCGCAGCCCGTGCATGATCGCGCCGATCCGCGAGAGGTCGTCCACACGGGTCGCGACCTGACCCGATGCGAAGGCACCGAACTCCGCCGCGAAGGCGTCGAGGTGCTCGGCGATCGAGGACCCTGCCGCCGCGAGCTCGTCCGCGAGGGAGAGCAGGTCGAGTGCCGCCGAGATCCCGTCCTTGTCGCGCACCACGTCCGGGTCGACGAGGTACCCGAGCGCCTCCTCGTAGCCGAACAGCAGGTCCGGCACGCGCGACACCCACTTGAAGCCCGTCAGGGTGTCGCGGTGGTCGAGACCGTACCGGGCGGCGACACGGGACAGCGCGGGCGAGGACACGATCGACGCGGCGAGCACTCCGGTGCGCCCGGCTGCGACCGCGCGCGCGGCAGCACGCCACCCGAGCAGCCATCCGACCTCGTTGCCGGAGAGCCGACGGAAGGAGTCCCCCGACGGGATCGCGAGTGCGAGCCGGTCGGCGTCGGGGTCGTTCGCGATCACCAGGTCGGCGCCGACGGCGAGACCGCGGGCGATCGCCAGGTCCATCGCGCCAGGCTCTTCCGGGTTCGGGAAGGAGACCGTCGGGAATGCACCGTCCGGCTCGATCTGCTCCGGCACCACCGACGGTGACGCGAACCCGGCCGCGTCGAACACCGCGCGCGCGGTCTCCCACCCGACGCCGTGCATGGCCGTGTAGACGACCTTCGGCTGCTCCGAGGGTGCGAGTGTCGGCGCGGTGACCGTCGCGGCCGTGGCGGCCACGTACGCGTCGACGAGGGCCGGGGTGGCGACGGTGTAGTCCGTCGCCCGGACCAGCTCGGTGATCGATCCCGCAGCGACCGCGTCGATGGCGTCGGCGATCTCGGCGTCGACGGGCGGCACGATCTGCGACCCGTCGTCGTCCCCGCCGAGGTACACCTTGTAGCCGTTGTCCCGCGGCGGGTTGTGGCTCGCCGTGACCATGACGCCGGCCCCGACACCGAGGTGCCGGACCGCGAACGCCAGCACGGGCGTGGGCAGCGCCGAGGGCAGCAGGGTGACCTCGAGCCCGAGGCCGCGCATCACCTCGGCCGAGTCACGGGCGAACACGTCGGAGTTCACGCGCCCGTCGTACCCGATGACGACGCTCCGCTGCCGGCCCGTGTCGATGAGGAAGCGGGCGAGCCCGGCTGCGGCCTGGGTGACGACGACCCGGTTCATCCGCAGCGGACCGTAGCCCAGCTCGGCGCGGAGCCCGGCGGTGCCGAACTGCAGCCGTCCGCCGAACCGAGCGGCGAGCGCCTGCACCGCCGGACCGGAGCCGTCGGATGCGGCGTCGACCGCCGCGGCGAGCTCGCCGCGGGTGAGGTCGTCGGGGTCCTGTTCGAGCCAGGCCCGAGCGGTCCCGAGCACGTGGTCCAGGTCGATCTTCACGATGCAGGCTGTCCGAGCGCGGTCACCACGCGGGCGAGCAGGTCGGCGATGACCGGCTCGGCCTCGCGACCGGCCTCGAGCACCTCGGTGTGGGACAGCGGCGTCTTCTGGATGCCGGCGGCGAGGTTCGTGATGAGCGAGAACCCGAGGACCTCCATGCCGGCCTGGCGGGCGGCGATGGCCTCGAGCGCGGTCGACATGCCGACGATGTGCCCGCCGATCGCCTTCGCCATCTGGACCTCGGCCGGCGTCTCGTAGTGCGGGCCGCGGAACTGCGTGTAGACGCCCTCGTCGAGGGACGGGTCGACCGCTCGGGCGATCGCGCGGAGCCGTGCCGAGTACAGGTCCGTCAGGTCGATGAAGGTGGCGCCCTCGAGCGGGCTGTCCGCGGTGAGGTTGATGTGGTCGCTGATGAGGACCGGGGTCCCCGGGGTCCAGTGCTCCTTGATGCCACCGGCACCGTTGGTGAGCACCATGATCGAGGCACCGGTGGCCGCTGCGGTGCGGACGCTGTGCACGACGCGACGGACGCCGTGGCCCTCGTAGTAGTGCGTGCGGGCGCCGATGACGAGCGCGTGGCGGCCGTCGGCGAGGCGGATCGAGCGGACCGTGCCGGAGTGTCCGGGCACCGCGGAGGCGCTGAAGCCGGGGACCTCCGCCGCGGGGATCTCCGACACCGTCTCCCCGACGAGGTCGGCGGCCTTGCCCCAGCCGGAGCCGAGGGTCAGGGCGATGTCGTGGCGTTCGATGCCGGACCGGTCGGCGATGACTGCGGCGGCGTCACGCGCGACCTCGAACGGGTCGGCGGCGGGGTCGTTCAGCGGGTTCTCCGTGCTCATGCCCCAACTCTAAAGGGCGGACTGAGCGCTCAGTGCTCCCCGAGCGCCCGGTCCACCGCAGCCGTGATCTCGCCCTGGTCGAAGTGGTTCCGGATCACGATCACCTCGGCGTAGGTGTCCCCGATCGCCTCGACGAACTCCTGGCTGGTCAGGATCACGTTCGCGTCGTCCGACACCTTCCGCACCGATGCCACGTCCGCCGCGACGACCGACGCCGTCAGCCCCAGGGCGGTGAGGGCCTTCTCGGCGTTCACCTTGAGGATCCCGCTCGCACCGATCCCGGCACCGCAGATGGTCACGATCTTCACGCCGACGCCCCCATGATCGTGCGGACCTCGTCCGCGCTGGTCGCTGCCGCCAGCCGTCCGGTGACGGTCGGGTCGTTGAACAGGTTCGCGATCTCGCCGATCGACTCGAGGTGCGCGCCGACCCCGGCCACCGCGAGCCCGAGCACGACCTGCACGGGGTCGTTGTGCGGGTGCCCGAACACGACCGGCGACGCCAGGGTCACCACGGCCAGCCCGTCACGGAGCACAGCGGGCCCCGGCCGGGCGTGCGCGAACGCGAGCCCGGGTGAGATGACGATGTACGGTCCGTGCTCCTCGACCAGCCCGATCATGGCGTCGGTGTAGGGCTCGGTCGTCGCCCCCGAGGTGACGAGCGCGCCGCCGACCACGCGGAGTGCGTCGCGCCACGAGGACGCGCTCGTCCCGAGCACGACGGCGTCGTCCGGCAGTGGCGGCAGCGGCATGCGTCAGGCCTCCTGGTAGCCGGCCGTGATGGTGGCGATGATCTCCTCGCGGTCCTCGAGCGGGAGGAACGAGCCGAGGGCCGCGTTGATCTGGAACGCTGCGAGGTCGTCGAGGTCGTAGCCGAACGTGCCGGCCAGCAGCGCGAGCTCCTTCGACAGCGAGGTGTCGCTCATCAGGCGGTTGTCGGTGTTCACCGTGACCCGGAAGCCGAGCTGGTACAGCACGTCGACGGGGTGGTCGGCGAGGTCGTCGCCCCACGCGGCGATCGCGCCGGTCTGCAGGTTGGACGACGGCGCGACCTCGAGCGGGATCTCGCGGTCGCGCACCCAGGCGGCGACCTCGCCGAGCGAGGCGAGGGTCGAACCGTCCCCGGCGTCGGACAGGGTGACGTCCTCGAAGATCCGGACGCCGTGGCCGAGCCGCAGTGCGCGGCCGTCGACCAGTGCCGAGCGGATCGAGGCGAGCCCGTCGGCCTCGCCCGCGTGGACGGTGACCGGGAAGAGCTCGGACGCGAGGTAGTCGAACGCGGCGCGGTGGTTCGAGGCCGGGAAACCCGCCTCGGCGCCGGCGATGTCGAACCCGACGACACCGCGGTCACGGTGCCGGACGGCGAGCCCGGCGATCTCGAGCGAACGGTCCGCGTGGCGCATCGCGGTGACGAGCTGCCCGACGCGGATGCGTCCGTCGGCTGCGTCGACGGCTTCCTCGATGCCGGCCTGCACCGCTTCCACCGTCTGGTCGAGCGTCAGCCCGCCCTGCAGGTGCTGTTCGGGCGCCCAGCGGACCTCGCCGTAGACGACGCCGTCGGCGATGAGGTCCTCGACGAACTCGCGCGCGATGCGGGTCAGCTGGGGAGCGGTCTGCATCACCGAGGTGGTGACGTCGAAGGTCTTGAGGTACTCGACGAGCGAGCCGGAGTTCGACTGGTCGGCGAACCACTGCCCGAGCGCGGCCGGGTCCGTGGTCGGCAGCGAGATGCCCGCCTCCGCCGCGAGCTCGATGATCGTCGCGGGCCGCAGACCGCCGTCGAGGTGGTCGTGCAGCGAGACCTTCGGCAGGTCGTTGATGACCGCTCCGGCGTCGGGCAGGCGGTAGGTCGTGGCGTCGGCGCTCATGCACTCAGGCTATCGGTGGTAACCGACCGCGCGCAGGGACCTGTGCACAACAGACGACCGAAGAGACTGGAGGCTCCCCACACGTGTGTGGAGAGCCTCCGGTCAGCGAGGTGGTCGGGTTCAGCCCGCGATGCGCTCCCGCACGATCGGCCCGCGCGCGACCGCGGCAGCGTCCGGCGAACCGATGGCCCACGCACCCTCGAGCGACTCCAGCGCCCGCGGGATGCGCGACTCGTCGTCGGTGTGCAGCGTCCAGAGCGGCTGCCCCTCGGTCACGGTGTCCCCGGGCTTGACGTGGAGCTCGATGCCCGCTCCCGCCTGCACCGGGTCCTGGGCGCGTGCACGCCCGGCTCCGAGGCGCCACGCCGAGACGCCGAACGGCAGGGCGTCCTGCTGCGTGAGCACACCCGAGGTCGGTGCGGTGACGACGTGCTGCTCCCGTGCGACGGGCAGCGCCGCGTCCGGGTCGCCGCCCTGCGCGGCGATCATCCGGCGCCAGGTGTCCATCGCGCGACCGTCGGCCAGCGCGGCCGCCGGGTCCGCGTCGGGCAGCCCGGCGAGCGTGAGCATCTCGGACGCGAGTGCGAGCGTCAGCTCGACGACGTCCGACGGTCCCCCGCCTGCCAGCACGTCGACCGACTCCCGCACCTCGAGTGCGTTGCCGATCGTCAGGCCGAGCGGGACCTCCATGTCGGTGAGCAGCGCGGTCGTGGCGACGCCGGCGTCGTTGCCGAGGTCGACCATCGTCCGTGCGAGTTCGCGCGAGGCCTCGTAGGTGGGCATGAACGCCCCCGAACCGAACTTCACGTCGAGCACGAGCGCACCCGTGCCCTCGGCGATCTTCTTCGACATGATGCTCGACGCGATGAGCGGGATGCACTCCACCGTGCCGGTGATGTCGCGCAGCGCGTAGAGCTTCTTGTCGGCCGGGGCGAGTCCGGTGCCCGCGGCGCAGATCACCGCACCGACGTCGGCCAGGATCGACATCATCCGGTCGTTCGTCAGCGACGCCTGCCACCCCGGGATCGACTCGAGCTTGTCGAGCGTGCCACCGGTGTGTCCGAGCCCGCGGCCGGACAGCTGCGGCACGGCGACCCCGAACGACGCCACGAGGGGCGCCAGCGGCAGCGTGATCTTGTCGCCGACGCCGCCCGTGGAGTGCTTGTCGACGGTCGTCTTGCCGAGCGAGCCGAACGACATCCGCTCCCCGGACGCGATCATCGCGAGCGTGAGGTCCTTGATCTCCCGCCGCTCCATCCCGTTCAGGAAGATCGCCATCGCCATCGCCGCCATCTGCGGGTCCTCGACGTAGCCGCGGGTGTACGCGTCGACGAGCCAGTCCACCTCGGCGGTGCTCAGTGCTCCGCCGGAGCGCTTGGTGCGGATGAGGTCGACGGTGTCGAACGGCTCGACGGCCATGGGATCAGTGCTCCTGCTGGTAGGTGGCGAGGGTGCGCGGCCCGAACGCGTCGGGCAGGACCTCGTCGATGGTGCGAATGCCGGACACCGTCTCGAGGAGCATGCCCTCGGTCGAGTGCTCGAACAGCAGCTGGCGGCAGCGCCCGCACGGCATCAGGGTCGCCCCGTCGCCGTCGACGCACGTGAAGGCGACGAGCTTGCCGCCGCCCGTCATGTGCAGCTGCGAAACGAGCGAGCACTCTGCGCAGAGCGTCACGCCGTAGGACGCGTTCTCGATGTTGCAGCCGGACACGATCCGGCCGTCGTCGGTGAGCGCCGCGGCGCCCACCGGGAACGACGAGTACGGTGCGTAGGCCTTCCGCATGGCGGACGTCGCTGCCGTCCGCAGGGCGGCCCAGTCCACGTCGGCCTGGAGGCGCGTGGCGGCGTCGGCCGCGGACGTTTCGGTGACCCCCTGGTCACCCTGGGCGTTCGTGTGGGTCATGTGCCGTGCCTCCAGGCCGGTAGATGGTCTGCAAAACACCGGTGTTCGTCCAATGAACACCCGCGAACCGCGGTGTGGTCTACGAACACCGGTGTCTTGCGGAGGGGGGAACTCGGGAGCTAGCTCTTGATGTAGGGCTTGCCGGACGCGGCGGGACCACGCGACTGTCCGACCAGGCCGGCCACCGCGAAGATCGTCACCACGTAGGGCAGCATCAGCAGGAACTCGCTCGGCACGGGCGAGTTGATCGCCCCGAGGGTGTTCTGCAGGTTCGACGCGAAGCCGAAGAGCAGCGCCGCGAGCGTCGCGCGGATGGGGTCCCAGCGCCCGAAGATGACCGCCGCCAGGGCGATGTAGCCGGCGCCCGCCGTCATGTCCTTCGTGAACGGACCGACCGCGTCGAGGGTGAAGTACGCGCCACCGAGGCCCGCGATCGCGCCGGCGAGCGACACGTTCCAGAACCGGGTGCTGGTGACGTTGATGCCCACCGTGTCAGCCGCCTGCGGGTGCTCGCCGACCGCGCGGAGGCGGAGGCCCCAGCGGGTCTTGAACAGCGCGAACGTGACGACCGCGACCGCGATGTACGCCAGGTACACGACGACGGTCTGCTCGAAGAAGATCGGACCGATGACCGGGATCTGGTGCAGCACCGGGATCTCGACCTTCGGGAACCGGACGCCGACGTTGAGCGTCTCCTCGTTCGGGGAGAGCACCTGCGAGTACAGGAACCCGGTGAGGCCGGAGATGAAGGCGTTGATGACGACACCGACGATGACCTGGTCGACGAGGTACTTGATGCTGAACGCCGCGAGGACGAACGACACCAGGACACCCGCGACGAGCGCACCGACGAGACCGACCCAGGGCGACCCGGTCAGCGAGGCGATGAGCGCCGAGGTGAACGCGCCGGCGAGGAACTGGCCCTCGATCGCGATGTTCACGACGCCGACACGCTCCGAGATGACGCCGCCGAGGGCACCGAACACGAGCGGCACGCTCAGGCCGAGCGCACCGACGAGCAGACCGGGCAGCGGGATCGTCGAACCGGCGGCGGCCCACGTGAGGAAGCCGACGACGAAGACGATCGCGAACACCGACGTCACCCAGAGCGGGACGCTCCGGAACGCACGGACCTCGACGAAGGCGTACACGGTGGCGATCGCCAGCAGCACGACGACGACGTACCCCGTCGCCACGGCGGGCAGCGGGACGTTCGGCAGCGCGAAGAAGTCGCCCGGGTTGGCCAGGCGGAACGTCGTCGTGCCGGTGCGGCGCAGTGCCACGAAGAACACGAGCGCGAGGACGGTGAAGACCGCGTACCCGATCGGGAGCTTCCAGCTGCGGGTGGTCTCGACCGGACGGTCGGCGAGGGGCGACGCGGGGGCCGCGGTGGGGCTGAGGGTGCTCACGCGGCGACCGCCTTCTTGCTGTTCTTGCTCGTCCTCGTGCGCTTGCGGGCGCCTGGCTGCGGGATCCGGAAGATCGCGCGGACCAGCGGCGGGGCCGCGATGAAGAGGACGATGAGTGCCTGGATGACACCGACGATGTCGATCGGGATGCCGTTCGCGGCCTGCATGGCGTAGCCGCCGTTCTTCAGGACGCCGAACAGGATCGCCGCCCAGAACACGCCCCACGGCTTCGACCGGCCGAGCAGCGCGACGGTGATCGCGTCGAAGCCGATGCCGGCGTCGATGTTCGAGGTGAAGCCGGAGGTGACCGCCCCCTGCACCTGGTAGGCGCCGGCGATGCCGACGAGCGCGCCCGACAGGACGAGCACCCAGATGGTCAGCGCGGGCACGCTCATGCCGGCGACGCGCGCCGCACGGGGGTTCTCACCGATGGTCCGGAAGCGGAAGCCGAGCGACGACTTGTTCACGAGCCACCACACGACGACGACCGCGATGATCGCCACGACGAACCCGAGGTCCACGCCGTACCGCGGACCGAACAGGGCCGGCAGCACCGCGCTGTCCTTCGTCGCGGGCGAGATCGGGTTCGTGCTGCCCGCGGCCTGCAGGAGCCCCGGGGTGCGGAGCAGGTAGCTGACCAGGTACAGCGCGACGTAGTTGAGCATGATCGTCAGGACGACCTCGTTGGCACCGGTCCGGGCCTTGAGGACACCGACGATGCCGCCCCACACCGCACCGCCGACGATGCCGGCGATGATCGTGAGCGGGATGTGGACCGCCGCGGGGAGGTCGAACGAGAAGCCGACCCAGCCCGCTGCGGCAGCGCCCATCAGGATCTGCCCCTGGCCGCCGATGTTGAACAGGCCCGCGCGGAACGAGAGCGCGATGCCGAGACCGGCCGCGACGAGCGGGACCGCGTAGTCGATCGAGCGTGTGAGCGGCACGATGGCCTGCTGGAAGGAGTCGGCGCCGAAGTTGATGACCGAGCCCTGGAACAGCGAGGCGTACGCGCCGCCGACCGCGGTGCCGATCGCCTGGAGCGTGTCGGCCGGACGGGCGAAGAAGTAGCCGGCCGCGGCGCGGACGTTCTCGTCGGTGATCGCGATGAGGATGCCGCAGGCGACCAGCGCGAGGAACACCGCGAGGACGGTCACGAGGGCCGAACCGCCGATGACGTTCTGCAGCGCGGCCTGCCAGCGGTCGGCGCCGGCGCGGCGCTCGGTGTCGTCGGCGGAGTCGGTCATGAGGTGCGGGGTCGCCTCGACGTCCTGGAGGCGGTCGTCGGTGGGCGTCTCGGCTGCGGTGGCCGCGTCGACCCGGTGCGCCGTGCCCGGCTGTGCGTCGTCCGGCACGGGGGTGCCCGGCTGCGTGTTCTCTGGCACGGGCGTGCCCGGCTGCGTGTTGTCCGGCGTGGGGGTGCTCACGCTGCCAGCTCCGTTCCTGCTCCGGTGGGTCCTGCGAGTTCGCCGGCCATCATGCGACCTGTTCCGTTCCTTCGGGGAGTTCCCCGGCCATCATGAGGCCGAGGACGTCGCGCGGGGTGTCCGCGGGGACGATGCCGACGATCCCGCCGCGGTACATCACGGCGATCCGGTCGGCGAGCGCCGCGACCTCGTCGAGCTCCGTGGAGACGACGATGACCGGGACGCCGGTGTCGCGGGTGGCGACGATGCGCTTGTGCACGAACTCGATCGACCCGACGTCGATGCCGCGCGTGGGCTGCGCCGCGACGAAGAGGCGCAGGTCGCGGCTCAGTTCACGGGCGAGGACGATCTTCTGCTGGTTGCCGCCGGACAGCCGGCCCGCTGCGGTGGTGCGGCCCGGGGTGCGGATGTCGAACTCGGCGATCTTCGCGTCGGCGAACGCGTCGCGCTCCGCTGCACGGATGGTGCCGGCGCGGACGAACTCGGCGTGGTCGGCGCGGTCGAGCATGAGGTTCTCGGCGATGGTGAACTCGCCAACGAGCCCGTCCTCCTTCCGGTCCTCGGGCACGAAGCCGACACCGGCGTCGAGGATCTGCTTGACGCTGCGGCCGGTCAGTTCGTGGCCGTCGAGGATGACGCGGCCGGCGTGCACGGGCTCGAGGCCGAGGATCGCCTCGGTGAGCTCGGTCTGCCCGTTGCCCTGCACGCCCGCGATCGCGAGCACCTCGCCGCGCCGCACGGTGAAGGAGACGTCGTCGACGAGCACGATGCCGGACGGGTCGGTGACGGTGAGGCCCTCGACGACGAGGGCGTCCTCACCACCCGAGGCGGGCTCCTTGTCGACGACGAGCGAGACCGCACGGCCGACCATCAGCGCTGCGAGCTCGTTGTTCGTCGCGGTGGGCGATGCCTCGCCGACGACCTTGCCGAGCCGGATGACGGTGATGCGGTCGGCGACCTCACGGACCTCGCGGAGCTTGTGGGTGATGAAGACGATGGCGGTGCCCGCCTCGCGGAGCTGCCGCATGATGCCCATCAGCTCGTCGGTCTCCTGCGGGGTGAGGACGGCCGTCGGCTCGTCGAACACCAGGACCGACGCGTCGCGGGACAGCGCCTTGATGATCTCGACGCGCTGCTGCACGCCGACGGGGAGGTCCTCGACCTTGGCGTCGGGGTCGACGTCGAACCCGAACCGCTCGGAGATCTCGCGGACGCGCTTGCGAGCGCCGGCGAGGTCGAGGCGGCCGCCGAAGGTCGTCTGCTCCTGACCGAGCATGACGTTCTCGGCGACGGTGAACACCGGCACGAGCATGAAGTGCTGGTGCACCATGCCGATGCCGGCGCGCATGGCGTCGCCGGGGCCGTCGAAGTCCTGGACGACGTCGTCGAGGAGGATCTCGCCCTCTTCCGCCTGGTACAGGCCGTAGAGGACGTTCATCAGGGTCGACTTGCCGGCGCCGTTCTCGCCGAGGAGGCAGTGGACCTCACCCGGCTCGACGGTGAGCGAGATGTGGTCGTTGGCGACGAGGGGACCGAACCGCTTCGTGATGCCGCGGAGTTCGAGCTTCATGTTCGGGAGTCTATTTCTGTGATCGGCGCACGGAAACGCGGGCGAGGGAGGTCCCCCCGCCCGCGTTGTCCGGACTACTTGACGGTCGCCTTGGTCTCGACCTTGATCGAGCCGTCGATGATGCCCGACTTGATCGTGTCGAGCTCCTTCGAGAGGCCCTTGTCGACCTTGTCGGCGTAGTCGTGGAACGGCGCGATGCCGACGCCGTCGTTCTCCAGCGTGCCGACGTAGGGCTCGTTGGAGAACTTCTTGTCGGCGGCCTGCTCGACGACGTCCTTCGTGGCGGGGCGCATGCCCTTCTCGACGGACGTGAACGCGATGTCCTTGTAGCGGGGGTCGGCCTCGTAGAGGTCGCTGTCCGCACCGATCAGCACGGAACCGTTGTTCGCGTCCTTGATCGCCTCGGCTGCCGACTGGTAGATCGGGCCACCGACGGGGAGGATGACGTCGGCGTCCTGGTCGATGAGCGTCTGCGCGACGGCCTTCGCCTGGGTGCCGGCCTCGAAGCCGCCCGTGAAGGAGCCCTTCTGGCTGTCGACGTCCCAGCCGACGACCTTGACGTCCTTCTTCTTCTGCTCGTTGTAGTACTTCACGCCGTCCGCGAAGCCGTCCATGAAGATGGTGACGGTCGGGATCTGCATGCCGCCGAAGGTGCCGACGACGCCGGACTTCGAGTAGGACGCGGCCGCGTAGCCGGCGAGGAACGCCGCCTGCGAGGTGTCGAACGTGATCGGCTTGACGTTCTTCGCGTCGATCGAGTTGTCGTCGATGATCGCGAAGTCGGTGTCGGGGTTCGCGGCGGCCTGCTTCTTCGTCGCGTCGGCGAGGTTGAAGCCGACGGTGACGATGAGGTTGCAGTTCTGGCCGACGAGCTGCTCGATGTTCGAGTCGTAGACGGTGGCGTCCTTGGACTCGGCCGACTTGTAGGTCGCGCCGAGGTCGGCGGCGGCGTCCTTCATGCCTTCGAACCCGAGCTGGTTGAACGACTTGTCGTCGAACCCACCGGCGTCGGAGACCATGCAGGGGCGGAAGTCGGTCTTCTTGGCGGTCGTGGTGCTGGACGGGGCGGCCGAGCAACCAGCGAGGACGGCGACGGTGCCGGCGAGCGCGAGGGTGCTCAGCAGGACCTGACGGGTACGAGATGTCACGGGTGGGTTCCTCCGGGGAGCGTGCCCGGACCACGTGCGTTCCGGGCGATCGTGGCGACAGTACACGACCGCCCGGCCGGTACAGGACCCCTCGTGAGGGGTCTGCGGATCAGTTACGGGATCGCGACCGCGCGGAAACGCGCCCGTAACGCGGAGTCACGGCCCTGACCCCAGTTCTGGGGACGTCAAGCGCTTTTCGTGATGGAGCGCTACAGGACGTCGCCGCGGCCGGAGATCTTCAGCGCATCCACCACACTCTTCACCCGCTGCGCGTTCGCGCTGGTGGTGACGAGGAGGGCGTCCGGGGTGTCGACGACGACGATGTCCTCGACGCCGATGAGCGAGATGAGCCGCTGGCTGTGCGAGATGACGATGCCGCTCGACGAGTCGGCCAGGATGCGTGCGCCGTCGCCCAGGACGGCGAGGTTGTTCGCCCGGCCGCCGGACTGCAGCTTCGCCAGCGAGGCGAAGTCGCCGACGTCGTCCCAGTCGAAGTCACCGGGCACGACGGCCATCCGACCGGCGGCTGCGGCGGGCTCGGCGACCGTGTAGTCGATCGCGATCTTCTCGAGCCCTGGCCAGACGGCGTCGACGACGGCCCCGCGGGCGGAGGTGTCCCAGGCGTCGGCCAGCTCTTCGAGGCCGGCGAGCAGCTCCGGCTTGGTCCGGCCGATCTCGGCGAGCAGGACGTCCGCGCGGGCGATGAACATGCCGGCGTTCCAGAGGTAGTTGCCCTCCTCGAGGTAGCCGGTGGCCGTCTCGAGGTCTGGCTTCTCGACGAACGACATCACGGAGTGGGCGGTCGGGGCGCCCTCGACGCCGAGGGCCGTGCCGTCGGCGTGGATGTAGCCGAACCCGATCGCGGGCTCGGTCGGGGTGATGCCGATCGTGGTGACGTACCCGGCGCGTGCGACCGCGACGGCTTCGCGCACGGAGCGGCGGAACCCGCGGGCGTCACCGATGACGTGGTCGGCTGCGAACGACCCGATCACGACGTCCGGCTCGCGGCGGACCAGGATCGCCGCGGCGAGTCCGATGGCCGCCGTGGAGTCCTTCGGCTCGCTCTCGAGCACGACGTTGTGGTCCTCGACGCCCGGGAGCTGCGACTCGACGGCCACGCGGTGTGCACGGCCGGTGACGACCATGATCCGCTGGTCGCCGGCGAGCGGCGCGAGTCGGTCCCACGTCTGCCGGAGCAGCGAGGTGCCGGATCCGGTCAGGTCGTGCAGGAACTTGGGCGCGTCCGCCCGCGACAACGGCCACAGTCGCGATCCGATGCCCCCGGCGGGGATGATCGCGTAGAAGTCCTCGAGCGCGTCTGCCACTCGCTCACCGTACCGGGCCGCCCGTCCGGAGCCTGGGCGTCACCCGCACGATTCCCGCATGCGGTGATCCGCACACGTCGCACGACCTGTTCACCCCGTGCGTGCGCCGCGTTCACGTCGGCGGCCCCGAGGGGTCACGCGGCCCGCGCAGCATGGGCATCGCCATGAACGCACGCAGCGTGGAGCGCGGCACGTCCCAACGGACCGTCGCCGTCGTGACCGAGAGCTTCCTGCCCACCCTCAACGGCGTGACCACGAGTGTCCTGGCGGTCCTCGACCACCTGGAACGCCGAGGCCACCGCGCGGTCGTCATCGCGCCGGACACCCCGGGGCTCGCCCAGTTCCGGTCCCGCACGCAGGTGGAGCGCTACCGCTCCTTCGACGTCCACCGGATCCCCGCCGTCGCGTACCGCCAGTTCCCGGTCGCCCTCCCCCACCCCGTGCTCGACACGATCCTCGCCGCCTCCGGCGCCGACGTGCTCCACGCCGCGAGTCCGTTCCTGCTGGGTGGGCGCGCGATCACGGCAGCCGGGAGGCTCGGCATCCCCTCCGTCGCCGTCTTCCAGACCGACGTGGCCGGGTTCGCCCGCCGCAACGGGCTGACCGCGACCGTCCCGCTGGTCCGACGGATCCTCGGCCGCATCCACGCCGGCGCGTCGCTGACGCTCGCCCCGTCGAGCGCGACCGCCGCGATGCTCGCGGAGGACGGCGTCCCCCGGGTCGCCCGCTGGGGACGCGGCGTCGACACCGGGCTGTTCCACCCGTCGCGCCGCGACTCCGGCCACGTGCGCGCGGTGCGGCGCCGCCTCGCGCCGGGCGGCGAGACGATCGTGGGGTACGTGGGCCGGCTGGCACCGGAGAAGGAGGTCGAACGGCTCGCGGAGCTCGGCGGCATCCCGGGCATCCGGATCGTGGTCGCGGGAGGCGGTCCCTCCAGGCCCCTGCTCGAACGTCGGCTCCGCCACCTGGACGTGACCTTCACCGGTCCGCTGCGCGGCGACGCGCTGGCGGACGCGTACGCGGCCCTCGACCTGTTCGTGCACACGGGCCCCGCGGAGACCTTCGGACAGACCCTCCAGGAGGCGCACGCCAGCGGCGTGCCGGTGATCGCGCCGGCATCCGGCGGCCCGCTCGACCTGGTGGCACCGGGACTCGACGGCGAGCTGTACGACCCGGACGAGCCGCAGGCGCTCCGCCGGGCGGTCCTCCGCCTGCACCACGGCCGCGCACTCGCGGCCCGGATGGGGTCCGCGGGACGCCTCCGGGTCGAGGGGACCACGTGGGAAGCCGTCGGCGACCAGCTGCTCGCGCACCACGACACGGCGCGGAACATCGGCGCGCCGCCAGCGACCGCGCGGGGTGCCCGGGCCGGGTGGAACGAGAAGGTCAGCGCACGAGCATAGGATGGTCGTGTTCCACACGAACACGAACGGCAAGGGCTCGCCGATCGGGCGAGCCCGTCCTATGGGAGGACGAGCTCATGGCCGAGCAGACCGGAGGCGGGACGGCGACAGCCGAACCGCAGGGCAGCATCGACGGACCCCGTACCGACGGACCCCGTCTCGAGGCGCCGCGCGCTTCTCGGAAGCTCGAGGGAACCCTCTACCGCGGTTCGACGGGCATGTGGTCGTGGGTCCTCCACCGCATCACCGGTGTCGCGATCTACTTCTTCCTGCTCGTGCACATCCTCGACACCGCCCTGGTGCGACTCTCCCCCGAGGCGTACAACGCGGTCATCGGCACCTACAAGACGCCGATCATGAACCTGGGCGAGATCGCCCTCGTGATGGCCATCGTGTTCCACGCGTTCAACGGGCTCCGGATCATCCTCATCGACTTCTGGTCCAAGGGGCCGAAGTACCAGCGGGCCATGTTCTGGATCGTGATCGTCCTCTGGGCGATCGCCATCGCCGGCTTCCTGCCGCGCCAGCTCATGAACCTCGTCGCGGACTTCAACTGAGGAGCGGACCGATGACCACGCAGACCGTCGAGCCCCCGCGCTCAGCAGCAGCAGCCCGTCGCACCACCAACTGGGAGAAGTGGGGCTGGATCTACATGCGCGCGTCGGGCGTCCTGCTCGTCGTGCTCATCTTCGGGCACCTCTTCGTCAACATGGTGGCGGGCGAGGGCGTCAAGCAGATCGACTTCGCGTTCGTGGCCGGCAAGTGGGCGTCCCCGTTCTGGCAGGTGTGGGACTCGCTCATGCTGGTCCTCGCGCTCATCCACGGCTCGAACGGCATGCGGACGATCATCAACGACTACGTGTCGAAGGCCGGCATCCGGAAGACGCTCCTCATCGCGGTGCTCATCGCGTGCGTCGTCCTCATCGTCCTGGGCCTGCTCGTCTGCTGGACGTTCGACCCGTGCCCGGCCGGCGCGGCCGCCGCCGACCTCCCGTCGTTCTGCCCGGCCCAGTAGCCGAAGCCCCAGCGCACTCCTGCTCGCCCGCCGACGACACCCCTGTCGGCGTGGCCACCACCCCCTGAAAGGCCCCAGTGACCGAGATCACCGTTCACCACCACCAGTTCGACATCGTCATCATCGGCGCGGGCGGCGCCGGCATGCGCGCCGCCATCGAAGCCGGTCCGAAGGCGAACACGGCCGTCATCTCGAAGCTGTACCCGACCCGCTCCCACACCGGTGCGGCGCAGGGTGGCATGGCTGCGGCGCTCGCGAACGTCGAAGAGGACTCGTGGGAGTGGCACACCTTCGACACGATCAAGGGCGGCGACTACCTGGTCGACCAGGACGCCGCCGAGATCCTCGCGAAGGAAGCCATCGACGCCGTCATCGACCTCGAGAACATGGGCCTGCCGTTCAACCGCACGCCCGAGGGGAAGATCGACCAGCGACGGTTCGGCGGCCACACCCGCGACCACGGCAAGTCCCCCGTCCGCCGTGCCTGCTACGCCGCGGACCGCACCGGCCACATGATCCTGCAGACGCTGTTCCAGAACTGCGTGAAGCTCGGCGTGAACTTCTTCAACGAGTTCTACGCGCTCGACCTCATCATGGTCGACGTCGTCGGCGAGGACGGCGTCACCCGCAAGCAGCCGGCCGGCGTCGTCGCGTTCGAGCTCGCGACCGGTGAGCTCCACGTCTTCCACGCCAAGGCGATGATCTTCGCCACCGGTGGCTTCGGCAAGATGTACAAGACCACCTCGAACGCCCACACCCTGACCGGTGACGGCGTCGGCATCGTCTGGCGCACCGGCCTCCCGCTCGAGGACATGGAGTTCTTCCAGTTCCACCCGACCGGGCTCGCCGGCCTCGGCATCCTCCTCACCGAGGGTGCCCGCGGCGAGGGCGCGATCCTCCGCAACGCCTCGGGCGAGCGGTTCATGGAGCGCTACGCCCCCACGATCAAGGACCTCGCTCCCCGTGACATCGTCGCCCGGTGCATGGTCCAGGAAGTGGCCGAGGGCCGCGGCGCCGGTCCGAACAAGGACTACGTGCTGCTCGACTGTACGCACCTCGGTGCCGAGGTGCTCGAGACGAAGCTGCCGGACATCACCGAGTTCGCACGCACCTACCTCGGGGTCGACCCGGTCGTCGAGCCCGTCCCCGTGATGCCGACGGCGCACTACGCGATGGGTGGCATCCCGACCAACACCAAGGCCGAGGTGCTGTACGACAACACCACCGTCGTCCCCGGCCTCTACGCCGCCGGTGAGTGTGCCTGCGTGTCCGTGCACGGCTCGAACCGCCTCGGCACGAACTCGCTCCTCGACATCAACGTGTTCGGCAAGCGCTCCGGCAACAACGCCGCCGAGTGGGTCCAGACCGCCGAGTTCCTCCCCCTGCCGGAGGACCCGGCAGCCGGGGTCCGCGACATGCTCGACCAGCTCCGCGCCTCGACCGGCACCGAGCGCGTGGCCGCACTCCGCAAGGAACTGCAGGAGGAGATGGACAAGAACGCGCAGGTGTTCCGCACCGACGAGTCCCTCGCCCGCGTGACCGAGACGATCCACACGCTCCGGAACCGCTTCATGCAGGTCTCCGTGCAGGACAAGGGCAAGCGGTTCAACACCGACCTGCTCGAGGCCGTCGAGCTCGGGTTCCTGCTCGACCTCGCCGAGGTCGTCGTCTACTCCGCCCGGAACCGCAAGGAGTCCCGCGGCGGCCACATGCGCGACGACTACCCGAAGCGCGACGACGAGAACTACATGCAGCACACCATGGCGTACCTGACGGGCGATCCGCACTCGTCGCTCGCCGACGACCACATCACGCTCGACTGGAAGCCGGTCGTGATCACCCGGTACCAGCCGATGGAGAGGAAGTACTGAGATGACCGACACCCTGGTCTCCGACGCACCCCGCACCGACACCGTGCAGGACGCCCCTCCCGGCTCGTTCCCCGTCACGGTGATCATCCGCCGCTTCGACCCGGACGTCGACGACGAGCCGCGCTGGCAGGACTTCGACGTCATGATGCTGCCGACCGACCGCATCCTCGACGCCCTGCACAAGATCAAGTGGGAGCAGGACGGTTCGCTGACCTTCCGCCGCTCCTGCGCGCACGGCGTGTGCGGCTCCGACGCGATGCGCATCAACGGGCGGAACCGCCTGGCGTGCAAGACCCTCATCAAGGACCTCGACGTGTCGAAGCCGATCTACGTCGAGGCGATCAAGGGCCTGCCGCTCGAGAAGGACCTCGTCGTCGACATGGAGCCGTTCTTCAAGTCCTACCGCGAGGTCCAGCCGTTCCTGCAGGCCAGCACTCCGCCGGAGAAGGGCAAGGAGCGCGTGCAGTCCGTCGCCGATCGTGCCCGCTTCGACGACACCACGAAGTGCATCCTCTGCGCCGCGTGCACCTCGTCGTGCCCGGTGTTCTGGACCGACGGCCAGTACTTCGGCCCGGCCGCGATCGTCAACGCGCACCGCTTCATCTTCGACTCGCGCGACGACGCGGCGAACGTGCGCCTCGACATCCTCAACGACAAGGAAGGCGTGTGGCGCTGCCGCACGACCTTCAACTGCACCGACGCGTGCCCCCGCGGCATCCAGGTGACGAAGGCGATCGCCGAGGTCAAGCAGGCCGTCATGCGCGGCCGGGCCTGACCCGGGGTCAGTGCCGACGCTCGGCGTCGTCCAAGGCTCGCCAGAGACACCACAGATAGGCTCCGGTCCATGACGTTCGCGGACACCCGCCCCATCCTCGACCAGCTCGGCTACACGATCCGCTACGTGCAGCTCCCCGGTGAGACCCTGCACGAGCCCCCGGTGGAGGGCGCCCTGCGCGTCGTGGCCGCCGACGCCGGTGGTGCGGGTCAGTCCGGGGACTTCGCACTCGAGGTCGTCGACTACGGCACCGCCCGACGTCTCGCGACGGCTCGTGGTGAAGAGGACGCGGTGGAGATGCTGCGCCGCTTCCTGAACCGGCCGTTCCCGGCACCGCGGGACATCCCGCGGCACGAGCTCGACGGTCTCCGCGACCGTGCGGCGTCGACGTACCCGCAGCTCGCGCAGCAGGTCGCCCAGGCCGGCGAACAGGGGCTGACCATCCAGATCCCGGCCGGCGTCCCGGTCGACCGCATCGGCGGACCGGACGGCTACCTGCTGCACCCGCTCGACACCCCGGCACCGAGCCGGTCGCTCCCGCCGCACGTCGCCGCCGCGCCGGAGACACACCGGTACCTGGTCGAGCGGCCGTTCCTCGTGACGGTCCGCTTCGTCCAGCCCTGGTTCGACCAGCCGGGCGGCGCGCTCCGCTTCCAGACCGCCGACCCGACCGTCACCGTGCGGGACCTCGTCGTCGACGGCTCGCTCGCCCGACTCCGCATCGTCTGATCCCACGAACGCCGAACGGCCCGCTCCACGCGACTGCGTGGGCGGGCCGTTCTCGTGTCGGTGCCGTCAGCCCTGGTCGGGACGGTCGAACCGGGCGCCCATCGGGTTCGGCGGCAGGCAGCCGAAGACGATCGCTGCCGGGTACGCGACGATGGAGACCAACCACAGCGGACCGGGGAGGTTCACGTCGTGCATCCGCCGCCAGGCGAGTGCGAGGCTCGGCACGATCGTGGCGAGCCACCAGATGCCGTACAGGACCAGCAGGATGTACGCCCATCCGGGGGCTGGGGAACTCGACTCCGCGACGCCGTACTCGTCGACCGTCGAGTGCGAGGCCGCCCAGCCGATGACCGTGGCGATGAACCCGCCGTAGAGCACGATCGTGACGATCGCGTTCGCGAGGGCCCAGTACCACCACTCGCTGCGACTGGCGCGGCCGTCGAACCGGGCGTACTTCTTCCAGAAGCGGGTGAAGGCGTCGAGGAACCCGATGCCGTACCAGGGTGCCCAGAGCGGTGGGACACCGTCGGGGCCGAGCTCGATCGGCTGGGCGTACTGCTGGTACGGCTGGGCGTAGGGCTGCGCGTACGGCTGCCCGCCGTACTGCGGCTGCTGGCCGTACTGGTTCGGCTGGCCGTACTGGTTTGGCTGCCCGTACTGGTTTGGCTGGCCGTACTGGTTTGGCTGGCCGTACTGGTTCGGCTGACCGTACTGGTTCGGCTGGCCGTACTGCGGCTGCTGGCCGTACTGATTCGGCTGGCCGTACTGGTCCGGCTGGCCGCTCGGCTGCTGTTCACCGTCAGCGGGCGGTCCCCACTGCGGGGTGCCGTCGCCGCTCATCGATCAGCCGCCGGGCGGTCGAACCGTGCACCCTCGGGGTTCGACGGCAGGAACATCATGATGAAGATCGCGATCGCTCCGAAGAACGGGATGAGCAGCAGCAGCGCCAGGAGCCCGCTGAGGTTCGCATCGTGGAGCCGCCGGACGATGAGCGCGAGCGTCGGGATCAGCAGCGCGAGCCCGAGGATCCAGATCGGGACGCCCGCCACGGGGTTCGTCGACATCGAGGACACCCCGACGGAGTTCGAGGAGGTCGTGCTGGTCGTCGTGCCCGTCGCAGCGACGAGGATGCCCGAGACGACGGAGAAGACCGTACCGAGGATCGCGCTCCAGAGGTACCACCACCAGTACTCGGAGCGGCTGGCGCGCCCGTCGAACCGGACGTACTTCTTCCAGAACCGCACGAAGGCGCCGGTGAAGGAGATGCCGTACCAGGGCGCCCACAGCGGCGGTGCACCGTTCGGCCCCGCGGAGGCCGGTGGTTGACCGTACGACGTGGTGTGCTCGGCGGGCGGACCCCACTGGGGCGTGCCGTCGGCGCTCATCGAGCACCCTCGGGGCGGTCGTACTGCGCGCCCTCGGGGTTGGAGGGCAGCAGGCCGAAGACGATGCCGACGATGCCGACGATCAGCGCGATGATCCACAGGGGACCGGCGAGGTTCGCGTCGTGCAGTCGCCGCCACCCGAGGGCGAGGCTCGGCACGATGGTGGCGAGACCCCAGAGGAGGGAGATCACCACGACGACCCAGTACAGGGGGCTGAGTCCGCCCGTGATCTGCCCCGAGTACTCGTCCACGCGCAGGTCAGAGGTCGCTGCGCCGATCGCGGCGAGGACGCCGAGCACGAGCGCGATGATCCCGTTCGCCAGGTACCACCACCAGAACTCGCTCCGGCTCGCTCGGCCGCTGAAGGTCGCGTACTTCTTGAAGAACCGCGAGACCGCCGTGCCGAACGACGCGCCGTAGTAGGGGGCCCAGAGCGGTGGCTCGCCAGCCGGACCAGTGGGTGCCGGCTGCTGCTGGCCGTACGAGTTGGGCGGGTACTGGTCACTCACGGGGTCCCCCTTGTGTGTCGGCTGATGTGTCGGATCAGAGTCAACCAGAAGGACGGCGGGACGGTCAGCCGCGGTCAGGCCGGTCGAACCGCTGCCCCTGCGGGTCCGTGCCCAGCAGCCCGACGATGAGCGCGAACAGGATGCCGATGGGCGGGATGACGAAGAAGAACGCGAAGTACCCGGAGAGGTTCACGTCGTGCAACCGTCGCACCGTGAGCGCGATGAACCCGATGAAGGTCGCGAGCGCCCAGAGCCGCACGACGCTGTCGTCGCCGTTGTCGACGAACGGCAGCACGGTGAACACCGACCCGACGATGCCCGCCGCGACGTTGCCGATGACGTACCAGAGTGCCCAGAACCAGAACTCGCTCCGACTGGCGCGGCCGTCGAACCGGACGTACTTCTTCCAGAAGCGCAGGAACGCCTGCGGGAACGGGATGCCGTACCAGGGCGCCCAGAGCGGCGGCGGCCCCTGCTGCTGGCCGTTCGGCGTCGGAGCCCCGTACGCGTTCTGGGCGCCGTACGGCTGCTGCCCGTACGGCTGCTGCTGCCCGTACGAGTCCTGGGGCTGGTACTGGTCGCTCACTGGTGTGTTCCTTCCGGCGGCGGTGTGCGGTTGCACGCTGTCGAAGCACACAGAGTCAAGCAGACCCGCAGCACGCACGCGTCCCTCCAGCGGAGGACACCACCGCCCCTACGGGATGAGCGCGAGCTTCCCGCCCGGGTGCTGGGACTCGAGGACCGCAGCCGCCTCCTTCGCGTCGGCGAGCGGGAACGTCCGGGCCACCGGCACCTCGAGCTGCCCCGCTCCCGCGAGGTCGATCAGCCGCTGGCGCACCGAGTCCCGGAACGCCTTGCTCTCCGGCTGCCCGCCACCCACCGCCGGGAAGCCGTCGCGAACCGCCCGACCCTGCGCGGCGATCGTCACGATGCGGTCGCGGTCCGCGACCAACGCGAGCGAGACGTCGACGGCCTCGTCGGTCCCGACGCAGTCCAGTGCCACGTCGACACCGGACGGTGCGAGTTCCCGGATCCGCGCCTCCAGGCCGTCGCCGTACGCGACCCACTCGCCACCGAAGCGTCTGACGGTGTCGGCGTTGCGCTCCGACGCGGTGCCGATGACCCGCGCGCCGAGCGGGCGGAGGAGCTGGAGGAGGCTGACGCCGACCGCACCGGACGCTCCGTGGACGAGGACCGTGTCGCGCCCCTCGGCGCGTGTGACGCGGATCATGTCGGCCGCCGTGGCGGTGGCGAGCAGGAGGTTCGCCGCCTCGGGGAAGCCGAGCGCGGCGGGCTTCGCGAACACGTCCGCGGCGGGGACCGTGACCCGTTCCGCCCACCCGCCGGCGACACGGAACGCGATGACCTCGTCGCCCACCGCTCCCCCACCAGAGGCGATCACGGTGTCCGGGCCGACGGCGCTGAGGACCCCTGCGACCTCGTAGCCGACGGCGATCGGCAGGTCCGACGGGTCGCCCTGCCGGGTGTGCTTCGTGTCGGCGGGGTTCATGCCGGCGGCGCGGACGTCGATCGTGACCTCGCCCGGGCCGGGCGCGGGGACCTCGGCGTCGACGTACTCGAGGACTTCGCTGCCGCCGAACCGCGGGGCCACCCAGTGCTTCGTCATGCGGTGGACGCTACGCCGGTCAGCCGAAGTCGTCTGGGCGGACCGGACCGGCGAGTCGCATCGCTGCGCGTCGATCCAGGGGTCGGCCGAACGGGGTTCATCGTCATCGTGCCAGCTCGTCCATCAGGGACGCGGGGGCTCGATGGTCGCCTCGATCTCGCGCGCGAGCTCCTCACCGATGACCTGCGGGTAGTTCAGTCCGTACTTCCACCAGGACGAGCAGATCCCGCAGCGGTAGAGGTGGCACTGGTGGTCGAGGCTGACCCCGACCAACTTCGGTTGGTCAGAGTCCGAGATCCAGAACTCCCTGCAGTACCGGCATCCTTGGTCGTGGAACGGGACGGTAGTGGGTGATCGGTCCTCTGCGCTCAATGCCCGAGTGGCTTCCTGCGCAGTTCCTCGTACCGAAGGAGACCCTGCACGCGCTCCACGAAGTCGCGGACTGCGTCCCCTCGGTCCGAATGGTCCTTGATCGATTCCTCGGTCGCCCGTTCGTTCGTCGTCGACACCCTCAAACCATATTCGGTCTCGGAGATGCACGCGGTGGTCACGTCGTTCGACGGACGCGTCATCCAGCAGAACGGAACGCCTGCTGCCTCGGCGAGACTCATGTCACGGGTTGCATCGATGTCGCCCATCGGTACATCCCGTCCGTCAGCGGAGTGTCCGCATGTGGCGGACGCTACGCCGGTAGCCTGCTGCCGTGACGAGCCACGAGCAACCGACGAGTCGTGCCGACGCGTTCCGCGCACGTGCCGCGGAGGGCTTGGCCCTGGTCCTCTTCGAGGGTTCGGGCAGCCACGCCGACGCGATCGTCGTCGACCGGCTCGACGACGGCCGGTTCCGCGTCGTGTCGACCGACGAGCGTGCGTCCGTGTGGGACGGGAGCACCCGGATCTACCCCGCGGACGCTGAGTCGTCGGCGCTCGACGATGCCCTCAGCCGGGCTCGTGCTGATCGTCGTGCCCGAGACGGCTTGCGCCGCCGTGAGGACGAGGCCGTCGCCACGTGGCGTGCAGCAGGTGGGGACGCCTGGGTGCGCAGCGAGACGGGGCTGTGGCTCAAGGGTGTCCACCACTCGGCGGGTCCGCGCTGGCAGGTGCTCCGACGACGTGAGGACTGGGGCTCGGAACGGGGCAACTCGCTGGGGTACGTCGCCCATACGCCTCGTGGCTACCTCGCGATTCCGCTGACCGGGTTCCCCGGCCCGGCGCACGCAACGTCCGCCGAGGCAGAACTCGCCCTCGAAGCGCTGGACCAGTCGGCTGCTAGCGCGTGAGGCACCGATCGTTCGTCGGCCGACAGGACTCGGTGCTCCGCTCGTCGTGGGACGTTCCGGCAGCTGCGCGCCGCTCTTGATGAGCGCGGCGTCCGCCCGGAGACCATCGCAGTCCCGAAGGATCCCCTGCCGGGCCGCCGGTCGAGAGCGCGTTCCGGGGGCCGCGCTGCAACTGCACTTCCCCTGACCATGGCGCAGGTCGAAGTGGACGCGATCGGGTCGAGGCTCGCTCCGTACCATCCGTAGCGCCGACAGCAGATCTCGGTTCCGGCGGGGCTCAGCCTCATCCAGCTCCCCGGGCGTGCTCGTCGACCGCACCGGCGCGATGAATGGTTGGCTCCTGGATCAGCTCGACTCGTCGTTCGAGTCGCGTTCCGGCCGCCGACGGCACTCGGCGAACCGTCCGGTGTGCACGCGTTCGTCACGGAGGCGACCGTACTCGTCCAGGCGTCGATCGTGGAGCCGCGGTTCAGGCGGCCCCGGCTCGCGATACTGCACACGATCGCTGACATTGCGGGACCTCCTGGTCGAGGACTCGCTGTCGTCGTCGCACGTTCGTTCGTCGTCTGGACGCGTCGCACGCCCCGAGTCGGCCCTCTCAGCCCCGAGCAGCCCGCGCCAGCAGCACCTCGATCGGGGTGTCCCGTGCCCAGGCGGCCAAGCAGAGGTTCTTCCGTTCCCCGAGTCTGGTCGTGCTCGTTCGATGCGTTCCGTCTTCTGACTCCCACGCGACGTTGAGCTTCGCTTCGTCGACGTCGACGTCGTCCGGCCAGGCGTACCGAGTGTGCGCGACGTCCCACGGTTCCGGAACGATCTCTGGTCGAGCGGAGACCACCAGGTATCGCTCGGCGTCTGCCTCGTGTGTGAAGGTCGTCACGATTCGCGTCGATCCCCGCTGTCGCTCGAACACGGCGAGTGGCTGAGCTTGGATGCCCAACTGCGTCTCCAGGTCGCCGAACTGCACCATGACGTTCGGTTCCCGCACAGCGCCGGAGAGGCTGGTCGGGTCGGGTTGCGGATTCCCGAGCGCCGCACCGATCGCTCTGCCGTGCCTCGTCGTCGTCATCGGATGACCGCCTCCCTGGTCATGAACTCGGCGGTGTTCAACCTTGGATGAGGATCGACTCGCAGTGTCAGGATGAAGGACTCTCCACCCACCGTGATGGCGGTGTGCCCTCCAGCAACGAAGTGCTCCGATCCGCCAGCACCCGCCGACGACGGGAGACGAGCCGCGAGACCGCCGATCTGCACGACGACACCGAAGACGTCCCCGCTCGTCTGCCGCCTTCCTCACCGACGGAGCCCTCCTCGGCTCGATGCTGGCGCAGAGTGCATCCATCTCCGCAGAGGCGGGCTCGCCCTCGCAGCGTTGACCGACGCCGCCGACGAAGCGTGGGACGCTAGCCCGGGACCGTGTCCTTCGCTTCGCTCCGCGCCGATCTCGACCGCTCCGGATTCACCTCCCAATTCGTCGTGCTGCCCGGTGACGACCTCGATGCCCCGCCCCTCGAGGGCGCGTTCCGGGTCGAGCTGACCGATGCGGCGTACGAAGTGCAGTGCGTGGACTACGGTCAGGCGCGGGTCATCGGACGCTCAACCGACGCGGACGGCGCCTGCGAGATCGTCCGGGCGTTCCTCCGGCGTCCGATCGCTGCGCCGCGTGACGTCCCCGGTGCAGAGCTGAGCCGTCTCAGGCGTACCTGCCCGAGCTCGCCGAACGGATCCGTACCGGGAACGGCGGCGTTCTCATCCAGCTGACGACCGACATCCCCGTCAATCGTGTCGGAGGGCCCGACGGCTGGATCCTCAATCCTCTCGGCGCATCCTTCGAGTCGAGGTCGCAACCTCCCACCGCACTGTCCGCCCCGGCGACCGTCCACCGGTACCTGACCGAGGGAGAGGTCCTCGTGCACGCCCAGGTCACGCTTCCGTGGTTCGGTCAGCCCGGCGGCGCGCTCCGGTTCTCGATCGCCGATGACGCGCTGACCATTCGCGACCTGCTCGTCAGCGGAGTCCTCCGGAGGATCGCCACCGGGTCATCTGCCCGCTGACGCCGCGGCGAAGGCCGTTCGGGAGTCCGACTCGAGCGCGCACCGCTCGATCCGGTCCACCCGGACGCGAGCGACCGTGGCGAACTGCACGGCCGGCGCGAGGAAGCGTCCGCTGCCGAACCACGCACGGTGGTCCACCCCGTCGACGTCCCACAGAAGGACGTTCTTCCCGTCCGCGACCGTGAGGGACATGCCCTCGGGGAGTTCTTCAGGACGACTGCGCAGCCAGTGCGCACGCCGAAGGCCAGCCCGGTCTCGGAGCACACCCGCGGCCGACGTCGCGATCCACCGAGCGGCGTCGTCCGGATCCTCGAAAACCACCCCGGTCCAGTCCCCCGCGCCGCGGTCACCCCGCCAACCTGCGACACCGGTGTCGCGAACCACGTACCGCTCGAGCGTCTCGTAGTCCCCGAACTCGACGAGTTCCGGCTCGACCACGACGCGCTCGTACCCAGCACGGTGAAGGAGGTCCTGGAGCAGATCGAGGTGCGGGATGGCCAGCCGCCTGTCGGTCACGACAGGATCCCGAGGTTCGGGAGATCGGCCGCCGACAGGAACTGCACGGGCGGACCCGGATTCATGAACCGGACCTGGAGGCCGCCACCCGGGTGACCGAAGGCCGGCGCGATCTCGCTCACGCGGCTGACGCTGAACCTCGAACGCACCGGTCGGACGTCCGGGTTCCGCGTCATGGTGATCACGGAGCCGCCGACCGTCGCCGACGTACCGGTCGGGACATCGTCCACGGTCCGCCGGACCCACCCCTCCGTCGAGAGTCCCTCCACAGCGCGGAGCTCTCGCACGGCCTGCAGCGCGACGTACCGAGCGGCGTCCTTCCGAGCATCGAACACCGTGCCGGTCGCCGTCACGACGCCGCGTGAGAACACACGCTCCACCACGCCCTCGGAGAGCACGTCGTACCGGAAGCGCGTTTCGAGGTCGCGGAACTCAACCCGATCGGGTTGCACCGTCGCGTCGGTGAACCCCGCGCGCGCGAAGAGGCGGCGCAACACGGCGCGCGTTCGGTCGCTGAAGACGCGCTCGTCGGGCAGACTCATGCGACCCATCACGACGACACGGGTGCGCTCACTCGTTCAGCGCCAGTCCCAGGAGAACTTCCACTCGAGTGCATCGATCGCTGCCGAGTCGAGCTCGGGGTGGAGTCGCGAGAAGTTCTCCTTGAACAGGTCCATTCCACGGATCAAGTCGTTGTCGACGGACGCCCAGTCGATCTGCGACAGGCCCTTGTAGTCGCGCATGATCTCCTCGAGATCCCGTCGAACGGTGTCGGAAGCGGACTCCACCGCAGCCCACGACTCACCCGGGGTCGCACTGCGCCCCTTTCCGATGAGTTGCACGACTGCCTGACTGAGGGCGGCATCGACGACCAACGGGTTTCCTTTCACTCGGGCCAGATCACCCGGGTGTACCCGGATGCCGGATCGACCTGCACGATCTTCGTGATGGCAGGGTTGTTCTTCAGGGCCTCGAACTCGCGCGTCACCCAGATACTGGTGGGTCTGATCCCTGTTCCACCGACCAGGTGTACCTCTCCGCTGGCACCTTCGGCGAACTTCTCCGAAACGGTCTTCCACGCTTCCACCGTCTCCGGCTTGCGGGCGTCGTACTCGGGCATGTGGATGTCGTTCTTGAGCAACAACTGTTCCAACGTCGAACCTCCGTGCTCCGTCGCAATGCCTCCCGCCACGCCCATCCCGCCGATGTCGCCGGTGCGGCCGGACCAGAACACAGCACCACCAGGTGGGGTGCGAAGGTCCGCGGTGTCCAGATCGGTGTGCCCGATCGGAGTCTCGATGTTCGGCCGGTCGTGGTACTCGAGTGTGTTGACGACACCGTCTCCGCTGTCCCAAGCCGCTTGACTCTTGTCGTGCGGAACGGGAGACGTGGCGGGGAGTTCACGGTCGAAGTCCGGAGATGACGGATCGTTCCCGCCATAACCGTGCCCGGTTGTCGGAACCTCGCCGTGGCCCGACGGATCGCCACCCGAGCCGCTCGGTCCCTCGCCGCCGGGCGACGAGTGGGCGTCACCAGCACCGTGTCCGTTCGACACGTGGTCACCGCCGGCAGCGTGCCCCGCACCGCCGTGCGCAGCACCGCCGTCACCGGAACCACCGTGCCCAGCACCCTCGCCGTGCGTGATCGTCGTCGTGCTCTCCCCGTGCCCGCCGTGCCCACCGGCACCGACGAGCTCCGGCTCGCGCACCGTCGGCGCCTCGACCGTCGAACCACCGGCGTGCGCATTCGCGTTGGCGTTCGCATCGGCCCCGGACTCCGACCGTGCCGGCGGCACCTCGGCGTCGCCACCGTGGTGGCCGTGCATGAAGTCGCCGAGCCCGGTCTTGAAGTCCGCGATCTTGCCGGTGAAGCCGTGCAGCGAATCGCCGAGCCCGGCCGAGACGATGCCCTTGAGGTCACCGAGCTTCGGGAGGACCGACGTCAGACCCTTGGAAGCCCACGCACCCGCATCGACGAGGTCGAGGAACTTGCCCGCCTTGCCGACGGTGCCCGCGACCTCGCCCACCTTGCCGAGCGCCCCGACCTTCCCGACCTCACCGGCGACGGGGATGAGCAGGGAGCCGATGCCCCAGATCGCCTGGCCGGCGGCGGTGCCCGGATCCTTCGCCCACTCGTCCCAGCCGACGGTCGCCTTGCCGAGACCCTTCCAGGCCTCGCCCGCGTTGCCCCAGCTCCAGGAGCCGTCCGCGGCGTTGTATCCGATCAGCGACCCCATGCCCTTCCAGGAGTCCGTGAGGGTGTCGAGGTGCCAGCCGGTGCCGTCGATCCCGACGAGCATGCCGAGACCCTGGACCGTGCCCCAGATGCCGTCGACGACCACGCCCTTGAGCAGGTTCGGCACGAAGTACAGCGTCTTCTCGCCGCAGCTCTCCTTGCGGGCCTCGGCGGTGCCCCAGGGCAGCTCGGTGCCCATCGGGAGTTCCTTGTACCCGTAGCCGAGCTTGTCGTCGGGATCATCGCCGGTCATCGCGTGGAGCGCCGGCAGACCCGAGAGCCCACGGATCGTGTTCGCGCACTTCCGTTCGGCGGCCTGGTAGGCGACGACCTGGTTGGCGACACCGTTGATGATGTCGTTGTTCTCGCCGTTGAGGGTCTCGTCCTCGTCCCACGCGCCGTCGTGCTGCTTGACGTCGGCGTGCAGGGTGTTCCCGCGGGTCACGTAGGTCTTGAGCTTCGCGACGATCGGCGTGACCTCGGTCACGAAGTCGTCGAGCGCCTTCGCCACGGTGTCCAGGTCGTCGCCGAACGCGGTGCCCTGCGGCACGATCGGCGTCATCGCGTCGTAGAGGTCCTGGTCGCCAGGACCCTCGTAGGAGTGCGAGATCGGCGTCCACGCGCTGTGGATGTCCGCCGTCCCGTCACGCACCGCCGACGCCACCGTCCGGAGCTTGCCGGCCCCCGCGGTGATGCCGGACGTGTCGACGTCGGTGTACGGGATCTCCCCGACGTTGACGAGTCCACTCATCGTTGCTGCACTCCCCCTGCTGCCTGCTGCTAGTTCGCGCCCGGCGCGCCGTCGAACGCCGAGAAGTTCCCGCTCGTCGCCGCAGCGACCGCGTTGGCCTGCGTGGTCGCGGCCATCTCGTCGTCACCGTCGATGACGGCCTGGGTCGCCCCCGACGCACCGAGCAGCGACGCGCGGACCCGGTTCTGGATGCCCGTCAGGGTCGCCTTCCGGTGCTCGAAGAACCCGGCGATCGCCTCACCGATGACCTGCGACTGCGCGGCGGTCGCCGCGTCCTGCACGATGGTGTCCACGCCCTGCACCGAGCCGTCCTCGGACCCGCCGAGGGCGGTGGACATCGTGATGGTCCGGTCCGAGACCGCCGTCAGGACGTTCTGCACTCCCGCGGGGTCGACCCGCCAGCCGTCGACCACGTCAGCCGATGTTGCCGACGGCCGACTTCGCCTTGCTGATCGCGGACTGCGCCGACTCGTCGTTCGACTGCAGCGACGCGCGCAGCGTGGCGATGATCTGCTTGACCTCGCCGGCGACGGTGTTCCACCGCTGCTCCTTGGCGTGGTACTCGTCCGAGACGCCGTCGGCCTGGTAGTCGGCCATCGCGGCCTTCACGTCCGAGTCACGCTGCGCGATGAGCGCCTCGAGCTGGGCCGCGACGGCGTTGAAGTTGTCCTGCGCGTTCTGCGACGCCGCGACGTCGTAGTCGCGACGGTCTGCCTGGTTGCCACCGCTCATGGTGTGTTCTCCCTCTCCCCGAAGACCCGTCAGGCGCGGCCGCTGAAGCGGGCCGCGTCGAAGTTTGAGCTGCCCTCGAGCGAGCTCGTGGACTGCGCCATGTCCTGGTCGCCTTCCTGGAACGACCGGTCCATGCCCGAGATGCCCTGGAGGACGCTCGCGAGCGCCCCGTTCAGCTCGTTGGCGATGGTGTCCGTCTCGGACTTGAAGCGGTCGAACGCCGCGCGGCCGGCACCGTTGAAGCGGCCCTGCAGCGGCTCGGCCGAGTCGGCGAGCTTCCGGACCAGGGTCCCCAGGTCACCGGAAGCGCCGGACGTCTGCTTGGTCAGGTTGGTGAGGACCTGTGCCCCCATTGCGAACTTCATCGCTCATCCTCTCTGTCTTTTCCCCCACCCCACTACGGGTGACAGCGAACGAGAGCAGCCTAGACCACGACGACGACACGCGTCACGCCCCGGTTCTGACATGATCGGACGTGCCGATGGGAGGTGGGGCATGTCGTCGATCGTGGTCGAGACCGGCGTTCCGGTCATGACCTGCGGGCGCTGTGGTGCTGCGTCCACGCAGGGACAGCGGTTCTGCACCGACTGCGGTGCACTCCTCGGTCGCACCGTCGCCTCGTCGGAGTACGACGCCCTGCGCGACGTCGCCGTGGCGGGAGCCGGCGCGGTCGCGCTGGCGCGACTCGTCGACGTGGTCGTGTGCCTGCTCGGCGCCGCCGCCGGCGCCGGCCTCCTCTTCCTCGCCCACACGGCCGTGCCCTCGTCCGACCCACTCGGTACGGCGATCGCCGGCGCGGTGGCCGGCTTGGTCGTGACGGCCGTGATCACGGCGATCCGCGCCTCCAGGACGGGCCGTGGACCGGGCGGTGTCATCACGGGGACCCGCGTCGTCGACGTCGAGGACGCCCTGCCCGCCGGGCCGGTGCGCCAGCTGTCGCGCCTGCGCGGGCAGCACCCCCGTCCCGCCGGTGCCGGTCCGTGGGCCACTGCGACCGGCACCCTGACCGCGTCGCTGCGCGCCGGTCGTGAACCGCTCTCCCCCGCGGCCCCGGCGCTCGGCACCGCCTTCGGTGCGGCCGCGTCGCCGGGTGTCCGTCCCGGGTCTGCTCCTCTTCCTGGAGGCGCGGCACCGGTCGGTCTCGACGCCACACGTCGGTCCGGGGTCGGCTCCGCACCCGTCGGTTCCGGACTCGACGGCGGCTTCGCGGCGGTGCCGCCGCCCGCCGCGCCGGTCGCGGACGAGTCCGTCCCGGTGGACGCCGTCGTGCTCCGCTTCGACTCCGGTGCGCTCCACTGGTTCCGCGGCACCTGCGTCGTCGGCCGCACCCCGGAGGCAGAACCGGGCGTCGCCACCGTCGCCGTGCCCGACCTCTCCCGCACGCTCTCGAAGACCCACGTCGCGCTCGTGCAGACAGACGGAGCCGTGGTGCTGCGTGACCTCGGCTCGACGAACGGCACGTCGGTGATCCGGCCGGACGCGTCGTTCGAGGTCCTCGTCCCCGGCGTGGACCTGACGGTCACGGCCGGCTCCACCGTCCGCATCGGCGACCACGCGTTCGTCGTCGACCGGGTCGGGGCCGCCGCGTGAACCCGTTCCGAGCAGCGCGGACGCACGACGACCGGCCGACCGCGAAGCACCCGCTCGTCGACTCGGCGGGCGGCGGCACCATCCGCATCGAGAGTCGTGCGGGCATCGTGCGCCTCGGCCGCGCCCAGGTGGACGTGCTCCGGACCGCGTCGGCCGAGGGCGCCCGCCCGATCCTCGTCACCGACGGGCTGTCCGTCGTGACCGAGGCGTTCCGGCAGGCGCTCGTCGACGCCGGCGGAGCGTGGGTGGTCCGCGGCGACGACGGCCTCCGCAACGGACTCGACGGGCGACGGCTCGAGGAGTTCACCGACGCGGTGCTGCTCGGCCCGCCGACCACGGTCGAGGACGTCGCCGTGGGACACCTCCGTCCGGAGCCCGCGACCGCGGACCAGCTCGTCGTCTCCGCTTCGGTCCGGCACCGTGCGAGTGCCGAGACCGTCCTGGGCACGACGACCGAGCTGCTCGCCGTGGAGCTCGCCGGCGCCGCCCCGACCGGCTGGGGCACGCACGAGCCAGCGACCCGTGCCTGGGACCGCCGAGCGGTCACCGAGGTCGCCCGCGAGCGCATGCCCGACCCGACCAGGTTGCTCGCGGTGGGATCACCCGCTGCGCCGCTCGCGATGACGATCACGGCGCAGCGGACCGAGCACGGCGTCGAGGAGCTCACCACCGGCCTGCTGTCGGTCGGCGCCCCCGGGGACGCCGCCGCATCGGTGCGGGTCGCAGCCGTGCCGCAGGTGCTCGGGCGTCTCGCCGCGACCCAACTCCCGCTCTTCGCCCTGGTGCTCCGACGCCCGGGTCGTGCCGACCTCGCGCAGGCGCCGCGGATGGCCCTCCCCCCGGTCCCGGTCGCGATGCTGCTCGGGGCGCCGTCGGTGCGAGCGCTCGCGCTCGACCCCGAGGCGATGCGCGACCGGTTCGGTGCGGTCGTCGCCGGCCGGCCGCGGATCCCGGCGCTCGTGCTGCCGTTCGGACGGAGCCCGGACCGCGACCCCGTTGAGGAGCTCGCGGCCGTGCTCGCCCACATCGGCCGTGACCGGGTGGCCGACGCGGTGGGGATGGACGACCGGACGAGGGAACAGGTGCAGCGTGCCGCGGAACAGTGACTCGATCCTGCTGGAGAGCGTCTCGACGCACCGACGACGGCTCCGGCAGGCGTTCGTGCTCGGGCGGCTCGCCGACCGTCGGATCGTCAACGACAACGTGAAGCGGTTCATCGGCAGCGTCGTCCTCGCCGCGGTCGTCGGCGTCGGGTGCCTCGGCTACTCGTTCGTCACCAACGCGCTCGCCCAGCAGGCGCCCCAGCAGCAACAGCAACAGGAGACCAAGTGACCGACTTCACCCGCGTGACCGTGGTCGGCGCCGGCCGTCGCGCCGACGTCGTCGTCGCGTCCGACGAGCCGTTCGCCGGGCTGCTGCCGCGACTGGTGGACATCCTCGACGAGCCGATCGCGGACAGCGCGCACCCGGTCGCGCTCGTGCGCGTCACCGGGGAAGAGGTCGCGCTCGCCGCCGACGCCGCCACGCAGGAGATCTCCGACGGCGAGGTCCTGCACCTCGTCCGCCGCGCCGACGCCCCGCCGCCGCCGGAGGTCTCCGACGTCACCGACGCCGTCGCCGACTCGCTCGGTCGCCGATCGGACGGTTGGGGAACGGCCGCACGACAGGCCGTCGCCGCGGGTGCCGTGGGCGCGACCGCGTCGGTCGTCGGGACCCTGGTGGTCGCGGCGTTCACGGTCGCCACGGTCCGAGCTGCCTTCGACGGCGGGGACGTCTCCCCCGCGGTGCTCCCGTCCGTGCTCGCCGGCAGCGGGGTCGTCCTCGCGCTCGCGGCCCTCGTCGCCGGACGAGCCGGAGCCCGTTGGACGGGCATCGCCCTCACCGCGGCGGCCACCGGGCTCGCCCTCCCGATCGGCCTGGCGGTCGGCCCGGTGCTCGGCCGCGACGGCGACCAGCCCGCGATGATCGCTGCGGTCGTGCTCGTCTGGGCGTGGATCGCGCTCGGCGTCGGGCTCGGCGTCGGACAGCGCACCCGGACCATCGGCGCCGCCGCCGTCGTCGGCGTCGTGCTGCCCCTGCTCGGCATGGTCACCTGGCTGACCCCGGCCCCGGAGGCCGCCGGGTGGGGTGTGGTGGCCGTCGCCGCGATCGTGGCGTGCGGGCTCCTGCCGTCCGCGGCGATGTCGTCCGCGGGGCTCACCGGGCTCGACGACCGGGTGAGCGGCGGCGACCTCGTCGCCCGTGACCGCGTGGTGAGCGCCCTCGACGACGCGTACCGGGCACTCGACTGGACCACGGCGGCCGTCGCGGCGCCGATCGCCATCGCCGGCGCTGCCCTCGTCGCCGACCAGGACCCGTGGGCGATCGGACTGGGCACCGCCGTCGTCGTCGTGGCCGCGCTCCGGACGCGGGCGTTCCCGCTCACCCTGCAGGGCGTCCTGCTCTGGACCGCGGTCGTCCTCGCCGCGGTGCTCGGACTCGTCGGGCACGCCGCCACCGCCCCCGTGCAGGTGCTCGGGATGCTCGCCGGGCTCGGTGTGGTGGGAGCACTGCTCGCCGGTGTCCGACCCGCGGCGCACCAGCGGGCACGGCTGCGATCGCTCGGCAACGTGCTCGAGACCGTCTCGGTGGTCGTGACCCTGCCCCTGTTGCTCGGGACGTTCGGCCTGTTCGCCGCACTGCTGGAGACGTTCTGACGATGCGGCTCTTCGACGACGTGGTCCCGGCACTCGGACGGGCGTTCTTCGGCAGTGTGGCCGGCGGGGCACGCGAGCTCGACGACGCGCACCGGGCGATCCGGCAGGGCGTGCCGACGAGCCGGCGCATCGCCTTCGCCTCGCTGCGCGGCGGGACGGGCTGTTCCGCGACCGCGGCGGCCGTCGCGACGGTGCTGGCACGTCGCCGGGCCGGACGCGTCCTCGGGGTAGACGGTGCCGCCGGGCTGCGCTCGTTCGCCGCGTACGCCGGTGCCGACCGGACCGAGCCGACGCCACCCTCCCCGCGCCGCAGTGCCGCGCGCACCTCGTGGGAGGCGACCGAGGGTCTGGCCGTGACCGGCTCGGGACTGCACGTGCTCCGGATCGGCGACCCGCGCCTCCCGAGCCGCCAGGCAGCACCCGACGAATGGACCGACGCCGTCGACCCGATCGCCCGCTTCTTCGACGTCGTCGTCGGCGACTGGGGTTCCCGCAGTCCCTTCGTCGACCTCGGCGCCGTCGCCGCCGACGCGCACGTCGTCGCCCTCGTCACCGGACCAGACCGCCCGTCGGTCGAGGAGGGCGTGGCGCACGCCGACGCGATCCGTCGACACGCCCCCGGGTCGCGCGTGCTCGTGGTCCCCGTCGACACCACCGGCGCCGGGCTCCGCGCGGCCCGCACGGCCGCGGAGTGGCCCGGCCACGCGGTCCACCCGATCCCGAGCGACCCGAGCGTCACCGGCGGCGGCGACCGTCCGACGGCCTCGCGCATCGCCCTCATCCAGCTCACCGCGGCCCTCGTCGACGCCGCCGTCGGCCGCCGCGTCGACCGTCACGCACCGGAGGTGTCCCGGTGAACCGCATCGTGCACCGACCCGCACGGGTCTCCACCCCGCTCGTCCGACCCGACGCCGAGCAGCTCGCCCCGCCGCCCCAGCTCCCCGAGGGCCCGAGCGGCGGCATCCCGCTGCAGTCCCTGCTGCCGGTGGTCGGTGCGATCTCCTCCGTCGTGATGATGGTCGTGCTGCGGGGCAACAACCCGGTGCTCATGGTCGTCGCGGCGCTGGTCTTCGTGGTCGCCCTCGTCGGTGGCCTCGGCATGGCCTTCACCCAGCGCGGCAACGCCGTGCGCAACCGTCGCACCCAGCGTGAGCGGTACCTCGACTACCTCGAGGAGCTCCGCGGCGACCTCCGTGCCCGGACGACGGCGGTGCGCGAACGCGCCGAGCACGTCGACCCCACCCCGGACACCCTCCCCCGGCTCGTCGGGGACCTGGCGCGGCTGTGGGAGCGGCGTCGCGGCCACGCCGACTTCCTGCGCGTGCGGGTCGGCTCGGGTGACGTCGCGTGGCTCGACCTCACGGTGCCGCCGGACCAGAACCCCGTGCAGCCCCTCGACCCGCTGATGCTCGCCGAGCTCGAGCAGGTGGCCGAGCACTACGGCACCGTGCACGCGATGCCGATCGCGATCCGGCTCGACGACGCCGGCGACGTCTCGGTCGTCGGCGAGCGAGCGGCCGTGCTCGACGTCGCCCGCGCCCTGGTCGCCCAGCTCGCGGCGATGCACGCCCCGGAGGACCTGCACCTCGCGGCGGCGTTCCCGGCCGACCGCGCCGACGACTGGGACTGGTTCGACCTGCTCCCGCACGCCCGGATGGACCGCACCTTCGACGGTCCGCTGCGCGCCCGACGGGTGGCCGAGGACGTCCCGACGCTCGCGCGCACCCTCGCGGGGGAACTCGGCGAGCGCGCCCGGACCGCGGCGATGTGGCGGCGGTCGGGCGATTCCGGGAAGCGGAGCGACCTTGCGCGTCTGGTGGTCTTCGCGGACGAGCACGGCAGCGTGGCCGTCCCGCTCGCGCTGCCGGAGGGCGAGACCCGCCCAGAGGACCTCCGGATCATCGTGGTGCACCTCGTCGCCGACCGCCTGCACGAGCCCTCGGACGTGCGGGTGCGCGTGACGGCACGGTCGGAGCAGCCCGGTCGCACCCTGCTCGAGATCGTCGACGCGCGCGACGTGGCCGAGGGTGAGCCCGCCCCGGTGCAGGCTGCCGTCTGCGACCCGGTCGCCCCGACGCTCGTCACCGCCGTCGCCCGCGCGCTCGCTCCCCTGCGGTTGTCCGCCGACGCCGAGGAACGCGCCGAGTCGTCGGCGGCGATCGGCGTCACCGACCTGCTCGGGGTGGAGGACGTCACGACGATCGACCCCGACCGGACCTGGCGTCCCCGGGCACCGCGCGACTTCCTCCGCGTCCCGATCGGCGTCGACGACTTCGGCGCCCCGCTGCTGCTCGACCTCAAGGAGTCGGCGCAACTGGGCATGGGCCCGCACGGCATCTGCATCGGCGCCACCGGTTCCGGCAAGAGCGAGATGCTCCGCACGCTCGTGCTCGGCCTCGCGGTGTCGCACCCGCCGGAGGACCTCGCGATGATCCTCGTCGACTACAAGGGCGGCGCCGCGTTCGCCCCGTTCGCCCGGCTGCCGCACGTCGCCGGCCTCATCGACAACCTCGCCGACGACCCGCAGCTCACCCGCCGTGCACGGGCCTCGATCGCGGGCGAGGTGCGCCGCCGCCAGGAGATGCTCCGCGACGCCGGGGCCGCGCCGTCGATCACGCACTACCGGGAGCTCCGCACGCACCGGCCCGAGCTCCCGCCGATGCCGCACCTCGTGCTCGTCATCGACGAGTTCGGCGAACTGCTCACGGCGGAACCCGAGTTCGTCGACCTGCTGCTCATGATCGGCCGCATCGGGCGCTCGATCGGCGTGCACCTGCTGCTCTCCAGCCAGCGGATCGAAGCGGGCAAGCTCCGCGGCCTCGACACCTACCTGTCGTACCGGCTCGGACTCCGCACGTTCTCGGAGGCCGAGAGCCAGGTCGTCCTGGACACCGGTGACGCGTTCCACCTGCCCGCGGTCCCAGGGTACGGCTACCTCAAGGTCGACACCAGCGTGTACACCCGGTTCCGGTCCGGCTACGTGTCCGGGCCGATCGAGGACGCCACCCCGGCCGCGGCCGCGGCACCGACCTCCACCGACACCGCACCGGAGCCGTTCGAGCTGCCGGTGTACAACACCCTCGCGTCGGAGGACGACGACCCGGGCGAGGCCACCCTCGAGGCCCCCGACGTCGGCCGGAGCGTGGTCGACGAGGCGGTCGAACGGCTCGGCCGCAGTGACCGGGCGACGACGCCGGTGTGGCTCCCGCCGCTGCCGACCCGTCTGGCGCTCGGTGCCGTGCTCGACCCGAACGCCGACACCGACCCGACCGGGCTCACGGTGCCGATCGGTCTGCTCGACGACCCCGGACGCCAGCGGCAGCGCCCGTGGATGCTCGACCTCACGCAGGGCGGCGGACACGTCGCGGTCATCGGTGCGCCGGGTTCCGGTCGGACCACCTTCCTGCGCTCGGTGGCCGCGTCGATCGCGCTCACCACGACGCCGCGCCAGGTGAGTGTGTACGGCATGGACCTGTCCGGCGGTGGCCTCGGCCGCATCGAGGGCTTCCCGCACGTCGGTGGCGTCGCGACCCGAGCGGACCGGAACCGCCTGCTCCGCCTGGTCGAGGAGTTGCAGGCGATGATCCGGTTGCGCGAGCGGGTGTTCCGCGACCACGGCATCGACTCGCTCGCCATGCTGCGGAAGCGCCACGCCGCGGGACGGGTGCCCGAGCTGGGGTCCGCCGACGTCGTCCTGCTCATCGACGGTTTCGGCGTGATGCGCACTGAGTTCGAGGAACTCGAGGACGCGTTCGGCGACCTGCTCCAGCGGGGTGGCAGCTTCGGCATCCACGTCGTGGTGGCGCTCACCCGTTGGAACGAGCTGCGGTTGGCGAACCAGCCGCTCATCGGGCAGCGCTTCGAGATGCGGCTGAACGACCCGGCCGACTCCACGATCGCCCGCGCGGCGGCGGCCACGCTGAAGTCCGGCGAGCCGGGCCGGGTGCTGACCGGTGACGAGCTGTTCGGCCAGGTCGCCCTGCCGGTGCTCGACGACGTCGAGGACGGTGCGGTCGGTGACGAGCTCGCTGCCCTCGCCCAGCGCGTCGCGGACAGCTGGGGCGGTCCGGCGGCAGCCCCGATCCGGCTGCTCCCGGAGTCGTTCGACCCCGCTGAGCTCCCAGACCCCCTCGTCGCGCCCGACACCGTGCCGTTCGCCCTGCGACAGGACACGATGGACTTCGTGGCGTTCGACCCCGCGGTCGACCAGCACCTGCTCGTGTTCGGTGACACCGCCAGCGGCAAGACGGCGCTCCTCCGGGGTCTCGCCGCCGGGTTCATGGAACGGTCGACCCCGGACGAGCTCGTCCTCGCCTTCATGGACGTCCGCGGAGGTGCCGCGGCGGGCACCCCGGACGACTTCCTCGGCGGACACGCCTCGAACGGCCGGGACGCCCGCGGGCTGGCGGCTGCCATCGCCGCCGAACTCGAGCAGCGCGCCGCCGGCACCTCGACCGGTCCGCGGCCCCGCATCGTGGTCCTCGTCGACGACTACGACATCGTCGCCTCCGCCGGCACCGACCCGCTCGCGCCGCTCATGCCGTACCTGCCGTCCGCGCGGGACCTCGGGCTGCACGTCGTCCTGACCCGACCGGTCGCCGGTGCCGCGCGTGCGATGTACGACACCGTCATCCAGTCCATCCGGGACTCCGGCGCCACCGGCCTCGTGCTGAGCGGCGAGCGGTCGGAGGGCCAGGTCTTCCCGAAGGTCTACGCCGAGCAGTTCCCGCCCGGACGCGGGCGTCTCGTGCGCCGCGGCACCGCTCCCCGCATCGTGCAGGTGGCCCACTTCGCCGCGGCACCGACGACGCAGCCGGCGCGCTCCGACGCAGCGGGCCAGACCACCGTCCTCGACCCGAAGGGAGCCGTCGATGCCCCGTGACGTGCTGATCCTGTCCGCGAACGCGCCCGAACTCGCGGCGTTCGTCGACGCCGGTGCCGACGTGGCACCGGACCTGCGCGTCCGGACCCTCGCGGGCGGTGCGGTGACCGAGGTCGTCGACCGCAGGGGCTCCGCCGTGCTCAGCGTCCAGGTGCCCGAGTTCGTCGAGAACGCCGCGGAGGTCGCCCGACTGGCACCGTGGGCGTCCGTGGACGGCCCGGTGTGGTGGACCGAGGCGTGGGCACCGTGGGGATCGGCCGGGGACGTCGGCGTCGAGATCGCCCGTGCGTTCGCCGCGGCGATCGGCGCACAGGTCCTCGTGGAGGACGGCTCGTGAGCGACCTCCCACCGACCTCGGCTCCGCTCCCCCCGATGCCCGGATCACGGCGTGCGGCGCTGCAGCGTGCCCGGACGGTCATCGTCACGGGCGTCGCCGGCGGCACCGGCACGACGACGGTCGCGGCGCTCCTGGCAGACGCGATCGGCGGCCGACTCGGCGTGGTCGTGCAGGCGACGGACCACTCCGGCGGTGAGCTCGCCGCCCGACTGCCGTCGCTCGAGCCGGCGACCACGCGGGTGACCCTGCACGACATGGGGGCGCACGTCGGTCCGGCCGCAGCACTCGCGGCGACTCCGGAGAACTGCCTCGTCGTCGTCGGCCGAGCGACCGTCGACGGTGCCGCCGACGTGCGCGCGGCACTCGCGTCGATCGCGCACGACCCCGACCCGACGCTGCTCTGGCGTTCCGTGGTCGTGCTCGTGGACCGCGCGGCGAAGCCGACCGCGGTGGACACGCGTGCGGTGCGGGACGCCGGGGTCGCCGGGGTCGTCGTGCTCCGCGCAGACCGTGCGCTGAGCCGGCCCGGTCGCATCGGGGTGGCCGGCCTCGGCCGCGCCACGATCACGACGGTGTCGGAGCTGCTGGCGGCCCTCGGCTGGTGAGGCGTCCTCCGACCGCAGCGGCGTCCCGCGGCTGGAGCGGCGTCTCGCGGCTGGAGCGGCGTCTCGCGACAGTGCGCGGACGGACTGGAGGCGCGGTGCCAGCTGGCACCGCGCCTCCAGTCCGTCAGCTGGGAACGCTAGGCGCGGGCGGAACGCACCCGCTCCGAGAAGGCGGCGTGCAGCGGGTGCTGCTCGTCGAGACCGGTGATCTCCGTGACGACGGCCTCGTCGCTCCGGTCGGAGTGCAGGAGCGCCTGCAGTTCGACGCTCTGCTCGTCGTCCGCGACGTCGAAGCGGAGCGCGGCGCCCATCGCGTCGAGGAGCGCCGTCGGCTCCGTGCCGTCCTCGGCGAGTGCGGCGGCGGGCGAGACGAAGCGCTCGTCACGCGACAGCTTCCGGAGCGGCTGCCGACCGACCCGGGTCACGGTGTCGGGCAGGTGCGGGTTCTCGAAGCGGCCGATGATCGCCTGGACGTAGGCGCGGTGCACCTCGGGGTCGAGCTCGTGCCGGCGGACGAGCAGGTCGCTCGTCTCGGCGAGCACGGACTCGAGCTCGGAGCGGACCGCGGGGATCGCGATGGCGTCCGAGATCTTGTCGGCCCCGGCGAGGAAGCCGTGGTAGGCGACGGTGGCGTGTCCGGTGTTGACCGTGAAGAGCTTGCGCTCGATCGAGGCCGCGAGTCCGTCGACGTAGTGCGCGCCGGGGATCTCCGGCTCGGTGCCACCGAACGGGGTGCGGTCGATCGCCCACTCGAAGTAGGTCTCCACGGTGACGTCGAGGCCGCCGCCCTCGGGCTGCGCGGGCACGATGCGGTCGACCGCGGTGTTCGCGAAGACGGCCTTCGCGAGGGCCTGGTCGCGGACGTCGGCCGGGAGCGCCTCGACGATGAACTCGCGGAGACGGTCGGTCGCGTTGAGGGCGTTCTCGCACGCCATCACGGCGATCGGTGCGGCGTCGGCATCGCGGGCCACCAGCGCGCGGGCGATGACCGGCGCGATGAACTTCAGGACGTTCGGCCCGACCGCGCACGTCACGATCGAGGCGGTGGCGATCTCGGCGACGACGGCCGCCTCGTCCTGCGCGCTGTTCAGGGCGCGGAAGTTCGTGACCTCGTGGTCCCGTGCGTTCGCGCCGACCTCGTGCACGGTGTACGACTCGGCGGCGGCCAGCGCGTCGATGAGCGGCGCGGCGACGTCGGCGAAGACGACCTCGTACCCGGCTTCGTGGAGCAGGAGTCCGACGAACCCACGGCCGATGTTGCCCGCGCCGAAGTGGACGGCGGTGGGGGTGCTCACTCGTTGACCTCGCCGAGGATCGAGAGGATCGCCGCGGTGTCCGGGGCGTCGGTCAGCTTCTGGACCTCGTCCTCGTCGGAGAACACGATCGCGATCTTCGAGAGGATGTCGAGGTGCTCGTTGTTGACGCCGGCGATGCCGACGACGAAACGCACCGGGTTGCCGTCCCAGTCGATCGGGCTCGCGTAGCGGATGAACGACAGCGCCGAGGACTTGATCGCGTCCTTCGCGTCGTTCGTGCCGTGCGGGATGGCGAGGAAGTTCCCCATGTACGTCGAGACGCTCTTCTCGCGCTCGAGCATCGCCGGGTAGTAGTCCGCCGTGACCGCGCCCGCAGCCTCGAGGATCTCGGCCGCCTCCTTCATCGCCTCCGACTTCGTCGGCGCGGTGTCCTCGGTGTGGATGCGGATCTGGCTCTCCTGCAGGACGGGCATCGGTGGTTCTCCTTGTTGGTCGAGGACGTGGTGGAGGGGACGGGTTGTGGCCCGTCCCCTCCGATACTGCACTTCGTTACTGGTTCTTGAGCTGTTCGACGACCTGGTCGTACTGCGGCGCGTTCATGAAGTTGCCGACCGACACGTGCTGTGCGTTCGGGTTCTTCTGTCGTGCGCGGTCCGTCAGTTCCTCCTGGGTGATGATGAGGTCCTCGTCACCGGTGAGGTTCGCGATCGCCTTGTTGACGACCGTGACCCCCTCGATGCCGGCCTTCTTCACCTTGTTGCGGAGGACGCTGGCACCCATGGCGCTCGAGCCCATGCCGGCGTCGCACGCGAAGACCACGTTGTGGACCTTCGTCGCGGTGGCCGTCGCGGCACCGACACCGCCGAGGGCGGCCTCGGACTCCTGCTCGTTGGCCGGGCTGTTGTTGCCGAGGAGGCCGGCGGTCGCGGCGTTGACGTCGCGGCCCTTGTTCGCCTGGAGCTTGGCCATCGCAGCGGTCATGTCGCCGCCGCCGTTCGCCAGGTCACGCTTGCGGGTCGCGATGAGGAAGAACGACGCCACCGCGAACGACACCGCCGCGGACAGGATGACCGACAGGATGACGCCGAGGAAGCTGTCCTTCGCCGTCGCACCGAGGACCGCGAAGATCGATCCCGGCGAGGCCGGGGCGACGAGGCCGGAGTGGAACGCGACGTTGGTCGCGACGCCCGTGGCACCACCGAGGATGACGGCGATGAACAGGACCGGCTTCTGCAGCACGTACGGGAAGTAGATCTCGTGGATGCCGCCGAGGAACTGGATGATGATCGCGCCGGGAGCGGTCGAGCGGGCGATGCCGACACCGAAGAAGGTGAAGGCGAGGAGGATGCCGAGGCCGGGGCCGGGGTTCGCCTCGAGGAGGAACAGGATCGACTTGCCCGACTCCTGCACCTGCGCGGCACCGAGCTGGTCGAGCACACCGTGGTTGATCGCGTTGTTGAGGAAGAACACCTTGGCGGGCTCGATGATGACGCTGGCGAGCGGGAGCAGCGAGTGGTTCACCAGGAACTCCACCGCGCTGCCGAGGCCGTTCGCGATCGCCTTGAAGATCGGCGCGAGCCAGAAGAACCCGATCATCGCCAGACCGAAGGCGAGGATGCCCGCGGCGTAGTTGTTGACCAGCATCTCGAAGCCCGGGCGGATCTTGCCGTCCCAGATCTTGTCGATCTGCTTGATGAGGTACGCGCCGAGGGGGCCGCAGATCATCGCGCCGAGGATCATGACCGTGCCGTTGGCGCCGACGATGACACCCATCGCCATCACGGAACCGACGACGGCGCCGCGGGTCTCGTAGATCATCCGGCCGCCCTGGAAGGCGATCGCGAGCGGGATCAGGTAGGTGAGGATCGGGCTGACGAGGCCGAGGTTGGCGACGCCGCCGGTCTCACCGAACCCGCCGAGGATGCCCACGGGCGTCCAGCCGGTCTCGATGAAGAAGGCGGTGATGATGCCCCACGCGATGAAGATCGCGATGTTGGGCATGACCATGCCGGAGAGGAACGTGCCGAACTTCTGAACGGCGACGCGTGCGCCGCCCCGCGACTTCGCGGGGGCGTCGGGCGCTGCAACGGACGACGTTGTCATGTGCGGTGACTTTCTGTGAGGTGCTGCGGCTGTGAGGGAGGTGGTGCTGGGGTCGGGTGGTGCTGTGGGGGTCGGCTCAGGCGGCGTGTGCTGCGGCCGCGGCGGACTTCGCGGCCGCCGCCGTGCTCGCAGCGAGTGCCGCCTGGGCCATCTCGCGGGCCTGCTCGAGCGTGTGCTGGCCGAGTTCGGCGCGCACGTCGGCCAGAGCCGCGGGGGTCATGGAGAGGGTGGTGGCGCCGAGGCCGACCAGGACGACGGCGAGGAGCGGGTCCGCCGCCGCCTCACCGCAGATGCCGACCGGCTTGCCCGCTGCCTGGCCGGCGGCGCCGAGCTGGGCGACGAGGCGGAGGACGGCGGGGTGCCACGGGTCCTGGTAGGACGCGACGGTGCCGAGCATGCGGTCGGCGGCCATCGTGTACTGGGTGAGGTCGTTCGTGCCGATCGACACGAAGTCGGCGGACTGGAACACCTGCTCGGCCATGAGGGCGAGCGAGGGGACCTCGGCCATCACACCGGCGGTGCGGATGCCGAGCTCACGGGCCAGGTCGACGAAGTACTCGGTCTCCTCGGCGTCGGCGACCATCGGGGCCATCACCCAGAGGTCGGCCTCCGTCTCGGCGTCGGCCCGGGCGAGCGCGGTGAGCTGGTCGCGGAGCACCTCGGGGTGGTTCCGCAGTGCGCGGAGGCCACGACGGCCGAGCGCCGGGTTCTCCTCGTCCTTGTCGGTGAGGAACGGCAGCGGCTTGTCGGCACCGGCGTCGAGGGCCCGGACGACGACCTTCTTGCCGGGGAACGCCTGGAGCAGCTGCTTGTACGACTCCTGCTGCTCCTCGACCGTGGGCGCCTTGGGCGAGTCGAGGAAGAGGAACTCGGTGCGGAAGAGCCCCACGCCCTCCGCACCGAGGGACACGGCGCCCGCGGCGTCGGCGGGGCTGCCGAGGTTCGCGAGCAGGGGAACGGTGTGGCCGTCGGCGAGCGCGCCGGCGGTCAGCGGGGCGGCGGCCGCGGCGAGGCGGTCGGCGATGCGCTGTTCGACCTCGGCGACGAGCGCGTCGGACGGCTCGGTGACGACGGTGCCCGCGACGGCGTCGACGACGACGTGCTGGCCGTCGGTCAGGTCGTCGGCACCGGTGACGCCGACGATCGCGGTGATGCCCTTGGCCCGGGCGAGGATCGCGGTGTGCGAGGTGGGGCCGCCGTCGCGGGTGACGAGCGCGAGGACCTTGTCGAGGTCGAGGAGTGCGGTGTCGGCCGGCGCGAGGTCACGGGCGACGAGCACGAAGGGGGTGTCCGACTCGGGCACGCCGGGCGCTGCGACCCCGCGGAGCTTCGCGACGATGCGCTGGGCGACGTCGTCGAGGTCGGCCGCGCGCTCCCCCATGTAGCCGCCCATGCCGACGAGCAGGTCGCGGAACTGCGCGAACGCCTCGTACACGGCGCGCTCGGGGTTCGTGCCGCCGTCGATGCGGGCGTGCACGTCGTCGAGGAGGGTCGGGTCCTGCGCCATCAGCGCCTGGGCCTCGAGCACGGCCTGGGCGTCGCCGCCGGCGAGCTGTCCGCGCTTGTTGAGGTCGTCGGCCACGTGCGAGAGCGCGTCGTGCACCGACTGCTTGGCGTCGTCCGCCGAACCCTGCAGCGCGTCCTTCGACGGTTCGCCCAGCGGGTCCGCCATCCGGAGCACGGTGCCGTGGGCGACGCCACGGCCGACGCCGGTTCCGAGCAGTTCGGACATTCGAGACTCCTTCATCTCACACGCGCTTGCGGTGGGGTGGTTCGTTCGGTGCGCAGCGACACGGCGGGAACCCGCCCGTGCGGCCTGTTCAGCACCATACCCCGATCCACGTTGACAAACAAACACATCCGGGGATAAAAATACAGAAACAGATGCCCGTTTGCGTCTGGCGGACGATCAAGTTCGGGGCAATCCGTCGCAGACGTGCCCGAGCATGTCCGTTCCGTTCCGACCTGAGACGATGGGGTCCGATGTACGCACCAGAGCGCCACCAGCGCATCGTCGAAGAGGCACGCGCCCAGGGCCGGGTCGACGTGAAGGACCTCGCCGAGCTGCTCGCCGTCACGCCGGAGACCATCCGTCGCGACCTCACGAGCCTCGAGCGACGCGGCCTCGTCCGTCGTGCCCACGGCGGCGCGATCCCGGTCGAGCGGATCACGCTGCACCCGGGCGTCGGGGACCGCGGCGGCATCAACCAGACCGAGAAGATGGTCATCGCCGAGGCCGCCCTCGACGAACTCCCCGAGAACGGCTCGATCATGATCGACGCCGGCACCTCCACGATCTGCCTCGCCGAGATGCTCCCCACCGACCGCGGCCTCACCGTCGTCACGCACTCGCTCCCCGTCGCGATGGCGGTCGCGAACCGCGCGGGCATCGACCTGCACCTGCTCGGCGGCAACATCCGCAGCGACTCGCTCGCCGGTGTCGGCACCTGGACGCACCAGCTCATCGGCATGGTGAGCGTGGACGTCGCCTTCATCAGCATCAACGGGATCACCCCGGAGCGGGGGCTCACGACGCACAACATGGCCGAGGCCGCCGTGAAGAGCGCGATGATCAAGTCCGCCCGACGGAGCATCCTGCTCGCCGACCACACCAAGTTCGGCCGCGAGGAGTTCGGCCGCGTCGCCCCCCTCGCCGCGATCGACACGATCATCACCGACCCCGCGGTGAACGCCGATCTCGTGCGCGAGGTCGAGGCCGCCGGCACCGAGGTGTTCTGGCCCGGCCGGGCCTGACCTGCGGGTCGCTCCCCGCCGCGCCCGCTCACCGAACCCACCCACCGGGCGCTCGCTACCATGAGCGCCACCACCCATCGACTAGGAGTCCATCGATGTCCGAAGCCACCCGTACCGTCACCGTCGCCAGCGCGTCCGGCCTGCACGCACGCCCCGCCTCCCTCTTCGTCCAGACCGTGACGGCATCGGGCCACCAGGTCACGATCGCGAAGGGCGAGAAGTCCGGCAACGCGGGCAGCATCCTCGCGCTGCTCGGGCTGGGCATCGAGAACGGCGACGAGGTCACCCTGACGGTCTCGGGCGACGACGCCGAGACGACGGCTGACAGCCTGGTCGAGTTCCTCAAGACGGACCACGACGCGGCCTGACCGCGCGCGTCACGCCCTGGGCGTGACCGGATGACGGCCTGGAGGCACGGTGCACGCTGGCACCGCGCCTCCAGGCCGTCGTCGTGTCGGCACCCGCCGATAGGGTGTTCTGCATGACACGCCTGCGCCTCGCATCCGTCAACGTGAACGGCATCCGTGCCGCGTTCCGGAAGGGCATGGGCGACTGGCTCGCCACCCGCGACGTCGATGTACTCGCGCTGCAGGAAGTCCGCGCGTCGAGCGACGACCTCTCCGGACTGCTCGGCGACGAGTGGGACATCGTGCACGACCCGGCGACGGCGAAGGGCCGAGCGGGCGTCGCGATCGCGTCGAAGCACCGGGCGCACATCCACCGCGTCGAGCTCGGTCCTTCGGAGTTCGACTCCGCGGGTCGCTGGCTCGAGGCCGACTACGAGATCGACGGCACCACGGTGACGGTCGTGTCGACGTACGTGCACTCGGGCGAGGTCGACACCCCCAAGCAGGACGAGAAGTGGAAGTTCCTCGACGCCATGACCGAGCGGCTGCCCGCCCTGCGCGAGCACAACCCGCTCGCGGTCGTCGTCGGCGACCTCAACGTCGGGCACGACCAGCGGGACATCAAGAACTGGAAGGGCAACGTCAAGCGGGCGGGCTTCCTGCCGCGTGAGCGTGCCTACTTCTCGCGGTTCTTCGGCGCCGACGGCGAGCAGGTCGAGGGCGCCGACGGCTCCACCGGACCGGGTCTCGGCTGGGTGGACGTGGGTCGCGCGCAGGCCGGCGACGTCGAGGGGCCGTACACGTGGTGGTCGTGGCGCGGCCAGGCCTTCGACAACGACACCGGCTGGCGCATCGACTACCAGATGGCGACCCCGGACCTCGCCGCCAAGGTCACGACGTACACGGTCGACCGGGCTGCGGCCTACGACCAGCGATGGTCCGACCACGCCCCCGTGGTCGTCGACTACGAACTCTGACCTCCCCACTCTCCAGCAGCAACAGGACACCAGCACCATGACGAAGACGCGCATCTTCTCGGGCATCCAGCCGTCGGCCGGGTCCCTCCACCTCGGCAACTACATCGGCGCGCTCATGCAGTGGCGTGACCTGCTCGACGACTACGACGCGATCTACTGCGTCGTCGACATGCACGCGATCACCTCGCCGCAGGACCCGGCCGAGCTCCGAGCGAACACCCGGGCGACCGCCGCGCAGTACATCGCGTCGGGTATCGACCCGACGAAGGCGACGCTGTTCGTGCAGTCGCACGTGCCGGCGCACGCCGAGCTCGCGTGGGTGCTCAACACCCTCACCGGTTTCGGTGAGGCGAGCCGGATGACCCAGTTCAAGGACAAGTCCGCGCGTCAGGGTGCCGAGGCGGCGTCGGTCGGGCTCTTCACGTACCCGATCCTGATGGCCTCGGACATCCTGCTCTACGACACGAAGGTCGTGCCGGTCGGCGACGACCAGCGGCAGCACGTCGAGCTCACCCGCGACCTCGCCGGCCGCTTCAACTCCCGCTTCGGCGAGACGTTCGTCGTGCCCGAGGCCCGGATCCTGACGGACACCGCCCGGATCTACGACCTGCAGGACCCGACGAGCAAGATGAGCAAGTCTGCGGCGTCGGACAACGGACTCATCCGGCTGCTCGACGACCCGAAGCGCACCGCCAAGAAGATCCGGTCCGCGGTCACCGACACCGAGCGCGAGATCCGGGCCGACCGGCAGGAGAAGCCGGGCGTGACGAACCTGCTGTCCATCCTGTCGGCGTTCACGGGGACGCCGATCGCCGCGCTCGAGGCATCGTTCGCGGGCAAGGGCTACGGCGACCTGAAGGGTGAGGTCGCCGACGCGGTCGTGGCCGAGCTCGAGCCGGTCCGCGCCCGCACGCTGGAGCTCCTCGACGACCCGGCAGAACTCGACCGGCTGCTCGCGGTCGGTGCCGAGCGCGCCGAGTCGATCGCCGAGGAGACCCTGGCACGGGTGTACGACCGCATCGGCTTCGTCCCGCGCCGCCGCGCCTGACCATGATCCCCTTCGCGCTGTCGTCCTCCCGGGTGCACCTCGACGTGCCGACCCGGGCGGACGCCGCCGCCATCGCCGAGGCCTGCCAGGACCCGGACATCGCGCGCTGGACGACGATCCCGACGCCGTACACGACGCGCGACGCCACGACCTTCGTCGACGCGCTCGTCGGCCCCGGGTGGGCGTCCGACAGGGAGTACGCCTGGGCGATCCGCCGGGCGGGCTCGACGTGGCTCGAGGGGGTCATCGGGTACCGGACCGCCCATCGTGACCTCGGGTTCTGGCTCGCGCCGTCCGCTCGGGGAGCCGGGCTCATGCACGACGCGGTGCGCCTGGTCGTCGACTGGGCGTTCGAGCAGGGCGCTCCGGACGTGTACTGGGAGTGCTACGCCGGCAACACCGCCTCGGCGGGCGTCGCACGCGCGGCGGGCTTCTCGTACACGGGCACGGGCGAAGCCCTCATCCCCGGTCGTGACGGTGGGCCCACCCCGGCGTGGAAGGGCCTGCGCCGTGCCGACGGGTCGCCGGCGTCCGACCTGGCCTGGCCGGCGGAGACCTTCCCCGCGGCCGGGCGCGTGTGACACCGGGGGACACCGTGTTGACGTGTCACCCGAGCAGCGCCGGTAGTCTCGTTCCGTGACCACCACCCCGGCTCCGTCGGCCCCTGCGGCCTCCCCCGCAGAGGTCCGGGCGATGCGTCGTGGGCTCGAACTCGCGGCACTCGGCCCGGTCGTGGGTGACCACGCCCGGGTCGGCGCAGTGATCCTCTCCCCCGCCGGCGACGTCCTCGCCGAGGGGTGGCACCGGGGCGCCGGCACCCCGCACGCCGAGGTCGACGCGATGGCGAAGGTCGACCCGGCACACCTCCGCGGCGCGACGGCCGTGGTCACCCTCGAACCCTGCAACCACACCGGCCGGACCGGTCCGTGCGCCGTCGCCCTCATCGAGGCCGGGGTCGGCCGTGTGGTGTACGCGATCGACGACCCCGGCGCGAACGTCCACGGCGGCGGCGACCGGCTGCGTGCCGCCGGCGTCGACGTGGTGTCGGGCGTGCTCGCCGACGAGGCCGAGGCGTTCCTCGAGCGATGGCTCCTCTCCGTCCGCCTCGGCCGACCGTGGGTGACCGTGAAGTGGGCGTCGAGCCTCGACGGACGCGCCGCCGCGGCCGACGGGACGAGCCAGTGGATCACCGGTGCCGCCGCACGCCAGCACGTGCACGAGCAGCGGGCCGCCCACGACGCGATCATCGTCGGGACGGGCACGGTCCTCGCCGACGACCCGAGCCTCACCGCGCGGGGCGACGCGGGCGAACTCCTCGCCGACCAGCCGCTCCCGGTGGTGCTCGGCGACCGCCCCGTCCCCGACGGCGCCGCGCTCCGACGGCACCCCCGCGGGCTCCTGAGCCTGCCCGGCCATGACCTCGCCGCCTCGCTCGGTGCGCTCCGTGAGCACGGCGTGCACTCCGTGTTCGTGGAGGGCGGACCCACCGTCGCATCGGCCCTGATAGCCGCCGGCCTCGTCGACGAGTACCTGGTGTACCTCGCCCCGGTGCTGCTCGGCGGACCCCGCGTCGCCCTCGATGACGTCGGTGTGGGAAGCATCGGCGAACGTCGGAGGTTGGACGTACTATCGACCACCAGCCTCGGCCCCGACCTGCTGGTCCGAGCACGACCGCACCGCGCCCCACGGCCGGCGGCGGACGCGCTCGGGAACGCGGGGCCCCAGAACGACCGGAGCACCTCATGACCGATGCACTCACTTCTCCCACCCCCGGGAGCCCGGTCCAGTTCGAGGTGTCCACGAACGTCCCCACCACGCACGGCACGTTCGAGATGCGTGCCTACCGTGACCTCGTGACGAGCGCGGAGCACGTGGCGATCATCGGCACCGGCCCGGACGGCGCCGCACCCCGCGACGGCGCACTCGTCCGCGTGCACTCCGAATGCCTGACCGGCGAGGCCTTCGGGTCGTTGAAGTGCGAGTGCGGCCCCCAGCTCGACGCGGCGCTCGACACCATCGCCGCCGAGGGTGGGGTCGTCGTGTACCTCCGCGGACAAGAGGGCCGCGGCATCGGCCTCATCAACAAGCTCAAGGCATACCGCCTGCAAGAGGACGGTCTCGACACCCTCGACGCGAACCTCGCGCTCGGGCTGCCTGCCGACTCACGCGCCTACGGCGGCGCCGCCGGCATCCTCGCCGACCTCGGTCTCACGAGCGTCCGACTGCTCTCGAACAACCCCGAGAAGCGCCGCCAGCTCGAAGAGCACGGCATCACCGTCGAGAGCCTCGTGCCGCTGGTCGTCGGGATCTCGGCGCAGAACGCCGGGTACCTCGACACCAAGCGCGACCGGATGGGGCACCAGCTGCCGGCGCACCTCGAAGCGGGCTCCGCCCTGGGCTGACCCGGCGGCGCGCGAGCGGGAGTCGTCCACGCGGCGGCTTCTGGGCGGATTCGCAGGTGCACGACATCTGTCGTACGATGCTGTCCTCCGTCACAAGCGGTCCTCCCCCGTACCGAACGCACCCGGTCACCAGCCACGCCACCCCGCGTGCACCGCGCACCACCCTGCGCGACCCGACCGGTGTCCGCCGTCCGGAACACCGCTGCGCTCCTCGTGAGCGTCCCCCACGGAGTCTCCTCACCCCATGTCCGCCGCACCGGCACCAGCAACCCCGAAGACCGCAAGCAACCCGCGCTCCCGCGTCGTGATCGCCAGCCTCGTCGGCACCTCCATCGAGTTCTACGACTTCTACGTCTACGCGACGGCCGCGGTCCTCGTCTTCCCGACGCTGTTCTTCCCGAACGAGGACCCGACGGCGTCGCAGCTGTCCTCGTTCGTCACCTTCGCCCTCGCGTTCTTCGCGCGGCCCGTCGGGTCGATCATCTTCGGCCACTTCGGTGACCGCGTCGGCCGCAAGGCCACCCTCGTCGCGTCGCTGCTCGTGATGGGCACCGCCACGTTCCTCATCGGCTGCCTGCCGACGTTCGACTCGATCGGCATCTGGGCACCCGTCCTCCTCGCCGTGATGCGTTTCGCCCAGGGCGTCGGCCTCGGCGGCGAGTGGTCCGGCGCGGCCCTCCTCGCGACCGAGAACGCCCCGAAGGGCAAGCGTGGCGTGTTCGGGTCGATGCCGCAGCTCGGCGCCCCGATCGGCTTCCTGCTCGCCAACGGCCTGTTCATCGCGATCAACGCCGCGATGCCCGCCGGTGCCGACGGCAGCGCGAACCCCGAGTTCCAGGCGTGGGGCTGGCGGATCCCGTTCCTGCTCTCCGCGGTGCTCGTGATCGTGGGCCTCTACGTGCGCTTCAAGCTCGTCGAGTCGACGGTGTTCCGTGGCGTGCAGGAGTCCGGCACGGTCGCGAAGGTCCCGCTCGGCCGGGTGTTCCGCACCTCGTGGAAGGCCGTCATCGTCGGCACCTTCGGCATGGTCGCCACGTACGTGCTCTTCTACTTCATGACGACGTTCACGCTGTCCTACGGCACCACGGGCGCCGAGGTCGGTCCGCTCGTCCCGAAGCCGGGCCTCGGCTACTCGCGCGGCGAGTTCCTCACGCTGCTCATGATCGGCGTCGTCTTCTTCGGCATCTTCACGCCCATCGCCGGCGTGCTCGCCGACAAGTTCGGCCGCCGTCGCACCCTCATCCCCACCACCATCGGCATCGCGCTGTTCGGGCTGACGTTCCAGTTCTGGTTCGCGGCGTCGACCGGGCCGATCACGGTGGTGACGTTCCTCATCGTGGGGCTGTCGCTGATGGGTCTCACGTTCGGTCCGATGGGTGCGCTGCTGCCGGAGCTCTTCCCGACGAACGTCCGCTACACCGGCTCGGCGATCGCGTACAACGTCGCCTCGATCCTCGGAGCCTCGCTCGCGCCGACGATCGCGCTGGCCCTCTGGAAGCCGGACGGGAACATCTTCCTCGTCGGCCTCTACCTCACCGGTGCAGCGGTGGTCACGCTCGTCGCGCTCCTCTTCGTGCGTGAGACGAAGAGCGCCGCCCTCGACGAGGCGGACCGCTCCGGCGCCCCCGACGCGGCCCCGGCGGACGTCCGCGCGTAACGCAGGCAGTCGACGGACGGGAGGCGCGGTGCCAGCTGGCACCGCGCCTCCCGTCCGTCATGCGTCACCCGCCGCACGTTCCTGCCCATCGCACGCGACCTGGGTTGCCGTTTCGCGCGTAGGGGGCCGGAAGATCCGACCTCCTACGCGCGATTCGTCATCCGGTGCGCGATTCGTCATCCCACGCGCGGATCGGCCCCGACCCACCTGTCCGTCAACTCAGGTTGACACGCACACGGTGTCAATGTAGGTTGACACCCGTGGACCGACCGACCATCACGAGCCTCGCGGCGGGGGCATCCGGGGACGACCCGTTCTCCGCCCTCGCCAGCGTGCGCGAGCTCCGCCGTGAGCTCGACCGGACCGAAGAACTCGCTGCCCGCCGCGCCCGGAACGCCGGTGCCTCGTGGCAGGAGATCGCGACGCTCCTCGGCGTCAGTCGCCAGGCAGTGCACAAGAAGTACGGCAGAAACTAGGAACACGATGAGCTCCCCCTTCGCACGACCCAAGAAGACCGACGGCCCCCGGGCCAGCTTCGGCCGACTGCTCAGCTACCTGTTCGAGAACAAGCCGGCGATGGTGGTCATCATCGTCCTGAGCGTCCTCGGCGCCGGCGCCTCGCTCGCCCAGCCGCTGCTCGTGAACCAGGTGGTCACGGCGGTGCAGCAGGGCAACACCCTGAGCATGCTCGTGTGGCTGCTGGTTGCCCTCGTGCTCGTGTCGGGCGTCCTGAACGGCGTCCAGCACTTCCTGCTCCAGCGCGCGGGTGAGGGCGTCGTGCTCTCGACCCGCCGCAAGCTCATCGCGCGCATCCTCAACCTGCCGATCTCCGAGTTCGACACCCGCCGTACCGGCGACCTGGTGTCCCGCGTCGGCAGCGACACGACGCTCCTCCGCGCGGTCCTCACGCAGGGGCTCATCGAGTCGATCGGTGGCGCGCTCACCTTCATCGGCGCGGTCGTCGCGATGGCGATCATCGACCCGCTGCTGCTCGGCATCACCGTCGTCATCGTGCTCATCGCGATCGTCGTCGTCGGCGGCCTCAGCCGGCGCATCCGCATCGCGTCGAAGCGCGCGCAGGAGAAGGTCGGCGACCTGACGGCCGCGGTCGAGCGCGGCATCGGCGCCGTCCGGACGATCCGCGCCGCCGGAGCCACCGACCGCGAGGTGCGCGAGGTCGACACGCACGCGACCGAGGCCTACCAGCGCGGCCTCGACATCGCGAAGATGTCGGCGTTCGTCGTGCCGGTCGCGAGCATCGTCATGCAGGTGGCGTTCATCGCGGTCCTCGGGGTCGGCGGTGCCCAGGTCGCCGCCGGCACCATCACCATCGCCACCCTCATCACGTTCATCCTGCTGCTGTTCATGATGATCATGCCGCTCGGCCAGGCGATGGGCGCCGCCGTCGCGGTCGCGCAGGCGCTCGGCGCGCTCGGCCGGATCGAGGAGATCCTGCACCTCCCGACCGAGGCGCAGGACGACGGCGCGGTGCGCACCGCCCCCGCCGTCGAGACGGACGACGCCATCACGTTCGAGCACGTGTCGTTCCGGTACCGCGGCTCCGCGGACGCGTCCGGTCCCGACGGCGCGGTCGCGTCGTCGGCGTCGTCGGACCAGCCTGGAGGCGCGGGTCGCCCCGCCGACACCGCTGACGACGAGCAGGCGGTGCTGCACGACGTGTCCTTCCGGGTACCGCGCGGCTCGCGCGTCGCCCTCGTGGGGCCGTCCGGCGCGGGCAAGTCCACGACGCTGGCCCTCATCGAACGGTTCTACGACCCGACCGACGGCGTGATCCGTCTCGGTGGCGTCGACGTCCGCGGACTCGACCGCCAGGAGCTCCGCGCCCAGATCGGGTACGTCGAACAGGACGCCCCGGTGCTGGCCGGCACGATCCGCGCGAACCTGCTGCTCGGGTCCCCCGACGCGACCGAGGACGACTGCGTGCGCGTGCTCGAGGCGGTCAACCTCGGCGAGGTCCTGCACCGTGACCCGCGGGGGCTCGACGCGCAGGTCGGCGAGGACGGCGTGATGCTGTCCGGTGGTGAGCGTCAGCGCCTGGCGATCGCCCGTGCCCTGCTCGCCGCTCCCCCGATCCTGCTGCTCGACGAGTCCACGTCGTCGCTCGACGGGGTGAACGAGCAGAAGATGCGGCTCGCGATCGACGCCGTCGCCGAGGACCGGACGCTGCTCGTCATCGCGCACCGGCTGTCGACGGTCGTCGATTCCGACGTGATCGTCGTGCTCGAGCACGGACGGGTGGTCGGGGTCGGCACGCACTCGGAGCTCGTCGAGTCGACGCCGCTGTACCGCGACCTCGCGAAGCACCAGCTGCTGGTCTGAGCGCCGGCCCCTACGCGGCGAAGGGGTCGGGGGTCAGGACGTAGACGGTCTCGAGGTACTCCTCGATGCCCTCGTGCGACCCTTCGCGGCCGAGGCCGGAGGACTTCACGCCGCCGAACGGGAACGCCGCGTTCGAGACGACCCCGGTGTTGAGCCCGAGCATCCCCGTCTCGAGGCGCTCGGCGAGCCGCTGGCCTCGGGCGAAGTCGGTCGTGAACGCGTACGCGATGAGGCCGAACTCGGTGTCGTTCGCCAGCCGGATGCCCTCCTCCTCGGTGGCGAACCGCGTGATCGAGACGACCGGCCCGAAGATCTCGGTGGTGAGGATGTCCGACCCGGGCTGCACGTCGTCGAGGACGGTGGCCTGGTAGTAGGTCCCCGGACGCTCCACGCGCGCGCCACCGGTCACGAGCCGCGCGCCACGCGAGACGGCGTCGTCGACGAGCCGGGCGGCCTTGTCCACCGCACGGTCGTCGATGAGCGGGCCGAGGGTCGTGCCGTCCTCGCTCCCCCGGCCGATGCGCAGCGCGTCGACCTTCGCGGTGAGCGCTGCGGTGAAGGCGTCCGCGATGCCCTCCTGCACGAAGAAGCGGTTCGCGGCGGTGCACGCCTCGCCCGTGTTGCGGAACTTCGCGAGCATCGCCGCCGACACCGCGGCGTCGAGGTCGGCGTCGTCGAACACCAGGAGCGGCGCGTTCCCGCCGAGTTCCATGCTCGTCGTGAGGACGTTGTCCGCCGCCTGCTTCAGGAGCGCGGAACCGACGGGGGTCGACCCCGTGAAGGTCAGCTTCCGGAGCCGGCGGTCCGCGATGATCGGCTCGGACAGCCCCTTCGCGTCGAGCGACGGCACCACGTTGAGGACGCCGTCGGGCAACCCGGCGCGGCGGAACAGCTCGACGAGGTACAGGGTCGTCAGGGGGGTGAGCTCGGCGGGCTTCACCACGACGGTGCACCCGGCGGCGAGCGCGGGCCCGATCTTCCGGGTGGCCATCGCGAGCGGGAAGTTCCACGGCGTGATCGCGTAGACCGGCCCGACCGGACGCTTCAGGACGATGGCACGGCCGGTGCCCTCGGGGTTCGTGCGGTAGTCGCCGGTGATCCGCACCGCCTCTTCCGAGAACCAGCGGAGGAACTCCCCACCGTAGGTGACCTCGCCCCGGGCCTCGGCCAACGGCTTCCCCATCTCGAGCGTCATGAGCGCCGCTAGGTCGTCCGCGTGCTCGTGCACGAGGTCGAACGCACGACGCAGGAGGTCGGAGCGCGTCCGCGGTGCCGTCGCGGCCCACGCGTCCTGCGCGGCGACGGCGGCGTCGAGGGCGGCCACGCCGTCCTCGGGGGTGGCGTCGGCGACCTCGGCGAGCACGGCACCGGTGGAGGGGTCGTGGACGGCGAACGTCGCACCGCTCGATGCCGCACGCCACGCGCCGCCGATGAAGAGCCCGGTCGGGACCCCGGCGACGGAGACGTTCTCGTCGGCGACGGTCGTCGTCAGCCCGGTGGTGGTCGTGGTGGTGTCGGTCACAGTACTGCTCCTCCGGGGTTCGCGAGCCCCTCGTCCATGTCGCTGCTGCTGATGTGCCCACCGGCCTCACGGACCTCCGCGAGGGCGAGGGCGCTGCGTTCCGCGTCGACGCCGGCGACCAGGTCGTCGATCACCTCGACCGCGTACCCGGCGGCGAGCGCGTCGAGCGCCGATGCGCGGACGCAGTGGTCCGTGGCCATGCCGATCACCTCGACCTCGGTGACGTGGTGGGCACCGAGCACCTCGTGCAGGGGCAGGCCGTCGTCCGTCGTGGCCTGGAACGCCGAGTAGTCCGGCTTCCCCTGGCCCTTGAAGACCTGGACGTCGACGGTGCGGGTGTCGAAGTCCGGGTGGAAGTCGGCGCCCGGGGTGCCGGCGACGCAGTGCACCGGCCAGCTCGTCACGAAGTCGGGCCCCTCGACGCCCGCGAAGTGCCCACCGTTGTCGTCGTCGCCGTGGTGCCAGTCGCGGGAGGCGACGATGAGGTCGTACTCCTCGGCGTGCCGGCCGAGGAAGGCGGTGATGCGCTTCGCGAGCGCCTCCCCTCCGGAGACGGCGAGCGCGCCGCCCTCGGTGAAGTCGTTCTGGACGTCGACGACGAGCAGTGCCCTGGCCATGGGGCCATCCAACACCCTGGGGCTCAGGAGCCGGTGAGCTTGCTCCCGCACGAGTAGGTGGCGGCCGTGACGGCGTCGAGGGCCGGCAGCGCCGCGGCCCGGGAGGACCCGATGGCGTAGAACGCGAACGTCAGGCGGGATCCGTCCGCGGCATCGATGTAGCCGCCGAGGGTGTTCGCACTGTCGATCCAGCCGGTCTTCGCGTGCACCTTGCCGCGGGCGACGGCGTTCGCCCCGGTGAACCGGCTGGCGAGCGTGCCGGACTGCCCGGACACCGGCAGGGCGTTCGCGAGCGTGCCGAGGCCCTTCGCGCCCGCCTGCACCTGCACCATGAGGTGGGCGACGAAGTTCGGGGACACCGCGTTGGCGGCGCTCTCGCCCGAGCCGTCCTTGATGACGATGCCGGCCGGGTCGACGCCGTACGACTTGAGCGCGGCCTGGTAGACGGAGGTCAGCGACACGGCCGATCCGTTCGACCCGGACTCCTTCGACGAGATCCGGGCGAGCATCTCGGCGAGGGTGTTGTCCGAGTTCGGGATCATCTGCCCGATCAGGGTGGACACCGGCTGGGACGACACCGTGGCGATCGTGTCCGAACTCGTCGTCGCACGCTTCACGAGTTGCGCGTTCGCCGCCCCCGCGACGCCGGCGTTCGCGAGTGCGGTGCGGAAGAGGGAACCGGCGCGGCCGACCGGGTCGGTGGAGCGCGGCGAGGTCGCGGCGCCCGGGTTCGCCCGGTCGCCGTCGACCATCAGCGCGGTGACGTTCGGCTGGTACCCGATCGTCCGTTCGCTGACCGGCCACGTCGGGTCCCAGGCGTCGGCGTCGTTCCAGTAGGTGTCGTCGGTGACGATCGTGGTGACCGGCGTGTTGCCGAGCTTCGCCTTCACCTGCTGGGCGAGCTGCCCCAACGTGGGCGCGCCGGGGTACACCGTCGCCCCACCGGCCGAGAGGGTGGCGTCACCGTGGCCGACGAGGGCGATGGTTCCGCCGGACTCCTTCGTCACCGTGGTCGGGATCCGGTGGTCGCCACCGAGGACGGCCAGGGCGGTCGCCGTCGTGAGGGTCTTCATGACGCTGCCGGTCTGCGCGGCCTTGTCCCCGTTGCGGGAGAACAGGACCTCGCCGGTCTTCGCGTTCATGACGTAGCCCTCGAACGCGCCGAGGCCGCTGGCGGACGCGGCGCTCGAGATCGTGCAGGTGCGGAGCGCCGTCGGACCGGGGACGTCCTTCGGCACGGCACGACCGGCCGGCGTCGGCGTGCTGGCGGGTGCCGTCGCGGTCGCGCTCGTCGACTGCGACGGCGTCGACGAGGTGCTGGCGTCGGCGACCGGGCTCGCGGAGGAGCGCGGCGCAGGCATCGTCGCCGCAGCGACGGCAACCGCGCCGCCGGAACCGAGCACGAGCACCGCAGCGAGGCCGCCGGCGATCCACGGGACCGGGCGACGGGCGGCGGACGCACGGACGGAGGCGAGCGCGTCGCGGAGGCGGTCCGCGACGGAGCGCGGTGCAGGCTGCTGGTCGGACATCGCGATCGATCCTACGGAACTGCGGGAGGAGCCTCCAGGCCGTCGGCGAGATCCGTGGACCCGGATCGGGCGTCAGCCGGGTAGCGGACGCCCACCTGGCGGCGGGCTTCGTCCATCAGCGCCATGACGGCGATGGTCTCCTCCGGGTCCATCGGGCCGCCCTCGTGGTTGCCGGACGTGACCATCGACTCGAACGCGCGGACCTCGTGTGCGTACCCGGTGAGCTCCTCACGGCCGTCGAACTCCTCGACGACCGCTCCGTCGCGGTCGCGGAGCCGCCAGGTCGTCGGCGTGTACCAGGTCGCGTCGAGGTCGATGCGACCGTCCTCGCCGATCACCGACGCGGTGTTCGGACTCCGCAGGTCGAGACCGAAGTGGATCATCGACTGCGTGCCGCCCTCGTGGGTGAGGACCAGTCCCATCTGGGTGTCCACGCCCTGCTCGCTCAGCGTGCCGGCGGCCACCACCGAGGTGGGGACGCCGAGCACGTCGACGGCGAACGAGATCGGGTAGACACCGAGGTCGAGCATCGCCCCGCCGCCGAGCGCCGGGTCGTTGAGGCGGTGGTGCGGATCCGTCGGGAGGGCCTGGTGGTGGGTGGCCTCGACGACGCGGACGCGCCCGATGCGGCCCTCGGCGACGAGCTCGCGCACCATCGACATCTGCGGGAGGAAGCGCGTCCACATCGCCTCCATCACCGCGACGTCGGCGCGCCGGGCGGCGTCCACCACGCGGCGCGCCTCGTCCGCGGTGATCGTGAAGGCCTTCTCGACGAGCACGTGCTTGCCGGCGTCGATCGCGAGGAGGGCGTCCTCGGCGTGTCGGGAGTGCGGCGTCGCGATGTACACCGCGTCGACATCGTCGTCGGCGACCAGTTCCTCGTAGGAACCGTACGAGCGCGGGATGCCGAACTCGGCCGCGAACGCGGCGGCGCGGTCGGGCGTGCGGCTGCCGACCGCGACGAAGTCGACCCCCGCGGCGGCGCAGTCGCCCACGAAGGAGCGTGCGATGCCGCCCGTGCCGATGACTCCCCAGCGAACCGTCATGCGTCCTGTCTACCAGGGGGCTCGGATCGGGGCGGGCGGCGCCGCGACACCACGGTCGTGGTCGTGGTCGTCGTCGCGGTCGCGGTCGTCGTCGCAGTCGCGGTCGGCGTCGCAGTCGCGGTCGGCGTCGCAGTCGCGGTCGTCGTCGCAGTCGTCGCCGTTCAGTGCACCACGGTGAGGCCGGCGCCCTGGTCGGCGATGGTCCCCGGCTCCTTCGGCGTGTACACGACGAGACCGTCGACGTCCCGCCGGACCAGCTCGTCGGCGTCGTTCCTGATGAGCGCGTTCACCGTGCCGGCGGCCGGGAACCGGGGATCCCCGCCCACCACGACCGCGGTGAACGGCCCCTTGCGGACGTCCATCGTGCCGCGGTCGGCGAAGTACGGGCGGTACACGGTCGGCGTCGCGGAGACGAACAGCACGGTGCCGCCGTCCACACCCCGGCTGCGGAGGTACCCGTCCACCAGGGCGATCCCCGTTGGCTCGGCAGTCGCGATGGCGCGGGACAGACCGACCGCGGGCACCGCCGAGACGAGCACGAGGAGCGCGGCGACCGCCGAGGTCCAGGTGCGCGGTGGCAGGCTGCCGAGCCGCGCGTACCCGATCGCCGTGAGGACGAGCAGCACCGGCATCCACGCCTCGTAGTAGTGCGGGAGCGCGATCTTCGCCACGACGACGTAGAAGACGACCATGCACCCGAGCGCCGTGGCGAGGTACGCGACCAGCACATCCGGACGGACCACAAGCGCGGCGATGAGCCCGACGACGATGACGACCGTCATCACGACGCCGACGCCCCGCTCGAAGAACAGCGGGTTCGCCCACCACGGCGCGAAGGTGTACACGTGCCCGTCGATGGTGATGGGGTGCCCGTTGGTGTTCTGCCCGTTCTGGAACGTGACCATGTACTCGATCGCGGAGCGGATGCCCATCGGCAGGTACACCACCACGAACACGACCCCGAAGGCCAGGGCCCAGAGCAGCCCGCCGATGAGCAGCTTCCGCCAGGCACGGTGGAACACCGGCAGCAGCAGGAACGCGGGCAGGAGCACGACCGTCGAGACCTTCGACGTGACGGACAGCGCCATGAGTGCGCCGGAGACCGGAGCGAGCCACCAGCGGTCCGTCCGCACCCAGGCCCACGCAGCGGCCAGGGCGAACAGCGCGAAGACCGCCATCACCGGGTCGAGCAGGGCGATCCGGTCGACCCGCGTGCCGACACCACCACGCGGCGTCAGCAGCCAGAGCCCCGCGGCCGTGAGACCGGCCCAGAAGCCGATGTGCCGCCGGAGCCACAGGAAGGCGACCACCGCGACGGCGAACACCAGGACCGCGACGACGAGCCGCGGGCCCAGGGCACCCTGCCCGAACACGAGCTGTGCCAGGCCGAAGAGGTACTTCGCGAACGGCGGGTGCTCACGGTTGTCGGCGAAGTCGCCGTGGACGTAGTCCCACCCGGCGCTGATGTAGATCGACTCGTCGCCCGCGATGTTCGACCCGAGCAGGTTCCAGAAGCACTGGTACAGGCCCCAGACGGCCACGACGAGGAAGGCGGCGATCCGGATCCCCGGGCGGTCGAGGGCCGAAGCGGAGGAGCGCACCCCGAGATCGTATCCATGACGACTGCGATGCAAGTGCTGTCCGTCTGCAGCACACTGCTGTGGACTCCACGGGTGATTGCCAGCTAGCGTGCTCTCACCCCCCTTCCGGGGGTGCACACTCCCCCCTCCCGACCGAAGGTGATCAGGTCCTCCATGCGCCGTTCCGTCCTGTCCGTCGTCGCCACCAGCGCGGCGATCGTCCTCTCGTCCACGGTGTTCGGCGGCGGTGTCGCCTCCGCCCACGGATGGGGCTCACCGGGACACTCGCCCGACACCGGCCTGACACCACGGACGCACTTCACGATGGCCGCGGACGGATCCTCCGGCGCCACCCAGGGCGGCGAGGGCATCCCGAACATCGACTCCGTCAAGAAGACCATCGCCACCTACTACGGGGACCCCGGCACCGGGCTGGCGAACCGCACGGACTCCCCCTACATCCGCGAGATGCGGTCCATCGTCGCGCGGCAGAGCGCCGGCCTCCAGCGCATCCACGACGCCGCCGTCCGGCACGGCGAGAAGCCCGCGATCGTGCTCGACGCCGACGACACCACGCTCTGGACGTACGACATGGAGGTCGCGGACATGCACTTCGTCTTCGACCCCGCCCGCCAGGACGAGTGGGTCCAGGACGAGCGGTTCCCCGCCGTCCCCTCGATGGTCGGCTTCGTGAACCGCGCGTCCGCGATGGGCTTCACCGTCTTCGGGCTCACCGGCCGGAACGACGACCAGAAGGCCGCGACCGTGCAGAACCTGACCAAGGTCGGGTACACCGCGTTCACCCAGGACCGGTTCTTCACGAAGTGGACCGGTGTCGGCGCGTCGCAGAAGCCCGCGTACATCAGCTGCGCCGCTGCCAGCTGCACCACCGTCGAGTACAAGGCCCTCACGCGGAAGCACATCGAGCAGGACCTCGGGTACGACATCACGCTCAACATCGGCGACCAGTGGAGCGACCTGCAGGGCGGGTACGCCGACCGCTCGGTGAAGCTCCCCAACCCGACCTACTACCTCCCCTCCGCAGACCTGCCCGGCGTCTCCGAACCCCGGCTGTCCCCGCGGACGCAGTTCACGATGGCCGCCGACGGCTCCTCCGGTGCCACGCAGTCCGGTGAGGGCATCCCGAACATCGACTCCGTCAAGAAGACCATCGCCACCTACTACGGCGACCCCGGCACCGGCCTCGCGAACCGCACCGACTCCCCCTACATCCGCGAGATGCGGTCCATCGTGGCCCGCCAGGCACCGGTCGTCGCCGCGCAGTGCAGCATCGGCCGCCACCAGCACCGCAACCCCGCGATCGTCCTCGACGCCGACGACACCACCCTCTGGACCTACGACATGGAGGTCGCCGCGATGCACTTCGTGTTCGACCCCGCGCTGCAGGACGAGTGGGTGCAGGACGAACGCTTCCCCGCCACCCCGTCGATGACCTCGCTCGCCGCCATCGCGTCCCGCTCCGGCTGCACCGTCATCGGCCTGACCGGCCGGAACGACGACCAGAAGGCCGTCACGATCGAGAACCTGCAGCGAGTCGGGTACCCGCAGATCTCCGCGGAACAGCACGGGACGCAGACGTACTACACGAAGTGGACCGGCGTCGGCACCTCACAGCAGCCGTCCTACATCACCTGCGCCACCGCGAAGTGCACCACGGTCGAGTACAAGTCACAGACCCGCGCACACATCGAGTCGCGCTCCGGCGGCCGGTACGACATCGTCGCCAACTTCGGCGACCAGTACAGCGACCTGCTCGGCGGATCGGCTGACCGCAGCGTGAAGCTGCCGAACCCGACGTACTACCTGCCCTGAGTCGACGCTGAGGAATGCGAAAACCCCGGCCGTGCAGTTCGCTGGAACTGCACGGCCGGGGTTCTTCGTGGAGCCGCCTGTCGGAATCGAACCGACGACCTATTCATTACGAGTGAATCGCTCTACCGACTGAGCTAAGGCGGCGGACGCTCCGGAGCCGGAGCGGCACGGGTCACGACTATACAGGTTCAGACGAGCGAACGCGAAACGAGCGCGTCGAGGTCCGCGAACGACCGTTCGAGCTCGTCGACCAGGTGCGTGTCCGTGTCGGAGTCGGACCACTCCCACCACGCGTGACGGAGCGTGGCGAGTGCCACGAGGGATGCCAGTCGTGCCCGCCGACGCAGCACCTCCGGCTCGACGACCGAGCCTGACGACAGCCCCTCGAGCCGCGCCACGATCGCCCGCTCCACCTCGGCCTGGAACTCCTTCATCGACTCCATCCGCCGGCTGAACAGCTCCGGCGCCGCTCGGAGCACCTGCTGCCGCTCCTCGATGAGGCCGCGCTCCTCGATGAGCTCGCGGGTGGCGTGCACGAGGAGGGTGCCGACGTCGGCGAGGAGGTCGCCCTTCGGACCACCCGCGACGAAGGTCTCGCGTGCCGCGTCGTCCGACAGGGTCGGGTCCTCTCCGAGGATCGCGGCTTCCTTGTTCGGGAAGTAGTTGAAGAACGTCCGCGGCGACACATCCGCCCGGCGCGAGATCTCGTCGACCGTCACCGCCGGCAGGCCGTCCTCGATGGCGATGCGGAGCGCAGCCTGCTGGATCGCGAGTCGGGTGGCGCGGCGTTTCCGCTCGCGCAGGCCGGGTTCTGCGTCGGACATGCCGTGATTGTCCCACGGGAGCCCGTGCGCGTGAGCGGCGCGGCGCACGGGTCGCGACCGGTGGTCGGACTGGAGGCGCGGGGCGGCCTGGCACCGTGCCTCCAGTCCGACTCGGTCGCGTCCACCGCGCGACCCGGCTCCCCCTGAGCGCGCCGCGTCGGAACGTGCCGTCAGCGGCGAGCGCGGGCGATCGTGACGAGGAGCGCCTCGAGCGCGAGGAGCGCGGCCACGTTCGCGGCGATGCGCTGCCGTGCCAGCGCGACCGCGTCGAGGACCTCCAGCGCGGCGGCCGGGGTCACCGACTGCAGCGCACGGTCGAGGTGCTCGCGCATCGCGAGGTTCACCGGTTCCGCCGGTGCACCGAGCCCGAGGAGCAGCAGGTCGCGGTAGAGCGACGACACGTCCACGAGGATCCGGTCGAGGCCGTCACGGAGGCTCCGTGTCGCTCGGCGCTTCTGGTCCTCCTCCAGCAGCCGGAGCTGGGAGCGGAGGGCCGGCGGGATCGTCCCGCCCGGCTCGATCCCCAGGGACCGCATCGCTGCGTCGCGCTCCTCGGAGTCCTGCTGCTGCGTGATGGCCTTGGCGTCCTCGTCGGCGACGGCGAGCAGGTCGGCAGCGGCCATGACCGCGTCGCCGACGGTCTGGACGCCCAGCACCGTGGTGAGGGTCCGACGCCGCCGGTCGCGCGCATCCTCGCTGGTGGCGAGACGCTGGGCCATCCCGATGTGGCTCTGCGCCTGGCGGGCGGCGTCCATCGCGAGCGTGCGGTCGACGCCGGTCCGGGCGACGAGCAGGTCGGCGACGGACTCGATGCCGGGCACCCGGAGGCGCACCGAACGGACCCGGGAGCGGATCGTCGGCAGGAGGTCGGCCTCGCTCGGGGCGCACAGGATCCAGACGGTGCGCTCGGGCGGTTCCTCGAGCGCCTTGAGCAGGAGGTTCGAGGTGCGCTCGGTCATGCGGTCGGCGTCCTCGATGATGACGACGCGGTAGCGGCCCACCGAGGGCGAGTAGTACGACGAGGTCACGAGCTGGCGGATCTCGTCGATCGTGATGATGACCCGCTGCGTGGTGAGGACCGACACGTCGGGGTGCGTCTTCGCGGTGATCTGCTGCAGGGTGTGGTCGTCGTCCGGCCCGTGGCCGACGAGCGCCGCGGCGAAGGCCGACGCCACGTTCGACCGCCCCGACCCGGGAGGCCCGGTGATCAGCCACGAGTGCGTCATCCCACCGGTGCCGTCGGTCGACTCGGCAGCGTTCCGGAGCGATGCGACCGCTTCCTCTTGCCCGGTCAGGCCGTCCCACACGCTCACGGGCTCATCCTGCCAGCCGCCACCGTCATGCTGCGTCGATCCCGACGAGCGGGGCGACCGCCGTGCGGATCCGCTGCTGGACCGCGGCTGCCGGACCCTCGGCGTCGACCACGAGGAACCGCTCGGGTTCGGCGGCCGCCATGTCGAGGAAGGCACGGCGGACGGACTCGTGGAACGTGGCCGCTTCGGACTCGAGCCGATCGAAGGTGTCCCCGCGAGCCGCGGCGACGCGGGCGCGCCCCACCGTCACGTCGAGGTCGAGCAGGACCGTGAGGTCCGGCGTGAGACCGTCCGCTGCCCACTCGGACACCGAACGGATGTGATCGGCGCCGAGCCCACGGGCGACGCCCTGGTACGCGACGGACGAGTCGATGTAGCGGTCCTGCAGCACGACGTCCCCGCGCGCGATCGCCGGGCGAACCAGGGTCTCGACGTGGTGGGCGCGATCCGCGGCGTAGAGCAGGGCCTCGGCACGCGGCGCGACGTGACCCCGCTCGTGCAGCACGATCTCGCGGATGCGCACGCCGAGGTCGGTGCCCCCGGGTTCGCGGGTGCGGACGACGGTGCGGCCGTGCTCCTCGAGCCACGCCGTCAGGAGCTCCGCCTGCGTGGTCTTCCCCGCGCCGTCGCCACCCTCGAGCGTGATGAACCGACCGGTCACTTCTTCTTGGCCGGCGCCTTCCGCGCCGGGGCCTTCTTCTTCACCGGCCCCTTGGCACGCTTGTCCGCGATGAGCTGGACCGCACGTGCGTGGTCGACCGCCTCGATGTCCTCGCCGCGCGGGATCGTCGCGTTGGTCTCGCCGTCGGTGACGTAGGGACCGAAGCGGCCGTCCTTCATCTTGATCGGCTTGCCGGACACCGGGTCGGCGTCGAACTCCTTGAGCGCCGCGCTCGCGGCGCGGCGTCCGCCGTACTTCGGCTGCGCGAACAACTCGAGCGCACCGGGCAGGTCGACGTCGAAGATCGCGTCCTCGCTCGGGAGGGTCCGGGTGTCCGTGCCCTTCTTGAGGTAGGGCCCGTAGCGGCCGTTCTGCGCTGTGATCTCGTCGCCCGACTCGGGGTCGTTGCCGACGACCCGGGGCAGGGAGAGCAGCTTCAGGGCGGTTTCGAGGTCGACCGTCTGCGGGTCCATCGACTTGAAGAGGGACGCCGTGCGTTCCTTCGGCGCGGCCTTCTTCGTGGTCTTCTTCGCCGGGGCCTTCTTCGCCGCGGCGGTCGTGCCCGCAGCCTTCTTGGTGGCGGTGGCCGTGGCGGTGGCCGTGGCGGTTGCGGCCTCTGCGGCTGCCGGTTCTGCGCCCGCTTCGATGACCTCGCCCGTGGCGGCGTCCACCGTGGGCTCCGGCTCCGGGGTGCGCTCGGTGACGTACGGTCCGAACCGGCCGTCCTTCGCGAGGACCTCCTTGCCGGACTCCGGGTTGATGCCGACCACGCGGTCGCCGAGCACCGGGGCGTCCACGAGCTCGCGGGCCTTCTCCGTCGTGAGCTCGTCGGGAGCGAGGTCCTCGGGCACGTTCACGCGGCGGGGCTTCTCGGGGTCGTCGCTCGGGACCTCGATGTAGGGGCCGTACCGACCGATCCGCAGGGTCAGGCCGGGTGCGAGCTCGACCGAGTTGATCTCACGCGCGTCGATCTCGCCGAGGTTGTCGATGACGGTGCGGAGGCCACGCTGGTCCCCGCCGCCGAAGTAGAACTCCTTGAGCCAGTCGACGCGGTCCTCGTCACCGCTGGCGATGCGGTCGAGGTCCTCTTCCATGCCGGCGGTGAAGTCGTACTGCACCAGGTCGCCGAAGTGCTCCTCCAGCAGCCGGACGACGCTGAACGCGATCCAGTTCGGCACGAGCGCACTGCCGCGCTGGGTGACGTACCCGCGGTCCATGATCGTCGAGATGATCGCCGCGTACGTCGACGGGCGCCCGATCCCGAGCTCCTCGAGCGTCTTCACGAGGCTGGCCTCGGTGTACCGCGGCGGCGCCGAGGTGTCGTGGCCCTTGGCCTCGACGTCGGTGACAGCGAGGTGGTCGCCCTCGGTCATCTGCGGGAGCTTCGCGTCGCCGCCCTCACCGGATGCCTCGTGGCGGTCCTCGTCGCGGCCCTCTTCGTAGGCGTTGAGGAAGCCACGGAACGTGATCACGGTGCCGGAGGCGGTGAACTCCACGTCGGTGCCGGAGGCCGTCGACGGGATGCCCTCGACCGACTCGGTCGATGCGACGCCGAGCACGACGGACGCGGTGGATCCCTTCGCGTCCGCCATCTGGGAAGCGACGGTGCGCTTCCAGATGAGGTCGTAGAGGCGCCAGTCGTTGCCACGGAGCACGCCGTCCATCTCGGACGGGGTGCGGAAGGTGTCGCCGGCGGGGCGGATCGCCTCGTGCGCCTCCTGCGCGTTCTTGCTCTTGCCGGCGTAGCTGCGCGGCTTGTCCGGGATCGTCTCGGCACCGTAGAGCGAGGCCGCCTGCTTGCGGGCCGCCGTGATCGCCTGCTGCGAGAGCGAGGACGAGTCGGTTCGCATGTAGGTGATGTGGCCGTTCTCGTAGAGCGACTGCGCGACGCTCATCGTCTGACGCGCCGAGAACCGGAGCTTGCGGGCCGCTTCCTGCTGGAGCGTCGACGTGGTGAACGGCGCCGCCGGACGACGGGTGTACGGCTTCGAGTCCACGCTGCGGACGGTCGCGTCACCGGCGCGCTCGAGCACGGCGGTGAGCGCTGCGGCGGCGGCCTCGTCGAGGCGCACGATGTCGCCCTTCAGCGCACCGCGGTCGTCGAAGTCACGACCCGAGGCGACCCGGGTGCCGTGGATGCGGGCGAGACGAGCGGTGAAGGCGGTGTCGCCCTCCTTCTCGAAGCGCGCGCTGAGGTCCCAGTAGTTGGCGGACACGAACGCAAGGCGCTCGCGCTCGCGGTCGACGACGAGCCGGGTGGCGGCGGACTGCACGCGGCCGGCGGAGAGCCCGGGGCCGATCTTGCGCCAGAGCACCGGCGAGACCTCGTACCCGTAGAGACGGTCGAGGATGCGACGGGTCTCCTGCGCGTCGACGAGGGCGGTGTCGAGCTCACGGGTGGCTTCCTGCGCGCGCTGGATCGCCTCCTTCGTGATCTCGTGGAACACCATGCGCTTGACGGGCACCTTGGGCTTCAGGACCTGGAGGAGGTGCCACGCGATGGCCTCGCCCTCGCGGTCCTCATCAGTTGCGAGGTAGAGCTCATCGGCTTCCTTGAGCGCCCGCTTGAGCTCGGAGACCGTCTTCTTCTTCGCGTCGGACACGACGTAGTAGGGCTCGAAGCCGTTGTCGACGTCGACCGAGAACTTGCCGAGGGAGCCCTTCTTGAGCTCGGCCGGGAGGTTCTTGGGCTCGACGAGGTCACGGATGTGTCCGACGGACGCCTGGACCTCGTATCCGTCACCGAGGTATTGCGCGATCGTCTTGGCCTTCGCGGGGCTCTCGACGATGACGAGCTTCTTCGTGCCTGGCACGTGTCTCCTTGATCGATGGTGCTCGTCGGCCCTGGACGACGAGTGCGTCCGGGTCGACCGGGGCACCGGTGACCGGGGGCCGACAGGCACACCATACACATAGTGTTCGGGCTGGTCGTCCGCCGGACCGGCGACCGCGACTGCGCCCACGGCGAACGGTGTGCCCTCGACGACGGCCTCGACGCGGGCGGTGGCAGCGGTCGTGCGACAGGCCCCGAGGGTCGCTCGGTTGGCCGCCGCGACCGCACCGGCCACGGCGCACGGGTCCCCCGGCAAGAGCCCGACGAGCGCCGACGCCGCGGCGAGCGCGGAGGCGTCCGCCGCGCCCTGCGCGCGGACGGTCTGGACGCGGACGCCGGCGGCGGCGAGCGCCGCGGTGACGAGCACGAGGACGACCCCGACGACGGCCGTGACGAGCACCGTGGCGGACCCCTGCTCGGCGCCGCCGGCGTGCGACGAGACGATCACGTCCCACCTGCTGCGGCACACGCCGTCGCACGCAGCGGCACGAGGGCGAACGGCCCCGTCCCGTTCCGCTCGGTGTCGACGCAGACGAACTCGGTGCCGCGGCTGACGGTGACGGAGGCCCCCGGGGCGATGCCCTCGGCCGCGCTCCGGCCGGCGTCGTCGTCACCGCGCCCGATGGCCCTCGCCGCCGTGGACGCCGCCAGCTGGAGCCGCCCGAGGCCGTCGACGACGACCACCGCGGCGACGAGCGAGGTCAGCACGAGGGCGACGACGGGGAGCACGACCGCGAACTCGACGCTCACGGTCCCGCGCTCCCCGTCGATCCCCGCTCGTGCATCAGAGGGAGAGCGCGCCACGGACGAGCTCGGTGAGGATGCTCTGGACTTCGCCCGACCGCATCACGGCGACGAGGACACCGGCGAAGGCGACGGCGGCGAGGATGACGACCGCGTACTCCGCCGTCGCCGATCCCCGGTCGTCGTGCAGGCGGTGACGGAGCCAGGTGGTGATGTGGGAGGTGGGTGTGTCGTGCATGGGTGCGGTCCTTCCTGTTGCGGTTCCTCCAGGCTGGCGCGCGACGGCGCTCGATCGGGGGCCGGGTCGGGATCTGTGGACGGATCACCGCACACCCACCACGGTGGAGGAGAGGACCCCGACCACCACCGGGACCACACCGACGAGGACGAACGCCGGCAGGACGCAGACGCCGAGTGGCAGCACGAGCCGGACTGCCAGGCGCTCGGCGGCGGCGAGCCCGTCGGCTGCGGCGTCGTCACGGACGTCCTCGGCGGCGGCGCGGAGGAGTGCTGCGGCGGGCACGCCTGCCCGCTGCGCGAGCTGGAGGACCTCGCGCAGTCGTTCCTCTTCACTGTGGTCCGTGTCGACCCGGGCGCCGTCGAACGCCGCCCGCACCGCCGCACCTCCTGCCGCCCACGATCCACCGCCGGACACCGCGACCGCCCACGCGTCGAGCAGGACGCCGGGAACGCGCCCGTCCGGTGTCGCGGCGCGGACGAGCCGTCCGGTCCACGCCCGCCCGGCTGCCACCAGCACCGCAGCGACGACGGCGCACGCCCAGCCGGCCGGGGTCGTGACGAGCACCTCGACGGCCCCGGCGCCCCAGGTCGAGCCGAGCGCGAGGCCGAGCACGGGCAGCGCCAGCACCACCCGGGCACTCGCGCGCGGGCCGGCGATCGCGACGTGGACGGCACGGTCGGACGCCGCGGAACGTCGCAGGGCCGCCGCGAGGGCGCGGAGGGCGACGGCGACGGGCGCGCCGGTCCGTGCGGCGACGTGCAGCACGGCGGTGACGTCCCCGCGCGCGGGGTCGTCACCGCCGGGGAGACCACCGACCAGTTCCCACGCTCGTGGCGGCGGGACGCCGGAGGCGACGAGCGTCGCCACCCGGTCCAGCGTCCGTGCCGTCGCCGCAGCGTCGCGAGGCGCCGCACCGGGCCGCCTCGTCACCGCGACGGCTCCACCGGACGCACGTCGAGCCTCCCGTCCGCGTCGGCCCGCAGCTCCCCCACCCCACCGAGCCGACGGCGCCCGCCGTGCCGCTCGACGTGCAGCACCAGGTGGAACGCGCTCACCGCCTGGCGCGCGAGCGCCTCGGGTCCGAACCCAGCGAGCGCCCCGAGCGCCTCGAGCCGGGCGCCCACGTCCGCGATGCCGTTCGCGTGCACCGTCCCCGCTCCCCCGTCGTGGCCGGTGTTGAGCGCCGACAGCAGCTCGCGCACCTCGGCGCCGCGGCACTCCCCGACGACGAGGCGGTCCGGGCGCATCCGCAACGCCTCGCGCAGGAGCCGTGCCAGGCCGAGCGCTCCGGCACCCTCGGCGTTTGCCTGCCGCGCTTCGAGTGCGACGACGTGCGGGTGGTCGATCCGGAGCTCGGCGACGTCCTCGACGGTGACGATCCGTTCGTCGGGCGGGACGGCACCGAGCATCGCCGCGAGCAGGGTCGTCTTGCCGCTGCCGGTCGCCCCGGTGACGAGGACGTTCCGGCGCCCCTCGACCGCGCGCTCCACCACCCCGCGCGGCACCTGGGCGAAGGCGCCGAGCCGCTCGAGGGTCGCCAGGGTGGGCAGCCCGGGACTCGGCAACCGGATCGAGACGGCGGTCCCGCCGACGGAGACCGGTGCGAGCACGACGTGCACGCGGATCCCGTCACCGTGCCGGACGTCGGCGCACGGCGTGGTCTCGTCGACGTGGCGTCCGCCCTGCGCCACCAGGGTGACGGCGAGTTCGCGGACGCGTCGCTCGGGCAGGTCGGGTCCGGCGCGTTCGAGACCCTGCCCGCGATCGATCCAGGTTCCTCGTCCGCCGACGACCAGGACGTCGGTCACCGCGGCGTCGGCGACGAGCGCGGCGAGTTCCTCGAAGTCGGCAGCGTCGACGTGTCGTCGCCGCGCCGGTGGCGCGGTGCCGGGGAGGAACGGTCCGCGGGAACGGGACGGCCCGGTGAGCGGGGACGGGGTGTCGGCACGGTGGCGGCGCATGCGGCCAAACGGTACGCACGACGCACAGGTCGCAGGGCGCGCCCGCCCTGCCGGTGCACAACACCCGGCCATCACCACCAACGGACTGTTTTGTACCCCGAACTGCAATGCCGTACCCCGCTCGGTGTCGGGTGCGCCGAGTGCCACGACCGCGGCGGTACGCGGACCGTGCGCCGTTGCCGAGGACAACAGATGCATCTCCGGCGGGCGCTGCGGTCTATACGGAAGCATGGACAGGTCTGTCCACGCTTCGGCATGTCCATGCGGATCGACGCCGCTCGAGGTGCCCTGCTCGATCGGGGAGGGTCGACACCCGGTCGGGGAAAAAGAAGAGGCGGCACCGGTTGGGGGGAACAGGTGCCGCCTTGACATCGGTGGATTGGGGGGAATCCGAACCGTTGCCGCCGGAAACGAGTCCAGCGGGAACTACTGTACCCCATGATCGGCCCTCCGGGGCAACCCCCGACACGACTTCCGGGCGCGGCGCACCCGACGCGCCACTCGCAGCGTTGCCGGACACCTCCGCGATCACCACGCGAGCCCCGGACGCACCACGGTGCAGAACCCGGGACGCGCCCCGCTGCATCCGGTTCCCGCCGAGGGGTAGTCTCCGGGTGCACCACCCCGGCCGCAACGACGCGAAAGGACATCGATGTCCACTCCGACCCAGACCGATCCCCGTCACGACGGAACCCACGACGGCGCCGACGACGGACCGACCTTCGCCCCGACGCCCGAGTTCGTGGCGGACGCGGTCGCCGGCGAGGACCTCCACGAGGCCGCCTCGGCGGACCGTGAGGCGTTCTGGGCCGAGCAGTCCCGCACCCTCCTGGACTGGCGGAGCCCGTTCACGCAGACCCTCGACTGGTCCGGTGCCCCGTTCGCGGAGTGGTTCGCCGACGGCACCCTGAACGTCGCCGAGAACTGCCTCGACCGGCACGTCCGCGCCGGCAACGGCGACCGCGTCGCGATCCACTTCGAGGGCGCGCCGGGCGACACCCGCCGGATCACCTACGCCGAGCTGACGGACGAGGTCCAGCGAGCAGCCAACATGCTCACCGACCTCGGTGTCGGCCACGGCGACCGGGTCGTGGTCTACCTCCCCCTCATCCCGGAAGCCGTCGTCACGATGCTCGCCGTCGCCCGCATCGGCGCCGTGCACTCCGTCGTCTTCGGCGGGTTCAGCGCCGACAGCCTCCGCGCCCGCATCGAGGACGCCGGCGCGAAGCTCGTCGTCACGGCCGACGGTGGCTGGCGGCGTGGTGCCGTCTCGCCGCTGAAGCCCGCGGTCGACGAAGCGCTCGAGGGCGACGGCACCGACAGCGTCGAGCACGTCCTCGTCGTCAAGCGCGGCGGGAACGAGATCGCCTGGAACGACCGCGACCTCTGGTGGCACGACGAACTCGCCAAGGCCGCGCCGACCCACGAGGCCGAGGCCTTCCCCGCCGAGAACCCGTTGTTCATCCTCTACACCTCGGGCACGACCGGGAAGCCGAAGGGCATCGTCCACACCTCCGGCGGCTACCTCACCCAGGCCGCGTACACGCACAAGAACGTGTTCGACATGCACCCGGAGAAGGACGTCTACTGGTGCACCGCCGACATCGGCTGGATCACCGGGCACTCCTACGTCGTCTACGGCCCCCTCGCGAACGGCGTCACGCAGGTGCTCTACGAGGGCACGCCGGACGAGCCGAAGCCCGGCCGTTGGTGGGACCTCGTCGACGCCTACGGCGTCACGGTCCTCTACACCGCGCCGACCGCGGTCCGCGCGGCGATGAAGGCCGGCCGGCAGATCCCCGAGGCCCGCAGCCTCGAGACCCTCCGCCTGCTCGGCAGCGTCGGCGAACCGATCAACCCCGAGGCGTGGAACTGGTACCGGCAGGTCATCGGCCACGACCGCACCCCGATCGTCGACACGTGGTGGCAGACCGAGACCGGGGCGATCATGATCTCCGCCCTGCCCGGCGTCACGAAGCTCAAGCCCGGTGCCGCACAGACACCGCTGCCCGGCATCGTCGCCGAGATCGTCGACGACGACGGCCACCGGGTCGACCCCGGCGGCAGCGGCTACCTCACCATCACCGAACCCTGGCCGTCGATGGCCCGCGGTATCTGGGGCGACCCCGACCGCTTCGTCGAGACGTACTGGTCGCGCTTCCCCGGCCGCTACTTCGCCGGCGACGGGGCACGCCTCGACGGGCAGGGCGACATCTGGGTGCAGGGGCGTGTCGACGACGTCATGAACGTCTCCGGTCACCGACTGTCGACGGCGGAGATCGAGTCGGCGCTGGTCGGCCACGAGGGCGTCGCCGAAGCCGCCGTCGTCGGCGCCGCGGACGAGACGACCGGGCAGGCGGTGGTCGCGTTCGTGATCCTCACCTCCGAGGCCGCAGCGGACGTCGACCGCCAGGCCGCCGCGACGGAACTGCGCAACTGGGTCGGCACACGCATCGGTGCGATCGCGAAGCCACGGCAGGTGGTGATCGTGCCCGAGCTGCCGAAGACGCGATCGGGCAAGATCATGCGGCGTCTCCTCCGCGACGCGGCCGAGGGCCGCCGCATCGGCGACACGACCACGCTGGCCGACCCGACGATCATGGCGACCATCGCGGAACTGATGTAGTCCCGGGGACGTGAGCAGGGCCTCCAGTCCGATCCAGACTGGAGGCCCTGCTCACGTGACGCGTGTCGCCGACGGTCCGTCAGTCGGTGAGCTCCACCACCAGCTCGACCTCCACCGGCGCGTCCAGCGGGAGCACCGCGACGCCCACCGCGCTCCGCGCGTGGACGCCGGCGTCACCGAAGACATCGCCGACCAGCGTGGACGCGCCGTTCGCGACGCCGGGCTGCCCGGTGAACGCCGGATCCGAGGCGACGAAGACCGTCACCTTGACGATGCGTGCGACGCGGTCGAGCGAGCCGGCGACCGACTGCACGGCCGCCAGGGCGTTGAGCGCCGCGGTCCGCGCCTCGGCCATCGCCGTCTCGGCGTCGACCGTCTGACCGACCTTGCCGGTGACGGGCAGCGCGCCGTCGACGAACGGCAGCTGGCCGGCCGTGTAGACGTACTTCCCGGTGACGACGGCGGGGACGTAGGCGGCGACCGGGGCCGCGACCGACGGGAGCGTCAGACCGAGCTCGGCGAGCCGGTCGGCGACGCTCACGCGTCCGCCTTCGGGCGCTTCAGGTACGCGACGAGGCCGCCTTCCGGGCCGGTGACGACCTGGACCAGCTCCCAGCCCTCGTCCCCGAAGTTGTTGAGGATGGCGGTGGTGTTGTGGATGATCAACGGGGTCGTGAGGTATTCCCAGCGAGTCATGGAGATCCTTGCCAGCCTTTCAGTCGGCGGTGTCGTTTAGGCTGCATCCTATGTCTGCCCTGAAGACGTCTGCCTCGCGGACCAAGCCCGTCTCTGCAGTCGGCGCCTTCATCGGTTTCGTCGGCTTCAGCGTGCTCGCCGGTCTGCTCGTCACCATCGGCGTCACCCCGGCGATCGCAGTGGCCGGTGTGACGACGACGTCCACCATCGGCGTGTTCGAGTCCCTGCCGGAGTACATCGAGATCGGTGACCTCCCGCAGCGCAACGAGCTGTACGCGTACAAGGGCGGCAAGTCGGTGCACTTCGCCACGGTCTACGACCAGAACCGGCAGGAACTGCAGTTCGACCAGATCAGCGACCAGCTGAAGAACGCGGCGATCGACGGCGAGGACAAGCGCTTCTACGACCACGGCGGCGTCGACATGACCTCGCTCGTCCGCGCGGGCGTGGGCTCGCTCGCCGGCGGCCTGGGTGAGTCCGGCGGTGGTTCGACGCTGACGATGCAGCTCGTCCGCAACATCAAGATGAACCAGGCGCTCGAGCTCCCGACGCAGGAAGAACGCGTCAAGGCGTACAACGACGCGGTCGAGCAGACCATCCCCCGCAAGCTCGAGGAGATGAAGCTCGCGATCGGCCTCGCGAAGAAGTACACCCACAAGGAGATCCTCACCGGGTACTTGAACATCGCGTACTTCGGCGACCAGACCTACGGCGTGCAGGCCGCGGCGCAGCACTACTACAACAAGAGCGCGACCGACCTGACCCCGGCCGAGGCCGCCTCGATCCTCGCGATCGTGCAGTCCCCGAACACCCGCAACCTGTCGAACCCGAAGTACTACGACGCCAACGTCGCGCGCCGCGACGTCATCCTCAAGTCGATGTACGCGCAGAAGCACCTGACGAAGGCCGAGTACGACCAGGCCATCGCGTCGAAGCCGGCGGACTACGTGCACCTGACCCAGCCGTCGCAGGGGTGCAAGGCCTCCGTTGGCGACGGCTCGCAGTTCTTCTGCGACTACGCCGTGCAGGTCGTCAAGGAGATGTCCCAGCTCGGGGCCACGCAGAAGGAGCGCGACACCTCCTGGCGCAACGGCGGGTACAAGATCCAGACCACGCTCGACATCGACGCCAACGCCGCGCAGAAGCAGGTGCTCAACACCTACGACAACAAGGCGGAGACGAACTTCAAGCTCGGTGCCGCGCTGGATTCGGTCGAGGTGGGCACGGGTCGCGTGCTGACGATGGCGCAGAACAAGGACTACGACCAGGCGCTGCAGTCGCCCCCGACGTCGACGTCGATCAACTACAGCGTCGACAAGAAGTACGGCGGCGGCATCGGCTTCCAGGTCGGATCGACGTACAAGCTCTTCACCCTGCTCGACTGGCTGAAGGCCGGCCACGGCCTGAACGAGACCGTCAACGGCACCCCGCACAACACGGCCGTCTGGCAGCACTGCGGTGAACCGACCTACACGAACTGGGCTCCCAAGAACGACTCGGCCGGCGAGAACGGCAACTACACGGTCGCCCGCGCCACCGCCCTCTCCGTGAACGCCGCGTTCGCGTCCATGGCGGCGAAGCTCGACCTCTGCGACATCAAGCAGACGGCGGAGGACCTCGGAGTCCACTCGGGCGACGACAAGACCGAGCTGAACTCGTACCCGTCGTCGATCCTCGGCACGAACAACATCGCGCCGCTGACGATGGCCACCGCGTACGCCGGTGTCGCGAACAACGGCACGTTCTGCGAGCCCATCGCCATCGACAACGTCACGAACGCCGAGGGCAAGAGCCTCGGCGGCCAGCCGAAGGCGTGCAAGCAGGTCCTCGACCCGAGCGTCGCCCAGGCGGCGATCTACGCCATGAAGGGCACGATCTCCGGCGGCACCGCCGTGGGAGCGCAGACCCCTGACGGCACGCAGCTGTTCGGCAAGACCGGCACCACCGACGACGCCGACCAGATCTGGCTCGTCGGTGCGAGCACGCGCGTCGCCACGGCGTACTGGCAGGGCAACACCGACGGTGGGAAGAACAACCTCCGCCACTACAGCAACGGCGTGAACGGCACCTACGCGGGCGCCCGTGCCGGCGTGTGGCGTCAGGCCCAGACTCCGCTGAACGCGCTCTACCCGGCTGGGCCCTTCACGGACCCGTCGTCGCAGGCGCTGCGCGGCAACAGCAAGGCCGTCCCGGACGTGACCGGCAAGAGCGCGGCCGACGCCAAGGCCGCCCTCGCTGCCTCCGGCTTCACCTACGTGGACGGCGGGGCGCAGCCCGGCGCAGCGAAGGCCGGCACCGTCTCCTCGACCTCGCCGTCCGCCGGGTCCCTGCTGTCGAACGGGTCGAGCGTGACCGTCTACACCTCGGACGGCTCGCAGATCACGATGCCGGCCATCGCCGGCGCACCGCTCGACACGGCCCGCTCGAAGCTCAACCAGCTCGGGTTCACGAACGTCACGATCTCGAAGGACTACGTGAAGGGCGGCGGTGACAAGGAGTGCCGCGTCGCCAGTGTCGACCCGGGCGTGCACGCGGCGGCGAGCAAGGACTCCGCCGTCACGTTGACGCTCTACGGCGACAAGAACGGCAAGGCTCCCAAGGACTGCAAGTGACCCGTGGTCGCGCCGCCGCCGGGGTCCTCGCGGCCGGCGCGGCCGTGGGCGCCGCGACGGCGGCCTGGGGAACCCTCGTCGAGCGTCGACGCTTCGGCATCCGGTGGGAGACGATCCCGGTCCTCCCACCGGGATCGCGCGACGTCACCGTCCTGCACCTCTCGGACATCCACATGGCGCCGTGGCAGGCGGACAAGCAGCAGTGGCTGCGTGACCTGAGCCTCGTCGAGCCGGACTTCGTGGTGAACACCGGCGACAACCTCGGCCATCCGACGGCGAACGCTGCGGTCGAGTACGCGCTCGAGCCGTTCCGCGGCGTCCCCGGTGCCTTCGCGTACGGGTCGAACGACTTCTACGGACCAACGCCCCGGAACCCGTTCAAGTACTTCTCCGGGCCGAGCAAGGTGCACTCCGAGCGTCGTCCCGTCGAACTCGACATCGACCGGCAGACGGCGTTCTTCGAGTCCCTCGGCTGGCTCGACGTCAACGACCACGCGCACGCCATCGAACTCCGGGGGTCGCGCTTCGAACTCTTCGGTACGTCGGACGCACACCGCGGCTGGGACCGGCTCGACCTCCTGCCCACCAACGTCGACGAGATGCGCAGTGACGTGCCGTGGTCGGAGGACGAGGACGGCCCCTCCCCCGTCGCCCTCGGGATCACCCACGCCCCGTACCGCCGCGTCCTCGACGCCTTCGTCACCCAGGGCGCGGACGTCATCTTCGCCGGACACACCCACGGCGGCCAGGTGCAGGTGCCCGGCGTCGGTGCGCTCGTCACGAACTCGGACCTGCCTCGCCGGTACGTCAGCGGACTGCACAAGTGGCAGCACCGCGGGCACTGGTCGTGGCTCGAGGTCTCGGCTGGTCTCGGGACGTCGATCTACGCGCCCGTGCGCTTCTCGTGCCGGCCGGAAGCGGTCGTCGTGACACTGACCGCCCGCACGGACTGACCCCTCCGCACGACGCGCCCGGGAGTTCGCCTGATGGTCACGAGCACCCCCGATCATCGGATAGACTTGTCGGGTTGCTCCGGTACGGAGTGACCACACCGCGGGGTGTGGCGCAGCTTGGTAGCGCGCCTCGTTCGGGACGAGGAGGTCGCAGGTTCAAATCCTGTCACCCCGACACTGTGTTGAGACAGTACGAAGTAGGCCCTGGTTCTCCGGAACCAGGGCCTACTGCTTTGTCCCGACGTAACGACTTGTCCCGGCAGCAGCGACAGCGTGTGTGTCCACGGCCACATCCCGACCGGTCGACGGCGTCCCGACGGACTGCTCCGCGCTACGCTCGATCCGCCATGGACATCCCCGCGCCGCTCGCCTCCGTCCTCGCGCAGATCGGTGCGCGCTTCCCCGCCCTCGCCGACGACCCGGTCATGGCGCAGAGCCTGTACGACAACGTCACGTCGATGATCGCCGAAGCGCACGAGCGGTACGCCGCCGGCGTCGAGTCGAGCGTGGTGAGCGATGCGTTCCTCGACCCGGCACACCTCGCGACCGGTGCCCTGCACGCCGAGCAGGCGCAGCACCCGGCCGGCGCGATGCTCGCCGCCGAGGTGCTGTTCGACGAGTACCTGCCGGTCTTCGTGGAGGAGGTCGGTGCGACCACCACCGACGAGCTGCTCCGAGCGACGCGTGCCCTGCACGCGGGCATCTGGAGCCGCTTCCCGGCGGGAGCGATCGCCTACACCGAGGCGCTCCGGCAACGGGTCACGACGGCGCACCTGGACTCTCGGACCCGGATCGCCAGGGACCTGCACGACCGTGTCGCCCACGGCATCCTGGCCGGGCTCCAGCGCATCGAGCTCACCCTGCTGACCGATCCCCCGGTGCCCGCGCGGACGACGCAGCTCGAGGACGCGGCGCGCCTGCTCCGGGGCGCACTGGGCGAGGTCCAGGACCTGGCGGTGTCCCTGCACGCCCGCGTCGGTGCGGACCACCTGGACGTGGCGCTCGCACGGCACGCGAAGGACCTCTTCCCCGCCGAGAGCGCCGCCGAGAGCGCCAACGACAGCGCCAACGAGAGCGCCGCCGAGACCGCGATCGAGATCGTCTCGCACGGTTCGCCCGTCGCGCTCCCGAACTGGAAGGCCGAGGAAGCCCTCACGATCCTGATCGAGGCGCTGACGAACTGGCGGAAGCACGCCCCGGGGTCGGCGGTCACCATCCGCTTCGACTGGGCGGAGAGCGCAGTCACGGTGGCCGTGTCCGACGACGGCCCCGGGTTCGACACCGCCGCGACCGCCGACGGCAGACTCGGGCAGCTCACCATGCGGGAGCGTGCGGCACTCATCGGCGCTGCCTTCGCGGTCCGCAGCCACCCAGGAGCCGGCACGACGGTCGAACTCACCATCCCGGTCGGTGCGCTGTGACCGCCGTCACCCACGTCGCGATCGTCGACGACCACCGGCTCTTCCGCGAGGGGCTGGCCACGATCCTGTCCGCCGTGCCCACCATCCGGGTCGTCGCGCACGGGGAGCGGCCGGCCGACGTGCTGGACTCCCCCGAGGCCGCCGCGATCGACGTGCTGCTCCTCGACGTCGAGCTCGACGGGCCGCCCGCACGCACGACCATCGCGACCGTGCGGCGGAACCACCCGGGCATCGCCGTGGTCGTGCTGACGATGCACCGTGATGCCGTGCTCCGCCGTGCCCTGCTCGACGCCGGCGCGGTGGACTTCGTGACGAAGGACACGCCGAGCCGCGACCTGGTCGACCGCATCGTCCGGGCGACGAGCGCCGACGCCGCGCCGGTGACGTTCCCGATCGACCTCGTCACGGAGGCCCGAGCGGGCGTCCCGCTCAGCGACCGTGAACTCGAGGTGCTCCGGCTCGTCGCGGCGGCCCGCTCGAACGCCGAGATCGCCAGCGACCTCGGTCTGGCGGTGGGCACGGTCAAGCGGCACGTCTACAACGTGTTCCGGAAGCTCGACGTCGGCTCACGCGTGGCTGCGATCGCCACCGCGACCCGGCTCGGCCTGCTCGCCTGAGGTCGACGGCGACGACGCTGTCCCCCCTTCGCACAACGCAAGTCACCCCGAACCACCCGGAACGGCGGTTCGGGGCGACTTCGGTTGTGCGAGAGCACGCGGAACCGCCCAGGGACGCACAAGCGCCGCAGGCACGCGGAACCGCCCAGCGACGCACAAGCGCCGCAGGACGCACGAGCGCCGCAGGAAGCCGAGCGCGCCAGGAAGCCTGGCGCTACACCGAGGCGCCAGCGCCCGCCCGCACCAGCCGCCCCTCGGCGTGCAGCCCGGCCACGACGTCGAGCGCCTGGTGCCGGTACCGCGCCTGGGCAGCCCCGGGAGCGACGATCACTCCGTCGGCCCCGGTGGACTCGACGAGGGCGTTGATCTTCGCCGCGACCTCCTCGCGGTTGCCGTAGGCCTGCCGCTCCGTGCGCGCCGCGATGAACCGCCGCTCGAGGTCGCTGAACTCGTACGCGCGGGCCTCCTCCATGGACACCGGCTCGGGCTTCGCACCCTGCCGCATCCGGATGAACGAGATCATGCCCGGTGCGGACTGCTCCTCGATCACGGCGGGGTCCTCGTCGGTGACGACCTGCACGCCGATCAGCGCGTTCGGGGTCTGCCGGAAGCGCGACGGCCGGAACGAGTCGCGGTAGAGCGCGAGCGCGGCCTCGGTGTTGTCCGACGCGAAGTGGTGCGCGAAGGCGAAGGAGACGCCGAGGGCACCGGCGACCTGCGCGCTGTACCCGGAGGACCCGAGCAGCCAGAACTCCGGCACGTCGCCGTAGCCCGGAACCGCTTTGATCCTGGCGAGGGGGTTCGAGGGGTCCATCCCGGTGAAGAAGCCGATGAGGTCGGCGAGCCGGTCCGGGAAGTCGTCGACGTCGAGCCGGTCGGTGCGCCGGAGGGCCATCGCGGTCGCGCCGTCGGTGCCGGGTGCACGGCCGAGTCCGAGGTCGACGCGGTCCCCGTACAGCGCACGGAGGGTGCCGAACTGCTCGGCGATGACGAGGGGCGCGTGGTTCGGCAGCATCACGCCGCCGGAACCGATCCGGATGGTGGAGGTCGCGGCCCCCACGGCGCTGAGCAGCACCGCCGGCGCGGACGAGGTGATGCCCGGCATGCCGTGGTGCTCGGCGACCCAGAAGCGCTCGTACCCGAGTTTCTCGGCGTGCACCGCCATGTCGATGGAGCCCTGCAGGGCTTCGGTGTTGGACTGGCCGTACTCGCGGGTCGCCAGGTCGAGGACGGACAGGTGCACGGATGCGTCGCTCATGTGGGCACCAACGCGTGCCGTCGCGCCGGCATTCCGCACCACCCACGGGCCTGGAGGCGCGTGGCGGCCTCGCACCGTGCCTCCAGGCCGTCACCGGGTCGCGTGTCCGGGCCGCGCCGTCACGTGGCCTCGGTTGCGTGCAGCGCGCCCCTGCGGGCGGGACACGCCACCGGCGGACCGCCGAGCGGGCGGAACCCGCCGGTCCCGGACGCCGAACGTGACGTCTTTCGCCCGCTCGTTGTCCCCGCACGGGGCCACGCCGATGGGCGGCGCCTCAGTCGCCGTCGAGGCGGCCGCCGGACTCCGTGAGGTAGCAGTTGGCGCACAGGGACTCGTACGTGACGTCGACGCCGTCGATCGCCACCTGCGATCCGTCGAAGACGAACCGGCCGTCGACCTTGCGGGCGTTGAAGACCGCCTTGCGGCCACAGCGGCAGATCGTCTTGAGCTCCTCGAGCGAGTGCGCCACCTCGAGCAGGCGCGCGCTGCCGGGGAACGCCTCGGTGCGGAAGTCGGTGCGGATGCCGTACGTGATCACCGGGATCTCGTCGAGGACCGCGATCCGGAGCAGGTCGTCGACCTGCCGCGGGGTGAGGAACTGCGCCTCGTCGACGAGCACGCAGCTGACCGGGCGGACCATGCCGTCGAGCCGGTCGGACTCGGGATCGGCGGCGCCGGCCGTGGTGATCGCGTCGCGGACGTCGGCGTCGGGGCCGAACACGATGTCGACCGTCCGGGTCACGCCGAGGCGCGAGACGATCTCACGGTCACCCTTGGTGTCGACGGACGGCTTGGCGAGGAGCACGCGGTGGCCGCGCTCCTCGTAGTTGTAGGCGGCCTGCAGCAGCCCCGTGCTCTTGCCGCTGTTCATCGCGCCGTAGCGGAAGTAGAGCTTCGCCACTACGCGAGGAACCCGTCCTCGGCCGCACGACGGATGAGGTCGGACTTCTTCGACGCGGGACGGCCGACCCTGCTGTACTTCTCGCGCACGCGGCGCAGGTACGTCTTGGCGGTCTCGTACTGCACGTTCATCTGCGCGGCGACCTCGTTCGTCGAGTAGCCCGACACGTACAGGCGCAGCGCTTCCTCTTCGCCGTGGCTGAGCTTGGGGCGCTGGTGCGCGTTCGCCCCGGTCGGCAGCGGACGCCAGTCGCGCTGCGGCGGGGTGTCGCGGGCGACGCCCATGATCTCGCGCGCGACGTCCATGACCTCGCGCATGGGCAGCGACTTCGACAGGAACGCGGCGGCGCCGGCGGCGAGTGCACGGTCGCGGGACTCGCGGCTGTCGACGCTCGACAGGACGATGACCTTCGCTCCGGCGGCACGGCAGGTGCGCACGCGGGCCTCGATCGAGACGGGTTCCTTGAGCTGGAAGTCGAGGAACACCAGGTCCGTCGGGAAGTTCTCGCTGTGCACCATCTCGAGCCACGTGTGGGCCGTCAGGGCGAGGTCGAAGTCGAAGGCGTTCACCGCGATCCAGCTCGACAGGCTGTCCAACAGCACCTCGTGGTCGTCGAGGATCGCCAGCCGCACGCGTCGTGTCCCCGGGTTCGGGAGGGCGGACATGCCCTCCGTGATCCGGCTCGGGTCAGTGCTGGTCATACGAGAACCTTAGTGCGAGGGCGGATGGTCGGACGGCGACGTCCAGGTCGGGGAACGTCACGCGGAGGACCGCGAAGTACGGGTCGAAGGTGCGGTGGATACCGACGTCGGAGTCGGCGACCGCGAGGTCGATCGCCACCGCGACGCGCGGCGTGCCCGTGGTGCCGCCGGCATCGGGTGCGTCCGCGCGACGGACGGTCGCCCGGAACCCGGCCGGGTCGACGGTGGAGGCGCGGAGCGCGGCACGCAGGAAGGTCCTGACCACCGTGCGCTGGTCGACGTCGAGGGTGGCGAGGAGCCCGTCCGGGTCGTCCACGACGGCGTCGCTCGCGCTCGCGCTCCCGCTCTCGACGGTCACCGCGTGCTCGAACCAGGTCCGGTCCGCGTCGGCCACCATCGACCGGCGGATCCCGTCGGCGATGGACCGGGCACGGGCGCGGTCGGCGTCGGTGATCACGTCACGGGTGCGGAGCTCGGCGAAGAACGGCGCGACGTCACGAGCGAGGATCGTCGAGCGGTCCTCCTGCACGCGCTCGGCGATGCCGTCCCGCTCCGCGCGCTCGACGGAGTACGACCCGGCGCGGATCTGCACGCGTTCGGCGAGCCCGGCGAACGTCCATGCGAACACCGCCGACGCAGCGGTCAGCACGAGGGTCGGCGCGGCCCCGAGGAAGCCCGCGACGGTGATCGGGACGTGGTGCGGGAAGACGGCGGCACCGAGGCCCCAGGCCACTGCGTTGACGGCAGCGAGGACGAGGCCGCCCACGGCGAGGTCGACCGACGGCCGGTACGGCGCGGCCATCACGATGCCGGTGGCCGTGAGCAGGCACATGAAGTCGTTCAGGGCGCTGCGGTCCGGTCCCCACTGCGCGGCGACGCTCGCCACCGTCGCGGCGGCCAGGAGCGCGACGTGCAGGACGAACGCCCAGCGCGGGAACGGGGCGCGGAACGGGCTCGACGCGACGAACACGACCGCGCCGGACGTCGCGACGAGCAGCACCGTCAGCGCGCTCAGGGTGGGGCTGCCGACCACGTCGCGATCGAACACGGAGACGAGGAGCGCCCAGAGGACACCGCCGGCGCCGAGGACGATGGCGAGCGGGCGGGAACCCATCGCACCGAGCGGGTCGTACTGCTGCGCGGTGCGGGTGGCGTCGGTGCGGGTCCGCACGCGAGGACGCGTGCGCGTGCGTGTGCTCGTGCTCTTGTCCGTGTCGGCGCGGGTCATCGGCCGGCTCCCTGTTCGTCGTCCGGCGTGGCCGACACGGCCGCGGTCAGGGACCCGTACGGCACGGACATCATCACGCTGGTGCCCGACCCCGGCGAGGACCACACCTGCACGTCGCCGCCGACCCGCCCGATGCGCTCCCTGACGGAACCGCGGAGTCCCATCCGGTCCGGGCTCGTCGAAGCCTCGTCGAACCCGCGGCCGTCGTCGACCACCATCACGGTGCAGGCTCTGCCGTCGTCGAACACGCTGACCTCGGCGGCGTCCGTGCCCGCGTGCTTCCGGACGTTCGCCAGGCACTGTCCCACCGCACGGAGGACCGCCGTCATCGCGCGCTGGTCGAGCCGGGTGAGGGCACCGGGGTCCCCGGTCACGGTCACGTCGAGTCCGAGCGCCCGGTGCTCGTCGACCATCGCCTCGAACGCCCGCACGGCTGCGCCCGGCTCGGGCCGCACGGGCTGCGCGTCCGGCGCGAGCCACTCCTTGCCGGTGAGCATCGCGACGTCGGCCTCGACGGTGCGGGCGAGGTGCTCGTCCATCGGCCCGTCGGGCGCGAGCGCGATCGCCCCGAGGTGGTTGAGCACGGTGTCGTGCAGGATCGCCGCCGCTTCGGCCTCGACGCCGGCGCGGTAGGCGGAGACGTGCTCCTCCCGCGCGGAACGGAGGAGCTCCGGCTGGACACGCTCGGAGCGTCCGGTGCTGCGGCTGGTGAAGAGCACGAGGGCCACGACGAACCCGAGTGTGACCCACGCGAGGACGAGGAGGCGCGGCGTCCCACCCTCTTGCACGATCCCGATGAAGGTCGCCGCACGGCCGATCAGGAAGCCCGCCACCGACCACAGCGCCACCCGGCCCGCGACGGCACCGGCACCGCCCACCAGGACCAGCGGGATGATCGCCAGGGAGAGCAGGTAGGACCCCACCCACTCGACGGGGACCTCGCGCTGGACGCTGACGGCGAACCACCACGAGCAGATGCCGCCGACGATCAGGAACGCGACCGCGGACCGCCAGGTGCTGAACTGCGCGTGCACCGCGATCATCGCGAGCATCGGCAGGAGGGCGAGCACCGCGCCGCCGACCCGCACACCGGGGTCGGCCAGGTGGTACAGCAGCAGCGTGACCGCGGCCGCGGCGAGCGACCCGACCGCGGCTGCGTGGAACGCGCGCACGGTCGACCACGCGTTGACTCGCGGAGCGAGGTGCGTGGGGATGCCGAGCACGGGTCAGTGGTCCTTCCGGACGAGTGGGGACGCCGCCCACGATCCAACCACCATTGGCGCGATCGTGTACCCCGAATGTCGGAGCGATCGGCGACCCGGTCGATGATACCGGCACGAGCGGCGGACAGGTGTCCCCCGAACGCGGACCCACGGGTACTCAGAAGAGTGTCGGTAGCCCGGTCGGCCTGGCCGGGGTGAGCCGCCGGTCGAAACCCGGGTCGGCGCGCTTCAGCGGGGACGTCCCCGGGAGCGACTGCTCGTCCTGGCCGTCCGGCACGCCGACGACGCCGGCGGTGCGACTCGACGGGTCCCCGCGGTTCGACGGGTTCACCCGGTTCGAGAAGCCCATCGACCCCGTCGCCGGATCGACCCTGCCGAGGCCCATGCCGTGCGCCCGGAGGATCGGCCGCACCCGCTCGGCCAGCCAGCGCCGGTAGTCCTTCGGCGCGTAGGTGTTGTCGAGGTACATCGACCGGTAGCGGCCGACGAGGTCCGGCCGGGTCCGCTCGAGCCACGCGAACCACCACGGCTTCACACCGGGTCGGAGGTGGAGCGCCGAGTACATGACACTCGACGCACCCGCAGCGGCGGCACGACCGATCGCGTCGTCGAGCGCCGCCCGGGTGTCGGTGATGTAGGGCAGGACGGGCATCAGGAACACCGAGCACTCGAGCCCGGCATCGCGGATGGCACGCACTGTCGCCAACCGGGCGGCGGTGGTCGGCGTGCCCGGCTCGACCTGCTGCTGGAGCTCGTCGTCGTACACCGCGATCGACATCGCGAGGTCCACCGGCACGGACTGCGCTGCCTCGGCCAGGAGCGGCAGGTCGCGGCGGAGCAGGGTGCCCTTCGTCAGGATGCTGAACGGGGTTCCGGACTCGGCGAGGGCGCGGATGATGCCGGGCATCAGCCGGTAGCGCCCCTCGGCACGCTGGTACGGGTCGGTGTTCGTGCCGAGCGCCACCGGGTGGCGGTCCCAGCTCGGCTTGTGGAGCTCGCGCTGCAGGACCTCGGCGACGTTCGTCTTCACCACGATCTGCTGGTCGAAGTCCGCTCCCCCGTCGAACTCGAGGTACGTGTGCGTGGGCCGGGCGAAGCAGTACACGCACGCGTGGCTGCAGCCGCGGTAGGGGTTGATCGTCCACCCGTACGTGCCGCCGCCGTCGGCCGAGGGAACCCGGTTCAGCGCGCTCTTCGCCAGGACCTCATGGAAGGTCACTCCCGCGAACTCCGGCGTCGTCACACTGCGGACGAACCCGCTGTTCGACTCGAGCCCGGGGAGCGCGTCGCTCCGCTCGGCACCGATCGCCTGACCACTCCACCGCATGCCGTCATTCGAACACATGTTCGAACGACCCGCAAGCGCGGACGTGTCAGTGGTGGAGTCCGAGCACCTTCGCCGTGTGCTCCAGCGTCTCGTCGGCGAGCTGCGGGTCGCTGCCGAGGTCCTGCCCGTAGGTGGGCACCATCACGCGGACGGCGGACTCCCACCGCTCCCAGCGGTCCGGGAAGCACTTCTGGAGCATCCCGAACATGATCGGCACCGCGGTGGAGGCACCGGGGCTCGCGCCGAGCAGCCCGGCGATCGAACCGTCGGCGCTCGTGATGACCTCGGTGCCGAACTGCAGCACACCGCCCTTGTCCTTGTCGGGCTTGATGACCTGCACGCGCTGTCCGGCGGTGATCCGGTGCCAGTTCTCCGGCTCGGCCGCGGGCATGAAGTCACGGAGGGCGTCGAACTTCGTCTGCTTCGACGCCAGGAGCTGGCCGATCAGGTAGCGGACCAGGTCGAAGTTGGAGAAGGCGACGCTCAGCATCGGCCGCAGGTTGTGCGGACGGATCGACTTGAACAGGTCGAGCATCGAGCCCTGCTTCAGGAACTTCGGGCTGAACCCGGCGTACGGGCCGAACATCAGCGACGCGTTGCCGTCGACGATGCGGGTGTCGAGGTGCGGCACCGACATCGGCGGCGCGCCGACGCTGGCCTTGCCGTAGACCTTGGCCGCGTGCTGCTGCACGACCTCGGGGTCGTCGGTGCGGAGGAACTCGCCCGACACCGGGAAGCCGCCGTACCCGCGGATCTCCGGGATGCCGGACTTCTGCAGCAGGTGGAGCGCCCCGCCGCCGGCGCCGACGAAGACGAACTTCGCCGCGATGCGCTGCGTCGAACGTCCGACGTCGTTGCGGACGTCGAGCACCCAGCCCTCGGAGACCTTCGAACGGGTGAGGTTCGTCACCTGGTGCGACGGCTCGAACTCGACGCCGTCGATCTCGAGCTGGTCGAACAGCTGCCGGGTCAGCGAGCCGAAGTCGACGTCGGACCCTGCCGCCGAGTACGTCGCCGCGATCGGCTGGTCCTTCTTGCGGCCCGGGATGAGCGCGGGCGCCCACTGCCGGATCTGGGCGGGGTCGTCGGAGAACTCGAGCCCCGTGAAGAGCGGGTGGTCCTTCATCGCCTCGTACCGCTTCCGCATGTACTCGACGTTGTCCGCGCCCCACACGAACGAGATGTGCGGGGTCGGGTTGATGAAGTTCGACGGTTCGGGGAGCGCGCCGGTCTCGACGAGGTGCGACCAGAACTGCCGGGAGACCTGGAACTGCTCGTTGACGGTGACCGCCTTGGCGATGTCGACGCGGCCGTCCGGGAGCTCGGGCGTGTAGTTCAGCTCGCAGAGCGCGGAGTGACCGGTCCCGGCGTTGTTCCACGGGTTCGAGGATTCCTGCGCGACGGTGCCCAGGCGCTCGTAAACGCGGATCTTCCAGGTCGGCTCGAGCCGGTGGATGATCGCGCCGAGGGTGGCGCTCATGATCCCTCCCCCGACCAGGACGACGTCGATGGGGTCCACCTGCTTCACTGCCACGCGACGATCCTAGCCGCGCGGGCTGACAAGCCGAGCCAAGGACGGACGGGAGGCACGTGGCGGGGCCGCCACGTGCCTCCCGTCACGCCGTTGGTCGAGCTGGGACGCTACGCGGCGACGCTCCGGCGCGCGACGATCGCCTCGGCGATCTGCACCGCGTTCAGGGCTGCGCCCTTGCGGAGGTTGTCGTTGCTCACGAAGAGCGCCAGACCCCGTCCCTCGGGAGCGGACTGGTCGGCGCGGATCCGACCGACGAAGGTCGGGTCCTGACCGGCGGCCTGCAGCGGCGTCGGGACCTCGGAGAGCTCGACACCCGGTGCATCGGCGAGCAGCTCGGTCGCGCGCTCGGGCGACAGTGCGCGGTCGAACTCGGCGTGCACCGAGATCGAGTGGCCGGTGAAGACCGGGACGCGCACGCAGGTGCCCGCGACCAGCAGGTCGGGGAGCTCGAGGATCTTCCGGCTCTCGTTGCGGAGCTTCTTCTCTTCGTCGGTCTCGCCGAGGCCGTCGTCGACGATGCTGCCCGCGAGCGGGACGACGTCGAACGCGATCGGACGGACGTACTTGACCGGCTCCGGGAACGTGACCGCGGACCCGTCGTGGGTGAGCGCCGCGGTGTCCTGCTCGAGCGCGGCACGCGCCTGACCGAGGAGCTCCTCGACCCCGGCGAGCCCGGAGCCCGAGACCGCCTGGTACGTGGTCGCGACCAGGCGACGGAGTCCGGCCTCGGTGTCGAGCACCTTGAGCACGGGCATGATCGCCATCGTCGTGCAGTTCGGGTTCGCGATGATGCCCTTCGGCGCCTCGTCGATGGCGTGCGGGTTGACCTCGCTCACGACGAGCGGGACCTCCGGGTCCATCCGCCAGGCGCTCGAGTTGTCGACCACGAGCGCACCCGCGGCGGCGAACTTCGGCGCGAGGGCACGGGACGCGGTCGCCCCGGCCGAGAACAGCGCGATGTCGATGCCCGACGGGTCGGCCAGCTCGGAGTCCTCGACGACGATCTCCTCGCCGCGGAACGGCAGGGTCGTGCCGGCGGAGCGGGCACTCGCGAAGAAGCGGACCCGGTCGGCCGGGAAGTCCCGCTCCTCGAGCAGGCGACGCATCACGGTGCCGACCTGTCCGGTGGCGCCGACGACGGCGACGGTGAGGGTGCTCATCTGCTGCTCCTGCTCGTTCAGCGGCCGGTGCCGGCGTAGACGACGGCCTCGGAGTCGGCGTCGAGGCCGAAGGCGCTGTGCACGACGCGCATCGCCTCGTTGAGGGTGTCGGCACGGGTGACGACCGAGATGCGGATCTCCGACGTGGAGATCATCTCGATGTTGATCGACGCTTCGTGCAGGGCACGGAAGAGCGACGCCGAGACGCCGGCGTTCGTGCGCATGCCGGCACCGACCAGGGCGAGCTTCCCGATCTGGTCGTCGTACTGGATGCCCTCGTACCCGATGTCGGCCTTCGCCACCTCGAGCGCGGTGAGGACGCCCTGCCCCTGGTCCTTCGGGAGCGTGAAGGAGATGTCCGTGCGACCGGTGACGGCCTCGGACACGTTCTGCACGATCATGTCGATGTTCGCGCCGGCACGGGCGACGATCGTGAAGATCTCCGCTGCCTTGCCCGGGGTGTCGGGCACGCCGACGACGGTGATCTTCCCCTCGGAGAGGTCTCCGGCGATGCCGGTGATGATCGGTTCTTCCACGGTTTCCCCCTCTGCAGGGTTGTAGACGATGGTTCCCTCGGCGTTGCTGAAGGACGAGCGGACGTGCAGGGTGACGCCGTGCCGACGGGCGTACTCGACGGCGCGGATGTAGAGCACCTTCGCACCGGAGGCTGCGAGTTCGAGCATCTCCTCGCTGGTGATGCGGTCGACCTTCTGCGCCTTCGGGACGACACGGGGGTCGGCGGTGAAGATGCCGTCCACGTCGGTGTAGATCTCGCAGATGTCCGCGTCGAGGGCCGCGGCGAGGGCGACCGCCGTGGTGTCCGAGCCGCCGCGGCCGAGGGTGGTGATCTCACCCGTCGTGCGGTTGAAGCCCTGGAAGCCGGCGACGATCGCGACGTGGCCGGCGTCGAGCGCCTCGCGCACGCGCTTCGGGGTGACGTCGACGATCCGGGCCTTGCCGTGCTGGGCGTCCGTGAGCATGCCGGCCTGGCTGCCCGTGTACGACGACGCTTCGACCCCGAGGCTCTTGATCGCCATCGCGAGGAGCGCCATCGAGATGCGCTCCCCCGCGGTGAGGAGCATGTCGAGCTCGCGGCCGGCCGGGATCGGGGTCACCGAGTGGGCGAGGTCGACGAGCTCGTCGGTGGTGTCGCCCATCGCCGAGACGGCCACGACGACGTCGTTGCCGGCCTTCTTCGTCTGGACGATCCGCTTCGCCACGCGCTTGATGCTCTCGGCGTCCGCGACGGAGGATCCACCGAACTTCTGCACGATCAAGGCCACTGGCTGGTACTCCCGGAGACGACGGTTCCGCGACGGGTTCGCGGTCTTGCAATGGTAGACGGTGTTTCGTGGATGTTGCGTCCGAGCGGTCGCAGACGCAACGATCCTGCGTGGCCGTGCCGGGCGGCCGATCAGCCGCCGACGACGCGGCGGCCCTCGAACGCCCGCCCGAGCGTGACCTCGTCGGCGTACTCGAGGTCGCCGCCGACGGGCAGACCGGACGCCAGGCGCGTGGTCCGGATCCCCATCGGCACGAGCAGGCGGCTGAGGTACGTCGCCGTCGCCTCGCCCTCGAGGTTGGGGTCCGTGGCGATGATGACCTCGTCGACGGTGCCGTCGGCCAGGCGCGTCATGAGCTGCTGGATGCGGAGGTCGTCCGGACCGATGCCGTCGATCGGGCTGATCGCGCCGCCGAGCACGTGGTAGAGCCCGCGGAACTCGCGCGTCCGCTCGATCGCGGCGACGTCCTTCGCCTCTTCCACGACGCAGATGACCGCCGGCGAACGACGGGGGTCGCGGCAGATGCTGCACTGCACGTTCTCGGTGACGTTGCCGCAGATCTCGCAGAAGCGCACGCGCTCCTTGACGTCCGCCAGGAGCTCGGACAGTCGGCTCGGGTCGAACGACTCGGTCTGGAGGATGTGGAACGCGATGCGCTGCGCCGACTTCGGTCCGATGCCGGGGAGGCGACCGAACTCGTCGATGAGGTCCTGCACGATGCCGTCGTACATCAGGCGCCTTCCTCGTGGAGGGAGGTCTCCTCGATGAACTGGGCATTGAGGATCTCACGCACCACGGCCTCGCCGTAGCGCCCCGCGACCGGGGTCCGACGGACCTGCGGGGCGGCCTGCTGGCGCGGCGCGGTCTGCTGACGTGGCGCGGCCTGCTGCTGCGCCTGCTCCGCCGGCGCGGTGGTCGGCTGGGCGGCCGGGGCGGTGCGGGCGGGTGCCGCAGCTGCGGCCCCGGCGGCTGCGTCCGGGTACGGCTCGCCGTCTCCGTAGGGGTCGTCGTCGAGCGGGTAGTCGTCGACCGGCACGTCCGGTGCGACGGGACCGCCTGGAGGCACTGCTGCCGTCGTCGACGCCGGTTGCGGTGCGCCGGTGGCCAGGGCTGAAGCGGGTCGCAGCTGCGCAGCCAGGGCCGCGTCCGCCGTCGGGTCGGAGACGATCTGGGCGGGTGCGACCGGTTCGCCCGTGTCCGTCGTACCGAACGGCGCGGACCACGAGGGCTCCACGGGTTCGGGCACGGCACCGGCGGTGGGGTCGGTCGCCGGGATCGCGGCGACGGCCCACTGGGTCACCGGTGCGCCGGAGGGCTCCGCCGCGGCTGCGGCGGCAGGGGGTTCCGGAGCGTGGGACGGGGACGGGGACGGCGCTACCTGCGGGGAACCGGCACGCTGCGCTGCCGGCGCGCTCGGCGCCGCGGACGGCGACGGCTCGGGGGCCGACGGCGGAGGGGCCGACTGCTGGGGCGCCGACGGCTGGGGCGCCGGAGCCTGCCGCGACGGTGCGCTCGGCTGCTGCGCCGGGGCCGGCGTCTGCCCACCGGTCGGCTGCGCGGGACGCTGCTGCCCCGGACCGCCCGGACCACGGGCGACGAACTTCACCCGGAGCCCGAGCACGTCGACGATCGCCGACCGGAGGAGCTCGCTGACGCTCGATTCCGGGTCGGACATCTCCTTGAACGATGCGACGTCCTGGTGGCTCGGGAAGGTCAGCGTGAGGACGTCCTCACGAAGCGCGGTGACCTGCGCGGTGACGACGACCGACCAGGCAGACCGCTTCGCGCGCTGGACGTGCTCGACGATCTGGGGCCACGCGTCGCGGAGCTGCTGGAACCCCACGGCGGCGATCGGCTGCACGGCGGGCTCGTCGCCGGCGGTCGTGCCCTGGCCCGTGGAGGACGCGTTCGCGGTGCCGCTCGGCGCGGGAGCCGGAGCGGGAGCGGGAGCGGGAGCAGCGGCCGACGGTGCGGGTGCAGGCGCTTCGGGGGCGCTCGGCACGGCGGCAGCCCAGGATGCCGCGGCCTGACGCGCGGCCGCACCCGGGTCTGCCGGTTCCGGCGCCGCGCCGGGCGCCTCGGTCGGGACGGCGGTCGGTGCCGGGGTCGCTGCTGCCGGGCGTTCCGGCGCTGCCTCGGGTCGCGGGGACTCCGCCGGTGCGGGCGCCGGAGCCGATGCGGTGCTCGACGGCGCTCCGGCGGACGCCGGCTCGGACGGAGCGGTGCGGGCAGCCGGGGGCAGGGTCTCCGGGCCGGCGTGGTGGCCGCCGGCGTCACCGACACCCACCCGCCGCTCGAGCCGCTCGACCCGGGCGAGGGCGCCGCGCTGGGTGTCGTCCGCCTCGGGCACGAGCATGCGCGCCGTCATGAGCTCGAGGTGGAGCCGGGGCGAGGTGGCGCCGGTCATCTCGGTGAGCGCACGGTTCGCGATGTCCGCCGCGCGGGACAGCCCGGTCGCGCCGAACACGCCGGCCTGGCGGGTCATGGTGTCGAGTTCTTCCGGGGAGACCCCGCGGAGCACTGCCGCCGCGCTCTCGTTCGTGGCCGCGACGACGATGAGGTCGCGGAGGCGCTCGAGCAGGTCCTCGACGAAGCGGCGCGGGTCCTGCCCGGTCTGCACGACGCGGTCGATCGCCGCGAAGGCCGATGCCGGGTCGGCCACCGCGAGCGCGTCCACGACGTCGTCGAGGAGCGCGGCGTCGGTGTACCCGAGGAGCGCGACGGCCCGCTCGTACGCGATCGCGCCGTCCTCGCTGCCGGCCATCAGCTGGTCGAGCAGGGAGAGGGTGTCGCGGACGGAGCCGCCACCGGCGCGGACGACCAGGGGCAGCACGCCCGGCGCGACCGTCACGGACTCCTGCGTGCAGAGCTGCTCGACGTACTCGAGCATCGCCGCGGGCGGCACGAGCCGGAAGGGGTAGTGGTGCGTCCGCGACCGGATCGTCCCGATGACCTTCTCGGGCTCGGTCGTCGCGAAGATGAACTTGACGTGCTCGGGCGGTTCCTCGACCAGCTTGAGGAGCGCGTTGAAGCCCTGCGGGGTCACCATGTGCGCTTCGTCGAGGATGAAGATCTTGTAGCGGTCACGTGCCGGCGCGAACACGGCCCGGTCGCGGAGGTCGCGGGCGTCGTCGACACCGTTGTGGCTGGCGGCGTCGATCTCGATCACGTCGAGCGAACCCGAGCCGCCGCGCGCGAGCTCGACACAGCTCGGGCACACACCGCACGGGGTGTCGGTCGGCCCCTCGGCGCAGTTGAGGCAGCGGGCCAGGATGCGGGCGGACGTCGTCTTGCCGCAGCCGCGCGGACCGCTGAACAGGTAGGCGTGGTTGACCCGGTTGGTGCGCAGGGCCGTCCGGAGCGGATCGGTGACCTGCGACTGTCCGATCAGCTCGGCGAAGTTCTCGGGCCGGTAACGGCGATACAGGGCGGTGACCACGCCCCAAGGGTAGCCGGGACGACCGACACCGTCGTCCCCCGCGCGACCATCTGTGGGGAGCGCGGTCCGGGGCGGAACGGCACCGCGCCTCCAGTCCGGGCAGATGCCGGACGGGAGGCGCAGTGCGGGCGGTGCTGCGGGGTCAGACGCGTCCACGGCGGCGGAGGCCGCGTGCCAGACGGGACAGGCCCAGCAGCAGGAACCCGAGGACCACCAGTCCACCGGCGGCACCGGCGAGCGGGGCGACGTCGGCGCCCGTGAAGGCAAGCCCACCGGTGCCTGAGCCGGCCCCGGTCCCGGTCACCGAGCCGTTGCCGGAACCGGTCGCGCCGGACCCGACCGGACCCGGCCCGCCGGGGAGCCCCGGAGCACCGGGTGCGCCCGGGGTCCCAGGAACACCCGGCGTGCCCGGCGTCCCCGGGTCGCTCGGACCGCCCGGTGTCCCGGCGGCGTCGACCACGACCGCGACCGACTGCACGGCCGAGGTCGCGCCGTCCACGGTCTGGGTGACGCGGATCGTGTGGCTCCCCACGCCGAGGCGGATGACGACCGCCCAGGCGCCGTCGGCGTCCGCCGTCGTCACGACCGGCGAGCCGTCGTCGGCCACGACCGTGACGGTCGCGCCCGGCTCGGCCGTGCCGGTGACCCGCCAGTCGACGTACCCGGCCGCCGAGGCAGCCTGGTGCGTGCCCGGCGTCGGCGAGGTGACCGCGAGCGGGTCGACGTCCGACACCACGACCGGCACGGGCTGCGACACGGTCGTCGTGCCGTTGACCGACTGCGACGCGGTGATCGTCCAGTCGCCCTCGGGCACCCGGTCGAAGGTCACGCTCCAGTCACCCTCGGCGTCGGCCGTGGTGACCCGCACCTGCCCGTCGGACAGCCGCACCGTCACCGTGGCACCCGGGGTGGCGTGCCCGGTGACCGTGATCGAGCCGGTGTCACCGGTGCCGTCGGCGGGGAAGAGCTGACCGGGGACCGGGTTCGTGATGGTCACGTCGGTCGGCTGGGCCGTGGTGACCCGGACCGTGCTCGTCACCGGCGCGGACGTCGCACCGGCGACGGTCTGGGTGACCGACACCGTGTGCGTGCCCGGCGGGACCTGGCCCACCGTGGCCGTCCACGAGCCGTCCGCTCCCGCGGTCGTCGTCGCGGTGCGTCCGTCGATGTCGACCGAGATCCGCGCGCCGGGTTCGGCGGTGCCGCTCACCGGGATCGACGTCGTCGCACCGGTGATCGGGAACGCCTGGCCGTCGGGCGGGCTGGTGACCCGGACCGGCGTGGCAGCGGCGACCGAGAACCCGACGGGTGCGGCGTTCGTGGTCGCACCGCCGACCGTCTGCGCGGCGGCGATCGTGTGCGTGCCGGTGCCGACCGACGGGACGGTGACCGCCCAGTCACCCTCGGCGTTCGCCGTCGTCGTGACGGGGGTCCCGCCGTCGACGCGGACCGAGACCGCCGCGTTCGGCTCGGAGACACCCGTGACGCGGACGTCGGTGGTGCCGCTGAGCACGCGGTACGCGGTGCCGTTCGCCGGCGAGGTGACCACGATCGCGTCCGCCTCGGCGACCTCGACCGTCACGTCCCGCTCGATCGGCGGCGACGTCGTGCCGCCCACCACCTGCGTGACGACGACGATGTGGGCGCCCTCGTCGAGCCCGGTGAGCTCGGTCGACCACGTGCCGTCCGAGCGGACCGGGACCTCGACGGGGTCGCGGTCGTCGGCCACGATCCGGACGACGCCGCCCGGCTGCCCCTGACCGCTGACCGGCAGGGTCGCGGTCGTGGTGCCGGCCGGGACGGTGACGGTGTCGCCGTCGGCCGGGGTGTCCACCGTCAGCGCCGCGCCGGGTGCGACCGTGAAGGTGGTCGACACGGCCGCGGAGGTCGAGCCGTCGACGGTCTGGGTGGCACGGATGGTGTGCTCCCCGGTGCCGACCCCGTCGAGGTCGACGGACCAGGTCCCGCCGGTGTTCGCCCGCACGGTCTGCGGGTCACCGCCGTCGATCGACACCCGGACGCTCGCTCCGGCCTGGGCCGCACCGTTCGCCGTGACGGTGGCGACGGAGTCCCGCTGCGCCACGCGCAGGGTCGATCCGTCCTCCGGGGTGGCGATCGTGATCGGGTCGGCGACCGTCACCCGGATGTCGACCGTGACCGGCGCGGACTCGGTGTCACCGATCTGCTGGGTCACGCTCACCGTGGTGCTGCCGGCGGGCACGTCCGGGACCGACACGGTCCAGTTCCCACCGCTGGTCGCGGTGGTGGACTCGCTGCGGCCGCCGCCGAGGTCGACCACGACGGTCGCACCCGGCTCGGCGGTACCGGCGACGTCGACCGTGGTGGTCGCGCCCGGGCCGGCGACGACGTACTCGTCACCGGTGGTCGGCTCCGAGATCCGGACGGGGGCACCGGCCGCGATCTCGAAGGTGGACTCGACGGGGGTGGTCGAGGTGGAGCCGTCGACCGTCTGCGTCACGAGCACGTCGTGCTTGCCGACGCCGAGGTCCGGGACGTCGACGGTCCAGGTGCCGTCGTCGCCCGCGGTCACCGTCACGGGGTCGCGGTCGTCGACGGTCACCGCCACGGTGGCGCCCGGCTCGGCGTCGCCGGCGACGGTCACGGTGGTCGTGGCGTCGCCGTCGGCGACCGTGATCGGGTCGTCGCCCGGCTGGCGGACGGTGAGGTCGGCCGCCGCCACGACGGACACCGGCCGCTCGACCGCTGCGCTCGTCGTGCCGCCGATCGACTGGGTCACCTCGGCCGTGTACGAGCCGGTCGGCACGTCCTCGACCGTCGTGGACCACTGCCCGTCGGCGCCGACCTCCGCGGTCGCGGAGCCGCCGTCGCCGAGGTCGACCGTGACGGTCGCGCCCGGCTGGCCGGTGCCCGCCAACGGGACGTCCGTCGTGGCGTCGTCGTCGGCGACGGTGACCGTGGTGGCCCGGGCCGGCGTGGTCACGGTGAGCGGCGAACCGGCGCGGACGGAGACGCCGGCGCTGACCGGCGCGGACGTCTGGCCGCCGACGACCTGGGTCGCGCGGACCGTGTGGTCCCCGACCGGGACGTCCCGGAAGGTGGTCTCCCAGGCGCCGTCCGTGTCGGCGGTCACCTCGTCGGAGGCTCCCGTCGACAGGGTCACCGTCACGGAGGCCCCGGCCTGGGCACGCCCTGCGGCGCGCACGTCGGCCGTGCCGGCGGCGTCCGCCACCGTCAGGACGTCGCCGTCCTCAGGCGTCGTCAGCGTCAGCGCGGTCCCGGCACGGACGGTGACGGTCTGCTCCGGACTGGAGGCAGTGGTGCCGTTCACCGTCTGGCTCGCGGTCAGCGTCGGGGTCCCGACACCCACCCCGTCGAAGGTCACGGTCCAGTCACCGTCGCCGTCCGCGGTGGTGGTCAGCACGGCTGCGCCGAGCTGCACCCGGACGGGCGCGTCGGCCGCGGCGGTACCGGTGACCGTCACGGGACGGGTGGCGTCGGCGTCCGGCACCAGGAGGACTGCGCCCGACCCGGGTGTCGAGATCGCCACGGCGTCCGCGGCCTCGAGCGTGACCGTCCGCGTCACCGGGTCGGACGTCGCCGGGTCGGAAACCGTCCCGGGCAGCGTCTGCGTGACCGCGACCGGGTGGTCGCCGACCCCGAGGTCGAAGCTGACCGACCAGGTGCCGTTCGGTGCGACCGTCGTCTCCTCGTCGTCGACGCCCGCGGTCGTCGCGGTCACCGAGGCACCGGGCTGACCGGTGCCGCTGACCGTCACGGCGCGCGTGACGTCCGGGCCGGCGACGGTGATCGGGTCGGTGCTCGGTGCCGTGACGGCGAGCGGGGTCGCGGTGACGACCTGGAACGTCGTCGGGATCGCGGACGTGTCCGCTCCCCCGACCGTCTGGGTCGCGTTCACCGTGTAGGTCCCCACCGGAGCGAGACCGGTGGCGTCCACGGTCCACGCCCCGGAGGCGTCGGAACGGGTCGTGAACCGGGTGTCCGGGCCGAGCGACACCGTGACGTCCGCGTTCGCAGCGGCCGTGCCCGAGATCGGGACGGTGGCGGTGGCGTCGCCGTCGACCACCACGAAGCGCGAGCCGACGGCGGGCGAGTCGATGGTGATCGCCGTCCCGGTCACGACGGTGAACGCCCGCGTGACGGTCGGACCCGTCGTCCCGTTCACGGTCTGCACGGCCGCGACGGTGTGGTCGCCGATCCCGAGCTGCAGCGGGTCGGTGGCCCACTCGCCGGACGCGTCGGCCACGACCTCGACGGGGTCGCCGTCGTCGAGCGTGACGGCGACGGTCGCGCCGGGTTCGGCCGTGCCGCGGACCACGACGCCGGCCTGGTCGTCGGCACCGGCCGGGACCACCTGTGCGTCGGTCGGTGAGTCGATGACGAGGTCCTCCCCGACCGCGATCGTGAAGTCACGGTCGATCGCCGTCGAGGTCTCGTCGCGCACGGTCTGCGTGACGGCCGCGGTGTGGTCGCCCGTGCCGACGTCCGGCAGCGTGACGGACCACGTCCCGTCGGTGCCCGCGGTCGTGGTGACCGGGCCGCCGTCGTCGAGGACGACGCGGATCCCGGCGCCGGGCTGCGCGGTCCCGGAGACCGTGACGTCGAGGGTCGAGTCGTCCGTCGCGACCGCGGTCGTCGCGCCCTGCGTCGGGGCGGTGACGACCAGGTCGGCACCGGCGGCGACGGTCACGACCTGCTGGACCGCTGGCGACGTGGTGCCGCCCACCGTCTGCGTGACCGAGATCGTGTGGCGCCCGACCGGCACGTCCTGCACCGTGGCGGCCCAGTCCCCGTCGTCGTCCGCCGTGGCGGTCGCCGTGCGGCCGCCACCGAGCGACACCGCGATCGCGGCACCCGGCTCGGCGGTGCCGGTCAGGTCGAGGTCCGTCGTGGTGTCCGCGTCGAGCACGGTCACCGTCGCGCCGGGGGCCGGCGTGGTGATCGTGACCGGAGCACCGGCGGCGACGGTGAAGTCGGAGGTCACCGGGCCGGAGACCGTGCCATCGACCGTCTGTCGAGCGGTCGCGGTGCGGTCGCCGACCGGGACGCCCTGGAACGTGGCCCGCCAGTCGCCGTCGTCGTCCGCGGTGACGGTGGCGGTGAAGGACCCGCCGATGCCGACCGTGACCTGCGCGTTCGGGGCTGCGGTACCGGACACCGTCACCGGCGTCGTGGACGTGGTGTCCGCGACGGTGATGGTGCTGTCGGCCTCCGGCGCGGTGATCCGCAGTGCCGGCGCAGCGGTGACCGTGAAGTCACGCGTGACCGGGTCGCTCGTCGAGGCACCGACCGTCTGGGTCACGCTCGCCCGGTAGTCCCCCGCGGGGACGCCGGTGATCGTCGCCGACCAGGAACCGTCCGCGTTCGCGGTGGTGGTCGCCGTCCGGTCGCCACCGTTGACGGACACGTCGATGCGGGCGCCCGGCTGGGCGCTGCCGGTGATCGGCACGTCACGGGTGTCACCGGCGAGCGGGAAGTCCTGGTCCGGCGTCGGGGTGTCGATCGTCAGACCGGCGGCGGCGGCGACCCGGAACGCCCGGGTGACCGGTGCCGAGGTGGTGTCGCCGACGGTCTGCGTGACGCTCGCCGTCTGCGCGCCCACCGGCACGCCCGGCACCGTGACGCTCCAGGCGCCGCTGCCGTTCGCCGTGCCGGTGGCGGTGCGCCCGCCGCCGAGGTCGACGTCGATCCGGGCGTTGGCGGTCGAGGTGCCCGTCAGGGTCACCGGCGTCGTGGTGCCGGTGGTGGTGAAGGTCTGACCGACCGTCGGCGTCGTGATCGTCAGGGGCTGCTGCGCGACGACGGAGAAGGCACGCGTGGCGGTGCCCGCTGCCGTCCCACCGACGGTCTGCGTCGCCGTGGCGGTGAAGTCGCCGACCGGGACGTTCGCGATGGTGGTGCTCCACGTGCCGTTCGCTGCGACCGTCGCCGTGCCGGAGCGGCCGCCGCCGAGGCTCACGGCGATCGACGCACCGGGCTCACCGGCGCCGGTGACCGTGACGCTGCGGGTCGAGGTGGCCGTCGCGACGCTGAACACCTGGTTCGCCGTCGGTGTCGCGATCGTCGGTGCGACGAACGCCGCCGCGCGCACCGTCGAGGTGGCGAGGTCCACCGTCGCGACGTTCGCGCCGGGCAGGACCGACAACCGCAGGGCGTGCACGCTCCGCGAGCCCGGGTCGTACCCGCGGGCGTCGCGGAATCCGGTGGTGGTGTCCTGCGCGTTCACGGTGAGGTCGATGACCTGGCGGAGCAGGAGCACGACCGGCGACAGGAGCGTGGCGACGCCGCTGATCGTGGTCGTCAGCGTGGTGCCGAGCGCGGTCAGGGCGGAACCGCCGACCAGCGGACGGAGCGCGGTCTGCAGGGTGGGGACCACGGTGCCGCTGACCACGGGCGCGAGGACGACGCCGAGGTTCAGCCCGAGGAGCGAGCCCGTGGTCGAGATCGTCGGGGTCGCGGTGGAGGTCCCGGCGAGCGCCCCGAGGGTCGTGTCGGCGCGGATCCCGAGCGCCACGGTCGCGAGACCGAGGGCGCGGACGTTCGCCGTGACGTTGACGGTCACGGCGGTCGAGTTGATCGTGTTGACCACCGCGGTCTGCAGGGCCGTCGGGAGCTGCGTCCCGAGGATGGTCGCGATGCTCTGGTTGATCGAGTTCACCGCAGCCGTGGTGAGCACGGGGGTGTTCGCCGGCTGGCCGTTGAGCGCGGTGAGCTTGTCCAGGTCGACCGTGATCGACCCGTTCGACGGGGTGATCGTCACCGCACCGTCCGTCAGCGGCTGCTGCAGGACCTGCGTCAGCGTGCCGTCGAGGTTGAGGTTCGCCGTGGCCGACACCGTCGTGCCGTTGACCGAGACGAGTCCGCCCACCGCGGGCCCGAGCAGGTCCTGGATCTGCGAGGTGATCGCGCCCGTCGTCCCGGAGAGCACGCCTCCGGACCCCAGCACGTTGTTGACCGAGGTCGAGACTGCCCGGAGCTGGGTCCGGAGCGACGTCGACAGGCCGGCGACCGCGGGGCTCGTCAGGTTCAGGTTGGCGCTGGCGATCCGGTAGTCGCTCGACGTCTCGACGGTGGTGCCGCGCGTGGCCGACAGCGTCGACGCGAGGGCACCGACCTGCAGCTGGGCGTTCGAGAGCACCGCCGTGTCCGCACCCACGCGGGAGAACAGCGGGTTGAGGTCCAGCGTGGCTGCGCTCGTGCCGGTCCCGGTACCGACGCCGATGCCGCCGTCGTTGGTCAGCAGGCCGGAGGACGCGGTCGCGCCGTTCGCCGAGGTCGTGGCGTACTGGCCGTCGACCCCGAGCGTCAGGATGCCGTTCGTCCCGATCAGGTTGACGTCGTTGCCGAGGTCGACCCCGACGGCGTTGAGCGCGGTGAGGTTGAGCGGCTGGTTCGTGGTGCCGCCGCCCGTGGTCGCTCCGCGGGCCGAGTAGGCGCCGCCGAGCTGGGCGATGTCGTCCACGTTCACGATGCCGGAGCCGCCGAGCAGCACGCCCTCGGCCTCGGACACGTCGGTCTGGGCTGCCGCTGCGGGTTGGATCGCCACGGTGGCGGCGATCAGCGCCGTCACCGTGGCGATGACGCCGCCGCGCAGGAGGAGACGCCGATCGTCCGATGCTCGTCGTCGAGCTCGGCCGCCAGCACCGATGATCCGTCGTGTCCAGTCGTTCGCTGTCGCGGGTACAGGGGTACCCCGAAGCGACGCGTGCCTGCGCATGCGTGTCTCTTTTCCTGGCGGGCGCACCCACCACCTGATCCGGACTCCTCCGCTGGTGAGGCGGTGGAGGTTCAGGAACCCTGGTTGGGAGTTCCTGGAGGTGATCTTTACACACGATCAGGTTCGTGTCCGCACGTCGTGACGAAAAGGTGACGATCGGTGTCGGAGAGCGCAGCGCACCGGTCCGCAGCACGCGGCCCGGTGGAGACGAAGAAGACTCCTCACGCACCCGCCAGAGCCCGGTTACCCTTGCTGCGTTTCCGCCCTGGGGGAGTTGGCCTGGATGGCGTCACGTGAGGAGCCGCCGAACAGTCTACCGGACGGAGCGGGCACAATCGGACACATGAAGATCGCCATCGCCGGAGGACACGGCAAGATCGCCCTCCACCTCGCCCGCCTGATCACGGACGCCGGCCACGACGCCGTCGCCATCGTCCGGAACCCCGCGCACGTCGAGGACGTGGAGCAGCAGGGTGCCTCCGCGATCGTCGCCGACCTCGAGCAGCTCGACGACGACGAGCTCGCGCTCCGCCTCCGCGGTGTGGACGCCGTGGTGTTCGCCGCCGGTGCCGGGCCGAACAGCGGCGCCGAGCGGAAGCTGTCGCTCGACCGGGACGGCGCGATCCTGCTCGCCGACGCGGCGGAGCGGGTCGGCATCCGACGCTACGTGATGATCTCGGCGATGGCGGCCGACACCTACGACCCCGAGCGCGCCGTCGTGCCCGCCCGCAGCGAGGCCGACGTGTTCCAGGTGTACCTCCGTGCGAAGGCCGAGGCGGACGCGAACCTCCGCGCGCGCAGCCTGCGCTGGACGATCGTCCGGCCCGGCGGCCTGCTCGACACGCCCGCGCAGGGCACGGTGGACGTCGGTCGTACCGTTCCGCGCGGGACCATCCCGCGCGTGGACGTCGCGGCCGTGGTGCTGCACGCCCTGCTCGACGACACCGCCGTCGGCGTCCAGTTCGAGGTCACCAGCGGCGACACCCCGATCCCCGCGGCCCTCGCCGCACTCGGCTGAGCGGTGCCGGTGCCGGCGCCGGCGCCGGCACCAACGCCTGCGCCAGTGCCCGCGCCAGCGCCAGCGCGCACCCCGGCGCTACAGCGCGACCGCAGCCGACTGCCGGGCGATCTCGAGCTCCTCGTTCGTCGGGATGACGAGCACCGCGACACGTGAGCCGTCCGTGGAGATGCGCCGCGCCTCCCGTGAGGCCAACTCGTTGCGGTCGGGGTCGATCTCGATCCCGAGGTGCTCGAGCCCGGCGAGCACGCGCCGGCGCAGCAGCGCGTTGTTCTCCCCCACGCCTGCGGTGAAGACGACCGCGTCGAGCCCGCCGAGCTGTGCCGTGTAGGCGCCGACGTACCGGCGGATGCGGTGCCGGTACACGGCGAGCGCCGCCTCGGCCTCGTCGTCGCCGTGCAGGGCGGCGTCCTGCACGTCGCGCATGTCGCCGTTGCCGGTGAGCCCGAGCAGCCCGGACTCCTTGTTGAGCATCGTGTCGAGCTCGTCGAAGGACAGCCCCGCCTCGCGGTGGAGGTGGATGAGGACCGCCGGGTCGAGGTCACCGGAGCGGGTGCCCATCACGAGCCCTTCGAGCGGGGTCAACCCCATCGAGGTCTCGATCGACTTCCCACCGTCGATCGCCGCGGCGGACGCCCCGTTGCCGAGGTGCAGCACGATCGTCTTGAGTTCGCCGAGGGGCCGGTCGAGGAACACCGCCGCCTGCTCGGAGACGTACTTGTGGCTGGTGCCGTGCATGCCGTACCGGCGGATCGCGTACTTCGCCGCGAGGTCCGCGGGGATCGCGTACGTGTACGCGTGCGGGGGCATCGTCTGGTGGAACGCGGTGTCGAAGACGGCGACCTGCGGCACGTCCGCGAAGACCTGCTTCGCCGCACGGATGCCGGAGAGGTTGGCCGGGTTGTGGAGCGGCGCGAGGCTGCTGAGTTCCTCGATCTGCCGTTCGACGTCGTCGGTCACGACCGTGGCCGCGTCGAAGGTGGTCCCGCCGTGCACGACGCGGTGCCCGACCACGGCCGGTGGGTACTCGTCGAACGACGGGCCCACCTTGCCGAATGCGTCGATCATCGCCTGGAACCCGGCGGCGTGGTCCGGGACGGCCGCCGAGTCGTTCGACGACGACTCCCCCGTCAGTGCGTTGGTGTGCTTCCACGCGCCCGTCGACTCGCCGATGCGCTCCACCAGGCCGGAGGCGAGCGTCCGCTCCCCCTCGAGCTCGATGAGCTGGTACTTGAACGAACTCGAACCGGAGTTCACGACGAGGGCTGCGGTCACGGGATGGTCGCTTTCTGTTGGTGCCTGGAGGCGCGGTGCGGGTCGGGCGGTCAGGCCGCGTCGGACGCGGTGCCGGCCTGGATCGCCGTGATGGCGACCGTGTTCACGATGTCGCCGACGAGCGCCCCGCGGGAGAGGTCGTTGATGGGCTTGCGCAGGCCCTGGAGTACCGGACCGATCGCGACGGCGCCGGCCGAACGCTGCACGGCCTTGTAGGTGTTGTTGCCGGTGTTGAGGTCCGGGAAGATGAACACCGTCGCCCGGCCCGCGACCGGCGAGTCGGGCATCTTGGTGCTCGCCACCGTCGGGTCGGCGGCGGCGTCGTACTGGATCGGGCCCTCGACGAGCAGGTCGGGTCGACGCTCGCGGACGAACGCCGTGCCCGCCCGGACCTTGTCGACGTCCGCGCCGGTGCCGCTGTCGCCGGTCGAGTAGCTGAGCATCGCCACGCGCGGGTCGATGCCGAACTGCGTCGCGGTCTCGGCGGACGAGATCGCGATGTCCGCGAGCTGCTCGCTCGTCGGGTCCGGGATGACCGCGCAGTCGCCGTAGACCAGGACCCGGTCGGCGAGGGCCATCAGGAACACGCTCGACACGATCGAGGTGTCCGGGCGGGTCTTGATGATCTCGAAGGACGGCCGGATGGTGTGCGCGGTGGTGTGCTTCGCGCCGGAGACCATGCCGTCGGCGAGGCCGAGCTGGACCATGAGCGTGCCGAAGTAGGACACGTCGGTGACGGTGTCGCGGGCCAGCTCGATGCTCATGCCCTTGTGCGCGCGGAGTTTCGTGTACTCCTCGGCGAAGCGTTCGCGGAGCTCGGGGTCGAACGGGCTGACGAGCTGCGCAGCGTCGAGGTCGAGGCCGAGCTCGGTCGCCCGGGTCCGGATCGCAGCGGGGTCGCCGAGGATCGTCAGCTCGCACACCTGTCGCTGCAGCAGCGTCGAGGCGGCACGGAGGATGCGGTCGTCGTCCCCCTCGGGCAGGACGATGCGCTTCCCGTACCCGCGGGCACGGTCGAGCAACCCGTGCTCGAACATGAGCGGGGTGACCACGCCGGACGGGGTGAGCTGGAGCCGGTCGCGCAGGGCATCGGCGTCGACGTGCTGCTCGAAGAGCGCGAGCGCGAGGTCGGCCTTCCGCGGTGAATCCGCGGCGAGCCGGCCACGCGTCTGGGTGATGCGGAGCGCGGTGTCGTACGTCCCGAGGTCGTTCTGGGCGATCGGCAGGGAGCTCGACAGCCCCTCGAGCAGCCGGGAGATCTGCGGCGCCGTCTCGAACCCGCCGTTGAGGATCACGCCGGCGAGGCTCGGGAAGGTCTCGGACTGGTTCGCCAGGAGGGTGGCGATGAGGACGTCGCTGCGATCGCCCGGCACCACCACGATGCCGCCCTCGATCAGGCGCGGCAGCACGTTCTCCATGCTCATGCCGGCGACCACGGTGCCCAGCGCCTCGCGGTCGAGGAGTGCTTCGTCGCCACGGACGAGGGTCGCCCCCGTCGCCGCCAGCAGGGCTCGGACCGTGGGGGCCACGAGCACGCGGTCCTCGGGGATGGCCCACACCGGGACGTCCGGGTGGTCGTCGTGCACGGCGTGCCCGACGCTGGACACGATCTCGGCGAGGGCGTCCGGGTCGGCGCGGTTCACGATGACGCCGAACAGCTGGGCGTGCGCCGCGCGGAGCTCGCTCGTCGTCACGTCGGCGACCTGCGCCATCGCTTCGGGCGTGCGGGCGGCGCGCTCGGCGGCGTCGCGGCCACCGAGCACGAGGAGCACGGGGGCGCCGAGGTTGACCGCGACCTTCGCGTTGAAGGAGAGCTCGGTGGGGCTGCCGACGTCGGTGTAGTCCGAGCCGAGCACCACGACCGCGTCGCACTGCCGCTCGACCTGGGCGAACCGCGTCACGATCGTCGCGAGGGCGGCGTCCGGGTCGGCGTGCACGTCGTCGTAGGTCACGCCCACGGCGTCGTCGTAGGAGATGCCGACCGCGGTGTGCTGGAGCAGGAGCTCGAGCACGTAGTCCGGTTCGTCGACCGACCGGGCGACCGGGCGGAACACGCCGACCCGTCCGACCGAGCGTGCGAGGGTCTCGAGGACACCGAGCGCGACGGTGCTCTTGCCCGTGTGTCCTTCTGCTGACGTGATGTAGATGCGGGTCGACACGGACCCAGGGTAGCCGCGCCCTTGTCGTGACAACTGGGAGCGGACGGGCCTGTGGAGAGCGGTGGTCATCCACACCCGCGAAGACCTGTACCATAGGGTGTCGTCATCGCGAGATGGCGCCAGGAGAATTCGCCTAGTGGCCTATGGCGCACGCTTGGAAAGCGTGTTGGGTGCAAGCCCTCGGGGGTTCGAATCCCCCATTCTCCGCCAGTAGCAGTTGGGTGCGCGCGCAGCACCCAACTGCGGGGTTCGAATCCCCCATTCTCCGCCAGTAGCAGTCGGGTGCGCGCGCAGCCCCCGGGCCCCCGGGACCGATCGGTCCCGGGGGCTTCGTCGTCCGAGGACCTGTCTCGTCTCGACCTCCCGCGCGTGACGGCCACAGTGGTCCCCCACCCGGCGGACCACGCTGCACCCCGTTCCCCATGGACTGGCCCCGAAACGACGCCGCGGGGTGGAACGGGCTGTCCCCGATACCCGTCGGTCGCCTAGACTGCCCAGACGGACGACCCCGGGACGGGTCGGACACGGTGCACGGAGCGGCAGGGGCGTCGCTCCCCGGGTGGGCGATCAGCGCTGCCCGGGCACCCGAAGGACGAGGAGTCCACGTGGGGGACCTGACGGCACCGACGGCTGCACAGCCGCGGGCGAACGCGTACGACGTGGTCCTCCGACCGCGGCGCTCGCTCGTGCGGTCGACGATCCTCAGCGTCGTGTTCTCGGCCGTCCCGCTCGCCGTCGCCCTCGTCTGGGTCTCGCTCCCCCTGCGCCTCTGGACCTTCGTCGCCACCGTCGTCATCGTCACCGCGATCGTCGTCGGCATCGTCTTCGTCCGTCTGGCGACCGCCTTCATCGGCATCGACCCGGCCGGGGTCACGGTCCGCGGAGTCGTCACCCAGAACCGTCGGATCGCTCGCGACCGGGTGCACAGCCTGGTCCTCGCGACCACCTACGGCAGCACGGTCGAGCGGACGACCCGCGAGCTCGTGGCGCTCGACGCCGCCGGGGCGCACCTGTTCCGACTCCGGGCCGATGTCTGGGGCGACCACGGAATCGACGAGGTCGTCGAGGCCCTCGGCGTGCAGGTCACGGACGAGGCCCGCCCGGTGTCCCTCCGCGACTTCGTGCGGCGCTACCCCGCGAGCCGGGCCTGGTACGAGCAGCGTGCCGCGTACATCACCGTCGGCGCGCTCGCGGTCGTCGCGGTGGCCGGACTGCTCGTCGTCGAGACCGCCGGCATCATCGGCTCCTGACGGCCCAGGGCCGACGGTTCAGCGACAGAGCGCCGACGGCCGAACTCCATCGACCGAACTCCACCGGCCGAGCTGCGCCGGCCGAGCTGCACCGATTCAGCGCCGCCGCCGCAGCGTCGAGAAGATCCCCTGCACGACCTCCTTGGCGATCGTCCCGCCGAGCCCCGACCCGAGCAGGTCCGACAGCGGGTCGCCCGCCTTCCGTGACGTCGTCGTCCGCGACGGCGACCGCTTCGACCGCCGGGCCTCCGCCGCACGTTCGGCCCGTTCGAACTCGCGCTGGGTCCGCTCGTACTCCTTCTGCGCCGCAGCCCGCTCGCGTGCCTCCTGCTTCTCGGCGGCTGCGGCCTCCTTCGCCGCGGCGGCCGCGGTCCGCGCGGCTTCCTGCTCGGCCTCGGCAGCGGCGAGCGCCGCGTCCTTCGCGGCGTCGGCAGCGGCGGCCTCGGCGGCTGCGGCCTCCATCCGGCGCGCGAGCATCTCGTAGGCCGAGTCCGGGTCGAGCCGGGTCCCGTAGGTGGCCAGGAGCGGTGACGCCTGCACGCGCGCCTGCATCTCGGCCGCGGGCATCGGGTCCATCGACCCCTCGGGCGCGCGGAGCCGGGTCCAGGCGACGGGCGTCGGCGCACCCTTCTCGTTCATCACGGTGACGATCGCTTCACCGGTGGCGAGGGACGTGAGGACCTCGCCGAGGTCGTAGTCGCTCGTCGGGTAGGTGGACACCGTCGCCCGCAGGGCCTTCGCATCGTCCGGGGTGTGCGCACGGAGCTGGTGCTGGATCCGGGAGCCGAGCTGTGCGAGCACGTCGTTGGGGACGTCCTTCGGGGTCTGGGTGACGAAGAAGATGCCGACGCCCTTCGAGCGGATGAGCCGCACGGTCCGGACGATCTGCTCGGTGAAGTCCTTCGAGGCGCCAGAGAAGAGCAGGTGGGCCTCGTCGAAGAAGAACACGAGCTTCGGCTTGTCCTGGTCGCCGACCTCGGGCAGCTCGTTGAAGAGGTCCGCGAGCAGCCACATCAGGAACGTCGAGAACACCTCGGGCTGGTCCTGCACGCCGGGCACCTCGAGCAGGCTGACGATCCCACGGCCGTCGGCGGCGGTGCGGAGGAACACCTGGGTGTCGATCTCGGGCTCACCGAAGAACTGGTCGGCACCGGCGTCGGCGAAGGTGATGAGTTCGCGGAGGATGACCCCGGCGGTCTGCTTCGACAGGCCGCCGAGTTCGGCGAGCTCCCCCTTGCCGGCGTCGCTCACGAGGAACGTCAGGACGCTCCGCAGGTCGGACAGGTCGACGAGCGGCAGACCGGCACCCTCGGCGTAGTGGAAGACCAGGCCGAGCGAGGACTCCTGCGTGTCGTTCAGCCCGAGCACCTTCGACAGCAGCAGCGGCCCGAACCCGGAGACGGTGGCGCGGATCGGCACACCGGTCCCCTGCCCGCCGAGTGAGTACAGCTCGGCCTGGCTGGCGACGGCCTGCCACTGCTGGCCGATGCCGGCGGTGCGGGCGAGGAGTTTGTCGTTCGCCTGCCCGGCGACGGCGAGCCCGGACAGGTCGCCCTTGATGTCGGCGGCGAAGACGGGGACCCCGTTCGCGGCGATCTGCTCGGCGAGGACCTGCAGCGTGCGGGTCTTGCCGGTCCCGGTCGCGCCGGCGACGAGGCCGTGCCGGTTGAGCATGCCGAGCGGGATGCGGACCTGCACGTCGGGCATCGCGTCGCCGTTGACGAGGGCGCCGAGTTCGAGGGCGGCACCCTCGACGGTGTAGCCGTCGCGGATGGTCGCGACCGCCTCGGCGCCGAGTGGTCCGCCTGGAGGCACGGTGCCGGTTCCCGACGCCGCCTCGGCGTCGGGGGTGGCCGCGTCCACCGCCGCGGGCACCGCGGCAGGTGCCGGAACGGCCTCCGCCGCCGGTTCGGCCGGTGGTTCCGGCACGGCGGCCTGCAGGGCCGCCGCGAGTTCATCGGCGCGCGCCGCGGCCTCGTCGGCGAGCCGTCGTGCCTCGTCCGCGGCGGCCCTGGCCGCCTCCGCTGCCGCTCGGGCCTGGTCCACCGCGTCGCTCATGCGCTCAGCATATGGACGACGGGCGCGCGGTGGAACGAATCCGTCAGTGGGTCAGCTCGGGAACCGTCCGGGGCCGGACGACGGCCCAGAGGATCACGATCGCCACGGTCGAGGTGCAGGCCATCACGGCGGCCATCGGGGTGGCGGTGGTGATGCCGATCCAGCCGACGATCGGCGAGATGAGCCCGGCGACGCCGAAGTTCAGAGCACCGAGCAGGGATGCCGCCGTCCCCGCTTCCTTGCCGTGGGCCGCGAGACCGATCACCTGGACGAGCGGGAACGAGAACCCGCACGCGGCGATGAAGAACCAGAGCGGGATGAGCACGCCGACGAGTCCGGCACCGAGCTGGTCGAGCACCATGATCGCGACCGCCGCCGTGAACAGCGTCGCCGTCGAGCACGCCAGGATCCACTGCGGTCCGACGCGCTGCGCCAACCGTGACGACACCTGCACGCCGATGACGACGCCGACCGAGTTCACCGCGAAGAGCAGGCCGTACTGCTGCGCGTCGAGCCCGTAGAGCCCCTGGAACAGGAACGGTGACGCGCTGAGGTACGAGAAGAGCCCGCTGAAGACCATCGCTCCGATGAGCGCGACCCCGACGAAGATCCGGTCCGAGAAGAGCGCCTTGTACCGCTGACCGATGGTCGAGTGGCCGGACTCGTGCCGACGGGCCGGCGGCAGCGTCTCGACGATGAGCAGGACGGACGCGAGGACCACGGCCGCGCCGTAGCAGGCGAGGAAGACGAACACCCCGTGCCAGCTGACGAACCGGAGCATCTGCGAGCCGATCAGCGGCGCGAGGATCGGCGCGAGCCCGTTGACCATCGCCAACCGGGACAGCATCCGCACGAGCGGCTTGCCACCGAAGAGGTCGCGCACGGTCGCCATCGCGACGACGCCACCGGCCGACGCTCCCATGCCCTGCAGGACGCGGAACAGCGCGAGGACCTCGACGTTCGGCGCCAGTGCCGCGCCGACCGAGGCGGCGACGTGCACCGAGGTCGCGATGATGAGGGGCAGGCGACGACCGACCTTGTCGCTCCACGGACCGACGAGCAGCTGGCCGACCGCGAAGCCGAGCGTGGTGGCCGTCAGGGTGAGCTGGACCGCCCCGTCGGTGATGCCGAACTGGTCCTTGATCGACGGGAACGCGGGCAGGTAGAGGTCGATCGTGAACGGCCCGAGCGCGGTGAGTGCGCCCAGGACGAAGACGTAGACGAGTCGCTGCCTGCGGGAGAGCGAGTCTCCGGGGTGCAGGACGACCCGGAGCGAACCGGTGGTGGCGGGCGCGGTCACGAGCAGGAGTCCTTCGACGGTGAGGGTGTGGTGAGGAGGTGATCGCGGCCGCAATCGAATCGAATCGATTCGCCCGCGGAACCATCCTACGGGTCGTGTGAGCGCTCCCGATGACCCGGCTGTGGGATTCCAGCGTGTTTCCGCGTCCCGGGGACCGTCGGAGCGCGGGGCATGCGATAGCGTCGGACTGCTCGGCAGGCCGGGCGGAACCGGATCAGGAATGGGGTGGGGGTCATGGTGGATGCCCGGATCCTGCACACGACGGCGGCGCTCCGCGAAGCGATCCTGCGTCTGGCAGCCGACCGCCCCGTCTCCGAGATCACCGTGGCCGACGTCACCCGGGCCGCCGGCATCAACCGCGCGACGTTCTACTCGCACGCGGTCTCCCCCGGCTCGCTGCTCGCCGACGTCCTCACTCCCGAGCTCGACCGCATCCGCGAAGACGACGCCGACGCCCGCCGCGCCGCGGCCGACCGCGGCGCCGGTGCCGGTGAGCTCGCGGCCATCACCCGACGGGGCATCAACGCCGTCGTCGAGCACGTGGTCGCCCACCGTGACATCTACTCGAAGGCGCTGCCCGACCCGAACGACGCCTCGCTGCACCGTCTCCTCGTGGAGCACTTCACGGTGTCCAGCGCGCAGCACATCCACTCCCTCGACGGCGAGCACCGGCCAGAACTCCTCGACGACGTCGCCGCGGGGTTCGTGGCGCAGGGGTTCGTCGGGGCGATCGAGGCGTGGCTGGCGGGCTCCCGTCGCTCCCGGAAGGCCCTCGTGGACACGATCGTCCTGTCGTTCCCGTCCTGGTGGAACTGACGGAACCGACAGGACGGTCGCGTCCCTAGCGGCGCGCCACCTGCGTCATCCCGGTGAAGGACACCGCGCCGAGACCGGTCACGTCGTCGTACCCCCTGGCGGTGGTGAGCGACGTGTCACGGTCGAGCGTGACGAGGTAGTCCTTGCCGGACGTCGCACTGGTGTAGGCCAGGGCGATCGGCGACGACGGCGGTCGGACGTCGCTGAAGGCCGACGGCGCCGCACGGTACGTCGCGTACAGCGTCGGGTTGGCGAACCCGAGGCGCGTGTGCGTCGACTGCTGCACCAGGGCCGACAGCGCCGCGGTCAGCGGCGACGCGAGCGAGGTGCCGCCGTACGTCTCGTTGACGAAGTCGCCCGTCGCGAGGGTCGTGTCGTCCGTGATCGGACGGATGCCGATCGAGAACCCGGTGTAGGGATCCGCGAGCGCCGCCAGGTCCGGCGAGACGCGCTGGCCACCGGCGAGGGACGCCGGGACGACGCCCTTCTGGTACGCGGGCTGGGCGAAGAGCGTGCTCCGACCACCGCCGGCACCGCCGCCGACCAGGCCACCGGGCAGCGGCGTCGAGTACACGTTGCCGCGGTCGCTGCTGACGATCTGGTCGAGCACGTCGCCCCACCCGGTCTCGAACGTCTTGCGGCCGTTCTTGCCGATGCCGAGACTCGTGCCGCCGACCGCGGTCACCCACGGGCTGGACGCCGGGAAGTCCGGCTGCGCACTGCCGAGGGAGGCCGACTCGTCGCCGTTGTCTCCGCTCGAGAAGTACAGGCCGATGCCCTCGCCGGCCGCCTGGATGTGCAGGTTCTCCTGGCCGCGGATGCTCGACAGCGGGACGTTCTCGCCGACGTCGCCGTAGCTGTTGCTGACGAGGTTCGCGAGTCCCTGGTCGAGGACCTTCGACATCGCGACGTCGAGGCCGCCGCCGCAGTTCGTGCCGCCGACGTAGAAGATCTTCGCGGCCGGCGCCACGGCGTGCACGGACTGCACGTCGAGCGTCTCCTCACCCTGCCACCCGCTCGGCTGCTGGCAGAGCACCTGGTCGGTGAACTCGGACGGCGACGGGATGCGCTGCTGGAACGTGGCGCTCGTCAGGGCCGGCTCGCCGTTCTGTGCCGAGTAGCTGTTCGTGTCGTGCACGATCGACGGCGAGGCGTACGCGTCGATGATCGCGACCGTCTGCCCCTGCCCCTGGACGCCCTTCGCGGCCAGGCCGTCGACGCCGTACGCCGACCGGATCTGCTTCGGGACGTAGCCGCACGCGAACGTGTGGACGCTGGTCTTCCCGTAGGCCGCCGGCACCGTCGCGGTGTTCTGGCCGTCGTACTGCGAGCACTTCGCCTGGATACCGGTCGCGCCGGTCGCCTGCTGCTTCAGGGAGCGGGCCGGGGTGGACGTGGCCGGGGTCTCGCCCTGCTGGACGAGCTCGGGGTGGGTGAGCAGGCGGCCCTGGTCGACGCTGACCCCGCTGACGAGGCCGGCGATCGACGCGGGGAGGCTCGGCGCGCTCGACGGCGCGACGAGGGTCCGGCCCGCGTGCTGGTACTCGTGCAGCGAGACGCCGAGGACCGAGTTCACGACCGAGGCGGCGCCCCGGAACACGACGAACTCGTGACTCGCCGGCACGGCGGTGATGGTCAGGCCCTGGGCTCGCAGGTACCCGGTGACCTGGTCGGCGTCGGCCTTCGTCGGCGCGAAGCGCTTGATCCAGGCGGCCGGGCTGAGCGGCTTCCGGTACTGGGCGGTGCCGGGCGTGGAGACCGCGGTCGCGAGCGCCTCGGCGCCGCGCTGGTCCTGGAGCGGCAGGTACACCTCGCCCTCGACGTCGGTCGAGGCGGCGACGGTGCCGGCGTCGTTCGCCGAGGTCGCCCACGCCGGGGTCGAGTCGGGCAGGGTGTGGCGGGTGGCCGCGTCGGCCGGGCCGGCGGCGAAGAGCACCGCGCCGATGGTGCACGCGGCGGTGGTGAGGGCGATCGCGGTGGTGCGGGTGGTGGTGCTGCGGGACGGGGTGGTCCGACCTGGGGTCGGTGGGCGTCGATGCACTTCGGGTCCTCTCGGCGGGAAGCCCGTCACTGGTCGGGGTCGCTGACGCGGTCTCGTTCCCAGCGCTTTCGTGGGCTGCGGTGAGGCGACTGTAATGAGCACGGGGATCGCGCGGACAGTCGGTCGTTCCACCGACGAACGATGTCACCCGTTCGGGGGCCGATGCTGTTCCTCCGCTCAGCAGTCGGCACCCGTGGTTGCTGGGATCGGCCCGGCACTGCTGGGTGGCTGCTCTGAACCGGCCGGTCGGTCTTGCGGGCGGCGCGCCGGGGGTGCGGGTCGGCCGCTGGTCGCCGGTCAGCCCTTCGCGGGCTTCTCGCCGCGCTGCAGGGACTCGACGACGGACACCGAGCGGCCGACGAGCGCGGCGTCCGAGTCGGTCCCCTGCACCCGGTAGTCCGACGAGACCCCGTCGCCACCGGTGCCGGTCGCGGGCAGCGGGTCGCCAAGCGCGACGACCACCACGCCGGCGTCGTGCGCGGTCTGGATCTCGCCGGTCAGGGCGGACGGGTCGGCGGCCTCGACCAGGAGCACCTTCGCCCCGGACCGCACGAGCGCGCGGACCGCGGCCCGCTGGTCCCCCGCGGGGTCGGCGGCACCCGCGACGCGGACGTCCGGTCGGAAGCCCGCCGAGGTCAGGTCCTGCCGGAACCGGTCCGGCAGCGCGACGTCTCCCGACGTGGGACCCGGTGTCGCGGCGGCTGCGAGGAGCACCACGCCGACGACGGCGTGCTGGTCGAACCCGCCGTCCGAGCTCGTCAGGTCCGAGCTCTCCACCGGGGTCGGCGCCACCGACGTCGTGCCCTGGCACCCGGCCAGCACGAGCATCGAGCACGCCGCCACGACGGCGGCCACGGAGCGCAGCACGACGGTTCCTCCCGGGTTCGATCGGACTGCCACGGTACCCGGTCGTCGGCCCACTCGGCCGCGCCTCACGCGGAGGAGGCGGCCGACGTCGCGGGCGCCGGCACCGGTCCGAGCCGACGGACCGCGGCGACCGCCAGAGCGGCGATCAGCGTCATCCCGGCGAACACGAGCGGGAACGACACCGCCGCGTCCGCCCCGCCCGTCCCGATGAAGAGCAGACCGGTGACGGCGAGGCCGATGACACTGCCCGAGGCGTCGGCGATCGTGAGGGCCGAGCTCGCGAACCCGTCGTCGCCCTCGCCCGAGAACCGGAGCGTCAGCATCGAGGTCCGCGGGTAGATCGCACCCATGCCCGCACCGCCGACGAACCAGCCGACGACGAGCAGCCACCACGGCAGCCCGAACGTCGCGACGGCGAGGGCGGTGAGGAGACTGACGAGCACGAGGGCCAGCCCGGCGCCGAAGGTCCGCGCCGCGGTGAGTGTCTCCTCGCCCAGCCGTCCGTGCACCCAGCTCGCCCCGGCCCAGCTGAGCGCCGCCACGGTCAGGGCGAGCCCGGCAGCCGAGGCGGACAGGCCGTCCTTCGCCTGCAGCAGGAAGGGGACGTAGGCCTCGCTCCCGAAGAACGACGCGGCGACGAGCCCACGCAGCAGGATCACGGACGGCAACCCCGGGGCGGCGCGGAAGGTCCCGGCGGGCAGCAGCGGGCGGAGTGCGAACCAGGTCCCGACCAGGCCGACGACGACCGCCGCCACCCGAGCCCAGACACCGAGGTCCGGCGCGATGTTGAGCAGCAGGATCGCCACGGCGGCGCCGACCGACCAGCCGATCCGCGCGCGCTGCCACGGCGGTCGGAGCCCGAAGGCCGGCGGGTGCAGCCGACTGAGCGTGGGGACGAGCAGGCTGAACGCGCCGACCGCGATGACGAGCGCCCCGGCGAACACCCAGTGCCAGTTCCACACGTCGGTGACGATGCCCGCGAGCGCCGGACCGATCAGTGCCGGCACCACCCAGGCGGCGGCGAACCCGGCGAACACGGGGCCGTGCAGCTCCGCCGGGAAGATGCGGGCGACGAGTACGTACAGGACGACGTCGATGGCCCCCGCGCCGAAGCCCTCGACGAGGCGTCCGGCGAGGAACACCTCCATCGTCGGGGCGAGCATGACCACCGCGGTCCCCACTGCGAACATGCCGGCCGACACCCATGCCACGATGCGTCCACCCGCGCGATCGGTCCAGTTGCCCGCGAGCACCATGCCCGGCACCCCGGCAGCGAGCGGCGCGGCGAAGGCCAGGGCGTAGAGGGTCTCACCGTCGAGGTCGCGGCTGATCTCCGGCATGACCGTCGTCATCGCCAGGTTCTGGAACGCGGCGACGGCGACGATCGCGACCATGCCGACGGTGGCGAGGGCGTACGGTCCGCTGAACAGACTGGTCCTCGTCGCGGCGGTGCTCACCGGATCATCGTAGGGCCAGCCGGTGACGGACCGGAGGCGCGTGGCGGCGCTGCCACGCGCCTCCAGGCCGTCGACCGGTGAGCGCCTGCGCGCGTGACCGGTCAGCTGCTCAGCGCGCGAGCGCCTGCTGCAGGTCCGCGACCAGGTCGCCCGCGTCCTCGATGCCGACCGACAGCCGCACCACGTTCTCCGGCACGGCGAGCTCGGTGCCCTTCACGGACGCGTGGGTCATCTCGGTCGGGTACCCGATGAGGGACTCCACCCCGCCGAGGGACTCGGCGAGCGCGAACAGCTCCGTCGACTCCGCGAAGCGCCGAGCGGCCTCCGGGCCGCCGGACAGCGCGACCGAGAGCATCCCGCCGAACCCGCGCATCTGGCGGGCGGCGACGTCGTGTCCCGGGTGGTCGGCGAGGCCCGGGTAGTAGACCCGCTCGACGCCGGGGGCCGCGACGAGCGCCTCGGCCACGGCCTGGGCGTTCTGCGAGTGCCGCTCCATCCGGACCGCGAGCGTCTTGATCCCCCGGGTGGTGAGGAACGCGTCGAACGGCGACGAGATCGCACCGGCACCGAACTGCAGGAACTGGACCTTCGCGGCGAGCTCCTCGTCGGCGAGCACCACGGCACCGCCCACGACGTCGGAGTGTCCGCCGAGGTACTTCGTCGTGGAGTACACGACGACGTCGGCGCCGAGGGCCAGGGGCTGCTGCAGGTACGGCGACGCGAACGTGTTGTCCACGACGACCAGCGCGCCGGACTCGTGGCCGAGTGCCGCGAGCGCGGCGATGTCGGCGATCTTCATGAGCGGGTTCGTGGGCGTCTCGACCCACAGCACGGTCGGCGTGGGCGCACCCTCGAGGGCGGCACGCACCTGGTCGAGCTCGCTCATGTCGACGACGACGAGCTCGACGCCCCACGGCACGTGCAGCCGGCTCACCAGACGGTGGGTGCCGCCGTACACGTCGTTGCCCATCACCACGCGTGCGCCCGGGGTGAGCGCAGCGCGGAGCAGGGCGTCCTCGGCGGCGAGGCCGGAGGCGAACGAGTACGCCGCGGCTCCTCCGTCGAGGTCGGCGAGGAGCGTCTGCAGCGAGTCGCGCGTCGGGTTGCCGGCGCGGGAGTACTCGTACCCGTTCCGCATCCCGCCGATGCCGTCCTGCACGTAGGTGGACGTCAGGTGGACGGGCGGGATGACGGCCCCGGTGGGGCCGTCGGGTTCCTGGCCGGCGTGGATCGCGCGGGTGCTGAACTCGGTCATGGCTGGGCTCCTGGTCGGGTCGGACGGGAGGCGCGGATCACGTCGGGCACGCACGTCGCGTCGTGCCCGCGGTCGCGCGTCACTCGGAGAGGTAGGTGAGCAGGTCGTGTCGCGTCAGGACGGTGACGGGCTTGCCGTCCTCGACCACGAGGAGCGCGTCGACGGACTCGAACGCGCGACGGGCGGCGGACACCGACTCACCGACGCCGATGAGCGGCAGCGGGGCTCCGACGGCTCCGGACACGGCGTCCGACATCTTCGCGGCGCCGGTGAAGACCTGCTCGAGCAGCGCTTTCTCCTCGACGGCACCGACGACCTCGCCGATGACGACCGGCGGTTCGGCACTGAGGACGGGCATCTGCGAGACGCCGTACTTGGACATGATGTCGACGACGTCGCGGACGGTGTCGGCCGGGTGCGCGTGCACGAGGTCGGGCAGCCGGCCGTCCTTGCCTGCGATGAGCGAGCCGACCGTGCGCTCGTCGTCGGTCTCGGCGAAGCCGTAGGAGCGCATCCAGCGGTCGTTGAAGATCTTCCCGAGGTAGCCGCGGCCACCGTCCGGCAGCAGCACCACGACGACGTCGTCCTCGGTGAGGTCGCGGGCTGCGCGCAGGGCGGCGACGACGGCCATGCCGCTCGAGCCGCCCACGAGGAGGCCCTCCTCGCGCGCGAGCCGACGGGTCATCGCGAACGAGTCGGCGTCCGACACGGCGATGATCTCGTCCGGCACCCCAGCGTCGTACGCGTCCGGCCAGAAGTCCTCACCGACGCCCTCGACCAGGTACGGCCGGCCGGTGCCGCCGGAGTAGACGGAGCCCTCGGGGTCGGCGCCGACGATGCGGACACCGCCCTCGGACGCCTCCTTGAGGAAGCGGCCGGTCCCGGAGATGGTGCCGCCGGTGCCGACGCCCGCGACGAAGTGGGTGATGCGACCCTCGGTGTCGCGCCAGATCTCCGGACCCGTGGTCTCGTAGTGGCTGCGCGGACCGTTCGGGTTCGCGTACTGGTTCGGCTTGTAGGCGCCCGGGATCTCACGGACCAGCCGGTCGGACACCGAGTAGTACGACTCCGGGTGCTCCGGCGGGACCGCGGTCGGCGTGACGACGATCTCCGCGCCGTACGCCGTCAGGACGTTGCGCTTGTCCTCGCCGACCTTGTCGGGCAGGACGAAGACGCAGCGGTAGCCACGCTGCTGGGCGACGAGTGCCAGACCGACGCCGGTGTTGCCGGAGGTCGGCTCGACGATCGTGCCGCCGGGCCGCAGCTCGCCCGAGGCCTCGGCCGCGTCGATGATCCGGGTCGCGATCCGGTCCTTCGACGAACCGCCGGGATTGAGGTACTCCACCTTGACCAGGACGGTCGCCCGGACCCCCTCGGTCACCCGGTTCAGCTTGACGAGCGGGGTGTCCCCGACGAGGTCGACGACGGAGTTCGCGTAACGCACGGGGACGATCCTAGGCGGCGGACACCGACTTGTGCTGGGACTCGACGTGCGCGGACACCGCCGCGGAGACCTCCTGCCGCCGCCGGTCGATCACGTCGCCCATGTCGCGGGCGAGGGCCGGTGTCCCGCGCACGATCTGGTCGAGCGCGGTGGCGGGGACGACCAGCACCGCCACCTCGGTGAGTGCGACGGCGGAGGTGAGGAGCGCCTCCCGGGTGAGCGCCGTCTGCCCCACGTAGTCGCCGGCCTCGACCCGCGTCGTGGGCAGCTCCACGTCCTCGAACGGGACCCGCAGGTCGACGCTGCCGCTCAGGACGAACCGGACCGCGTCCGGCACCGTCCCGGCGGTCAACACCACCTCTCCCGCCGCGTACCGCTCGAGCCGGGTGACCGGTGCGAGGGCGCTCGCGTCGTCACCGGTCAGGTACAGCGTCGCGGCGATCCCGCCGACCGCGTCGTCGCGGCGCTCGTCGGTGACGAAGTCGTCCGTGGTGTCGCCGTCCAGCCCGAGGCCCTCGCGCCGGGCGGCGTACCAGAGCCACATCCGGAACTGTGCGAGCGCATCCGCCTCCTGCGACGGGCCGCGCACCTCGAACGACACCGTGTAGTCGGCGCCGCCCGTCGGGACGGCCACCGCCTGCGTGCCGGGGTACCGCTGCGGCAGGCCGGACGCGACCCGCTGCAGCAGCGCGACCACGGCCGCCGGAGGGTCGTCCGTCGTGAACGTGACGTCCGTCGTGACCGGGAACGTGCCTCCCGTCCGGCTGAGGTTCGTGAACGACGCTCCCGCGAGCGAGGAGTTCGGCGTGATGAGGATCCCCGAGCCCGTGTCGATGTGCACGGACCGCCAGTTCACCTCGACCACCCGGCCACGCACGCCGCCGGTGTCCAGCCAGTCCCCCAGCCGGAACGGCTGCTCGAAGAGCAGGAACAGCCCCGCGATGACCGGGCCGACGGCGGACTGCAGCGCGAGACCGATGACGAGCGAGCCGACACCGAGCGCCGTGAAGATCCCCCCGACGTCAGCGCCCCAGACGATCTTGAACACCAGCGCCAGTCCGAGCGCGATGAGCACGATCCGGGCGATGTCCACGAAGATCGACGGGATCTTCTCGCGCCAGGTCCCCTTCCGCGCGTTCGTGAACAGCACGATGTTCAGGCCGTTCAGCACGAACACGATCACGAGGAACCCGAGCACCGTGCCGATGACCTGGTTCACGACGGGCTTGCCGGGGTCCACCGCGTCGGTGACCTGCACGGACAGGATGAGGATCGCGATGATCGGCACCACCGCGTTCCGGAGCAGCCCGACCACCTTGTGCAGCGAGTTGCCGCGGCGCTCGAGGTTCGACTGCAGCTCGGTCAGGACGAGGAGCAGCACCGGCAGGCCGACGATGACGCTGAGCGCCGGCCAGAACCACGGCTGCGCCCAGAAGTCGGTCACGATGCCGCCCCAGGGTTCCGCTCGAGCTTCCAGATCCGCTGCGGCCCGGCCTGGGTCTGCACCTCGCCGACGTCCTGCAGCCCCCCGCGGTCGCCGAGCTTGTCGACCACCCGCTGCGTCGCGTAGACGCCCGGTGCCGGGGCGATGCCCTGCACTCGGTAGGCGAGGCTCACCGCGTCGCCCCACATGTCGTAGACGATGCTCGACCGGCCGACCAGACCGCTCGTGACCTGACCGGCGTCGATGCCGGCACGGAGTCCGATCTTCGCCCCGTGCTGGGCGTTGAACCGCTCGAGCACGCCCTGCGCCTCGTCCGCCCAGTCGACGACCCGCCGGACGTTGTCCACGCGCGGCACGCTCAGGCCGCAGCTCGCCAGGTAGCCACTGCGGGTGGTGCGGACCCGCTCGATGCCGTGGCGCCCCGCGGCCTCGTCGAGGGAACGCCACACGTCGTTGACGAGCGACAGCGACTCCTCGGCCGTCAGGTCGGCGGCGAACTCGTCGAAGCCGATGATGTCCGCGTAGACGACGGCGACGTCCTGGTGGTCGGACGCGATCGTCTCGTCGCCCTGCTTGTAGCGGCGGGCGACCTCCTCGGGCATCAGGGTGAGCAGCAGGGTGTCGTTCTGCCGACGCTGCTCGTCGAGCAGGTCCTGCTTCACCTGCAGGCTCCGGCTCATGTCGTTGAACGCCAGACCCAGGTCACCGATCTCGTCGCCGCCCTTCGTCTTCACCTCGACACCGAGATCACCCGAGCTCACCCGGTTCACGGCGGTCTGCAGGCGCCGGACGGGCCGGACGAACACCTGCGCCAGCAGCAGCGACAGCAGGCTGACCAGCACGATGATGCCGACCAGGGCGAGCGCGATGTTCCGCGCGAAGTCGTTCACCGGTGCGAACGCCTCGGAGGTGTCCATCTGGGCCACCACGACCCACCGCAGACCGTCGACCTCGAGCGGGGCGTACGCCGACAGGACCTCCTTGCCGCGGTGGTCGGTGGAGATCATCGTGCCGGTCTTCCCCTGCAGCGCCCGCGTCACCGGGGCGGTGTTCACCTCCTGCAGCAGCACCGAGCCCTTGACCGCGACCTCCCGCTTCGCCGTCGCGGGCGCCGTCCCCGCGGAGACCACGTCCCGCTCGTACTGCTTCGGGTGCTCCATGAGCTGGCGGGGGTACGAGCGCATCAGGTGGTCGGCGCCGACGAGGTACGACTCCCCCGTGTCACCGAGCCCGTCGTCCTTCCACTGCGAATTCCCGGTCATCACCTGGTTGACGAGGGCGATCGGCACCTGCACCGCCATCACCCCGAGGACCTTGCCGTCCTCGCTCACCGGCGACATCACCCAGAGCGTCGGCACGTTCAGGCTCGGCACGTACCGCGCGAAGTCCGTCACGACGACGTCGTCGGCGCTCGTCAGCTGCAGCGCCTCCTCGTACCCGCTCGCGAGGTTCGAGTCGCGGTAGGGACCGTCGTCGAGGTTCGTCCCGAGGTCCGCTCCGGAGTACGCCGAGTAGACGACGTTGCCGTTCGTGTCCATGAGGAGCAGGTCGTCGTAGCCGACGGCCTCCACCGCCTGCTGGAAGTACGGCTGGTACTCCGCGTGCGCCTTCGACCAGGCACTGCCGTCGCCGGCAGCGTCCTGCTCGATCGCCTTGTCGTAGTCGGTGAACGGTGCCGTGTAGCGGGCCTGCAGGTACGCCTGCGGGTCCTGGGTCGGGGTGAACTGCTCCGGGTTCGCGGTGCCGCCGCTGCGCTCGTCGAGCTGTGGCACGAAGGAGTCCCGGTACCAGGCCTCCACCTTGTCGTGGTCGGCGGCGGCCACCGGGCGCGACTGCAGGTCGTCCCAACCGGACGTGAAGTCCTTCGTCGCCCCGATCACGCTGGCGTTCCGGGTCTGCGCGACGACCGTCTGGGTGAACTGGCGGAACGAGCGCTTCAGCTCGGTCGTCCGCGACTCCCGCAGCGAGGTCACCTGGTTGAACGCCGCCTGCTGCAGGGAGTCCTTGCCGTTGACGTACCCGACCGCACCGACGACGAGCGCCGCGAGGATGCTCACCGCCAGCAGCATCACGAGCAGCTTCGACTGGATGTCGAGGGTGCCGCTCGTGAGGAAGGCGCGGAACTTCCCACGCTTCCGCGGGGCCTCCTCGACGACGCGTGGTCCGCCGGAGTCGGCGGCTCCCATCGGCGGGATCGGATCGGGTGTCGGTGGGACAGCTGTCACGTCGGACTCCGCTCAGGGGCACGGTGCGCTCACGCGCTCTCCGGACAATCGGTACCACGTGCGGGACGGTCCTGTCCGCTTCCGCCGGACCCCTGTCCGCTTGCGCACTGCGCGCGCCGGGCCCCCGTCCGCGTGCGCACCGCGTGCGGGCTCGTGTCCGCTCGCGCCGCTCGCGCCGCTTGCGCTGTGCTGCAGGCTCGTGTCGCGCACGGGGCCGGCCGGTGACGGCCTGGAGGCGCGTGGCCGTGTCCGCCACGCGCCTCCAGGCCGCCCCGCTCGGACGCCGGTCGCGCGCTCTCTGGTCAGCTGCCGACGGCGTCGGCGGGCGCGTTCTGCTCCCGGTGGAGCGTCGCGTAGATCCCGCCGTGTTCCAGGAGCTCGTCGTGACTGCCCTGCTCGACGATCCGGCCGTGGTCGAGCACGAAGATGACGTCGGCGTCGCGGATCGTCGAGAGCCGGTGCGCGATCGAGATCGTCGTCCGACCGGCCGCGGCCGTGTCGAGCGCGGTCTGGACCACGCGCTCCGAGATCGAGTCGAGCGCACTCGTCGCTTCGTCGAGGACGAGCACCGGCGGGTCCTTGAGGAGCACGCGCGCGATCGCGATGCGCTGCTTCTCACCGCCGGACAGGCGGTACCCGCGCTCTCCCACGACCGTGTCGTAGCCGTCCGGGAAGGACGCGATCGTCTCGTGGATGTTCGCCGCCCGCGCCGCCCGCTCGAGCTCCTCGTCGGTGGCGTCCGGCTTGGCGTACCGGAGGTTGTCGCCGATCGTGGCGTGGAACAGGTAGGTCTCCTGGCTGACGATGCCGACGTGCGCCATCAGGTCCTCGTGCACGATGTCGCGGACGTCCTGCCCGGCGAACCGGACCGACCCCGAGGTCGCCTCGTACAGTCGCGGCACCAGGTAGGACACCGTCGTCTTGCCGGCACCGGAGGGCCCGACGAACGCCGCGAACTGGCCGGGCTGCAGCTCGAACGACACCCCGCGGAGGGTCGGCTTGTCCGCCTCGCCGTCCGGGTAGGTGAACGTCACGTCGTCGAAGGCCACGTGCCCGACGCGGGACTCGTCGACCGGTCGCGCCGTCGGGGAGTCGGTGATCGCCGGCTTCAGGTCCATGTACTCGAAGATGCGGGCGAACAGGGCCCCGGAGGTCTGCAGGTCGAGCACCACGCGGAGGAGCCCCACCGTCGGGAACAGCAGGCGGGACTGCACCGTGGTGAAGGCCACGATCGTGCCGGCCGTGATCGGGACGTCGCCGATGATCAGGTACGCGGCGACCACGTAGATGATCGCCGGGATGATCGACAGGAAGATCTGCACGATCGCGAAGAACCACTGGCCGGACATCTGCTGCCGCACCTGCAGCCGGATCTGGTTGCGGTTCTCGTTGCCGTAGCGCTGGGTCTCGCTGCGCTGCTGGTTGAAGCTCTTCGCCAGGAGGATCCCCGAGACGCTCAGCGCCTCCTGCGTGATCGCGGTCATGTCGGACAGCGACTCCTGCGTCTGCGCGGCGATCCGGGCGCGGACCTGCCCGACCCGGCGCTGCGCGATCACGAGGAGCGGCAGCAGCACCACCGCGACGAGGGTCATCTGCCAGCTGAGCAGCAGCATCGCGACGATCGCGGCGATGACGGTGACGGTGTTGCCGAGGACCGACGAGATCGTGTTGTTCAGGACGCTCGCGACACCGCCGACGTCGTTCTGCAGGCGCGACTGGATCACACCCGTCTTCGTGCGGGTGAAGAACGCGAGCTCCATCCGCTGCAGGTGCCCGAACAGCCGCATCCGCATCGAGCCCATGACCTTGTTGCCCACCGTCGCGGTGAGGTAGGTCTGCCAGACGCCGACACCCGCGCTGGCGATCCAGAGCCCCACCATCGCGCCGACGAGTTCGTAGAGCACGGGGAGGTCCGGGCGGCCCGACCCGGGGAACAGCCCGAGGTCGAACGCCTTCTGCGTGAGGAGCGGCGGGATGACCGAGATCGCGGCGCCGACCAGGACGAGCGCCACGGTCAGGATGATCGCGTTGCGGTGCGGGACGAACAGCCCGGAGATGCGCTTGAGGAGGTGCGGGACGGTCGGCGCCTCGGCGTTGGCGGCCTTCTGCGCCGCGAAGTCCCCGCTCGAGATCCTGCCGCCACCGCGGCCGCCACCGCCGTGCATCCCGCCGCCCATGCTCATGGTGCAAACCTAACCCCGCGGGGCGACATCGGCTCCCGCGGCCGTATTTGACCCCGTTCAGGGGCCATGCGACCATGTGCCGTCCCCTTCCCCGCACCACTCGAGGTCCCATGACGTCCGCGCCCACCCGCCCAACGTCCCTCCGCACGCAGCTCGCCCGGCGCAAGCCGATCGAGCAGCTGCAGGCCGAGGCCGCGACGGGCGTCGACGGCGCACCGCTCCGCCGGTCCCTCGGGGTGTGGCACCTCACGATGATCAGTGTCGGCGCGACGCTCGGCACCGGCATCCTCGTGGTGCTCGGCACCGCCGTGCCGCTCGCCGGCCCCGCCGTGTGGATCTCGTTCGTGGTCGCCGGCGTCGCCGCGCTGCTCTCGGCCCTGTCGTACGCCGAGATGGCCGGAGCGGTCCCGACCTCGGGATCGAGCTACTCGTACACCTACGCCACGATGGGCGAGGGCATCGCCTGGGTGTGCGGGTGGTGTCTCGTGCTCGAGTACGCCGTCTCCGTGGCCGCCGTCGCGGTCGGGGCGAGCGAGTACGTCGACGAGACGCTCCGGGTGTTCGGGCTGCACCTGCCCGCCGCGCTGTCCGCTCCTCCCGGCGACGGCGGTGTGGTGAACCTGCCCGCTGCCGTCCTGGTGCTCCTCGCCACCGCGATCCTGCTGCCCGGCGCCCGCGAGAGCGCCTGGGTCAACACGGTCATGGTCATCGTCAAGATCGCCCTGCTCGTGTTCTTCGTCGTCGTGGCGTTCTCGGCGTTCCAGGCGCAGAACTTCGAGCCGCTCGCCCCGATGGGCGCCGCCGGGGTCACCGCCGCGGCGTCCCGCCTGTTCTTCTCGTACATCGGGTTCGACGCCGCCTCGACCGCGGGCGAAGAAGCGAAGAACCCCCGTCGCGACCTGCCCCGCGCCATCATCGGGTCGATCGCGCTCATCACGACGCTCTACATCCTCGTCGCGATCGCCGCGATCGGGGCCCGCTCGTGGACGTCGTTCTCGTCGTCGGAGGCCTCGCTCGTCCGCATCGTCGTCGACGTCACCGGGCAGCCGCTCGTCGCCCTCGTGTTCTCGATCGGCGCCGTGGTCGCCATCGCCAGTGTCGTGCTCACCGTGCTCTACGGGCAGACACGCATCCTGCTGACGATGGCGCGGGACGGGCTGGTGCCGAAGGTGTTCGGCCGGGTCTCGCGGCGGACCGGCACCCCGGTCGCGAACACCCTCATCATCGGGCTCGTCGTGACCGTCGTCGCCGCACTCGTCCCCCTCGGTGAACTCGCGGACGCGACGAGCATCGGCACGCTCGTGGCGTTCGCCCTGGTGAACGTGTCCGTCATCATCCTCCGACGCACCCGGCCCGAGCTCGAGCGGTCCTACCGCGTGCCGCTGTTCCCCGTCGTCCCGATCCTCGGCGCGCTCTGCTGCGTGCTGCTCGCGGTGTTCCTCGGCGTCGGCACCTGGATCGCCTTCGGCATCTGGATGGTCGCCGGCGCCGCGCTCTACCTGGCCTACGGCCGCCGTCACAGCACGCTGCGCTGACGCGCGCGCCGCCCGCCGCGCCCGCGCCGCCCGCCGCCCGCCGCCCGCAGGGCCGAGTCTCGGCCTGAGCGACAGTTCTCGCGCCACGGAGCCCGAGGATCGTCGCTCAGCCCGAGTCTCGGGGCGGACGGGTGAGACTCGTCCACAGCCCTGGAGGCACGGCACACCATCCACAGCTCGCCAGCCTTCGACCACGAGTCTGGTTCATGACCGAGATCCTGCGGGCATGACGACTCGCCACGTACACCTGCTCAGAGCCACGGAACACGATCGGGCAGGAGCGCGGTCCCTCCAACGACGGCACCGTTCCGGTCTGCTCGTGAAGGTGACCGACGGGGTCTTCGTCGATGCCGCAGCGTGGCGCGACCTCGGACCGGCTGAACGACACCTGCTCGTGGCGAGAGCGGTCGCTCCTCGCGTCCGACCCACTGCGGCGTTCTCCCACCGCACCGCTGCCTTGGCGTACGGATGGCCGGTCATCGCGACTCCCCCAGCCCGCGCGCACGTCACCGACGGCGCGACCTTCCGGACCGAACACCGAGCGAACCTCGTCAGACACGCCGGGGCTCCGGAGACGGGCGCTCAGCCGAACACGTTCGCAGGGGTGCCCCTCACCTCGGTCCGACGCACCGCAGTCGACCTCGCCACCACACTCGAACCGGCGCAGGCCGCGGTCGCCGTGGACCATGCGGTGCGGACAGGCACCCTGACGGTGGACGAGTTCATCGCCGCGTTGCCCGAAGGCCCGCGACGAGGTTCGGTCCGGAGCCGGACCGTCGCCGATGCCCTCGATCCCCTCCACGAATCGGTCGGAGAGTCGTACACCTCGATCCGGATGGTCGAACTCGGACTCCCACGTCCGACCGCACAGCACCGGTTCCGCCACGACGACGGGCAGCTGGACCGAGTCGACTTCTGGTTCGAGAGCCTCGGGGTGGTCGTCGAGTTCGACGGGAAGCAGAAGTACACCGACCCGCAGATGCTCGGCGACCGCTCGGCAGGGGATGCCGTCTGGCACGAAAAGCTCCGCGAGGACCGGCTGCGATCCCTGCCCGAGGTCCGCACGGTCGTCCGACCGACCTGGTGGCACCTCGTGGACCCCGACCGACTGAGCGCACTGTTCCGCCAGCACCGAGTCGCGTTGTGAACGATGCGGCCGATCGAGACTCGGGCTGAGCGACATCTCGTGGGCCTCAAGCCGCGAGAAGTGTCGCTCAGCGCGAGACTCGGCCCGGCGACGCTCGGCGAGCCGCCCGGCGCGCCCCGCACGCGACGAAGGCCGCCACCCCCGAGGGGGCAGCGGCCTTCGTGACCGGAACGGTCGAGACTACGCGAGCTCGATCGTGGCGCCGGCGGCCTCGAGGGCCTCCTTCGCCTTGTCGGCCGTCTCCTTGTTGACACCCTCGAGGATCTTGGCGTCGGCGGTCTCGACGAGCGCCTTGGCCTCACCGAGGCCGAGCGACGTCAGGCCACGGACCTCCTTGATGACCTGGATCTTCTTGTCACCGGCCGACTTGAGCACGACGTCGAACTCGGTCTTCTCCTCGACCTCCTCGGCGGGGGCAGCAGCGCCACCGACCGCAGCAGCGGCGACGGGGGCGGCAGCGGTGACCTCGAAGACCTCTTCGAACTTCTTCACGAAGTCCGAGAGCTCGATGAGCGTGAGCTCCTTGAAGGCCTCGATGAGCTCGTCCTGCGAAAGCTTCGCCATGATTTTCTCCTACTACTAGCTAGTACGTGTGGTTGATGAACGCGAGCCTGATCAGGCCGCGGACTCCTGCTTCTCGCGGAGGGCGTCCACCGTGCGGACGGCCTGCGAGAGGGGTGCCTGGAACAGGTACGCAGCACCGAACAGCGAGGCCTTGAGGGCGCCGGCGAGCTTGCCGAGCAGCACTTCACGGGACTCGAGGTCGGCGAGCTTGTCCACCTCGGTCGCGGTGAGCGGGTTACCGTCGAAGTAACCGCCCTTCACCACGAGCTCGGGGTTCGCCTTGGCGAATGCACGCAGCGACTTCGCGACGGCGACGGTGTCACCGTGGACGAAGGCGAGAGCGGACGGACCGGCGAGCTCGTCGTCGAACGACGAGATACCGGCGTTGTTCGCCGCGATCTTGGTCAGCGTGTTCTTCACCACGGCGTACGTGGCGTGCTCACGGATCGAGTTGCGGAGCTCCTTGAGCTGCGCGACCGTGAGACCGCGGTACTCGGTGAGCAGAACGGCGTTCGAGCTACGGAAGGACTCCGTGAGCTCGGCGACCGCAGCTTCCTTGTTCGCCATGGTTCTCCTTGGGGGTCTTGCCGGCAGCCCCAGGTCCACGAACGAGAAAAGCTCCGGCGCAGAGGCTCGGAGCTGCTTCCACCAGGAGGCGGGAGTGGTTCGGAACACCTGCGCGGGATGCCTCACGAGTGAGGACCTTCGGTCACGATGTTCACAAACACGTTGCGAGCAACACGACATCCGGCGGTCTTTGGCTTCGAGAACTGTACCAGACGCGGTGGACGGGACCAAACAGCGGACTGGAGGCGCGTGGCGGGCCCGCCACGCGCCTCCAGTCCGTCAGTCGCGCGGCGCCGGGACCGTCGGTGTCTCCGACCAGTCCTCCGCAGCCGCGGGAGCGGCCGCAGCAGCAGCCGCCGCAGGAGCGGCGGCGGACGCGACAGCCGGCTGCTCGCCGGGCAGGTGCACGGTGAACACGGTGTCCCCCGGCTCGCTCGTGACCTCGACGGACCCGCCGTGCGCCTGCACGACCGCGTCGACGATCGCGAGCCCGAGCCCCGTCGACCCCGCGGTGCGGGAACGCGAGCTGTCCGCACGGGCGAACCGCTCGAACAGCTTCGGCAGGAACTCCGGGTCGATCCCCTGCCCGGTGTCGCGCACGGTGAGGTCCACGCCGGACCCCGACGCCGACGGAGCGATCCCGACGGTGATCCTCGTGCCGTCCGGGGTGTGCGTGCGGGCGTTCGTGACGAGGTTGACGATGACCTGGTGCAGGCGTGCCGCATCCCCGGGGACCACGACGGGTGAGGAGGGGACGTCCACCTCGATCGGGTGGTCGGGCGAGGCCGCGTGCGCGTCGTTCACCGCGTCGAGCACGAGTCCGGTGAGGTCGACGTCGTCGAACTGGATCTCGCGGCCCTCGTCGAGACGGGCGAGGAGCAGCAGGTCCTCGACCATCGACGTCATCCGGATCGACTCCGACTCGATGCGGCTCATCGCGTAGACGACGTCCTTCGGTAGGTCGCCGCCCATCCGGCGGGTGAGCTCGGCGTACCCGCGGACCGAGGCGAGCGGCGTGCGGAGCTCGTGGGAGGCGTCGGCGACGAACTGGCGCACCTTCTGCTCCGACCTCTCACGGGCCTGCATCGCGCTGGCGATGTGCCCGAGCATGCGGTTGAAGGCGCTGCCGACGCGACCGACCTCGGTGCGGGGGTCGGTGTCCGGCACGCGGACGTCCTGCAGCGCATCGCTCCGCTCGAGGGGCATCCGGGCGACGGTCGACGCGGTCTCGGCGACGCGTTCGAGCGGGCGCAGGGACCGGCGGACGACGCCGGCGGCGACCACGGACGCGGCGACGAGGGCGGCCCCGACGACGATGATCACGACCCAGAGCAGCGACCAGACGCTCTCGTAGACGGGCAACATCGGCAGGCCGACGACGAGCACGGCGTTGCCGAGCACCGGGTTGTCGACCTGGACGGCGGCGACGCGGTACTTCCCGAGCGTCCCGCCGAGGTTCATCGTGGCGGGGTCGACGCCGACCTTGACGTCGCCGAGGCGCTTCAGCTGTGCGGCGGTGAGCTGTGCGCGTGACCCGTCCTCCTGCAGGACGAACCCGCCCGCACCGCCCGACACGTAGTAGGTCGTGAGGGTGCCGGCCGCCTGCCCGAGCGGCTGGAGCCAGTCGTCGGCGGGACGCTGCCCGTTGGGTGATCCCTGCCCTTCGCCGAACTTCGTGCTGGCGCGGTCCGTCGCCTTCTGCAGCTGCCCGTCGATCGATGCCGTCTGGATGGACGCGAGCGCGATGATGCTGCCCGCGCCGATCACCGCGCTGACGGCGACGACGAGGGCGACGATGCTCAGGACGAGCCGGCGCCGGAGGGTCACGAGGTGGGCTTGATGACGTACCCGACGCCGCGCACCGTGTGGATCATCGGGGTCTCACCGGCGTCGATCTTCTTGCGCAGGTAGGAGATGTAGATCTCGACGACGGAGGACTTGCCGCCGAAGTCGTACGACCACACGCGGTCGAGGATCTGCGCCTTCGACAACACGCGACGGGGGTTGCGCATCAGGAAGCGCAGCAGCTCGAACTCGGTCGCGGTCAGCTCGATGGGCCGACCCGCCCGGGACACCTCGTACGACTCCTCGTCGAGCACGAGGTCCCCGACGACGATGCGCGAGTCGCCGGCCTCGGAGATCGAGATCTGCGAGCGGCGGATGAGGCCGCGGAGCCGGGCCACGACCTCCTCGAGGGAGAAGGGCTTCGTGACGTAGTCGTCACCGCCGGCGGTGAGGCCGGTGACGCGGTCCTCGACGGAGTCCTTCGCGGTGAGGAACAGCACCGGGGTGTCGTCGTTGTTCTGGCGGAGGCGGCTGAGCACCTGCAGCCCGTCGAGGTCCGGCATCATCACGTCGAGCACCATCGCGTCCGGCTTCCACTCGCGTGCCGTCGTCAGGGCGTCCTGGCCGCCGTTCGCGCTCTTGACGTCCCAGCCCTCGTAGCGGAGCGCCATGGACAGGAGGTCGGTGAGGCTGGCCTCGTCGTCGACGACGAGGATGCGCAACGGGGTTCCGTCGGCACGGGTGAGGCGCGGGGCTGCTGCAGGCTGGGAGATGGTCACGTCTTCGAGTATCGAGAGATTCCTATGAGCCGTCTGTGGAGCGGCCCATGGCGGTCTGTGGATGATCGGCACCAAGATGGTGACGCGTCAGTACCGTCCGGATCATGTTGCGTTCTGCAGGGTGGCCGACGAGTGCGTGGACGGTGGACGTCGCCGCGGTGACGGCGATGGCCGGGAGGCACGGCTCCGCCCCGGCGGACCGGCTCGCGTTCGCGCGGGCGGTCGCCTCCACCACCCCGCCCCTGTCCGCGGGCACGGCCGGCGGGTCCTTCGCGACACTCGCCGCGGTGGCCGCGGCGGACGTCGCGCTCGCCCGCACCGTCGAGCCACACCTCGACGCGCTCGGGATCCTCGCGCAGGCGGGCGTGGCGGTGCCGGAGGGGTCGACCTGGGGTGTGTTCGCGGCGGAGGGGCCCGGGCTGCGGCTGGTGGGGTCGGCCTCCGGTGACGGCATCGTCCTCGACGGGACGAAGCCGTGGTGCTCGCTCGCGTCGACGCTCTCGCACGCGCTCGTCACCGCACACGTCGGCGACGACCGGCAGCTGTTCGCGGTGGACCTCCGCCAGACCGGCGTCACGGTGCACGACGAGGCATGGGTGTCCCGCGGGATGCCGGACGTGCCGAGTGGCCCCGTCGACTTCGCCGCCGTCCTGGTCGAACCGGTCGGCGGCCCCGGCTGGTACCTCCGCCGCCCGGGCTTCGCGTGGGGCGGCATCGGCGTCGCCGCGTGCTGGTGGGGTGGCGCCGTCGGGCTCGCTCGGGTCCTGCGATCGCTGGCTGCCGAGCACCCGGACTCCGAGCTGCTGCAGGCCGCACTCGGTGCCACGGTCACCGACCTCGCCGACGCGGAGGACGCCCTCGCCGATGCCGCGGCACGGATCGACGACCCGGCCGACGACGACGTGGACTGGTCCCTGCTCGCCCAGGTCGTGCGCTCCCGCGTCCGCCGTGCCGTCGACGCCGTGCGGGAGCGGGTGGTCCGGACGATCGGGCCCGCCCCACTGACCTCGGACCCGGCGGTCGCCGCGCGGGTCGCCGACCTCGAGCTGTACGTGCTGCAGGACCACGGCGAGCGGGACCTCGCGCGCATCGGCCGGAAGGTCCTCGCCGACGACGGAGGTGTCGCATGGTGAGCTTCGACCACCGCGAACCGGGCACCGACCCCGCCGCGTGGACGACGTTCCTCGAGTCGGTCGCCGCTGTGCCGCTGTCCCTCGAGGGCGTCGGTTCGGTCGTGGTGGTCGCGCCGCACCCCGACGACGAGACGCTCGGCGCAGGCGGGCTCATCGCCGCTGCGGCGGACGTCGGTATCCCCGTGCACGTGGTGCTCGTCACCCGCGGCGAGGGGTCCCACCCGGACTCGCCGACGACCTCGCCGGAGGCCCTCCGGTCGATCCGCGAGGACGAGTTCCGGCGGGCGCTCCGCGTCCTCGACCCCTCGGCGAGCGCCACGGTCCTCGACGTGCCGGACGGCGGGATCCGCGAGCAGCCCGACGTCCTCCGAACCGCCCTCGCCGAACGCCTCGCCGGCGCTGCTCGCCCGACGCTCGTGGTCGCACCGTGGCGCGGGGACGGGCACCGTGACCACCGCATCGCGGGCGAGGTCGCCGAGGAGGTGGTCGCCGGGAGTCCCGCAGCCCGGCTCGTCGCGTACCCGATCTGGGCCTGGCACTGGGACGCTCCGGACGCGCCCGCGGCGCCGTGGGAGGCCGCCGTGGCGCTGCCGCTGTCCCCGGAGCAGCTCGACCGGAAGCGGCGTGCACTGGACGCGTACGGCTCGCAGACCCGCCCCCTCTCGACGGCGGCCGGGGACGAGGCGATCGTCGACGACCGGCACGCCGCGCACCACCTCCGCCCCACCGAGTGGTTCTTCGAGGTCGCACCGACCGAGGACGGCACCGCGACGTCCCGTTCCCGCGAGTCCTTCGACGCGCACTACGCCCGGAAGCCCGAGGGGTGGGACTTCGAGGGCTCGTGGTACGAGCGCCGGAAGCGTGCCGTCACGGTCGCCGCGCTGCCTCGTGAGCGGTACCGGTCCGCCCTCGAGCTCGGGTGCGCCACCGGGGTGCTCACGGCAGCGCTCACCGAGCGGGCGGACGCGGTGCTCGGCACCGACATCTCCGCCGCACCGCTGGAGCGCGCTCGGCTCCGCGCACCCGCGGCCCGCTTCGTGCAGGCCGCGCTGCCGTCGGAGTGGCCGGACGGTCGGTGGGACCTCGTGGTGATGTCCGAGGTCGGGTACTACCTCTCTCCCGCGGACCTCGACGCCACGATCGACCGGGTGCTCGCGACCCTCGACGACGACGGCGTGCTGGTGTCCTGCCACTGGCGGCACCCCGACGACGAGGCGGTGTCGGACGGCGACACCGTCGACGCCCGGCTCACCGCCCTCTGGCCGCGCCCGGCCGTCGTCCGGCACGTCGAGGAGGACTTCGTGCTGAGCGTGTTCCCCGGCGCCGCTGTCGTCTCGGTCGCCGCGGCCGAGGGATTGACGCCGTGACGCTGCCGATCCGCGTCGACGTGGTCGTCCCCGCGCACGACGAGGAGGACGGCATCGCCGGCTGCGTCGACGCCCTCGCCGCAGCCGTCCGAACGCTGCGCCGGGCCCACCCGGAGGTCGCCGTGTCCGTCACCGTGGTCCTCGACGGCTGCACCGACGACACCGCGACGGTGCTCCGGCAGACGGTGTGCGACGACCCGGTCTGGAACACGGTACCGATTGACGTGGTGGCGACCGAGCACCTCGGCGTCGGACGCGCGAGAGCCGCGGGGACGACGCGCGCGCTCGCCTCCGGGCCGCGGGTCCGGGACCGGTGGCTCGCCCACACCGACGCCGACTCCCGGGTCGACCCGGGGTGGCTCGTGCAGCAGGCCGAAGCGCACGCGGCCGGTGCCCACGTCCTCGTCGGCGCGGTGGTGCCGGACCCGGACGACCTCGACCCGGTGGTGCTCGCGCGGTGGACGCACGCGCACCCGCCGGGCTCGACGCTCGGCCACGTGCACGGCGCCAACCTCGGGCTGCGCGGCGACGTGTCCCTCGCGCTCGGCGGGTTCGACCCGGTGCCCGAGCACGAGGACGTCCGCCTCGTCGAGCGCGCCCGGGCGCTCGGGTTCGCCGTGCAGGCGACGACCGAGCTCCCGGTGGTGACGAGCGGTCGGTTCGACGGCCGGACGCCCGGGGGCTACGCGGCACACCTCCGCCGGACGTACGGCGACGCCAGCTGAGGAACGGTCGCTTAGGCATCTCATAGGAGCGGGCAGTGCTCGGCACAACCGCGCTGCCTAGGTTCTCCCCGTCGGCCCCGCCGTGCGCTCTGCACGGCCGGTGACCCCAGCCGGCCACCACCGAGGAGACCCATGTTCCTGACCTACCTCAGGCGCGAACTCACGAACCGCAAGAAGCAGACCGTCATCATCGCGATCGGCATGGCGCTCGCCATCGCCCTCGTGGTCATCGTGTCGTCGATCGCAGGTGGCGTGAAGGCCGCGCAGGCGAGCGTCCTGCAGTCCGTGTACGGCGTCGGCACCGACATCACCGTGACGAAGACCGAGACGCCGAGCTCCTCGGCGACGGGCCGGCCGAGCTTCGACTTCGGCGGCCAGAGCGGGTCCGGCAGCAGCGGGTCGACCGACCTGTCGCAGTCCCGCCTCGCCGTGTCCCGCGGCGCGAGCACGCTGAGCGCCGCGGATGTCACGACCGTCACCGGCACGAGCGGGGTCAAGGCCGCCACGGGCGTCCTGACGCTCGAGAACACGACCTTCTCGGGCCAGGTGCAGTCCGGCAGCAGCTCGACGAGCAGCAGCAGCAGCGACAGCACGTCCACGCAGCCGGGCCCACCGAGCGGAGGAACGGAGGGCGGCGGCGGCTTCGGAGGCGGCTCGTTCAACGTCGACTCGTTCACCGTCGCGGGGATCCCCGTCACCGGGGACACCGTCGGCCCACTGACGAGCACCGAGATCACGAAGGGGCGCACCTTCACCTCAGCCGACGCCTCGAAGGACGTCGTCGTGCTCGACGCCGCCTACGCGAAGAGCGAGTCGAAGGCCGTCGGCGACACCCTGTCGATCGGTGGCAAGGACTTCGAGGTCATCGGCATCGTCTCGTCGACCGGTTCGTCGTCGACCACCGGCTCGAACACGTACATCCCGCTCGACACCGCCCAGTCGCTGGCGGACCTCGCCGGCAAGGTCACCACCATCTACGTCTCCGCCGACTCCTCGTCCGACGTCAGCACGATCAAGTCGTCGCTCCAGCAGCAGCTCACCAGCGCGACCGTCTCCACCGAGTCCGACCTCGCCTCCAGCGTCTCGGGATCGCTGAGCACCGCGTCGAGCCTCGTCTCGAACCTCGGCACGTGGCTGTCGATCGTCGTGCTCATCGCCGCGTTCCTCATCGCCATCCTCTTCACGATCTCGGGTGTCACCCGGCGCACCCGCGAGTTCGGCACCCTGAAGGCCATCGGCTGGTCGAACGGCCGCATCACCCGGCAGGTCGCCGGCGAATCCCTCGTGCAGGGCATCATCGGCGGCGTCATCGGTGCTGCCGCAGGCCTGATCGGCATCCTCGTGGTGAACGTCATCGCCCCGACCATCTCGGCGAGCGCCACGAGCAGCACGAACCGTGGCTTCGGCGGCGGCGTGCCCGGCGGCGCGGCGACCGCGGCAGCCGGCAGCGGCACGACCGGCGGCGCTCCCGCGGGCGGGTTCGGCGGCGGCGGTGCGAGCACCGCGTCGACGACCGACGTCGTCCTGCACGCCCCGGTGACCGTCGAGGTGATCCTGCTGGCGATCGGCCTCGCGATCCTCGGCGGACTCATCGCCGGTGCCCTCGGTGGCTGGCGTGCTTCGCGCCTCCGCCCGGCCGAGGCACTCCGGAGCGTGGCGTGATGACCGGCCCGAGCACCGGCACGACGCCCGTCGTCGGACCGACCGACGCGTCCACCGCCGCACCGTCACCGACGGCCGCCGCCCCCTCCGCACCCGCACCCGCACCCGCACCCGCACCCGTGAACGCTTCCGCACCCGTGAACGCATCCGCACCCGTGAACGCACCGACGACAGGAACCACCGTGACCAGCACCGAGACCGCACCGTCTTCGGCGGACGCGAGCCGCGCCTCCAGTCCGATCTACCGTCTGCAGAACGTGAGCAAGACGTACAAACAGAAGAACCGGACCGTCACCGCCCTGACGAACGTCGACCTGACGATCCCGCAGGGGCAGCTCGTGGCGATCCAGGGGCCGACCGGCGGCGGGAAGTCGACGCTGCTGCAGATGCTCGGCGCACTCGACCGGCCGAGCGTCGGGTCGATCCACCTCGGCGAGCGCGACGTCGCGAAGCTCGGCGACCGGGCACTGACCGACCTGCGAGCGACCGAGATCGGGTTCGTGTTCCAGAGCTTCAACCTCATCCCGACCCTGACGGCGCTCGAGAACGTCGAGACCGCGTTCGCCGGGTCGCTGGCGAACCGCTCGCGTGCCGACATCCGCTCCCGGGCCACCGCTGCCCTGCAGGAGGTCGGGCTCGGGGAACGCCTCGACCACCTCCCCGCCGAGTTGTCCGGCGGCCAGCAGCAGCGCGTGGCGATCGCCCGGGCGCTCGTGAAGAACCCGAGCGTGCTGCTCGCGGACGAGCCGACCGGCGCGCTCGACGAGGGCACCCGCGACGAGATCATGGGGCTCATCGAGAAGCAGTGGAAGGAGCGCGGGCTGACCGTGGTCATCGTCACGCACGACTCGTGGGTGGCGAAGCGTGCGGAGCGACGGCTGCACCTCAAGCAGGGGCAGGTGCGGGAGCTGTAGACGCGGCGTCGGCGGCAGCTGCTGTTGCTACTGCGGCTGCTGCTGCCGCTGCCGCGCTGCTGCTGCTGCCGCTGCCGCGCTGCTGCTGCGCTGCTGCGCGCTACCGAGCGACCGGGTAGTCGCAGTACGCGAACCAGGTCGAGTCGGGGGCCCACGGGGGCACGTTCACCGTCCCCTGCCCGCCGTCGAGCGCCACGAGGGTCTCCGGTGCGACGGCGATCCGAGCGCCGCGGACGAGGGACCCGGGCAGCAGCCGGAGTTCCACGCGGTGGTCGGCCGGGTGCCCCTGCACGCCGGGCTCGTACGACAGGTAGAGCAGGTGCGAACCGTCCGGCGACAGGTGCGGGAACCAGTTCACCCGGTCGTCGTTCGTGATCCGTACCGGGTCGTCGTGCCCCGGCCAGAGCGTCGCGAGCTGTGCGGTCCCGGGCGTGAAGCGCTCGGTGTTCCAGAGCAGCATCCCGCCCTCGGGGGTGATCGTGCAGCCGTCGTCGGGGTGCTCGTCGCGGGTGAGGAACGTCGTCTCCCCCGTCGTCGGGTCGACGAGGGCGACGTCGGTCGTCCAGACGCCGTCCTCGGAGAGCTCCCCCACGATCGCGGCGAGCGAGGACCCGTCCGGCGCGATGCCGTGCAGGTAGTACTTCCGTTTGACGGGCAGCACCGCGGTCGCGTCGGTGAGCTGCTCGGCCGCACCGCCGGCGGGGAGGGGGACGCGGTAGAGCTCGCCGTTCCGGGCGCTCACCACGATCGACGTGCCGGAGGGGTCGAGCACGTGGTCGTTGTTGATCTCGTCGACGCCCTCCATCGGCACCCGGACGAGGTCGGTCTCGTCGAGGACGGCGGCGGGGGCGGAGGCGCCGCCCGCGGCGGAGGCGGAGGCACCGCCCGCGGCGGGGGCGGGGCCGCCGCCCGCGTCCGGCCCGGCAGCGGGAAGCCGCAGCAGCCAGAGGTCGCCGTCGCCGTTCAGCACGAGCGTCTCGTCGTCGAGGACGTTGGGCGCCTCGACGAGCAGCGTGCTCGACTCGAACACGAGCCGGCTGGTGCGGGCCGCGACGTCGTACACGTGCACGCGGCTGGTCTGGCCGGGCAGGAGCTGGCGGCCTCGGGGTTCGCTCATCGTTCCATCCTGTCGTCCGGGTGGTCGTCGTGCGCGTGGAGGGGTGGGGGCAGCAAAACACCGGTGCTCGTGCACCACACCGCGGGATGCGGGGGTTCGGCGCACGAACACCGGTGTTTTGCGAAGGCGGGTGCGGAGAGACCCGCCTACTTCACCGCACCGGCGGTCAGGCCGGCCACGAACTGGCGCTGCACGATGAGGAACGCGATCACCACGGGGATCGAGACCACGAGCGACGCCGCCATGATCTGGTTCCAGTAGACGTTCGTCTGCGTGGAGTACTGCTGCAGACCGACCGCGAGCGTCTGCCCGTTGCCGTTCGTCATCACCGAGGCGAAGAGGACCTCACCCCAGGCCGTCATGAACGAGTAGATCCCGACGGCGACGAGGCCCGGGCGGGCCGAGGGCAGGATGACCCGGAACAGGGCACCCATCGGGCCGGACCCGTCCACCATCGCGGCCTCGTCGAGCTCCCGGGGGATGGTCTCGAAGTAGCCCGCGAGCATCCAGATCGAGAACGGGAGCGTGAACGTCAGGTACGTGATGATCAGGCCGGTCCAGCTGCCGACGAGCTGGATGCCGAGGCTGTTCCCAAGGTTCGTGAAGATGAGGAACAGCGGGAGCAGGAACAGCACGCCGGGGAACATCTGGGTGGAGAGCACGGCGGTGGTGAAGGTGCTCTTGCCCTTGAAGTTCCAGCGCGAGACACCGTAGGCGGCGAACGTCGCGATGATCAGCGAGAACACCGTCGCGACCGTGCAGACCACGAGCGAGTTGATGAAGTACTGCCCCAGCGGGACGGTCGTCCACATGTCGATGAACGGCTGGAAGGTGATGTTCGTCGGGATCCACGTGAAGTTGTTCTGCACGTCGCCGAGCGGCTTGATCGCCGTGGTGATCATCACGTAGAGCGGGACGACCGTGAACAGCGTCAGGACGACCAGGGTGATGATCTTGAAGGACTTGGCGCCAGTTGTCTCACGCACGGACGGACCTCCGGTTGGTCACGGCGAGGTAGATGCCGGTGACGATGAGCAGGAAGATGAGGAGCAGGACGCTCATCGCGGCACCCGAGCCGAAGTTCCAGGTGATGAACGACGCGTTGTAGATGTGGAAGCTCAGCAGGTCCGCGGCCGGTGGCTGCGCGGTCGAGCCGAACAGCACGAACGGCGTGTTGAAGTCGTTGAACGTCCACAGGAACATCACGAGCACGAGCGTCACGTTGACCGGGCGGACCATCGGCAGCGTGATCGAGCGCCACTGGCGGAACGGCTTCGCACCGTCGACCGAAGCGGCCTCGTACACGTCGTTCGGGACGGACTGCAGACCGGCCATCAGCATGAGGAAGGCGAAGGGCCAGGTCTTCCAGATCGCGACCACGACCACCGCGACGAAGGCGTTGTTGCCGATCAGCCAGAACGGGGCGTTCCCGCCGAACAGGTGCAACTGGTCGACCAGCAGGTGGTTCAGCGCTCCGGAGTCACGCTGGAACATGAACTTCCAGGTGATCACACCGGCGTACATCGGCAGCGCGTAGGGCACGAGGAACAGGGTGCGGAAGAGCCCGCGTCCGGCGAACGGCTTCTGCAGCGCGACCGCTGCGGCCATGCCGAAGGTCCAGGAGAGCCCGACCACGAGCACCGTGAAGGCGCAGGTGATGAGGAACGAGTTGAGGACGCCCTTGCCGATCGCCTGGTTGAAGTCGACGACCACCGAGTAGTTGTGCAGGCCGGCGAACGGCGCGGCACCCCAGTTGGCGATGAAGTACTTGGTGAGCTGGATGAACGAGATCCAGATGCCGGTGAGCATCGGCACGATGTGGATGAGCAGCTCGAACAGGATGGCCGGCGCGACGAGCGCGTAGGGCAGCCAGTGGGTCTTGCGCTTGCGGCCTGGCGGACGGCCCGACGTGGTCGGGGCCTTCGTGTGGCTCAGGTCGATGCGCTCCGAGTCGGGCAGGACCGTCGTGGACATGGGCGGGGCCTTTCGGCAAGAGGAGAGAGCAGGTGCGGTGTGCGCGGGGCCGTGGCAGCGGCCTGGAGGCACGGGGTGCGTGGGGCGTGAGCCTCACGGCCGACGGGTGGTCGGCACTGGAACCGAGGGGGCGGAGGCCCGAGGCGCGTCCGTGGGACGCGACCCCGGGCCTCCAGGGTGGATCAACCGGCGGCCTGGGACACCTGGTCCTGGGCGGTCTGGAGCGCCGACTTGATGTCGGAGTCCGAGATGGTCGAACCGGTCGCGATCTTGGCGAACATGTCGTTCATCGCCTTGCCGACCGTGGACTCGAACTGGTCCTCGGCGGGCACCAGCGGGAGCGGCTTCGCCTTGTTGTTGTAGATGTCGAGGAACGTCTTCGTCTGCTCGTCGGTGACCGAGTCAGCAGCGGCGGCGAGCACCGGCAGGGCCGAGTACGGCTTGTCGAGCGTCGTCTGCGTGTCCATGCTCGTCATGTACTTGACGAACTTGAGCGCGCCGTCCTTGTTCTTCGTGTTCTTGAAGATCGACAGGTTGATGCCGGCCGGGAAGCTCGCGATGTCCTTCGCGCCGGTCGGGGCGGGCAGTGCGACCACGCCGTACTCGTCCGACTTCATCCCGAGGGAGTCGATCGTCGCGTTGGCGTTGTTCTGGTTGAGGATGAACGCGGCCTTCTTGTTCGCGAAGTCCGTCACCGACTGCGTCGCGTTGTCGTACTGCGCGTTCGACGGGTTCGCGACCTTGGAGACCTGCATCAGGTCGAGGTAGCGCTTGATGCCGTCGACGTTCGCCTTCGACGTGAACGTGGGCTTGCCGCTCTTGTCGAACCACTCGCCACCGTTCTGCGCCGAGTTGATGAACGCGAAGTGCGAGTTCTCGGTGTACGAACCGCCCGCGAGGCTGAACCCGTAGGTGCTGCCGGTCGTCAGCTTCTTGGCGTCCGCGACCAGGTCCTCCCACGTGGTGGGCGGGGTGATCCCGGCGTCCGAGAGCATCTTCTTGTTGTAGTACAGGCCGTAGGCGAGGCCGTAGAGCGGGACGCTCGTGACGGTCTTGCCGGGCGCGCCACCGGTGGAGAGTGCGACCTTGCCGAACTTGTCGGAGCCGCCGATCGCCTTCATCTCCGAGGAGCCGAACTCCTGGAAGGCACCGGTGGCCTGGAGCGAGGTCGCCCAGGTGTTGCCGATGTTGACGACGTCCGGGCCCTGGCCCGAGGTGACGGCGGTCTGGATCTTGTTCTGCAGGTCGTTCCAGCCGATGACCTGGAGGTTGACCTTGATCCCGGTCTCCTTGGTGAACTTCTTGAGGACGGGGGTGAGCACCTCCTTGTCGTTCTGGAGCGAGGTGCCCTGGTTGGACGCCCAGTAGGTGAGCGTCTTGGAGTCTCCGCCGGAGCCGGAGGACCCGGAGGAGCAGGCTGCGAGGCCGGTCACGGTGAGTGCCGCGGCCGCGGTGATGGCCAGTGCGCGGATGGCAGTGCGCATGACTCTCTACTTTCTCGTCGTTGAGATGGTGCAGGGGATGGAACTGTCGGGTGCTGCTGTGGTGGTGCTGGTGCAGTGCTGGTGCGGTGTCCGCTCCCGGTCGTCACCGACCGGGAGCGCCGTCCGTCAGGACAGGGTCGACGCCGCGGGGTCCCAACCCTCGGGGAGGGTCGGGGAGGGTGCGACGGTGCTCTCGACGAGCACTGCCTCACCACGTTCGGCTGCCTCGGCGATGGAGACCATCACGTCGAGGACGTGGAAGGCGAGGGCACCGGGGACCCGGTTCTCCTCACCGGCGCGGAGGGCACGGGCGAGGTCGACCACGCCCGTTCCGCGCGAGTACGTGGACCCCACGGCGGGGATCGTCTCGGGCTCCTCGGCGCCGAGCGCGTAGAGCTCGGTGTCGCCGTCGAAGTTGTTCGGGTCCGGGAACACGACGGTGCCGGTCTCACCCGCGATCTCGACGAAGCCGGTGCGGCCACGGTCGGACTCGAACGAGAAGACGCTCTGCGCGCTGCCGCCGTTCTCGAACTCGATGAGGGCCGAGTGGTTCGTCGGGACCTCGACGGGGAACTCGGTGCCCGCCTTCGGGCCGGAGCCGATCGTGCGCGTGGCACGGGACTTCGACGCGGTGGCGGTGACCTTCTTCACCGGGCCGAACGTCTGCACGAGGGTGGTGATGTAGTACGGGCCGATGTCGAACAGGGGGCCGGCGCCGTACGCGAAGAGGAACTCGGGGCTCGGGTGCCACGACTCCGGGCCGGGGCTCTGGAAGAGCGTCAGGCCGTTCAGGGGCTTGCCGATGCGGCCGTCGCGGATCGTGCGGAGGGCCGTCTGGAGGCCGGCGCCAAGGAACGTGTCCGGGGCGACGCTGACCGTCTTGCCGGCGGCGGCCGCGGCGTCGCGGAGCTGCGCGGCGCTGTCGCGGTCGAGGGCGTAGGGCTTCTCGCCCCAGACGTGCTTGCCGGCGGCGAGGGCCTGCAGGGCGACCTCGACGTGGGCGGCCGGGATGGTGAGGTTCACGACGATCTCGATGTCGTCGTCCGCCAGCAGCTCCTCGACGGTGCCGGACCCGGCGACGCCCCACTTCTCGGCCTGCGCGGCGGCGCGCGGCAGGTCGATGTCCGCGATGAAGCGGACGGTGACGTCGGGGAAGACGGTGAGGTTCGAGAGGTACTGGTCCGAGATGACCCCGGCGCCGATGACGCCGACGCCGACCGGGCCGGTGCGCTTGGTGTCGTCGGCGGTGGCCTGGGTGGTGGTCGTGGTGTCGGTCATGCGCGGGCCCCCTCGAGGAACGTGTAGGAGTCGGCGACGGCCTGGAAGACGTCACCCTCGTGGTCGTCGAGCTCGACGACGTGCAGTGCGTCGGGCGCGGCGGCGATGATCTCGCGGATCGGCATGATGCCGTTGCCGACCGCGACCTGCTTCTTGTCGTCGTGCGAGCCGTCGCCGTCCTTGACGTGCAGGAACTGGACCTTGTCGCCGTACTTGCCGATGATCGCCACCGGGTCGTCACCGCCGACCGTCACCCAGTAGGTGTCGAGCTCGAGCACGACGTCGTCGGACAGTGCGTCGGCGAAGACCTCGTACGCGCTGACGCCGTCGATGCGGTTCGAGAACTCGAACGCGTGGTTGTGGTAGCCGAGGGTCAGGCCGTGGTCGGCCGCACGCGGGGCGAGTGCGCTGAGTTCCCGGGCGATCGCCTCGACGTCCTCGCGCGTGGTCCAGCGGGCCTCGTCGATGTGCGGGTCGATCAGCGTGCCCATGCCGATGGTGGCGCTGGCGTGGAAGATGCGCTCGAGGTCCTGCTCGCCGGCGTCCAGCAGACGGGCGTGTCCGCTCGGGCTCTGCAGCCCGGCGTCCTTGAGCGCGGCGGCCAGCTCGTCGGCACGGTCGACGAAGCCGAAGGCCTCGACGTTCGTGTAGCCGATGCCGGCGATGCGCTGCAGCGTGCCGAGCAGATCGGCATCGAGTGCGTCACGGACCGTGTAGAGCTGGACGGAAAGCGGTTGGGTCACCAGGGGGTCTCCTCGTCGAGATGGTGGGGTCTTCTCTGACCGAGCGCCACACTACGAGGACTTTTGTCGGCGGTCAAGCAGAAGTTCGTGGAAAGTCGACGGACTTCATTGCGTGCCGCGTTCGATGTGTGCTTCACTCCCCCCATGGTCGACTTGACTCGGACGGCAGCGTCGCCGCCGGTCGGGACGAGCGAGCTCTTCCAGATCCTCCGCGACGGCGTGCCGCGGACCCGGGCCGAGCTCGCCGCACTGACAGGACTCGCACGCTCGACGATCGGCGTGCGCCTCGATGCCCTCATCGAGGTCGGACTCGTCGGACCGGTGGACACCGCAGCCTCCACCGGTGGGCGCCCGCCTGCCCAGGTGGCGCTGATCCCCCGCTCGAGGCTCGTGATCGCCGCCGACCTCGGCGCCTCGCACGGCCGCGTCGCGGTGACTGACCTCGTCGCCGCGCCCCTCGCTACCCGCGAGGCCAGCATCGACATCGCCGCCGGCCCGGTCCCCACGCTGACCTGGCTCGTCGAGACCATCGACGGGCTGCTCGACGAGGTCGGCCGCTCCCGCGACGACGTCATCGCGATCGGCATCGGCGTCCCCGGTCCGGTCGAGTTCTCCACCGGTCGCCCGGCGAACCCGCCGATCATGCCCGGCTGGGACGGCTTCGACGTGCCCGGCTGGCTGCGCGCACACATCGCCGCGCACGTCCTGCTCGACAACGACGTGAACATCGCGGCCCTCGGCGAACGGGAGCACGGCTGGCCGGACGTCGACCACCTGCTCTTCGTCAAGGTCGCCACCGGCATCGGCTCCGGCATCGTCTCGGACGGCGAGCTGCAGCGCGGCGCCCAGGGCACCGCGGGCGACATCGGGCACGTCCGGGTGTCCCGCGCCGGGGACGTGCCGTGCCACTGCGGGAACACCGGGTGCCTCGAGGCCGTCGCCTCCGGCCCCGCGATCGCCCGGGGGCTCCGGGCGAAGGGGCACGACGTGCACACCAGCGCCGACGTGATCGACCTCGTCAACCGCTCCGATCTCGACGCGATCTACGCCGTGCGGCAGGCCGGCCGGGACATCGGCGAGGTCCTCGCCACCTGTGTCTCGCTCATGAACCCGTCGGTGATCGCGCTCGGCGGCTCGATCACGCAGGCCGGGGAGCACCTCCTCGCCGGCGTCCGCGAGGTCGTCTACTCCCGCTCGATGCCGCTCGCCACCGAGCACCTCGTCATCGCGCAGTCCCGCGCCGGCTCCGTCGCAGCACTGCAGGGCGCCGCGGCGCTCGCGATCGGGTACGCCCTCTCCCCCGCCGGGGTCGACGAGCTCGTCGCGTACGCCGAGGGTCGGCAGCTGGTCTCCTGACGCGGATCGGGTGCGGCCCGGCGGCCGCTCCCCGGTGCGTCGGTTTCCCGACGTCGGTGCGCGGGGGGACAATCGTCTGGTGACGATCGTGCAGCCCACCCTGTGGGGCGACCTGGATCCCGGCCTGGAGGCGCACCCCGCCCCCGGCGCGCGGGCAGCGGTCGTGCACGACTCGTTCACCGCCCTCCGTGGCCACACCGAGCGGATCGTCGCGCACGCGTCGGACCGGGTCGCCTGGCTCCGCGCCCGCGCGGCCGGCATCACGGCGACCGACGTCGCCCGGCTCGCGTCGCTCCGCGCCGTCGACGCCGTCGTGATGGACAAGCGCTACGGCTCGCGGTTCTCCGGCAACTCGTTCACCGAGCACGGCAAGGAACGCGAACCGGTCATCGCCGCGTGGGTCGCCGCGACGCACGGCATCCAGCCGTCCGCACACCTGTTCCACGCCGCGTCGAACCGGGCGCACCTCGCCACCCCGGACGGCGTCGGCGTCGACGGGTCCTCCCGCGTGGTCCTCGCCGAGATCAAGACCACCGGCAAGGCGTGGAAGAGCATCCCGCGGCACTACCTCCGGCAGGTCTGGTGGCAGCAGTACGTCCTCGGTGCCGACCGCACCCTGTTCGTCTGGGAGCGCCACGACGCGTTCGTGCCGGTCGCCGACGAGCCCGAGTGCCGGTGGGTGGACCGCGACGACGACCAGATCCGCGGCCTCATCCAGCTCGCCGACCTCGTGCTCGACCGGCTCCGCGACTTCCGGTCCTAGACCTTCACGATCCGTAGGCGGCTCATCCCCACGACGAGCACGCCCATGAGCGCGATGAAGACCGCGACCCCGAGGCAGTACAGCGCGACGACGCCGTACCCGAGGTCGGGATCGAGGAACGGGTACGGCACCCACCCGTCGGTCGCACCGCGGATGAGGATGACCACGAGCCAGACGGCCGGGTAGAGCAGGAACCACCAGATGTGCCGGAAGAGCAGCCGTGCCCGGTCCGAGAACAGCAGCCAGTCGAGGACGGCGTACACCGGCATGATCTTGTGCAGGACGTCGTTCGACCACTGCACGGAGGTCTGCACGTCGACGCTCACGAGGAGCGTGTTGTAGACGATGCCCGTCGTGGCGATGTACACCGTCGATGCACCGCGGAACACACTCAGCCCGACGGCCCCGCGCTTCCGCTGCACCGACGCCACCAGCGTCGCGGCGAGCGCCAGCGCGATCATGATGTTCGACTGGATCGTGAAGTACCCGAAGAAGTTCCAGAACAGGTAGCTGTCGAGCTTCGAGCTGACGAGCCACTGGGCGAGGATCGCCGCGACCACCGCGATCACGGCGATCAGGCGGAGCGAGTTCACGATGATGCGCACGGAGCCACGCTATCGGGACATCGTGCCCGGCACGCGAAAGGACCCGCACCGAAACCGGTGCGGGTCCTTTCGGACTGATCAGGGGATCAGATGCTGTTGACGTCCAGCGGGATGCCGGGGCCGAAGGTCGTCGAGACGGCGCCCTTCATGATGTAGCGGCCCTTCGAGGCGCTCGGCTTGAGGCGGTTGATCTCCTCGAGCGCGGTCGAGATGTTCTCGTCGAGCTGCTCCGGCGTGAACGAGGCCTTGCCGACGACGAAGTGCACGTTGGCGTGCTTGTCGACGCGGAACTCGATCTTGCCGCCCTTGATGTCGTTGACGGCCTGCGCCACGTTCGGGGTCACGGTGCCGGTCTTCGGGTTCGGCATGAGGCCACGCGGGCCGAGCACCTTGCCGAGACGACCGACCTTGCCCATGAGCTCCGGCGTCGCGACGGCGGAGTCGAAGGCGGTGTAGCCCTCGGCGACCTTCGCGATGAGCTCGTCGCCACCGACCTCGTCGGCACCGGCGGCGATGGCGGCCTCAGCCGCAGCGCCGACGGCGAAGACGATGACGCGGGCGGTCTTGCCCGTGCCGTGCGGCAGGATGACCGTGCCGCGGACCATCTGGTCCGCCTTGCGCGGGTCGACACCGAGCTTGAGGGCGACCTCGACGGTGGAGTCGGTCTTGGTGGAACCGGTCTCCTTCGCGAGGGCGACTGCCTCGGTGGGGGTGTAGAACTTGTCGGCCTCGATCTTCGCGGCCGCGGCCTGGTAGGCCTTGGACTTCTTCGCCATGGTGATCTCCTTGGGAGCTACGTGGTTGACGAGCCGGCGCGGCTCTCCCACGGAAGGGTGTGTGGGTGTGTGCCTGAGGCGGTTGGGGCTTACGCCTCGACCGTGATGCCCATCGAGCGCGCAGTGCCGGCGATGATCTTCGCGGCCTGGTCGATGTCGTTGGCGTTCAGGTCGGCCTGCTTGGTCTCGGCGATCTGACGGACCTGGTCCATCGAGATCTTCGCGACCTTGACCGTGTGCGGGGTCGCGGACCCCTTCTGCACACCCGCAGCCTTCTTGATGAGCTCGGCGGCCGGCGGGGTCTTCAGGACGAACGTGAACGAACGGTCCTCGTAGACGGTGATCTCGACCGGCACGACGTTGCCACGCTGCGACTCGGTCGCGGCGTTGTACGCCTTGCAGAACTCCATGATGTTCACGCCGTGCTGACCGAGCGCCGGACCGATCGGGGGTGCCGGGTTGGCGGCGCCCGCGTTGATCTGCAGCTTGATCAGGCCCGTGACCTTCTTCTTCGGTGCCATGTTGTGCTTCCTCCTGGAATCGAACGCACGGGGATCCGTGCACTCTCCCGCTGGCCCGGCCGTTCCGGACCGCGGTGCAGCCCCGCACACACGAGGCGTGCGGGGCCAAACTCGATGAGTCTACCCGAACGGGGAGACCTGGACTAGAGCTTCGTGACCTGGTCGAAGCTGAGCTCGACCGGGGTCTCGCGCTCGAAGAGCGAGACGAGGACGGTGAGCTTGCCGCTCTCCGGCTTGATCTCGGAGATCGAACCCGGGAGACCCGCGAACGAGCCCTCCTTGATGGTGATCGTCTCGCCGACCTCGAAGTCGACCTCGGCCGCGGGCTGCGACTGGAGGCCGCCGCCCTTGGCGCCGCCCTTCGTCGGAGCGGCCTCGGCGACCTGCACGAGGGACTTCAGCATGCCGAACGCCTCGTCGAAGCGGAGCGGCGTGGGGTTGTGCGCGTTGCCGACGAAGCCGGTGACACCCGGGGTGTGCCGGACGACGGACCACGAGTCCTCGTTGAGGTCCATGCGGACGAGCACGTACGAGGGGATCCGGACGCGGGTGACCAGCTTGCGCTGCCCGTTCTTGATCTCGACGACGTCCTCCATCGGGACCTCGACCTGGTAGATGTAGTCCTCCATCGACATCGAGACCATGCGGTTCTCGATGTTCGACTTCACGCGACGCTCGAAGCCCGCGTAGGAGTGGATGACGTACCACTTGCCCGGCTTCATCCGCAGCTCGGCCTTGAACGCCTCGTACGGGTCGACCTCGGCCGCTTCGGCCTCGTCGTCGTCCGCGTCGAGCGCCTCGTCTGCGGCGAGGGTCTCGTTCGCCTCGGCGGCGGACTCTTCCTCGAGCTCGGTCTCTTCCTCGTCCTCGACCGCTTCGACGGCGGCCTCGGCCTCGTCGAGGGTGTCGACCTCGAGCGCGTCGTCGACGACGGCGTCAGCTTCGGGGTCGCGGGCTTCCTGGAGGGCGGTGAGGGCTTCGTCGAGGCCGGCGTCGACCGTGCCGTCGTCGGGCTCGTCGCTCAGACCGAGGGACGGGTCGTTCTCGTCCTCGACCTCGATCGCGCGCTCTTCGGCCGACTCGACCGAACGCCCCTCGCCGGTCTCGACGTCGCCTTCCTGGTTCTCCTCGACTTCGGAGGACTGCTCGGCAGCCGTGGCGAGGTCGATGTCGTCGCGGGAGTTGTCAGACACTGTCGATTCTTTCCGTTCGGTGGTTCGGATCGGGTTGGCGGGCGGATCGACTCACGATCACCCTTGTCTCCGGCGACCGTACTCCTGTCCGCACGGGGTCAGGAGTCCAGCAACGGCGCAGAGGGTCGGGGTCAGGCCGTCGGCCCGTTGCCGAACACGTACCCGACGCCGAGTCCGAACGCGAAGTCGAGGATCGACACCAGGATCATCATCACGACGACGAAGACCAGGACGACGCCCGTGTAGCTGAAGAGTTCCTTGCGGGTCGGCGTGACCACCTTGCGGAGTTCCGCGATGACCTGCCGGATGAAGAGCACGATGGCAGCGAAGGGCCCGCGGCGCTCGGCCCGGTCCTGCTTCGCCTTGGCGACGACGTCGTCCGCCGTCGTCTCCATGTCTTTGCTCGCCAACTTCTACCCTTCCAGATGAGCAGGGCGGACAGGACTCGAACCTGCAACCTGCGGTTTTGGAGACCGCTGCTCTACCAATTGAGCCACCGCCCTTCGGACACGGTTCGTCACCGATCCGTGTTCCGGTGGTCGAGTGTACGGGAGTCCGTCACACGGTGTCCACTTGACGGATGCTCCGGCGTGCCGCGCCGATAGGCTGGGCCCCGTGAGCACCGCAGCCCCCGGCCCCGAGTCCACCGCCCACCCGTCCCAGGACACCACCGACGCAGCCCGCACCGACCGGCCGCGCATCGCGTCCCGGATCGCCGCGATCGCCGAGTCGGCGACGCTCAAGGTCGACGCGAAGGCCAAGGCGCTCAAGGCAGCCGGGCGCCCGGTGATCTCGTTCGCCGCGGGTGAGCCCGACTTCGCAACGCCCGCGCACGTCGTCGACGCCGCGGTGCAGGCAGCGAAGGACCCGAAGAACCACCGGTACACGCCCGCGACCGGCCTGCCCGAGCTGAAGCAGGCGATCGCCGAGAAGACCGCGCGCGAGTCCGGCACCACCGTCGACCCGTCGCAGGTCATCGTCACGAACGGCGGGAAGCAGGCCGTCTACCAGGCGTTCCAGACCATCGTCGACGAGGGCGACGAGGTCCTCCTGCCGGCGCCCTACTGGACCACCTACCCCGAGGCGATCCGGCTGGCCGGCGGCGTCCCCGTGGACGTCTTCGCCGGCAGCGAGCAGGACTACCTCGTCACCGTCGAGCAGCTCGAGGCCGCCCGCACCCCCAAGACCAAGGCGCTGCTCTTCTGCTCCCCCTCGAACCCGACCGGCTCGGTGTACACCGCCGAGCAGACCAGGGCCATCGGCGAGTGGGCGCTCGAGCACGGCATCTGGGTGATCAGCGACGAGATCTACCAGGACCTCGTGTACGACGGTGTCCGGTTCACCGGCATCCTCGAGGCCGTCCCCGGTCTCGCCGACACCACGATCCTGGTGAACGGTGTCGCCAAGACGTACGCGATGACCGGTTGGCGGGTCGGCTGGTTCATCGGCCCGGCGGACGCCGTGAAGGCCGCGTCGAACCTGCAGTCGCACCTGTCCTCGAACGTGTCGAACGTGTCGCAGCGCGCCGCGATCGCCGCCCTCACCGGGCCGCAGGAACCCGTGACGGCCATGCGCGAGGCGTTCGACCGCCGCCGGAAGTCCATCGTCGCCGGGCTCAACGCGATCCCGGGCTTCGTCACGCCGACGCCGCAGGGCGCCTTCTACGTCTACCCCGACGTCACGGCGCTGCTCGGCCGTCAGTGGGCGGGCACCACCCCGACGACGACCCTCGAGCTCGCGGACCTCATCCTCGAGCACGCCGAGGTCGCCGTCGTCCCGGGTGAGGCGTTCGGCCCCTCCGGCTACCTCCGCCTGTCGTACGCCCTCGGCGACGACGACATCGCCGAGGGCGTCGCGCGCCTGGCGAAGTTCTTCAGCTAGTCACGTCGACGGAACGGGTCGCCTCGGACGAGGCGGCCCGTTCGTGCGTCCCGGAGGCGCGTGCTGGCTCAGGCGAGCAGGTCGCCGACCACGACGGGTTCCGGCACGAGCGCCACCCCGAAGCGGTTCAGGACCGTCACCTGGACGTAGCGGGCGAGCTCCGCCACCTGGGCGGCGGTCGCTCCCCCGCGGTTCGTCAGCGCGAGCGTGTGCTTCGACGAGATCGCGGCGCGGGACCCGGGGACGGCGTAGCCGCGGTGCACCCCGGCGTGCTCGATCAGCCAGGCGGCGCTGAGCTTGACGTCGTCGCCGGCGGGCCAGCGCGGCGCCTCGGCGGGCAGCGTCTCCGCGAAGGCCGCCGAGACGATCGGGTTCGTGAAGAACGAGCCGGCGCTCCAGGTGTCCGGGTCGTCGGCGTCGAGCACCATGCCCTTCGAGCCGCGCAGTCGCAGCACCTCGGACCGCACGGTCGAGGGTGCCACGAGCGACCCGAGCTCCACGCCGAGCGAACCGGCGAGCTGGGGGTACCGGACCGGCACCCCGCCGTCCGGGGCGGTGCCGAGGCGGAACTCCACCGTCAGGACCACACCGCGGCGTCCGTGCTTCAGCGTCGACGTGCGGTAGCCGAGCGCCAGCTCAGCCGCGGGCACCCACGCGCGCTCCCCCGTGGCCGCGTCGAGGAACTCGATCCGGGTGAGCACGTCGGAGAGCTCGACCCCGTAGGCGCCGATGTTCTGCACGGGGGCGGCACCGACCGTTCCCGGGATGCCGCTCAGTGCCTCCAGGCCGGTCCAGCCGTTGTCGACGGTCGAGGCGACGAACGCGTCCCACGGTTCGCCGGCCGCGACGCGGACGGTGACGCCGTCGGCGTCCTCGCTGGCCTCGACGCCCGTCGTCCGGACCAGCACGACGGTGCCGTCGAAGCCCTCGTCGGCGACCAGCAGGTTGCTGCCACCACCGAGGACGAGCCACTCGTCGTCGTCCCACGCGGTCTGCGCGTGCGCGACCAGCTCGTCCGTCGTCGTCGCGGTGAGCAGCCGGGACGCCGGGCCACCGACGCGCAGCGTCGTGAGGTCGGCGAGCACGGGCTCCGACACGGTCAGCGGAACGCCACCGTGACCTGCGCCTTGCCGAGCACGGTCTGCCCGGCGGCGGTCACGGTGAGGTCGATGCGCTGCGGACGGCCCTCGTCGTCGACGGTGCCGACCTTCGCGACGATGCCGATCGTGGCGCCCTGCTCCGGGTCGACGACCACGGGACGGGTGAACCGCACGCCGTAGCGGACGACGTGGCCGCGGTCGCCGAGCCACTCGGAGACCGGCTGGACCGCGATGCCCATCGTGAGCATGCCGTGCGCCAGGACGCCGGGGAGCCCCACGGAGGCGGCCACGTCGTCGCGGTAGTGGATCGGGTTGAAGTCGCCCGAGGCCCCGGCGTACCGGACGAGCGAGTCGCGGGTGATGTGGACCTCGCGCTCGGCGACGACGGTGCCGACCTCGAGCGCGGTCACGGCTGCGGCGGTCATGCGTCGTCTCCTCGGACCACGAGGGTCGACGTCGCCGTGACGACGTGCTCCCCCGCGGCGTCGTTCATCGTGCTCTCCGCCGTGACCATGGCGTTGCCGCCCAGGGTCTTCACGCTCGTGACGGTGAGGGTGGCCGTGAGCTCGTCCCCGGCGACGATCGGCCGGTCGTACGCGAACGCCTGCTCACCGTGGACCACCCGGGAGAAGTCGATTCCGGCGTCCGGCTCGGCCAGGAGCTGGGCGAGGGTCGCCTCCTGCAGGACGACCGCGAAGGTCGGCGGGGCGACGACGTCGTCGTAGCCGGCGGCGCGGGCGGCCTCGGGCTCGTGGTGGATCGGGTTCGTCGCGAACACGGCGCGGGAGAACTCACGCACCTTCTCACGACCGACCAGGTAGGGCTGGGCCGGCGGGAACGTCCTGCCGACGAGCTCGGGGTTCACAGACACGTCCGGCAGTCTAGCGACGCCCGACTGGGGGCCTGCGGTTCATGAGTATGCATCGGGTATGCTGGGCGGGCGCGCTTCGGGGGAACGCGCAGGGCTCGGCGATCTGCCGCGGAGCACTTCGAGCAGCACGGACTTCCGGGGACGGGGAGGAACGACGATGGACGCGACGACCGAGTTCGCAGTGCACACGGGCGACCGGTGCACCGCCATGGAGGTCGCCGGCGCAGCACTGCGCCAGGCGGGGCACACGGTGGAGACGACCGGCGGCACGCTGACCGCCACCACCGGCAGCCGGGCGCTGACGATCCTGCTCGGGGCGCTCGTGCACCCCTCCCGGGAGTTCCGCCGGTACGAGCTGTCCACCACGGTCAGCGGGACGGCGACGACGATCACGCTGCGGCACGCCGGGCACGGCACCGCGGTCTCCGGCGGGGGCATCGGCGCGGGACGGCGGCAGACGGCGTGGCAGCAGGTGAACGCGACGCTCGAGGGAGCGCTGCGGTCAGCAGGCGTGCTCGTCGCGCGGACCGAGCACCGGCCGTTCTGAGGTCCGCTCGCCGTGCCACGGTGCGACCTTCGCCACCCGGTGCGCGGTCGTCGACCTGGTGCGCGGCTGCAGCGGGGCACCGAGCGACGAACGCGGCACGGTGCGACGAACGCGGCACGGTGCGACGAACGCAGCACGGTGCTGACGCACCACGAGACGGCCTGGAGGCGCGGCGCGGGTCCGGCACCGCGCCTCCAGGCCGGAGCGCGGTCGCGCACCGTGCGCCGATCGCCACTCCGTGCGAGGGTGCACACCCGGTGGCGCTGCAGCGCCGCACCGCGCCGTCACCGTCGCACCGGGTGACGAACGCGTCACGGTGCGGCGCGGCGCGATGCGCCGGAGGCGCGCTGTGCTGGCGGGCGGTGCGCCGCCGTCTCGCCCAGCGCATGCCGCTCCGCGCATGCAGCGCCGGCAGGACCCCGGGAACGACGAAAGCCCGGCGATCAGATCGCCGGGCTTGCGGTAGCGAGGGCGGGACTTGAACCCGCGACACCACGATTATGAGCCGTGTGCTCTAACCAACTGAGCTACCCCGCCAAGGATCCGGAGCCACAACGGCGCCGGGTCTGAGCCCCGAGTCAGGATTGAACTGACGACCCCTTCCTTACCATGGAAGTGCTCTACCACTGAGCTATCGGGGCATGTGCCGCGAACGGCACCACACGAGGATAGCAGACCCGCGACGGTGGTCCGGAACCGAGCGTGACGCCCGGGCGTGCCGCGTGGGACCGCTAGTTCGCGTTGGCTCGGAGCCACGCCAGCGGGTCCACCGGGACGCCGTCGACGTGGACCTCGAGGTGCAGGTGCGGGCCGGTCGAGTTGCCCGTGCTGCCGACCAGACCGAGCTCGTCGCCCACCTCGACGTGCTGCCCGTTGACCACCTTGAACGAGTTGTCCTGCATGTGGCCGTAGACGCTGACGAACTGCTTGCCGTCGACGTCGTGCTGGACCCAGACGTCGTTGCCGAAGCCGCCGTCGTTCGGCTGGACCTTGATGACCGTGCCGGCGGCGATGACCCGGATCGGGGTGCCCGCGCCGGGGGCGAAGTCGATGCCCATGTGGTTCGTGGAGCAGAACGAGCAGCCGGCGACCTGGCGTCCGCCGAAGCCCGAGGTGATCGGCACACCGGTCAGGAACGGCCACTGGATGGTGCCGGTCGGGTCGTTGGAGAAGCTCGAGGCGTCGACGTTCTTGTACTGGGTCGCGTCGGACACCGAGTACTGGTCGCGGTTCGTCTCAGCCTCGACCGCTCCGGTCCCGACGCTGAGCGACTGGGACGCACCAGCGGCCTGGCGCTCGGAGGTCGAGTTGGTCTCCGGCGTGTAGAGCGCCTGCGCGGGCAGCGACGTGGACACCACCAGGCCGGCGGCGAAGAGCAGCGCACCGACGGCGGTCACGCGCGACGCGGCACGGCGGAACGATGCGCCGTGTCCGGTCGTCGTGGTCGTCGTCGCGGGCCGTGCGGCGCCGAGGTGGCGGGTGGCGCGGTCGACGTGCAGGGTGGCCGTAGCGGGCGTCGCCGTGACGGGACGGCCGGCGCGACGGGAAGCCGGCACCTGGCCGAGGACCCGTCGGGTGCCCGGCGCCGTCGTGCTGGCCGGCGACGTCGTGCTGGCCGGCACGGCCGCGCGGACCGACGCCTCGGCGACGACGGGCGATGCCGGCGCGGGCGGCGTGACGGGCGACGCGCTCGAGGCGGGCATCACCGGCGAGGCCGGCGCGAGGTCGATGGGCGACGCGGGGGCCGGCGGGGTCGTGGGCGACACCAGGTCGTCGAAGGCGCGGTCACCCGTGCCCGCCACAGCAGCAGCTGCTCGCTCGGCCTCGATGCGCGCCCGTCGGGTCATGTGGACGACCGGTGCTGCGTCGTCGACGGGGCCGTTGGTCTGCACGGGCGAGAGGGAGGAGTGGGGCATGCGTTTCGGTGGCGATCCTGATCGGGGCGAGGTGCGCTCGTTGGTAACGAGCAGATAACGGGACTGGAGAACGGTAGCAAAAGCCCTAGCGTGTCGCCAGTCCTGGTCATGACCACACGGCTCCCCCAGAGCGAGGGGTCAGGCCGTTCACACCGCCAGGACGGCTCCCTCGAGACGCTGCACGAGCGCGGTGAGCTCGTCCGCCACGGCAGGGCTCGCGAAGAGGAACGACCGTGTGCCGCCGGCCTCCCAGATGCGGACCTCGGCGCCGGACTCCTGCGCGACGATCGACCCGGCGGCCATGTCCCACGGGTTGATCCCCCGCTCGTAGTAGGCGTCGACCGTCCCCGCTCCGACCGCGCAGCAGTCCAGCGACGCCGCTCCCCCGCGCCGGATGTCGCGGACCTCGCCGATGAGCCCGGCGAGCACCTGGACCTGCTGCCGGCGCCGTTCGGCGGTGTACCCGAAGCCGGTGGCGACGAGCGTCTCGGCGAGGGACTCGGGCGCGCCGACGCGCAGCGGGTCGCCGTCGCGGGTCGCCCCGGCGCCGGCCGCCGCTCGGTACACGGTGCCGGTCGCCGGGGCCACGACGACACCGGCCACGGGCTCCCACGTGGTCGGGTCGGCGCCACCGCGGACGACGCCGATGCTGACGCCGTACTCCGGGCTGCCGTAGAGGTAGTTGACGGTCCCGTCGATCGGGTCGACCACCCAGGTGATGCCGGAGGTACCGGTCCCGGTCCCGGACTCCTCGCCGTGGAAGGCGTCGTCCGGTCGGGCCTCGGCGATGCGGGTGCGGATGAGTGCCTCGACCTCGCGGTCGGCGGCGGTGACGACGTCGACGATGCTCGACTTGCGGTCGGCGACCTCGACACCCTCGGCCCGGCGACGCGCGGCGAGTGCCGCTGCTTCGCGGGCGATCGACTCGGCGAGGTCGGCGAACTGGGACGGTGTCGGGTCTGCGGCCATGCCCCGATCCTGCCAGGAACGACGAAAGCCCCGTCCGAGGACGGGGCTTTCGTTCCGGTGTCCCCACGCACTGATCTTCCTTCAGCGTCGTGCGAACACCCTTCAGCGTCGTACAAACACCCTTCAGCGTCGTGCAACAAACACAGTGGCAAGTGAGGGATTCGAACCCCCGAAGGCTACGCCGGCTGATTTACAGTCAGATCCCTTTGGCCGCTTGGGTAACTTGCCATGTGCGCACCCGGCCCGTGTAGTCACCAACCGAAGGCGCGCAAGAAAGCATAGCCGATCACGGGCAGTGGTCGTGACCATCACGTCCACCGCACCCCGTGCGTGGGGGTCGAACCGCGCCTCCCGTCCGCCGATAGGCTGTCCGGCATGGCAGACAGCTCCTTCGACGTGGTCAGCAAGGTCGACAAGATGGAGGCGGAGAACGCCCTCAACCAGGCCGCCAAGGAGATCGAGCAGCGGTACGACTTCAAGGGTGCCGATGCGTCGATCGCGTTCAGCGGTGAGGACGTCCTCATCAAGGCGAACTCGGAAGAGCGCGCGAAGGCCGTCCTCGACGTCCTGCAGAGCAAGGCGATCAAGCGCGGCATCAGCCTGAAGAGCCTCGACGCCGGCGACCCCTACCCCTCTGGCAAGGAGTACCGCATCGAGGTGAGCTTCAAGAACGGCATCGAGCAGGACGTGGCGAAGAAGATCGGTGCGTTCCTCCGCGCCAATGCGCCGAAGAGCGTGAAGAGCCAGATCCAGGGCGACGAGCTCCGTGTCTCCTCGAAGAGCCGAGACGACCTGCAGAACACGATCCAGCTCCTCAAGGGTGAAGAGTTCGACGTCCCGCTGCAGTACATCAACTTCCGCTGACGCCGCGGTCCCCCGCACAACAGAACACGACACCGGCACCCCGTGGAGCACTGGCTCACCGTCACGATCACCGTCCTGCTCGTCCTGCTGGACCTGGCGATCCGCGCCTTCTCGATCATCTACGTCCCGATCAACCGCAAGCCGCAGACCGCCACCGCTTGGCTGCTGGCGATCTTCCTCATCCCCTACATCGGGTTCATCGTGTTCCTGGTCATCGGGTCGACGAAGCTCCCCCGGTCGCGGCGTGAGAAGCAGACGGAGATCAACGCGTACATCCTCGAGCAGACCGAGGGCATCGAGCGGGTGCGACGCGATCACCCGTGGCCGCTGTGGCTGGAGAGCGTCACGCGGCTGAACCGGGAGCTCGGCGCGATGCCCCTGGTCGGCGGCAACTCGGCTGAGCTGTACCCGGACTACGACGAGTCCATCGCCGAGATGGCCAAGTCGATCGACGATGCGCGCCGGTTCGTGCACGTCGAGTTCTACATCGCGACGCTCGACGACACCACACGCCCGTTCTTCGAGGCCCTCGCGCGAGCACAGGCCCGCGGAGTGACGGTTCGGCTGCTCCTCGACCACTGGGCGAGCCGCGGCTACCCGGGCTACAAGGACACCCTGGCGTTCATGGACCGCGCCGGCATCGAGTGGCACCTCATGCTGCCGCTCCTGCCGCTGCAGGGGAAGTTCCAGCGCCCGGACCTCCGGAACCACCGGAAGATCGTCGTCATCGACGGTTCCGTGGCGTTCACCGGCTCGCAGAACCTCATCGACAAGTCGTACGACCTCAAGTCGCACCTCGACCGGGGCATGGTCTACAAGGACCTGTTCGCCCGGTTCGAGGGGCCGGTCGTCGCAGGACTCAACGCCCTGTTCGTGACCGACTGGTACAGCGAGACCGACGAGCTGCTCCTCCGCGAGAGCGACCCGGTGCAGCGCGCCGACCGCGGTGACGCGCTCGACTGCCAGGTCGTCCCGTCCGGCCCCGGGTTCGACGGCGAGAACAACCTGCGGCTCTTCAACGCACTGCTCTACTCGGCGCAGGAGAAGGTGTCGATCACGTCGCCGTACTTCGTGCCGGACGACTCGATGCTCTACGCGATCACCACGACGGCGCAGCGCGGGGTCGAGGTGGAGCTGTTCGTCGGTGAGATGGGCGACCACGCGATGACGTGGCACGCCCAGCGCTCCTACTACGAGGGGCTGCTGAAGGCCGGGGTGAAGATCTGGCTCTACCGCGCGCCGACGATCCTGCACGCGAAGCACTTCACGATCGACGACGAGGTCGCCGTGATCGGGTCGAGCAACATGGACATGCGGTCCTTCAGCCTCAACCTCGAGGTCTCCGTCATGGTGCGCGGCCGCCGGTTCGTGAACGCGCTGCGCGAGGTGCAGGGCGCCTACAAGGAGCACAGCTTCGAGCTCTCGCTCGACGCGTGGGAGACGCGGCCGCGTCGGTCCAAGGTGCTCGACAACGTCGCGCGGCTCACGGCGGCGCTGCAGTAGCGATCGGACTGGAGGCGCGGCTCGCCTCCGCCTCGCGCGTGCGGTCAGCGGGCGGGAGCGTCGGGGACGAGGCGTGTCAGCCGAGCGGTGAGCTGCTCGAGGGGGCCGCGCCCGACGAACCGGCGCCAGAGCATCGCGAACAGCACCGACCCGGCCGCGAACCACCCCCACGCCGCGCCGGAGTCCGGAGACACGGGCAGGACCGCCAGCACCACGAGGTGCCCCGCGTACACCGTGAGCGGCATCGATCCCACGGCGGCCAGCGGGAACGCGATCCGTGCGGCCGACCGCCCGCGGCCGTCGAACACGAGGGTGCAGAGCGCGATCACGGCGACCGCGACCCCCGCGGTGCCGACGACGTCCACGACGGAGGACGAGTGGTCACGCGGTGACAGGAACAGCTGGGCGAACGCCTCGGCTGGAGTGCTCCCCTCGCCGGCGTACGGGACACCGGGGAACGCGAACGCGGCGTCGACGGGCACCGGGGCGAGGGCGTTCCCGACCAGGTACGCGGCCAGGGCGACCACCGCACCGGACGCGAGGAGCACGACCTGCGCACCCCGTTCCTCCAGGCCGGTGCGGGCGACCGCCAGACCGACCAGCACGTACGCCAGGAAGGTGACGACGGGGTAGACCAGGCCGAGCTGCACCTCCCACATGCCCGCGTCGGCGTAGAGCGGGACGATCGCCAGCGCGACGACCGGCGAGGCCACCGCACACGTCGCAGCGAGCACGAGGAGCCACCGCGCCCGTAGCCGCAGCACCGGGATCGCCAGCACGAAGAGCGCGCCGTACGTGGGCAGGATCACGTACACGGGCGTCTGCAGCGCCATGAGCAGCAGGCCGATCGCCACGACGACCACGGCCCGGACGGCGAGCCGGGCCCGGATACGTCCGATCGCCGGCGGACCAGGCGGGGCCGTTCGCCCGCTGGTGAGGCCGATCGACACGCCCGCCAGCACCGCGAAGAGCGACGACGACCGGCCGTGCGCGATCGCCGTCCACGTGCTCGGGTCCGACCAGTCCACCTGGTCCGCGATGCCGCCGACGTGCGTCGCCATCATGCCGAGCAGCGCCAGCGCGCGGGCGACGTCCACACCCTGCAGCCGGACCCCGGAGACGGGCGCGCCCCGCACCGCGGTGTGCGGTGCGGGGCGTGCGGTCGCCATGACGATCGGCTCGGCGTCAGCTCGTGCGCGCGTCCGCGCGACCGAGGGAGACGTCGACCATCTCCTCGCGCGGCACGACCTTGATGCGCTCGCGACCCTCCGCCGCGCCGAGGGCGAGTTCGTGGGCGTCGAGGTTGTGCCAGCCGTCGAGGTCGGTGTACTCGACACCGCGCTCGGCGAGGAGCGCCGGGATCGCGCCCTCGGACGGGTCCTCCGGCGTCCACCAGCTGGCCTGGTCGTTGACGATGTGCTGGACGGTCTCCATCGCGTCGGACTTGGTGTGCCCGATCAGGCCGACCGGTCCGCGCTTGATCCAGCCGGTGGCGTAGACGCCGGGGATCTGCTGGTTGTCGTCGTCGAGGACCTGGCCCTCGTGGTTCGGGATGACGCCGTGGCGCTCGTCGAACGGCACGCCCGGCAGCGGCGACCCGAAGTAGCCGACGGCGCGGTAGGCGGCCTGGATCGGGATCTCGCGGACCTCGCCGGTGCCCTCGACGCCGCCCTGCCCGTTCGGCCGGGTGCGCTCGTACCGGATGGCGGTGAGCGTGCCGTCCTCGCCGACGAACTCGAGGGGCTTCGCGTAGAAGTGCAGGTGCAGGCGACGGCTCGCCTGCCCGGTCTCACGCGTGCGCCACTGCTCGAGCACGCGGTTCATCACCATGATCTGCTTGTTCGTGGCGATGGCGTTCTTCGAGGCCTCGTCGTGGTCGAAGTCCTCGTCGTAGACGATCATGTCGACGTCGCGCAGCTCCCCGAGCTCACGGAGCTCCAGCGGGGTGAACTTCACCTGCGCCGGCCCGCGACGGCCGAACACGTGCACGTCCGTGACCGGTGACGCCTTGAGACCCTCGTACACGTTCGCCGGGATCTCGGTCGGCAGCAGGTCGTCGGCGTGCTTCGCGAGGATGCGGGACACGTCGAGGGCGACGTTGCCGTTGCCGATCACCGCGACGCTCGAGGCGGTGAGTGGCCAGGTGCGCGGGACGTCGGGGTGTCCGTCGAACCAGCTCACGAACTCGGCCGCGCCGTAGGACCCCTCGAGCTCGACACCCGGGACGTCGAGGTCGGCGTCCTTGATCGCCCCCGTCGAGAACACCACGGCGTGGTAGTGCTTCCGGAGGTCGTCGAGGGTGATGTCCTCGCCGAAGCGGACGTTGCCGAACAGCCGGACCACGCCCCGGTCGAGCACGTCGCGCAGCGCGTTGACGATGCCCTTGATGCGCGGGTGGTCGGGCGCGACGCCGTAGCGGACCAGGCCGTACGGGGCCGGGAGCTGTTCGAACAGGTCGATCGACACGTCGTGGCCGTGGGCCTCGCGCAGCAGGATGTCCGCGGCGTAGATACCGGCGGGGCCGGCGCCGACGATGGCGACTCGGAGGGTGGGCACTGATCGTCTCCAGTTTCGTTCGGGTCGGGTGCTCCCGGCGGTCGGTGTCCCGGCGGGGTTGCGGCTGGTCCGGGCGGGGTTCCGGCGGTCCCGGGCGGATCCGGCCGGGACCTGCCGCGTCAGCGGCTTCGTTCGACGACGGACTCGGCGAAGCGGATGAGGGCCCGCTTCACCGTCCCGTCGGGCAGGGGTGCGAGCGCGTCGACCGCCTCGGTCGCCCACCGGACCGCGACGGCCCGGGTGGCGGTGGTGGCCTCGTGCTCGCGGAGCGCGGCCACGGCGGACTGGTACGGCGCGGAGTCCACGACGTCGTCCGGTGCCGCGTTGACGTCGCGCTCGATGCGTTGGAGGAGCGCGACGGCGTCCGGAGCCCCGGTCGCGGCGAGTCGACGGAGCTGCAGCAGCGGCAGCGTGTCGACACCGGCCCGGAGGTCGTTGCCGGCGATCTTGCCGGTCTTGTCCTTCGCCGGCGCGAGGTCGATGACGTCGTCGACGAGCTGGAAGGCCACGCCGACCTTCTCGCCGAAGGTCCCGACGGCGTCGAGGTAGGTGCGGTCGGCTCCTGAGAACATCACACCGGCGCGGGCGGCCGTGGCGATGAGCGAGCCGGTCTTGTCGCTGAGCACCTGGATGTAGTGCTCGACCGGGTCGTCCTCGGGCTGCGGACCCGTGGTCTCGTGCAGCTGACCCATGCAGAGCCGCTGGAAGGTCTCGGCCTGCATCCGGATGCCCTCGGTGCCGAGGTCGGCCGTGATGAGGCTGGCGCGGGCGAAGAGCAGGTCACCGGTCAGGATCGCCACGTTGTTGCCGTAGGTCACGTGCGCTGCCGGGACGCCGCGCCGGACCGGCGCCTCGTCCATCACGTCGTCGTGGTAGAGCGACGCCAAGTGAGTCGTCTCGATGCTCACAGCGGCCTTCACGACCGCGTCCGTCACGCCGTCGCCGAGCTGTGCGATGAGCAGGGTCAGCGTCGGCCGGATGCGCTTGCCGCCCGCCGACAGGAGGTACCGGCTGGTGGTGTCCGCCAGGGTGTCGGTCGAGCGCATGGCTTCTTCGAGGCCCTGCTCGACGAGCTCGAGCCCGTCGTCGACGGCAGCGATGAACCGCCGCTCCGAGGGCGTGGCGAACAGCCGCTCGCCGATGCCCAACGATGCGCGGAGACTCGGTGCGCGACGTGCGACCGGGACGCTCGGGTTCAAGTGCTGCTCCGTGGTTCGGGGGTGGACCGGTCAGCCGGCGGTGGGGTCGACGCTGGGCTGCTCGCCGGTGGGGTCGATGCTCGGCTGCTCGCCGGTGTGCTGGTGCTCGCGACGTGCCTTGGCGCGACGGGCGACCGACTCGCGGACCGTGCCCGCCACGGGCTTCCGGCCGCGGTGCAGCGCCACGATGCCGGCGGTCAGGTTGCGGTAGGCGACCATCGTGAAGCCGACGCCGCGGAGCCACTGGCTGAGCACCTGCTGCTCGGGCCACGCCTCGATCGACTCGGCGAGGTAGCGGTAGGCCGCCGGGTTGCTCGACGACAGCCGGGCGACACCGGGCAGCACCCGCTTGAGGTAGGCGCCGTAGCCGAAGCGCAGGAGCGCGATCGGCGGGGTCGAGAACTCGCAGATGACGACGCGGCCGCCGGGCTTCAGGACGCGGAGCATCTCGCCGAGGGCCTGCATCGGGTCGTTGACGTTGCGGAGCCCGAACGAGATCGACACGGCGTCGAAGGTGTCGTCGTCGAAGGGCAGGTGTTCGGCGTCACCCTCGACGAAGGTGATCTCGGGGTGGCGCTCTCGGCCGACGGCGATCATCCCCGCGGAGAGGTCGAGCGCGGTGACCTCGGCGCCCTTCTTGGCGAAGGCCGCAGCGCTCGTACCGGTGCCCGCGGCGATGTCGAGCACGCGCTCGCCGGGCTGGGGGTCGACCGCGCGGACCGTCGCGACACGCCACAGCGGGGCGTTGCCCGCCGAGAGGATGTCGTTCGTGAGGTCGTACTTCGCGGCGACGTCGTCGAACATGGCCGCCACCTCGTCCGGCCGCTTGTTCAGGTCCGCTCTGCTCACCCACAACATCCTAGAGGTCCCGGCCGAGCGTTCCCCCGAGCGCATCGCAGGTCCGGGCCGAACGCGGCGCGTACGATCGGTCCGTGACCCGAACCACCACGGCGGCCCCGCCGCTGACGGTCTCGACCCGGATCCTCGACGACCCGGGCGCCGTCCTCCGCCACACCCTCCGGGACAACCCGCTCGCCTTCGTGCGGAACGGCGACGGCATCGTCGGGATCGGCGAGGCACTGCGCCTCACCTTCTCCGGACCGGAGCGGATGCGGGACGCCTCGAAGGCCTGGCACGCGCTGGTGCAGGACGCCGTGGTCGACGACCCGGTGCAGCTCCGCGGCACCGGACTCGTGGCGTTCGGCGCCTTCACCTTCGCCGACGACTCCGCCGAGACGAGCGTCCTCGTCGTGCCGCGCGTGGTGATCGGCCGACGCCGCGGCAAGGCCTGGCTCACCGCCGTCGACACCACCCTCGACCCGGCGCCCCTCGCGTTCACCCGCACCTCGGCCCCGGTCCCGCAGGTCGGCGAGCACGTCTCGGTGCGCCTCTCCCCCGGGCGCATCGACGAGGACGCCTACGCCGCGCGCGTCGCCGACGCCGTGCGCCGCATCGCCGCGGGCGACGCCGAGAAGGTCGTCCTCGCCCGCGACCTGGTCGGGCAGCTCCCCGCCGGCGCCGATCGCCGGGCGCTCCTGCTCGACCTCGCCGAGGCCTACCCGCAGTGCGTCACCTTCGCGGTCGACGGGCTCGTCGGGGCCACGCCGGAGACGCTCGCCCGGACCGACGGCACCCGTCTCACCGCGCGGGTCCTGGCCGGCAGTGCGGCCCGGGGCGCCGACGCCGTGTCGGACCGTGCCGCCGCCGAGGCCCTCGCCGCGAGCCGGAAGGACGTCGAGGAGCACGCCTTCGCGATCGACAGCCTGCTCGCAGCGCTCCGGCCGATCGCGTCCGACCTGCGCGCCGATGCCGAGCCCTTCCGACTGCAGCTGCCGAACCTCTGGCACCTCGCCACCGACGTGCAGGCGACGCTGCCGACGGGCACGACCTCGTTGGACGTCGCGGACGCCCTGCACCCGACCGCCGCGGTCGCCGGCACCCCGACCGACGTCGCCGTCCGGCTGGTCGCCGAGCTCGAGGGCGTGGACCGCGGGCGCTACGCCGGGCCGGTCGGCTGGCTCGGTGCCAACGGCGACGGCGAGTGGATGCTCGCGCTGCGCAGTGCCCAGCTGTCCGACGACGGAGCGGTCCGGGCGTGGGCCGGGGCCGGCATCGTCGCCGGGTCGGACCCGGCGCGTGAGGTGGCCGAGACGGCGCTCAAGTTCCGGCCGATCACCGACGCGCTCGCGTAACGCGCGCTCCCCGGCGCGCCGGGGAGCGCGCGAGCACCGACGCGACCGCGGAGCGCTTCCGAGCACCGACGCGACCGCGGAGCGCTTCCGAGCACCCACCCGCTGACGCGGACCGGCGCGCGCCCCGTCAGTCGGCCAGCGGGACCTCGATGACGACCCGCTCGGCGGGGTCCGTCAGTACCCGCTCGAGGTCGCCCCACGTCCCCGCGCGCCGGTACTCCCAGCCGAGACCGGTTACCACGCGCTCGACGTCGACGAACTGCGGCGTCGTCATCATCCGGCGCATGTCCGCCTCGGGCGTGGTCGCCGCGACCTCGAGCCCGCGGAAGATCGCTCCCCCGCCGTCGTTGCCGACGACGACCTGCACGCGGTGCCGTGGTTCCTCGGTCCCGGTGACGAACGCGCCGAGGTCGTGCAGCAGCGTGAGGTCGCCGAGGAGCACCCGGGTGGTGCCGACCGAGGCCGAGGACCGTTCGAGCGCCGCGGCGATGCCGAGGGCGGTGGACACGGTGCCGTCGATCCCGGCGAGCCCGCGGTTCGCGTGCACCCGGATCGCCTTGCCGGCGACGTGCGCGTCGGCGACACGGATGATCTGCGAGGCGCCGAGGACCAGGCGGTCGTGCGGCCACGTCGCGCCCCACACGGCCTCGGCGAGCATGGCGCGGTCGACGGAACGGCGGCGGAGCGCCACTTCGTCGCGGAGGAACTTGTTGCGCTCGGCGCGGTCGTCCGAGCGCTTCGCGTCGAGGTCGGGACCGGCGTCGCCGTCGCCGAGCAGGGCGCGGCTGGTCGCCACCCAGCGGCCGACCCACGCGCGGTGCTCCGGGCGGGTCCGGCCCGTCACGCGGACGTCGGAGACGAAGGTGGTCGCGGCGTCGGGCCTGGAGGCGCGTGCCGGGTCGAAGGGGTCGGCGCCCGGTCCGCGGACCACGATGGTCTCCACGTCGTCCCGCTGCAGGAGCGCGGGGACCTCACGGCTGAGGGTCGGGTGTCCGAGCACGACGGCGCGGCGGACCGCACCGCCGAAAGCCGGGTCGCGGAGCAGCTCGCGGTAGGTCACGACGAGGTTGCGGCCGAAGCGCGCCCCGCTCGACACCTCGGCCACGAGCGGCGCACCGAGCTCCCACGCGATCCGTTCGGCGTCCGCACCGGCGTCGTGCCCGGCGATGACGACCGTCGCGGGTTCGTCGTCCGGCGCGAGGTCGATGACCGGCAGCCCCGAGTGCACCCGGCGGGTGGCGAACGCCAGGTCGACCTCGTCGTCGGGCACCGCGTGCACGTGATCAGCACGGAGGCCGGCGGAGAGCGGTTCGCGGAACGCCACGTTGAGCTGCACCGGACCCGGCTGCCCCTCGTGCCCGGCGGCCGCGGCGACGGCCTGACGGACGAGCGCCCGCACCGTGTCGGTCGTGCTGGCGTCCACGCTGTCGGCGGTCGGCGCCTGCACGTCCCGCACGAACGAGACGGCGGCCGCGAAGATGCCCGGCTGCACGGTGGTCTGGTTGCTGCCGATGCCGCGGAGCTCGTCGGGACGGTCGGCGGTGACGACGATCATCGGGACACCGGAGTGGTGGGCCTCGAGCACGGCGGGGTGCAGGTTCGCGACGGCGGTGCCCGAGGTGGTGACGACCGCGGCGGGCCGGCCGGACTCGACCGCCAGTCCGAGGGCGTAGAAGCCCGCGGTCCGCTCGTCGAGGCGCACGTGCACGCTGATGCCGCCGGCGCGTTCGAGGGCGACCGCGGCGAGGGCCAGGGCCTGCGAGCGGGAGCCCGGGCTGACGACGACGTCGGTCACACCGGCGCGTGCGAGTTCGCCGAACAGGGCGAGGGCGAAGTCGGTGGCCGGGCTGCCGGAGCCGGCGGGGCCGTCAGCGATCGGAGCGGCCGTCGTCGCCGGGCTGGTCGCGGTCGCGTCGTTCCCGGTCGCGTCGGTCGCGTTCGCGGAACTGCTGTTCGAGGTCTCGGAGGGTCTCGTCGTCCTGGTCCTTGTCCGTGCGGTGCTGCTCGGGGCCGTGCGGGCCGCCGAGGAAGTCCGGGTCGTCTTCGGGTCCACGGTACCCGGAGCCACCGCCCGGTTCGGTCGCCGGGGCACGGCCGAGCAGGAACCAGAGGACGGCGCCGAGCACGGGCAGGACGATCACGAGGAGGATCCAGACGCCGCGTCTGAGGGAACGGACACGCTCGCGGGGCATCGTCGCGCAGTCGATCGCCGCGTAGACCGTGAACGCCACGGCGGCCACGACGACGATCAACCACAAGCGGATCATGGCCGGGAGTCTAGGTCGAGAGCCTGTGGGGTCCCTGCAGCCTGCGGTTCCGTAGACTTGCCGGGTGAAAGCGTGGCTCGTGTACACCCTGGCCCGTCTCGGCATCTTCGCCGCGGCGCTGGTCGTCCTGTTCGTGATCGGCCTGCCGTGGTACTGGGCGACGATCGGGGCCGCGCTCATCGGCCTGCTCGTGTCGTACATCGCGCTGCCGAAGCTGCGGTCGAACGTGACCCAGAGCCTGGCGAACCGCCGCGGTGTCCCGGAGCGCGACGCCGACAGCGACTTCGAGGACGACTTCGTCGACGCGGCCGACTCCGACGCCCCCGACGTGCGTCCGGTGTCCGACGCGGACCGCCACGCCGCTCGCCGCGAGCACGACGAGGACTGACGGCCGGAGGCTACGGCTGGATGGCGAGCGTGATGCCGAGCACGACGCCGAACACCAGCGACGCGAACGACGACAGCTGCAGGGCCGTGATGAGTTCGCGCGGCTTCCGCGACGACACCCCGATGGCCAGGGCCGGCAGGGCGAGCAGCAGCGAGAAGTACGTGAAGCCGGTGCGGAAGTAGAGCAGCACGAACCACAGCAGCACCACGTAGGGCAGCAGCAGGAACAAGCCGAACAGCACGCGGGCGACCGGGCGCCCGACGACGACCGCCAGGGTGCGCTTGCCGGCGAGACGGTCCTCGTCGATGTCGCGGATGTTGTTCACCATGAGCACGGCGCAGGCGAAGAAGCCGGCGGCGACCGCTGCAGCCCAGCCGCTCAGGGTGACCTGGTCGATGAGCACGTACTCGGTGCCGAGCACGGCGACGAGGCCGAAGAACACGAACACGAAGACCTCGCCCAGGGCGTTGTACCCGTAGGGCTTCTTGCCGCCGGTGTAGAACCACGCGGCGACGATCGCGGCGGCGCCGACGAGCAGCAGCCACCACAGCTGGGTGAGCACCACGATCACGATGCCGGCCACGGCGGCGAGGCCGAAGAACGTCAGTGCGACGGTGAGCACCGTCCGGGGCTTCGCGAGACCGGCACCGGTGAGACGAGCCGGGCCGACGCGGAACTCGTCGGTGCCGCGGACGCCGTCGGAGTAGTCGTTGCTGTAGTTCACGCCGATCTGCAGGAACAGCGCCACCAGGAGCGCGAGCACCGCGATGAGCGCGTGGCCGTCCTTCGCCAGGAAGCCGCCGAAGTCGCCCGCGAACCCGCTGTCCACGAAGCCGACGGTGGTGCCCATCACCACGGGCACGACGCCGAGCGTCAGGGTGCGGAGCCGGGCGCCGCCGATCCAGTCGCGTGCCGTCGCCCGGCGCTTCGTGCGCTGCGGCGCGGCGGCCTTCGCGGGGTTGCCAGAGCGACCCTTGGACTGCTTCGAGTTCTTCGTTCGTGCCACGACCGACCATCATATTCGCGACGGCACGCGCCGCGGGCGCCCGACCCTATGAAGGTCCTGGTGCACCCAGCGCCTGGATCGCCCGGCGGTCGGGCTTGCCCGACGGGAGCATCGGCAACCGGTCCACGACGACGACGTCGGCCGGGCGGGCGGCACGTCCGAGGGCGGCAGCCACGTGGTCCCGCACCCGGTCGAGGTCGAGCGGCACCGCCGTCACGACGACCGGCACCTCGCCCCACTCCCCCGACGCCCGCCGCGTGACGACCGCCGCGTCCTGTCCGGGGAGCTCGCGGACGAGTCGTTCGACGAGCCCGAGCGGGACCTTCTCACCGCCGGAGATCACGACGTCGTCGAGGCGTCCGAGCACCTGCACGACCCCGTTGGTCACGGTCGCGGCATCGCCCGTGCGGTACCAGCGGAGTCCGTCGTGCTCGACGAACGTGGCGGCCGTGCGCTCGTCGTCACCGAGGTAGCCCTCCGCGAGCATCGGTCCGTCGAGCCACAGCTCCCCGTCCACGACCTCGGTGCGGACGGTGCCGAACGGGACGCCGTCGTACACGCACCCGCCGCTCGTCTCGCTCGCGCCGTACGTGGTGACGACCCGGATCCCCGCCGCACGCGCGCGCTCCCGCAGCGGCGCAGGGGTCGCCTGACCGCCGACGAGCACCGCGTCGAAGCCCGCGAGCGTCGCGGTCGCCCGGGTGTCCTCGAGCACCCGCGCCAGCTGCACCGGGACGAGCGAGGTGTACCGCCGCGGGGCAGCAGGCCCGGTCACCAGCTGCTCGGCCGCATCGGCGAAGGCGCCCGCGTCGAAGTGCCCGGACGGGACGACGACGGGCGACGTCCCCGCGGCGATCGACCGGGTGAGGACGTTGAGGCCCGCGATGTAGTGGGTCGGCAGCGCGAGCACCCACGCGCCGGGGCCGCCGAGCGCTGCGTCCGCCGCGGCGGCACCGGCGAGGAGTGCCTCGGACGAGAGCGCCACCCGCTTGCCGGTCCCGGTGGACCCGCTCGTCTCGACGACCAGGGCGACCCGCTGCGGGACGCTGGCCGGAGCTGGCGTCGGCAGCGCCGGAGCGCCCTCCGCGACGGGGAGCAGCGCGGGGCCGCCCGCGAGTGCTGCCTCCAGGCCGCGGAGCACCGCGATCGGGTCGGACGTACCCAGCGCGACCAGGGGACGGGTCATGCCGCCACCCGACCGGTCAGTAGTGCCACGGGAACGACGTCCACTCGGGGGCCCGCTTCTCGAGGAAGGAGTCACGCCCCTCGACCGCCTCGTCGGTGCCGTAGGCGAGCCGGGTCGCTTCGCCGGCGAAGACCTGCTGGCCGACCATCCCGTCGTCGACCGCGTTGAAGGCGTACTTGAGCATCCGGATCGCCGTGGGCGACTTGCCGAGGATGATCTCGCCCCAGCGGATCGCCTCGCGCTCGAGGTCCTCGTGCGGGACGACGGCGTTCACCGCACCCATCTCGTACGCGCGCTGCGACGAGTACTCCTGCGCGAGGAAGAAGACCTCGCGCGCGAACTTCTGCCCGATCTGCTTCGCGTAGTAGGCGCTGCCGTACCCGCCGTCGAACGAGCCCACGTCGGCGTCGGTCTGCTTGAACCTGCCGTGCTCAGCGCTCGCGATCGTGAGGTCGCAGATCGCGTGCAGCGAGTGCCCACCGCCGGCCGCCCACCCGGGGACGACGGCGATGACGACCTTCGGCATCATCCGGATGAGCCGCTGGACCTCGAGGATGTGCAGCCGGCCCATCGACGCCTGCGCCGCGGCCGGGTCGACCCCCTCCGGCGGAGCGCCCTCGTCACCGACGTACTGGTAGCCGCTCCGCCCGCGGATGCGCTGGTCGCCGCCGGAGCAGAACGCCCAGCCGCCGTCCTTCGGGCTCGGACCGTTGCCGGTGAGCAGGACGACCCCGACGCGCGGGTCCTGGCGCGCGTCGTCGAGTGCCCGGTAGAGCTCGTCGACGGTGCGCGGACGGAAGGCGTTGCGGACCTCGGGACGGTCGAAGGCGACGCGGACGATGCCCGTCGAGACGTGCTTGTGGTACGTGATGTCGGTGAAGTGCTCGGCGACCGGAGCCGCTGTCCAGACGTCGGGATCGAACAGGTCGGAGACGGGAGCAGCCATGCCCCAACGGTACCGCCCGGCGTCAGTTGCCCGTGCTGCTGGTAGCCGAGCCGCCCATGTCGGTCAGGAGCTCCGGCGCGACGATGACGAGCAGCACGATGAGGATCACCGGGTTCGCGAAGAACGCCACGACGACCCCGACCGCCCCGTACCAGCGGCCGAACGAGCCGACGGCGGCGACGAAGCCGAGCACCGCGGCGATCAGGGTCAGGAAGACCACGACGAAGCAGATGCCGAACGCGAAGTCGGTGTCGCCGCCCATGAAGACCGCGAAGGCGCTGGCGTCGACCGCGGCCGAGACGACGGCGAGGCCGAGGGCGATCTTGCCGACGACGGGGTTGCGCTTCTTGCGGCCGGCCTGGTTCTGCTGCCGGACGTCGACCGTGTTCCGCTGCATCAGCCGGGCGAAGTCGTCGGTGTCGCGGCCGGGCGTCCGGGCGGTGGCGGGAGCACCGGTCACCGGTCGGACCGGAGCCGCGCTCCGGGCGGTCGTCGGTGCGGTGGGGCGCTGGACGGGAGTGGCGGACGGGCGGTTCGTGCCAGGGGTCGACGGTCGCTTCGCGGCGGGCGTCGACGGACGCTGCGACGCGCGCTGCTGCGGATCCGGCGCCACCGAGCCTCCCTCGTTCGATCCTCACCCTGCTGCCGACCGAGGCCGACCGGTGCATGCTAATGCCCTGCCCTGGCGGTCCCCTCCGAGGAACCGTGAGGTGGGCTGGACGCCGCTGGCAGGATGAACCCGTGCTCCCCGACCTCGCCGAACTCCTCGCCGACGCGCACGTGGTCGCCCTCCCGATGCGGGTACGGTTCCGCGGCATCACCACCCGCGAGGCACTCGTCCTCCGGGGCCCTGCGGGCTGGACCGAGTTCTCGCCGTTCGTCGAGTACGACGACGCCGAGTCCGCAGCCTGGCTCCGCGCGGCGATCGACTTCGGGTGGACGTCGCACGAGCCCGCCGCGGACTCCGTGCCGGTGAACGCCACCGTGCCCGCCGTCGCGCCCAACGCCGTCGCCGCACTCCTCGCGCGCTACCCCGGCTGTACGACCGCCAAGGTGAAGGTCGCCGAACCCGGCACCACGATCGACGACGACGTCGCGCGGGTCGCCGAAGTCCGCCGCGTGATGGGCGACGACGCCGCCGTCCGCATCGACGCCAACGGGCTGTGGACCGTCGACCAGGCGACCGAGGCACTCCGGCGGCTCGCACCGTTCGGGCTGCAGTACGCCGAGCAGCCCTGCCGGACCGTGCCGGAGCTCGCCGCACTGCGGGAGCGCATCGCGGGGCTCGGCGTCCCGATCGCCGCCGACGAGAGCGTCCGGAAGGCCTCCGACCCGCTGGCCGTCGCCCGGGCCGGAGCGGCGGACGTGCTCGTCGTGAAGGCGCAGCCCCTCGGCGGCATCACCGCCGCACGGGCGATCGTCGCCGGGACGGGACTGCCGTGCGTCGTCTCCAGTGCGCTCGACACCTCGGTCGGACTCGGGATGGGGGCGTTCCTCGCCGCCGCCGCGATGTCGCCCGGGTACGCGGCCGGGCTCGGGACGGCCGCGATGTTCACGTCCGACGTCTCCGCCGACCCGCTCCTGCCGGTGGACGGTCGGGTACCGGTGCGGCGGGCGTCGGTGTCGCGGGAGCTCCTCGAGCAGAACGCGGCCGCGCCGGAGCGCACGGCGTGGTGGCGTGCCCGGCTGGAGCGCGTGCACGCGCTGCTCGCCGCGGGCTGAGCGCGCGACGGTGCGCAACGCGCCGCTCGCGTTCGTCGAGCTGACGAAATTCGTCACGCTGGCACGCCGAGAGCGGCACGTCCTGCTCGCTCAGTGACACGCCCACGGCACGTCGTGACCGGTCGTCGACAGCGGCGGACGGCAGGACGACTCGACTACAGGACGGACTGGAGGCGCGGTGCCAGCTGGCACCGCGCCTCCAGGACGTCCGTGGTCGCGTCAGTGACGCGCGCGCGTCACCGCGTCACAGACCCGAGTAGCTGTGCAGGCCCTTGAAGAAGACGTTCACGACGGAGAAGTTGAACATCACCGCGGCGAAGCCGATGAGCGCCAGCCACGAGGACCGTGCCCCGCGCCAGCCGCGCGTCGCACGCGCGTGGATGTACCCGGCGTAGACGACCCAGATGATGAAGGTCCAAACCTCCTTCGTGTCCCAGCCCCAGTAGCGGCCCCAGGCCCGCTCGGCCCAGATCGCACCGGCGATGAGCGTGAAGGTCCAGAGGACGAAGCCGACGAGGAGGACACGGTAGGTCAGGACCTCGAGCCGGTCGGCGTCGGGCAGCGTCTCCATGAACCGGATCTTGTTCGAGGTGGTCCGGCCCTGGCGGTAGGTCTGCACCAGCTGCGCCACGGCGAGCCCAGCGCCGAGGGCGAAGAACCCGGTGCCCGAGATCGCGACGAACACGTGGATGACGAGCCAGTACGACTCGAGCGCGGGGACGAGCGGACGCACCGGGACGTAGTAGTTCACCGTGGCGATGCCGAGCAGGATGATCGTCAGACCGGTGATGAACACCCCGAGGAACTTGAGGTTCTGCCAGAGCTGCACGAGCAGGAAGATCAGGATGATCAGCGCCGTGCCGGTCAGGGAGAACTCGAACATGTTGCCCCACGGCACACGGTCGGCCGCGATCCCGCGGAGGACCACCGAGCCGACGTGCAGCACGAGCGCCAGGATCGTCATCGCCATGCCGACCCGCTCGAAGCGGGTGCCACGGCGGGACGAGCCGTCGCCGTCGGAGGACTGCGCGACGCGCTCCAGGACGACCGTGCCGCCTTGGACGGTCGCGACGGTCTTCTGCTCGGCGGCGGCCTTCGGTGCCCCGGCGCCCGAGGCGGCCGCGGCGACCTCGCCGGAGCGCTTCGCCATGTCGAGGGCGAACGTGATGAACGCGACGACGTAGACCGCCATCGCGGAGTACGTCAGCACGACCGAGTAGGTCGCGAGGTTCGTGGTCATGTCGTTCACTGGGGCATCCTAACTCCGAGGTCCGACGTGTGGCGCTGGGCGATGTCCGCCACGGCTCGTTCCAGGTTCGGGTCCTCGCCGCGCGCGAGGCCCGCGTACTCGAGGTCGTACTCCCCCGGGCCGGTCGCGTCGGGCGTCCCGTCCGGACCGGTGGCCACCGCCGTGCGCGGAACGACCTTCACCCACACGCGTCGGCGCGGGACGAAGAGCGAGGTGAGCAGGCCCAGGACGGACAGCACGGCGAAGCCGGCGACCCACGCCTGCGACGGGTCGTGGTGCACGTCGAGCGACACGTACCGCTTCACACCGTCGAAGGTGATCGACCCGGCACCGTTCGGCAGGGTCTTCGTCTGCCCGGGCTTCAGCTCGATGCTCGCCGCGTCGGACTGGCGGCCGGCGATCTGCTTGAGGCCCGACGTGTCGAGCGTGTAGACGCTCTGCGGCACACCGTCGTCGAGGCCGAGGTCGCCGGTGTAGACCTGCAGCGTCAGGAGCGGGTTCTGCGAGTCCGGGTAGGCGCTGGTGAACGCGCCGGTCGACAGCTTCGAGGCCGTCGGGTAGAAGAACCCGACCATGCCGAGCTGGTCCGGCACGGCGTCCGGCACCTTGATGACGCCGGTCGAGGTGTAGTTCGAGTCCTCCGGCAGGAACGGCACGACGTCCTTGAACGCCACGTCGCCCTTGCCGTCGCGCACCGTCACGCCCATGGCGTAGCCGTTGCCGAGCAGGTACACGTTCGTGCCGCCGACGCTGAGCGGGTCGTTGACGCCGAGGCGGCTGGTCTTCGCCTCGCCGCCCTTCTCCCTGCTGGTCACCGTGGCGGAGTAGTCGAGGGCCTGGCCGAGGGCGTCGAGGTTCCGCTCCTCGTACTTCGTTACGAACTTGTCGAGCGTCAGGTTGTAGCCCTTCAGGTCGGTCTGCTGGAACCAGCGACCCGGGTTGAACGAGTCGTACGAACCGAGCACGTTCGAGAAGGTCTGTCCCTCCACCAGGAGCCGCTGTCCGGTGTAGCCGAACCCGCCGCCGACGCCGACGGCGAGCAGCACGCCGACGAGGGCCGCGTGGAACACCAGGTTGCCGGTCTCGCGCAGGTAGCCGCGCTCCGCGCTCACCGAGTCGCCGAACCGCTCGACGCGGTAGCCGGAGCGCTTCAGGATCGCCATCGCGCGCGTCACGGCGTGCTCGACGGACGGGAGGCCCGTGGCCGCGTTCGTCCCACCCGCTGCGGTGGTGACCGTGTCCGGGTTCACGGCGACGCTGCGGTAGCCCGCCAGACGCGTCAGGCGCGCGGGCGTCTTCGGCGGACGGGTGCGGAGGGCCTGCCAGTGGTGTTTCGTGCGGGGCACGATGCAGCCGATCAGGGAGACGAAGAGGAGCAGGTAGATCGCGGAGAACCACACCGAGGTGTAGGTGTCGAAGACCTGCAGCTTGTCGAGGACCGGGAAGAGCTGCGGGTGGTCCGCCTTGTACTGCACGACGCCGTTCGGGTCCGCCGTGCGCTGGGGCACGAGGGAGCCGGGGATCGCCGCGAGGGCGAGCAGCATGAGGAGGAAGAGCGCCGTCCGCATGCTCGTGAGCTGTCGCCAGAAGAACCGGACGTACCCGATCAGGCCGAGCTTCGGCTGGTTGACCTCGCTGCCGCCGTCGGCCGGTCCAGCACCGTCGACGTGGTCGGAGGGCCGCATCGGGTCGGACGCGGTGCCGTTCTCGATCCGGCTGTCGTCGGTCTCAGACTGCCGGGACATAGCTCTGGATCACCGCCCCGACGCTCGACATGACGGCCGACCAGATTCCGGTGACCATGAGCAGACCGATGACGATCAGGATCGCTCCTCCGATGATGTTGACGGTGCGCATGTGGCGCTTCACGGCACGGATCGCTCCCGTGGCCCAACCGGCGCCGAGCGCGACGAGCACGAACGGGATGCCGAGGCCGAGGCAGTACGCGACCCCGAGCCACATGCCCTGCCAGGCGCTGCCCGACTGCACGCTGAGCAGGTTGATCGCGGCGAGGGTCGGGCCGAGGCACGGGGTCCAGCCGAGGCCGAACACGATGCCGAGGAGCGGGGCGCCGACCAGCCCGGTCGCAGGGGTCCACGCCGGCTTGATGGTGCGCTGCAGGAACGTGAACCGGCCGACGAACACGAGGCCCATCGCGATGACCACCACGCCGAGGATCTGCGTGATGAGGTCGCGCCAACGGACGAGCCAGAAGCCGAGCGCGCCGAAGACCGTCGTGTAGGCCACGAACACGGCCGTGAACCCGAGGATGAACAGCAGCACCCCGAGCACCACGCGGCCGCGGCGCTGCCCGCCCTCGGCGACGCCGCCGACGTAGCCGAGGTAGCCCGGCACGAGGGGCAGCACGCACGGGGACAGGAACGACACGAGCCCGGCGAGGGCCGCGACGGGGAGCGCCACGGCCATCTGTCCGCTGAGGATCGCGTCGGCGAAGGGGTTGCTGGACACGGGTCAGGACGCCTTGCCCGACAACTCGTCGGCGACGAGGGTGTTCAGGATGCCGGGGCCGTCGACGGCTCCGAGGACGCGCGCGGCGACCCGGCCCTTCTTGTCGAGGACGATCGTCGCGGGGACGGCGTTCGGGGCGATCTGCCCGGACAGCGCGAGCTGCATCGTGCCGGACTTCGCGTCGAGCACCGTCGGGTAGTCGACCCCGAACCGGCGCTCGAACGCCGCGGCCGTGGCCTGCTCGTCGCGGACGTTGACGCCGACGAACGCGACGTCCTTGCCGGCGAACTGGTCGTGCACCTTGTTGAGGTACTTCGCCTCGGCACGGCACGGCGGGCAGCCCGCGTACCAGAAGTTCAGGACGACGACCTTGCCGCGGAGGTCCTTCGCCGAGATCGTGTCGCCGTCGGTGTCCTTCGCCGTGAAGTCGACCGCGTCCGTGCGCTTGTCGGTGGCGACCTCGGTCACCGCTCCGTCGCCGGAGATGTAGTTCTGCGTGGTCCCGTTGCCGTACTGCTTCGACAGGGAGTCGTTGTCGGACGAGCAGCCGGTGAGGACCAGGGCCGCGGCGAGCGCGGTCGCCGCGATCGTCGCGAGTCGCTTGGTGGTGGTCCTCATACTGCTCCTTCGTCGACTGCGGTCGCGCGGAGTGCCTGCGCGGGGTCCGCGTACCCGACCTCGGTGAACCGGCCGGACGAGGTGGCGGGTACACGCTCGACGGTCGTGATGCTGGAGAGGTCGCAGCGGCGCTTCCTCGGGTCGTGCCAGAGGGACTCGCCCGCGAGCCGACGGTGCACCATCCAGATCGGGAGCTGGTGACTGACGAGGACGACGTCGCCCTCGTCCACGCTCTCCCAAGCGGTGCCGATCGCGGCGAGCATCCGGTTCGCGATGGACTCGTACGCCTCGCCCCAGCTGGGCCGGAACGGGTTCGCGATCCACGGCCACTCCGCCGGGCGTCCGAGCGAGCGCTTCGTGAAGCCCGGGGGCTGTCCCTCGTAGCGGTTCGTCGGCTCGATGAGTCGTTCGTCGAGGGCCAGGTCGAGTCCGAACGCCTCGGCCCAGGGCGCGGCGGACTCCTGCGTGCGCTGCAGCGGGGAGGCCACGATGCGACGGACGTCCACCCCGGCGTCCTTCCACGCGGTCGCCGACGCGAGAGCCATCCGCTTGCCGAGGTCGCTCAGGCCGAAGCCCGGCAGCCGCCCGTAGAGCACACGGTCCGGGTTGTGCACCTCGCCGTGACGGACGAGGTGGATTCGGGTCGCGGGCATGGGTTCCAGTGTAGGTCGCCCAGCTGTTCCCACCGCCCGCACAGCTGATTCACCGGATGCGGAACCGCTCAGCCGAGCTCGCCCGACAGCCGCCCGTGCAACGCCGTCGACCCGGTGTTGAGGTGCACGACCTCGACCGTGGAGCCGTGCTTCGCGAACCGCTGCTCGACACCGTCGAGGGCGGCGACCGTGCTCGCGTCGAACACGTGCGCGTCGGACATGTCGATGACGACGTGCTCCGGGTCCTCGGCGTAGGAGAACCGCGTGACCAGGTCGTTCGAGGAGGCGAAGAACAGCGCCCCGCGGACCCGGTAGCGGACCGTGTGCTCGTCCACCGGTTCGCGGACGACGGTCACCACGTGCGCCGCTCGTCGAGCGAAGACGAGTGCTGCGACGACGACCCCGACCAGGACCCCGGTAGCGAGGTTGTCCGTCGCCACGACGACCACGACCGTGATCACCATCACCGCGGTCTCGCCGAGCGGCATCCGGCGGAGGGTGCGGGGACGGATGCTGTGCCAGTCGAAGGTCGCGACGCACACCATGATCATCACCGCCGTCAGCGCGGCCATCGGGATCTCCGCGACGAGGTCGTGCAGCACGATCGTCAGCACGAGGACCGAGGCGCCCGCCACGAAGGTGGAGACACGGGTCCGAGCCCCGGCCGTCTTCACGTTGATGACCGTCTGGCCGATCATCGCGCAGCCGCCGGTGCCGCCGAAGAACGCGGAGGCGACGTTCGCGATGCCCTGCCCCCAGGACTCCCGCCACTTGCTCGAGCCGGTCTCGGTGATCGAGTCGACGAGCTGTGCGGTGAGCAGGGTCTCGATGAGCCCGACGACCGCGACGCCGAACGCGTACGGCGCGATGATCTGCAGCGTCTCGAAGCTGATCGGCGTGGTGATGCCGTTGAACCCCGGCAGCGCTGTCGGCAGGGCCCCTTCGTCGCCGACCGTCGGGACGGCGACACCGAACAGGAGCGTGATCGCGGTGATGACGACGACGGCGATGAGCGGCGCCGGGATCGCCTTCGTGAGGAAGGGGAAGCCGACGATGATCGCGACGCCGAGCGCGGTCAGCGGCCAGACGCTCACCGGCACGTCGCCGCCGAGGAGGTTCGGCAGCTGCGCGGTGAAGATCAGGATGGCGAGGGCGTTCACGAAGGCGACGTTGACGCTCCGCGGGATGAACCGCATCAGCCGGGCGACCCCGAGGAACCCGAGGACGATCTGGATCGCCCCGCCGAGGACGACCGTCGGCACGAGGTACGCGATCCCGTGGTCGCGCACGAGCGGGGCGATGACGAGTGCGACGGAGCCCGCGGCGGCGGAGATCATCGCCGGACGACCCCCGACGATCGAGATCACCACCGCGATGACGACGCTCGAGAAGAGCCCGACGGCGGGGTCGACACCCGCGACGACGGAGAACGAGATCGCCTCGGGGATGAGGGCCAGCGCGGTGACGATGCCGGCCAGGACCTCTCGCGTGAGGAGGCGCGGCGAGCGCAGGGCACTGAGGACGCTCGGCGCTGTGGGAGCGTGCGTGATCGCGGTCATCGGCAGGAACTCTACCCTGACGTGAGGGTAGAGTTCGGCACGTGAGCACCACGATGCACATCGGTGAGCTGGCCGATCGCGCCGGGATGTCCCTCCGGACGATCCGGCACTACGACGAGGTCGGGCTGCTCGTACCGAGCGGCCGGACCACCGGCGGGTTCCGGGTCTACACGGAACAGGACCTCGAGCGCCTGCTGGTGATCCGTCGGATGAAGCCGCTCGGGTTCACCCTCGAGGAGATGGCCGAGCTGCTCCGCGTCGTCGACGGCCTCGCTGCGGCGCAGCCCGCGGACGAGGCCGCGCTCGCCGCCCGGCTCGACGAGTTCTTGGCCGATGCCCGGGCACGCCACGCGAAGCTCGTCGAACGCGCCGGTATGGCCGAGGAGTTCATCGGCACGCTCGGGTCACTCCGCGCCTCGCTCCCCTGATCCCCCGCTCCCCGTCGTCCCCGCCCGCTCTGCCTGGAGCTCGCGCGTGCGCTCGTCGACGTACGCGCGCCATGCGGCGGCACGGACCTTCGCCCGTGCCCACATCGCGTCGAGTTCCGCATCGCTCAGCGAACGCGGCTCATTCCGGTCCAGCCACTGCACGATGCGCGTCCGTGCACGCCCGATCACCGTGGTCATCGTCTCCTCCTGTCGTCACCGAGCAGTTCCTTCATGACCCTTGCACTCGCTTCCTCGCCACGCGGAACTCTCTGTATGTCGCACATCGCGGCTGCGAGCGCGTACCCGAGCTCGTTTCGCCCGACGTCGTCCCCGGACACGAGTTCGAACACAACGGTCGCCCGCGCCCAGTACCGATCGCGCTCCTCCCTCGCGACGTCCCGCCGCCACCGCAGCACCGCCCACACACCCCCGACGAACGCCGCCAGCAAGGCGACGCACGCTGCCCCCAACGCCGCGACCACCGTCGCCACCGCCGCAGGCGGCCAGGCCGCGAGCCCCTCAACCCCTGCCGTCATGCGGGGCCTCCCTCCAGCTCGCGACCCGGCCACGTCGACGACGCTACGGACCACGCCGGGCCGACACGTGCCTCCAGGCCGACCCGTGGAGAACGGCGGACGGAACCCGCCCTGTGGAGGACCGAGCCAGCACCCGCGGAGGCGGACCGGTAGACTCGTCCACCGTGATCGAACGCACCCGCATCGCCGACCTCGCCGCACGTCCTGACGGCTCCGTCTCCGTCGCCGGATGGGTGGAGACCGTCCGAGACCAGAAGAAGGTGCAGTTCGTCGTCCTCCGCGACGAGTCCGGCGCCGTCCAGCTCGTGAACCCCGCCACCCGCGAGGCCGAGGACGGCGACGACGCCGCCCAGCTCGCCCTCGGCATCACGAACGAGATCTCCGGCCTGGCCCACGGCACCTTCGTGCACGTGCAGGGCACCCTGAAGCACGACGAGCGCGTGAAGCTCGGCGGGCTCGAGGTCAAGGTCGGCTCGCTCGAGGTGATCAGCGCCGCGATCCCGGAGACCCCGATCGCCGACGACTCCTCGCTCGACAAGCGCCTCGACTGGCGCTTCCTCGACCTGCGCAACCGCAAGCAGAACCTCATCTTCCGCATCCAGACGACGATGGAGCACGCGTTCCGGACGTACTGGGTCGAGCGCGACTACATCGAGATCCACACGCCGAAGCTGATGGCGTCGGCCTCCGAGTCGCGCGCCGAGCTGTTCCAGCTCGAGTACTTCGAGACGACCGCGTACCTCGCCCAGTCGCCGCAGAACTTCAAGCAGATGGCGCAGCCCGCCGGCTTCGGTGCGGTGTTCGAGATCGCCGACGCGTTCCGTGCGGACCCGTCGTTCACGAGCCGCCACGCCACCGAGTTCACGAGCATCGACGCCGAGTTCTCGTGGGTCGAGTCGCACCAGGACGTCATGGCGATGCACGAGGAGCTCCTCGTCGCCGGCTTCACGGCCGTCAAGGAGAAGCACGGCAAGGACATCGAGGAGGTCTTCGGCTTCGAGTTCGTCGTGCCGACCGCGCCGTTCCCCCGCGTGACCCTGGCCGAAGCCCGGAAGATCGTCGCCGACAGCGGCTACGAGGTCGTCCGCGCGGACGGCGACCTCGACCCCGAGGGCGAGCGCCGGGTCAGCGCGTGGGCCAAGGAGCACCACGGCTCCGAGTTCGTCTTCGTCACCGACTACGACGCGTCGATCCGGCCGTACTACCACATGCGTCACGCCGACGACCCGACGCTCACGAACAGCTACGACCTGCTGTTCAACGGCGCCGAGATCTCGACGGGCGCCCAGCGTGAGCACCGCGTGGAGACCCTGACGGCCCAGGCGGTCGAGAAGGGCCTCGACCCGGAGGAGCTCGGCTGGTACCTCGACTTCTTCCGCTACGGCGTCCCGCCGCACGGTGGGTTCGGCATGGGTCTCGCACGCGTGCTGATGCTCGCGCTGCACGAGCCGTCGATCCGCGAGGTCACGTACCTCTTCCGCGGCCCGACGCGCCTGACCCCGTAGTCGCGCGCGGCTCGCGCCGCATCGTCTGCGGCGCGGCGCGCGCCGCATCGCACCGAGATCGCAGAAACGGTCGCTTCCCGACGTGGGAAGCGACCGTTTCTGCGATCTCGGCGGCGCGGGCGCGGGCGCGAGCGCGCGGCGCGGGGCGCGCGGCGCGGCAGCGCGGGCGCGGGCCTGGAGGCGCGGGGCTAGCCCTCCCAGTCGATGGCCGCCCGCCCCGTGACGAGGCCGCGGATCTCCGCTGCCGCGGCCTGGTGCTCCGGGTGGACCTGGTACTCGTCGAGCCCGGCGAGGTCGTCGAACGTCGCGACGACGGCCACGTCCTGGTTCTTGCCCGGGTACGCCACGTTCTCGACGACCTCGAGCGAACGGATCGAGCCGATGGTGCCGATCAGGCCGGTCAGGAGCTCACGGATCCGGTCGACGGAGGTCCGGCGGTCGAGGTCCTCCCGCAGGGTCCAGGAGACGACGTGGTGGATCATGCTCGGGCCTCGGCCTTCTCGAGGGCACGGTGCAGCCGGTCGGCGTCGACGTGCCAGTTGCTGTGGACACGCCCGTCGACCAGGACGACGGGGATGTCCTCCGCGTACTCCACGCGGAGGGCGTCGTCATCGAGGATCGACAGCTCCTGCAGCGTCACTCCGGGGTGTTCCGCCACGACGCGTTCGACGACCGGTCGGGCGTCGTCGCAGAGGTGGCAGCCGGGCTTGGTCAGCAGGGTCACGGCGGGCATGGCACAACCATAACCGCCCCGTTAAATGCGAAAGCCCCGGCGAACCGGGGCTTCAGCGGCAAGTCGTAGGACTTACTTCTTGTTGCGACGCTGGTGGCGCGTCTTGCGAAGGAGCTTGCGGTGCTTCTTCTTCGCCATGCGCTTGCGGCGCTTCTTGATGACAGAACCCATGTCGGACCTCACTCGGACTGATGTTGTGTGGACACCGGGCCAACGAGACCGCGGAAAAACAACCGCCCCGAGTCTAGCGGAGCGCTGATGCGATGTCGAACGCGCCGGTTCGGGCGTGCCTAGCCGACGTCGGCGATGCCCCCGCGCAGGACGTCCGCGACGGCGGACTCCGGGACGCGGAAGGACCGGCCGAAGCGGATGGCGGGGAGTTCTCCCGCGTGGACCATGCGGTAGACGGTCATCTTGGAGACGCGCATCATCTCGGCGACCTCAGCGACGGTGAGGAAGCGCACGTCGTCGAAACTGCCGGTCATGGTCCGCCTTCGGGAATTGGTGTGACCTGTGTGGTCACTGGTAACTGTAGGGGCCGCTGAGACCGGTGTCCAGAACGGCCTCAGTCCTCGTCGCGCGGCCGCGTGAAGCGCTTGCGGCTGCGGTCGACGACCCGCTCCCAGCCCTGCTGTGCACCGGACAGCGCAGCGGTCGCACGGTACGACGCTTCGGCCATCACCCGGCCGAGTTCGGTGCCGACCTCGACCGTGGCCTTGCCCGCCACACCGTTCCGTCGGATCGACACCGGCTGGCCGTCCATCGTCCACGCGGTGGTCGCCGGGGTGCCGTCCGCGTCGACCGCCCCGGTGAACGGCACGACCCACTCCTCGATGCCGACGAGGGGCTCCGGGTCGAGCCGGTAGTAGCGGTGCTGGCCCTCTTCGCGGCTGGTCACGAGGCCGATGTCACGCAGGACGCGGAGGTGCTTCGAGACGGTGGGCTGGCTGACGCCGAGCCGCTCCACCAGCTGGCCGACGCTGAGTTCGCCGCCGGTCACGTCCGATCCGTACGCGGACAGGAGCGCCCCGAGCAGTTCACGCCTGGTGGGGTCCGCCACGACGCTGAAGATGTCGGCCATGGGGCAAGGCTAGCCGGGGCGTCACGGATGTACCATGACGAACCGTCCCGCCCATGTCCCCGGAGGCATACGATGCTCGACCGGCACGAGCCGCCGTCCCGCGTGGCCGGCGCGACCCGCCGACGACCGTCCCGTCTCGGCACCGCGCTCCGCTCGTCGCCGTCGCGGCTGGCGATCATCGTCTTCGTGGCGCTCGTCTTCGTCTTCACGAGCCTGTTCATGACCCCGTGGGCTGCTGCGGACGGGCGGTCGACGCACTTCGCCGACGCACTGTTCACCGCGGCCTCGGTGGTCTGCGTCACCGGGCTCTCCACCGTGGACATGGCGACCCACTGGTCGGTGTTCGGCAAGACCCTCGTCGTGATCGGCACGCAGATCGGTGCCGTCGGTGTCCTGACCTTCGCCTCGATCCTCGGGCTCTTCGTCACCAGGAAGCTCGGTCTCCGCGCGAAGCTCATGGCAGCCGGCGACTCGAACCCCCTGCGGACGCACCACGGCGCCGTCCCCGAGGGCCAGGCCGTCCGGCTCGGTGAGGTCGGCACCCTGCTCGCGACCGTCGCGGTGAGCACCCTGTCGATCGAGATCGTCCTCGGCCTCCTCCTGCTGCCGTCGGTGCTCATCGCCGGGATGCCCTTCTGGACGGCGGTCGGCGACTCGTTCTACTACGCGGCGATGGCGTTCACGAACACCGGCTTCGCGCCGAACGCCGCCGGCCTCACCCCCTTCGCGCACGACTACTGGTTCCTGTCCCTGCTCATGGTGGGCGTCGTCGCGGGCTCGATCGGCTTCCCGGTGATCCGAGCCCTGACGAAGCAGCTCCGCACCCCGCGCCGCTGGCCGATCCACGTGAAGCTCACGCTGGCGACGAGCGCGGTCCTGCTCCTCGGCGGCGCGATCGTCTACATCGCGCTCGAGGCCTCCAACCCGACGACGTTCGGCGAGGAAGGGGCGGGCCGGACGGCGTTCCAGGCGCTCTTCCTGTCGACGATGACCCGGTCCGGCGGCTTCTCGCTCGTCGACTTCGACCAGCTGAACGGCTCCAGCCTGCTCGTCACGGACATGCTCATGTTCATCGGCGGCGGTTCCGCTTCGACCGCGGGCGGCATCAAGGTCACGACCCTCGCGGTGCTGTTCCTCGCCGCCGTCGCCGAGGCTCGCGGGCGGCAGAGCATGGAGGCGTTCGGTCGTCGCATCCCGAGCGACGTGCTCCGCGTCGCGGTCGCCGTCGTGCTGTGGGGCGCGACGATCGTGGCGGTCGCGACGATCGTGCTCCTGCAGATCACGCACGAGTCCCTCGACCGCGTGCTGTTCGAGGTCATCTCCGCGTTCGCCACCTGCGGTCTGTCCTCCGGGGTCTCCGCGGACCTGCCCGAGTCCGGCAAGTACGTGCTCGCCGCGACCATGTTCCTCGGCCGGGTCGGTACAGTGACCATCGCCGCAGCACTGGCCGCCAGCCAGAGCCGGCAACTGTTCCGCCGTCCCGAGGAGAGGCCGATCGTTGGCTGACCGCAACCGTCCGCACCCGCTCGGTGCCGTCAGCCACGACGCTCCGGTGCTCGTCATCGGTCTCGGCCGCTTCGGCGCCGCCACCGCCGGACAGCTCGAACGCCAGGACCGCGAGGTGCTGGTCGTCGACACCGACGCCGGGCTCGTGCAGAAGTGGTCGGACCGGGTCACCCATGCGGTGCAGGCCGATGCCACCGACATCGACGCGCTCCGCCAGATCGGTGCGCAGGACTTCCCCATCGCCGTCGTCGGGACCGGCAGCGACCTCGAGTCGAGCGTGCTCATCACGGCGAACCTCGTCGACCTCGGCATCCCGCAGATCTGGGCGAAGGCGATCAGCCGGTCGCACGGCACGATCCTGTCGCGCATCGGCGCGAACCACGTCGTCTACCCCGAGCGTGAGGCCGGCGAGCGGACCGCGCACCTGGTCTCCGGCCGGATGCTCGACTTCATCGAGTTCGACGACGACTTCGCGGTCGTGAAGATGTTCCCGCCTGCGTCGGTGCGCGGCAAGGACCTCGCCACCACCGTCATCCGGACGCGCTTCGGGCTCACGGTGCTCGGCATCAAGACCCCCGGCAAGGCCTTCGTGCCCGCCACACCGGAGAGCGTGATCGGGCAGGACGACGTGATCATCGTCTCGGGGACCGAGGGCGATCTGGAACGGTTCGCGGCCCTGGAGTGAGCACAGGACGGCCTGGAGGCACGGTGCGGGCCCGCCCCGTTCCTCCGGGCCGTCCCCTGGTCGCTGCGTCGACCTCCAGCCGGTCCGCTAGGACGCGGCCAGCTCCTCGGCACGCGCGATCGCAGCGCGCGACGCGCGCTCGAAGGTGCCCTCGAGGTCGGCGTCCTGCAGCACAGCGACGGCCCGCTCGGTGGTGCCATTCGGGCTGGTGACCGCGCGACGGAGGTCCGACGGCTCCCGGCCGGACGCCGCGAGCAGCTCGACCGCGCCGCGCAGGGTCCCCTGCACCATCGCCGCTGCCTGGTCGTGGGTGAACCCGAGCGACTCGGCCGCGCGCTGCCACTCCTCGACGAGCAGGAACACGTAGGCGGGACCGGAGCCGGAGACGGCGGAGAGCGCGTCGAGCTGCGCCTCCGGCACCTCGATGACGGTCCCCGCGGCGGCGAACACCGACGACGCCACCGCGACGGCCTCGGCGTCGGCCGACGGCCCGGCGCTGATGCCCGTGACGCCGTGTCCGACGCCGATCGGCGTGTTCGGGAGCGCGCGGACGACGCGGACGCCGGTCGGGACCTTCGCCTCCATGCTCGCGATCGTCGTGCCCACCGCGACGCTCACCACGACGGCTCCGGGCTCGAGGTCGGCTGCGACCTCGTCGAGCAGGTCCCCGATCGCGTACGGCTTCACACCGAGCACGACGAGACCGGCACCGCGCACGGCCGCACGGTTCGCGTCGGCGTCGGTGTCGCTCGCCGTCGCGTCGAGCCCGCGCTCGCGGTGCGCGGCGGCGGACTGCTCGGACTTCGTCGTGAGCGTGACCGTCGCCGGGTCGAGGCCGGCCGCGAGGAGCCCGTCGAGGACCGCGCCGGACATGGAGCCGACGCCGAGCAGGGCGGTGCGGGGCAGTTCGATCGTCATGCTCCCGACCCTATCCAGCCCGCGAGCCTAGGATCGGAGCGCAGGTCAGCGAGAAGGGACATCTGTGAGCGCTTCCGGAGGCACCAAGGCCATCTTCGCCGCACTGGGTGCCAACGTCGGCATCGCCATCGTGAAGTTCATCGCGGCGGCGATCAGCGGTTCGGCGTCGATGCTCGCCGAGGGCGTGCACTCCCTGGCGGACTCGGCGAACCAGCTGCTCCTGCTGCTCGGCGGGCGCCGGGCCAGGCGTGCGGCGGACGAGGAGCACCCGTTCGGCTACGGCCGCGAGCGCTACGTCTACGCCTTCGTCGTCTCGATCATCCTGTTCTCCGTCGGCGGCGTGTTCTCGCTGTACGAGGGCATCGAGAAGCTCAGCCACCCGCACCCGCTCGAGAACTGGTGGCTGCCGCTCGTGGTCCTCGTGATCGCGATCGGCCTCGAGGGCTTCTCGCTGCGCACCGCCCTGAACGAGGCACGCCCGCAGAAGGGCCGGCAGAGCTGGGTGCAGTTCGTCCGCCGGGCCAAGGCGCCCGAGCTGCCCGTCGTCATGCTCGAGGACACCGCCGCCCTCCTCGGCCTCGTGTTCGCGCTCTTCGGCGTCGGCCTGACCGCGATCACCGGCAACGGGCTGTTCGACGCGATCGGCACGATCCTCATCGCCGCACTCCTCATCGCCGTCGCGGTGGTGCTCGGCATCGAGACGAAGAGCCTGCTCGTCGGCGAGGGTGCCACCGCAGCGGACGTCGAACGCATCAAGCACGCGGTGCTCGACGGCCCGGAGGTCGACTCGATCATCCACATCAAGACCCTCTACCTCGGGCCGGACGAGCTCATGGTGGGCGTGAAGGTCGCGGTCGACGGCGACCGACGCCTCGGGGACGTGGCCGCCGGCATCGACACCGTCGAGCACCGGGTCCGGACGGCCGTGCCGATCGCCCGGGTGATCTACGTCGAGCCCGACGTCCTCCGCACCGGGCCGCGTCCGCCGACCGAGGCGATCGTCATCCGCGCCGCCGACTGAGCGCCCGCCCGGCCGGGCGGTACTCGGTGACCGGGCGCACCGCGACCGGCGACCGGTAAGGGCTGCCTTGCTGGCGGCGGTCCCGACCGGTCATCCACGATGGTCACATGTCGGTGTTCTTCAACGTCCTGCTCATCCTGCACTTCCTCGGTCTCGCGGCCGTCATCGGCGCCTTCCTCGTGCAGGTCCGCCGGAAGGGCGGGTTCCAGACCTCCTGGCCGATCACCGGGCTCATCGTGCAGCTCGTCACCGGCCTGGGGATGATGGGCATCATCGACGCTACCCACGACGGCGGCGCGAACCACGCGAAGCTCGGCGTGAAGCTCGTCATCGCGGCGGTCGCCCTCGTCCTGGCGTTCGTCGCCCGGGCACGTCAGAAGCGTGCGGACGCCGGGACCGCGACGGCCAAGGCCGCGCTGCCGTTCTTCCACTCGGCCGGGGCCCTCGCGATCGTGAACGTGTTCATCGCGGTGCTCTGGAGCTGACCACGAGCACGCGGGACCACGGTGCCCCTCAGCGGCGTTCGGCGAAGAACGCGTCGAGGAGTGCCGCGCACGGTGCCTCGAGCACGCCCGCGATGACCTCCGAGCGGTGCGGCAGCCGGCGGTCGCGGGCGATGTCGTAGACACTGCCGGTCGCCCCGGCCTTCGGGTCCCACGCGCCGAACACGATCCGCGGGACCCGGGCCGCCGTGATCGCCCCCGCGCACATCGGGCACGGCTCGAGCGTGACGACGAGCGTGTGTTCCTCGAGGTGCCAGTCCCCCGTCGCCGCCGCGGCCGCGCGGAGGGCGAGGACCTCGGCATGTGCAGTCGGGTCCTGGCGGGCCTCGCGTTCGTTCCGCCCGACGGCGACCACCGTGCCGTCGCGGTCGAGCACGACGGCGCCGACGGGGACGTCCCCGGTCACCAGGCACGCCCGGGCTTCCTCGAGCGCGCGTTCCATCGCCGGGACGAACGGTCGGGCGGCGGGTGACTCCACGGGACCTCCAGGCTCTGCACGCACGGTAGGCTCCAACCTATGCGAGTCCACGTCGCCGACCACCCGCTCATCACCCACAAGCTCTCGGTGCTCCGCGACCGTACGACGCCGTCCCCGACGTTCCGAGCCCTCACCGAAGAGCTCGTCACGCTGCTGGCGTACGAAGCGACCCGCAACGTGCGCGTCACCGCCACCCCCATCGACACGCCGGTGGCCCACACCATGGGCGTCTCGATCGCGAAGCCCCGGCCGCTCGTCGTCCCGATCCTCCGCGCCGGGCTCGGCATGCTCGAGGGCATGGTCAAGCTCGTCCCCACGGCCGAGGTCGGCTTCCTCGGCATGGCCCGCAACGAGGAGACGCTCGAGCCGCAGACCTACGCCGAGCGCCTGCCCGACGACCTCTCCGGCCGGCAGTGCTTCGTCCTCGACCCGATGCTCGCGACCGGCGGCACCCTGGCGGCGGCCATCGACTTCCTGTTCGACCGCGGCGCCGAGGAAGTGACCTGCGTCTGCATCCTCGGCGCGCCCGAGGGTCTCGCCGCCGTCGAGGCTGCCGTCGGCGACCGCAACGTCTCGATCGTCCTCGGTGCCCTCGACGAGAAGCTCGACGAGAACGGCTACATCGTCCCGGGCCTCGGCGACGCCGGCGACCGGCTCTACGGGCTCGCCGAGTAGACGCGACCACCTGCGGCGACGGGAGGCGCGGTGCCGGCTGGCACCGCGCCTCCCGTCCGTTTCCCGTGCGCACTGCCACACCGTCCGCGCGGACGGTTGACACGGCCTTGGTATACCGCCGATACTCATCCCATGACTGCAACCGTGTCCACCCGCGTCCTCTCCGAGGCGTGCTCCTCCTCAGGGGCAGTGGGGACCGCCGGCACGATGATGCCGGCCATGGCCGTCATGCGTTGTCGAATGTGTGCCTGACCGGCACCCGTTCCAGCCGGATCCCCCGCGACACCACCCCCGTCGCGCGAGCGTGATCCCCGGGTGACGACCACGTCGACGACACGCACCACGTCACGAGGTCCGTCCCCCGTACCCCCGGGTCAGCCCCGGTCCGCAGCAGGACCGCAGGGCACAACGGCTCTCGCCGTACCCGGGCCGACGCATTCGACACGGGCTGCTGTGCCACCCCCGCACCGCAGCCACATCGCCCGGAGAACCGCCATGTCGCTCACCATCGCTCAGCCCCGCACCGCCCTCCGCACCGCCACCCCGGCCCCGACCGACCTCGGCACCGTGACGCCGATCCGTCCGCGCCGTCAGCCGGCCGCCCCGCCCGCGACGAGTAGCGTCCCGACCAGCCCGGTCGTCGCCCCGCAGCGGAACCGCGCCCTGCCCGAGGGGACCGAGGCCCGCGGGTTCGCCCTCTACGTCGGGATCGACGAGGCCAAGGCCCTGGCGGCGGGGACGACGCTCGCCGCCGTGGTCGAGCAGCTGAAGGCCCTCACCGCACAGCTCGTCCCCTCATCGGAGACCTACGCAGCCGTCGCCGTGGCGGCCGAGGGCTCCGGCGGCCGTGACGTCGACGTCGTCCGCCTCGCACTGCAGGACCGTTCCGCGGTGGCGGCTCGCAAGCAGGCCGAGAAGCCCGAGCCCGAGGAGACCGGGGTCGTCATCGACATCTCCCGGAAGCGCGTGACGCTCGACGGCGAAGCCGCTCCGCTGACCTACAAGGAGTTCGAGCTCCTGCAGTTCCTCGTGCTCCGCGAGGGGCAGACGGTCGACCGCTCCGCCATCATCGACGGCCTGTGGTCCGACGGTGAGGACGAGACGCCGAACGAGCGCACGATCGACGTGCACGTCCGCCGCCTCCGCTCGAAGCTCGGCGCGTTCGAGGAGATCGTCCGGACCGTGCGCGGGGTCGGCTACCGGTTCGACCGTCACGCCGACGTCGCCGTGCGCTACGCCTCGACGCCGTCGCCCGACCTCTTCTGATCCGCATCGCACGCTCTTGGTGAACTCGCAGCGAACGACCCTCGCGGTCCCTAGCGCGCCGTTACCCGTTCGTTATACAGTCGGTGGTGCAGACGGTGTTTGCTGTGGCACCGCCTGCGGAATGTGATTGCAGGACACTCTTGGTGCAAGGGAGAGGGCCGGTCGTCCCCGTGACGGCCGGCCCTCGTTGCGTTCCGGAGCTGCGCTGGTACTGCAAGGGAGAGGGCCGGTCATCCCCGTGACGGCCGGCCCTCGTTGCGTTCCGGCCCCGCTCCGCTCCGTTCCGGGGGACACCCCTGCGCGTCGGCGGCGTCGTGTGTCACAGCCCGTCGGTAGTGTGGGATGACCGTACGACCGGAGGGAGCGCGATCGTGGACGAGTCACGTCGCAGCGAGAAGGCGACCGCCGTGGCGGCCTGGGAAGCGCTCTTCCGCGCGCAGGTGACCGTGATGCGCGCACTCAACAGCGAGTTCCCCGGCGGCGAGATCTCGTTCAACGAGTACGACGTCTGCTTCAACCTGTCGACCCAGCCCGGACGCCGCTGCCGGATGCGCGAGCTGACGGGCCACCTCCTCCTCACGCAGCCGAGCGTCAGCCGCCTCGTCGACCGCCTCACCTCGCGCGGCATCGTCGAGAAGCAGCCGGACCCCACCGATGCTCGGGGCGTCATCGTGGCCCTCACGGCGCACGGCTTCGACGTCTACCGCTCCGTCGCGGTGCAGCACGCGCAGACGATCGCCGACCAGGTCGGGGCAGGCCTCGACGACGCCGAGCTCCGCACCCTCACCGAGCTCTGCACGAAGCTCCGGGTCGCCGCTGCCGCCGCACCGCCCCGCCGCGCGGCCACCCGGTCCGCCGCCGCCTCGGACCCGGCGCCGGTGTGACCGGCGCGCTGGTCTGGCTCCGCGACGACCTCCGCCTGGCGGACAACCCCGCGCTCCGAGCCGCGATCGACCACGGCGGCGACGTCACGATCGCCTTCGTCCTCGACGACGAATCCCCCGGCATCCGGCCGAACGGCGCTGCGAGCCGCTGGTGGCTGCACCACTCGCTCGCCGCGCTCGACGCCGACCTCCGTGCACACGGCTCGCGGCTCGTCCTCCGTCGCGGTCCGGCCGCGGCCGAGATCGCCCGACTCGTCGCGGACACCGGCGCCGACGCCGTGTTCTGGAACCGGCGGTACGGCCCGGTCGAGCGGGACCTCGACGCCGGCATCAAGTCCGGCCTCACCGACGGCGGCACCGTGGCGCACAGTTTCGCCGCGAACCTGCTCTGGGAACCGTGGACGGTCCTCACCGGGCAGGGTGAGCCGTACAAGGTGTTCACGCCGTTCTGGCGTGCGGCGCAGGCGATGCCCGAACCCCGACACCCCCTGCCGCGTCCCCGCGACCTGCCCGCGCCGGCGCCCGTGACGAGCGACGACCTCGACACGTGGGCGCTGCTGCCCACCCACCCGGACTGGGCGGGCGGGCTCCGCGACGCGTGGGAGCCGGGCGAAGCGGGGGCGCACCGCCGGCTCGAGCACTTCGTCGACGAAGCGCTCGAGGACTACGACCGGCGCGACGAACCCGCGATGGCGTCGACCAGCGGCCTCTCACCGCACCTCCGCTGGGGTGAGGTCAGCCCGCACCAGGTGTGGCACCGACTGCACGACCGGCTCGAGCCCGAACAGCGCCAGCACGCATCGGCCTTCCTCCGGCAGCTGGCCTGGCGCGAGTTCAACTGGAACGAGTACTTCCACTGCGAGGACATCGCGACGGTGAACGTCCGCCGCGAGTTCGACGCCTTCCCGTGGCGCGAACCCGACGAGCACGAGGTCGACCGGTGGCGGCACGGGGACACCGGGTTCGACCTGGTCGACGCCGGCATGCGCGAGCTCTGGCACACCGGCGCGATGCACAACCGGGTCCGCCTGGCCGCCGGCAGCTTCCTCGTGAAGAACCTGCTCGTCGACTGGCGCATCGGCGAGCAGTGGTTCTGGGACACCCTGGTCGACGCCGACCCCGCGAACAACGCCGCGAACTGGCAGTGGGTCGCGGGCTCGGGCTTCGACGCTGCGCCGTACTTCCGTGTGTTCAACCCGGATCGGCAGCTCGAACGCTTCGACCCGCACCGCGAGTACGTGCACCGGTGGGTCCCCTCCGACGAGCTCCGTCCCGAGCCGATGGTCGACCTCAAGGCGACCCGGCAGCGCGCACTCGACGCCTACGAGCGGATGCGTCGGTCGTGACGGACGCCCTCACCGACGTCGACGCCCTCTTCCGCGAGCGGGTGGAGCGCGGGACCGCGCCGAGCAGCGCCTGGGGCGTGTTCGACCGGACCGGACTCATCGCTTCCGGCGGGCACGGCGACCGTGGCGACGGGGCGGCACCCGACGCGGACACCGTCTACCGGATCGCGTCGTGCACGAAGAGCGTGACCGCCGCGACCCTGCTGACGCTGGTCGCCCAGGGCCGCCTGCAGCTCGACGCCCCGGTGACCGACTTCGTGCCCGCCTTCGCCGACGTCGCCCTGCCCACGCCGGACTCCCCCGTCCCGACCCTGCGCATGCTCCTGACGATGGCGGCCGGCTTCCCGACCGACGACCCGTGGGCCGATCGGCAGGAGGCGATGCCGGACGTCGAACTCGACGGGGTGCTCCGGGACGGCCTGCTGTTCGACTCGGTCCCCGGCACCCGGTTCGCGTACTCGAACCTCGGCTACGCGCTGCTCGGACGGGTCATCGCGGTGGTGGCCGGTGCACCGTACCCCGAGGTCGCCGCCGCGACGATCCTCCGCCCGCTCGGCCTCGACGACACCGTGTTCCGCGCTGCCGAGGCGCGCGGCTTCGTCGTCACCGGGGTCCGCCCGCACGCCGGCGAGTGGGAGCCGTTGCCGATGACCGGACCCGGGGCGTTCTCGTCCATCGGGGGGCTGTTCTCGACCGTCGCCGACCTCGCCCGGTGGGGCACCCACCTCGCCTCGGCGTTCACGGACCATCCGGAGCCCGGGCCGGTGTCCCCCGCCGATCGCCGGCTCATGCAGCAGGCGATGCGCGTCGTCCCCGCGTCGGTGGTGCCGGGCTCGTCGCGGGCCACGGCGTACGGCTTCGGGCTCTTCGTCGAGCAGGACGCCCGGTTCGGGGAACTCGTGTCGCACTCCGGCGGCTACCCGGGGTTCTCCGCGCACATGCGCTGGTCGGTGCGGGACGGCATCGGGGTCGTCGCGTTCGAGAACGCCACGCAGGCGAAGGTCTCCGCCGCGGCCGACCGGGCGCTCGACCTGGTCCTCGGTTCCCACCCCGGCGCAGCCGCGACGACCGCGACGACCGTGTCGAACGCGACCGTCCCGGTCCCGACCACCCCGACCACCCCGACCACGACCGCACCGGGCACGCGACGCACCACGGACGCGACCCGGGCCGCACGCGCTGCCGTGACGCGCCTCCTGGCCGACTGGAGCGACGACCTGGCGGACGCGATCTGCACCCCGAACGTCGCGATGGACGTGCCGTACGAACGCCGCCGGCAGGCGATCGCCGAGGCCGTCGCGACCGTCGGAGCAGACGTGACCGCAGCGCCGGTCGAGGAGCAGTCCTCCGCGCCGTCGCACGTGCGGTGGTGGCTGCCCGGCACGGCGGGACGGCTCCGCGTCGAGATCCGCTTGGCGCCCCTGGCCGCCGGACGCGTCCAGACCCTCAGCGTGACGGCGGAGCCCACCGAACGCTGACCGGCACTCAAACCGGCGGACGCCCACCCACGAAGCCGAGCGCCCGCGCGGCGACGCGGGTCCCCTCGCGAGCAGCAGCGCCGACGCGGACCGGATCCGTCGCCCATGCCCGCAGGAACCCGGCGGCGAACGCGTCGCCCGCACCGAGCGTGTCGACCACCGTCGCCGGTGTGACGGGGACCCGCTGCGGGCTCCGCCCGGGCCGGCCGAGCAGCACGCCCTCGGGCCCGCGGGTGACGACCACGAGCGGGACGACCTCGGTCAGTGCGCGGACCGCCTCGGACACGGAGGGTGCACCGGTGAGGGCGAGCGCCTCCTCCTCGCTCGGGAAGAGCACGTCGACGCCGGCGAGGGCCTCGACGAACGCGTCCGCCCCCACCGCCTCGACGACGGCGGACGACGACGGGTCGAGGGAGACCCGCGCGTTCCCGGACCGGGCTCGGGCGACGAGGGAGGCGACCCGGTCCGCTCCCCCGCCGCCGAGCATCGCCGAACCGGTCAGGTGCACGATGTCCGCTCGGCCGAGCAGGTCGGACGGGATGTCCTCGGCGGTGAGTGCCCCGCTGGCGGCGGGGTCGGACATCGCCGTCCGCCCGACGTGGTTCCGGACGGACACCACGGCGCCGGTGGTGGTCCGGGCGTCGTAGCGGATGTGCGCTCGGACGCCCGCGTCGCCGAGCGCACGCTCGTGCCGGTAGACGTCGTCGACACCGACCCGGGCGACGAGGTCGACCTCGGCGCCGAGCCAGCCGAGCCAGGTCGCGGTGTTCCCGGCGGCGCCGACCGGCCGGTGGCGGATCACCGCGGCCGGGTCGTGGGCACCGATCGTCGACGCGCTGGTCTGCACGAGGACGCCGTCGAGGACGTCGCCGACCACCAGGAAGCGTTTTCCGGCGCCACGACGGCGGCCCGCGACCGCCCGTCCGGCGCGGGGGGCGTCGGGACGCAGCGGGGCCTCGGAGCGCTCGTCGGACGTGGACATCCCGACCATCCTACGTGAACCCGAGCAAAACTCCGCTTTCGACGTCGAATCGAGACCTCCCGCGGCATCCTGGCAGTTCCCGGTGTCATCCGGTAATATACTCTCTGATCGTATGTGAACGGTCGCGCACCTCACGACCCACGGAGACGCCATGCCCAGGAAGCCCGACCCGACGCTCAAGCCGGCGATCATCCAGAAGGTGGCACTGCACCTGCGGGACACCAAGCTCGAGGACGTGTCCGTCCGCAGTCTCGGCCGGGTCCTCGGCACGAGCGCGTACCCGATCGTCTACCACTTCGGCACGCGCGAGGCCCTCATCGACGCCGTCGTCGAGCACCTCGCCGAATCCGTGTCGACCCTGACGCTCGACCCCGAGGCGGACGACCTGGCCCTCGCCGACCACCTGGTCGCCGTCTTCGGTGGCCTCGACGACCCGGAACGGGCACTCGCCGCGCGGCTCACCTTCGAGCTCGGTGCGGTCGAGTCCCTCACCGGACGCGATCGCGAACAGGGCGTCCACCGGGACCGGGTCGCCGCGGTCGCCGCCTGGTGCCGCGCACACGGGTACGCACCCGACGCCGCCGAGCACGCGGCTCGCAACGCCGTCCGCGCCGCGCGCGGTGCCCAGTGGGCAGCGATCGTCGACCAAGAGCACACCGACACGGACGCCGCGCTGCGCGCGATCGCCGACGAACTCGTCACCGGTGCGCAGGTGTGCGCGGCATGAGCGCGGCCGTGGGCCCGCCCCGTGACGGACTGGAGGCGCGGTGCCAGCTGGCACCGCGCCTCCAGTCGGTCAAGCGGTCAAGCGGTCAAGCGGTCACCCGGTCACCCGGTCTCCGTCGTGACCCGCCAACACTCCGTCAGAGCGTGACGAACTGCTGCGACTTCGCGTTCGCGAAGCGCGCGGCGACGTTCTCCCAGTCGACGATGTTCCAGACGGCCTTGACGTAGTCCGCCTTGACGTTGAGGTAGTCGAGGTAGAAGGCGTGCTCCCACATGTCGAGCATGAAGATCGGCACGAGACCGAGCGGCACGTTCGACTGCTGGTCGAAGAGCTGGAACGTGGTGAGCTTCTGGCCCACGGTGTCCCAGGCGAGGACGGACCAGCCGGAGCCCTGGATGCCCGTGGCGACGGCGGTGAACTGGGCCTGGAACTTCTCGAACGAGCCGAAGAACTCGTCGATCGCGGCGGCGAGCTCGCCCTCCGGGACCTTCGTGTCCGGGCCGAGGTTGGTCCAGAAGATCGAGTGGTTGACGTGACCGCCGAGGTTGAACGCCAGGTCCTTCTCGAGCTTGTTGACGTTCGCCAGGTTGCCCGACTCGCGGGCCTCGCCGAGCTGCTGGAGCGCGGTGTTCGCACCCGTCACGTAGGTCTGGTGGTGCTTGTCGTGGTGCAGCTGCATGATCTTGCCGCTGATGTGCGGTTCGAGCGCGGCGTAGTCGTACGGCAGCTCCGGCAGGGTGTACTCAGCCATGTGAGTTCCTTTCGATCAGTGGTGTGCGGATGGTGCTCCGCGGCTCACGAGAGCCGGGAACGATCAGTGAGGGAGTGGAATTCCCGGTTGTGGTAGACCAGCGGCTCGCCCCGCTCGAGGCCGACGACGATGTCGAGGACCTCGGCGACGACGACCGTCGACGAGCCGATCGGCGTCGTGGACAGCGGGCGGCACCGGAGCGCGCTGGCGGCACTCGGCAGGTAGCGGTCGCCGGAGGGCAGCGTCCCCCAGATCGGGTCGTCGGCGGCCGGGCTGCCGGTCGCGGCGAAGCGCTTCGCGAGGGCGACGCCGAGGGAGTCGACGAGGTGCACGACGAAGAGCGGCGCACCGAGCACGATGCCGGCCGACCCGGAGTTGGTGGACAGCGAGAACACGAGCACGGGCGGGTCGACGGCGACGCTGGCGACGCTGGAGGCGGTCAGCCCGGTCGGGCCGTCGGGTCCCTCGGCCGTGATGACGGCGACGCCGGCAGGGTGACCGCGGAAGGCGGCCTTGTACGCGTCCGCGATGGTCGCCGGGGCTTCGTCGGGCATGGGAGTCGTGGTCGTTCCTTCGGGAGGGGATGGCCGCGGCTCCGCGGCCATGTCCCAACGTATGACCTCAACCGGGGTTGAGGTCAACGATTCCCAGGTTCGTCCGATCCCGGGCGCGCCGTGTGACCTCGCGTGACGCGGGCTGCACGGTTGCCGAGCGTCGGGTGAGCGGCGCGCGACGACGTGCGCGAGCCGGAGCGCGACGCCTGGTCGGCTACCGGCGCTTGAGCATGACGACCGCGCCCGCCGCCGCGACCACCATGAGGAGCGCCGCGACCCCGGCCGTCACCGTCACCCCGGAGTCGAACGCGGCCCGCGCCGACTCGAGCAGCGCCTGCCCGGCCGGCCCGCCGAGCGACGTCGCCGCGGACACCGCACCGCCGAGGGTCTCCTGCGCCGCGGTGTGCGCCGACGAGGACAGCCCGTCCGGCACCACGACGTGGGCCCGGTAGGCGGTCGCCAGGATCGTCCCGAGCACCGCGGTCCCGAGCACCGCGCCGATCTCGTACGCGGTCTCGGACATCGCCGACGCCGCGCCGGCCTTGTCCGCCGGAGCCGTCGAGATGATGAGGTCGTTCGTCACCGTCTCGGAGGCGCCGATCCCGATGCCGAGGAGCACGAACGCGAACGCGAGCGCCACGATCGAGGCGTGGTGTCCGAGCACGGCGATCATCGCGTACGCGGCCGCCGAGAACAGCAGGGCCACGGCGACGACCCACCGCGGGGCGACCCGGGCAACGATCGGCACGACCACGAGCCCCGCCACGATGGTCAGCACGGAACCGGGGACGAGGACCACACCGGACAGGAACGGGTCGAGGCCGGCGACGAGCTGCAGGTGCTGGGCGATGAAGAACAGGAACCCGGTGAGCGAGAACATCGCGGTCATGTTCATGAGCACGCTGCCGGTGAAGGCCGTGCTCCGGAACAGGCGGAGGTCGAGCATCGGGGTCCGCGAGCGGAGCTGCCGCCGCACGAACGCGATCCCGCACAGGACACCGACGGCGAGCATCGCGATCGCGAAGCCGCGCTCCTCCGGGTGCACGACGGACTTGATGGCCCAGGCGATCGGGCCGAGGGCACCGAGCGACAGGAACATGCTCGGGACGTCGACGGGCCCGGGCATCGGGTCGCGGGACTCCGGCACGCAGAACGGCACCGCCACGACCATCACGACGAGGATCGGCACGGCGACGAGGAACACCGCGCCCCAGTGGAAGTGCGCGAGGAGGACGCCGCCGACGAGCGGCCCGAGGGCGTTGCCGGCCGCGAACATCGTCGACCACACGGCGAGCGCCATCCGCCGCTCCCCCGCGTCCACGAACACGTTGCGGATGATCGACAGGGTCGCCGGCATGAGCATCGCGCCGAAGACACCCATCGCGATGCGTGCGCCGACGAGCATCCAGGCGTCGGTGGCGAACGCTGCGGCGACGGAGAACAGGGCGAAGCCGCTGGCGCCGATCACGAGGATCCGGCGGCGGCCGATGCGGTCGCCGATGCTGCCCATCACGACGAGCAGCCCGGCGAGGACGAGCGGGTAGGCGTCCACGATCCACAGCTGGGTGGTGGCGTCCGGGTTGAGGGCGCGCGAGATCGACGGCAGCGCGAAGCTCAGGATCGTGTTGTCGACCGAGATGAGCAGGACGGGCAGCATCAGGACGGCGAGGGCGGCGAACCGGCGCGCGCGGCTGCCGGTGACGGCGGTGGCGATCGGGCTGGTGAGCAGTGCGGACACGGAGGACTCCTGAGACTTCGAGCCGGACCAGGTCGACGGCGGTGCAGACGAGACGGGATGCGGGGTGGGCACGCATCCCGTCAGGACTCCGTTAGTGTACCGTCTGGACGGTAATGGTTGCAAATGCAACTGATGTCGGCCTGGAGGCGCGGTGCCGGGCCGCCACGCGCCTCCAGGCCGGTGTGCGGTCCCGCCCAGTGCGGCCAGTCGTCGTCAGGCCGACTCGCGCAGCAACAGGCTGTGCCGGACGGTGCGCTGCACCGTGGCTCCCTGCAGCGGCAGCTCCCCGGCGAGCATGCCGAGGGCGAGGCCGAGCGCCTCGCGCGCGACGGCGTCGAGGTCGACTGCGAGTGTCGTCAGCGTCGGCGCGACGAGCGCACCGAGCGGCAGACCGTCGACGCCGACGACCCGCACGTCACCCGGGACGTCGACGCCGGCACGACGGCACGACTGCAGCACGCCGAGCGCCATCACGTCGTTGAACGCGAGGATCGCGTCGAGCCGGCGCTTCCGGCCGAGGATCCGCGTCGTCTCCTCGGCACCGCACTCGGCCGTGCCATGCGCCCCGTGCACGAGGTCCGGCAGGTACCCGCGGCGGCGCAGGGCGTCCACCATGAGGGCGCCGCGGACGCTCGTGTCGTCGGGCGCCGAGTTGTCGAGCACCACGGGGTGCCGGACCCCGGTCTCGACGAGGTGGTCGGCGAGGACCTCGATCGCGTCGGCCGGGTCGATCCACACCGCCGCGGTCTGGGGCTCCGAGTACGGGTCGAGCTCGACCATCGGAACCGTGCCGAGGAGCTCGCGCCACCGCTCGCGCCGGGACCCGAGGTAGCCGATCACGACGTCGGTCTGGGCGCCGAGCGCCTGCACCATCCGGTCCGCGTCGCTCGCCAGGTCGACGTCCGCGAGCATGACGTTCCACCCCTGCTCCGCGGCGAGCCGGAACACCGCCGACGCGAGCTGCGGCGTGTAGGGGTTGCGGAGGTCGTTCACGACGAGACCGAGCTGGTGGTCGCCGCCGGTGACCAGCCCGCGGCCGAAGCGCGACGGCCGGTACGCCAGGCGCTCCGCCTCGGCGAGCACCCGCTGCTTCGTCGCCGCGCTGATGCCGGACATCCCGTTCATGGCGCGGGTGACCGTCTGCCGGGACACCCCGGCGGCCGCGGCGACGTCGATGATCGTCGCCCGGCCGCCGGGGATGCCGCTCGTCTGCTCGAGGGTCGGGTGCCCCTCGGTGGACGGTTGACCGGAGGTCAGTCGCGGAGGTCCAGCCATGCCACCTGTTCCGGGGTGAGGTCGACGGAGAGTCCCGTCATGGAGGAACGGGCTTCCGCGATCGTACGCGGTCCGAAGAGCGGGAACGTCGGGAACGGCTGGTTGAGGACGTACGCCAGGGCGATCGCGGTCGCCGGGACACCGAACCGCTCGCCGAGCTCCCGGGCACGACGGAGTCGCTCGAAGTTCTCGTCGCTGTAGTAGCAGCGGACGAGCTCGGCGTCACTGGTGTCCTCCGGGGTCGCACGGCCGGTGAAGAACCCGCGCGCCTGCGACGACCACGGCAGCAGCGGGACCTGGCGCTCCTCGAGCCACGCCTTCGACGCGGCGTCGGTCGCGTGCCGGCAGCCGGCCCACGGCACGTCGTACGCCTCGGCGAGCCCGAAGTGGTTGCTGAGGACCTCGAACTCGTGCTTGCCGTTGGCCCGCGCGTACGCGTTCGCCTCGTCGAAGCGGGCGGTGCTCCAGTTCGACCCGCCGTACACGCGGATGCGGCCGGCGCGGCGGTGCTCGTCGAGGACGTCGACGAACTCCCCCACCGGGATGTCCTCGTTGTCGCGGTGCATCATGTAGATGTCCGCGTAGTCGGTCCCCTGACGCTCGAGGCTCTCGAGCAGCTGCTTCGTGAGCGACTCCGGGTCGCAGAACGGCGTGTGCGCGCCCTTCGTGATGACGACCACGTCCTCGCGGATGCCGCGGTTCTGGATCCACTTGCCGAGCCGCCCTTCGAGCACGCCGCCGCCGTAGATGTAGCCGGTGTCGAAGACGTTCCCGCCCTGCTCGACGAAGAGGTCGAAGATCGCGCTGGCGTGCGCGAGGTCGGGCTGGTTGTCGACGCCCATCACCAGGCGGGACATGCGCTTGCCGACGCCGGGGACCTCGCCGTACCGCATCGGGTTGTCCGTCGCCGACGGGTCGTGCGCCGCGACGGTCAGCGGCCGACCGCTCACGGTGGGGATGTCGGCGGTCTCGGCCTCGAACGGGAAGCGGAGGCCGATCGCGGCGCGCCACCTGTCGAGGGTGCGCGCGGTGGCGAGGGACTCGTCGAGCGTGTACTCGGGTGCGTCGGTGCGGCCGGCGGCGAGGGCCGCGGTGGTGGCGTCGGCCTCGAGTGCGTAGGGGTGCGCGCCCGCGAACGACAGGGTGCGGGGGTCCTCGTCGACGGTGCGCACCTCGATGGTCGGGTCGTCGCCGAGGGTCCACGGGTCGCGGAGCGTGATCGAGCCACGCGAGCCGTGCACCACGACCGCGTTCTCGTCCTGCACGCGGACACCGGTTCGGACGCTCGCGGTGATGCCGCCCTTGTACGTCAGGTGCGCCACGGTCCACTCGTCGACGCCGGTCGGGCCGATGGTGCCGCTCGCGTCGAGCTCGGTCGGTTCGGCGACGGCCACACCGGTCGCCGCCTGCACGATCGCCGCGGCCATGGTGACCGGGTACCCGCCGACGTCGAGGATGCCGCCGCCCGCGGTGTCGACGTCGAACAGTCGCCCGCTGCGCTCGCCCGCTCGGAAGGCGAACGAGGCGTCGATGTGGGCGACCTCGCCGATCGCTCCCTGGCGCACGACGTCGAGGAGCGCCGCGGTCTGCGGGTGGAAGCGGTACATGTAGGCCTCGACGAGGGGCAGCCCCGCCTGACGAGCAGCGTCGGCGAGGGCCATCGAGGTGCCGTGGTTCGGCGACAGCGGCTTCTCGCACAGCACGGCCTTGCCGGCGTCGAGCGCCGCGAGCACCAGGGCGGCGTGGCCGGTGTGCACCGTGGACACGTAGACGGCGTGCACGCGGGGGTCGGCCAGGACCTCGTCGTACGAACTCGCCGAGACGTCCGCGAAGCCGTGCTCCGCCGCCGCGTCGGCGAAGGCCCGCGCCCGCTCGGGCGACGAGCTGCCGGCGGCGACGAGGGTCGCCCCGACGCCGCTCGAGGGCAGCTGGGAGAGGAAGCGGCGGGCGATCCCACCCGGGCCGAGGACGGCCCAGCCGGGGGTGTCCTGCTCGGTGCCCGGGGTGGTGCCGGTGGTGGTCGCGGTCTGCGCTGACATGCGGATCCCTATCGTCTCGTGAACCTTCACGGTCGCACCGACGGTATCGCCCGCGTCCTGCGGTTGCAATGGTCGGGTGCTTGACACGCCGTGCTGTACGGAGGAGGCTCTGACCCACTTCGTGAGCGTTCACGGTCGAACGCTCCAGGTATCCCGATCTCAACGACGAGAGCAGGTACTCCGTGACAGCAGCACCATCGATCAGTCTCAGCCGACGGGGGTTCCTCGCCGGCGCGGGCGCCCTCGGCGCCCTGGCCACCACGGCGCTCCTCGCCGGGTGTTCCACCGGCACCGCCATCTCCAAGGACCCGGACGAACTCGTCCTCTGGTACTGGAACCGGTCGCTCGACCCGAAGTTCCTGAAGCAGGCAGCCGGCGGCATCAGCGGCCACCGGCCCAAGCGGCTCCGCCCCGACCTCATCGGCGGTGCGTCCTACGACACGAAGTTCCGGACCGCCCTCGCCGGCAACGCGTTCATCCCCGACGTCCTGATGGTGAACTCGAACTGCTGGCTGTACTTCCCCGACGAGGACCTCTTCACCGACTTCGACGACCACGGCGGTGCGGCGAAGAAGGGCGAGTACTACGACTGGAAGACCGCACTCGGCCGGACCCCGAGCGGGCGGCAGTGCTTCTGGCCCGTCGACACCGGCCCCACCGGCTTCTTCTACCAGCAGGACGTCCTCGCGAAGGCGGGGCTGCCGACCGACCCCGACGAGGTGTCCGACGCGATCGCGACCTGGGACGACTTCCGCTCGTTCGGCGCGAAGATCCGGAAGGGAGCCGACGCGGCGACGGTCATCACGGCGACCCAGCTCTTCAACCAGTACGTGTACGCCAGCCCGACCCGCTACTTCGACCGCGACGACCAGCCCGTCTTCGAACGGGACGACAGCTCGGTGCGGAAGGCCTGGGAGAACGCCGTCGCCTGCATCAAGTCCGGACTGACCGCCAACCTGCAGTCCGGCACCGACCAGAACGCCGGGTGGGTGTCCGGCCGCGTGGCGGGGCAGATCGAGGGCGCGTGGTGGACGCAGGTCATCCACGACACCGCCCCGGACTCCGCCGGGAAGTGGCGCATCGCCCGGCAGCCCGAGCGACCGGGCAACAGCGGCGGCTCGTTCCTCGCCGTCCCGAAGACCTCGAAGGACCCGGCTGCAGCAACGGCGTTCGCGCAGTGGATCACCTCGCCCGAGGTGCAGTCCCACACCTACAACGACATCCAGCTGTTCCCCTCGACGCCCGCGTCGTTCGACAACGGCCTGATGCGGAAACCAGGTGACTACTTCGGCGACCAGGACCCGCTGGCGTTCTTCAACGCGACCGCGATGGACGTCCCGGTGACCTACATCTCCAACTCCGAGCGCTTCATCGGCGCCTTCGCCACCGAGATCACGAACGTGGAGTCCGGTGGGAAGGACCCCGACCGCGCCTGGCAGGACGCCGTCGACCAGACCAACCGGGTGCTCGAGAAGCGCGGGGCCGGCGCATGAGCACGAAGCAGGCACCGCCGACCACGAGCATCCCCGCCGTCGTCGGGACCCCCACCGCCTCGATCACCACCGCGGCCACCGGCGGACGTCGTGGCCTCGGGCGGTTCTGGCCCCAGTACGTCGCGATCGCACCGTTCTACGTGCTGTTCCTGGTGTTCGGGCTGTTCCCGATCGTCTTCTCGATCGTGCTGTCCTTCACCGACTGGGACGGCGTCGGCTCCCCCGCGTTCGTCGGGCTCGCGCAGTACCAGTACCTGCTCGGCGACCCGCGGTTCTGGAACGCCGTCGGCAACACCTTCCTCATCTGGGTGATGTCCACCGTCCCGATGCTGTTCCTCGCGCTCGTGCTCGCGTTCCTGCTGCACGGCAACATCCGCGCGAAGGGCTTCTACCGGGTGGCGTTCTTCGTCCCGAACGTCACGAGCATGGTCGCGATGGCGATCGTGTTCGGCTCGGTGTTCTCGGACGGCTTCGGGCTCGTCAACGCAGCGCTCCGGGCCGTCGGCGCCGACCCGGTCGGGTGGCTCTCGTCCTACTGGGGCGTCAAGGTCACGATCTCCGTGATGGTGATCTGGCGTTGGACGGGCTACAACGCGATCATCTACCTGGCCGGCCTGCAGTCGATCTCCACGGAGCTCTACGACGCCGCGAAGGTGGACGGGGCGAACAGCTGGCAGATCTTCTCCCGGATCACGGTGCCGCTCCTCCGGCCGGTCATCCTGTTCACCGTCATCACCTCGACGATCGGTGGCCTCGGGCTCTTCACGGAACCGCAGATCCTGTTCAACGGGCAGGCGGTCGGCGGTCCCGACGAGGCGGGCATGACGATCGTCCTCTACCAGTACGAACAGGCGTTCAACCAGTTCGACTTCGGCTACGGGTCGGCGATCGCCTGGGTGCTGTTCCTGTTCTCCGTGGTGTTCGCGATCATCAACTGGCGCCTGCTCAGTGAACGCGACGGCCTGAAGACACCGAGGCGACTGCGCGCGCCGCGCACGACCCGCACCAGCGCGAAGGGGGTCGACGCATGACCGCGACACCGACCACGACGACCACCAACACCGCTGCGGCGCTCGGCCGACCCGGCGCCGCCACGGACGACCGGGGCCCACGCTTCCGCCGGGGGTGGGTCGGGACCGCCGTCACGCACCTCTGCCTCGTCATCGGCGTGGTGCTGTCGATCTTCCCGTTCTACTGGCTCCTCGTCATGTCGACGTCGACGAACGCCGAGATCTTCGGCTACCCGCCGTCGCTCTGGTTCGGGGACAACGCGCTCGCGAACGTGGCGTCGGTCTTCAGCAACGTCGACATGCTCCGGGCGCTCCTCAACACCGTCATCGTGGCGGGCGGCACCGCGGTCCTCGTGATGCTGTTCGACTCGCTCGCCGCGTTCGCGTTCGCGAAGTACGAGTTCCCGTTCAAGCGGAGCCTCTTCACCGTGATGCTCGCGACGTTCCTGGTGCCCGGCAGCCTGTCGCTGGTGCCGAGCTTCGTGCTGATGGCGCACCTCGGGTGGATCGGCGGCCTGCAGGCCCTCATCGTCCCGGGAGCCGCCAATGCGTTCGGGATCTTCCTGCTCCGGCAGTTCGCGACCGGGTCGATCCCGAACGAGGTGATCGACTCGGCACGGGTGGACGGCGCCGGGTTCTTCCGGACGTGGTGGTCGATCGCCGTGCCGATGCTCCGCGGCGGTCTGGCGTTCCTCGGCATCTTCACGTTCATCACGGCGTGGAACGACTACGTCTGGCCCCTCATCGTGCTGATCGACCCGAAGGGCCAGACGCTGCAGGTGGCGCTCGCCGGCCTGAGCTCGGTGAACGCGACCGACCTCGGCGCCGTGATGGCGGGCGCGGTGATCAGCGTGTTCCCGCTCATCGGGGTGTTCATCATCGGGTCGCGACACTTCATCGCGAACATCGCCGCGGGTGCACTGAAGGGCTGACGTCGTGGGCGGCGGCGGCCTCGGCACGCCGCCGCCCGCGACTCCCTAGACTCGTGCGCATGGCAAGCGCCCGCGATCGTGTCCTGGACAGCTTCGTCGCCATCGTGTGCGAGGAGGGAGAGCGTCCGGCGACCCTCGACGCGGTGGCCGCACGGGCCGGTGTCTCCAAGGGCGGACTGCTCTACCACTTCGGGTCGAAGGCCGCCCTGGTCGAAGGACTGTGCGAGCGACTCTCCGACCTCTCCGCGATCGACGTCGACCGGATGCGGGACGCCGAGGACGGCGCCGCCCGGTACTTCGTGCGGAACTGCCTGTTCGTCGGCAGCGAGCTCGACCTCGCCCTCCTCGCGGCCAGCCGGCTGCAGCAAGCCGGGTACGAGGAAGCGGGCCGCACCCTCGACGAGACCGAGAACGCCTGGCTCGTCACCCTCGTCGACGCCCTCGGCGACGAGCCCACGGCGCAGGCGGTCAAGCTCCTCGGCGACGGGCTCTACCACCAGGCCTCGCTCGGCGCCGCGAGCGACGTCCGGCCGAACCGCGGCACCGTCGACATGGAGGCGCTGCTCGGCGTCGTCGACCGGCTCATCGCGACGAAGCCAGGCAGGTGAACGTCCTTCCTCGCCGCTGGGGATAGACTGGACCCGATCCACCCGCCTGACTTCCGGAGGTACCACCGTGGGCCGCGTCATCGCCGCTGTTTTCTCGATCCTGCTGCTGCTGGTGTCGATGTACCTGTTCGGCTTCGCGTTCCAGGTGGAGTCCGGTCAGGCGTTCGTGTTCATGGGCGGCCTCGTGCTCATGTGCCTCTCCTTCTTCCTGCCGATCCACGTGTTCGGCAAGCGGTAGTCACCTCCGCACGCAGAACGGGCCCCGCACCTCTCGGTGCGGGGCCCGTTCGCGTTCCGGCCGGCGGCTGTCCGACCTGCGCGGTCGCGTGCGGCCTGGAGGCGCGGGTCGCCTCGGCGACGACGCTCGGCTCGCGCACGACGAAGGTCACCCTGCGCCACGGAACGCCGTGGTCGCTCAGACCAGGACGCGCAGCTTCCGCAGGGTGACCGCCGTCGACACCGCCGCGTGCACGGCCTCGGCGCCCTTGTCCTCCTTCGACCCGGGCAGCCCGGCCCGGTCGAGTCCCTGCTGCTCGTCGTCCAGCGTGAGGACGCCGAAGCCGACCGGTCGGCCGGTGTCGAGGGCGACGCGGGTGAGCCCGCTGGTGGCGGCGTCCGAGACGTACTCGAAGTGCGGGGTGCCCCCGCGGATGATCACCCCGAGGGCCACCGCGGCGTCGAACCCGGCCTCGAGGGCCGCCTTCGCGACGACGGGCAGCTCGAAGCTCCCCGGCACCGGGACCACCTCGGCCGTGGCGCCGAGGCGTTCGACCTCGCGCTGCGCCCCGGCGAGGAGCCCACCGGCGATGGCGTCGTGCCACTGCCCGGCGACGATCGCCACCCGGATGCCCGTCCCGTCGACGTGGTCGCGGTCCGCCGCGCCTGCTCCGCTCATCGTGTCGTTCCTTCCGTGAGCACGGCCTCGGCCGCCGCCCGGTCAGCCGCGTCGAGCCACTCGACGAGTGCGGCGATGGTGATGACGGGCACGCCCTCGCGTGCCCCGAGTTCGACGAGCCGCGGCAGGCGCATCATGCTGCCGTCCTCGTCGACGATCTCGCAGATCGCCGCGGCGGGTCGGAGCCCGGCCGCGGTGACGAGGTCGATCGCTGCTTCGGTGTGGCCGGCGCGCTCCCGGACCCCGCCGGGTCGTGCGCGGAGGGGCACGACGTGTCCGGGGCGGTGCAGGTCGTCGCGGACGGACGACGGGTCGGCGAGGACCCGCAGCGTCCGGGAGCGGTCGTGCGCGCTGATCCCGGTCGTCACCCCGACCGCGGCGTCGACGGTCACCGTGTAGGCGGTCCCCCGGACGTCCTCGTTGTGCTCCACCATCGGCGGGAGGTCGAGGGCGTCCGCGATCTCGACGCTCACCGGTGCGCAGATGAACCCCGACGAGTGCGCCACGGTCCACGCGATCCACTCCGGGGTCGCGAGCTCGGCGGCGAGGATGACGTCACCCTCGTTCTCGCGGTGCTCGTCGTCCGCGACGATGACCGGACGGCCGGCGGCGATGGACACGATCGCGTCCTCGACACGGGAGAGGGCAAGGGGTGCCGACACGACGGACGCGACCGGCGCGTCCGCCCCCGCGGCCGACCCGGCCCCGCCGTCGACGTGCGTCGTGTCGGTGACCATCACCGTGCCTCCTGGCCGACGGTCTCGAACGCGTCGACCTGCGGACGCACCGCGGCGTCGAGCCGCAGCATCCGCCGGACGTGCCGGGCCAGGACGTCGGTCTCGATGTTGACCCGGTCCCCCGGGACACGGGCGCCGAGGGTCGTCGCCTCGAGCGTCTCCGGGATGAGGCTCACCTCGAACCAGGCGTCGGCCGGCGGGGTGTCCTCGTCGGAGACGGCGCTGACGGTGAGCGAGACGCCGTCGATCGCGACCGAGCCCTTGTCGACGACGAGGGGGCTGAGGTCGGGTGCCAGGGAGAACCGGACACGGCGCCAGCCGTCACCGTCCGCGGTCTCGAGGACGGTCGCGGTGCCGTCGACGTGGCCCTGCACGATGTGGCCGCCGAGCCGGTCGCCGACCGAGGCCGCGCGCTCGAGGTTCAGCCGGTCGCCCACCGCGAGCGTGCCGTGCGCGCTCATGTCGAGCGTCTGCTTCATGACGAAGGCGGTGAAGGTCTCGGAGGTCTGCTCGACGACGGTCAGGCACACGCCGCTCGTCGCGATGGAGTCGCCGTGGCGTGCGTCCTGCACCACCAGCGGGCCGCGGACGGTGAGCGCGACGGAGTCGCCGTGCTGCTCGACGGCGGTGACGGTGCCGAGTTCCTCGATGATGCCGGTGAACACTGGTGTCCTCTCAACGGGACTCCGGGGGCGTTCGACGATCGTCGGCATCGACGGACGGGTCAGCGCCCACGGATGTGGTCACGTCTCGTCCGCCAGCGCGCCTCCCATCCGGACTCTCACCGTCGGTCCCGGAGTTTCACCAGGTCAACCTCTGCCGGATTCGCACCCGTCATCAGTTCGTGGACTGTCACCACCGGTTCGGAATTGCACCGACCCCGGAGCGCTTGCGTAGTCGGAACGATACCCCACCCGGTTGCGCGGAGCGCCCGACCGGCGCCGCATGCGTAACGGGGCGTCGCGTGCGGACCGCGGTCGGGCTCGCGACGAACGCGGAGCGTGCCTGGAGGCACGGAGCCGGCCCGCCACGCGCCTCCCGTCAGCCGCGTCCCCGCGCCAGGGCCACCGCCTGTCGCAACGACAGGTCCGGCAGGTACGCGCGGACCACCGCGATCCCGATCGCCGGGAGCGCGACCGGGTCCGGGTACGCGAGCACGAGCGGGTGCAGCTCCGGGCCGAACTTCAGCTTGAACCGCAGCAGCGAGCGGAACCCGTACACGGGTTCGAGGACCCCGCCGACCAGGTCGAGCAGGTCCTGCACGCCCTCGTTCGCCGGTGCGCCCTCGGAAGCCTGGGCGAGCGGCGCCGCGGACAGGCTGAGCCGTTCGACCCCGTCCGCACGCATCCGGTCCGCCGCACTCGCGACGAGGAACTCCATCACGCCGTTCGGCGCGGCACCGGTGCGCCGCATCACGTCGAGCGTCCAGCCGACCACCCGGCCCTCGCGGTGGCTCGGCAGCCAGCTCGTGACGGCGAGCACCGTGCCGGACTCGTCCTGCGCGACGAGCGTGCGGACGGCCGGGTCCCGCATCTCGTCGATCCCACCGAGGGTGAAGCCCATCTCGGGGAGTTCCCGTTCGGCGACCCACTCCTCCGAGATCGCCTCGATCTGCCGCGTGGTGGCGGCGGGCAGCTGCTGCCAGCTCGACCACGTCGCCGTGAGGCCCTCGCGCTTCGCCTTGTTCACCGAGGTGCGGACGTCCTGCTTCTTCTTGCCGCTCGTGGTCCAGGTGCGCGGGTCGAAGTCGGCGTCCTCGGCGACCGGCAGCGTCCCCCACCCCTGCGCGGTGAGGGTGCTCGCCGCCTCGACCCCGATGCCGTAGAAGACGGCGGTCCAGCCGTTGTCGTCGCACCACCGGGCGAACGCGGTCATCGCGTCCGAGCGGGCGTCCGGCCAGCCGAACGGGCCGCCGACGGTGACCGCGACCCGACCGTTCCGGCGGAAGGCGACCCCGGCGCGACCGTCCTCGGCGAACCAGTAGGCGTTGCCCTGCCACGTCGTCATCCAGCCGAAGGCGTCCCCACCGCCGGCTTCGAGGAGCGCCCGGGCACGCTCCCGGTCCCGCCGGGTGCCGTCGGTGTCGGCGTCCGGTTCGACGGCGCCGGTCGGCCGCACGGCCGCGAGGGCGATGACGAACCAGAGCGCCGGGCCGGCCAGCCCGAGGACGATCCGCAGCATCGTCGGCAGCGACGGCAGCCGGTCCCAGAACGTGACCGGCGCCAGTGGTCCGAGCGCTGCGACGGCGAGCCGCAGCGGGTCCTCGACCTGCTGCGGCGACGACGCGGCGACGACCAGCACCGTCGCGACGATGACGCCCGCGGCCGAGCCGACCGTGATGGCGAAGGTCGCCACGCGGCGCCGTGCGGGCAGCACCGTGAAGGACCGGCGGAGCAGCACGAGGACGACGGCGGTGGCGAGCGGGACCACGATCGACGCCGCGATCGACACGTCGACGACGAAGCGGTCCTCGGTACCGTGCAGCTGCTCGACCCGGCCCGGGACCGCGCCGTACGTGACGGCTGCTGCGCCGGCGGTCACGAGGTCGACCACGACGACGAGCCAGACGGCGAACCGGCTGCCGCGGAACAGCCCGAGACCCGCGACGACGAGCACCAGGAGCGGGGCGGCGGCGAGGACGACGGTCCACGGGTCGGTCGCCCGGTAGGCCATCAGCGCCCGGAGGCACTCCCCCGCGACTCCGTCCGCCCGGCACCCGTGCACCGGGGTGACCGGCCCGGCACCGACGACGGCGGCGAGGGGCGCGAGGATGCCCACACGGGCGCGGGAGACGAGCGCGATGACGGGTCCCACGGCCGAGACGAGCACGACGGTGCCGAGCAGGACCCGGGTCTCGCGGTGGGAGCTGCGGACCCAGCCGATCCGCTTCGGCGTCCGGCGCAGCAGTTCGCCGAGCAGCCACCCGGCGGCGGCGGCGAGCACCGCGTACAGGTCCGACGCGTGCCCCGCGTAGAGGAGGAGGGCCGCCACCACGGCGAGGGCGTTCACCCGGATCCGCCGGCGCCACAGCGGGCCGGCGAACGCACTCGCGGTGACGACGGTGCCGACGATGGCGGTCCACGGGTCGAAGCTCGTCGCCCGGCCGAGCAGCAGCGGCCCGACGTCGCGGCCGTCGGTGTCCAGGAAGGCGCTCAGCGCGCCGATCCCGGTGCCGACGACCGTCGTGACGACGAAGGCGAACGCCGTCCGCCAGGAGCCCATCAGGCGCTCCGACGCCCCGACGAGCGCGACGACCCCGGCGAGGGTGAGCAGGAGCGCGATGACACCGGTCGACACGGCGAACACCCGGAAGGGGCCGTACGAGACCGGACCGGTGCCGTGCAGGACGCGGAGGACGACGGTGGCGGCCGACGTCGCCAGGACCAGCACGACGATCGCCGACGTGACGGGGTGTCGACGCACGGTGCGCCAGGCGGCGAGTGCGCGGTGCGGTCGGGTGCGCGCGGAGGCGGGCGCGGGCCGCTCCGGCTCGGTCACAGGGCGCCCTTCGACGACGGCAGCCCGAGGTGCGCGATGACCGCCGGCAGCCCGTGGGCCAGGACGTAGCGGACGGTGTTCCAGTCGTGGGCCGAGCCCGGCGACACGATGAGGGACGTCTGCATCCCGACCCGCTCGGCGACGGCCCGGAGCGCCTCGGTGGACGCGCGGTACGGGGCGTCGTCCTGCCCGAACCCGAACACCGTCAGGTGGTCGGTGTAGCGGCCGTGCGCGGTCATGATCGCGCTCGGCGACGCCGCCCGGTACGCCGACGCGGAGCCGTGGAAGCCCAGCGCGATGGACTGCTGCACGCTGCCGTTCCGGGGTGCCGGCTCGCTCGAGATCGCGAGCGCGCTGCTGAACACCCCCGGGTAGGCGGTGGAGAACTGCATCGCGCAGGTCGCACCCTGCGAGAACCCGAGGATGCCCCAGGCGCTCGGCGCGGTGGCGACCGGCAGGTGCTCCCGGATCCACCGCACTGTGTCCGTCATCACGTAGGTCGCGCTCCGTCCCAGGCGCCGCGAGTCGACGCACATCGGGTTCCGAGCCGGCGCGCCGAGCTGGTCCGGTGAGACCACGATCGGTGCGAGGCCGTGGTGCGCGTCAGCGTAGCGGTCGAGGAAGCGCCCGAGGTCTCCCGTCTGGAACATGTCGGCGGGTTGCCCCGGCTGCCCGGAGAGCGCCACGATGACCGGCAGGGTCGGCGGGTGCGGGGTGCGCGCCGCCGGCGGCAACCACACCACGGCCTTGCGCGCGGCGAAGTGCGACACGGTGCCCGGGATCCGGACGCTGAACGTCTCCCCGACCTTGGGCATGTCGGTCGGAGCGTGCCACGTCGAGGCCTCCACCACGGAACCGACGGACCCGACGGAACCTGCCGACCCGGCGAGCGGCACCTGCTTCGTCGGGTACGGGTTGGTCGAGATCGCCTGCTCCACGTTCTTGTAGAAGCCGAAGTCGACGTTCACCCCGAGGCCGGCTGCGAGGACGACGGTCGCAGCGGCACCGACGGCCACCACCCGGAGGAGCCAGCCGCCCTGCACGAGGACGACCACCAGCAGTGCGACGCCGGCGAACGCGAGGGCGATCCACATCCGGGTGACCGGCGTGAACGCGACACCGAACAGGTCGAGCACGTCCCCGGTCCACCACACCGCGACCAGGCCGACGCCCGCTCCGACCACCAGGGCGGCGACACGGATCAGGACGGCCCGGACCGGGTGCGCGGTCCGGGTGCGGGCGGACCTGCCCAGCACGGGTGCGACCACCAGCCAGACGGTGAGGACCGCGGCGATGACGTCGACGGGGATGAGCACGTCGCGCCCGGTGACGGGGATGCGCAGGAGGTCGTGGAGCACGCTCTCATCGTGGCGTCACCGCGCTGCCGGGCGGCCTCGGAGGCGCTTCTGCTGTGCACAGGTTCGCCATCGACGACTCCCAGGTCACCGCCAGCACGCATCCAGACGGGCCGTCTCGTCACGCCCGGCGGGCGCGGGTCGGAGGGGCACCCTGATCCGGTGCCCCTCCGACCGATGGTGGCCGGTGCCGCACAGACGACACCGGCCGGTCCGGATCAGTGCCGCTTGCGCAGCACCAGGGTCCCTGCTCCAGCGAGGAGCAGGAGGAGGGCGAAGCCCGCCGGCAGGACCGGCGAGTTCGCTCCCGTGTAGGCGAGCGCCGGCTGGGTGCTCGAGGTGGCCGCCGCCGGGACGGCGGTGGTCGCTGCGAGGACGGTGGCGGGCCGGGAGGCGCTGGTCCCCACCGCCGCGACGCTCGCGCTGGACGGGGTGGTCGCCGTCACGGGCACGGTGCCGTCACCCGCACCGGTCGCGGCCCCGGGGACGCCGGGGTCGGTGCCCGTCCCCGGGTCGGTCCCGGTACCGGGGTCCGTGCCGGTGCCGGGGTCGGTCCCCGTGCCCGGATCGGTGCCGGTGCCGGGGTCGGTCCCCGTGCCCGGATCGGTCCCGGTGCCCGGGTCGGTACCGGTCCCCGGCGTGGTGGTCGTGCTGGTCCCGTCGCCGACGATGCCGATCCCGTTGCCGCCGATCGTGATCGGGAGGCTGATCACCGGCGCGACCTGGGTGCCGGAGCCGATGCCGTCCGACCCGGAGGTCGAGCCACCCGCGGTCGGGGTGGTCGCGCCGGTGGTGCCGGTGCCGGTCGTTCCGGTGTTCGTCGAGGTGCCGTCACCGACGAGGCCGATGCCGTTCCCGCCGATCGTGATCGGCAGCGACACCACCGGGGACACCTGCGAGCCCGAGGCGATGCCGTCCGACCCGGAGGTCGAACCACCCGCGGTCGGCGCGGTCGCGCCGGTGGTGCCGGTGCCGGTCGTTCCGGTGTTCGTCGAGGTGCCGTCACCGACGAGGCCGATGCCGTTCCCGCCGATCGTGATCGGCAGCGACACCACCGGGGACACCTGCGAGCCCGAGGCGATGCCGTCCGACCCGGAGGTCGAGCCACCCGCGGTCGGCGCGGTCGGCGTGGTCGTGCCGGTGCCGGTGCCGGTCGCGCCGGTGTTCGCCGACGTGCCGTCACCGAGGAGACCGATCCCGTTGCCCGAGACCGTGACGGGGACGGAGATCACCGGGGTGACCTGCGTCCCCGATGCGACACCGTCCGACCCGGAGGTCGTCCCGCCCGCGGTCGGGGTGGTCGTGCCGGTGGAGCCGGTCCCGGTGGCGGTCGAGGTGCCGTCACCCAGGAGGCCGATGCCGTTGCCGGACACCGTCACCGGGATGGACACGACGGGGGCGACCTGCGTCCCCGATGCCGTGCCGTCCGAACCCGAGGTCGACGGTCCCGAAGCGGCCGGAGCCGAGGATGCCGGAGCCGATTCTGCGGGCGCGGCGGGCGTCCCCGTCGAGGCGGCGTCTCCGCCGACCGCGACGGCGTTGCCCGCGGCCGTGATCGGCGCCGTCACGGCACCGGCCACCTGCGTTCCCGAGGCGAGTCCGTCCGAGCCGGACGTGGTCGGGGCGGCCGCCGCCGGGGCCGCTGGGGCCGGAGCGGACGTTGCCGCGGGGGCAGCGGGTGCTGCTGTCGCAGCAGCGTCGCCGCCGACGGCGATGGCGTTGCCGCCGACGTGCACGGGGGCGGTGACGTCCGGCACGACCTGCGTGCCGGAGGCCGTCCCGTTCGCTCCCGTCGTCGAGGGCGCTGCGGCCGCGGGAGCTGCGGGTGCAGGCGCTGCGGCCGCGGGCGCTGCCGGGACGGCGGCGCTGGTCACCGACGACACCGCGTCGCCGAGGACACCGAGCGCGTTGCCGGTGGCGGAGACGGGAGCGTGGATCGACGGCGCCACCTGGGTGCCGGACGCGGTGCCGTCAGCTCCGGAGGTCGTCGCCGCGTTCGCAGCGACCGCCCCTCCGAGCGTCAGCCCGCCGACGAAGAGGGTGAACCACAGCCCTCTCGAGACGTACTTGTTCATGGTCGTTCCTCACTGATCGAGATCGGTTGCCGACCGCGGTGGCGGCCGGTGGTGCAGTCCTGCCGTGCTGGGCAGGTGCACCGATCTCAGTCAGGAGCGACGTCGTGCTCGCCGACGACCGACGCGGGGACGGCGTCGTCGGAGAGGGTGCCGCGTGACCCCGCGGCGAGGGAGACCTGGGTGCCGGCGGCGCCGACGATGCCGACGGCTGCGGCCGAGCCGGCCGAGCCCGCGGCGCTGCCGCCGAGGACACCGGAACCGGTGCCGTCGAACGGGGTGCCGTCGTGCCCGCCGCCGTTCCCCGTGGGGACGAGGAGCGCGCGACCGCCGAACGTGGCGTCCTGCACCGTGCCGACTGCGACGGAGGCCGGAGCGCCGGCGAGCACCGTGACCGACCCGCGGACGTGCGCGGCGCCGTCGGACGGCGGTGCCGGACGCGAGGCGAGGGCGGACGCGGCGAGCGTCGGACCCGAGCCGGTGGCCACGCCGCCCGTGCCCTGTCCGACGGCTGACGTCGACCGGCCGAGCGGGGCTCCGGAGCCGCCGACCGCCGGGCCGACGGGGGCGGTGACGACGGGATCCGTGCCTCCGGGCAGGACGCCGCCGACGGCGGGCGGGAGTCCGCTGACGATGTCGGGGACCGATCCGACGGCCGTGCCGACCCCACCGAGGGCATCGTCGACCAGGCCGGTGACGGGTCGGGTCACGGTGCCCAGCGTGTCGTCACCGAGGACGGTCCCGAGGACCGGCAGGCAACCGACGACCCGGTCCAGCGTGTGGACCACGGCGGTCACCGGACGGGCGTCCGTGAGTGCCTGGACGGTGCCGGTGACGGGGCGCAGGACGGTCACGAGCGTGTCGGTGACGGGCCTGGAGGAGCTGGTCGCCGCCGTCGCGGGCGTGTGCGTCGCGGGGATGGTCACCGTGTGCCCCGTGGCCGGCGCGGCGCTGGTCGCACCGTTCGGCGTGCTCGCGCCGGGGGCCGCCGGAGCGACGGCGGGCACAGCGGGCGTCGACGTGGACGGGGCAGGAGCCGAGTGGGTCGGAGCAGGGCTCGACGGCACGGAGGCGGTGGGTACTGCCGGCGCCGGAGCTGCGGGCCTCGGGGCGGGCGCTGCGTGGGCCGGGGCAGGCGCTGCCGGTGCTGCCGGAGCGGGCACTGCCGGAACCGGAGCCGCCGGGGCGGGCGCCGCCGGCCGGACCGCCGTGCGGACCGGTTCGACGACCTCGCCGACCACGTGGCCGACGCCGCTCGTGACGCCCTGGACGGTGTCTCCGAGGCCGTGCACGAGGCCACCGACGAGCCCGCGCTGCTGCGCCTGGGCGGCCGGCGCGGGCTGCGCTGGTGTCGCGGCGGAGGCAGGGCGGGCACCGAGCAGCAGCGTGAGCAGCACGAGGGCTGCGGCGACGCCGAGGCCGAACACGGCGTACCGGATCACCGCGCGCCAGGGGTCGCGCAACGGCTGGTCCATGCGCTCACCTCCTGATCTCGGCTGCGCACGTAGAGTGGTTGACCGGCACGGTACCCCGCCCCGTTCCGGAACGCACCTGGTTTCGGAACAAATCGTCAGGAAAGGCCGATCGTGGTCTCGATCTTCAACGCTCCGACCCGCAATCTGGACATCGTCACGCTGCACGAGATCCTCCGACTGCGGCAGGACGTCTTCGTCGTCGAGCAGCAGGCTGCGTACCCGGACATCGACGGCCGCGACCTCGAGCCGGGCACGGTGCAGTTCTGGGCCGGGCAGGGTTCGGTCGACGCCACGCTCCGGCTCCTCCGCGAGGACGACGGCACCGAGCGCATCGGCCGTGTCGCCACCGCGAAGGCCGCTCGTGGGCAGGGCCTCGCGGCGCAGCTCATGCAGGCCGCCATCGACGAGGCACGCTCACCGCGCATCGCGATCGACGCCCAGGCGCACCTCGAGCAGTGGTACGCCCGGTTCGGCTTCGCCCGCTCCGGCGAGGACTTCGTGGAGGACGGCATCCCGCACCTGCCGATGGCCCGGACCCGCTGAGCGTCAGGCGCGCCAGCGCCGGAGTTCGTCGAACGAGCGCCCCTGGTGCGCCCGGTCGGCGACGAGCCGCTCGAACACGATGTTCGTCTGCGTCGTGGCGACCGACGGATCCCCGCTGAGCTCGTCCGCCACGAAGTCGCGGAGCTGCTCGGTGGAGGTGCACGCGATGTGCACGAGGAAGTCCTTGTCCCCCGCCAGGAACGACACGTCCTGCACGACGGGCACAGCCAGCAGGCGCTTCGCGAAGTCCCGCAGCTCGTGCCGAGCGGCAGCGTGCACCCGCACGGAGACCATCGCCTCGATCGCGAACCCGAGCCGGGCGACGTCCACCTCGGCGCGGTAGCCCCGGATGACGCCGGCGTCCTCGAGCGCCCGCACCCGCGTCAGGCACGTCGACGGTGCGATGCCGACGGCGGCGGCGAGCCGGTTGTTCGGGATCCGGGCGTCGGCCGCGAGGGTCCAGAGGATCCGCTCGTCGACCTCGTCGAGGCGCGGGGCGGGATCGGGGCGGCGGACGGGGCGTTCGGACACGGCTCGACGCTACCGCGGTCGGGGTCGTGCGCGCGCGGCGGACCTCAGCGTCGGGACACACCGCCGAGGAGGGCGCGGAGGGCATCCTCCAGCGGACGAGCCAGCGCGTCAGGGTCGGCGGACGCGAGCGGCTCCACCTGCGTCGAGGTCCGGAGCATCGTCATCCCGAGCACCACGGACAGCGCGATCTCCGCCCGGACGAGCAGGTCGTCGGTCGCCTCTCCCCCGACGACCGCGGCCAGCCGTTCGGCGTATCGACGGAGGGTCTCACGGCGGATGGCATCGGCACCGTCGTCGCCGGACGACCGCAGGAGCAGCATCAGGTGCAGCGAGTCCTCGTCGGTCGGCGAGCGCACGGCGTGGCCGATCAGCTCCCCCAGCGCGCGCTCGAGGTCGGGTTCGCGGCGTTCGACGGCGCCGAGCTCCCGCACGACCCGGTCGAGGCAGGCCCGGAACAGCCCTTCCTTCGACACGAAGTAGCGGTTGATGAGGGCCACGTTCACCCCGGCGTCCGCGGCGATCTGCCGGACGGTCGTGGCCCGGTACCCGTCGAACGCGAACCGCCGCCGTGCAGCCTGCACGAGCAGCAGGCGGGTGGCCTCGGCGTCCTTGCTCATGGTCGAAGCGTACCGGCTCCGCCAGCAATGTAAGCGATTGTTGACATGCGGCTAGAACCGCGTACTCTCGTCAAGTCAGCAAGCGTTTACATCGACCGTACGGAGCACGATGACCGAGACCATGGAGACCCCGCGGACCGGGTCCCACCCCACCACCGACGGTCGTCGGCCGAACAGCACGGCGATCATCGTCTACCTGTCACTCGGCGGCCTGTCGTTCGCGGTGCTGCAGTCGCTCGTCGCCCCGGCACTGTCGACCATCGGACAGGACCTCGGCGCGTCCACGAGCGCCACCAGCTGGGTGCTCACCGCGTACCTGCTGTCAGCGTCCGTGCTCACGCCGATCCTCGGCCGCCTCGGCGACATGGTGGGCAAGCGCAAGGTGCTCATCGTCGTGCTCTCGATCCTGCTCGTCGGTGCCGTCCTCGCAGCCCTCGCGCCGAACCTCGGCACGCTCATCGTCGGGCGCGCACTGCAGGGCGCCGCGGGTGCCGTCATGCCGCTGTCGATCGGGATCGTCCGCGACGAGCTCCCGAAGGAGAAGGTCAGCGTGACGATCGGCCTGCTCTCCGCGATCTTCGGCATCGGCGCCGGCGTCGGGATCGTCGCCGCCGGACCGATCGTCGAGCACCTGTCCTGGCACTGGCTCTTCTGGTTGCCCGCCGTGCTCGTCGTGATCGCCCTGCTCGGCGCGGTCTTCGGCATGCCCGAGTCGCCCGTCCGGAAGCCCGGCCGCCTCGACATGGTGGGCACCCTCGTGCTCGGTGTCTCCCTCGTGGCGATCCTGCTCGCCGTCAGTGAGGGCGAGACCTGGGGCTGGGGCGACGTGAAGACCATCGGCCTGCTCGCCCTCGGCGCCGTCGCGCTCGTCGCCTTCGTGTTCGTCGAGCTCCGGGTCGACGAGCCCCTCATCGACGTCCGCCTCTTCGCCGTGCGGGGTGTCTGGACCGCCCACGTCGTCGCCCTCGTCTTCGGCTTCGCGATGTTCGGCACGTTCGTCCTCGTCCCGACCCTGCTGCAGCTGCCGACCGCCCTCGGGTACGGCTTCGGCAAGGACGTCACCCAGGCGGGCCTCTTCCTGCTGCCGACCGTCGTGATGATGGTCATCGCCGGACCGATCGCCGGCATCCTCGTCCGGAAGGTCGGGCCGAAGCCGCCGATGCTCATCGGCGGGGTCGCGATCGTCGCCGCGTTCGTGATCCCGGCGATCAGCCACGCCGAGCTCTGGCAGGTCGTCGTGTCGGGCGTCCTCACCGGTGTCGGCATCGGCATGGCCCTCGCCGCCTGCTCGAACGCGATCATCGAGAGCGTCCCGGCGAACCAGACCGGCGAGGCCATCAGCGCCAACACCGTCGTCCGCACGATCGGCTCCAGCGTCGGCACCGCCGTCATCGCGGCACTGATCACCTCGCACAGCACGCCGCAGGGCCTCCCGACGGACGAGGCGTTCACCATCGGCTTCTGGGCCTGCACCGGGGTCGCCGTCCTCGCCGTCGTCGGTGCTCTGGTCGCCCCCTCGATGCGAGCCCGCCGAGCGGCGGCCGCCGCTCGCGGCATCGACGACCTCGACGAGGTCGCCCCGTAGGCGGACCGTCGCCGTCCGTTCTGGACGCAACGCACCCTGGAGGCCCGTCCTGCGTCGTCGACGCGCGGCGGGCCTCCAGGCGGTCGCGTCACCGTCCGCGCTCCACGCGGGCCGCCGCTCGATCGCCAGCAGGTGGCGTCCGCAGCGGCCGCTGCCCTCGCCCATCCTGGGAGGTGCCCGGACACGGGCGAGGATGGTGTGACGATCACCGCGCCGACCGCGTCACGGTGGTGGGCGCGGAACGCCGCGCCACGGACAGGAGCAGACCATGACGACCCCCGACCACGACGACACCCCGACCGCCAAGCCGTCCTTCCGCGACACCGTCACCGCCGGACTGGTGCAGAAGGCGCTGGAACCGGTCCTGCGCGCGGTCCGCGAGGAGGTGGCGTCCGCTCGTCAGGAGATCGGCGACCGCGTGAGCGGTGCGAAGGCCGGCCTGGTGCTCACCGGTGTCGGCGTCGGCTTCGCGCTGACGACCCTCGTCGCGCTGGCCGGCTTCGCGGTCGCCCTCCTCGCGCTCGTGCTGCCGGTCTGGGCCGCGGCTGGCATCACGTTCGGCGTCTTCGCGATCGTGACCGCCGTCCTGCTGGCGGTCGGGATCCGCGGGATCCGCCGCGGCGTGCCGCCGGTGCCGAAGGACACGATCCACGCCGCGAAGGAGCGGGTGACGTCGTCGGGCGACACGGCTGTCGGTCGCTGAGCGCGCGCCGAGCTGCGCTACATGGCGAGTGTCATCCCGACGACGGCGACCGTCATCGCGAAGACCTCGCCGCTCCGGATCGCCCGCCGGTCCTCGCGTGCCCATTCCGAGCGGAGCAGCCAGCCGCTGAACGCGCAGTAGCCGATCACCCCGGCGCCGAGGACCGCCGTCAGCGCGATGCCGTGCCCGGCGTGGCCGTCCGCGAGGCCCGTGGCGTGCCCCATCAGGAGCATCCCGGCCATCACGACGGCCGACAGCGCACGGTGGACGTCCATCGGTTCGGCGCGGCGACCGTCCGCGCGCCGTCGACGCATCACGGGCAGCGGCGCGAGGAGCAGCAGCAGGGTCGCGGCGAGCAGCGTCCACACCGCACCGGCGTGGACGACGGGCATGAGCATCGCGACGAGCATCACCGCAGCCGGGACGATCACGCCCGGGCGCGGCCGGTACCGGTCCCCGACGATGCAGCACACCGACGCGAACTGCGGCACGACGAGCATGGCGTCGGCGACGGTCTCGTGCACGGTGCGTCCTGGTGCCGGATCGGTCCGGGTCGGGTCAGTCCTGGGCGCGAGCAGCGGCCTTCGCGGCGCGCTCCTGCTTCACACGGGCGTTCTCGGCGTGCACCTCGGCCTGCGTCGCACGCTCACGCACGAGCCACTCGGGCTTCTGCTCGAGCAGCGTCTTGATCTCCGCCGTCGTCAACGGTTCCTCGATGCCCGCACGGGTCAGCCCCGAGATCGACACGCCGAGCTTCTGCGCCACGACGGGTCGCGGGTGCGGTCCGTCACGGCGGAGGTCCTCGAGCCAGGTCGGGGGTTCCGTGCGGAGTTCGTCGAACGCGGTCCGGCTGATCGGCGCGTCCCGGAAGGTCTCCGGGGCCGCCGCCAGCAGGATGCCGAGCTTCTTCGCGGCCGTCTCGGGCTTCATGGTCTGTTCCTGCGCCATGGACACAAGGGTACGGCCCCTATGCTCGTTTGCATGACCGCGGCCCTCACCATCGCCTTCGTGCCCGGGGTGTCCCCGGCCAAATGGGCACGGGTCTGGCGGGAACGCTTCCCCTCGATCGACCTCGCGCTCCGCCCGATCGGCTCGGACGAGGTGGACGACGCCCTCGCCGGAGAGGCCGACATGGTCTTCGCTCGCCTCCCCGTCTCGGACGCCCACAACGCCATCCCGCTGTGGACGGAGACCGCCGTCGTCGCGATGCCGAAGGACTCCCCGCTGGCCGATCACCGCCAGGTCACCGACGCGGACCTCGCCGGCGTGCACGTCGTCGACGCCGGGCCGGTCCCCGCCGACATCGACGCGGCGCTCGACCTCGTCGAGGCGAACGTCGGCGTGGCGGTCCTCCCCCAGTCCCTCTTCCGCAAGGCGAGCCGCAAGGACCTCGTCGCACGGGAGCTCGTCGACGCGCCCGGCACGCGGATCGTGCTGGTCTGGCGCGACGAGGACGCCTCCGAGACGACGGAGGAGTTCATCGGCGTGGTGCGTGGGCGCACCGCCAACAGTTCGCGGGGTGCTGCGGACGAGCCAGGAGGCACGGATCCCGACGCCGACGACGGCGCACGCGGGTCGGGTGGCAGCACCAAGGCGGGTGGCGGCAAGACCGCTGCGGGCAAGACCGCGGGTGGCAAGACCGCGAGTGGCAAGACCGCCGGGGGCAAGGCCGCGCCGTCGAACGGGAAGACCGTCGCCAAGCGCAGTGCGACCAAGGGCACCGGGGCGAAGAGCGGCGGCGGGAAGAACTCGACCGGCCGCGGGCGCACCCAGCGCGGGATGAAGGGCAAGCCGAAGCGCGGCTCGAAGGGCAACCGCTGAGCGGCTACCGGATGACCGCGGCTGCTGCCCGCGCCACCCGGTCGCCCCGCGCGTCCTCGGCCGCGACCCGGGCCTCGGTGACCACTCGGGTGTCCGCACGCACGGCCGACCCCGCGTCGAACGGGGGCTGCGGGTCGTACTCGATCTGCAGCTGGATCGCCTCGGCGGCGGGCTGACCGGCCAGCTCGGACGCCAGCCAGAGCGCCATGTCGATGCCCGCACTGACACCGGCAGCCGTGACGATCGCCCCGTCGTCCACCACCCGGTCCTCCACGGGCTGCGCCCCGAAGGCCGCGAGCATCGGCTTCGACGCCCAGTGCGTCGTCGCCCGCTTCCCGGCGAGCAGCCCGGCGGCACCGAGGACGAACGCCCCCGTGCAGACCGAGGTCACCCACGTCGCTCGCTCGGCTTCGCGGCGGACGAACGCGATCACCTCGGGATCGAGCATCGCGTCGAAGGAGCCGTCGCCGCCGGGCACGACGAGCACGTCCGCCGGGCCGGCATCGGCGAAGGTCACCGTCGGCACCAGCGCGAGACCGCAGTCGCTCGGCACCGGGTCGAGCGACGCCGCGACGTACTCGACGCGGGCTCCTGGCACGCGGGAGAGCACCTGCGCCGGACCCGTCAGGTCGAGCTGCGTGAGGTGCGGGAACAGCAGGAACGAGATCCGGATCTCGTCCGGGTCGTGCTCCGGCGTGACCGGTTCCGAGCCGTCGCCGGGGTCCGCTGTCGGAACCTCGGTGTCGATCGGGACCTCCACGACGCGGGCATCGACCGGGTGGACGGCGCGGACGCGCGGGTTCTCGGAGCTCATGGCGTGACACTAGCCCCGCACGGCCGGTGCCGTCCTGGTCAGACCCAGACGCCGGAGGTCGCTCGTCGGTGACTGCCGACCAGGTGCGTGTCGACGATGCCGAGTGCCTCCATCAGGGCGTACATCGTGGTCGGTCCCACGAAGGCGAACCCGCGCTTCCGCAGGGCCTTCGACAGTGCGACCGATTCGTCGGACTTCGTGGGGACCTCGGCGGAGGAGCGCGGCTCAGGCGTCGATGCCGGACGGAACGACCACACGAACTCCGCCAGTCCACCGTCCTCGCGCAGTGCGATCGTCGCGTTCGCGTTCGTGATGGTCGCGAGGATCTTCGCCCGGTTCCGGACGATCCCCGCGTCGCCCATCAGGCGCGCGACGTCGTCCTCGCCGAACCGCGCCACGGTGTCGGCGTCGAAGTCAGCGAAGGCAGCGCGGAACGCGGGCCGTTTCGCGAGGATCGTCCGCCACGACAGCCCGGACTGGAACGCCTCGAGCGAGAGCCGTTCGAACACCCCGCGCTCGTCCCGCACGGGCATGCCCCACTCGGTGTCGTAGTAGTCCCGGAGCAGCTCGTCGCTCGACGCCCACAGCGGCCTGGCCAGCCCGTCCGGACCGATGACGAGATCGGGTCCGGGTGCGGCGACGGGGTCGGAGGTCATCCTCTCATCATGGTGGGCACGACCGACACGTCCTACTGTTCGTGCGGTCCGTCCTCGGCGGCCTGCGGGTCCATCCACACGTACTCCCAGCGGTGCCCGTCCGGGTCCGCGAAGCTCCGCTGGTACATGAAGCCGAGGTCCATCGCCGGTCGGTCCTCGTCGCCGCCCGCGAGGACCGCCGCGTCGACGATCCGGTGCACCTCGTCCTTGGAGGGGACGCTGAGGGAGTTGATCACCTCGATCGTGTCGGGCCCGGCGATCGTCTTGTCGGTGAACTCGGCGAACTTGGGCTTGGTCAGCAGCATGAGGTAGATCGTGTCGCTGATCACGATCGACGCCGCGGTCTCGTCGGTGAACGCCGGGTTCACCGAGTACCCGAGCTCCTGGTAGAACGCGACCGAACGGTCGAGGTCGTCGACGGGCAGGTTGATGAAGACCATCGTGTCCATGGGGAGGTCCTTTCCTCGGGACCAACCTGGCCTTCCCCGCGCCCCACCGCAACCGTTCCCCCGCGGTACCGAACCGAGACGGACGCGCGACACGGGGCCCGAACGACGAAGCCGCTGTCGTACGACAGCGGCTTCGTCGTTCCGGGTCGGAACCGGGGAACCTCGGCGCACCGGAACCGGGCGCGGGCGGACGTCAGGCCAGCTCGCGCCCCTCGCCGGCGGCCTTCTGGTGCTCCTCGGCCTCGGCCTGGCCGATGATGTCCTCCGCCGGGACCGGGTTCAGCCGGTCCCAGAGGAAGAACAGCAGCCCGCCGACGAGCATCGACAGCCCCACCCACAGGTTGATGTGGATGCCGCCGGTCTTCTCGGGGTCGGTGTCCCAGTGCACGATGCCGACGATGGTCGTGATGATGCCGTAGAGCACGAACAGTCCACCGAGGATGCGACGCAGGTCGAGGCGTCGGGTGGAGCGGACGAGCGCCTGCTGCTCCTCGGTCAGGGTGGTGGTGTCACGCATGAGTGGTGATCTCCTTCAGAGCGCAGCGGATCAGAGGAACGGCAGGTAGAGGACGACGCAGAGCACGAGCGCCACGGTGCCGAGCAGCGCCGGCGAGCGGTACCAGGCGGTGTCCGTCGCGACGGAGTCGCCGTGCAGGTCGATCTTGCCGATGCCGTAGACGAGGCCGCCGAGCTCCTTCTCGGGCTTCGGCTTCGTGACCATCGACACGACGAACCCGACGACGAGGACGGTGACGAACGAGATGATCGCGCCGTACAGGGTCTCGGCGGTCGCGGTGGCGAACAGCTTCGGGTTGACGAGGTACGCGATCCAGGTGATCGTCGGCGTGACGATGCCCAAGATGTAGCCCCAAAGCGCGCCCTGGGTGGTCATCCGCTTCCAGAGCAGCCCGAGGATGAACACGGCGAACAGCGGCGCGTTGAAGAACGAGAACAGCGTCTGCATGTACGTCATGATGTTCGACGCCTGCGCGGCGATGAACGCGGTCGCGACGCCGATCAGGACGCCGGCGACGGTGACCCAGCGGCCCGTCTTCAGGTAGTGCAGGTCGGGCATGTTCGACTTGATGTAGCGCTGCCAGATGTCGTAGGTGAAGACGGTGTTGAACGAGGAGACGTTCGCGGCCATGCCCGCCATGAACGAGGCGAGGAGGCCCGTCACCGCGATGCCGAGCACACCGGTCGGCAGGTACATCTGGATGAGCTTCGGGATCGCGTCGTTGTAGGTCAGCGAGCCGTCGGCGAACTGGTTGCCGACGACGGCCGCGGCGATGAGGCCGGGGATGACGACGATGGCCGGGATGAAGAGCTTCGGGATCGCGGCGATGAGCGGGGTGCGGCGGGCGGCGGACATGTTCTTCGCCGAGAACGCGCGCTGCACCTCGGTGAAGTTGGTGGTCCAGTAGCCGAAGCCGAGCACGAACCCGAGGCCGAGCACGATGGCGAGCCAGTTCGCCCCGATCGGGTTCGTCACGTCGCCGAAGCCGGTGCCGGCCCAGGCCTGCAGGTGCTGGACACCCTGGGTCTTCGTGATGGCCTTCGTGAGGCCGTCCCAGCCGCCGACGCGGTGGAGGCCGACGATCGTCAGCGGGATGAGCCCGGCGATGATCACGAAGAACTGCATGACCTCGTTGTAGATCGCGCTCGAGAGTCCGCCGAGGGTGATGTAGACGAGGACGAAGCCCGCGGAGACGATGATCGCGAGCCACTCCGGCCAGCCGAGCATGGCCTCGATGACGATCGCCATCGCGTACAGGTTGATGCCGGCGATGAGGACGTTCGACACCGCGAACGCGATCGAGTTCACCAGGTGCGGGGCCTTGCCGAACCGGCGGAGCATGAACTCCGGCACGGATCGGACCTTGGAGCCGTAGTAGAAGGGCATCATCACGAGCCCGAGGAACACCATCGCCGGCACCGCGCCGACGAGGTAGTAGTGCAAGGTGGCCATGCCGATCTGGGCACCGTTCGCCGCCATGCCGAGGATCTCGGTCGCGCCGAGGTTCGCCGACACGAAGGCCAGACCCGTGATCCACGCCGGCATGGACCGGCCGGACAGGAAGAAGTCCATGCTCGTGCGGACCTGCCGCCGAGCCGTGAACCCGATGCCGATGACCACCGCGAAGTACACGATGACCATCACGTAGTCGACCCAGCCCAAGTCGAGCCGGATCCCGTTGTTCGCTGCCGCGAGAACCATTGACACTCTCCGTCGATGTGTTGCAGTCGACAACTCTGCCGACCCGGACGAAGACGTTACACCGATTTGTGACCGTTCACATAGCCGAGGTATGCATCGCGGTCCGGCATCGCGTCCAGGGCGCTCGCTAGGCTCGCAGCATGACCGAGCAGTCGCGCATCCTCGTCCTCAACGGCCCGAACCTCGACATCCTCGGCCGCCGCGACCCGGAGCAGTACGGCTCGGTGACGCTCGCCGAGCTCGAGGCGATCGTGCACACCGAGGCGGCGGTGCACGGGCTCGACGCCGACTTCCGGCAGACCAACCGCGAGGGTGAGCTCGTCGAGTGGCTGCACGAGGCGCTCGACGACTTCGCGGCGGTCGTCATCAACCCCGCTGCCTACGCGCACACCTCGGTGGCACTCCACGACGCAGTCGAGGCGCTGATGGTGCCCGTCGTCGAGGTGCACCTGTCGAACACGTGGAAGCGGGAGCCGTTCCGGCACGTCGACCACGTGGCCACGGCGGCGACCGCGGTCATCGCGGGCGCCGGCCCGGACGGGTACCGGCTGGCGGTCGCGCACGTCGCGTCCCTGCTCGGCTGAGTCGCGTCGGCCTGGAGGCGCGTGGCGGCGCCGTCGCGCGCCTCCGGGCCGTCACCGGGTCGCGCCCCGGGCCGCTGCCGGGCGGGCCCGACGCGGGTCAGAACTCGGCGGGACGACGCACGTCGGCGGCGCCGGCGGTGGCGAACCCGCCACGGATGAGGGGCAGCGCCCGGAGCACGGCCTGGTCGATGCGGAGCTCGAGGTCCACGTTCGCGATGTCGTAGCCGCCCTCGCGCTTGGTGAAGTCGCGCTCGTTCCCGAAGACGCCGATGGGCAGCGTGGTCGACTGGAAGAAGCCGAACAGCGGCCGCATCTGGTGCTCGACGAGCAGCGCGTGCCGATCACTCCCACCCGTCGCGGTCAGGAGCACCGGGGTGTCCACCAGGTCGTACTGCCCGATCCAGTCGAAGAACAGCTTGAACGCGCCCGAGTACGCGGCACGGAAGGCCGGGCTGCCGACGACGAGGACGTCCGCCGCCTCGACGGTCTCGAGCGCGCGGCGTGTGCGTTCGGACATCGCCTCGCGGGACGGCGCCGCGCCGAGGTCGGCGAGCAGCGGCCCGATCTCGATGGTCTCGGTCCGCGCTCCCTCGATCTCCTGGCCGAGGCGCGCCACGGTCGCAGCCACCAGGGTGGACGTCCGCGAGGGGTCCGAGGGGCTGCCGCTGACACCGACGACGAGTTCTCCGCTCATGCGCTCGATGCTCACACGTCCGCCGGACGGACGGCTCGGTTGTGACGACATGTGTCGGGTGCCTGCGCCACGGCGTACCGTCCACCGCATGCAGACGTTCCTGCCGTACCCGGACTTCCGCGCCTCGGCCGAGGTGCTGGACGACCGGCGGCTCGGCAAGCAACGGGTCGAGACACTGCAGGTGATGCGGGCGCTGACCCTGCCGGACTACGGCTGGCAGCACCACCCCGTGGTCGCGATGTGGCGCGGGTACCGGCCGGCACTGATGGCGTACCAGGACGCCACGTGCCGGGTGTGGACCGCGCGCGGCCACGCGGACACCTGTCTCGGCAAGACCCTGGCGGACCTCGGGCTGGTACCGGAGGACCTCGAGGCGTACGAGCGCGGCGACTACCCGGTGCCGCCCTGGAACGACGACGAGGCGGTGCACCGCTCGCACCGCTCGAAGCTCGTGCAGAAGGCGCCGGAGCACTACCGACCGCTGTTCCCGGACGTGCCGGACGACCTCGACTACGTGTGGCCGGGGACGGTCACACCACCGGTGTCCAGCGACCGCCGTCACGCCGGGTGACGGCCGACGACCGGACCGAGGCGACCCGCGCGAACCCGTCCACGGTGTGCTCGGCGACGGCCTCGGCGATCTCGTCCGTCGGCGCTTCGTACCGGACGACGACGCAGGGCACCCCGCGGAGCAGCTGGACGTCCTTCGCCTCGACCACGGTGAGTTCACCGACGAGGCGCGCGGCCTCGGGCAGGACGGCGTCGGGAGCCGTGCCGGGAGCGAGTGCTCCGACGGCCAGGGTCACGCGGTACGAGGGCACCGCCACACCGTAACGCAGCGCACCGGGACCCGCCGTGGGCAATGGGGGGCCGGACGCCGCGCAGGGGGATGCGGTGCCCGCGCCCACGACGGGTCACAGGTGCTGCGGGACACGACGGATCAGGGGCCGTCGTGTCCCGCGCCGGACGCACTTCAGGGGATGGCGTCCGGCTCGGTGCACCGACGGGCCCGCAGGGGGACGGACCCGTCGGTGCTGGTCCTCAAGGGTGTTCGGTGTCCTCTCGGTACCGGTCTGTCTCGGTCGGTGCGGGCATCGACCGTCGGGCCGCCGCGGGGCGGACCATGGGGAGCAGGGCGCTCCCGATCGTCGCCAGGGCTCCGACGACGGCGATCAGCCCGAGCGGGGCGGTGCCGAGGTCGTGCTGGGCGGCGAGGACGAGCGCGACGACGGTCGCGGGTGCGGGGAGGAGCTGGACCGCCCGGAAGTGGTCCTCCTGCCGAGCCCGAGTCGTGATCGCGTTTGCCATGTGAACACTCTTGCGCACTTCTCCGGTCCGCAGAAGGGGGGACACGACCCCACTCATGGAGTAGAACGTCTAGTACACCTGAAGCATCGCGATCCGGGGTCAGCCGAGTGTCCGGACCACCGCGACCGCGTCCGCCACGGCCTGCACGACGACCGGCACGTCGGCCGGTGCCAGCCCGGCGTCGAACGTCAGCCGCAGTGCCGTCCGGGCGACGTCGTCCGACAGTCCGAGGGCGGTGAGGACGTGCGACGCCTCGGTGCTGCCGGCCGCACAGGCGCTCCCCGACGAGGACACCACGTCCCGCTGTTCCAGCTCCAGCAGCACCGTCTCCCCGTTGATCCCGGGGAAGCAGAAGGAGGCGTGCCCCGGTAACCGGGACGCACGGGACCCGGTGACGAACGATCCGGGGACCGTCTGCAGCACACCGTCGATCACGGCGTCCCGGGTGCCGGTCGCCGTCGCGGCAGCGTCGTCGCGGCCAGCGGCGACCAGCGCGAACGCGGTCGCGACGGCCACGGCACCGGCGACGTCCTCGGTGCCCGACCGCCGACCGCGCTCCTGTCCCCCACCGTGCAGCAGGGGCTCGAGTTGTACCCCGGCCCGGACGGCGAGCACCCCGGTGCCCTTCGGCGCCCCGAGCTTGTGCCCCGACAGCGAGAGCGCGTCGACACCGAGCACGTCGAGTCCCACCGGGAGCCACGGCGCGGACTGCACGGCGTCGGTGTGGAACCGTGCCCCGACCTCGTGCGCGACGGCGGCGAGCGCCCGGACGTCCTGCACGGTGCCGATCTCGTTGTCGGCGTGCGCGATCGAGACGAGCGTGGTGTCCGGCCGCAGGGCAGCCCGGAGCGTCGAGGGGTCGACCAGCCCGTCCGGGTCGACGGGCAGGACGGTGACGTCGAAGCCGTGGAAGCGCTCCAGGTACCGGCAGCTCTCCAGCACGGCCTCGTGCTCGATGGCGCTCGTGACCACGTGCCGACCCCGCGGCGTCGCGAGGGCGATGCCCTTCACGGCGGTGTTGGCGCCCTCGGTCCCACCGGTGGTGAACACGACCTCGGCCGGTCGGCACCCGAGCACGCCCGCGACGGTCGCCCGGGCGTCGGCGAGGCCCCGGGCAGCCGCGTCGCCGACCGCGTGCGTCGAGGACGGGTTGCCGAAGGTGCCGGTCAGGTACGGCCACATCGCCTCGAGCACCTCACGGCGGACGGGGGTGGTGGCGGCCCGGTCGAGGTAGAACACGGTCGCGGGCCGGTCAGACCGCGACGTCGATGTCGAGCCCGAGGTCGAGCGCCCGTGCCGAGTGCGTCAGCGCGCCCACCGAGATGACGTCGACCCCGGTGGCGGCGATCGCGGCGACGGTGTCGAGCGACACGCCGCCCGACGCCTCGACGAGGGCGCGCCCGGCGACGAGCGCGACGCCGGCCTCGAGCTCCGACGGCGTGAAGTTGTCGAGCATGATCGTGTCGACGCCGGCTGCGACGACCGGCTCGATCTGGTCGATGCGGTCCACCTCGACCTCGACGTGCACGGTGTGTCCGAGCCGGGCCCGGGCAGCGCTGATGGCGTCCCCGATGGAGATGCCGCCGGCCAGCAGCACGGCGAGGTGGTTGTCCTTCGCGAGCACCGCGTCGGACAGCGAGGTCCGGTGGTTGTGTCCGCCGCCGCACCGCACCGCGTAGCGCTCGAGCGCGCGGAGTCCGGGCGTCGTCTTGCGGGTGTCGACCACCCGGGCGCGCGTGCCCGCGACGGCGGCGACGTAGCGGGCGGTGGCGGTCGCGATGCCGGACATCCGCTGCGCCAGGTTCAGCGCCACCCGCTCGGCGCGGAGCACGGACCGGGCGGAACCGGTGACGGTGGCGAGGACGTCCCCGGCGGCGAACCGAGTTCCGTCCGCGACGTGGAGCTCGGCGACGACGGCGGGGTCGACGGCGTGCACGACCGCGACGAACACGCCGCCACCGCTGAGCACGCCCGGCTCGCGCGCCGTGAGGGTCGCGGTCGCCGTCGCGTCGGCGGGGATGAGGGTCTCGCTCGTGACGTCGCCCCAGGGCGCGTCCTCCTCGAGCGCGGTCTCGATCACCCGACGGAGGGCGTGCGGCGGGATGGTGCCGGGGTCGACGGTCATGCGGGTACCTCCTGCGGGACGGCTGCGTGCTGCGCGACCCACGCGTACGACGCGGGTGCGGTGGGGTCGGTGTCGGGGTGGTCGGTGCGCGCGTGGGCGCCACGGGACTCGGTGCGGGTCTCGGCGGCGAGCGCCGTGATCCGGGCGAGGTCGAGGAGGGCGCGGTCCTCGTGGTCCTGCACGCCGACCGGCTCCGGCGGCGTCAGCGCGGCGAGTTCGCGGCGTGCGCCGGCGAGCCCGTCCGCGTCGCGGAGCAGTCCGACGCGGTCGGTCATGACGGACTGGACCGCCTGACGGACGTCCGGTGCGCCGGTGCGGTGATCCGTGCCTCCAGGCAGTGGCTCCCGGGAGGCGCGGATCACGTCGGCCGCACGCGGCACGGTGGTGACGTGGAGGCCCGCGTCACCGCGCAGGCGGAGGAGGCCGGGTCGGGGTGCGTCGAGTGCGTCCGCGGCGCGGACCGCGAAGACGAGTCCCTCGAGGAGGGAGTTCGACGCGAGGCGGTTGGCGCCGTGCACGCCGGTGCAGGCGACCTCGCCGATCGCGAGGAGGCCGGGCAGGCTGGTGCGCCCCTCGGCGTCGGTGGCGACGCCGCCCATCGCGTAGTGCGCGGCGGGGGCGACGGGGACGCCTTCGCGGGTCCAGTCGAAGCCGGCGGCCCGGGTCGCGCGGGTGAGGCCGGGGAACCGTCGGACGAGGAACGCGGGATCCAGGGCGGTCGCGTCGAGCAGCACGGGTTCGCCACCCTGGCTGCGCACCGCGCTCGCGATGCCGCGGGCGACGACGTCCCGCGGTGCGAGTTCGGCGTCCGGGTGCACCGCGGGCATGAACCGGTGTCCGCGCGCGTCGCGGAGGACGGCGCCCTCGCCACGGACGGCCTCGGAGACCAGTCCCCCACCGGGCACCGCGAGGCGTGTCGGGTGGAACTGCACGAACTCGAGGTCGGCGACCACGGCACCGGCCCGCCAGGCGGCGGCGACCCCGTCGCCCGTCGCGACGAGCGGGTTCGTGGTCTCGCGGTAGAGGTGTCCGGCACCGCCGGAGGCGAGCACGACCGCGTCGGCGGCGAGCCGGCGGGGTTCGCCGAGGAGATCGAGGACGTCGACCCCGACGACGGCACCGCCCTGCACCACCAGGTCGGTGAGGCAGGTGCGCTCGAGGATGGTGACGTGCCGACGGTGCAGCGCGCCGATCAGGGTGCGCTCGATCGCCGCTCCGGTGGCGTCGCCGTCCGCGTGCACGACCCGCCAGCGCCCGTGCGCGGCCTCGCGACCGCGTGCCAGGTCGTCGCCGTACCGGTCGAGGCTCGACGGGTCGGTCGTCCGGTCGAAGGGGACGCCGAGGGCGAGCAGGTCCCGGACCCGTGCCGGGCCGTCCGTGCAGAGCACCTCGACGGCGCGGGCGTCGGCGCTGCCCGCCGCGGCGACGTGGGTGTCCGCCTGGTGCAGCGACGACGTGTCGTCCGCGCCGAGCGCGACCGCGACGCCGCCCTGGGCGTACGCGGTCGCGCTGTCGGCGAGCGCACCCTTCGTGACGAGGGTGACGTCGTGTCGAGCGCTCGCCCGGATCGCAGCCGTGAGCCCGGCGATGCCGGAGCCGATGATGACGACGTGCATGGTCCGTCCGTTCCTGCTCGCCACCGGCCTCAGCGCGGCTTCGCGGCGAGCATCCGCTCGAGGGCGACCTTGGCGTCGGCCTGCACGTCGGCGGGGACGACGATCTCGTTGAGCACCTCGCCGTCGACGAGGGCCTCGAGCACCCAGGCGAGGTAGCCCGGGTGGATGCGGTACATCGTCGAGCAGGGGCAGACGACGGGGTCGAGGCAGAAGATCGTGTGCTGCGGGAACTCGGCGGCGAGCCGGTTGACCATGTTGATCTCGGTGCCGATCGCGAACGTGGTCGGCTCGGTCGCCGCGGCCACGGTCTTCCGGATGAGGTCGGTGCTGCCGGCGTGGTCGGCGGCGTCGACGACGGCCATCGGGCACTCCGGGTGGACGATGACCTGCACGCCCGGGTGCTCGGCGCGCGCCTGCTCGATCTGCTCGACCGTGAAGCGACGGTGCACCGAGCAGAAGCCGTGCCAGAGGATGACCTTCGCGGCCTCGAGGTCGCTCGCCTCGTTGCCCCCCAGCGGCTTCCGCGGGTTCCACATCGGCATCAGGTCGGTGCTGATGCCCATCGCCTTCGCCGTGTTCCGGCCGAGGTGCTGGTCCGGGAAGAACAGCACGCGCTGCCCCCGCTCGAACGCCCACTCGAGGACGGTGGCGGCGTTCGACGACGTGCAGACGATCCCGCCGTTCCGGCCGCAGAACGCCTTGAGGTCGGCCGCCGAGTTCATGTACGTGACCGGGATGACCGGCACCCGGCCGTCGGCGTCCGGCTCGGTGCCGTAGACCGCGGTGAGCTCGGCCCAGGCCGCCTCGACGCTGTCGATGTCCGCCATGTCCGCCATCGAGCAGCCGGCGGCGAGGTTCGGCAGGATGACCCGCTGGTCGTCGCGGGCGAGGATGTCCGCGGTCTCGGCCATGAAGTGCACGCCGCAGAACACGATCGCCTCGGCGTCCGGCTTCGTCAGCGCGGCGTTCGCGAGCTGGAACGAGTCGCCGAGGAAGTCGGCGTGCCGCACCACCTCGTCGCGCTGGTAGAAGTGCCCGAGCACGACGACCCGGTCGCCCAGGGTCGCCTTCGCCCGCTCGATGCGCTCGTGGAGTTCGTCCACCGGCGCGTTCTTGTACTCGTCCGGCAGGACGCCCTGGCGCGGGGCGCTCGTCGGGATGACGTCGGACATCGACGACCCCGGGCCGTACCCGGGGCGGGAGTCGAAGTCCCAGGTCGGCATGGCGAGGTCCGGCGTGCAGGTGCTCCCCGCGGCCCGGCCGTTGGAGATCAGTTCGATGGTGGTCGCGATGGACACGGTGTTCCTATCGGTTCTTCGGTGTCGTGCCCTGCTGCAGCGGGCCGTTGTCCGCGTAGGCGAGGTCGGGGTTCGAGCGGTACAGCCGGGCCGGACGGTGCCGTCCCCCGCTCGTGGTCTCGTCGGTCGGCAGGACCGCGTCGGTCTTCTCGACCTGCCGACGGAAGTTCGCGGGGTCGAGCGCACGCCCGAGCACCGCCTCGTACACCCCGCGGAGTTCGGCGAGGGTGAACCTGTCCCCCAGGAACGCCTGGGCGATCCGGGAGTACGACATCTTGTTGCGGAGGCGCCAGAGCGCGTACTCCACGATGCGGTCGTGGTCGAAGGCGAGCGGGGGGTGCTCGTCGGCCAGGAACCAGCGGACGTTCCAGTCGTCCGGCACCGAGGACGCCTCGTCCGGGTGCACCAGGGCCCAGTACACGATCGACACGACCCGGCTCGGGGAACGGTCGACGTCGCCGAACGCGTAGAGCTGCTCGAGGTAGCGCGGCTGGACGTTCGTCGTCTCGAGGAGGCGCGCTGCCGCGGAGTCCTCGAGCCCCTCGTCCGGCCGGACCCACCCGCCGGGCAGTGCCCACGACCCCTCGAACGGCTCGGCGACGCGGCGGACCAGCGGCATCCAGAGCGCCGGGGCGCCGGTGTCCGGGTGCGGCCGCAGCGCGACGATCACGGTGGACACCGCGACGCGGATGCTCGTCTCCGTGGTCATCGTGGCCCCAACCAGTTCGTGTCATCCCGACTCGAAATGTTCGGGTTGAGATGACCCTATCACCGGGTTTCACGAGACGGAAACAGCGCCGAAAACTCCCGGTCGGACCGCGCGCCTACATTGAGCCGCATGACAACGGTGACGAGGATGCACGCCGTCGTGTCGGGGACGGTCCAAGGGGTCGGGTTCCGGTACTGGACCGCACGGAAGGCCGACGGGCTGGATCTCGCCGGGTACGCCCGGAACCTGTTCGACGGGACGGTCGAGGTCGAGGCGGAGGGGCCGGAACCGGCCGTGAACGCGCTGATGACCTTCATCCGGACCGGGCCGCCGTCCGCCACCGTGACCGACGTGTCCTGTCGACCGGTCGTCCCGCACGGCGACGTCGAGGGCTTCTCGATCCTGCACTGATCGTCCTCGCGCACCGATCGCCCGTCGGCACCGACCGTTCACCTGCGGATGTCGGCGCGAAGCGGAATAATCGAATCCACTCAGGCGGTTGCCCTGTCTGCGCGTCTCGCGCCCCCTCGTTCCACCAGTCGTGATCCACCAGGAGCCCCGCATGACCCAGGCCGTCGACACCGCACCCCGCACCGGGAGCGTCTCGCAGCCCTCCCCCGGCGAGACACGACTCGTGATCGGGCTGCTGCTCGTCTCCGCGTTCGTCGTCATCCTCAACGAGACGATCATGGGCGTCGCGTTGCCGCGGCTCATGGACGACCTCGACATCAGCGCCGCGACCGGGCAGTGGCTGACCACCGGCTTCCTGCTCACCATGGCGGTCGTCATCCCGATCACCGGGTTCCTGCTGCAGCGCTTCAACACCCGGCCGGTGTTCGTCTGGGCGATGAGCCTGTTCTCGGCCGGCACCCTGATCGCCCTGCTCGCGCCCGGGTTCACCATGCTGCTGCTCGGTCGCATCGTGCAGGCCAGCGGCACCGCGATCATGATGCCGCTCCTCATGACGACGGTCCTGACCCTCGTCGAGCCGGCGCACCGCGGTCGCGTGATGGGCAACATCTCGATCGTCATCTCCGTCGCCCCGGCGATCGGCCCGACGATCTCCGGGCTCATCCTCAACGCGTTCTCGTGGCGCTGGCTGTTCGGCTTCGTCCTGCCCATCGCGCTCGCCGCGCTCGTGCTCGGCATGGTCAAGGTGCGGAACGTCTCCACGCCCCGGAAGGCCCCGCTCGACGTCCTGTCGGTCGTGCTGTCCGCGTTCGCCTTCGGCGGGATCGTCTACGGCCTGTCGAGCATCGGCGAGATCGCGACCACCGGTCCGGTCGTCCCGATCACGGCCCTCGTCGTCGGTGTCGTCGCGCTCGGCCTGTTCGTGTTCCGCCAGACCCGACTCCAGCGCACCGATCGTGCCCTGCTCGACCTGCGCACCTTCCAGACCCGCGGGTTCACGATCCCGATCGTCGCGATGGGGCTGAGCTTCATGGCGATGTTCGGCACGCTGATCCTGCTGCCGATCTACCTCGAGCGGGTGCTCGGGCTCGAGGTCCTGCAGGTCGGTCTGCTGCTCCTCCCCGGCGGCTTGATCATGGGCCTCCTCTCCCCGATCGTCGGCCGCATCTACGACCGTCGCGGCCCGCGGGTGCTGCTCATCCCCGGCTCGATCATCGTCAGCGCCGTGCTCTGGGCGCTCTCGACGGTCGGCGTGGACACCAGCGTCTGGTTCGTCCTCGGCGCCCACGTCGTCCTGAGCATCGGCCTCGCCCTGACGTTCACGCCGCTCTTCACGGCGGCGCTCGGTGGGCTACCGCCGCGGCTGTACTCGCACGGCAGCGCCGTGCTCGGCACCGCCCAGCAGCTGGCCGGCGCTGCCGGGACTGCCCTGTTCGTCACGCTGCTCACCATCGGTGCCGCGACGGCGACGGCGGGCTCCGGTGCGGACGGCCTCGCGGCGGCGACCGCGTCCGGCGTGAAGACCGCGTTCCTGGTCGGTGCGGTGATCTCGCTGTTCGGCATCGCGACCTCGGCGATGGTGCGCAAGCCGGAGTCGCCAGAGGGTGCTCCGGCGCCCGCGATGCACTGACACCCAGCCCAGGGTGTCGGGTGCACTGCGCCCGACGCCCTGCGCTCGCCGCGGTGTCGGGCGCAGGTGGCATCGTGGGCACCATGCGGTCGACGACGAGCGAGCTGAACTGGTCCGGCACGGTCACCTACACGGCCGAGCAGGTCCTCCGCCCCTCGTCCATCGACGAGGCGTCCGAGATCGTCGCTCGGGAACCCCGGGTGCACGGGCTCGGCACCCGGCACTCGTTCAACGACTCGGCGGACGCTCCCGGTGTGCTCCTCGACCTCACCGGGATCCCCACCGACCTCGAGGTCGACCCGGTCCGGGCCACCGCGACGATGGGTGCCGGCACCCGGTACGGCGTCGTCGCCCCGGAGATCGACCGCGCCGGGTTCGCCCTGCACAACGAGGGGTCCCTCCCCCACATCTCCCTCGGCGGCGCGATCGCCACCGGGACGCACGGCTCCGGCACCGCCCTCGGGTCCCTGAGCACCGCCGTCCGGTCGTTCGAGGTGCTCGGCCCGGACGGCTCCGTGCGGACGATCTCCCGCGACGACCCGGACTTCCCGGGCGCCGTGCTGCACCTCGGCCTGCTCGGCATCGTCACCCGGGTCACCGTCGACGTCGAACCGGCCTACCGCATGCGGCAGGACACCTACGGTCCGATCCCCTGGGACACCTTTACCGCCCACGTCGCCGAGATCCACGCCGCGGCGTACTCGGTGTGCTCGTACACGGTGTTCGGCGACCGGGTGAGCGAGGTCCTGCTGAAGTCCCGCGTGCCGGACGGTGCCGAGGACGTCGCCGTGCCGGACGAGCTGTTCGGCGCACCCCGCCTGCCGGGCTCCCCCGGCGACGGCCACCACACCGCCCGCGACGGTTCGGTCGGACCGTGGTGGGACCGGCTGCCACACTTCCCGATCGAATCGGTGCCGAGCGTCGGGTCCGAGGTGCAGAGCGAGCACTTCGTCCCGCTCCGGCACGCCGCCGCGGCGCTCGACGCCCTGCGGGGGCTCGCCGACCGGATCCAGCCGCACCTGCACGTGTGCGAGCTCCGGACGATGGCGGCGGACCCGTTCTGGCTCAGCCCGACGCAGGGCGAGGACGTGCTCTGCATCGCGTTCACCTGGCAGAAGCACCCCGCCGAGGTCGCCGCGCTCCTGCCCGACCTCGAGGCGCGGCTCGCTCCCTTCGACGGCCGGCCGCACTGGGGGAAGATGAGCTCCCTCGGACGCGACGCGATCTCGGCGCTGTACCCGCGGGTACCGGACTTCCGCGACCTCGTAGCCCGGGCGGACCCGGACCGGACGTTCGCGTCGGCGTTCGGTGCGCGCGTCCTGGGGGCCTGACCCGCGCCTCCAGGCCGACCGTCGGGCACGGTGTCGGACCGGGGGGCCCGTGCCGGGCCGGCACCGCGATCACCGCAGGCGGGTGACCACCTTCGCGTCCCCGTCCCAGTGGCGGAGACCGCCCACGGTGAGCACCTCGGGAAGGGGCGAGTCCGCGGCCAGGACCCGGAGCGCCGCGGGGAGATCGACGTCGCGGATGCGCCGCGCGAGCGTGACATGGGGCGCCCACCGGCCGGGAAGCGAGGAGTCGAGCGACCCCGGAGCCGCGGCGCCGACCGCACGGTGGAAGCGCGCGAGCGGCTCGTCGACGACCACGCCGAGACCGAGCACGTGCCGACCGGGGCCGGCGGGGAAGAGGAGGATGCCCGCGAAGCGCAGGGCCTCCGGCACCGCGGCGTCGAGCTCGGCGGGGACGGGCAGGGACTCGCCGGCCACGAGCGTGACGTGCGGATCGTTCGTGCCCGAGTGTCCGAGGCTCGGCAGCTCCGCGGCGACGAGGGTCTGCCAGAGCACCCGGACCGCTCGGTCCGACGGGCCGTCCAGGACGAGTTCGATGCTGCGCACGTACCGAGTGAACCAACCGACCCCGTGACACCGATGTAACACGGCGGAACGGTACTCGCACCGTCCGGGGCGGCCCGTCACACTCGACTGCACGCCGCGGACCACCGCGGACCCCCACAGCACGGCCCACGAGGAGCACCGCCATGTCCGCAGCACCCGCACTGCCCGAGAAGCCGAAGGGCAAGCGCCCGATCGGCTGGATCATCGCCGCCGCGGTGGTCGTCGTCGCGATCGTCGTCGCCCTGATCGTCGGGGCCGTGCGCTCCAACGGGGACAACGGCAGCAACGGCGCCGCAGCCGGTGGCAGCCCGAAGACCGTCACGATCGGTGTCGCGGACAAGTCCCTCGGCTACTGGAGCACGTACACGAAGCTCGCGAAGGAGAAGCTCGACGTCACCGTCAAGCTGACGAACTTCTCGGACTACTCGCTGCCGAACCCGGCGCTGAAGGACAAGCAGCTGGACCTCAACCAGTTCCAGCACATCCAGTACCTCGCGGACTACAACGTCACCTCGAACGACGACCTGCAGCCGATCGGTTCGACCGCCGTCTACCCGCTGCCGCTCTACGCGACGAAGTACGACAAGCCGTCGGCGCTCCCCGAGGGTGCGAAGGTCGCGATCCCGGACGACTCGATCAACCAGGCGCGTGCGCTCCTCATCCTGCAGGCCGCGAAGCTCGTCACCCTGCGCGACGGCGGATCCGCGTTCTCGACGACCACCGACATCGAGTCGTCGAAGGTCGACGTGCAGCCGCTGAACGCCTCGCAGACCGCGAACGCGCTGCAGCAGGGCTCCGTCGCCGCCGCCGTGGTGAACAACAACTACGCGACCGCCGCAGGCCTGCCGATCTCCGACGCGATCTACCAGGACGACCCCTCGAGCGCCAGCGCCGCCCCGTACGTCAACGTCTTCGCGGTCCGCAAGGCCGACAAGGACAACGCGACCTACCTCGCCCTCGCGAAGCTGTTCCAGGACGACACGGTGCAGAAGGCCTTCAAGAAGGACCTGCCCGAGGCCGTCAGCCGCGACGAGAGCGCCGCGAAGCTCCAGTCCGAGCTCGCAGCGGTCGAGAAGGACGCGAAGGCGGCCAAGCAGTAGTGGCTGTCCTCGTCGAACTCCGCGGCGTCTCGAAGCACTACCGCCGCGCCGACACCGGCGAGAACGTGGTGGCCGTCGAGGACGTCTCCCTGGACGTGCACCAGGGAGAGGTCCTCGGCGTCATCGGCTACTCCGGTGCCGGCAAGTCCACCCTGGTGCGGCTCGTGAACGCGCTGGAGCTCCCGAGCTCGGGCAGCGTCACGGTGGCGGGCCAGGAGCTGACGGCGATCCCCGAGCGGGACCGCCGTCTGGCGCGTCGCCGGATCGGGATGATCTTCCAGCAGTTCAACCTGTTCCGGTCCCGCACGATCGCCGGCAACGTCGCGTACCCGCTGAAGGTCGCCGGCGTGCCGAAGGCCGAGCGCGACCGCCGCGTGGCCGAGCTCCTCGACTTCGTCGGGCTGCTCGAGCGCGCGCACGCCTACCCCGAGCAGCTCTCCGGCGGACAGAAGCAGCGCGTCGGCATCGCCCGCGCGCTGGCCGCGTCGCCCGACCTGCTGCTCGCCGACGAAGCGACCAGCGCCCTCGACCCGGAGACCACGTCCGAGGTACTGGGGCTCCTCCGCCGCGTCAACCGGGAGCTCGGCGTCACCATCATCGTCATCACCCACGAGATGGACGCCGTCCGCCAGATCGCCGACCGCGTCGCCGTGATGGAGCAGGGCCGGGTCGTCGAGGTCGGGGACGTCTACGACGTGTTCTCCGCTCCGGAGACCGACGCCGCGCAGCGCTTCGTCCGCACCGCGCTCCACGACCGACCGTCCGCCGAGACGCTCGCACGCCTGCGCGAACGGCACCCCGGTCGACTGGTCACGGTGCAGATCACCGACCAAGCCGGACTGCAGAACCGGATCGACGCCGCGTTCCGCGCCGCCGGTGTCACCGCCGAGCTCGTGTACGGCGGGGTCGGTGAGATCCGCGAGCGCCGCATCGGCTCCCTGACGTACGAACTGAGCGTGCCCGTGGGCGCGGCCGGTGCGGCTGGCGCGGCCGGCGCTTCCGGCGCTTCCGGCGCTTCCGGTGCGGCCGGTGCGGCCGGTGCAGCCGCCATCGACGCGGCCGTCGCAGCACTCCGCGCCGACGGGGTCACGACCGACGAGGAGGGAGCGGCGTGAACAACTCGTTCCAGAGCGTGATCGACACGTTCGACGTCTTCCTGTCCTCGATCCGCGACACCATCGTGATGTCGCTGGTCTCCCTCGTCATCGCGGGCGTCATCGGCCTGGCGCTCGGCCTCGCGCTGTACGCCACCCGTCCGGGCAACCTGCTCGGCAGCCGCACGGCGTACACGATCCTCAACGTCGTCGTGAACCTGGTGCGGCCGATCCCGTTCGTGATCTTCCTCGCGGCGATCGCACCGCTGTCGCGTGTGGTCGTGCAGACCACGATCGGCGTCCCCGCGGTGACCTTCGCGATCTCGCTCGCGGCGTCGTTCGCGGTGTCCCGGATCGTCGAGCAGAACCTGCTCGCCGTCGACCCGGGCGTCGTCGAGGCAGCTCGGGCGTCGGGCGCGCACCCGGTGTCGATCCTGCTGACCGTGCTCATCCCGGAGGGCCTCGGCCCGCTCATCCTCGGCTACACGTTCATCTACATCGGCATCGTCGACATGACGGCGCAGGGTGCGCTGATCGGCGGCGGCGGCCTCGGCGAGTACGCGACGGTGTACGGCTCGCAGCGGTACGACTGGTGGGTCGTCTACGTCTCGGTGGCCGCGATCGTCGTCATCGTGCAGGTCGGCCAGTTCATCGGCAACCGGCTGGCCCGCGCGACCCTGCGTCGCTGACGCGCGGCGCGCCGTCGCTCGCGCAGGCGCGCAGGCGCGCAGTGCGCGCAGGCGCGCAGTGGCCGAGATCGCACTTCGTGCTGTTGCGCACCGGACACACACCGCCGGAGTGCGATCTCGGCCAGACGCGCGCCCGGCACGCAACCGCCTGGAGGCCCGGTGCCGGTTCACGAGACCGGCCCCGGGCCTCCAGGCCGTTGCGGTGGGCGCGGGGCGCTCCCCGAGCGGGCAGAATTCGTCACGCTCGGCGCTCCCGCGCGGCGCGTCGCGCCCGCTCGGCGGGCGACCGGCGGCGCGTCGCGCCCGCTCGGTGGGCGACCGGCGGCGCGTCGCGCCCGCTCGGCGGCGCGTCGCGCCCGCTCGGCGGCGCCGCTCGGTGGGCGACCGGCGGCGCGTCGCGCCCGCTCAGGCGGCGGGGGACTCGAGCGTGGTCACGGCGCCGGTCGCGCCCTGGTGCTCGTAGTGCGCGCGCACCAGGATCGGCCGGTGGTCGGAGATGCCGGCCGGCAGCGTCTCGACGCCGGCGATGTGCAGCCCGACGCTCGTGGCGAAGTCGAAGTGGCCCGTGAACTTGCGGTACCGGAGGTACGTCGGCTGGTCCGAGAGCGACAGCGCGAAGCCGTGCTGCTCGATCTTCCGGCGCAGGTTCGTCTGGAACCAGGGGTAGTTGAAGTCGCCGACCATGATCGCCGGGGCCTCGTTCGAGAGCTCGCGGAGGAACTGGTGCGCGGCCTCGATCTGCTTGCGGCGGAGCGAGTTGGTGGCGGTCAGCGGCGAGGCGTGGAACGAGGCCACGATGACCTCGGCGTCGGCCTCGTTGTCACGCAGGTGCATCGCGATGAGGCGTTCGTGCGCGGGTGCCAGGACCCGGTCGTGCAGCGACTTCTGGAGCGAGTGGATGCTGAAGTCCTCGACCTCGAACCGGTCGTCGCGCTTGTAGATCGCGAGACCGAGCCGGTTCGCCTTCGTCGAGGCGGCCAGGGACAACCCGGCGACGGACGGCGCGAGGTCGTTGCTGTCGCACTCCTGCACGCAGATGACGTCAGCGTCGGAGGCCTCGGCCAGTGCGGCGAGCTCGCCGTTCGCGGTGTGCTCGCGGAGGTTGTAGCTGACGACGCGCAGCCCGGTCGGTTCCGCTGCCGTCTCGGCTGCGATCGTCCCCTGCTGCTCTCGCGCGGCCATGCTGCCTTCCTGTTCCGGGTGGTTCGGTCACCCTGCCGCGGTCACCGTACTCGGCGTTCGCAAACGGATGCTGAGACTGTAGCGCGGGCCGGGTTTCGTGCGTGTGACCGTGGCGAGAAACGGACGACGGCGCCTCAGGCGGGCACCCGGCGGGCGGGCCGGACGGTGTCGCCGGCGGTGCGGCTCATCAGGAGTCCCTCGACCATCGCCACCACGAGCAGGACCGCGATCACCCAGAACGCGGCGTCGTACGGCCCCGATCCGCCGAGCCCCGCGGCGGCCCGGATGACCACGGCGGCCACCGCGACACCGAACCCCGCCGCGGTCTGCTGCAGCGTGGAGGACAGCGTGTTCGCCGGCGTCATGTCGGCCTGCTCCACGTCGGCGAACGCGATCGTGTTGTACGCGGTGAAGCCGACCGAGCGCGCCGCTCCGCTGACGACGAGCAGCACCGCGAGCAACCAGAACGGGGTCTCTTCGGTCATGAACACCATCGCCACGACGCTCAGCGCTGCGACCGCGCTCGACACGATGATCACCGGCCGGTACCCGAACCAGCGGAGGAAGGGCGTGGTCATCGGCTTGATGCCGAGGTTGCCGACGAACACCCAGAGCACGGCGGACCCGGCGAGGACGGCGCTCCAGCCCCAGGCGTCCTGGAAGAGCAGCGGCAGCACGAACGGCACGGAGGACACGGCCAGGCGGAACAGGCTGCCGCCGGCGTGCGAGACCCGGAAGGTCTCGAGGCGGAACGAGTCGAGCCCCATGATGGGGTGGGGCGCCCGCCGGAAGTGCCAGACGGCGAGCCAGCAGCACACGGCGCCGAGGATGCCGAACAGCACCACCGCGAGCACCGGGACGCGGTCGAGGGCGAGCAGGGACGCCATCACGACGAGCGACCCGAGCCCGAAGCAGGCGAGGAGCGAGCCGAACCAGTCGAACGGGACCCGTTCCGCAGCCCGCTCCTGGGGGACGAGCACCAGGGCGGCGACGAACGCGACCACCCCGAGCGGGATGTTGATGAGGAAGATCCAGTGCCACGACAGGGTGTCCACGAGCACGCCGCCGACGAACGGGGCGATGATCGGTGCCGCGAGGGCCGGCCAGGTCAGGATCGCGATCGCGGTGACGAGCTGCTCGCGGCCGGCGCTCCGGAGCACGACGAGCCGCCCGACCGGCACCATGAGCGCGCCGCCGAGGCCCTGCACGATGCGCCAGATCGTCAGGTCGACGAGTCCGGTCGACAGCGCGCACAGCGCCGAGGCGACGGTGAACAGCGCGATCGCCCCGGTGAAGACCGTCCGCGACCCGATCCGGTCGGTGAGCCACCCGCTGACCGGGATGAACACCGCGAGTGTCACCAGGTAGGCGGTGATCGCCACGCCCACGGCGGCCGAGTCGACACCGAGGTCGCGCCCCATCGCCGGGGCCGCGGTGGCCAGGATCGTGCCGTCCAGGAGCTCCATGAAGAAGGTGCCCGCGACGAGCACGGCCACCGCCGTGCTCCCACGTCGTCGTGTCGTCGTCATCGTCGTCGCCATGTCGTGTCAAGGCTATGCCCGCACGGGTGGCGGACGGTGGAGATGACGGAGCCCGGCGCACGGCCGCTCCGCATCGTCGTTCCGCACTGCACAATGAGGACGACGGCGGCGTTGCCGGCGCACACCCGGCACCGGGAGCGTGGGGGCACCGCACGACGCAACGGAGGCTCGATGACGACCACACCCGCTCCCGGCACGGTCACCGCCAAGGGCGCACCGGATCCGGCGGCACCGGCGGACCGCCACGTCCTCGACCACGCCTACCTGCCGGTGATGACCCTGCGGGACTCCGCCCTGAGGAACAACACGGCGGTGATGCAGGCCTACGTCGAGCGGCACGGGCTCCTGTTCGCGCCGCACATGAAGACGCACATGGCGCCGGCCCTCGCCGAGCGCCAGATCGCCGCGGGTGCCTGGGGCGTCACGGTCGCGTCCGTCCAGCAGGCGATGGTCGCGTGGGAGCACGGCGTGCACCGGATCCTCGTCGCGAACGAGGTCCTCGACCCCGCGGGGCTCGCCTGGCTCGCGTCCCGCCGCGCGGCCGACCCGGACGCCGACGTCCTCTGCTACATCGACTCCCCCGCCGGTGTGGCAGCCGGCCGTGCGGCGCAGGACACCGTCGACGGCGAGCTGCACGTCCTGGTGGAGGTCGGGTTCCCCGGCGGTCGCACCGGCGTGCGCACCGCCACCGCCGCGCACGAGGTCGCGCTGTCAGCGCACGACGCCGGGCTCACCCTCCGCGGGGTGTCCGGGTACGAGGGTGGGCTGCCGGGCGTCGACGCCGCGCGGGACTACGTCGCTGGTGTGCTCGGGATCGCCGCAGCCGTCCGACCGCTCGTCGACGCCCCCGGAGCCCTGCTGAGCATGGGCGGGAGCGCCTGGTTCGACGGCGTGGTCGACGCCGTCGCGGAACGCCCCGACGACCTCGACGTCCTGCTCCGCTCCGGCGCGTCCCTCACCCACGACGACGGCTTCTACGCCGATCGCACCCCGTTCGCCCGCCACCCGGACGAGGGCGCGCTCATCCCGGCGATCGAGGTCTGGGGCCGCGTCACGTCCTGCCCCGAGCCAGGACTCGCCCTGGTCGCGGTGGGCAAGCGGGACATCTCGTTCGACGAGGGGCTGCCGGTGGTCCGGTCCGTCCGACCGCAGGGTCTGCCTGGAGGCGCGGCTGCCGGCACACAGGTCGTCCCACCACCCGGGGCGGTCACCGTCACCCGCCTCGACGACCAGCACTGCTACCTCACGCTGGCAGCGGGATGGGCCGGGCTGACGCCCGGCGACGTCGTCGTGTTCGGCGTCTCCCACCCGTGCACGGTGTTCGACAAGTGGCGGCAGGTGCTCGTCATCGACGACGACGAACGGGTCACCGACACGATCGCGACGTGGTTCTGATGCGGGCGACGACCCCGGTCGCCACGACCGACGACGCGCCTCCGGCCCGGAACGCCGCACTGTCCCTGCGCCGCGGGCTCCGCCTGCTCGACTGCGTCGCGGACCGCACCCGGAACGGCGAACCCTCGGTGTCGCTCACCGCGCTGGCGGCCGAGCTCGGCACCTCGAAGTCCACCGTGCTCCGGCTGACCGCCCCGATGCTCGAGAACGACCTGCTCCGCCGCACCCCGGACGCCGGCTTCACCCTCGGACTCGGCGCGCTGCTCCTCGGGCAGAGCTACCTCGAGGGCATCGACCTCCGCGCCGCCGCCGCTCCCTTCCTCCGTCGCACCGCCGAGGCCACCGGCCTGACCTGCCACCTCGTTGTGCCGGACGGCACCGACATCGTCTACGTCGACAAGGTCGAGACGCGCGGGACCGTCCGGATGGGCTCCCGGATCGGCAACCGACTGCCGATGCGGAACACCGCGTCCGGCAAGGCGATGGTGGCCTTCGGCGAGCCGGAGCTGCTCGCCCGGGTGCTGGCCGAGCCCGCGATCGCGATGACCGAGCACTCCATCGTCGACGACGACCGCTGGCGTGCCGAGATCGACCGGACCCACGGGCGCGGGTACGGCATCGACGACCGCGAGAACGAGCCGGACATCCGGTGCGTCGCCGCTCCGGTGCTCGACCACGCGAACCAGGTCGTCGGGGCGATGAGCATCTCCGGCCTCGCCTCCCGGTTCCCCGCCGCGGCCGTCCGTGAGCTCGGTGACGGCGTCGTCCGCACGGCGCTCGAGATCTCCGTCGCACTCGGCTCCTCGTCCGCCCAGCTCGCCCTGACGAAGGGCACCCGGTGACCGGCCGCGTCGTGACCCTCGGCGAGACGATGCTGCTCCTGACCGGGCGCGACGTCGGTGCCGTGCCGGACCTCGAGCACATGCGCGTCGACACCGGCGGTGCCGAGAGCAACGTCGCGATCGGGCTCGTCCGCGCCGGCGTCCCGACCACCTGGGTCGGCCGCGTCGGCACCGACCCCGCGGGCGACCGGGTCACCCGCGACGTCCGCGGCGAGGGCGTCGACGTCGTCGCCGTGCCGGACCCCGACCGCTCGACCGGCATCATGATGAAGGAACGCCTGACGGACGGACGGACCCGCGTCACGTACCACCGCCGGGGCTCGGCCGGAGCGGCCCTCCGCGCCACCGACCTGCCGACCAGCCTCGTCGAGCAGGCCGCGCTCCTGCACGTCACCGGCATCACGCTCGCACTCTCCGACGACGCCCGAGCGGCGGTGGAGGCGGCGATCGACCGCGCCGACACCGCCGGGGTCCCGGTGTCGTTCGACGTCAACCACCGACCGAAGCTCATCGACGCGGACACCGCACGCGAGCGCTACCGGGCCGCTGCGAGCCGCGCGGCGATCGTGTTCGCCGGCGACGACGAGGCCAGGCTCGTGCTCGGCCTCGCCGACGACGAGGGCGACGACGAGACCCTCGCGCACGAGCTCGCCGCACTCGCGGGCGGCCGCGCCGTCGTGAAGCTCGGGTCGCGGGGTGCCGTCGCGTCGATCGACGGGCGGTTCCTCCGCCGGGTCGCCACCCCGGTGCGGGTCGTCGACCCCGTCGGTGCCGGTGATGCCTTCGTCGCCGGCTGGCTCGCGGCGTCGCTGTCCGGCGCGTCCCCCGACGAGGCCCTCGACCGCGCCGCGGACGCCGGCGCCCTGGCGTGCACCGTCGAGAGCGACTGGCGCTGCCCGGACCCCGCCGCCCTGCACGCTCCCACCAGCCCCTCGGACGTCGACCACGCCGTCCACGACCGCGTCGACCGCTGAGGAACGAGACCATGACCGACACCACCAGCACCAGCTCCAGCACCAGCACCGACGTCACCGGGCCGGCCCGGCACCGGCACGCCGCGGGCCCCGCGATCGCGATCCTGCGCGGCGGGGACGGCGAGCACGTCGAGGACGTCATCGCCACCCTCGTCGACGCCGGGGTCCGGGCGATCGAGATCACCACGAACACCCCGCGCTGGCGCGAGGGCATCGCCTGGGCCACCGAGCGGTACGGCACCGCGGCGTCGATCGGGGTCGGGACCGTGCTCGAGCCCCGGCAGCTCGACGAGGCCGCGGCAGCCGGTGCCGTCTTCGCGGTCAGCCCGCACCTCGACGCCGAGATCGGGGAGCGCGCCCACGAGCGCGGGCTCGGCTGGTACCCGGGGGCTGCGACGCCGACCGAGATCGTGCGGGCCTGGCGGCTCGGGGCTCGCGCCGTGAAGGTCTTCCCGGCCGCGCAGCTCGGCGGTCCGGCGTTCCTCAAGCAGGTCCTCGCACCGCTCGACTTCGTCGACGTGATCCCCACCGGCGGCATCGGTGTCGACGACGCGTCCGACTACCTCGCCGCCGGCGCCGTCGCGGTCGGGCTGGGCTCACCGCTCGTCGGGGACGCCCTGACGAGTGGTGACCTCGATGCCCTGCGTGTCCGGGCCGAGCGGCTCGTCGCCGCACTCGCCCGGTGACCGAGCCGACGGCCGCGGTCCTGCTCCGGGGCGGATCGGTCCTGCTCCGGGGCGGATCGGTCCTGCCCGGGACGGAGACGCCACGGTCGCGCGCCGAAGAGGAGACGCCGGTGCGTGCCGACGTCCTGGTCGCCGACGGCCGGATCGTCGCCGTGGGCACCGACCTCGACGTCCCGGCGGACACCACCACGATCGACTGCGGCGAGCGCCTCGTCCTCCCCGGGTTCGTCGACGCGCACTCGCACGCCGGCTCCCTGGTGTTCGACGAGGCCGTGCAGCTCGGGCTCCTCCGCCAGGGCGTCACGACGATCGTGACCGGACAGGACGGCGTGGGCCCGGCGCCCGGGGACGGCTCGTACGCCGACCGCTACTTCGCCGCGATCGACGGCCCGCACCCGCGCTACCGGGGCGGCGGTGTCGCAGCGCTCCTCGCGACGTACGACGGCACGACGCCGGTCAACGTCGCGACCCTGGTGCCCGCCGGGACCGTCCGGCACGAGGTCCTCGGTGACGACGACCGCCCGGCGACCCCGGTCGAGGCGGAGGCGATGCGCGCACTGGTCCGGCAGGGCCTGTCCGACGGCGCGGTGGGGCTCGCGACGGGGCTCGACTACGTCCCCGGGCTGTTCGCCGACACCGCCGAGCTCGCTGCCCTCTGCACGGAGGTCGCCGCCGCCGACGGCCTGTACGTGTCGCACATGCGCGGCGGCTACGAGGGCAACGCCCGCGCGGGCCTCGACGAGATCGCCGCACTCGTCCGAGCGACTGGCGCCCGTGCCCACGTGTCACACCTGCACGCCCCGGTCGAGCTGGCGGTCACCGCCCTCGCGGAGCTCGAGGCAGCCGGCGCGCCCATGTCCTTCGACGCGTACCCGTACTCGCGCGGCTGCACGATCCTGTCGATGCTGCTCCTGCCCGCCGACCTCGCCCGCCCCGGCACCGAGGACCTCGCCCGTGCCGTCGCCGACGAGTCCGGGCGACTCCGGGTCCGCGGCGCCGTCCTCGACCGGGTGCTCAGCCGCGCCGACCTCGGCACGGGATGGGCCGACCAGATCACGCTCTCGCACGTGCCCGCCGCGGAGTTCCACGCCCTGCAGGGTCGAACGCTCGCCGAGGCCGCGGCGGCCACCGGCACCGACCCGGTCGACCTCGCGCTCGACGTCCTGGTCGACTCGGCGCTGCAGGTCACCGTCGTCATGCGGGTCCCCCGGCCCCGGACGGCCGACGAGCTCGCGCCGCTGTTCCGGCTCCCGGGGCACACCGCCGGGTCGGACGGCATCTTCGTGGGAACGCACCCGCACCCTCGCGCGTACGGCACCTTCCCCCGGTACCTGGCGGAGTACGCGGTGCCGGGCCGGCTCGGGTGGTCCGAGACCGTGCGGCACCTCGCCACCACGAGCGTCGACCGCTACCGGCTGGGCGATCGCGGCCGCGTCCGTGCGGGCGCGGTGGCGGACCTCGTCGTGGTGGATCCGGCGCGGGTCGCCGCGCGGTCGTCCTACGCCCACCCGATGCGACTCGCCGAGGGGATCGACGACGTCCTGGTCGCCGGCGTCCCGGTCCTCGCCGAGGGTGCCCTGACGCACGCGACCCCCGGTGCCGGACTCCGCCGGGACGGAGCGCACACCGGGGGTCGGTGAGGCTTCACTCAGCCACGGCGCACGCCCCAGCCCCGGCCGCGGCAGGCGCCCGGTCGGTGGTCAGGACCCGGTCGGAAGCACGGCGACGACGTCGATCTCGACGAGGATGTTCGCCAGGTGCGACTGCACGGTGGTCCGGACCGGGTACGGCTCGGAGAAGTGCTTCGCGTACTCCTCGTTGAACGCCGCGAAGTCCCGGTCGGAGTGCTCGAGGTGGACGGTCGACTTCACGACGTCGTCGAGCGTGGCGCCGTGCTCGGCGAGGACGGCGGCCACGTTGGCCAGCACCTGCGCGGTCTGCCCGGCGACGTCGTCGGCGATCCGGCCGGTCGCCGGGTCCTGCGGGCCGAACCCGGCGGTGTAGATGAACCCGTTCGCGACGATCCCCTGGCTGTACGGCCCGGCGGGCTTCGGGGCGGCGTCGGTCACGATGGCGGTCTTCGGCACGGGTGCTCCTCGGTTCGTCTGGATGAGGACTCCAGGCTAGGCGGGAGCCCTCCGACGAACCCGGCCACCCGCCGGGCTGGTTCCGCTCTGCACAACGCGAGCTGCGCCTCCAGGCCGACGGACCGCGGCCCTGACGGACCGGGCGCGCCGCGCCGATGAGGAAGCCACAAGGAAGCCGCGTCTACGCTCGGAGCGTGCGCCCTGCCCTGCCCGAACACCGCGGAGTGCCGCGGTGACTCGACTCGACGGGACCCTGACGGAGTCGATCGCCAGCGGACGACGTCGGCTCCTCGACCTCGCGACCAGTCTGCCCGCGTGGGCCGCCGTCCTCCTCGTGTGGACCGGCGGCCGCATCGTGTCGACGTTCTGGCTCGCGCTGGCCTTCCCGCTCATCGGTCGGGCGCTGCCCGAGAACGCGATCTGGGGCAACGACCACGGCTTCCTCAACTTCCTGACGGCGTGGGACGGCCAGTACTACGAGCAGATCTCGGTGCACGGCTACCCGACGACGCTGCCGCTCGACGCCGGCGGCCACGTCGCACAGAACGCCTGGGCCTTCCTGCCCGCGTTCCCCTTCACGATCAGGATGCTGACCGCGTCGACCGGTGTCCCGTTCGACGTCGGGGCGCCCGCGATCGCGCTCCTCGCCGGGCTCCTCGCCACCTACCTGCTGCACCGGCTCGTCCGCGACCGTGCGGGCAACGCGGCGGCGCTCTGGGCCGTCTTCTTCTTCACCTGCGGGCCGCTGTCGTTCCTGCTGCAGGTCGGGTACGCCGAGAGCATGTTCCTCGCCCTCACGTTCGGCGCGCTCCTCGCCCTCGAACGACGGCGGTACGGGCTGCTGACGCTCCTCGGGGTGGTCGCCGCCTTCACCCGACCGGGTGCCCTGGCGATCCCGCTCGTCCTCGGCGTGATCGCCCTGGTGCGCTGGATCCGTGCACGTCGGACCGAGGGGGTCCGGTCGCTCGACGCGTTCCCGGTGGCGGAGCGCGTGCGGGTCGTGGCCGCGGGCGTCACGATGGTCGTCGCCGGGTTCGCCTGGCCGCTCATCGCCGCGCACGCCACCGGCACCCCGAACGCCTACCTCGAGACCGAGATGTCGTGGTGGGTGAACTTCATCGGGCGGGTCGACTTCATGCCGCTCACCCCGTGGTTCCTCATCGCCGCGCGCTGGCTCGGCGTCGGCGGGGTCCTCATCGTGGTGTTCCTGCTCGTGTCCTACCCGGTGTGGCTGCTCCGCCGGTCGACCCGGAAGCTCGGGTTCACGACCGTGGTGTTCTCCGCCGCGTACGCGCTCTACGTCTTCGCGGTGTCGCTGCCGATGGCGTCGACGCCCCGGCTGCTGATGCCGCTCGCGCCGCTGTTCGGCTCCCCCGAGCTCGTGGCGAAGCCCTGGATGCGCTGGACCCTCGTGGTCTGCGCGATCCTCGGGCAGCCGGTGCTCGTCGCCGTGCTGTGGCTGCTCGGCCCCCCGTGACGAGGAACCGAGCAGCCGGACCGAGCACCGGCTAGAGCTCGACCGTTCCGTGGTCGCCGGTGTCGGGCTGGCTCTGCTTGCCGAGCGCGGCCTTGATCGTCTGCACGAGGCTGCCCACCGGGCCGGTGTCCTGGGTCCAGTACTCGACCGAGTCCCCCTCGACGGTGAGGAGGCGGATCGAGGGGTCCTGACGGCCCTCCGGGAACCAGGCCTCCGCGAAGGGCGACCACAGCTCGTCGATCACGGAGTCGTCCTTCGTGACCGTGGCGGTGCCGGCGATGGACAGGTAGCCACCCTGCGACTCGATCGCGACGTTCACGTGCGGGTTCCGGGCGATGTCCTCGACCTTCTCGCTGCCGTCCTGCACGAGGAAGCGGAGTGTGCCGTGGAAGGCCTTGTCCTGCACGGCGAGGGGCCGCGCGTGCAGCTGGCCGTCCTCGTTCACGGTCGTCAACAGTGCCGTGTGGGCTCCGTGGACGATGTCCGAGATGGCTGCTCGCCGGTCTGCCTCTGTGTCGGTCATGGTGCTCCTCTCGCGTCGTGCGCCCCGTTGTGCTCGACGTGCGGCCGGGTCTCCCCGGGGCGCGTTCCGTTCCGGCCAGTCTGCCCCTCGACGCTGGGCGCGTCCGGCGTTTCGCCCGGGCATCGGCCTGGAGGCGCGGTGCGGCTCCCACGCGCGCCCACGGCTCGGATGCGTGCGCACCGAACGACACCGCACCCGTCGATCGACAGGTGGGACGTCGGAACATGCACACGCACCCGATGCGTGCGCACCGACCGACACCGCACCCGTCGATCGACAGGTGGGACGTCGGAACATGCACACGCACCCGATGCGTGCGCACCGAACGACACCGCACCCGTCGATCGACAGGTGGGACGTCGGAACATGCACACGCACCTGGGGCGGTCCGACGCGTCAGGCGGGCTCGCGGATGGTCGTCTCGACGTCGACGACCTGCGGGATGCGCGGCATCGACGCGAAGCCGAACGCCACGGGCGGGTCGAGGGGTGCCAGGGAACCGAGCGGTTCGTCCGCCCAGGTCCCCCGCACGCCGGTGACGTCGTGGGCACCGGTGACGCCGTAGTACTCGCGTCGGCCGCCGCCCGCCGTGCCGGCCGTGCCCGATCCGGGAGCGACGAGACGCGCCACGGGGTCGATCACCGCGAGCCACCGGGGGTCGCGGGCGATCGGCTTCGGGACGATGCGGAGGATCCGGCCGAGCGGCGAGATCGTGCCGACGTCGATGGTGGCCCGCAGCGATCCCGCGGCGAGCTCGAGGCCGCTCGCGGTCCGTCGTGCGGTGATGTCGACGACCGACACGGTGTCGAACCGGTAGGTGCCGGAGACGTAGGCGGCGACGATCTCGTCCGGGGCGAGCAGGACGCTGGTGCCGTCGGGGAGTTCGAGGAACACGTCCGTGAACGCCCCGAACGGCGATCGGTCCCACATGCCGACGACGAACCGCACGCCCGAGGTGGTGCCGACGCCCATGATCCGGCCACGGAAACGACGTTCGACGGTGCTGGGACGGGACGGCATGCCGTGGACGGTACCCGGCGCTCCCGTGAGCCGATGTCGGCGGGCCGACCCGCGCCTCCAGGCCGTGCTCCGGCGCCCCGGCGAGCAAGCGCACGTGCTGAACACCGGTGTTCGTCTGCCGAACCCACAGATGCCGCGGTGCGACGGACGAACACCGGTGTTCAGCGGAGGCTCCCCGCCGCGATCTACGGGACGGGGACCGGCTCGGCCAGCAGCTCGCGCACGCGCGGCGCGACCTGCGTGCCGTAGAGCTCGATGGACCGCATCATGTCCTCGTGCGGCAGGCGACCCGTCGCGTACCGCATGTCGAAGCGCGAGGCCCCGAGGATCCGCATATTGCGGGCGATCTTCCGCGCGACCGTCTCCGGCGAACCGACGTAGAGCGAACCGCCGGCGGACAGGCCCGCGCGGTACCCGGCGACGTCGAGGGGCGGCCAGCCGCGCTCCCGACCCAGCTGGTCCGTGACGGCTTTGTGGTACGGCCAGTAGCGGTCCGCCGCCTCCTCGTCGCTCGCGGCGATGAAGCCCGGCGAGTGCATGGCGATGGGCTGCTGCGGCAGGTCGAGCTGGGCGAGCGCCTGGCGGTAGAGCCGCGAGAACGGAGCGAACTGCGCGGGCTGCCCACCGATGATCGCGAGGAACAGCGGCAGGCCGTACGACGCGGCGCGGATGACGGACTGCGGCGACCCGCCGACGCCGATCCAGGTCGGGATCGCGCCGTGCTCGAGCTTCGGGAAGACGTCCTGGTCGACGAGCGACGCCCGCTTGGTGCCGGACCAGGTGACGGCGTCGCCGCCGCGGAGGGAGGCCCAGAGCTGCAGCTTCTCCTCGAAGAGCACCTCGTAGTCGGACAGGTCGAACCCGAAGAGCGGGAACGACTCGGTGAAGGACCCGCGGCCGAGGATGACCTCGGCGCGGCCGTTCGAGATCGCGTCGACGGTGGCGAAGCGCTCGTACACGCGGACCGGGTCGTCCGAGGAGAGCACGGTGACGGCGGAGCCCATCCGGATGCGCGACGTCGACGCGGCGATCGCGGCGAGGACGACCTCGGGGGCGCTCACCACGAAGTCGGCGCGGTGGTGCTCACCGACGCCGATGAAGTCGATGCCCACCTGGTCGGCGAGGACGGCCTGGTCGACGACGTCGCGGATGCTCTGCGCGTCGGACTTCAGGCTGCCGTCGGCGCGCTCGGTCACGTCGCCGAAGGTGTCGAGGCCGAGCTGCACGGGGCCGATCCGCTCGGGTGCGGGCGGCGGCACGTCCGAGGGGCGGTCGGTGCCGAATGCGTTGCTCATGTCGAGCCTCCAGATCGATGCGTTTGCATCAACATAGCACGGTGGGTCCCGGACGTCGAGGCCGTCCGTGTACGGTCGCCCGCATGCCGAAGATCCCTGACCAGACCGGACGTCGCATCGTCGTCACCGGTGCCAACAGCGGGACCGGGAAGGAGACCGCGCTGCGCCTCGCAGGTGCCGGCGCCTCGGTGGTGCTCGCCGTCCGCACGACGGCGAAGGGCGACGACGCGGCGGCCAGCATCCGGGCCGCGCACCCGGGGGCGGACGTCGAGGTGCGCGAGCTCGACCTCGCCGACCTCGCGAGCGTCCGACGGTTCGCGGCCGGGATCGTCGCGGACGACCGACCGCTCGACGTCCTGGTGAACAACGCCGGCGTGATGGCCCCGCCGACGCGCTTCGAGACCGTCGACGGGTTCGAGCTGCAGTTCGGCACGAACTTCCTCGGCCCCTTCGCGCTGACGAACCTGCTGCTGCCCGTGCTGCTCCGCTCCCCCGACGCCCGCGTCGCCACGATGTCGAGCATCGCCGCGGTGCCCGGCCGGATCCGGTTCGACGACCTGCAGTGGGAGCACGGCTACAACGGCTGGCGCGCGTACTCGCAGTCGAAGCTCGCCGATCTGCTGCTCGCACTCCACCTGCACCGCCTCTCCGTCGAGGTCGACTGGTCGCTAATGAGCACCGCCGCGCACCCCGGCTACACCCGGACGAACCTGCAGTCGGCCGGGCGGTCCCTCGGGCGCGCGAAGCCGGCCAAGGCCAGCAACCGCGCTCTGCCGTTCACGCAGGCCGTCGAGCAGGGTGCGGAGCCCCTGCTGTACGCGGCGGTCGGCCCGAACGCGGTGGGCGGCGCCTACTACGGTCCCTCCGGGCCGTTCGGGTTGACCGGTCCGACCACCCTCGCGTCGATCCCGCGCTCGGCGCGGAGCGCCGACCTGGCCCGCTCGCTGTGGGCGGTCGCCGAGGACCTGACCGGGACGCGTCCGCCGGTCTAGCAGGGCTGCCTGGAGGCGCGGGTCGTCCCCGCCTCGTCACCGCGGGTGGTCGTGGCGTCAGAAGCGGGTGGTCGCGGCGTCAGAAGCGGGTGGTCGCGGCGTCAGAAGTGCACGTGGTCGCGGGCGAACGCCGCGGTCACCGCCGCGGCGATCGCCTGCTGCCCCCGGACCGTGGGGTGCACGTCGTCGGACTGCATCCAGGTCGGGTGCCCGCGGAGCGGCTCCCCGATGTCGACGTACGTCCCACCCTCGCGGCGCAGTGCGGTGCGCATCGCCTTCGAGATCGCGGCGAGCTGTGCGGGCGGCGGGTCCTGGTCCCAGATCGCGCTGAGGCCGATGAGGGTCGCGTGCGGGAGTCGCCGGTGGACGTCGTCGACGACCCGGTCGGTGGCGCTCCGCACCTCGGCGGTGTCCAACCCGAGGTCGTTCGAGCTGGCCTGCACGATGACGACCTGCGGCCGGAGGTCCACCGCACGCTTCACCAGCGTCGCGTACGCGCTCGCGCAGTCGTCGGCGTCGCCGAGTGCGGCCACGCCGGCGCCGTCGCACGACAGGTTCGTCAGGGACCACCCCTGCTGGTCGGCGACCCGGGCCGGCCACGCCTCGGCCGTCGTCAACCCGTGGCCACCGGTGATCGAGTCACCGATCACCACGACGCCCACCCCGGCGGCGTCGTCCCACGCCCGGGTCGTCACGGTCGCGGACGGTGTCGTGTCGGCCGCGACGGAAGGATCCTCGCTGCACGCGCCGAGCACGAGGACCGCGCCGAGGGCCAGGGCGACGAGCAGCAGGGGCCGGGATCGGGTGGTCACGAACGGCGAAGGTACGCCGCCCGGACGAGCAGCGACACGCGCCGGACCGCGACGGCGCTGCGGGTGCACTCAGGCGGCGCGGTTCCGGGGCCGGGAAGCACGGGACGCCCGTCGCCGGGTCAGGCGTGGTGCAGCTCGACCGATCCGTCGAGGCGTCCGGGCTCGGTGAGCCGGGCGTGCTGCAGGACCGTCCGCGCCGGGCCGACGGCAGCCGCGACGATCGACAGCGTCGCGACGTGCCCCTCGTGCTCCTGGGCGTCCCGGAGGATCGCGTCGGAGTCGTCGGACGGCAGGGCTGCCGACTCGGCGAGGACCCCGAACCAGCCGCTCCAGCCGTCGCCGGCGTCGTCGCCGGAGTCGGCGGCGCGGAGCTCGTCGAAGGGTCCGAGCTCGGGTGGCCCGACCGGAGCCGCGGCCGCCCGGAAGGCGTCGAGCCACCGGCCGATGCGCGGTGCCGCCGGGTCGTCGGGTTCGCCGTGCGTGACCATGTGCACGCCGGGACCGAGCACGGTCGTGCGCACCTCGGCGCCGTCCCACGTCACGACCTCGGCCCCGTCGGCCGTCGCCCGGACGAGGTTGAACGCCCGTGTCGTGGGCACGGTGCCGTCGTGGCCGGGCAGCGCCCCGGTGACGGCGTCGAGCGGGACGACCCCGCGCGTGGTCCAGGTGCCGTCGTCGCTCGGCACGTCCTCGCCCCGGTTCAGCACCACGGCGAGCCCGGCCGCGTCCGACGCGGCGAGCCACGCGCCGCCCGCCGAACGGTCCCGGACGCCCCGGACCGAGGCGTCGCGCTCCGGCCACCACGCGGCGGGCGGGTCCCACGGACGCTCCGGCGACTCGTCACGGAGGGCGAGCATCGTGACGGGCCACTCGGCGCCGGGTTCGACACGGACGACGACGGTGCACATGCGGTCGATCCTCGCACGGGTGCCCGGGTAGCGTGACCGACGTGAACGCAGCAGCAGAGCGCCGCCTGACCGTCGTCGTGGGCATCACCGGGGGGATCGCGGCCTACAAGGCCGTGGGCGTCGTCCGCGAACTGGTGAAGCGGGGGCACGACGTCCACGTCGTCCCGACCGAGGGGGCACTCCGCTTCGTCGGACTGCCGACGCTGGAGGCCCTCAGCCGGAACCCGGTCACGACGAGCGTCTTCGAGGACGTCGCCGAGGTCCGGCACGTCTCGCTCGGCCGTCGGGCGGACCTGGTCGTCGTCGCCCCGGCCACCGCGGACTCCCTCGCCCGGATGACCGCGGGCCTCGCGGGCGACCTGCTCGGCACGACACTGCTCGCGACCGAGGCACCCGTCGTGGTCGCCCCCGCGATGCACCCGCAGATGTGGGAGCACCCGGCCACCCGGGCGAACATCGCCACCCTCCGGGAGCGCGGCGTCCGGTTCGTCGGCCCGGTGGTCGGGGCGCTGACGGGCGACGACGCCGGGATCGGTCGGATGGCGGAGCCCGAGGACATCGTCGCCGCCGCACTCGCGGTCCTGGACCACCCGGGCGCCCACGCCAGCGGCTCGGCCGACGTCAGCAGCGCCGCCGGCACCGGCGACCCCGCCGGAACGAGCAGCGCCGCCGGCACCGGCGCCCGAGGCGAGCAGGGCGACCTCGCCGGCGTCCGCGTCGTCGTCAGCGCCGGTGGCACCCGCGAACCGTTCGACCCCGTCCGCTTCGTCGGCAACCGCTCGTCGGGTCGACAGGGCATCGCGATCGCCGCGGACGCCGCCCGCCGCGGAGCCACGGTCACGGTGGTCGCCGCCAACGTCGAGGGGTCCCTCACCGCGGGTCTCGACGCCGAGGTGGTCCCGGTGGGCTCCGCCCTCGAGCTCGCCGCTGCCGTGCACGCTGCCGCCGCCGACGCCGACGTCGTCGTGATGACCGCCGCGGTCGCCGACTACCGCCCGGCCGAGGTGCACACCGAGAAGCTGAAGAAGGACGCGCAGGGCGACACGATGACGCTCGAGCTCGTGAAGAACCCCGACGTCCTCGCCGACCTCGTCGCCGCCCGCCGCACCGGACAGATCATCGTCGGGTTCGCCGCCGAGACCGAACCCGACCGGGCCGCCCGCATCGAGCTCGGGCGCGCGAAGATCGCCCGGAAGCCGGCGGACCTGCTCGTCGTGAACCACGTCGGCTGGTCGCACGGGTTCGAGCGCGAGGAGAACGCCATCGAGGTGCTCGTCCCGGGCGGCGAAGTGGTCCGCGAGACCTCGGGCAGCAAGGCCGAGGTGGCGACGGCGGTCCTCGACCTGGTGGCGACCGCCCTCACCTGAGCCGCGATCGGGACTGCACGCCGGCCCCCCCTCAGCCGGACCTGAGCGCTCTCCGTACGCGCCGAGCGGGAGGCCGGGCACGATGGACCCATGCGACGACGCGAGCGCCAACGACGCGCCACCCGCACCGCCACCCTCCTCGCCGTCGTGCTGGGCGGAGCCGGTGTCACCCACTTCCTGCGGCCGAGGACCTACGACCGCATCGTCCCCGATGCCCTGCCACCGCGGCTGACGACGGTCGCCTCGGGCGTCGCAGAGCTCGGCATCGCCGCTGGCCTGGCGATCCCGGCGACCCGACGCGCCGCCGGCTGGGCTGCGGCGGCGCTGTTCCTCGCCGTGTTCCCGGCGAACCTCAAGATGGCGAACGACCTGCTCGACAGCCCCCGGTCGACCCGCGCGATGCGGCTCGGCTCGGTGCTCCGCCTGCCCCTGCAGGCACCCCTCGTCGCCTGGGCCGTGCGCGTCGGTCGGCACGCGCCGAAGCGGTGACCGAGCCCGCGCGGGCCCGCGCCGCGGTGCCGCTGCTGCACCGTCCGGTGACGGTGCACGCGTGGGAGGACATCGTGTTCGCGCACTGGCGTCACGACCCGGGGTCGTTGGCCGGGCTGGTCCCGCGCGGCACCCGTCCGGACGTGGTCGACGGCAGCGCCTGGGCGGGGCTGTCGGCGTACGTCTTCCGCGAGACCCGGGTCCCGCCGTTCCCGCCGTCCGGGCGGCTCGGCACGATGACCGAGGTCACGATCGAGGTGCTCACGGTCGACGACCGCGGCCGCCGCGGGGTCGCGTACCGCACCGTCGACACGGCGAACGTGCCGGCGATCGTCGCCGCGCACGCCCTGCTCGGGGTGCCGTACACGTTCGCGCACGCGCGGGCACGACGTCGCGGGGACACCCTCGCGTACCGGTCGGTCCGGCACCCGGCCCGGCCCGGCAGGCACCCGGTGCGCTGGGTGCGCGGCAGGACGGGTCGGCCGGGAGGCACGGTGCAGCCCCGCCACGACGCCTCGTTCCGCGTGGTGGCCGGCGACGTCGTCGACTCCCCGCTCGCGACGGAGCTCACGACGCGTGCGGGGATCCACGCCCGTCTGCTCGCGCAGACGCTGTTCTGGCAGCGCGAGCACCCGCCGCTGACGATCCGGTCCGCGCGGCTCGAACGCCTCGAGGGTGATCTGCCCGACGCCGTCGGCATGCCCGGGCTCCTCGACCGCGAACCGGACTCGCTGCTCGTCGTGGACGGCACCACCGTCCGCTACGGCTGGGGGGACGTGGTCCGGTGACCGTCGAGCCGGACCGCTTCGACCGCTTCGTGCAGGCGCAGGAGGGCGTCCACGAGACCGCGCTCGCCGAGCTCCGGAACGGCCGGAAGACCTCGCACTGGATGTGGTTCGAGTTCCCGCAGCTGGCCGGCCTCGGCCGGAGCGCCACCGCGCAGCACTACGCGATCGACGGACTCGACGAGGCACGGGCGTACCTCGACCACCCGGTGCTCGGGCCGCGGCTGCTCGAGGCCGCAGCCGTCGTGGCCGCGGCACCCGCACGGTCGGCGGACGCGCTCCTCGGTGGGGTCGACGCGATGAAGCTGCGGTCCTCGATGACGCTGTTCGCGCGTGCCGCCGACGACGACGCACCGTTCCGAGCCGTGCTCGAGCGCTGGTACGGCGGCACCGAGGACCCGGTCACCCTCCGACTCCTGCACCCGCACGACTGAGGGTCCGGTGACACTCCCTGATCCGACCGGAACGCCGCTGTCATATCAGGTACGGTGAACCATGCGTCCGCACCGAACGGTCGGCTGCACCAACCCGTCCCCTGCCGCCACGATCCCGGAGGAACCCGCATGCCGGTCCCCAGCAGCGCACCGACCGAGCACCAGCTGCTCCGCGACACCGTCCGTCACAAGATCCACGACGCGATCATGGACGGCACGCTCGAGCCCGGGGAGCGCCTGAACGACGACGAGCTCATCGCCTGGCTCGGCGTCTCCCGCACCCCGATCCGCGAGGCCCTCAGCCAGCTCGCCCGCGCCGGCCTGATCGAGATGGCACCGAACCGGTACACGCGGGTGACCACCCCGAACCCGTCCGAGGTCGTCGAGGCGCTGCAGACGCTCGGGGTCCTCTTCGGCGGTGTCGTCCGCCTGGCGGTCCCACGGCTCACCGCGAGCGCGAAGAAGAAGATCCTGACGCAGCTCGACGCCACCATCAAGGACTACGAGGCGCACGACGTGCCCGCGGTCAACCGCGACGCCCTCGGCGTCTTCGCCCTCTACGTCGCAGAGTGCGGCAACGAGAACCTCCAGCGCGTCTGCCGCGACACGATGGACGGCCTGGCGTTCCGGCTCCGGCTGCCGAACCTCGACGAGCTGATCGACTGGGACCAGATGACCGCCGACTTCCGACGCCTGCGCGAGGCGACGGCATCCGGTGACAACGTCGCCGCGGAGCTCGCGACCGAGGCCATCCACCTGCTTCCGGGTGAGAAGCGCTGACCCGACCTGAGGACCCGCTCAGGAAGCCGCCCGTCTCGCCCGCGCGAGGCGGGCGGCCCGCGTTCCACGTGCCTCCAGGCCCGCTGCCGGTGACTGTCGCACGCCGTGGCCGCCACGCGCTCACGGGAGCCGGTAGCATCGCCCCGACCACCCGTTGGACGACCCGGAGCACCGCATGAGCCACCGCCAGCCGGACCGCACCGAGATCGCGGCGCGCCTCGCCGCCGCGGTCGGCCGGATCAACCGACGCGCGCGCAGCGACTCGGCCTCGCTCGGGTACGGTCTGGTCTCCGCCCTCGCCACCATCCAGCGCGAGGGACCCCTGCGCCCAGGCGACCTGTCGCGGATCGAGGTGGTCACGAAGCCGACCATGACCCGCATCCTCACCGAGCTGGAGCAGCGCGGGTTCATCGAGCGCGAAGCCGACCCGCGCGACGGCAGGGCGTTCATGGTGACGGCGACCGCCGAGGGTGTCGCCGCCGTCGAACGCGCACGGTCCGACCGCACCGGGATCGTCGCCGAACTCATCGCCGAGTTGGCCGACCAGGACGTCGACGCGATCGCCGCTGCCCTCGACGCTCTCGAGCGCGTGGCACAGGGCGAGCGCACCCAGGAACCTCACACCTCGAACGCCTGATCCGGTCGTTACCGAACCGTTACCGACGGGTGGACGGACGGTTCTGCCAGTCCTCCTGGACCCGGCGTCCAGGCTGACGCGTCATCGTGTCGGCTTCGCCCATCGGCGGCCACCCCACGGTCGCCGGCCGGCGGACGGACGGGCCCCACACCACCGTCCGGTCCTCCCCCGGCTCGCGAGCTCACGACGACGGACGTCCCCACGTCACGTTCCCCTGCGCGCTCCCCCCACCACCCGCGCGCACCGTCCTGAGCCACGCACCACGAGCCGGCCGACCACCGGAACCGATGACAGGACGCAACACCGCTCTCCCCACGACCACCACGGCCTCGACTCGACGTGAGGCCCTGAACTCCCCCAACCGACGACTGCGCCGGGCGCTCCGCCGCCCCACCACCTTCATCGTGGGCGGCGCAGCGGTGCTCGCCGTCGCCGGTGGCATCGCGACCGTGGGCACGCAGCCCGCGATCGGTGAAGCCCTCGGCATGCCGACGGCCAGCGCAACGTCCGGACCGGCGCTCGACGGCACCGACCTCGACCGCGCACAGGCGGCCGCGACGATCGCCACCGCGAAGGACGTCGTCGACACCGCCAACGCGAAGACCGACACGACGACGCTCGAGCGGCGGATCGACGCGCTCGGCGACTACCGGAAGCTGTCCGGTGGCGCCCTGACCTCGCGCATCGTCTCGACCGTCGACGCGAGCACCGCCGTCGCCGACGCCAGCGCCACGCAGGACAAGCGGGACGCCGACGCGAAGGCAGCCGCCGAGGCCGCGGCACAGCGGGCCGCGGCCGAGCGAGCCGCTGCCGCGAAGGCCGCCGAGGCCGCACGCAAGCTGGCCGAGTCGAACACCCCGGCGGGTGCGAAGGCCACCGCCAGCGCGCTCGCGGCGTCGAAGTACGGCTGGGGCGCCGACCAGTTCCAGTGCCTCGACAACCTGTGGACCAAGGAGTCCGGCTGGAACTACCAGGCCGTCAACGCGAACGGCGGCGCGACCGGCATCCCGCAGGCCCTGCCCGGGTCGAAGATGGCGACGATCGCCGCGGACTGGCGGACCAACGCCACCACGCAGATCACGTGGGGGCTGCAGTACATCAGCGCGTCGTACGGCACCCCGTGCGCCGCGTGGGCGCACTCGCAGGCGTCGAACTTCTACTGAGCCGGCGACACCGCACGCCGAGATCGACCCCGGGTCCAGCACCCGGGGTCGTTCTCGTGTAGGCATACCGGGTGACCACCATCGGACTCCGCCGCATGGCACCCCGGGACCCCACCGAGGGACACCGCGCCGCCAGCCCTCTCGAGCTCCTCTTCGACCTGGTCTTCGTCGTCGCCGTCGGGTTCGCCGCGATGAACCTGCACGAGATCGAGGCCGAGGGGCACGTCGCCTCCGCCGTGCTCTCCTACGGCTTCGTCTTCTTCGCGATCTGGTGGGCGTGGATCAACTTCACCTGGTTCGCCACGTCGTTCGACACCGACGACTGGCTCTACCGCGTGATGACGTTCGTGCAGATGGCCGGGGTGCTCGTCCTCGCCGCCGGCGTCCGGGACGTCATGGTCGACGGGAACACCCTCATCGTGGTGCTCGGCTACGTCGTGATGCGCCTCGCCCTCGTCGGCCAGTGGCTCCGCGTCGCGGTCTCGTCGCCGGAGTTCCGCCGCACCGCGCTCCGGTACTCGGTGGGCATCGTCGTCGTCCAGGTGCTCTGGGTCCTCGCGGTGCTGCTGCCGTACGACGTGGCGCAGTTCGTCATCCCGGTCCTCATCCTGCTCGAGGTCCTCGTGCCACCCGTCGCCGAGGCCGGTGCCCGCACCACGCCCTGGCACACCCGGCACATCGCCGAGCGGTACTCGCTGTTCACGCTCATCGTCCTCGGCGAGGGGCTCGTCGCCTCGGCGAACGCGGTCATCGACGGGATCGCGCACGCCGACCACCTGGGGTCGCTGCTCGTGCTCGCCGCGTGCGGGCTCGTGATCGTCGCCGCCCTCTGGTGGATCTACTTCTCCCGGGAGCAGCACGCCCACATCCGGTCCCTGCCGACCGCGCTCGTGTTCGGCTACGGCCACTACTTCGTGTTCGCGGCCGCCGGAGCCCTGCCCGCCGGGATCGAGGTCGCGGTGAGCGCGGACGCCGGCGAGGCCGACCTGTCCCACGCCACCGTCGCCGCGACCATCGCGGTGCCGGTGGCACTGTTCGTGCTGTCGATCTGGGCGCTCGCGCTGCGGCCGACGCTGACGATCGGGTTCAACGTGACGATCGTCGCGCTCGCACTCGCTGTGGTCGCGAGCATCGCCGTGCCGGAGGCGTCGCTGGTCGCGACCGCCGCGCTCGTGACGGCGATCGTCGTGGTCCTGGAGGTCGCGGAACGCCGGGAGTGACGCACCGCGTGCCGCTGCGGACGCGACCTGGTGACGGCCTCGGGGCCACCGCCGTCGACGTGACCCGCCGACGGCCTGGAGGCGCGGGGCGGCGCCGCCACGTGCCTCCAGGCCGTCGGGTGGTGGCGGACGTCAGCCGACGCGCGCGACGCGGACGTCGACCCGGCTGAGCGCGAGGCCGTGGGCCTCGGCCACCGCGAGTGCGGCGAGGTGCGCGGCGCGCGCCGTCTCCGGTGCCGGGAGTTCGCCGTCGGTCCCGATGACGATGCGGAGGACGTCGTCGTCGAGGACGACGCGTGCGAGCGAGGTGTGCGTCGCGAGCCGCTTCGCGGCGTCGATGGTGCTGCTGAGGGTCGGGCGCGCGTGGTAGAGCTCGCTGACACCGGGGACCGCGAGGACCGCTGCCTCGACGGCGGTCAGGGTGTCATCGCTGGTGCTCATGCGTGGTCCTCCTCGTCGTCGATCGGGCTCGTCGTGTCGGTCGGGGTCGTCGTGCCGGTCGGGGTCGTCGTGCCCGTCGGGGTCGTCGTGTCCGTCTCGTCGTCCGGTGTCGGGGGCAGCAGGTCGCGGACCACCACGTCCACCGACTCGACGACCAGGTCGGTCTGGGTCTCGAGCACCTCGGCGACCGTCTCGCGGACGGTGGCTGCGACGACCGGGATCGTCGCGCCGGCGCGCACCGCGATCTCGACGACGACCCGGACGGGCGCACCGAGCTCGACGACGTCGCCCTCGAGCACGCACCGGGCGATGAGGGCGTCCGGGACGCCGTCGCCGGCGCTCCGGACGAGTGAACGGATCGCGCCCTCGGTCATCACCGGACGTTCGGTCGGGGCCTCCGGGCGGAGCGGGACGTCACGGCCGGCGCGCGCCTCGATCGAGATGTTCGCGAGGACACCGCTGATCCACGACTCGTCGGCCGGCGCCTCCTGCGCTGCGGCCGCGTCGAGCGAACCGAGGGACGACTGTCGGAGGCGGACGATCGCGGCGAGCGCGTTCTGGCACGCCGGGGAGTCGTCGATGGTCGGGTCGGCCGGCAGCATGCCGGCGTCGAGGTAGTCGGCGAGCTCGTCGATCGTGTGCCCGTCGAGGTCGTCGGGTTCGAGGGAGTCGAGCCGGACGGAGTCTGGTTCGGTCATCGCCATCCCTCCATGAGACGGATCATGTTCTTGCGGGCCCGGGACAGCAGTCCACGGACGGTCGAGGTCGGGAGGTCCAGTTCCTCGGCGATCTCCTCGTAGCGGTACTCGAGTACTTCCTTCATGATCCAGCACCGCCGCTGCGCTTCGGGCAGTTCGGCGAGCGCCGTCTCCACGGCTTCCTCACGCGAGCGGGCCTCGGCGACGCGCTCCGGGGCGTCCTCGGCCGGCGCGGCGACCTCGAGCTCCGTCACGTCGTCGTGCACGCGGCGGGCGCGGATCCGGTCGAGGCACTTCCGGCTGAGGATGCGCATCAGCCACGACTTCACCTTCGCCTGGTCCTCGAGCGCGTCGAGCCGGTTCCACGCCGTGATGAAGGTCTCCTGCACGACGTCGTCGAGCTCGTCGGTGGAGCCGAGGGTACGCCGGGCGTACGCGCGGAGCAGCGGCGTGTACCGCCGGATGAGGACCTCGAACGCCCGCACGTCACCGTCGGACGAGCGACCTGCGAGGACGGCGTCGTCGAGGTCGGTGAGGGGCTGGTGTGGCACGGTTTCCTTCTACTGGTGGTGGATGGGGTTCTCCTGGGCGCGCTGCACCTTCATCGGTCCCACGGGGCGCGCGGCGAGGGAACGGACGCGGGCCTGTGCCACGACGTGCGGGGGCGCGGTCCGGCTGTGCTCGCGCTGCGGCGGGGTGGCTGCGGTCTTCGCCGTGGCCGTCGCGGTGGTGGTCAGGGCGGTGCCGATCTCGTCCATGGTGGCTCCTCGGTGTGGGACCACCGGGTGTGGTCCCGCACCGATGAGACGGAGCGGGGAGCGGTTTCGTCACACTTCCCGTCAGCGGAGACCGATGGTGAGCAACAGGTTGCCGTAGAGCCGTTCGTCGCCGGTCGCGATGACGACGCCGACGTCCGGGGAGCGCACCCGGTCGTAGAAGGCGAACCGGTCGACCCGCTCGAACGGGACGTCGCCGCCCAGCAGGCGGGCGAAGGCGTCCTGCGCCGGGGCGGTGACCCCGTCGGGGGGCTGCATGACGGTCGCGGACTCGACGTTGACGACGGTGAGCACGGCGTCGAGCACCGACGTGACGTCCAGCAGGCCGGGACGCAGGTTGAGGTGGATCAGGCGCACGCCCGGTCCGGTGGCTGTCAGGTACGGGTAGTTCCCGTCGGCGATGAGCACGCCGGAACCGTGACCCGACGAGGCGAGCGCCTCCAGGAGCGGCGGGTGCACCACGGGGCCCGTGATCATGCGTCCGCTCCCGCTGCCGTGCGACCGGCCGCACGATCGGCGGCGGAGCCGTGCCAGCCCGGGATCGTCCCGTCCACGTCCCACAGGTCGAGCCAGCTGTCCGCCCCCGGCCACAGGAACACCTGGCCCTTGATGAGGCGGTTGTCCTGGTCCACCGACCGCAGCTCCTCGAGTTCGGCGGGGGTCAACGGGTCCTCGGTCACCGCCCGCAGGTTGGCGACGAACTGCGGCTCCTTCACGGAGAACGGGATCGGGACCTGACCGCGCTGCACCGCCCACTTCAGGCAGACGAGCGCCGGGTGCACCCCGTGGGCGCGGGCGATCGACACCACCACCGGGTGTTCCATGTCGGAGACGTCGGAGGCGATCCGGTCGCGCTCGGGTCGCGACGGCGAACCGAGGGGCGAGTAGCCCACCGGCTGGATGTCGTGGTCGAGACAGAACCGGAAGAGCTCCGGCTGCTGGAAGCACGGGTGCAGCTCCATCTCGTTCAGCGCCGGACGGATCCGCGCGTCGGCGAGGATCGCCGTCAGCTTCGGGACGGTGACGTTCGAGGTCCCGAGGTGCCGCACGACCCCCTCGTCGACGAGACCCTCCAGCGCGTGCCACAGGGCCATGTACTCCTCGTGGACGTACGGGCGCGCATCGGGGTCGCGGTCGGCGGCGTCGGCGAACGGGGCGTGGTGGTTCGGGAACGGCCAGTGCACGAACACCGCGTCGAGCACGTCGAGCCGGAGGTCGCGCAACGAGCGGCGGACCGACGCGACCGCCGCCTCCGGCTCGTGCGCGTCGTTCCACACCTTCGACATGACGAAGAGCTCGTCGCGCGGCACACCCCCGTCGATCGCCGCCTCGAGGACGGCGCCGACCTCCGCCTCGTTACCGTAGACCGACGCGCAGTCGACCAGGCGGTACCCGGCCCGGATCGCGCCCCCGACCGCTGCGGCCACGTCCTCCGCCCGGTAGTGGTCGGACCCGAAGGTGCCGACCCCGATCGCGGGCATCTCCGCCCCGCTCGCGAGTCGCCTGGTCGGAACGCTGTCGGTGGTGGTCATGTGGGGGTCCTCCGGTTCGGTTCAGGGGTGCTGGTCGACGGCGTCGCGCGCTAGATGTCCAGGCCGTGGAAGAAGTCGGTGCGCGGGGCTGCAGCCTCCGGCGCCAACTCGATCCGCACGACGGCGCCGCCGTCGCCGACCCGCTCCGAGTCGGGCAGCTCGACCTCGAGGTGCTCGTCGGTGCGGGTCCACGCGGGCTGCTCCGTCGAGCCCAGGACGCGGACGTCGACGATCGGACGGTCGACGAGCCGGCTGCCCGAGCCGAAGCTGCGGATCCGCATCCGGCCGTCGACCGGGCGGACGAGCCCGATGCCGTACACGTAGTCGTGGCCGACCTCGGTCATCGTCGTGAAGCGGACGTCCTCGGTGGTGTAGACCGGGGCCGCCGCGTCGGTGAACGACCCGGCGGCGGGCGACGTCGGTCCCTCGCCGAACACGACCCAGGGGCTGGATCCGTAGATCGCTTCGCCGTGGACGGCCAACCAGTCGCCGACCGCCTCCAACAGAGCGGCCTCTTCCTCGGGGATGGTCCCGTCCGGGCGCGGACCGATGTTCAGGAGCAGGTTGCCGTTCTTCGCGACCACGTCGACGAGTTCCTGGACGAGTTCGGAAGCGTCCTTGTAGTCGTGTCCGTCGACCCAGCTCCACGACGTCCGCGAGACCGACGTGTCGTTCTGCCAGACGTCGGACCGGATCGCGTCCATAGTGCCGCGCTCGATGTCGAGCACCGCCGAACCGGGTCGGAAAGCGTCCCACTTGTAGTTGATGACGACCCCGCGCCCCCACTCGGCCGCCCGGTTGTAGTAGTAGGCGGCGAGTCGCCGGATGTACGGCTCGAACGAGGGCTCCTCGATCCCGGTGTCGAAGTAGAGCACCTGCGGGCGGTAGGAGTCGATGATCTCCACCGTGCGGAGGAGCCAGTCCTCCAGGAACCGTTCGGTGGGGTTCACCTCCTTGCGGAGCGCCGGGCCGTACAGGTCGGCGTAGGCGGGGTCGCGGACGTCGGAGTCGAACTCCGCTCCCCCGTTCATGAAGAACCAGTGCTCGGCCCGGTGCGTCGACGCCCCGGTCACCAGCCAGGACCGGTCGACCGCCGCCAGGAGTTCTCCCATCACGTCGCGCTCCGGCCCCACCCGGGTCACGTTCCAGCGTGAGCGCGCGGTGTCGTACATCGCGTAGCCGTCGTGGTGCTCCGCGACGGGCACGACGAACTGCGCACCCGCGCGCTTGAACAGCGCGACCCACTCGTCCGGGTCGAAGTGCTCCATGCGGAAGTGCGGCAGGAAGTCCTTGTAGCCGAACCGGTCGTGCGGGCCGTACGTCGCCAGGTGGTGGTCGAACGTCGGCGTCCCGTGCCGGTACATGGTCCGCGGGTACCACTCGTTGCCGAACGCCGGGACCGAGAACGCCCCCCAGTGCAGGAAGACGCCGAACTTGGCGTCGCGGTACCACTGCGGTGCCCGGTACCCGGACAGGGACTCCCAGGTGGCGTCGTACGGTCCAGCCGCGACGACGGCGTCCACCGACGCGAGCGCAGCGCGGTTGTCCGACACGTCCACCGGTTCCGGCAGTGTCGCGGGGTCGAGGGGTTCGAGGTGCACGGTTCTCCGTCCGTCGGGGCGCAGGCGGCCGCCGAAGGCGCCCGCGCCGATCGTGGCCGTCGACCGCTCCTTCGCGAAACGTTACGACCTGCGAGGAGGCTACGAGGTGATGTAGCGTTGCGTCAACGCTTTCATGCCAAGCGAAACGATTCGCGAAAGGAGGGGTCGTGACGACGTACAAGGACATCCAGCAGGCCACCGGCCTCTCGCTCGCCACGATCTCGAAGTACTACAACGGGCGGAACGTCCTGGCAGCGAACCGCGAGGCCATCGAGGCGGCGGCGAGTGCACTCGACTTCCGTCCCAACCAGCACGCCCGGATGCTGCGCTCGCGACGGTCGCGGACGGTCGGCGTGCTCCTGCCGAAACTCGACAACGACTTCCACCTGACGATCATCGCCGGGGTCGAGGAAGCGCTCCGCCCGCGCGGGATCAGCATCATCGTGGCTGCGAGCCCAGACCCCAGCGACGATCCCGTCAGCCTGCTCATGGCCCGGATGGTCGACGGGATCGTCGCCGTCACCGCACCGCACGACGTCCCCGCGCTCCGCGCGGCAGCCACACGCGTCCCCGTCGTGATGGTCGACTGGCACATCGACGACATCCACGCCGACGGTGTCTTCATCGACAACCCGGCGGCGGGAGCACTCGGCGCCCGGCACCTCCTCGACCACGGACACCGCCGCATCGGGTACGTCGGCGGTGAGCCGCTGATCTCGTCCATGCGCCTCCGCACCGAGGGGTTCGAGCGCGCGATGGCCGATCACGGAACGCCGGCGGACCCGACGCTCGAGCGTCTCGTGCCACTGACGGTCGACGCCGGCTACCGCGCTGCGCAGGAGCTCCTCGCGCTGTGGCCGCGACCCACCGGGCTCGTCACCGCGAACTACGAGCTCACCCTCGGCGCGGTGACCGCCGTCAACGACTCCGGGCTGCGCATCGGCCGGGACATCTCGGTGGTCGGCTTCGACGGTCGCGAGCTCGCGCAGGCCCTCGTCCCGAAGCTGACCGTCATCGTGCAGCCCACCCGCGAGATCGCGCGGCACGCCGCTCGTCTGATCGCCGACCACATCGAACTGCCGGGAGACCGCCCCGCACCGACGATCGAGTACCTCGACGCACACCTCGTCCCGGGTGGCTCCGTGGCGCGCCTCGAGGAGTAGGGTGCGGGATGCCCTGGCCCGTCAGACCGGGCTGAGGGGCTGCTGTTCGCCCGCGGGGAGTTCGACCCGGATGGCGTCACCCGGGCGGATGACCCCGCCCGCGACGACCACGCCCATGACGCCGCCCTTGCGCACCACCGTGCCGTCCTCGGCTCGCCCGAGGACCGCACGGAGCAGACCCGGTTCGAAGCCGTTGATCTGCTGGCACGGGTTCCGCAGCCCCGTGACGCGCACGCAGGCATCGTCCCCGAGGTGCAGGAGGGTGTCGGTCGGCAGCCCGAGCAGGTCGAGCCCGCGAGTGGTGACGTTCTCGCCCATCTCGCCCGGTGCCACCTGGAACCCCTCCGACGCGACCTCGTCGAACACCTCGGCGTGGAGGAGGTGCACCTGCCGGAGGTTCGGCTGCGAGGGGTCGCGGGCGACCCGGGACCGGTGCTGCACGGTCGTGCCGGCGTGCGCGTCGCCGTCGACACCCCAGTTCTCGACGAGGGTGATCTCCTCGACGACCGGCTTGCTGAAGCGGTGGTCGGAGTCCCTCGCCACGGCGACGACGCTCGGGAGTACTTCCTGGTTCGCGGTCACGTCCTGATTCTGGCCCACCACGTCGGCGCTCACTCCGGTGCCACTCCGCGCGTCGGCTCGATGGGTCGCTTCGCCCGAGGGAGTCCGGCGACCACCAGGTCGTACGCGTTGCCGACGAGGTCCTCCACCAGCGTCTCGTCGATGCCGTCTCCCGGTGACAGTGTGATCCAGTGCTGCTTGTTCATGTGCCATCCCGGGGTGATCTCGTCGTGCTCCCGGACGAGCGCTGCGCCGTGGGGCGGTGCGCACTTCAGGTTGACGATCGGGACGCCCCGCAGCTCGGACGTCATCACGAACATCTTGCCGACCACCTTGTAGACGAAGGCGCCCTCACCGAAGGGCTGGGTCTCGGCGACCGCCGGCAGCCCCATCGCCGTGCGGATCGCGACCTCGTGCAGCGCCTCGCCGTCCATGCGACCAGCATGCCGCACACCCCCGACGGTGGGCGACCTTGCGGGAACGCGCGAACCTCGTTCTGGGGAGGTCGGCGCATGCCCACGGCGTCGTACGATCGGCTCGCCGAGCACCCGACCCGGCGACCGCTCCGCGGTCACGTCGACTTCCTGGGGAAGAACCGTTGCGCCTCACCCGTACCCTCGGCATCGCTGCCGCCACCGCCGTCCTCGCCGCCACCGCCGTGGTCGGCGGCACCTCGACCGCGGAGGCCGCGCCGACCGTCTACAAGAACTGCACCGCCGTGCACAAGGTGTACTCCGGGGGCATCGCGAAGAAGTCCGTGACGAAGAACCGGGTGACGTCGAAGGGCAAGGTCACCTACCGCGCGCTCAAGGGCACGGTGAAGAAGGACGACGCCCTCTACAACGCGAACAAGAAGTCGGACGCCGACGGCGACGGGATCGCCTGCGAGCTCAGCTGAGCCGAGCCGCGCCAAAACCCGGCCGCGGCGCCGGCGCACCGCTTCCGCCCGCGGCGCCGCGCACGGCTTCCGCCCGCGGGGCCGGTGCACGGGCTTCCGCTCAGAGTGTCGGGACGCCCTCGTGCCCCGAGCGCGGCCGAGCCGTCCCGGCCACACCGGTGACGACCGACCCGGCCGGGACGTCCTTCGTCACGACCGTGTTGGCGCCGACGACGGAGTCCGCGCCGACCGTGATCGCACCGATCAGGGAGGACCCGGCCCCGAGGACCACGCGGTCACCGACCGTCGGGTGCCGACGCACTCCCGGGCCGTGGTCGCCACCGCGGCCGCCGAGGGTGACGCCGTGGAACACCACGACGTCGTCCCCGATCACCGCGGTCTCCCCGATGACGACACCCATGCCGTGGTCGATGAAGAAGCGTCGGCCGATCCGTGCTCCGGGGTGGATCTCGATGCCGGTCGCCGAACGCACCAGCTGCGCGATCACCCGTGCCGCGAACCGCGAACCCGGCAGCCCCTCGGCGGTCCAGAGCCGGTGGGTCAGACGGTGCGTCCAGATGGCGTGCAGCCCCGAGTACACGATCGCGTTCTCGAGGTCGCCGCGGGAGGCGGGGTCACCGCGACGCGCTGCAGCCAGGTCCTCCCGGACGGTCCGCAGCACGCCTCGTCGGACGGGACGCGTCACGCAGTGAGTCCCTCGAAGAGCACCGTCGACAGGTAGCGCTCGCCCGTGTCGCAGACGATGGCGACGATCCGCTTCCCGGCGTTCTCCGGGCGAGCGGCGACCTCGAGTGCGGCGTGGATGATGGCGCCGGACGAGATCCCGGCGAGGATCCCCTCCTCGGTGGCGAGCGCGCGGGCGACCCGGAGCGCGTCGTCCAGCTCGACGTCGAACACCTCGTCGATGACCGACTGGTCGAGGACCTCCGGGATGAAGTTGGCGCCGATGCCGGCGATCTTGTGCGGGCCGGCCTTGCCCTCGGTCAGGAGGGGCGAGTCCTTCGGCTCCACCGCGACGATCTGCACGCCGGGCACGCGCTCCTTGAGCACCTGGCCGACGCCGGTGATCGTGCCGCCGGTGCCGACACCGGCGACGAACACGTCGACGTGGCCCTCGGTGTCCCGCAGGATCTCCTCGGCCGTCGTGCGGCGGTGGATGGCCGCGTTCGCGAGCGTCTCGAACTGGTGGGCGAGGATGGCGCCCGGCGTCTCGTCGACGATCGCCGCGGCCTTCGCCACGGCACCCTTCATGCCCTCGGCGCCCGGGGTCAGGACGATCTCGGCACCGTACGCGCGCATCACGGCCCGGCGCTCGACGCTCATGGTCTCGGGCATCGTGACGATGACCTTGTACCCACGAGCAGCGCCGACGAGTGCGAGCGCGATCCCGGTGTTGCCGGAGGACCCCTCGACGATGGTGCCGCCGGGCCTCAGGTCGCCGGACTCCTCGGCCGCGTCGATGATGGCGACGCCGAGCCGGTCCTTCACGCTGGCCCCGGGGTTGTAGAACTCGAGCTTCGCGAGCACCTCGGCGCCACCGTCCTGCGGGAGGCGGTTCAGCCGCACCAGCGGGGTGTTCCCGAACGCCTGCGAGATGTTGTCGTAGATGGTGCCGCTCATCGGTTCCGTCCTCTGCGGGTCAGGTCGCGTGCCCTCCGCTGCGGAGGCACGGCTGCGCTGCGATCCTAGCGACCGGACCCCGCGTGTCCCTGTCTGATGACGTGCGCTGAGCACCGGACGCACCACGTGCCTCCAGGCCGTCGACGCAGCGCGCCGACCGTGCCGGCCGTGGCGCCCGGGCCGAGTCTCGCGGTGAGCGACACGTTTCGCGGTCCGCAGCCCGAGGAGTGTCGCTCAGCGCGAGACTCGGGTCCACGCGGCGCGGCGCGGCCGCGCGCAGCGCGCACCGCGCGCGTCAGCGCACGTGCGCCGTCCGCCCGAACCGCTCGTCCGTCGCCTCGAGCACCCGCAGCACGTTGCCGCCGGCCAGCGCCCGCAGGTCACCCTCGCTCCACCCGCGCCGCTGCAGCTCCGCGGCGAGCACCGGGTACCGCGACACGTCCCGCAGGTCCGGGGGCAGCACCGGGGTGCCGTCGTAGTCGCCGCCGAGGCCGACGTGCCGGACCCCGGCGACGTCTCGGGCGTGCTCGACGTGGTCGGCGACGTCCGACACGGTCACGGTGGGCGGCTCGCCCACGGACCCGCCGTCCTCCCACGCGGCCCACGCTGCGGACACGAACCCCGGCACGAACGTGATCATCACGACGCCGCCGTTGTCGGACAGCCGCGCGAGCACGTCGTCGGGGACGTTCCGGGGGTGGTCGTTCACGGCGATGGTGGACGAGTGGCTGAAGACCACCGGCTGCGTGGCGACGTCGACGGTGTCCCGCATGGTGCTCGGCGCCACGTGCGACAGGTCGACGAGCATCCCGATGCGCTCCATCTCCGCCACGATGTCGCGACCCCGGTCGGTGAGACCGCCGTGCGGGTGGGAACCGGTGGCCGAGTCCGCCCAGGGGGTGTCGTCGTTGTGGGTGAGCGTCATGTACCGGACGCCGAGTCGGGCGAAGTCGCGGAGGACCGCCAGGTCGTCGCCGATCGAGTGCCCGCCCTCGGCGCCGAGCAGGGACGCGATCCGGCCGGAGTCGATCGCGGCGCGGACCTCGGCCGCGGTGCGGGCGAGCACGAGGTCGTCGGGGTACCGCTCGACGATGCGGTGGGCGACGTCGATCTGCTGCAGCGTGGTCCGGACCGGGTCCGGGTCGTCGGCGGGGACGAACACCGACCAGAACTGCCCGACGACCCCGCCGGCTCGGAGCTTCGGCAGGTCGGTGTGCAGCGAGCCGTCCTCGGAGTCGATGCCCTCGACCCCCGAGTCGTGGGTGTCGCGGCGCTCCCACGGCAGGTCGTTGTGGCCGTCGATGACCGGGAACGGCAGCGCGTCGAACGTCATCCTCCGACGCTACCGCCCTCGCCGCCGTCGTTAGGCTCGCCCCATGGACCCCGTCACGCTCCGGACCGATCGGCTCCTGCTCTCCGCCCCGGAACCCGCCGACGCCGGCGACGTCGTCGCCTACGCGAACGACCCCGACGTCATCGCCTACACGCCGGTCCCGGTCCCCTACGGGCACGCCGAGGCCCGGCACTGGATCACCGAGGTGGTCGGCACCGGGTGGCACGCGGACACCCGGTACGAGTTCGGCATCCGTCGGGCGGAGGACCACCGGCTGCTCGGCACGATCGGGCTGTTCGGCTTCGTGGACGGCGCCGCCGAGATCGGCTACGCGATGCACCCCGACGGTCGCGGGCACGGCTTCGTGACCGAGGCCGCCCGAGCGGTGCTCGACTGGGCCTTCGCCGCGCCGCCGCAGGGCCTCGGCCTGGTCCGGGTGCAGTGGCGTGCGATCGCGACGAACACGCCGTCCGCCGCGATCGCGCAGCGCGTCGGCCTGCGCTACGAGGGCCGGATGCGCTCTGGCGTCTCCCACCGGGGCCAGCGCCACGACCAGCTGCTGGCGGCAGCACTGCGGGAGGACGACCGCACGTCGCCGACGGTCTGGCCTGCGCCGTGACCGTCGCCTTCCGCGTCGTCACCGAGCTCGACGCGCCACCCGAGCGGGCGTTCGCCCTGTCGCTCGACATCGGCGCGCACGAACGGTCGATGGCCGCCAGCGGCGAGCAGGCGGTCGACGGGACGACCTCCGGCACGATCCGCCTGGGCGAGTCCGTCACGTGGCGTGCTCGCCACTTCGGGATCGTCTGGCGGATGACGAGTCGGATCACCGCCCTGGAGGCGCCCCACCGGTTCGTCGACGAACAGGTGCGTGGTCCGTTCGCACGCTTCCACCACCTCCACCAGTTCGAGCCGTCGGCACGCGGCACGCGGATGGTCGACGAGATCGAGTTCAGCGCTCCACTCGGGCCGTTGGGGCTGCTCGCCGAGCGGATCGCGCTGGCCCGCTACCTCCCGCGCCTCATCCGGGAGCGGAACGCCTCGCTCGCCGCGGAGCTCCGCGGCGACGATCAGGGCGCCGCGAGTTCCCCGAGCGCGTCGTAGGCACTCGCCACCGCGTCCACCCGGGCGCGACCGCCCGGCCCCGACGCCTCGTACACGTCGTTCGCGATCGCCGCGACGACCGCGAACAGGGCCGCCATCGAGTCGAACGCCGACGGTGAGTCGACCGGGCACAGGACGGCGGTGGCCGCCGGGGCAGCGATGACCGCCGCGGTGGGGTCGCCGAGCACGACGACGTCGGCCCCGGTCCCGACGCAGTGGCGGACGAGCCGTCCGACCCCGGACGCGTGGCGGCGCACGGTGACGAGCACCACGAGGTCCCGTCGATCGAGGTCCGCGACCTCTTCGCCGAGCCGCTGCCCGGGCGCGGGTCCGATCCGGACGTCCGGCCGGACCTGGGCGAGCTGCGCGCGGAGCTGCACGGCGACCGGGTACGCGCCGCGCTCCCCGATGACGAGCACCCGGCGCGCGCGGACGATCCGGCGCGCGAGACGGGGACGATCCGCGCGCGCGAGTGAGGCGAACGCGGCGTCGAGGTTGCGGGACTCCACGGCACGCTGGTCGACGTGGGCGGCGTCCTCCGCTGCCCACGGCAGCCCGGTGCCCCGCGCCGACATGAGGTTCTGCCGGACCTCGGCGGCGTCCTGGAAGCCCAGGGACCGCACGAGTCGCGAGACCGTGGCCTTCGACGTGCCGGACTCGGCGGCGAGTTCGGCCGAGGTGCCGACGAGCAGCAGCTCGGGGTCGTGGCGGACCATGGCGGCGACGCGGCGTTCGGCGGGCGACAGGTCGTCCCACACCGAGTCGATGCGGGCGCGGACGTCGGTTCCGGCGGTGCTCATGCGCCTGCCACCTGTTCGACGGCGACGGCGAGCGCATCGAGTCCGAGGGCGATGTCCTCGGTGGAGACGAACTCGTCGGGGTGGTGACTGATGCCGTCCGGGTTGCGGAGGAACAGCATGGCGACGTCGGTGACGAGGCCGAGCGACATGGCGTCGTGCCCGGCGCGGGAGAACAGCCGCATCGGCTCGGTCTCCCCCGTCGACTCGATGCCGGCCCGGACGGCGTCCATCAGTCGCGGCGCGCAGAACACCGCGGGCGCTCGGTGCACCTCGGTCGGCGCGACGGCCACACCACGACGTTCGCCGATCAGGGTGAACGCCTTGGTGATCTCCTCCCACACCCGGTCGCGCCCCTCGTCGAACTCCCCGCGGAGGTCGACCGAGAACCGTGCCAGCCCCGGCACGACGTTGACGGCCCCGGGCTCGACGGTCATCGTGCCGACCGTGCCGACGTGCTGCGACGCTCGGCAGATCCGTTCGACCGCCAGGGCGGCCTCGGCTGCGGCGAGCAGCGCGTCGTGGCGGCGCTCGTACGGGGTGCCGCCGGCGTGCCGTGCCTCGCCGACGGCCTCGACCGTGAAGCGGCGGGCGCTGGCGATGCTCGTGACGACGCCGAGCGCCTGACCGGCCTGCTCGAGGTACGGCCCCTGCTCGATGTGGGCCTCGAGGTAGCCGACGAGGGTCGCCGGGTCCACCGCTGCCTCGCCGACCCGGTCGGGGTCGAGCCCGAAGCGCGCGAAGGCGTCGCGGAGCGTGACCCCGTCCCCGTCCTGCAGCTCCCACCAGGACGCGTCCCACACCCCGGCCACTGCGGAGGACCCGAGCAGCGCCTTGCCGAAGCGGGTGCCCTCTTCGTCGGAGAACGCGATCACCTCGAGCGCCACCGGCAGGGGGCCCCGCGCGGTCAGCCGGGCGACGGTGCGGATCGCCATCAGGACCCCGACGATGCCGTCGTACCGGCCGGCGTCGACCACCGTGTCGAGGTGCGAGCCGAGCAGCAGGACAGGAGCGTCAGCGGTGCTGCCGTCGACGCGGCCGTGCAGGTTGCCGGCGGCGTCCTGCCAGGTACTGAGCCCGGCGTCCTGCATCCACCGCCCGACGACGGCGTTCACCCGCGCGTGCTCCGGTGAGAGGTAGACCCGCGTGATGCGCCCGGGCTCCGCGCTGACCGTGGCGAGCTCGTCGCACCACCGTGCGACGAGCTCGGCGTCGGCGCTCGCGAGCTCGGTCGCGCTGACCACCGGTACGGCGCTCACGCGAGGACCTCGGCCGGGACGCCTGCAGCGGTGTCCACACGGTACGCGTCGAGTGCGGCGTCGACGCCCCCGCCGTGCGGCACCGCGTGGCCGGCCCGACGGAGCGCGTGCTCGAGTGCGGCGAGGGTCGTCACGACGGTGTCCTTCCGGGCGTTGTAGCCCATCGTGCCGATCCGCCAGACCCGGCCGTGCAGCGGGCCGAACGAGGTGCCGATCTCGATGCCGTGGTCGTCGAGCATCGACGCGCGGACCTCGTCGCCGACGACGTCGTCGGGGATCTCGACGGCGACGACGTTGTGCATCTTGTGCGCCACATCGCCGAACACCCCGAGCCCGAGTGCCTGCACGCCGGACAGCATCGCCCGGCCGGCCACTTCATGCCGGGCGACGACGGCGTCACGGCCCTCGTCGAGGAGGATGCGGGCGCACTCGTTCGCCGCGTAGAGCATCGAGGCGGCCTCGGTGTGGTGGTTCAGGCGGCGCGGCCCCCAGTAGTCGAGGATCATCGCGAGGTCGAGGTAGTTCGAGCGGATCGGGTCGTCCGACACGTCGTCGCCCGGCTCGCGGATCCCGGCCTCGACGCTGCGCCGGCGCTCGAGCACCGCCACGGCCTTCGGCGACAGGGTGAGCGGTGCGCTGCCGGACGGGCCGCCGAGGCACTTCTGCAGCCCGGCACTGACGGCGTCGATCCCCCACGCGTCGACCTCGAGCGGGTTGCCCCCGACGGTCGCGGTGGCGTCGGTGTAGAACAGCACGCCGTGCCGTTCGCAGATCGCCCCGAGCTCGTCGAGCGGCTGGTTCATCGTGGTGGAGGTGTCGCCCTGCACGATCGCCAGGACCTTCGGTCGGACGCGGGCGATGGCGGCTTCGATCGTGGACGGCGTGAACACCTGCCCCCAGTCGGTCTCGATGGTGTGGACCTCGGCCCCGGCACGACCGGCGATCTCGGCGAGCAGGTGCCCGAACCGGCCGAACACCGGCACGAGGACGCGGTCGCCGGGTGCGAGCAGGGACACCAGCGCTGCTTCGATGCCGGCACGGGAGGTCCCGTCGACGAGCACCGTGGCGTCGTTCACGGTGCCGAACACCTGCCGGTAGAGCTCCTGCGTCTCGTTCATCGTCGTGGTCATCCACGGGTCGTACTGGCCGACCAGCGGCGTCGACAGCGCCCGGAGCACGCGCGGGTCGGCGGTGATCGGGCCGGGCCCCATGAGGAGACGAGCGGGCGGGTTCACTGGGAGCATGGTGGTTCCTCCGTTCCTGATCCGAGCGTATCGGAACGATCGTTACAAACGTGTTTCGATGCCGTCGAGGACGGCGGCAACGGCGCCGACGGGCGCGGACCGCGCGACGAGTTCTCCGCCGACTGCCGTCACACCACCGTCGGCGGTGGCGATCAGCCGCCCGCGCAGCCAGGTCTCGGTGACCCGGCCCCGTGCCTCGTGCCCGGCGAACGCCGAGACGGGATTGCGGTGTGCGAGGCCGGCGACCTCGATCACGGCGGTGACGTCCGGGTCGAACACCGCGAAGTGCGCCAGCGCCCCGGGTGCGATGACGCCCCGGTCCGAGAAGCCGGCGAGCGCCGCCGGTCCGGTCGTGACGAGCGGGAGGAGCGCCTCGAGCGGGACGCCCCGCCGCGAGCCCTCGGTCCACACGGCACGGAAGCCGACCTGCAACCCCGCGATGCCGCCCCACGCGAGCCCCCAGTCGTCGACCTTGAGGTCCGCCGTCGACGGCGAGTGGTCGGACACGATCATGTCGATCGTCCCGTCGAGCACGCCGGCCCACAGTGCGTCGCGGTTGGCGTCGTCACGGATCGGCGGGCAGCACTTGTACTCGGTGGCGCCGTCCGGGATGGTGCCGGCCTCGAACGCCAGGTAGTGCGGGCAGGTCTCGACGGTGATCCGCACGCCGTCGGCCTTCGCCGCGCGGAGCATCGGCAGTGCTCCGGCGTCGGACAGGTGCAGGATGTGCACGCGCGCCCCGGTCTCCCGCGCACCGTCGATCACGCGGGCGATCGCGGACCGTTCGGCGTCGACGGGGCGCGTGACGAGGAAGTCCTCGTAGTGGCTGCCCAGAGCGTCGTGTGCCACCAGGTACGCGGGGTCCTCGGCGTGCACGATGAGCAGGGCGTCGATGCGGGCGACCTCCTCGATCGCCGCGCGGAGCTGCTCGGGATCGAGGTGCGGGAACTCGTCCACGCCCGAGGGTGCGGTGAAGCACTTGAAGCCGAAGACCCCGGCGTCGTGCAGGGCGTCGAGCGAGCCGAGGCTCGCCGGCACCGCGCCGCCCCAGAAGCCGACGTCGACCGCCACGCGACCGGTGGCGCTGGTTCGTTTCACGGCCAGTGCGTCGACCGTGGTGGTCGCCGGGATCGAGTTGAGCGGCATGTCGAGGATCGTGGTGACCCCGCCGAGCGCGGCGGCCCGGGTGGCGGATGCGAAGCCCTCCCACTCGGTCCGGCCCGGTTCGTTCACGTGCACGTGGGTGTCGACGAGTCCGGGCAGCAGGACCTGGTCGTCCGGGACGCGGTGGTCCTCGGTCGCCTGGACGTCGGTGTCGAGCGGCAGGACCTCGACGATGCGGCCGTCGCGGACGACGACCGCGGCGGGACGGAACGCACCGTCGATCCATGCGCGCCGTGCGCGCAGCACGAGGTCCGCCTGGAGGCCCGTCATGCGCCCGCTCCGACCGCCGCGTCGTCGCGGTGGCCGGTTCCGGTTGCGCCGTGGCCGATCCGGGCGGCAGGACGCGGGTGCTCTGGTCCGGATCCACCATCGCGGGAACCGAACCCGGCCAGGAGCCCGGAGAACTCCTTCACCGGTGGCGGGGCGTACTCGCCGTGCTTGCCCGTCGTCAGGCCGAGGCGCACGAGCGACTCGGCGAGCACCGTGGCCGCGGCGACCCCGTCGACGACCGGCGCACCGATCGCCCGTGAGACGTCCGCGCAGAAGTCGGCCATCCCGGCGCACCCGAGGACCACCGCGTCCGCTCCCCCGGCGATGACGGCACGGCACTCCTCGATGACGAGTTCGCGCGCACCCGAGGTCGGGTCCTCGAGCCGGAGAACCGGGACCTCGCACGCGCGGATCTCGGTGACGAGCGACGCGAAGCCGTAGCGATCGGCCAGCTCGTGCGCCCGGCCCGTCGTGCGGGCGAGTGTCGTGACCACCCCGAACCTCCGGCCGAGCAACGCCGCGGCGTGGAACCCGGCCTCGGCGATCCCGATGACCGGCCTGCTGGCGAGCTCGCGCGCGGCGTCGAGCCCGGGGTCGCCGAAGCAGGCGACCACGTACGCGTCCACCCCGTCGTGCTCGCCGACGGCGATCTGTTCGAGCAGCCCGGGCACCGCCAGGGCTTCCTCGTAGTGGCTCTCGATGGACGCCGGCCCCATCGACGGGTTCACCGCCTCGATCAGTGTGCCGGGACCGGCGACGGCCGCGGCGGCGGCACCGATGGACCGTGTCATCGACGCGGTGGTGTTGGGGTTGACGACACGGATGCGCATCGGGGTCCTTCCGGTGGAGCAGCGGAGCAGTGGTGCTGGGTGGTGATCATCGTGGCGGAGACGACCCGCGTCTCCAGGCCGTGGCCGTGTTCTGTGGACGACCGAGCGCCGCGACCCGCCTGTGGAGGACGGGCCGCGGCGACGTGGTCAGGCGCGGCTGCGGGCGGCGCCGTCGTCGACCGTGGGGTCGTCGGCCTCGAGCACCGGCATGGTCGGCCGGACTCGCTCCAGGGCCCAGAAGACCACGAGGCCGAGGCCGCAGCCGATGAACCAGCTGTAGTTCGACAGCCACGGGAGCACACCGGTGGCCGGGGGCAGGACCGCGCTCGTGACCGAGACGACACCCGTGATGACGAGCGTCCAGATGGCGTTCGGGTTGCAGCCCTTCGAGTACCAGTACCGGGCGGTCGTGTCCTTCGTGTACATGTCGTCGACTGCGACGCGCTGCTTCGCGACGATGTAGTACCCGGCGATGAGGATGCCGAACAGCGGGCCGATCAGGGCGCCGAGCACACCGAGCGTGTACAGGATCGCCTGGTCGTTGCCGTACCAGTTCCACGGCGTGAGGAGCACGGAGCCGACCGCCGCGATCATGCCGCCGGCGCGCCAGCTGATCTTCCGCGGCGCGACGTTCGAGAAGTCGAACGCGGGGCTGATGAAGTTCGCGACGATGTTGATGCCGACCGTGGCGGTGACGAACGTCAGGCCGCCGAGCAGGATCGCGAACGGCGCACCGATCGCCTGCACGGTCTCGATCGGGTCGGTGATGAGCTTGCCGAAGACCGGCACCGTGGCGCTCGCGCAGAGGACCGTCAGGATCGAGAAGAACAGGAAGTTGATCGGCAGACCCCAGAGGTTGCCGCGCTTCACCGCGCCGAACGACTTCGCGTAGCGGGAGAAGTCACCGAAGTTCAGCATCGGGCCGGAGAAGTAGCTCACCACGAGGGCGATCGCCGACAACATCACCGGGATGCTCGCGCCGAAGGAGAGCGGCTCCCCGGCGGACAGGGTGAACGAGATGTTGCCGATGCCGGCGGTGCTGACGAGGTAGACCGCCAGCGCGATCATCACGACGTACACCGCTGGGCCGGCCCAGTCGATGAACTTCTTGATGGCGTCCATGCCCATCCAGAACAGGGCGCCCTGTGCGACCCAGAGGATCGCGTAGGAGATCCAGCCGAGCGCGGGGAGCCCGAGGAACGAGTGCTCGAGGAGCCCCGCCGACGCCGGGACGAACTTGAGGAAGATGATGTTGAGCGACTGCGCGGCGAGGAAGGTCTGCACGCCGTACCAGGCCATCGCGATCAGCCCGCGGATGATCGCGGGGACGTTCGCCCCGAGGACGCCGAACACCGCGCGGTTGATCACCGGGTACGGCACGCCGGTGCGCTGGGACGGCTTCGCGACGAGGTTCGCGAAGACCTGGACGATGAGGATGCCGACCACCAGGGCGATGAGCACCTGCCAGCTGGCGATGCCGAGCGCGAAGAGCGACCCGGCGGTGACGTAGCCGCCCACCGAGTGCACGTCGGACATCCAGAAGGCGAAGATGTTGTAGCTCGTCCACGTCTGCTTGCGGAGCGGGGCGAGGTCTTCGTTGGTGAGCGCCGGGTCGTACCCGGGCTTGACGAGACCGGCACCGGCGGGTGCGGTCGTCGTGAGGGGGGCGTGGGGCGCGGCGATCGGGGCGTGGAGCTCAGTGGCCATGGCGTCCTCCGGAGGAGTGGGAAGGGCGAGCGGTGCCCGCCTCTGAGCAGCAAGCTACGGAGGCTGTTCGATGCGCCCGTTTCCCCCGTGTAACGGTCGTGTGTCGGGCCACCCGTCCTGGAACGGACGTTCCGAACCGTTCCCGGTCCCCTGCCCTGCGGGATGCCGCACGGAACTCGCAACGGGCGTCCGACGGCCGCGAGCGGGGACGCCCGCGGTGCTACCAATCAGCCATGACCAAGGGGATCAGGATCGACCACGTGGGCGTCACGGTGCCGGACATCGACGCGGCCACGGCGTTCTTCGAGGCGGCGTTCGACGCCGTCGTGCTGTACGACATGCGACGCCGGAGCGACGCACCCAACGGCACGCCCGAAGCGCACCGCTACCTCGGGATCCCTGGGTCCATGGCCCAGGGGGCGATGCGGATGCTCGCGCTGCCGGACGGGCCCGGACTCGAGCTGTTCGAGTACCACGGGCCGGACCAGCGCGGCGCGGCGCTGCCGTCCGACCTCGGGTGGCAGCACCTTGCCGTGTACGCCGACGACCTCGACGAGAGCCTCGGGCGGATCGAGGCGGCGGGTGGTCGGCGCAACTCGGAGCCGCGGGACCTCCGTGGGCTCGAGGCGGGCGCGGGGAACCGGTTCGTCTACACGCTGACGCCGTGGGGGTCGACGCTCGAGCTCGTCAGCTACCCGACGCCCCAGCCGTACCTGCTGCAGGCGCCGCGGGCGAAGTGGGCGCCGCGGCGGTCGTGGTTCCCGTGGGCGAAGCGGCCGTCGCGGGCCACTCAGCCGACCCGGGCGCCGGCGCCTGTTCCGGCATCGGTGCCGGACCCGGTGCCGGTGGACGCCCTTCGCCGGTGACGCGCGCGGGCGTCGTGCCGTCGTCCAGCCTCCGGGCACGGGCGACCCACGCCCGCGTGGCGCGACCGTTCAGCGCGTGCGGGAACGCCGGACCGACAGGTTGGAAGCCCGCGCTCCGGTAGAGGCGGAGCGCCGGCTCGTTGTCGTCGAGCGCGTGCAGCAGGCAGCGGTCGTGGCCGGCCCGCGCGGCCTCGGCGACGGCGGCCTGCAGCAGGGACCGGCCGAGCCCGCGTCCCTGTGCGCCGGGGGCGACCGCCAGCAGGGAGAGGTACGCGGCGTCCACGGGGTCTCCGGGCGAACCGGTCCCCGGAGAGGTCACAAGCGCGAACCCCACGAGCACGCCGACGCCGCCCGCGCCGCCGCGCGCACCGACGCCAGCACCGACGCCAGCAGCGCTGCCAGCACCGACGCCAGCACCGTCGCTACCGACATCACCGGCACGGTCCTCCGCGACGACGAGCGCCACCCGCTCGGCCGCGAACTTCCCCCGTGCACGGGCACGGACGGCCTCGGACTCCTCCGCACCGTCCCGCGCGGCGACGGCGGCGGCCCAGAGGTCCACGCACGCCTCGGCCGCACCCCGGGTCGCGAGACGGACGACGGTCGCGTCGCGGGAGGGGCCGATCACCCGGTCAGCCTACGACCGCCTCGCTGACGATCCGGAAGGAGGCGCCACGGTGTTCCGCGGGCAGCCGGTCGCCCCGGCCGTGCAGCTTGTGGCGGAGCGAACCCGCCTCGTAGCCATCGGGGTAGACACCTCGCGCCCGGAGCTCCGGGATCACGAACTCGATCACGTCCTCCCACGTGCCGGGCGTGACGGCGTACGCCAGGTTGAACCCGTCGACGTCGGTCTGCTCCTGGATGTCGACGAGCTGCTGCGCGATGGTCGCCCCGCCGCCGACCGCCACCGGGCCGAGGCCGCCGATCGCCGTGTGCCGGGCCAGGTCCCGGATCGTCCAGGCGGACCCGTCCTCGCCGGTGGCGCTCGCGATGTTCGCCGCGACCGACTGGATCGCGTTCGACTCGACGTCCCCGAGGGGCTCGTCGAGGTCCCACTGCGACAGGTCGACGCCCATCCACCCGGAGTTGAGCACGAGGGCGCCGAGCTCCGAGGCGTACGACAGGTAGTCCTGGTACTTCGCCTGTGCCAGCTCGTCGGTCTCGTCCGTGATGACGGTCAGCAGGGTGTACACCTTCGCCGCGTACCGGTCACGGCCGGCCGCCTCGAGGGCGTCGCGGATCCTGCCGACGGTGGCCGCGAGCTGGGGGATCGTGGGTGCGCCGACGAACACCGCCTCGGCGTTCTCGGCGGCGAACCGGACTCCGCGCGGCGACGCCCCGGCCTGGTAGATCACGGGCGAGCGCTGGACGGACGGCTCGGCGAGGTGGATGCCGGGGACGTCGAAGTGCTCCCCGTGGTGCTCGATCGGGTGCACCTTCGACGGGTCGGTGAACACCCCGGTCTCGCGGTCCGCGACGACGGCGTCGTCCTCCCACGAGCCCTCCCACAGCTTGTAGAGGACCTCGAGGTACTCGTCGGCGACGTCGTACCGGTCGTCGTGGCTGAGCTGGTCGGTCTGTCCCATGTTCCGTGCGGCGCTCGGCAGGTAGCCGGTCACGACGTTCCAGCCGATGCGACCCTTGGTGAGGTGGTCGAGCGTCGAGATGCGGCGGGCGAACGGGTACGGGTGCTCGTAGGCGGTGCCCGCGGTGATCCCGAAGCCGAGGTGCTCGGTCACCGACGCCATCGCCGAGACGAGCAGGATCGGGTCGTTCACCGGCACCTGCGACCCGGTGCGGAGCGCCGCCTCGTCGGTCCCGCCGTACACGTCGTACGTGCCGAGGACGTCGGCGATGAAGATGCCGTCGAACGCACCCCGCTCCAGCGTCTTCGCCAGTTCGGTCCAGTAGGACAGGTCGTTGTAGTGGCGGGAGCGGTCCCGCGGGTGCCGCCACAGCCCGGAGGACTGGTGCGCCACGCAGTTCATGTCGAACGCGTTGAACCGGATCTGTCGCTGCTTCGGGTCGGTCACGGTCGCGACGCTACGTCGGCGGCCGCCGTCCGTCACGCACGGTGACGAACCGTGACGCGGGTCAGACGGTGGCCCGCATCACCCATCGCCACTTCGCGATGCGACGGTCACGGACGAACCCGAACGCGGTGAAGAGTTCCTCGGGACCGGTGTGCAGGTACGCCCCGCGCTGCGGCGGCCGGTCGACGGTCTGCTCCGGGTACGCCTCGACGATTCCGCCGCCGGCCGCGCGGATCTCGTCGAGCGCGGTGGTGACCGCGGCGCGGGCGACACCCTGCCCGCGGTGGCGCGACTCCACGAAGACGCAGCCGATCCGCCAGTCCGGCGGTGTCGTCGCACCACGCTCGTACGTTCCCCGGTTCTGCACGTTCGGCAGCTCCGGAGGGCGGCCGAACTGGCACCAGCCCACCGCGGTGCCGTCGGCGTAGACCAGCACCTGGTGGTTCGTGCCGCGGCGGACGTGTCGTCGTTTCGCGTCTTCGTTGCGCACCGTCGGGTCGGCTCGGACCGCCGCTGCGTCCGGGTGGAACCCGATGCACCAGCAGCCGCCCCAGATGCCGTTGCTGCGCTCGACGAGCGCGGCGAAGTCCGGCCAGGTCTCCTCCGTCAGCAACCGCGTCGTGTACTGCACCCGACGATCATGCGCCTGTCGGCGCGTCCGGTCGAGTACCGGCCTGGAGGCGCGGGGCGGGCCCGCACCGTGCCTCCAGGCCGTCTGCTGGTCACGTCAGGGGCGTGCGGTCGCCTCGCGCACGGCGGCTTCGGCCGCGACCCACGCGAGCATGCCGCACTTGACGCGCATGACGAACTTCGAGACGCCGTGGAAGGCGATGAGGTCCTCGAGGACGTCCTCGTCGGGTTCGCCCGCGCCGCGGGACCGCATCATCGCGCGGAACGCGTCGGTGAGTGCCAGGAGCTCGGGGACCGTCCGGCCAACCGCCATGTCCGTCAGGACCGAGGCCGACGCCATCGAGATCGAGCAGCCGTCCCCCTGCCAGGCGAGCTCGGCGATGCGGTCCGTCCCGGGCTCGAGCCGGACGCGCACGGTGATCTCGTCACCGCACGTGGGGTTCCGCTCGAAGTGCGACGCGTCGGCGGCCTCGAGCGGGCCGTCGCCGTGCCGGGACTTGGCGTGGTCGAGGATGACCTGCTGGTACAGGGAGTCGAGCGCGTTCACGCGGACGCCCCCTCGACGCGGAAGTACCCGCGGATCTCGCCGACGGCTCGCAGGAAGCGGTCGACGTCCTGCTCCGTCGTGTACACGTACGTGCTCGCGCGGCTGGTGGCGACGAGGCCGAGCCGGCGGTGCAGGGGCTGGGCGCAGTGGTGGCCGGAGCGCACCGCGATACCCTGCGCGTCGAGGTACTGGGAGACGTCGTGGGCGTGCACACCGTCGACGTCGAACGACACCAGGCCGGAGCGCGGCACCGCGGCGGGCGGGCCGACGACGCGGATGCCGGGGACCGCGGCGAGACCGTCGAGGAGTCGGCGCGCGAGGTGCTCCTCGTGCGCACGGACCCGCTCCATGCCGATGCCCTGCAGGTACCGGACCGCCTCGGCGAGCGCGACGGCCTGGGACACCGGCTGCGTGCCGGCCTCGAACCGCTCGGGGGCGGGCATGAACTCGCTGTGCTCCATCGTCACCGTGGAGATCATCGAGCCGCCGGTGCGGAACGGCGGCAGGGCGTCGAGCAGTTCCCGGCGACCCCAGAGCACGCCGATGCCGTTCGGGCCGAGCATCTTGTGCCCGGAGAACGCGGCGAAGTCGACGCCGAGCGCCTGCACGTCGAGCGGCCGGTGCGGCGCGGACTGGCAGGCGTCGAGGACCACCAGGGCTCCGTGCGCGTGCGCGGCGGCGACGACGGCCGACACGGGGGCGACCATGCCGGTGACGTTCGACACGTGGGCGAAGGCGACGATCCTGGTGCGCGGACCGATCAGGGCCACCGCGTCCTCGGCGGTCCAGGTGCCGTCGTCCGCGACGGGGACCCAGCGGAGCGTCGCCCCGGTGAGGGCGGCGAGTTCCTGCCACGGGACGAGGTTGGCGTGGTGTTCGGCCTCGGTGACGAGGACCTCGTCCCCGGGGCCGATCCGGAAGCGGTCGGCGTCCGCTCCCCCGCGGCCGCGGCTGGCGTTCGCGATGCCGTACGCGACGAGGTTGAGCGCGTCGGTCGCGTTCGACGTCCAGACGACCTCGGTCGGGGCGGCCGCACCGATGAAGCCGGCGACGGTGGTCCGGGCGTCCTCGTACGCGTCCGTGCTGAGCGCAGCGAGGGTGTGCGCGCCGCGGTGCACGGCGGCGTTGTCGTGCTCGAGGAAGTGTCGTTCGGCGTCGAGCACCTGCCGGGGTCGCTCGGCGGTCGCACCGGAGTCGAGGTAGGCGAGGGGGAACCCGTTCACCTCCTGCTGGAGGATCGGGAAGTCCTGCTTGATCGCCTCGACCTCGGACTCGGTGAGCGGTTGGTTCGGCGCCACGACAGTCACCCGTCAATGGTGGTCCGCCGGCGGCCCGGCGTCCAGTCAGGAGCACGCGCCGACGGCGAACGGCCCCGGACCGACGTGGTCCGGGGCCGTTCGGGTCACATGGGCTACTGGTTGCCGACGTGCTTGTCCGCGGAGTCGCGGGCGCCGTCGATCTTGTCGTCGAACTTGCCGCCGGTCGCCTTCTTCACGGCGTCGGCGACCCCGTCGAGCACCTTGTCACTGATGCCCTCGGCCTGCTCGCTCTTCAGGGCGTCCTGGACCTTGCCGTCCTTCAGGAACTCCTGTGCCTTCTTCGTGATGTCGTCGAACCCCGCCATCGGCTGCTCCTCGCGTCGCGCGGAGCCCGGTGCCCCGTCGTCTGCGGCCGATCGTAGGCCGGTCCGACGCTGCCCGTGCCGGATCGTCACGAACTGTTCAGGCGTCGTCCGTCAGACCATCTGGGCGCTGCGACGGCGGGCGAGCACGTAGCCGACCGCGACCGACCCGGAGACCGCCAGCAGGGACGGGATCAGGATGTCGGTCCCCTGCTGCGTGAACTCGACCACGAGCACGAGCGCGGTGAACGGCGCCCGCATGGTCGTGGCGAGGAACGCCGCGGCGCCGATGAAGGCGAAGGCAGTGAGGCTCGGACCGTCCGCCGGCCACAGCAGCAGCCAGAGGCCGCCGAGTCCTCCGCCGACCGCGGAGCCGATCGCGATCGACGGCGTGAGCGTGCCACCCACCGCACCCGCGCCGATCGTGGCGGCGGTCGTGATCGTGCGGATGACCCCGAGCACGAGCAGGAAGAGGATCGGGGACAGTCCCATCACGGTGCCGGCGTGGAGCGAGGTGTTCATCGCGACGACCCCCAGCGCGCGTCCGTTGCCGAGGATCTCCGGGAACGGCACGGCGATCAGCCCGACCATCGCGAACACCACGGGGAGGACGACGAGCAGGTGCCAGCCCTTCGGGGCGATGCCCTGCAGCCGGTTGGTGAGCTTGACGAAGCCGACCCCCGCGAAGCCGAGCACGGGGCCGACGATCACGGCCCACACGATGAGGGACGGCGAGAGGTGCATCGCGGGCACGTGGTAGAGCACCTCGTCCGGGATGACGAGCCGGGCGACCAGCGCGGCGACCGCGCTCGTGGCGAAGGCCGGCAGCGCAGTCGCGAAGGTCAGCTCCCCGAGGAGCACCTCGACGGCGAACAGCGCGCCGCCGAGCGGGACGTCGTAGACCGCGGCGAGGCCGGCGGCCGCTCCGCAGGCGACGAGGATCTTCGTCTCGCGGGCGGTCAGGCCGGCCCGGGCGGTGACGAGCTGGGACAGCCAGGCACCGATCTCGCGGGGCGCCACCTCTTTGCCGATCGAGGCGCCGAGGCCGACGGCGAGGATCTGCACGCCGGCGTTCGCGACGGTGGCGAGGGCGGGCATCCGCTTGCCGCCGACCGCAGCGGGCACGGACACGATCGGCCGACCCCACCGTCGGAGGGCCCACCACGCGACGCCGGTCAGGACGCCCGCGGCGACGAGCGCGAGGAAACGGTTCAGTGCCGACGGGGCGTCCGCGGCCTCGTGGTGGCCGCCGAACCCGTACCCGAAGGCGACGAACTGGATGAGCTGCAGCGCGAGCCAGACAGAGACGCCGGCGATGCCGCCCGCGATGCCGACGAGGCCGGTGACGACGGCGAGCTTGAGGGCCCAGACAGGGGTCGCACGTGTCGCGTGTCCGGTGTGCGGCATGACGTGGAGCCTATCGGCTCCCCTCGGCGCAGCCGGTCACACGACGACGCGCGGACGGACGGTCCGGCTCAGTCGAACAGCTCGCTCAGCCAGTTGCCCCGGCGCTTCCCGCCGCGGCCGTGCTGCTGCTGGCCGTACTGCTGCCCGTACCCGGGCTGGCCGTACTGCTGGCCGTACCCGCGTCCGGCCTGCTTGTCCCACGAGGACGGCGAGCCGGGCGACCGCGGCGACGCGTACCCGTTGCGCGGCACGGCCATCCCGGGGGCGTACCCGGGCTGCGGGTACCCGGAGCCCGGCAGGGGCTGCTGCGACGGCACGCCCGGCGCGGGAATCGGCGCAGGACCGGCCGATGCGCGCTCGACGATCTTGTCGAGTTCGCCGCGGTCGAGCCACACGCCCCGGCACACGGGGCAGTAGTCGATCTCGATGCCGGATCGCTCCGACATCACGAGGGTGGCCTGGTCGTTGGGGCACTGCACGGGGAGGTCCTTCCGGATGCACGCGCCGGACCGACGCGTTCCTGTGATCCTGTCCAGGTTCCATGGGGCGACCATGTGCGGGACCTGGGCGGGACCGGTGAGCCGGGCCGCGCCTCCAGGCCCGTCGGACGCGCGGTCAGAGCGCCGTCAGACGGAACGGCACCACGCAGTCGGCCGGGACGAGCGGCGGCTGCAGGCCGACCGTCTCGAGCACGCGCCCGCGGAACACGCGGTCCCCGGACCACCAGTCCGGGGCGACGATGCCGGAGTCGTCGCCGATCACCACCGGGTCCACCCGGTACGAGGCTCCGGGATCGAGGTCGCGGAACCGGATGCGGCCGGTGCCGGAGACCTCGGACCGTCCGGTGCTCACGAAGGAGAACAGCGCGCGGCGCTTGTCCGGTGCGACCGTGCCGTACACCAGACGGGTGTCGTCGACCTCGTCGATCCGGACCAGGTCGCCGCCGTGCAGCAGCGACCGGAGCTCCTTGTAGAGCGCGATCCAGGTCGCCAGGTCGCGCTCCTCGTCGGGGGTCGCCTGGGTCAGGTCCCACTCGATGCCGAGGTGCCCGATGATCGCCGTGCCCGCTCGGAACGCCAGGTCGTGCACGCGCCCCGTCGTGTGGCTCCTCCTGCTCGCGATGTGTGCACCGAGCAGCTCCGGCGGCAGGAGCTGCTGCGTCCAGCGGTGCATCTGCTGTCGCTCGAGGGGGTCGATGTCGTCCGACACCCACACGCGGTCGGTGTGCTCGATGACCCCGAGGTCGACACGGGCGCCGCCCGACGAGCAGGACTCGATCTCGAGCCGGGGGAACCGCTCCTTGAGGGTCGCCATCAGCCGGTACGCCGCCAGGGTCTGCTCGTGCACCGCGGCACCGCCGCCCGGGCGACCCGCCTCGAGGAGATCGCGGTTGAGGTCCCACTTCACGTACTCGACCCGGTACTCGCCGATGATCGCCGTCATCCGTTCGAGCACGTACGCGAAGGCCTCCGGCACGGCGAGGTTGAGGACCTGCTGGTCGCGGGACCGGAGCGGCAGGCGACCGTCCGCCTGCATGATCCACTCCGGGTGCGCGCGGGCGAGGTCGCTGTCCTCGTTCACCATCTCGGGCTCGAACCAGAGGCCGAACTCCATGCCGAGCGCACGGACGCGGTCGACGATCGGCCCGAGGCCCTCCGGCCAGACGTCCTCGTCGACGTACCAGTCGCCGAGCCCGGCGTGGTCGTCACGGCGGTGCCGGAACCAGCCGTCGTCGAGGACGTACCGCTCGACCCCGAGCCGGGCGGCGCGTTCGGCGAGGTCGGTCAGCCGGGCCAGGTCGTGGTCGAAGTAGACCGCTTCCCAGACGTTGATCGTCATCGGTCGCGGGGTCCGCGGGTGCGTCGGTCGGCTCCGGAGCCAGCGGTGGAACCGCCGTGCCTGGTCGTCGAGGCCGTCGCCGTACGCGCCGTAGAGCCACGGTCCCTCGTACGTCGCACCGGTGGCGAGCCGGACCTCGCCGGGCAGCAGCAGTTCGCCGCCGCCGACGACCTGCCGTCCGGTGGCGAGTCGCTCGGCCGTGTGCCGGTGGTTCCCGCTCCACGCCGTGTGCACGCCCCAGACCTCGCCGCGGGCGAAGCCGAACCCGGGCTCACCGACACTGAGGACGGTCGCGGCGTCGGCGCCGGTGCGACCCTTGCGTCCCTCGCGCTCGTGCGTGCCGACGACCAGCTCGCGACGCTGCGGTGTGCGTTCCTTGCCCCACCGTCCGGCGAAGTCGAGGACCTCGCGCGCGTGCGACGGGATCGGCAGGGCGAGGGTGAGGTCGTCGACCGTGTAGGTCCCCGCACCGGTGTTCGTGACGGCCGCGCGGGTGCGGACGAGCCCGGAGGCCAGCAGTTCGACGGTCAGCCGGAGCGCGAGCCCCGCGGTGGTGTCCTCGGCCTCGACGGTCACGCTCGTGTCCGTGACGTCGAGCGTCGACACCGTGAAGGCCGGCGACCAGTCCCGTCCGTCGCGGTGCCCGGACAGCCCCGGTCGGCCGGTCCACCCGCGGTGCGGCTCGGGCAGGATCGCGAGCCGGACCGGCACGTCCACCTCGTTCTGGGCGACCGGTGCGACGTCGGCCGCGGCGAGCGCCACGAGCTCGGCGTCGTCGAGCGGCCCGAGCGCCGCGCCCCAGTGCACGACGGCGGGCAGTGCCCGGTCGCGGCAGTCGAGGACGAGGGAGACGCCCCCGGCGGTCAGGTGGACGAGTTCGTCGGGCATCGGTGCTCCAGTCGCGGCGGTGACGCGTCAAGTCTCCCGGTCTGGGAGCGCTCCCAGCAACCCGACGCGCGGCACAAGGTCGGGCTCCCCCGCGATCAGAACCAGCGCTTGACCTTGAACACGATCCAGAGCACGGCCGCGAAGGCCACCATCGCCACCAGCGCCAGCGGGTACCCCCACCGCCACTGCAGTTCCGGCATGTGCGTGAAGTTCATCCCGTAGACGGCCGCGATGAGCGTCGGAGCGAACAGGATCGCCGCCCAGCCCGAGATGCGCTTCGTGTCGTCGTTCTGCTTCTGCGCCGCCAGGGTCGAGTCGACCGTCAGGGCGTTCTGCAGCAGCTGCCGGAACGTGTCCAGACGCTCCACCGTCCGGATGGCGTGGTCGAGCACGTCCCGGAACCGTCGCTGCATCTCGACCGGCAGGTGGTACTTCTCGGCGCCGCGGTGCAGGTTCTCGATCATGTACACGAGGGGTCGGGCCGCACGCTGGAAGTCCACGACCTCGCCGAACAGCTCGTAGATGCGACGGGAGACCCCGGCCTCGCCCGCGAACAACTGGTCCTCGATCTGGTTGATGTCCTCCTCGAGCCCGTCGATCACCGGCATGTAGCCGTCGACGATCGAGTCCATCAGGGCCCAGAGCTGCGCCTGCGGACCCACCGTCACGAGACCCGGCTTGCCGCTCATCCGCTGCAGGGCCCGCGGGACGGTCTGCTTGCCGCGCGGGTCGGCCTGCACGACCGCGAGGAAGAACTCCTCGCCGACGAAGGCGTGCACCTCGCCGAACTCGACCTCCTCCGCCGTGTCGTTGTACAGCGCGGGCTTCAGGACCACGAAGAGCGTCGAGCCGTAGCGCTCGAGCTTCGGGCGCTGGTGCCCCTCGGCGGAGTCCTCGACCGCGAGCTCGTGCAGGCCGAGGGCGACCGCGACGTCGCCCAGCTCCTCGGCGTCGGGCTGGTGGAGCACGATGCACGCGCTGGCGCCCTGGTCCTCGAGCATCCGGAAGGTGTCGTCCAACGAGGGACTCGCGATCGGCGCGATCCGGTCGACGTAGACGGTGTTCAGCTCGACGCTCACGACCCCACCGTACGCAGCGGGACGGTCTGCGGGGCGCGACGCGCGAGGCGGGGGTGCGCCGTGCCTCCAGGCAGTCGCCCGTTCCTGAGCGTGGGCTGCGCGGACCACCCGTCCGTCCGCCTACCGTGCAGGTCATCAGCATGCTGACGAAAGGGACTGCCATGCAGAAGATCTGGAAGCGGATCGCGGTCGCGGTGAGCGCCGTGGTCGCGGTCGTCGGTGCGTTCGTGGGCTCCGGCGCCGCGGGTGGGACCCCCATCCAGGACGCCGCGGGCGGGGCGCTCTCGGCGTCCTCCACGGCCATCGCACCGGACGGGCCGGCCTTCTCGATCTGGAGCGTCATCTACGTGGGACTGCTGGCGTACGCCGTGCGCCAGTGCTTCCGGACCGCCGACGACGCCCGGCACGCGCAGCTGGCCGTGCCCGCGATCCTGTCCCTGCTGCTCAACGCGGCGTGGATCCTGTCCGTGCAGTTCGGGTTCCTGTGGCTGAGCGAGCCGATCATCGTCGCACTGCTCGTCGTGCTGGTCTGGACGTTCCGGATCCTGCGGCGCACCCGCCCCGCCGGCATCGTCGGGGCGATCGTCACCGACGGGACGTTCGGGCTGTACCTCGGGTGGGTGTGCGTCGCGACGGCGGCGAACACCGCCGCGGTCCTCACGGCTGCCGGCTTCCGCGGCTTCGGGCTCTCGCAGGACGTCTGGGGCGTGCTCGTCGCGGCGGTCGCCGGGCTCGTCGGGGTCCTGCTCGCCGTGTGGGGCCGGGGACGCCTGGGGCCCGTCGCCTCGCTCGCGTGGGGGCTGGCGTGGGTCGCGGTCGCTCGGCTGGACGGGCCGCTCGTGTCGACGCCGACCGCGGTCGCGGCGGTGGTGGCTGCGGCTGCGGCGGTCGTCGTGACCGTCGTGGTGCGGGCCCGGGTCGGGTGGCGCGGCGCGGCTGCGCGCGTCGGGGCCGGCGGGGTCCGAGTCTCGGCCTGAGCGACAGCTCTCGGGGTCGTGACCGCGAGAAACGTCGCTCAGCCCGAGTCTCGGCCCAGGGGCGCGCCGCGCGCCCGCGCGCCCGCGCGTCGCGCACCGCGCGCGTCAGCGCCCCGCGACCGCCAGCCCGTGCGCCGCCGCGACGGCCTCGTTCACGACCCGCCCCGCGTGCACGTTCACCCCGAGCGCGAGCGCCGGGTCCGCCGCGGTGGCGTCCTCCCAGCCGCGGTTCGCGATCGCGACGGCGTACGGCAGCGTCGCGTTCGTCAGCGAGATCGTGCTGGTGCGCGGGACGGCTCCCGGCATGTTCGCCACGCAGTAGTACACGGTGTCGTGCACGGCGAAGGTGGGGTCGTCGTGGGTGGTCGGGTGCGAGCCCTCGAAGCAGCCGCCCTGGTCGATGGCGATGTCGACGAGGACCGATCCGGGGCGCATGTCCGCCACCATCGCGTCGGTCACGAGCTTCGGCGCCGACGCCCCGGGGATGAGCACCGAGCCGATGACGAGGTCGGCGTCGCGCAGTGCCTCGGCGATCGCGTGCGACGAGGACCGCAGCGTCGTGACCCGTCCGTCGAACCGGGCGTCGAGCGCGCGGAGCCGCGGCAGGCTGATGTCGAACACGGTGACGTCGGCGCCCATGCCGAGCGCCATCGTCGTGGCGTGCTCCCCCGCGACCCCGCCGCCGATGACGACGACGCGTCCCTTCGGGGTGCCGGGGACGCCGCCGAGCAGGAGGCCGCGACCGCCGTGGGCACGCATCAGGTGGTTCGCTCCGACCTGCGCGGACAGGCGCCCGGCGATCTCCGACATCGGGGACAGCAGCGGCAGCGACCGGTCGGGCAGCTGCACGGTCTCGTACGCGATCGCGGTGGCGCCCGAGTCGATGAGCGCGTCGGTGAGGGGTCGGTCCGCGGCGAGGTGCAGGTAGGTGAAGAGGACCTGCCCGGGCCGGATCGAGGCGTACTCGGAGGCGACGGGTTCCTTGACCTTCATGATCATCTCGGCCTGGGCCCACACCTCGGCGGCGGTCGGCACGATGGTCGCGCCGGCGGCGGCGTACTCGGCGTCCGGGAAGGACGATCCGTCACCCGCTCCCGCCTGCACCAGGACCTCGTGGCCGTGCAGCGCCAGCTCGGCGACCCCGGCGGGGGTGGCGGCGACGCGGAACTCGTTGTTCTTGATCTCGGTGGGGACGCCGATACGCATTGCAGACTCCTTCGTGGGCGGTGCTCTCGTCCCCACCATTGAGCACCGGATTCGTTACGGGAGTGTTGCGGCCGAATGATCTCGAGAAAAGACGCGGAACGGTCCCACCGAATTCGGTGCGCGCGTCAGAACACCTTGCCCGGGTTGAGGATCCCGGCCGGGTCGAACACCCGCCGTATCCCCCGCTGCAGCTCGAGCAGGTCGTCACCGAGCTCGTCGCCGATCCACCGGCGCTTGAGCACCCCGACCCCGTGCTCTCCCGTCAGCGTCCCGCCGAGTTCGATCGCCGCGCGGAACATCGCATCCGCCGCCTCCCACACGTGCGGCGGGACCTCGTCGCCCTCGAACACGAAGTTCGGGTGCAGGTTGCCGTCACCCGCGTGGGCGACGGTGGGGATCCGGATGCCGTACTCGTCGCCGATCGCCTCGACGCGGGCGAACATCTCGGCGAGCCGGCTGCGCGGCACGGCGACGTCCTCGATGAGCACTCGGCCCCGCGCCTCCATCGCCGGGTGGAACGACCGACGGATCGTCAGCAGGCGCTCGCGCTCGGCGGCCGAGCCGGCCAGGTGCACGGTGCCGCCTTCGGACTGGAGGCGCGGAGCGGCTCCCAGCGCCGCCTCAGTCGCGCCCGGGCCGTCGTACTCGACGAGGAGGAACACCTCCCCCGCCGCGGTGCTCCCCACGGTCTGCGCGATCACGTCCGGCCCGAGGTACGCCGCGATCCCCTCGAGCGCGGCGGCGTCGAGCAGCTCGACGGTGGACGGCCGCTCCGCCTCGGTCACGACGAGCGCCGCCGCGCGTGCGGCCGCCTCGACCGAGGGGAACACCGCACCGAGCGTGGCCGGTTCGCCCGCGGGCACCGGTACCAGCCGCACGGTCGCCCCGACGATCACGCCGAGGGTGCCCTCGGAGCCGACGAGCAGCGCCGTCAGGTCGAGGCCGGTGACGCCCTTCACCGTGCGGTGGCCGGTGGAGACGAGCCGGCCGTCGGCGAGCACGACGTCGAGTCCGAGCACCGCCTCGCGGGTGACGCCGTACTTCACGCACCGGAGGCCCCCGGCGTTCGTGGCGATGTTGCCGCCGACGCTCGCGATCGCCGCACTCGCCGGGTCCGGGGCGAACCGCAGCCCGTGCTCGGCGACCGCCGCGTTGAGGTCGCCGTTCAGCACGCCCGGTTCGACGATCGCGAACTCGTCCTCGGTCGAGACCCCGATGATGCGGTCCATCCGGGCGACGCTGAGGACGACGCTGCCCGCGGTGCCGTTCGCGCCGCCGGCGAGCCCGGTGCCGGCGCCGCGCGGCACGACGGGGACGCCGAGCGCCGAACAGGTCCGGAGCGTCGCCTGGACGTGCTCGACGGTTCGGGCCTCGACCACGGCGACGGGTCCGCCGGGTGCGGTCCACCCGGACTTGTCCGTCCGTGCCGCGTCGAGCGCGGCGGGGTCGGTCAGGACGAGCGTGCCGTCCTCGTCGTGGAGGGCGGAGCGAAGGGCGGCGACGACGGTGTCCATGCCGCCACGCTACCGAGGGCAGAGCTCAGCGCGAGCGGAGCGACTCGCTCGGCAGCTCACCGAAGCGGGCGCGGTAGGTCGCCGAGAAGCGTCCGAGGTGCCCGAAGCCCCACGCCCGGGCGACGTCCGCGACCGACGTCTCGTCGCGGTCGCTGCGCACGAGGTCCGCGCGGGCGCCGTCCAGCCGGACCCCGCGGAGGAGTTCGCCGGGGGTCTGGTCGAGGTGTCGTCGGAGCGACTGCTGCAGGCCGCGCGGGCTGAGGCCGGCCGCCTCGGCGATCTCGGGCGTGCCGATGGGCTCGCGCGCGTGGTCGTGCACGTACTCGAGCGCCCGGCGGAGGCGTTCGTGCTCCGGACCGCTGCCGGTCACGGTCGACCGCCACGGGCTGCGCTGGGGGAAGGCGGCGATCGCCGCGGTGGCGAACGCCTCGGTGATGTCCCGCTGGGCGGTGGGTGTCAGCTCGTGGTCGACGTCGAGCCAGGTGGAGGCGTACCCCCGGACCACGGACTGCCACGCCCGCATGCCCTCGGCGGACGGACGACGGAGGGTCTCGAACGTGAAGTCGTCCTCGCCGACGATCGACCGGACGAAGTCGCTGTCGAGCTGCACGAGGTTCATCGCGATGTCGCGGTGGTGCAGCTCGAACGTCTCGGCGAAGGGCAGGACCACGGGGACGCCCGGCTCGAGGTCGTACGACTCTCCCCCGTACGTCAGCGTGCTGCTGCCACCGCGGATCCACGCGACGAGGAACTCGCCGTCCGTGCGGCTGTCGGTCTGCAGGTCGACCAGGAAGCGCGACGACCGGAGGGACATCCGGTCGTCGCCGACGCCGGCGAAGTCCCAGTGCGCCTGCTGGTGCGTCCGTCGGACCCGTGGTGCGCGGAAGTCGTAGTCGCTGCCGAAGAACGCGAGCGCCTGGTGGACGTCGGTGCCCACGAGCCGCCGGAAGTACCGGCCGGTAGCGCGCTCGTCGACGTCGCCGGTGTCCGGGGACGACGGGATCGTGTCGATCTCCGCGGTCGCCGGTCGGCGGGTTTCGTTGGTGGGCACCATGCACCGGAACGTACCCGGCACCACCGACAAAGTAGATCAGATCGTGACTCAGGGCTGCAGGATCGCCTGCCCGACGCTCTCGTCCAGGATGAGGTCGGTGATGAGCCCGGCGGCCAGTGCTCCACGCAGCGACGCTGCCTTCGAGCGACCTGCGACGACGCAGACCCGGCGGGGTGCGCGCTTGATGGTGTCGAGGTCGGGCGCACCGGCGCGGGCGTTCACGCCGATGTCCTTCCACGACCCGTCGGCGCGGTAGAACACGGTCGAGACGTCGCCGACCACCTGGGCCTTCGTGAGCTCGTCGCGGTCCTCGGGGTCGAGGTAGCCGCCGGAGTACACGTGCGAGGGCACCGGCGCCTGCGGAGCCCCCACGCCGAACACGACGAGGTCCATCCGCTCGTGCAGGTCGAGGACGCGGCGGATCGAGCGCTCCCGGAACAGCGCTTCCTTCGTCGAGGGGTCGTCGAAGAACGCCGGCACGGGGAACTGCTGCACGAACGCGCCGTAGGCCTCGCCGAACCGGCGGAGGATCTCGGACGCGTAGACGATGCCGGTGGTCCGGGTGTTCGCCGCGCCGTTGATCTGCACGACCGTCGAACCGTGCGTGGTCTTCGGTACGAGGTACCGGCTGACCGCACTCACCGTCGATCCCCACGAGATGCCGATCACCATGTTCGACTCGACGTACTGCGTGAGGATGCGCGCGGCGGACAGCGCCACCCGCTCGAGCCGGTCGACGTCGCTCGTGTGGTCCGGCACCGGGACGACGTGCGCGTGCACGCCGAACCGCGATCGGATGCTCCGGCTGAGCGCAGCGGCCTGGTCGAGGGGCGATCGGATCTGGATGTCGACCAGCCCGGTGTCCCTGGCGTACTTCAGCAGGCGCGAGACCGACGAGCGCGAGGTGCCGAGCTCGTCGGCGATGGCGTCCATCGTCAGGTCCTGCAGGTAGTACAGGTGTGCGGCGCGCAGCGCCTGCTGCGTTCGCATCGGCTGCGCTGCATCACTCATGGGAACTGAGCATGCACGGACGTGCACGGCCTCTGCAACCCCTGTCGCGCCTCCAGGTCCCCGATCCTGCCTGCGCGACACGTGTGCTGCACGTTCGTGCACGCGAGTTGCCCGACCTCTCACCGAGGCGCACGATCGATGTCGAACCCCCAGTACCGACCAAGGAAGCGACGCAGCAGATGTCGAAGAAGACGCAGCCCCGGAACACGGTGAACGCGCTCACGGAGCGCCCGAACGCACAGGTCCTCGTCGTCGGTGGCGGCATCAACGGCATCGCCACCTTCCGCGACCTCGCCCTGCAGGGGGTGGACGTCGCCCTCGTCGAGCGCGGCGACTACGCCTCCGGTGCGTCCGCGGCCTCGTCCCACATGATCCACGGCGGCATCCGCTACCTCGAGAACGGCGAGTTCCGCCTCGTCCGCGAGAGCGTGCAGGAGCGCAACGGCCTGATCCGGATCGCCCCCCACTACGTCAAGCCGCTGCAGACGACGATGCCGATCTTCTCGACGTTCTCCGGCATCATGAACGCGCCGCTCCGGATGCTCACCCACAAGCAGCGCTCCACGAAGGAGCGCGGCGCCATGCTCATCAAGATCGGCATGACGATCTACGACTCCTTCTCGCGCGACGGCGGCTCCGTCCCGAAGCACGTCTTCCGCACGAAGAAGGCCGCGCTCGAGGACATGCCGGCCCTCAACAAGGACCTGAAGTACACGGGCACCTACTACGACGCGTCGGTGCACGAGCCGGAGCGTCTCGCCCTCGACGTCCTCAAGGACGGCCTGGCAGCGGGCACCGGGACCGGCTCGGCCGCGACCGCCCGCGCCACCAACTACGTCGAGGCCGCGGGCACCCGCGACGGCGGCGTCGTCCTCCGCGACCGCGAGACCGGCTCGGAGTTCGTGTTCACCGCGGACGTCGTCATCAACGCCTCCGGCCCCTGGACCGACCTCACCAACGGCGCGTTCGGCGGGGAGACGAAGTTCATGGGCGGCACGAAGGGCTCCCACATCGTCGTGCAGAACGACGAGCTGCTCGAGGCGACCAAGGGTCGCGAGCTGTTCTTCGAGAACAACGACGGCCGCATCGTCCTCATCTACCCGCTCAAGGGCCGGGTCCTCATCGGCACCACCGACATCGACGCCGACCCGTCGAAGCCGGTCACCACCACCGACGAGGAGATCGACTACTTCTTCGGGCTCGTGAAGCACGTCTTCCCGCAGATCGAGGTCACCCGCGACCACATCGTCTACAGCTACTCCGGCATCCGTCCGCTCCCCCGTCACGAGGACACCGCCCCCGGCTTCGTCTCCCGCGACTACCGGATCGTGGACACCCCGATCGCCGGGCTGCCGGGCAGCACCGTGCTGTCGCTCGTCGGCGGCAAGTGGACGACGTTCCGCGCCCTCGCCGCGCACCTGTCGACCGAGGCCACGACGAAGCTCGGTGTCGCCCGCACGGTCGACACGACCGGCATGCCGATCGGCGGCGGCAAGGAGTTCCCGACGACCGACGCCCAGCGTGCGCTCTGGATCAAGTCGCACCGTGACGGGCTCGACGAGTCCGTGGTCGAGGCACTGCTCGAGCGCTACGGCACCCGCGCCGCCGAGGTCGTCGACGTCCTGGTGGACGGCCCGGTCGACCCGCTCGAGTCGGACCCGTCGCTCACCCGTGCCGAGGTCGCCTACTTCGCGCAGCACGAGCAGGCGGTGCACCTGATCGACGTGGTCCTGCGTCGCACGAACCTCGCGTTCGTCGGCGGCGTCACGATCGACCTCCTCGACGAGCTGGCCGACGTGCTGGCGTCGACGCTCGGCTGGAGCCCCGAGGAGCGCGCGGACGAGGTCCAGCGCACGCTCGACGTCCTGCGCGAGTCGCACGGCGTGATCGTGCCGCTGACGTCCGCGTCGCAGCTCGCGTAACGCACGCAGCAACGGACGGGAGGCGCGGTGCCAGCTGGCACCGCGCCTCCCGTCCGTCGTCCGGTCTGTTCAGAACCGCTCGCCGGTCGGGTCCTGCGCCGTCCGGTCGATGAGCTGCTCGCCGCCGATGGGCTCACCCTCCCAGTCGACGAGGCGCCAGCCGTCCTCGAACGATCCCTCGACCTCGACGATGCCGGTGTTCTCGAGGTGCCGCTGCGTGCCGAACTCGTCGGGGGTGTTCTGCGACGCGGCGCTCGCCCAGGTCCGGATCGCCGCACCGTGGCTGAACGCCGCGGCCACGTCGACGCCGGTCGCCACGATCTGGCGGACCGCGTCGTCGTAGCGGGCGAAGAACTCGTCACCGCGCTCCGCGCCGGGCATCCGGGTGCTGCGGTCCCCCAGCGACCAGCCGTGCACCGTCGAGATGTACGTCTGCACCGAGACCTTGTCGTGCGCTCCCTGCAGGTCGCCGGCCTCGATCTCGCGGAGGCCGGGCAGCACCACCGGCTCGAGGCCGAGTGCGGCGGCGAGCGGTGCCGCCGTGATCTGCGTCCGGACCATCGACGAGGTGAAGAGCCGCTCGATGCCCCGGTCGGCGAGGGCGGCCGGCAGCGCGTCGGCCTGCTGCTGCCCGAGCTCGGTGAGGCCGGGCCCGGGGACTGCGGCGTCGAGGACGCCGTTCACGTTCGCAGGGGTCTGGCCGTGGCGGATGAGCAGCAGTCGCATGCAGCCACCCTACGGAACCCCGGGGACCGGACGACCCGGAACGACATCGTCGACGTCGTACGACGACCGCGATGTCGTTCCGGGTCGGCGCCGCTCGGGCGGCGTCAGCGGGCGCCGGTCATCTGCGACTCCGCCGCGGCCTCGCGTGCCCGACGTGCCGCGTCCTCGGCCGCGAACGGCAGGTCGCCGAGGTCGAGGTCCGGGTTGGTGTCCTGCGTCAGCACGAGCTCGCGCGCCTCGTCCTCGGTCTCGACCGCGGGCATCGAACCCGGCAGGGGCCGCTTCGACGACTCCTTCATGCAGAACACCCCGACGGCCCCGAGTGTGCTCATCGCCATCAGGAAGTACGCGGGCGCGAGCTCGTCGCCCGTGGCGGTGAGCAGGGCCTGCACGATGAGGGGCGTCGTCCCACCGAACACCGCGATGGCGATGTTGTAGGCGAAGCCCATGCCGCCGTAGCGGGTCGAGGTCGGGAAGAGGGCCGGCAGCGAGGCCGCCTGGTTCGACACCCACAGCGCCGTCATCAGGGCCAGCAGCCCGAGCCCGGCGAGGGTCGACCACTGTTCGCCGTGGCCGATGAGCAGGAACGCGGGGACGACGAGGACGACGGTGGTGCCGGCGCCGATCCACATCACGACGCGTCGGCCGACGGCGTCGGACAGCTTGCCGGTGAGCGGGAGCATCAGCGCGAGGAGCACGAGGACGGGGATCGTCAGGAGCGTGCCGTCGAGCGGGGAGTACCCGAGCGAGTCGGTGAGGTACGTCGGCATGTACGACGTCAGCGCGTACCCGACGGTGTTCGACGCGGCGACGAGCATCACCGCGATGAGGATCGGTCGCCAGTGGGCACGGACCATCGCGAACACGTTGGCCGGGCGGTCGCCGCCGAAGGACCCGCGCACCTCGGACGCCGCCTCCTGCGCGGCCTGCGTCGCCTGGAACGCAGGCGACTCCTCGATGCGCAGACGGAAGTAGATCGCCACCACGCCGATGACACCGGCGGCGAGGAACGGGAAGCGCCAGCCGTACGCGGTCATCGCCTCGTCACCCAGGGTGAGCTGCAGCACGGAGACCACGGACGCCCCGAGCGCGAAGCCCAGGTAGCTGCCGAAGTCGAGGATGCTCGCGAAGAACCCGCGGCGTCGGTCCGGCGCGTACTCGGTCACGAAGGTCGTCGCGCCGGCGTACTCGCCACCGGTCGAGAAGCCCTGCGCGAGCTTCAGCACGACGAGCACGATCGGTGCGAGGGCCCCGATCGTGGCGTACGCGGGCAGGGCCCCGATGAGGAAGGTCGACGCGGCCATCATGATGAGCGTCGTGGCGAGCACCTTCTGCCGGCCGATGCGGTCGCCGAGGCGTCCGAACACGATGCCGCCGAGCGGGCGGGCGATGTACGTCGCGGCGAAGACACCCAGGCTGAACAGGATCTGCACGGCGGGTTCGGCGGTGGGGAGGAAGACCTTCCCCATCGTGACCGCGAGGTAGCCGTAGACGCCGACGTCGTACCACTCCATCGTGTTGCCGACGACCATGCCGCTGACGGCTCGGCGCATCATGCTCTTGTCGACCACGGTGACGTCGCTCACGCGGAGGCGCCGTTCGGGCCGCTTCGGGGTACTGCTGGGATCGGAGCCCATGCGTTTCTCCTCGGTGGATCGGCGGGCCGACGGGTACCGGCCCGGGAACAGCCGACGACGTTACCGAGCAACCGAAATGTCATTGGCCGGTGATTCACAGGAACGGGCGTGTCCCTCGGACGAGGGACAGTGCCGCTTCCCCGTGGGCAAGCGGATCCGTGGCGGTGCCAGCCGGAACCTGAACGCGCGGCCCTACGATCGCGTCATGGCGATCGAACCCGAGACGAAGAACTGGACGTGGGTCATCGAGTCCGCGTGCCCCGAGTGCGGCTACGACGGCAGCACGGTGTCGATCCGGGACGTCCCGGGGATCATCGAGGCGAACGCGTCGGCGTGGCCAGCGGTGCTCGGCCGCGACGACGCCCGGGAAGGTCCGGACGACCACACGTGGTCCCCGCTCGAGTACGGCGCGCACGTCCGAGACGTGCACCGGAAGATGGCCGAACGGCTCGCCCTGATGCTCGCCGAGGACGCCCCGACGTTCCCGAACTGGGACCAGGACGCCACCGCCGTCGCGGACCGCTACGGCGAGCAGGACCCGGCCGTGGTGGCCCGCGAGCTCGGCGAGGCCGCGCACCGGGCGGCGAGGGCGTTCGACGACGTGCGCGACGACCAGCTGGAGCGGACGGGGCTGCGCTCGGACGGCAGCGCCTTCACCGTCGCGACCCTCGCGACCTACTACGCGCACGACCCGGTGCACCACCTCTGGGACGTGCGGCGCGGGCGGTAGAGGCGGGATCTCCGGGCCGGGAGGCACGTGGCGGGCCCGCCACGCGCCTCCCGGCCAGGACAGGGGGCCGCCAGGGCCGCACCCGCGTCAGGCGAGCGCGTCGAGCAGTGCGCGCGCGGTCGCCGCGTCCGTGACGAGCTCGTTGACGAGCCCGCCACGCGCGGCACCGATGATGCTCGCGACCTTGGCGGTGCCGACGGCCACGCCGACCGCGTGCGGGACACCGGCGAGCACCTCGCGGGAGGTCCGGACCATCCGCTCGCTCCCCGGGAACTCGATCGCGGAACCGTCGGCTGCGTAGAAGTTGAGGCAGACGTCCCCCGCCGCCTGGTCGAACACGGCGTCCTCGACCGGGAGGCCCCGGGTCAGCGCGTCGCGGGTCGGGGTCGGTGCACCGATCCCGAGGATCGCGCCCTTCGCCCGCCCCCAGAGCCCGACGACGTGCTGGAACGCGGGGTCCTCGTCGAGCGAGGCCCGCATCGCCGGCGAGGGCAGCGCCTGCGCGAAGAGGAACGCGGGGATCGCACCGGAGTGCTGCGCGGCCGCCCGGGTGATCTCGTTCGTCTGGAACCACGGCATCGGGTCCGCCTGCCCGCCGACGGTCGGCACGAGCTGCACCCCGACGAGCGGTGGCATCCCGGCGTGGGCGACGTCGTAGACGGTCCGACCGGAGGACATCAGCACCGCGTCGCCCGGCACGAGCCCCATCCCCTCGACGGCTGCGGCCAGCGGTCCGGCGAGGTCGGTGCCGAGCGTCGCGGTGTGCGTGACCGCGGCGAGGTGCACGGCGTGGAGACCGAGGACGACCTGCAGGCGTTCGGCGAGCGCGACGGTCTCGTCCTGGAACGGGTCGACGACCTCGATGCGGACCAGCCCGGCCTTGCGGGCCTCGGCGACGAGGCGACTGACGGTGGGCCGCGAGACCCCGAGCCGCGAGGCGATCTCCACCTGGGTGGCGTCCTCGAGGTAGTACATCCGCGCGGCCTGGTACACGGTGTCGAGCGGGAAGCGGGTCCGGGCGCCGTCAGGGGTGGGGGTCTCGGCCGACATGGGCTGATCGTAGCGTGACACGCCCAGCGGAAATTGTGTTCTGGACAGATGTCAGGAGGGCGCGCAGACTGGGAGGAGACCACAGGACTGGAAGGTGAGCACGCATGACGTACCGACTCGTGATCGGGTCCGACGACGCCGGGTTCGACTACAAGGAGATCATCAAGGCCGACCTCCTCGCCGACGACCGGGTGTCGTCCGTGCAGGATGTGGGCGTCGACGCCGACGGCCACACCGCCTACCCGCACGTCGCCGTCGATGCAGCACGACTCGTGGCGAACGGCGAGGCCGACCGGGCGATCCTGATCTGCGGCACCGGACTCGGCGTCGCGATCAGTGCGAACAAGGTGCCGGGCATCCGAGCCGTGACCGCGCACGACTCGTACAGCGTGGAGCGGTCGATCCTGTCGAACGACGCCCAGGTGCTCTGCATGGGGCAGCGAGTCGTCGGTGTCGAGCTCGCTCGCCGGCTGGCGAAGGAGTGGCTCGGCTACGAGTTCGACCGCACCTCGGCGAGCGCCGAGAAGGTCCGGGCGATCTGCGAGTACGACGGCAGCGCACCCGCCGGGGTCGACGCCTCCGCGTAGCCCCGACGTGCGACCGATGCGGGTCATCCCCGCGACGGACGACGGCGGGCGGACTCGGGAGCGATCGTGGACCTCGGCGACGCCCAGCCCACTGTCGGGGGCCGGACGTACCGTACTCCCGCACCCGATGCTCCACCGAGGGGAAACCGATGAAGAAGTCAGCCTGGCTGCCCGCAGTCATCGCTCCGGTCGTCGTGGCCGGCGCCGTCGCCGCTCCGATGATCGCGAACGCCGCCAACGACCCGGTCGCGGGGAAGAACCCGAGCGCCGCCGACGTCATCGCCAGCATCGCAGAGTCCTCCGACGCGCAGTACTCCGGCAAGCTCGTGCAGACGAGCGACCTCGGGCTGCCCGAGCTCCCGACCGGGTCCGGCGGCTCCTCGCTCGAGGGTGACGCCTCCGACGCGCTGAGCCTCCTCACCTCGTCGCACACCGCCCGCGTCTACGTCGACGGCCCGAGCAAGCAGCGCGTCCAGCTGACGCAGCAGCTCGCCGAGCAGGACCTGGTCCGGAACGGCAGCGACGTCTGGACGTGGGACTCGAAGGAGCGCACGGCGACGCACGTCACCCTGCCGAAGGACGCCGCGACACCGCGGGACGGCACGACGACCCCGGCGGAGATCGCGAAGCAGGCGGTCGACGCGATCACGCCCAGCACCACGGTCTCGAAGCCGACCGAGGTCCGGGTCGCCGGGCACGACGCCTGGCAGATCACCCTGACACCGAAGGCCTCGGGCACGCTCGTGGGCACCGTCCGCCTGGCGATCGACCAGCAGACCGGTCTGCCGCTCCGCGCCACGGTCGACGCGAAGGGCCGGGACGACCCGGCCGTGCAGGTCGGCTTCACGAGCCTCAGCTACGGCGCCCCGGCTTCCCGGCTGTTCGACTTCACCCCACCGTCGGGTGCGAAGGTCGAGACGAAGGACCTCTCCGACGCGGGCTCGCACGCGAAGGGCGACGCGGACCACCACCGCACGCACGGCTCCCACGCGGACGGCGCGGAGCCGACGTTCACGGGGAAGGGGTGGAGCACGATCGCCGAGCTCCCCGCCGGCACGGTCGACCAGTCCTCGCTCGGTGACGAGGCGTCGGGGCTGCTCGGACAGCTGACGAAGTCGGTCGACGGCGGCCGCGCGGTCCAGACCTCGCTCGTGTCGGTGTACCTCACCGACGACGGCCGGGTCCTGGCGGGTGCCGTCCCGGTGTCCGCCCTGGTCGCCGCCGCGAAGTGACCACGACCGACCCCGACGCGTCGGGCCCGCGACCGGATCTCGCGATCCGCACCACGGGCCTCCGGAAGGTCTTCCGGAAGCAGCGCGCCGTCGACGGCATCGACCTGGCCGTCCCCCGTGGGGCCGTCTTCGGCTTCCTCGGGCCGAACGGCTCCGGCAAGACCACCACGATCCGGATGCTGCTCGGCCTGTCGAGCGCGACGGGCGGCTCGATCGAGGTCCTCGGCGAGTCGATGCCGACGGCCCTGCACCAGGTGCTCCCCCGCGTCGGTGCGCTCGTGGAGGGCCCGGCGTTCTACCCGTACCTGTCCGGCCGGGGCAACCTGCTGCGCTTCGACGCCGCCGATCCCACCTCGGACCCCCGGACCCGGAAGGACCGCGTGGCGAGCGCCCTCGACCGCGTCGGTCTGACGCACGCGGCCGACAAGAAGGCGCACGCGTACTCGCTCGGCATGAAGCAGCGCCTCGGTCTGGCCAACGCCGTGCTCGCCCCGCGGGACCTGCTCGTGCTCGACGAGCCGACGAACGGCCTCGACCCGCAGGGCACGCGCGAGGTCCGGAACCTCATCCGCTCCCTCGCCGACGACGGCACGACGGTGTTCGTGTCGAGTCACCTCCTCGCCGAGATCGAGCAGGTGTGCACGCACGCGGCGGTGATGCGGACGGGGAAGCTCGTCGCGCAGGGCACGCTCGACGAACTCCGCTCGGCCGGCGCGCGCACGGTGACGGTCCGGACGCCCGACCTCGGCCAGGCAGGCTCGGTGCTGATGCGCCTGGGGCTGACCCCGCGACACGACGGCGGGGCGGACGTCCTGGTCGCCGACCTGCCGCACGAGGTCCTGCCGGAGACGATCGCGGCCGAACTCGTCCGTGCGGATGTCCGGGTCCGCGGCCTGACGGTCGGCGGCGGCACGCTCGAGGACCTGTTCGTCGCACTCACCGGGGAGGGATTCGATGTCGCAGCCTGACACCGCCGCGTCCGGGACCCCCAACCCCACGACCACCGACGTGGACGGCACCGCCCCCGCTGCCGGCACCACTCCGGCCGCGCGGGTCGTGCGCCGCCAGCGCCCGTTCGCGCTCCTCGGCTCCGAACTCGCCCTCGTCTTCCGCCGACGGCGCACCTGGGCGATGATCGGTGCGCTGGCCCTCGTACCGATCCTCATCGCCGTCGCCGTCCGGATCACCACCGGCCCGGACGCCGGCGGCCCGGCCTTCCTGGGCGACATCACCAACAACGGACTGTTCGTGGCGTTCACCGCGCTGACGGTCTCGATCCCGCTGTTCCTGCCGCTCACCGTCGGCGTGGTCGCCGGCGACACCGTCGCGGGCGAAGCGAGCCACGGCACCATCCGCTACCTGCTCGTCGCGCCGACGGGTCGAGTCCGCTTCATCCTGGTGAAGTACGCCGGGGCGGTGGCGTTCTGCCTCGCCGCGACGCTCCTCGTGGTCCTCGTCGGCGCGGCGATCGGTGCCGTCCTGTTCCCGATCGGCCCGGTCACCCTGCTGTCCGGCACCCAGGTGGACGGCTGGTCCTACGCCGGTCGTGCCCTGCTGCTCGCGCTGTACGTGACGCTCTCGATGCTCGGCCTGTCGGCGATCGGCCTGTTCGCGTCGACGCTGACGAGCGTGCCCGTCGGCGCGATGGCCGCGACCGTGGTGCTGGCCGGCGCCTCCCAGGTGCTCGACCAGCTGCCGCAGCTCGACTGGCTGCACCCGTTCCTGTTCTCGCACCAGTGGCTCGGGTTCGGGGACCTGCTGCGCGACCCGATCTCGTTCGACTCGTTCGGGTCGAACGCGGTGCTGCAGCTCGGCTACGTCGTGGTGTTCGGAGCGCTCGCGTACAGCCGGTTCGCGACGAAGGACATCCTGAGCTAGCCCCGCCGCGGTCAGCTGGCCGGACTCGCCGAGCCACCCGCCATCGTCTCGGTGTCGGTCCCGCGAGCGTCGGCGTACCGGTCGCGCAGGTCCCGTGCCTTCTCGGACCGGTACCAGTCCAGACGGGCACCGGTCTCGACGGTCTGCATGCCGATGACGACCTTCCCGCGGGACTTCATCTCGGCCAGGTCCTCGTACGCCTCGACGATGTACTCGAACGGGTAGAACCCCGAGATGAGCACCTGCACGCGGCGGTCCTGCACGGCCTTGGCGAGCAGGGTCAGGAGTTCCCGGGGGACCTCGTCCTCCGCCGGTGCGCGGAGGAACCGGATCTCGATGTCGCGACGGGTCTCCGACGACACGAAGCGCCCGGACGGTACGCCGAGGCGCTCCGAGAGGACCTCGGCGTCGCTCTCGCCGTGGTTGTCGATGAACGCGGTGATCGGTCGGCCGTCGGCGATCTCGCGGATGCGCGCCTCCTCGCCGTCGCCGTAGACGACCGGGAGCGTGCCGATCTGCCGCAGGTAGTCGTGGTTGCGGGCGCTGCCGAGCGCGATCACGGTCGCACCGGCATCGTGGGCGAGCTGGCACTCGATGTGCCCGACGCCGCCGGCCGCCGCGCTGATGACGACCGTGTCGTCCGGGCCGAGCTTCAGGTCGCGGACGACGGTCGCCGCGGTGCAGCCGGCGAGGTAGAGGCCGCCCGCGACCTCCCAGCCGACGTGCTCCGGCTTCTTGATGACGGCGCCACGCGGCACCACGAGCCAGGTAGCGTGCGACCCGCCGGCCGGGGCGTGTCCCATGACCTCGTCGCCGACCTTGAGGTCCTTCACACCCTCGCCACGTGCCCGGACGATGCCGGCGAAGTCGACGCCCTGCCGGGCCGGGAAGTCGAGCTCGATGTGGTCGCGGAGCTTCCCCTCGCGGAGGAACCGCTCGATGTGGTTCAGTCCGGCGGCGACGATCTCGACCACGATCTCGCCGGCTCCGGCCGTCGGACGCTCCTGGGGGACGAGTTCGACGACGTCGAAGTCGCCGTACCGGTCGTACTGAACTGCGCTGCCGATCCGCATGGTTGCTCCTTCGCTGAGGTCTGTCCCTTTGGTACTCGGAAATCCCGACCGCAGCCCGGACGTGCAGGGTACGACGTCGGGTGTCCGGGCCTGGAGGCGCGTGGCGGCGCCGCCACGCGCCTCCAGGCCGGTGGGTCCGGACGTCAGCCCGCGGTGGACGCGTCGATGACGGCGGTCACCGTCTCGGCGTCCATGTGGAACGCCAGCGGGTCGGCGTCCGGACGCGGCACGCGGACCGGCGTCGACCACACCGAGCCGTCCTCGGCGAGGTCGACGACGAGTGCCCCGGCGTCGACGTACGCGGACTCCTCGGACCACGATCCGGTGACGTCGGTGTCGTTCGCGACCCCGGGCGCGACGAGGACGGGCACGCCGGCGAGCGATCCGGCGAAGTGGTGGTGGTAGTGGCCGGCGAGGACCACGCGGACGTCGGTGCCGCGGATCGCATCGGCCAGGGCGCCCGGGTTCCGGAGCTTCAGGGCGTCGTGCAGAGCCGTCGGCGCCGGCAGGGGCGGGTGGTGCAGGACGACGATGCTGCCGTCCGGTGCGGGCTCGCCGGCGAGGGCGGTGCGGAGGCGTTCGAGCGCCGTCTCGCTGACCTCGCCGTACCCGGCGCCGGGGACGCTGGTGTCGACGGTGACGACCCGGCGGCCGGCGACGACGGACTGTCCTGACACCGGCACGGTCGGCGGGTGGTACTCCATCGTGTGCATGAGCGGTCGGCCGCCCTCGCCGAGGACGTGCCCGTTCGCGAGCACCTGGCGGAACCCCTCGCGGAGGTCGTGGTTGCCGGGCACCGCGACGAGTGCGGCCCCGTGCCGCTCGGCCCAGCCGCCGACGCGGTCGCGGACCACGGCGTAGGACTCGGCGGAGCCGTCCTCGGAGACGTCGCCGGACACGACGACCAGCCCGACGCCCGGGATGCTGTCGACCCGTGCCAGGACGCCCTCGAGCGCGGCCGTGGTGTCGACGGATCCCTGGTGCAGGGCGCCGTCACCGGTCAGGTGGGTGTCGGAGAGGTGGAGGACGCGGAGGGTCCCCGCTGCGGGCGGCTGCATGCGCCCACGGTATCCGCGGCGGGTATCCGCGGTCTGGCAGCCGGGGCAGTTCGCGGGCGGCGCACGGTGCAGCCTCCGTCATCCGGTGCGAGGTTCGGCACCCGGTGCGAGACCAGGAGGTCGCACCAGCCCGTCAACCGCACACCGAGTGGCGAAGCACGCACGGTGCGCCCCTGACACGGACCGTCAGTCCCCCGCCGCCGCCAGCTGGTCCTCGAGGTTGAACACCTCGGGCAGCACCCGCGCCGTCTGGTCCGCCCGCCCGGTGGAGCCGTCGAACAGGTCCTGCATGTGCGCCTCCCACGCGCCGGCCACCTCGGACGTGGCGAGCGCCGCGTCCGCATCGGCCACCGAGTCGGTCTCGTAGTACCCGATGAGCAGGCCGTCGTCGTCGAGGAACAGCGAGTAGTTCCGGCGTCCCGCCGCCGCGATCGCCCGGAGCATCGCCGGCCAGACAGCTGCGTGCCGTTCCCGGTAGGCGTCCATGTGCTCGGCCGCCACCTGCAGACGGAAGCAGACGCGGGTCACGTGATCCGTGCCTCCAGGCTGGTCCGACCGGAGCCGCGGACGACGCTCGTCGGCGTCGTTCACCGCCCCGTCCGCTCGCGGCCCGCCGCGCGGACCTGCTCGCGCGCCGCGTGCTCCTCGGGTGTCCGGACCGTGCCGGTCACGCTGGTGACGGTGCCGTAGCGCTCGGCTTCGATCTCCTCGAGGGTGCGGCCGCGCGTGTTCGGCGCCCAGATGGTGCCGACCATGAACGACAGCGCGAGCAGGCCGATGATGAGGCCGCCGAGGCCGCGCAGGCCGATGTCGGACAGGAGCAGGGGGAACCAGATGCTCAGCAGGCCGACCATCACGCGGGCGGCGAGGAACAGGACGCCCTGGGCGCTGGCGCGGTACCGGGTCGCGAAGAGCTCGCTCGTCCAGAGGCCGTAGAACGCCTGGGCGCCGATGCCGGACGAGATGCCCCACGCGATCGCGAAGAAGAGCAGCGTGCCGAGGTTCGCCGGCGCGTAGATGAGCACCGCCCAGGCGATGATCGCGAGGAGGGCTCCGGCCGCGTAGAGCACCCGGCGGCTGACCCGGTCTCCGTAGCGCATGAAGCCGAAGTACGTCGCGGCGACGGTGCAGCCCCACACCAGGATCTGCAGCCCGTACTGCTCCGGGACGCTCGTCACGCCGGTGGCGGAGTAGACGCGCGGCTGGAAGATGCCGGCCTGGCCCGCGACCGTGTTCCAGAGCGCGTAGACGCCGAACAGGAACAGCATCGCGGTGAGGTTCTTGCGGCGACTGAAGAGCTGCGTGAAGCCGTGGAAGAAGTTCGCACTGCCGGTGGCCGCACGCTCGTCCTTCCAGATCGTCGATTCGGGCAGGCCGCGCCGCAACCACCACACGATCGCGGCGACGACGAACAGGTGCGCGAAGATCAGGCGGCTGCCGAGGAGCCCCAGCGGTGCGGCGGCGATCGCCAGTGCGAACCCGACCATCGGGCCGATCGACCACGCGAGCTGCGCGGTGCCGACGTGGGCAGCGCGCCGGTCGGCGGGCGCCTGCTCGGCGATGTAGGTCCAGCTGGCGGGGACGCCCGCGCCGACGGCGATGCCGGTGAGGATGAAGCCGACGAGGAGCATGCCGTAGCTGCCGGCGAACACGGCGAGCAGGATGCCGAGCATGTAGAGCAGCAGGTCGTACGTGTAGATGAACTTCCGGCCGTACCGGTCGCAGAGCGGCCCGCCGATGATCGCGCCCGCGGCGGCGCCGAACGCGTTCGCGGACAGGCTCGCCAGCAGGCCGACCTGCAGGTCCCCGATGTGGAACTGGGCCTGCCAGAGGCTGAGGCTCGTGGCGATCGCGATGATCGACCCGGACTCGATGTAGTTCGACATGGCGACGGAGATCGTCGCCTTCCAGCCCGTGGTGTTGCGGGCTCCGATGCGGACCGCCATTGGTCCTCCGTTCGTGCGTTCGTCGGTGAATCGTTTCAACGGTGCTGCGAGGACGGTACCCGCTGCGCGTCCGGAGGGCAAGTCGCTGGGCAAGTCGCTCCCCCGAAACCCCCGACCCGATGCCAGGATGACCCCATGGCAGTCAGCGTTCGGGAGGTCGCAGCGCTCGCCGGCGTGTCCCTCGGCACCGTGTCGAACGTGCTGAACCGCCCCGACAAGGTCGCCCCGGGCACGGTCGAACGCGTGCAGGCCGCCATCGCGGAGCTCGGCTTCGTCCGCAACGACTCCGCCCGCCAGCTCCGAGCCGGCCGGAGCTCCACCGTCGGCCTCATCGTGCTCGACGGCGGCAACCCGTTCTTCACCGACGTCGCCCGCGGCGCCGAGGACGCGGCGATGCAGAAGGGCCTCGCGGTCCTGGTCGGCAACTCCGACGAGTCGGTCGACCGCGAGCACACCTACGTCGACCTGTTCGAGGAGCGCCGGGTCGCCGGGCTCCTCATCTCCCCCGCGGGCGACGACCTCTCCCGCCTCGCACGTCTCCGCGACCAGGGCACCGCCGTGGTCCTCGTCGACCGTCGCGCCGACGACGAGCACTTCGCGTCGGTGTCGGTCGACGACGTCGCGGGCGGCCGCATCGCGGTCACGCACCTGGCCGAGATCGGCCGGCAGCGCATCGCGTTCGTCGGCGGCCCGTTCGGCATCCGGCAGGTCGCCGACCGCCACGCCGGCGCCGTCGCCGCGGCCGCCGAGGCCGGGGTCTCCCTCGAGGTGCTCACGACGTCGTCGCTGTCCGTCCTCGAGGGCCGTCGCATCGGCGAGGAGCTCCAGGCCCGACCGGCCTCCGAGCGTCCGGACGCGGTGTTCGCCGCGAACGACCTGCTCGCCGTCGGACTCGAGCAGGCGTTCATCATGCGTGGGTCGATCCCGGTGCCCGACGAGATCGCGATCGTCGGGTACGACGACATCGCGTTCGCCGAGGCCGCCGTCGTCCCGCTGACCTCGGTGCGGCAGCCGGCGCAGGACCTCGGGCGGCGGGCGATCGAGCTGCTGCTGGCCCAGGTCGAGGAGGGCCAGGGCGTCGAGACCCTGCACGTCGAGTTCACGCCCGAGCTCGTCGTGCGCCAGTCCACGGTCCCCGAGCGCTGACGCGCTCGCGCCGGACGCCGCGACGGCGACGCACGTCGCCGACAGCAACGGACGTTCCGGGCCGTTCGCCGAGTGCTGGCGCCCCGGCGGACGTGGCGGTGACCACCGACGGCCTGGAGGCGCGTGGCGGCCCCGCACCGCGCCTCCCGTCCGGTGGTGGGCAGCACCACCCCGTCCGCCGCCTACGATCGGGGACATGGTGCATGTCCCCCGGCGCGACGGACCGCCGAGCGTGCACCATGTCGCCGCTCGCGCGGGCGTCTCGCTCGCGACGGTCTCGAACGTCCTCAACCACCCCGAACGCGTCGCCCCGACCACCGAGGCCCGGGTCCGCGCCGCGATCGCCGAGCTCGGGTACACGCCGAACCGGAACGCGCGGGCGCTGGTCTCCGGCAGCACCCGGTCGATCGGCCTCGTCGTGACCTCGCTGCGGAACTCCCTCTTCACCGACATGGTGAGCGGTGCCCAGGCCGCCGCGCGAGGCCGCGGGAACACGCTGCTCGTGACCAACAGCGACGACGACCTCGAGGCCCAGGCCGAACACCTCGCCTTCATGGAGAGCACCCGGGTGTCGGGGATCCTGCTCGCCTCGATGACGACCTCCCGCGACCAGGTCGAGACCGTCCGGAAGCACGGGCTGCCCGTCGTCTACGTCAACTACGAACCCGCCGAGGTCGACGCCTGCGCGGTCGTCGTCGACAACGAGCAGGCCGGGTACGTCGCGGCCACGCACCTCATCGAGCAGGGCTCCCGGCGTCTCGGTTTCGTGAGCGCCCGGCCCGACCTGCAGCCCGTGGCGCGGCGCCGAGCAGGCCTGCTCCGGGCGATCGCGGAACACCCGGGGGTCGTGCTCGTGGACGTCGAGGCGGAGGACATCGACCCACCCGGCGGGACCGACGCCGGAGCCCGGATCGCGGCGATGCCCGCGGCCGAACGACCCGACGCCGTCCTCGGGGTCACCGACCTGCTGGCGATGGCCGTCGTCACCGAGCTCCGCGCCGCCGGCATCCGGGTGCCAGAGGACATCCCGGTGTCCGGCTGCGACCACAACTCCATCGCGTGGGGCGGCGCCGTGCCGTTGACCTCGGTGACGATGCACGGCGAGGAGATGGGTGCCGTCGCGGTGGACCTGCTGCTCGCCGAACTCGCCGAGCCGGCGGCCACCCACGTGCACCGGACGGTGGTGCTCGGCAGCGAGCTCGTGCCGCGGGAGAGCACCCTCGGGCGGGCCCGGGCCGCCGAGGTCGCGCTGGCCACGCCCCCGAGCGACCCGAGGCGCTCCGAGGCCTGATGCGCGGGTGCCGCGGGCCGGGAGCCGCCGGCCGCCGCGGGCGGCGCCCGCCGGCCCGCCCGCCGGGAGCCGCCGGCCCGAGTCTCGGGGTGAGCGACAGTTCTCGCGCCCACGTGCCCGCGAACTGTCGCTCAGCCCGAGTCTCGGCCCCGGGGCTACGCGGCCCCGCGGCTACGCGCGACCGACGACCAGCTGGAGGCGCGTGGCGGGCTGGCACCGCGCCTCCAGGCCGAGCGGACGCACCACGCGCCGGGAGCGACCCGAGACTCGGGCCGGCCGACGGCCGGTGCCCCGTCCGGTCCGCCACAGCGAGACTCGGGGTGAGCGACAGATCACGCGGCCGGGAGCGCGAGAACTGTCGCTCAGAGCGAGTCTCGGCCCCGCGCCACCGCGGGACGCGGTCCGCGGCGGCGGACCCGGCCGCGCTCGGAAACGTGGCGCTTCCTCGCGTCCGGCCGGCGTCCGGCCGGCGTCCGGCCGGCGCCCGGCGAGCGCCCGGCGAGCGGGACGCCGCACGCGCCGCGCGCTTCGGTAACGAATCCGAACTGACGATTGACACGCTTCAATCCACGTGGTTCCATTCCGATTGAAACGTTCTAAACAGCAGCACCGGAACCCGCAGCGGAGCGGGGACCGGGTCCGTTTCACCCCGGGGTACCCCGCCCCGGGCCTTACGAGGAGGTAAGGAATGTCAGCTCGCTCCCTGACCACCAGGTTGCTCGCCATCGGCGGCGCCACGGTCCTCATCGGCGGCCTGGCCGCCTGTTCGTCGGGCGGCTCCGCCGACACCGGCAGCAGCGGCGGGAAGGTGCAGATCACCTACCAGGCGGACAACTCCGCCGCCACGGCCGCCACCGCGAAGCCCCTCATCGCCGCGTTCGAGAAGGCCAACCCGAACGTCACGGTCAAGTTCGACACCCGCCCCCAGGGCACCGACGGCGACAACCTCGTGAAGACCCAGCTGTCGACCGGCGAGATGGCCGACGTCTTCAACTACAACTCCGGGTCGCTCATGCAGGCGCTCAACCCGGACAACACGCTCGTCGACCTCTCCGACCAGAAGTGGGCGAAGAACGTCGACCCGCAGTTCACCAAGGTCGTCAGCACCGACAAGGGCATGTACGGCGCCCCGTTCGGGACCAGCTTCGGCGGCGGCGTGATGTACAACAAGAAGGTCTACGAGAAGCTCGGCCTGAGCGTCCCCACCACGTGGGACGAGTTCATCAGCAACAGCGAGAAGATCAAGGCCTCGGGTGTCGACCCGATCATCCAGACCTACGGCGACACCTGGACCAGCCAGCTGTTCGTCCTCGGTGACTTCGCGAACATCACGGCGCAGCAGAAGAACTGGGCCACGCAGTACACGAAGCACAAGGAGTCCTACGCGAAGGCACCGGCGCTCGCCGGGTTCCAGCACCTCGCCGAGGTCAAGGACAAGGACCTCGTCAACAAGGACTACGCGTCTGCGACCCAGGCGAACGGCCTGAAGATGCTGGCCGACGGCACCGGGGCGCAGTACCCGATGCTGACGAACGCGATCTCGACCCTCCAGCAGGACAGCCCGGACGCCGTGAACGACATCGGCGCGTTCGCCCTGCCGGCCGAGAACGCCGACGACACGAACCTCACCATCTGGGAGCCGAACGGCCTCTACATCCCGAAGACGTCCACGGGTGACAAGCTCGCGGCCGCGAAGAAGTTCATCGCCTTCGCGAACTCGTCCGAGGGCTGCAAGGTGCAGAACGACACCGGGACGCCCGGTGGCCCGTACGTCATCTCGACGTGCACCCTGCCGGACTCGGTCCCGTCGATGATCGGCGACCTGCAGAAGTACCTCGACGACGGCAAGGCATCGCCGGCACTCGAGTTCCTCTCCCCCATCAAGGGCCCGAACCTCGAGAAGATCTGCGTGCAGGTCGGCTCCGGGATCTCGTCGGCCGCCACGGGTGCGAAGCAGTACGACCAGGACGTCGTGCAGCAGGCCCAGCAGCTCGGCATCAAGGGCTGGTGATCCGGTGACCGCGACACTCACGACGGCGGTGGCCCCGCCGAAGACGACGAAGGCCGGCCCCGGACCCGCACGCAAGCGGATGCGTTCCTTCTACCCGGCGTGGTTCTTCATCCCGGCGATCGCGCTCTACGTCGTGTTCTTCGCGGTCCCGACCTTCGCGGGGTTCTACTTCTCGCTCACCCGCTGGACGCTGTTCGACCAGACCTTCATCGGCTTCGACAACTTCGTCCGGTTCTTCCAGGACCCGCAGTTGCTCTCCGGGTTCGTGCACACCTTCGAGTACGGGTTCGTGACGAGCGCGGCGAAGGTGGTCCTCGGACTCGCCCTCGCCCTGCTCCTCACGAGTCCCGTGCTCGGGCGCGGGTACCTCCGGGCGGTGGTGTTCTTCCCCGTGCTGGTGTCGACCATCGGCATCGGCATCACGTTCAAGGCGCTGATGGACCCGTTCCACGGGATCATCAACGGCGTCCTCGGTTCGGTCGGCCTCCCCACTCCGGGGTGGCTGACCGACCCGGCCCTCGCACTCTGGAGCGTCGCCGCGGTGGACGTCTGGAAGGGCGTCGGCATCGCGACGCTCATCTTCATCGCCGGCATCGTGGCGATCCCCCAGGAGTACTTCGAGGCGGCCCGCGTCGACGGCGCGAGCGCGTGGACGATCTTCAAGAACATCACGCTGCCGCTGTCCCGGCCGGCGATGGGGACGGTCATCATCCTGTCGCTCATCGGTGGCCTGCGGTCGTTCGACCTCATCTGGGCGATGACCGGCGGTGGACCAGGGTTCACCAGCGACGTCATCGCGAGTGTGATCTACAAGCAGTACCAGGCCGGGTTCTACGGGCTGTCGACCGCGGGCAACGTCGTGTTGTTCGTCGTGGTGACGGCGATCATGGTCCCGATCTCGTGGCTCATCAACCGCAAGGAGGCGGACCTGTGACCACCATCGCCACCCCGCGCCTGGCCCCGGCCGCCCCGCGCGGTCGTCACCCCGGGCGGACCCGCAAGTGGGTGATCGGTTCGATCGCCATCGTCGTCAGCTTCGTCGTGTTCCTCGTGCCGTTCCTCTTCGTCCTGCTCCAGGCCGCGAAGTCGCCGGCCGAGGCGAACCAGCTCGGCTTCACCCTGCCGGCCCAGTGGCAGCTGTGGCAGAACCTCGTCACGGTGCTCCAGACCGGCGACGGCGGCATCCTCCGGGCGTTCATGAACAGCGCCGTCCTCACCGTGGGGAGCGTCATCATCATGGTGGTGTTCTCCGCGATGGTCGGCTACGTCCTGCAGCGGCGGCCGAGCAAGTGGAACGGCGTGATCAACTTCTTCGTCCTCGCCGGCCTCATCGTCCCGCCCGCGATCGTCCCCACGATCTGGGTGCTGCAGGGGCTCAACCTGTTCAAGACGATGGGCGGGATGATCCTCATCGAGGCGACGTTCGGCCTGTCGTTCTGCATCCTGCTCTTCCGGGCGTTCGTCGCGACGATCCCGAAGGAGCTCGACGAAGCCGCCGTGCTCGACGGCGCCGGACCGATCCGCCTGTTCTTCGGGGTCGTGCTGCCGCTGCTCAAGCCGGTCATCATCACGGTCGTGCTCGTGCAGTCGGTGACGGTGTTCAACGACTTCACGAACCCGCTGTACTTCCTTCCCGGATCCGAGAACGCCACCGTGCAGCAGACGCTGTACTCGTTCCAGAGCCAGTCAGTCAGCCAGCTCAACCTGCTGTTCACCGACGTGCTGCTCATCACGATCCCGCCGCTGATCCTGTACATCTTCTTCAACCGTCAGATCGTCGCCGGCATGACCAGCGGCGCCGTCAAGGGCTGACGCCCGACCCCGGCCTGGAGGCACGACCCGCCTCCGCCGGGGCGCCCGCCCGGACGAGACGGCCGGGCCCCACGACCCCGCACCGGTCGACGACGACCGGCCCGGTGAAAGGACCACACCACATGACCACCTGGACCGCATCGTTCATCGCGAGCGACGACGACCTCGGGAGCGCACCGATCCTGCGCCGGGAGTTCACACTCGACGAGGGCCACGGCCCCGTCACCAGCGCGACCCTCGACCTCAGTGCCCTCGGCGTCGTCGAGGGCTGGCTCGGCGGGCAGCGCGTCTCCGACCACCTGCTCGAACCGGGGTGGACGAGTTACGAGTGGCGCATCCGCGTCGCCTCCCACGACGTCACGTCGCACCTGTCGGCGACGAACCCCGGCGACGCCGCGGTCCTCGCGCTCGTCATCGGGAACGGCTGGGCCGCCGGGCGGCTCGCGTGGGGCGGCGGTGGCGGCTGGTACACGGACGAGCGTGCCGGCTTCGCCGAACTCCGGATCACGTTCGAGGACGGCCACGTGCAGACCGTCGTGACGGACACCGACTGGCAGGCGCTGTCGAGTGCGATCACCGCGGACCAGCTGTACGACGGCGAGGACATCGACGCCCGGCTGCGCGACGGCTCGTTCCTGACGCCGGGGTCCGTCACGACCCCGAGCGTCGAGGGGCACCCCGGCCGCACCAGCGCCGTGCACACGGTCGACACCGGTGCGCGCGAGCTCGTCGCCGACACCGTGCCCCCGGTCCGGCCCCTCGCCGAGATCGCCCCGGTGGAGATCTGGACGAGCCCCTCCGGTGCCACCCTCATCGACTTCGGCGTGAACCTCGTCGGCTGGCTCCGCGTCGCGGCGAGCGGTGCGGCCGGCACCGTGCTGACCCTGCGGCACGCCGAGGTGCTCGAGCACGACGAGCTCGGCACCCGGCCGCTGCGGTCGGCGAAGGCGACGGACCACTTCACCCTGAGCGGCGGCGAGGACCGGTTCGAGCCGCGCTTCACGTTCCACGGCTTCCGGTACGCGCAGGTCGACGGCTGGCCCGGCACGCTCGACGAACTGCGGACCGCGATCACCGCCGTGCAGGTCGGGTCGGACCTCACCCGCACCGGCACGTTCGACTCGAGCCACGAGCTGCTCAAGACGTTCCACGACAACGTGGTGCGGGGCATGCAGGGCAACTTCCTCAGCGTCCCGACGGACTGCCCGCAGCGCGACGAACGCCTCGGCTGGACGGGCGACATCGCCGCGTTCGCACCGACGGCGTCGTACCTGTTCGACACCCGCACGTTCCTCGGCGACTGGCTCCGGGACGTCTGGCTGGAGCAGCAGCACGCCGAGGGGGTCATCCCCTTCGTGGTGCCGGACGTCCTGAAGTACTCCCCCGCCGAGGACTTCGGGAAGCCGGACGCGACCGCGATCTGGTCGGACGCCGGGGTCTGGGTGCCATGGACGCTGTACCAGGCGTACGGCGACACGGCCGTCCTCGAGGAGCAGTTCGACTCGATGTCCGCCCACCTCCGCCGGATCCGCGACCACCTGTCGCCCGAGGACCTCTGGGACACGGTGTTCCAGTTCGGCGACTGGCTCGACCCCGACGCCCCGCCGGAGGACCCGGCCGCCGCGAAGGCCGACAAGGGAGTCGTCGCGACGATCTGCGCCTTCCGGTCCGCCACCATCGTGGCGGAGGCGGCCGACCTGCTCGGCGGCCACGAGGAGGAGGCGGCCGAGTTCCGGGAACTGGCCGCGCGCCTCCAGGCCGGCTTCCGCACCCACTACCTGCAGGACGACGGCCGGATCCTGTCGGACGCGACCACGGTGTACACGCTGGCGATCGTGTTCGGGATCCTGTCCGAGCAGGAGCAGGCCGTGGCCGGCGACCGGCTCGCCGAGCTGGTCGAGGCGTCCGGGTACCGGATCTCGACGGGCTTCGCGGGAACGCCGTTCATCACCGACGCGCTGAGCCAGACCGGGCACCTGGACGACGCCTACCGGCTGCTGCTGCAGACCGAGTGCCCGTCGTGGCTGTACCCGGTGACGATGGGTGCGACGACGGTGTGGGAGCGGTGGGACTCGATGCTGCCGGACGGCACGATCAACCCGGGTGAGATGACCTCGTTCAACCACTACGCCCTCGGGGCCGTGGCGGACTGGATGCACCGGGTGGTGGGTGGTCTCGCGCCGCTGTCTCCGGGGTACTCGTCCGTCCTCGTGGCGCCGCAGCCGGGCGGTGGGCTGACGTGGGCGTCGACCTCGCTCGACACCGTGCACGGGCACGTCGCGGTGCGGTGGGAGCTCGTCGACGGCGAGCTCGTCGTCCGGGCGGAGGTGCCTGCGGGGGTCACGGCGGTCGTGCGGCTGCCGGGTCTGGCGGAGCAGCAGGTGTCGGGCGGCACGCACGAGTTCCGCGCGCCGGCCGCCGTCCCCGCCGGGTAGGGCGGTCCCCGGGGCGGGCGGTCCCCGGGGGCGGGGTCCCCGAGGCCGGCGGTCCCCGGGTGGGCTTCTTTCCCCGCAAAACACCGGTGTTCGTGTGCCGCACCTCGGTATGCGTGTGTTTGGCGGACGAACACCGGTGTTTTGCACCCCACCCCACCCCACCCCAGCCCGACCCACCAGCCCCCACCCCAGCAAGCCCCGGCCCACCAACCCCCGGGTTGCGCGGGACGCCACCGGCGCGTACCGTATGAAACGATTCAATCGACCACGAGGAAGTGCAACGATGACATCAGCCAGCTTCAGCTCCATCGCGGAGCAACTGGCCCGGCAGGCGATCGAGCTGCCGAGCTGGGCCTTCGGCAACTCCGGCACCCGCTTCAAGGTGTTCAGCACCCCGGGCACCCCGCGCGACCCCTACGAGAAGATCGCCGACGCCGCCAAGGTGCACGAGTACACCGGCCTCGCCCCGACCGTCGCGCTGCACATCCCGTGGGACCTCGTGGACGACTTCGCCGACCTCAAGCGCCACGCCGAGGAGCACGGCGTCGCCCTCGGCACGGTGAACTCGAACACCTTCCAGGACGACGACTACAAGTTCGGCGCGCTGACCCACGTCGACGAGACGATCCGGCAGAAGGCGATCGACCACCACCTGCGCTGCATCGACGTGATGGACGCCACGGGGAGCCGCGACCTGAAGATCTGGCTCGCCGAGGGCTCCAACTACCCCGGCCAGGAGGACATGCGCTCCCGCCAGGACCGCCTCCACGAGTCGCTCAGCACGATCTACGACCGGCTCGGCCCGGACCAGCGCCTGGTGCTCGAGTACAAGTTCTTCGAGCCGTCGTTCTACCACACGGACGTCCCGGACTGGGGCACGAGCTACGTGCAGACGGCAGCGCTCGGGCCGAAGGCGATGGTGTGCCTCGACACCGGCCACCACGCCCCCGGCACGAACATCGAGTTCATCGTGATGCAGCTGCTGCGCCTCGGGAAGCTCGGCAGCTTCGACTTCAACTCGCGCTTCTACGCCGACGACGACCTCATCGTCGGGGCGGCGGACCCGTTCCAGCTGTTCCGCATCCTCGTCGAGGTGATCCGCGGCGGCGGCTACGACAACCCCGACGTCGCGTTCATGCTCGACCAGTGCCACAACATCGAGGACAAGATCCCCGGGCAGATCCGCTCGGTGCTGAACGTGCAGGAGATGACGGCCCGCGCGCTGCTCCTCGACCGCGTCGCACTGACCGCCGCACAGGAGGCCCACGACGTCCTCGGCGCGAACGAGATCTTCATGGACGCGTACCAGACCGACGTCCGGAAGGACCTCGCCGCCTGGCGGGAGTCCCGCGGGCTGCCGGCGAACCCGATGCGCGCGTACCTCGAGTCGGGCTACCAGCAGTCGATCGCCGCGGACCGGGTCGGCGGCGTGCAGGCCGGCTGGGGCGCCTGACGGCGTCCGCACGAGACGAGGGAACGAACGCAGCATGACCGACACGAGCCTGGAGGCACGGGTGGACCCCGCAACGCAGCGCACGGACGCAGACACGACGATCAGTGCGCTCATCGCGCGCTCGAACGCGCTCGGTTCGGATCCGCGGATCACGAACTACGCCGGCGGGAACACCTCCGCGAAGGGCACCGACACCGACCCGGTCACGGGCGAACCGGTGGAGCTGCTCTGGGTGAAGGGTTCCGGGGGCGACCTCGGCACCCTCACCCCTGCGGGCCTCGCGGTCCTGCGGCTCGACCGCGTCCGTGCCCTCCGATCGGTCTACCCCGGCGTCGAGCGCGAGGACGAGATGGTCGCCGCGTTCGACTACACGCTGCACGGCAAGGGCGGTGCCGCGCCGTCGATCGACACCGCCATGCACGCCCTCGTCGACGCCGCGCACGTGGACCACCTCCACCCCGATGCCGGCATCGCCATCGCCACCGCGGCCGACGGCCCCGCGCTGACCGAGCGGGTCTTCGGCGGCAAGGTCGTCTGGGTGCCGTGGCGTCGGCCCGGGTTCCAGCTCGGCCTCGACATCGCACGCATCAAGCGGGAGCACCCCGAAGCGATCGGCACCGTCCTCGGCGGCCACGGCATCACCGCGTGGGGCGACACCTCCGACGAGGCCGAGGCGAACTCGCGCTGGATCATCGACACGGCCGAGCAGTACATCGCGGAGCACGGGAAGGCCGACCCGTTCGGCGGGACACGAGCCGGGTTCGAGGCGCTGCCCACCGAGGAGCGCCGTGCGCGCGCCGCTGCCCTCGCACCGACGATCCGCGGCATCGCCGGGCACGACAAGCCCGTCGTGGGCCACTTCACCGACGCCGACGTCGTGCTCGACTTCCTCGCGAGCGAGCACGCACCGCGCCTCGCAGAACTGGGCACGAGCTGCCCGGACCACTTCCTCCGCACGAAGGTCAAGCCGCTCGTCCTCGACCTGCCGGCGACGGCGAGCACCGACGAGCAGATCGCCCGGCTGCGCGAGCTCCACGCGTCCTACCGCCAGGACTACCAGGCGTACTACGACCGTCATGCCGATGCGACGAGTCCGGCGATCCGCGGCGCCGACCCGCTCATCGTGCTGGTGCCCGGCGTCGGCATGTTCTCGTACGGCAAGGACGCCCAGACCGCCCGGGTCGCCGGTGAGTTCTACGTCAACGCGATCAACGTGATGCGCGGTGCCGAGTCCGTCAGCACCTACGCCCCCATCGACGAGACCGAGAAGTTCCGGATCGAGTACTGGGCCCTCGAAGAGGCGAAGCTGCAGCGGATGCCCGCCCCCAAGAAGCTCGCGACGCGCATCGCCCTGGTCACCGGAGCAGCGTCCGGGATCGGCAAGGCCATCGCGAAGCGCCTGGCGGCCGAGGGCGCCGCGGTCGTCATCGCCGACCTCGACCTGCAGAAGGCGCAGCACGCCGCGGCCGAGATCGGCGGACCGGACCAGGCCATCGGCGTCGCCGCGAACGTCACGAGCGCGGCCGACATCGACCGGGCGATGCAGGCGACGCTGCTCCACTTCGGCGGCCTCGACCTGGTCGTGAACAACGCCGGGCTGAGCCTCAGCAAGAGCCTGCTCGAGACCACCGAGCAGGACTGGGACCTGCAGCACGACGTGATGGCGAAGGGCTCGTTCCTGGTGTCCAAGGCGGCGGCGAAGGTGCTCATCGAGCAGGGGCTCGGCGGCGACATCGTCTACATCTCGTCGAAGAACTCGGTGTTCGCCGGACCGAACAACATCGCCTACTCCGCCACCAAGGCCGACCAGGCGCACCAGGTCCGGCTGCTCGCGGCCGAACTCGGCGAGCACGGCGTCCGCGTCAACGGCATCAACCCGGACGGGGTCGTCCGCGGCTCGGGCATCTTCGCCTCCGGCTGGGGTGCGAACCGGGCGAAGACCTACGGGATCGACGAGCAGGACCTCGGCAAGTTCTACGCCCAGCGGACGATCCTCAAGCGCGAGGTGGTGCCGGAGAACGTCGCCAACGCCGTCTACGCCATCTGCACCGACGACTTCTCGCACACGACCGGCCTGCACGTGCCGGTGGACGCGGGTGTCGCCGCGGCCTTCCTGCGCTGATCCGGAAGCGAGCAGCGTCATGCACACGAGCGGCAGCGTCGCCGCGGTCGACCTCGGAGCGACCAGCGGCCGGGTGATCGTCGGCCACATCGACACGGACGGCGTGCGGATGGAGCACGTCGCCCGGTTCCCGAACGGCCCGGTGGCGGTGCACGAGGGCGATCGCCAGGCCCTGCACTGGGACGTCGTCGAGCTGTACCGGCAGGCGATCGACGGGCTCCGCCGGGCCTTCGCCGGGCACCCCGGGATCGTCAGCGTCGGCATCGACTCGTGGGCGGTCGACTACGGCCTCCTCCGTGACGGCCGGCTGCTCGGTCTGCCGTACGCGTACCGCGACGAGCGGCACGAACGGGGCGTGGCGCCGGTGCACGCCCGCATGGACGCCGCCGAGCTCTACCGCAGGAACGGTCTGCAGCACCTGCCGTTCAACACGCTGTTCCAGTGGGCGGCGGACCCGGCCCTCGGCGGAGCCGACCGCGCCCTGCTGGTGCCCGACCTGCTCGGGTACTGGCTCACCGGCGTCGAGGCGGCCGAACGCACGAACGCGTCGACGACCGGGGCCCTGAACGTGACCACGTGCGGGTGGGACCCGGCGTTGCGGGCGGCTGCGGGCCTCCCGGCCGGACTCCTGCCCACCCTGCGCGACCCGGGTGACCGACTCGGCCCCCTGCTGCCGTCCGTCGCCGACACCGTGGGCGGCACCGCACCGGTGACGCTCGTCGGGTCGCACGACACGGCCTCAGCGGTCGTCGCGGTCCCCGCGACCGACCCGGACTTCGCGTACATCTCGTCCGGCACGTGGTCGCTGGTCGGCGTCGAGCTCGACGCGCCCGTCCTGTCGGACGCGGCACGTGACGCCAACTGCACGAACGAGGGCGGCGTCGACGGCCGTGTCCGCTTCCTCAAGAACGTCTCGGGACTCTGGCTGCTCTCCGAGAGCGTCCGCACCTGGGAGCGCGGTGGCGAACGCATCGACCTGGAGGCGCTCCTCGCCTCCGCCGCGGCCGTCACGGCCCCGGTCCCCGTCTTCGACCCCGCCGACGAGTCGTTCACGCCGCCCGGCGACATGCCGTCGCGCATCGCCGCGTGGTGCGTGGCGCACGGACTGACCGCGCCCGCGTCACGAGCCGAGTTCGTGCGGTCGATCCTCGAGTCGCTCGCCACGGCCTACGCGTCGACGCTGGACACCATCCGGAGCGTCACCGGCAAGGACGTCCGCGTCGTGCACGTCGTCGGCGGCGGCTCCCAGAACCGGCTGCTCTGCCAGCTCACGGCAGACCGCACCGGGCTGCCCGTCCTGGCCGGTCCCGTCGAGGCCACCGCGCTCGGCAACGTCCTCGTCCAGGCGCGCGCCGCTGGACTCGCAGGCCTCGGAGGGGCTTCACTGGAGGCACTCCGCAGCACCGTCGCACGGACCGTCGAGCCCGTGCGGTACACCCCAACGTCCCCGGCGTCGTCACGCGCCGGGTCCGACCGACCCACCGTCAGGAGCACCGCATGACCACGACCGACGACCAGCACCGCGTCGACCCCGCGACCGGGGCTCCCGCTGCCTCGACCGGTCCCGCGTCCGCGGCGCGCGCCCGGGTGAAGCGGCAGCTGCCGACCGTGCACGACCTCGCGCCGCTCATGCAGTTCAAGAAGCCGGACCTCAACGCGCGCCGCCGCCGGCTCGAGTCCGCGCTGACGATCTGGGACCTCCGGAAGATCGCCGCGCGTCGGACCCCGAAGGCCGCGTTCGACTACACCGAGGGTGCCGCCGAGGCCGAGATCTCGCTCGCCCGGGCCCGCCAGGCGTTCGAGGACATCGAGTTCACGCCGGCGATCCTCCGCGACGTGTCGACCGTGGACACCTCGCGCCAGGTGCTCGGCGGGGACGTGGCGTACCCGTTCGGCATCGCCCCGACCGGCTTCACGCGGATGATGCAGACCGAGGGCGAGCGCGCCGGAGCCCGCGCCGCCGGTCGCGCCGGCATCCCGTTCTCGCTCTCCACCATGGGCACCACCGCGATCGAGGACGTGCGCGACGCCAACCCGCACGGCCGCAACTGGTTCCAGCTCTACATGTGGAAGGACCGCGAGAAGTCGATGGCGCTGGTCTCCCGCGCCGAGAAGGCCGGGTTCGACACGCTGCTCGTCACGGTGGACGTGCCCGTGGCAGGAGCGCGCTTGCGGGACAAGCGGAACGGGTTCTCGATCCCGCCGCAGCTCGGCGCCAAGACGATCGTCAACGCGATCCCCCGGCCGTGGTGGTGGTTCGACTTCCTGACCACCGAGCCGCTGGCGTTCGCCTCGCTCGACCGCTGGTCCGGCACCGTCGGGGAGCTCCTCGACCACATGTTCGACCCGACCGTCACCTACGAGGACCTCGCCTGGATCCGCGACCAGTGGAAGGGCAAGGTCGTCGTCAAGGGCGTCCAGTCCCTGGCGGACGCGAAGCGCCTGGCCGACCTCGGGGTGGACGGGATCACGCTCTCGAACCACGGCGGCCGGCAGCTCGACCGCGCCCCGGTCCCCTTCCACCTGCTGCCCCAGGTGGTCAAGGAGGTCGGCAACGACACCGAGGTGCACCTCGACACCGGCATCATGTCCGGCGCCGACATCGTCGCCGCGGTCGCCCTCGGCGCGCGCTTCACGATGGTCGGCCGGGCGTACCTGTACGGCCTGATGGCGGGCGGCGAAGCGGGGGTCGACCGGATGATCCAGATCCTCTCCGAGCAGATCGAACGGACCATGCGGCTGCTCGGTGTCGCGACCCTCGACGAGCTCGAGCCGGGGCACGTCACACAGCTCCAGCGGTTGACCCCGATCGCCCGGAGCTGACGAGGTTCCCTCGGGTCAATGTCCATCCACGGGGCGGTTCTGTCAAGACCCCCCGAACGGGGCACACATGGGGCATGATGTTCGTGGACTCGTCACCGAAGCCCGGCGGCAGCACCGCCGGACGCGGGTCCGTTCCATCCCCGAGCCCCACACCCGAGGAGCCCGAACATCGACACTCGAACGACGCGCACTCCTGTGCGCGCAACGACCCCCACGCCCATCGTCGAACGGTCCACACGGTGAACCGTCGCTCCGCCGTCGTCGCAGCAGCGGCCGCCGGCGCCCTCGTCCTCGGTGTGCCCACCGCAGCCTCCGCCCACACCTGGTGGGGCGGCTGGGACGGGCACCACCGCACACCCCCGACGGCGTCCCCCACCCCGGACCCGTCCGACACCCCCACGGACGGCGCGGCCGAAACGGCCCCGTCGGACGAGCCGACATCGGCTCCGGTCGGGAGCGAGATCACGCCGACCCCCGCACCGTCCGACGACTCCGAGGCGGCTCCCGTCGCGGACGACGAGTCGGCGGCGCCCGCTGCCGACAGCTCGTCGGACAGCGACGCCTCGGCTGCACCGGACGCCTCGTTCGTCGAGGACTTCTCCGCCTCGGCCGCCATCGGTCAGGTCGCCTCGGCGTACCGCCAGGCGTGGCAGCCCTACCCCGACGGCACGTCCGGCATCTACGAGCCGAGCAAGACCGTCTCCGTCCACGACGGCGTCATGGACGTCCAGCTCGGGGGCGCCGGTGCAGCCGGCACCTTCGGCACGGTCGCCGGAGCATGGGACCACGTCGGTGGCTCCTTCTCCGTGCGGGCGAAGGCGACCGGTGGCGACGGCAACGGTGCGGCGTTCATGCTGTGGCCGACGTCGAACGTCTGGTCCGACGGCGAGATCGACTTCCCCGAGGGCAACTTCGAGTCGAGCCCGTCCGCGTTCCAGCACTCGATGACGCCCGGTCAGGAAGCCGAGCGCGTCCAGGTCCCCACCGGGGTCTCCTGGCGTGACTGGCACACCTACACGATCGACTGGGACCCGGGGAAGTCGGTGACGTACAGCGTGGACGGCAAGGTCCTGCAGACCGTCACGCAGGACGTCCCCACGAAGCCGCACCGCTTCATGTTCCAGGTCGGCAACTGGGGTGCCTCCGGCAACCTGCTGATCGACTGGGTCTCCACCACGGAGTGACCCACATCCTGTGACGGACAGGAGGCGCGGTGCCAGCTGGCACCGCGCCTCCTGTCGTCCGTGGGTCGACCTGGTCAGCCCACCGTGAACGGCGCGTGCCGACCGGCTCCCCACGCCCAGTGCAGCAGTGCGACGCCCGAGGCGTTCGTCACGCCGAGCGTGAGCCGCGAGCCGGAGCCCTGCAGCGCCTCCAGGCTGTAGGTGTCGTCGGTCCGGAGGCCCGGCCAGTAGACGGCACCGAGGTGCCGTTCCCGCACAACCGCCGTGACCGTCTGCAGGAACGTGACCGAGTTGTCGGTGTCCGCGACACCGGTCGTCGCAGAGCCGCGGTAGTCGATGCCGGTCGTCATCGGCACGCCGAACTCGTCGAGCACCGTCCGGGCCGAGCACGCCTGGTCACCGAGACGGCTCTCGAAGTCGGCCCTCCAGCCCGCCGCGTCGTGCGTCCCCCAGAAGCCGTAGTAGTGCTGCGACACGTAGGTGCCGGCCAGGGCCGGCGCAGCGCAGACTGCGTCGACGTGGTCGTTGTAGCCGACGCCGCTCACGAACACCCGGTCACGTGGGATGCCCCGCGCCGAGTAGCGGTCGACCCAGTTCGTCGCGACCTGGATCCACTCCGCCGAGGTGTACCCGAACGGCTCGTTCATCGGCTCGAAGTACACACCGCGGTCGTGGGCGTAGGTGCGCGTGAGGGTGTCCCACATCGCGGTCCACGCGGCCGGGTCGTCGACCTTCCCGTCCTTGCTCGCGTCGCTGCCCTCCCAGTAGCCGAGCACCACCTTGAAGCCCTCGTGCCGGGCGGCGTCGACGGCCCCCTTGTAGGACTTCCACCACGTGGTGCCCACCGAGTACGGGTTGACGGGGAGGCGGACGGTGTTCGCCCCGAGGTCCTTCCGGAACTCGCGGACGACCCGCTGGGCGGTCCGGTAGACCGTGCGGTAGTCGTCGGCGGTCGACAGCCCGGACAGGACAACCGGGCCGTTCACGTAGTTGTCGCGGGGGTCGGCCCAGTTGACGCCGTGGAACTGCGTCGGGTCGAGGGTCGGCGTGGGTCGGCCGTGACCGGCGGCCGCAGCCGGCGTCGCGGTGGCGACGGCCGGTGCGGCGAGGGCGATGGCGGTCGCACCGGCGAGCACGGCGAGTGCTCCGACGATCCTGCGTGCGCCTCTGGTCGATCGAGTGTGCATGGTTCCTCCCTGGCTCCTCCGTTGGAGCGGCACGACGACGTCGTCGTGCCGTGGTCGATGTGCCGGCTGGGCCCCCGCTCGGCGGATGGCAACGTCAACATGGGCCAGGGTGGCACCGCGCTCGGGCGCTGTCAACCCTCGGTGCTCGGTGGGGGCAGCGCGGGGCGGGGCGGGGCGGGGGGGCGGCGCGGGGTCGGCGCGGGGTCGGCGCGGGGCGGGGCGAGCGGCGCGTGGCGTGGCGGGGCGGCGCGGCGCGTGCGCACCGTGCGTCCTTCGTCACCCGGGGCGAGGTCGGCGGCCCGGTGCCGGCCTGCAACCTCGCACCAGCCGACGTACCCCGCACGCCCTGGAGAACCGGGCACCGTGCGGCGACCGGGCCCGGCACCGCACCGTGCGTCCTTCGTCACCCGGTGCGAGGTTGGCGGCCCGGTGCCGGCCTGCAACCTCGCACCAGCCGACGTACCCCGCACGCCCTGGCGGACCGGGCACCGTGCGGCGAGCGGGCCCGGCACCGCACCGTGCGTCCTTCGTCACCCGGTGCGAGGTCGGCGACCCGGTGCCGGCCTGCAACCTCGCACCAGCCGACGTACCCCGCACGCCCTGGCGGACCGGGCACCGTGCGGCGAGCGGGTCCGGCACCGCACCGACACCGGCACCGGCACCGGCACCGGCACCGGCACTAGACGACGGTGGCGAGCGGACCCGGACGATCGACGAGGGCGAACGACAGGGGGTCGGCCCGGACGGCGTCGACCGCGTGGGCCACGGCACCGATCACGACGACGTCGGCGCCGAGGGACGATGCGACGATCTCCGGCACGGGGTCGAAGTGCCACCCGTCGAGCAGGGCCCGGGCACGCTCGATGACCGGGGCGGCCGGCACCGCGATGGCCCCGGCGACGACGACGCGGTCGATGTCGAGCAGGCTCGCGAGCAGCACGCACACGCGGGCGAGGCGGTCCCCGAGCCGGTCCACGATCGTGCACGCCACGGAGTCCCCCGCGCGCGCGGCGGCGAACACGGCGGCTGCGTCGGAGTCGGGGCCGAGCGACCCACCCGTCGCCACGTCCCCGGCGGCGACGGCCTCGACCACGAGTGTGCGGGCGGCTGCACCGATGCCGTCCGACGACCCGACGCCGTCGACGATCTCGAGCACCCGCATCTCACCAGCACCGCCGTGCGCACCGCGGAGGAGGACCCCGTCGACGACGAGGCCGGCACCGAAACGCTCCCCGGAGAGCAGGGCGGCGAACGAGGCTTCGCCGGACGACGGTCGTTCGGCGAGGGCGGCCAGGTTGGCGTCGTTCTCGACCACGACCAGGTCGCCCGGCACGGCTCCGGCGAACCCGGGGTTCATCCGGTCCCAGAACCCGCCGTCGCCCGGCGATGCCCCACCGGCATCGACGGGCGCCGGGATGCCGACGACCGTGACGAGCACCCGGGCAGCGGGGACGGCGGCGTCCGCGAGCGCAGCATCCACGGTCTCGGCGAGGACCCGGAGCCGCACCGGCACCTCGAGGCCGGACTCACCGAGATCGCCCGCGGAGCGTCCGAGCACGGTGCCACGCAGGTCGGCGACGAGCGCGGTCACCCGGTGCTGTCCGGCGTCGACCCCGACGACGACCCCGGTCGCGGTGTCGAGCTCGTAGCGCCGCGCGGGGCGACCCATCCGGTACTCCCCCGCGGCCCGGGCGTCGTCGAGTTCGCGGACCCAGCCGAGCCGGATGAGTTCCTCGCACGCGCTGAGGACCGTCGAGCGGGTCAGACCGGTCGCGTCGATCGCCTCGGTCGCGGTGAACGCACGCACTGCGAAGGCGTACGCGAGCAGCGTCTCTGCGCTCGTTCCACGGGGTGGCGGCATGTCGTGACCCTATCGCGTGGACAGTTCCTTGCGGGATTAGATTTTCTGGCTATATTTAGTCCTGCGAGCGGCACCGGAGCCGACTCGCGGTCCGGAACGGCAGGGACGCCGGGTCCGGACGGACGGAGACGACGTGCGACCACACGCCACAGGGGCAACGGGATCGGCGGTCAGGAACGCAGCAGCGCTCAGCCGCCGCTCGTTCCTGTTCGGGGCCGGCGGCATCGGAGCGGGCCTCGCGCTCGCCGGGTGCGCCCCCATCGGTTCCTCGAGCAGCCGACCCGAGACGATCACGTTCTACGTCTCGAAGCCCGAGGTCATCGGGTACTTCGACGACGTGATCGCGAAGTTCCACGCCAGCCAGTCGAAGATCCGGGTCGTGCGCGACTCGACGTCGAGCATGTCCGCGAACTTCGTGCGGAACCGACCGCCGGACCTCGGGTGCTGGAACTACAACTTCTCGGTCGCGCCGTTCGTCGAGCACGGCGCCCTCACCGACCTGTCCGACCTGCCCCAGGCGGACACGATCAACCCCGACCTGTGGACGCTCCTCGAGCAGACGGCCGACTACCCCGGGCGGAAGAGTGCCCTGCCGTACTCGGTGACCGCCGCGTCGGTGATCTACAACAAGCAGCTCTTCGCACAGCAGGGCCTCGAGGTCCCGACGACGTGGAGCGAGTTCGCCGACGTCTGCGAGCGCCTCACCCGCGCCGGGATCGACCCCATCTACGGGACGTTCAAGGACAACTGGACGATCGCGCAGGGGATGTTCGACTACTCGATCGGCGGCATGCTCGACGTGCCGCGGACGTTCGCCGCGCTGGAGCGCGAGGGCACCTCCGTCGGCAAGGGCTCGAAGGTGTCCTTCGAGCAGGACTTCGCGGGCCCGATGCAGCGGATGGTGCAGCTCCGCCAGTGGCACCAGAAGGGCGCTGCGAGCCGCGGCTACGGCGACGGCAACACCGCCTTCGCCCAGGGCAAGGCGGCGATGTACCTGCAGGGCCCGTGGGCACTCGGTGAGATCGCCAAGACCACACCGGACATGGACCTCGGCACGTTCCCGCTCCCGGTCACCGACGACGCGTCCGACCGCAAGGTCCGCGTGAACGTCGACCTCGCGCTCTGGATCCCGGAGGCATCCCGCAAGCAGGAGGCAGCGCGCGAGTTCCTGTCGTTCCTCATGCAGCCGAAGGTCAACGACAAGTACAACGCGGACAACAACGGGTTCGGCGTCCGGAAGGACGCCCCGCCCGCGTCGAACCCGGCCCTGACCGGCATGCAGTCCTACTACGACGACGCCGCGTTCTACCTCGGCGCCTCCCAGCTCATCCCCGCCGAGATCCCGGTCGCGAACTACGCGCAGTCGATCGCCTTCGGTGGCGACCCCGAGCCCCAGCTCCGCACCCTCGACGCCGACTGGGCGCGCCTCGCGCTCCGCACGGCCGCGTAAGGAGACGTCCGAATGGCAACCACGACCACCGAGTCCGTCACGACGGCGGACCGCCGCCGGCGGGGCGGAGCCGCAGCGCGCCTCCAGGCCGGGAAGGACGGACGGACCGGCGCACGCCGCAAGTCCCGCGTCGACCCGCTCTTCCTGGCGTTCCTGCTCCCCACCCTCGTGCTCTTCACGCTCGCCATCACGCTCCCCGCGGTGATGGGCATCGTGCTGAGCTTCACGAACTCCGTCGGCTTCGGCGAGTTCCGCTTCACCGGCCTGACCAACTACATCGCGGTGTTCTCGGACCCCGCGATCCTGCAGGCCTACCTGTTCACGCTCGGGTTCTCGCTCGTCACCGTGATCGTCGTCAACGCAGTCGCGTTCCTGCTGGCGATCGCGCTCACGTCGAAGATCCGCGGGAAGATCGCCCTCCGCGCGGTGTTCGTCCTGCCGATGGTGATCTCCGGCATCGTCATCGCGTACGTGTTCTCTTTCCTGTTCGCGAACAGCCTGCCCGCCCTGGCGACGACGCTCGGTTTCGCGCCCCTCGAGCAGAGCATCCTGGCGAACCCGGACCTGGCGTGGATCGCCATCGTCGTGGTCACCGCGTGGCAGGCGATCCCGTCGACGCTCCTCATCTACATCGCCGGCGTCCTGTCGATCCCGGGCGAGGTCTACGAGGCGGCGGCGCTCGACGGCGCGAGCTCCTGGCGCCAGCTGGTCTCGATCACCGCACCGCTCACCGCGGGCTACATCCTCATCAACCTGGTGATCGGGTTCAAGAACTTCCTCAACTCCTACGACATCATCGTCGGCCTCACCGACGGCGGCCCCGGCACCTCGACCACCAGCGTCGCGATGTCGATCTTCAAGGGCTTCAACGGCGGCGACTACGCGTACCAGATGGCCAACGCGACGATCTTCTTCGTGATCGCCGTCGTGATCGCCGTGATCCAGCTGCGGGCGACCCGCGGGAAGGCAGCGCTCTGATGACCCTGCAGGCACCCCTGCGACCGGGCACCACGAAGACGGGCAGCATCCGGTCCGTGGACGCCGACAAGACAACCGGTCGGCGCGGTGGACGGTCCAACTGGCCCGTCACCGTCCTCCTCGTGATCTGTGCCCTGTCCGTCCTCGTGCCGCTCTACGTGACCGTGACGATGGCCTTCAAGACGAGCGGGCAGGCGGTCGACGGCAACGCGTTCTCGCTGCCGGCACCGTTCAGCGTCGACGGCTTCGTGCAGGCCTGGCAGCTGACCGACTTCCCGCGGGCGTTCAGCGTCTCGGTGTTCGTCGCGGCGATCACCGTCGTCGGCACGATCCTGCTCGCCTCGTTCACGGCGTACGCGATCGCCCGGAACTGGGACCGTCGGTTCTTCCGCTGGTCGTTCTTCTACCTGCTCGCCGCGATGTTCCTGCCGTTCCCGGTGCTGGCGCTGTCCCAGGTGAAGCTGACCGGCATGGCCGGGCTCGACAACCCCATCGGTGTGGCGATCCTGCACGTCATGTTCCAGCTGTCCTTCAGCGTCCTGCTCTTCACGGCCTTCCTGCGGTCCATCCCGGCGGAGCTGGAGGAGAGTGCTCGCATCGACGGTGCGAGCACGGGGCAGGTGTTCTGGCGACTCGTGTTCCCGCTCCTCGCACCGATGAGCGCCACCGTCGGCATCTTCGCGTTCCTCGCATCGTGGAACGACTTCGTGATGCCGTCGCTGATCACCTCGAACCCGGCACTGCAGACCCTGCCGGTGCTGCAGCAGATGTTCCAGACGCAGTTCAGCAACAACTACAACGTGTCGTTCGCCTCGTACCTGATGGCGATGGCCCCGGCGATCATCGTGTACCTCGTCACGCAGCGATGGGTGATGGCCGGCGTGACGCAGGGCGCCATCAAGTGACTGACACCGCGACGACGCACCCCGCACCGACCGAGAGGACCACCGACACCATGACCGACGTCATCGAGACGCCCGCACCCGCCACCACCGGCACCGACGAGACCTGGTGGCGCCAGGCGAGCGTGTACCAGATCTACCCGCGGTCCTTCGCGGACGCGAACGGCGACGGCATCGGCGACCTGCGCGGCGTCACCGAGCGCGTGCCCTACCTGGCGTCGCTCGGCATCGAGGCCGTCTGGCTCAGCCCGTTCTACCCGTCGGCCCTCGCCGACGGCGGCTACGACGTCGACGACTACCGCGACGTGGACCCGAAGCTCGGCACGCTCGAGGACTTCGACGCGATGGTCGAGGCGCTGCACGGTGCCGGCATCCGCGTGATCGTGGACATCGTCCCGAACCACACGAGCGACCGGCACGAGTGGTTCCGCGAGGCGCTCGCGTCACCGAAGGGCTCCGCCGCCCGCGACCGCTACGTCTTCCGGGACGGCACCGGCCCGGACGGGGCGGACGCTCCGGCCGACTGGATCTCCATCTTCGGCGGCCCGGCCTGGACCGCCGTCGGCGACGGCCAGTGGTACCTGCACAGCTTCGCGAAGGAGCAGCCCGACCTGAACTGGTCGAACCGCGAGGTCCGTGACGACTTCCTGCACACCCTCCGCTTCTGGTCCGACCGCGGCGTCGACGGCTTCCGCATCGACGTCGCCCACGGCCTGGCGAAGGACCTCGGCGACGTGCTGCCCACCTGGGCCGAGCTGTCCGCGATGCCGAAGGACGGCACGCACCCGCTGTGGGACCGCGACGACGTGCACGAGATCTACGCCGAGTGGCGGAAGGTCTTCGACGAGTACACCCCGGCGCGCACCGCCGTCGCCGAGGCATGGGTGGCCGCCGACCGCCGGGCGCGTTACGCCAGCGCCGAGGGGCTGGGGCAGGCGTTCAACTTCGACCTCCTCGAGGCCGACTTCGACGCGGGCTCGTTCCGGAGCATCATCGAGTTCAACCTGGGGCTCGCCGAGCAGTCCGGGTCGTCGACCACGTGGGTGTTCTCGAACCACGACGTCGTCCGGCACGCCACCCGCTACGCGCTGCCCCCGCGGAGCGGCGACGCCGAGCACGCACCGTCGACCGACAAGCAGGGCAGCGCCTGGCTGCTCGCCGGCGGCTCGCAGGACGCGCTCGACCGTGACCTCGGGCTCCGCCGCGCGAAGGCCGCCACGCTCCTCGAGCTCGCCCTGCCCGGGTCCGCGTACCTGTACCAGGGCGAGGAGCTCGGGCTGCAGGAGGTCGGCGACATCCCGGACGCCGACCGTCAGGACCCGGCGTTCTTCCGGAACCCGGGCGTCGATGTCGGTCGTGACGGCTGCCGCGTGCCGCTCCCCTGGACTCGGTCCGGCTCGTCCTTCGGCTTCGGTGACGGCGGGTCGCACCTGCCGCAGCCGGAGTGGTTCGGCGAGTCCTCGGTCGAGGCCGAGGACTCCGACCCCGAGTCGACGCTCAACCTGTACCGGAAGGCCCTCGGCCTGCGCGGCCAGCTGCAGTCCGAGGAGCACCTGGAGTGGCTCGAGACCGGCCGCGACGACGTGCTCGCGTTCCGCCGGCCGAACGGCTGGACCAGCGTGACGGTGTTCGGCGACGAGCCGTACCAGCTCCCCTCCGGCGAGCTGCTGCTCGCCTCCGCGCCGGTGGCAGCCGGCGCTCTGTCGGGTGTGGGGACCGCCTGGTTGCGTTCCTGACGGAACCAGCTGCGGGACTGGAGGCGCGGTGCAGGCAGGCACCGCGCCTCCAGTCCGTCTGTGGGTCAATTCGCGCGTAGGGAGCCGAATCGCGCATAGGGAGCTGTTCCGTTCGGCCTCCTACGCGCGATTCGGCTTTCCAGGTCGCGCTGAATGGGAAGAAACGAGCAGGCGGCGCCAGTAGGGTCAGCCGCATGAGTGGGGCGAGCATCAGCGTGCAGGACTTCGTCATGCGCTTCGGGGACCGGAACGTCGTCGACGGGCTGTCGTTCGACATCGCCCCCGGCGAGACCTTCGGGCTGCTCGGCAGCAACGGATCCGGCAAGACCACGACCATCCGCGCGCTGCTCGGCATCACCACCCCGACCGCCGGTTCCCTGACGATCGACGGGCACCCGTACCGCCCGGCGACCGGTGGGATCGGCTACCTGCCGGAAGAGCGCGGGCTCTACCGGAAGGAGTCCGTCATCGACGTGATGTCGTACTTCGGGCGGCTCCGCGGGCTCCGCGGTCCCGAGGCCACCGCGTGGAGCATGGACTACCTGGCCCGGGTCGGGCTCGCCGACCGCGCGAAGCTCCGGGTCGACAAGCTCTCCGGCGGCCAGCAGCAGAAGGTGCAGCTCGGCATCACGATCATGGACCGGCCCCGCCTGCTCATCCTCGACGAACCGACCAAGGGGCTCGACCCGGTGAACCGGCGGCTCCTGCTCGACCTGGTCGACGAGCGGAAGGCGGACGGCGCCACCGTGGTCCTCGTGACGCACCACATGGACGAGGTCGAACGGCTCTGCGACCGGATCCTGCTCCTGAAGGACGGCACCGCGGCCGCGTACGGCTCGATCCCGGACGTACAGGACGCCTTCGGCGGCGCCGTCGCCCGGGTGCTGCTCGACGGCACCGTCCCGCCGTCGCCGCTCTACAAGCTCGCCCGCCACGAGGGGCACGTCGCCTACCTCGTCCCGAAGCCCGCCGCGGCTCCGGACGGGTCGGACATCCTGGCGTACCTCGTCAGCACCGGTGTGCACGTCTCCGGGTTCGAGATGCGCCGCATCCCCCTCGACGAGATCTTCGTGCAGGTCTACGGGCACGACGCCGATGCCGGGGTCGCCGCGTGAGCCGCCTCGGGACCGTCGTCCGCTTCGAGTTCGTCCGCGCCGTCAAGAAGCCGGCGTTCTGGATCGGCACGCTCGCGCTGCCCGTGGTCATCGTCGTCGTGTCACTGCTCGTCGGCGTGGGGCAGGCGGCGGGGACGGACTCCGTCACGTCGAGTGCCTCGGCGGCGCGAACCCCGTTCCACTACGTCGACCACTCCGGGCTCGTGTCCGAGCAGGTCGCGCACAAGTGGGGCGGATCCCCCTCGACCGACCCGGCTGCCGACCGGACCGCGGTGCGGGACGGCCGGCTGGACGCGTTCATCGAGTTCCCGACGTCTCCGTCGACCCATGCGATCCGGGTGCAGGCCGCCGACCGCGGGCTGTTCGGCAACGGCGGCTACTCGTCCCTCGCGCAGCGGGTGCTCGAGCAGAGCGTCGCCGCGACCGTCGACGACCCCGAGGCCGTGCAGCTCCTGCGCAGCCCGCCGGACACCGACGTGACGACCTACGCGGACGGCCGAGTGGCCCCGGGCTGGCTGTCGATCGTGCCGCCCTTCGTCTTCGTCGCCGCGTTCTTCGGGCTCGTCATCCTGCTCGCCGCGCGCATGGTCACCGTGGTGGTCGAAGAGAAGGAGAACCGGATCTCCGAGATGATCCTCACCGCCGTCACCGCCGGCGACCTCATCCGCGGGAAGGTCATCGCGATGCTGCTCGTCGGGTTCGTGCAGGTCGCGGTGTTCGTGATCCCGGGCCTCGTCGGGCTGCTGGCGGCGCTCCCACTCATCGCCTCACGCCTCGGCGGGCTCGTCATCGATCCGTGGCGGATGCTCGTCGGTGCGCTGCTGCTCGTCGGCGGCGTCCTGCTCGCGTCCGGGCTGTTCGTGGCCGTCGGCGCCGCCGTGCCGTCGATCAAGGACGCCTCGGCGCTGCAGTCCGCGGCGATCTTCGCGCTCATCATCCCGATCTACGCGGCGTTCTTCGTGATGACCACCCCGGACTCCCCGGTGGCCGCGTTCTTCACGTACTTCCCGACGTTCACGCCGATCACCGCGATGGTGCGGAACGCGGTGGGGTCGCTGAGCGTCACCGAGTCGGTGGTCTGCATCGTCGAGGTGTTCGTCGTGGCCGGGCTGCTGCTCTGGTTCGCGGAGTACCTGTTCCGGCACTCGGTCGCGCAGTACGGGTCGAAGGTGACGCTCCGCCAGATCGCGTCGTGGCGGAAGGGCCGCTGACGCCTCAGACGCGGACCGGTACCTCGTCGAGGTCCCAGGCCGGTACGGGGCGCTCCCGCCAGCCCTGCCGCAGGGTGCGGACGGATCGGTCGAACTCCACGAGCACGTCGAGGTGCGGTCGGACGAGCATCTGGATCTGCAGCCCCTCGTACATCGCGAGGAGCTGTGTCGCCGCCTGGTACGCCGGGATCGCCAGGCGCTCGTTGCCGGCGTCGACGTCGCGTTCCAGCCCCGCCTCGAGCTGCTCGGCGTACTCCTCGAAGCGCTTCCGGAAGAGTTCGGCGAACCCGGTGTCGGCCGCGGCGATGGTGATGACACCCGCCAGCACACGGACGAGGCCCGGGTCGGCGACGTCCTCGGCGAGCGTCAGCCGGATGAAGTCGATCGTGCACGCAGGTGGCTTCTGACGGCGGGTGCCGCGCAGCTCGGTCCAGCGGTCGTACGTCACGAGCAGCAGGGCGTCCCACGTCGGGAAGAGCCGGTGCACGACGTCCACGCCGACCCCGGACACGTCAGCGACCACCTGGGCGTCGACGTCGTCGAAGGGGTGCAGGCGGTAGGAGCGGATCGCCCCGCGGACGATGCGCTCGGCGAGGGACTGCTCGTCCTCGATGCGCCCGTCGTGCTCGTGGTCCATCCGACCATCCCACATGACGTGGACGCCGATGTCTGCTCCCCGACCGGGGGCCGTCGCGTTCTGCGGCTCAGCCGACGGTGACCGGGGCGGCCGACGGCCGGGTGCGCTGCCTGGCCCAGACGAAGAACCCGGTGAGGGTGAACACCCCGTAGAACACGTACATCAGGCCGGAGGCGTAGTAGCCCGCCGAGAAGAGGAGCGGCACGCCGACCAGGTCGACGGCGACCCAGATGAGCCAGAACTCGACCCACCCCTTCGCCATGCCGTACGTCGCGAGGAGCGAGCCGACGAAGATCCACGCGTCGCTCCAGACCGGTTCGTACGAACCGAGCGCCCGGAAGACCGGGGTCAGGATCGCAGTGCCGCCCACCATGGCGAGGACCAGCAGTCCGCGGGTCCGCCAGGAGGCCCAGTGCGGGTCGATCACGGTGGTCGCGTCGTCGGCACGGTGCGTCCAGCGGTACCAGCCGTAGACGCTGACGATGATGAACATCACCTGACGCCCCGCCTGGCCGAGGAGGTTGACCGGGTTAGGGGTGTCGAAGAGCGCCCCCATGAAGACCGTGAACAGCAGGGCGTTGCCGACGATGCCCACCGGCCACGCCCACACCCTGCGGCGCATCCCACCGAGGGCGCTGAGCAGGCCGAAGACGTTGCCGATCACCTCGCGCCAGAGCACGGTCTGGTCGCCGATGACGAGCTGCGCGTCGAACAACCACCGCACGATGCCCATGGGCCCTCCTCGTTTCCGGTCGATGCAACCGCATGGGGGCGGTCGACATTCCACGATCCGCGTCCTCGAATCGGGGTACAAACCGTGTCGGCATTGTCGTGGACAAAAATGCCCCCCGGACTGGGTCCATCCAAACGCATGTTCTCGCTTGTCCCCCCTTCGGCGGACAGGTAGCGTCGTTTCACGAAGCGAGTCCTGCCCGCCCGAGACGTGTCACGTCGTTCGGAGCCCGGCGACCGCTCCCCGGCACCGGTCAGCCGCGACCTCCCCCAACCAGGAGGTCGATGACGTCGTGCCGTCGACACCACGAACCCGAACCCGTGTCGACGGCCTCCCGCGCGCCCCGAACGCGCAGAAACGGACCTCCTCATGCACAAGATCGTCACCGGCGCCATCGCCGGCGCCGCCGGTGTCGCGCTCCTCCTGGGCGGCGCGGGCACCTTCGCCCTCTGGAACGCCAGCGCGAGCACCGCGGCGTCCTCGGTGAGCTCCGGCTCGCTGACCCTCAGCGCCAACAACGACGGCGTCTGGACCGACGTCACCAACGGCCGGTCGGCGACGATCAACCCGGCGAGCGCCCTCATGGTGCCGGGCAACACCTACCAGTTCACGCAGACGCTGACCATCGGCGCCACCGGTCAGGACCTCAAGGCCAACCTCACCTACGCGAACCAGAGCATCACCGGCGACGCCGCCCTCCTCGCCGCGACGACGAAGACCCTCGCGGTGTCCTCGACCAGCGCGTCCGTCGTCCAGTCGACCAGCAACGCGAACACCTTCGTGGTGTCCCCGTCGGCCGCGACCTCGACCGTCAAGGTGGTCTTCACCATCGCGCTGCCCGCTTCGGCCACCACCGGCCAGGGCGGCACGCTCAACGTCGGCGCCCTCGCGTTCACGCTGACGCAGACCGCGATCGGTTCCTGACCCGCGGACCCGACCCGGGCCTGGAAGGCCGCCGTCCCGATGGGTACCTGATCCGCCCGTCGCGACCACGCGCCTCCAGGCCCGACCGCACCACATCACCACTCGACCGCCGCACCGGCGGTGACCACACGACCACGACGACCCGGGGACGGACATGACCAGGACACCGAGGACGACCGGACGCCACGCGGCGCCCCGTCGGGTGCGGTGGATCTGGCCGGCTGCCCTGACGCTGGTCGTCGCGGTCGTGACGGCGCTGCTCGGGACCGGTGGCACCTACGCGCTCTGGAACGGGACGACGAGCACACAGGCGTCGACGGTCCGCTCCGCGACTGCCACGGTCACCGTCGGGGCCCTGTCCGCGATGAACACCGCGGTGCTCGGACCGGGCACGGGCACCACCGGCACCTTCACGGTGCAGAACACCGGATCGATCCCGCTGAGCATGCGTGTCGCGACGACCGCGACGAAGGTCTCCGCCGCCACGAACACGACCTCCACTACCGTGCTCGGCGAGCTCACGCTCCGGCTCGCCGTCGTCGGCTCCGCAGCGGCCTGCCGCACCGGACTCTCCGGAGCGAGCGGCCGTGTCGCGGCCTTCGACACCGGCAGCGGCTCCTTCACCCTCCCCGCCGGGGCGAGCGCCGTCGGGTGCGTCGAGATGGACCTCGACGCGGACGCACCGCAGTCCGTCGCCGGCGCGGTCACCGACTTCACCCTCACCATCACCGGGACGCAGGTGGCCGCATGAGCCACCGGCTCCGCATACTGTTCGCCGTCGTGCTCACCGTGGCGTTCGTCGCCGGCGGGTCGTCGGCAGCGTGGGCCCTGTGGGCCGCCAGCGCGACGACGACCTCGAGCGTGACGATCGGGAAGACCGGGGCGTCACTCACCGGCACGAGCGCCATCACCACCACGTTCTCGTCCAGCGTCACCACGACGACGAAGCCGATCACCCTGACGAACTCCGGGTCGCTCGCCGGGACCACCGCGACGACCGCATCCGTCGCGTCCGGCAGCTCCACCGCCCTCGCGCAGGCCGTCGGAGTCGTCGCCTGGCCGGTGGCCTCGACCGCCGGGTGCACGGTCGCGTCGACGGTCGGGACCGGGTCCGTCCGCGGCACGTGGGCATCGCTGCCGAGCCTGACCTCGACGCTCGCCGCCGGCGCGAGCGCCGTCTGGTGCACGCGGAGCACGCCGACCACGGCAGCGCCGGCCTCCACCACGACGAGCATCACCGTCGGCCTGACCGTCACGACGGGGAGCTGGACCTCCGGTGTCGCGCAGGGCACGTTCTCCCTCACCACGGCGGCGGCCACCCCCGCGCTCACCTGCACCGACCACGCCGGCACCTACGTCGAGGTCGCCTGGCCCACGTCGTCCCGACCGATGGACACCTGGTACGGGGCGTTCGTCGGACCGTCCGCGTCGGTGATGGTCGGGTCGAAGGAGCAGGACTACTTCGGCCGCTTCACACTCGCACCCGACCAGATCCCCGCGAGCGTCGCGACGAGCGGCCCGGTGACCGTCACCGTGAAGGTCCTCGACAGCGCCGGCAACGCGACGAGCACGGTCGTGGCCAGCGGCACCATCACCCTCTTCACCCAGAACAACGGGAAGGCCGTCCGATGCGGCGCATGAACCGATCCGCTCCGAGCTCCGCTGCCGCTCCGCGCTCTACTGCCGTTCCGCGCACCGGGTGGCGTGCCGTCGTCCGCGCGCTGGCGCTCGGGCTGAGCACCGGGCTGCTCGTCATCGTCGCCGGTCTCGCCGTCGTCCTCATCGTCGTGCCGAAGGCCACCGGGTCCACCCCGCTCACCGTGCTGACGCAGTCGATGGACCCGACGCTGCCGCCCGGCACGCTGCTCGTCGTCCGACCGACCCCCGTGGACGACATCCGCGTCGGGGACGTCGTGACCTACCAGATCACCTCCGGGCAGCCCGCCGTGATCAGCCACCGGGTGGTCGCCGTGGCGTCGTCGTCGGACGGATCACGGACCTTCGTGCTCAAGGGCGACAACAACGCGCTCGCCGATCCCGCGCCCGTGACCGCCGCACAGATCCGGGGCGTGGTCTGGTACAGCCTGCCGGACATCGGGCTCGTCAACCAGCTCGTGAACGGTTCGCGGACGTGGCTCATCCCGGCGATCGCCGGGGTACTGCTGGCGTACGGGGCCGCGATGGTGACGATCGGAATGGTGTCCGCGGCGCGGAAGCGGAGTCGCCGCGGACGCGGTACGCACGCCGCTGGCGCTGCTCGCGGTGCTGGCGCTGCTCGCGCTGCCCGCGCTGCCCGCGCTGCCCGCGCTGCCCGCGCTGCTCGAGATGCTCGCACGGCGGCGCACCGGGCTACGCTCGGGTGACGTGACGAACGGTGTGGAGCGGGCGCGGACACTGCTCGACGAGGCGGCACGGACACTCCGTGCCGCTGCGGTCCCCGACGAGGCGCTCGGCGAGTACGTCGAACCGAGGGCCGTGCTCGGCATCCGCCGTGAACCCACCATGCGCTCGCTCGGACGGGTCTGGCGGGTCGGCGCACTGCTGATCGGCTCGTCACCCGATGCAGCTGGTCACGTCTGGGCGACCGGACGGATCACCCGCGTGACCGACCCGGGGCGCTCCCAGTTCGTGTCCGTGTCCGCCGAGGTGCGCCGCGCGTACCGGGCCGCCGCCGCGAAGGGACACTTCGGTACCGGGGACACGGTCAACCACGGCGCGACGCCGATCCCGCTCGACGAGTCGCTCGTCGGGTCGGGCGGAGTGCTGTTCGTCGAGGACGGCGAGCCCCTCGTACGCTGGTCCCCCGCGGCCGGCGCTGCCGTGCCCCTCGCGTCCTACTTGGCCGACCGGGTCGGACTGCTCGTCGATCCACCGCAGGGGGCGACGGACTGAGGGTCCCCCGCGCCGCTCACCCCGTCTCCACCAGACCGGCAAGCAGCTGCTGCAGGGCCGCGCGCTGCTCCTCGTCCAGCGGCGCGAACAGGTCTCGCAGCACGACGACCGCGATGTCGTGACCACCGTCGAGGGCAGCACGGCCGTCGTCGGTGAGCGCGTACTCGAGCCGTCGCCCGCGGCCCGCTGACCGGGTGACCAGGCCACGCTCCACCAACCGCGTCGCGAGCGTGCCGAACGCCTGATCGCTCTGGAACGTGGCGACCGCGAGGTCGTGCCCCGACGCGCCGGGCATCCGGTCGACGGCCCGCAGCGCGTCCCACTGCACGAGGGTGATGCCGAGGTCGCGGAGCGCGCCGTCCATCGTGCGGTGGTTCCGGTACTGCGCCCGCTTGATGGCCTGCCCGAGTGCTTCGAGGTCCGTCGTCATGGTGCTACTGTATCAACACGTTTACATCAACATGTTTAGTCAGGAGCACCGTGAACGCCACACTGCCCGAATCCCTCCCCGTCGTCGTCGCAGGCGACCCGACCTCGCGCTCGGTCCTCGTGCTGCACGGCGGTGGTGGCCCGCAGACCGTCGCCCCGATCGTCGGACACCTCGTCCCGACGCACCACGTCCTGGCGCCGACGCACCCCGGGTGGGACGGCACGCCCCGGCCCGAGTCGATCGCCTCGGTGGCCGACCTCGCGCACGCCTACCTCGCCCGCCTCGTCGAGCACGGCGACCAGGACGTGGTCGTGGTCGGCTCGTCGATCGGCGGCTGGATCGCGCTCGAGATGGCGGTGCAGGCCGCTGCCGACGAGCAGTACGCCGGCGTCCTCGGTGCGATCGTCGTGATCGACGGAGTCGGTGCCGTGGTCGAGGGCGAACCGATCGCCGACTTCTTCGCCCTGGACGCCCGGGGGCTGGCAGCGGTCGCGTGGCACGACCCGGAGCGCGGCTACCTCGACCCGGCGCGGTTCACCGACGAGCAGCGGGCCGTCCAGCAGTCGAACGGGCAGACGATGGCGGCCGTCGCCGGACGGCGCATGAGCGACCCGACGCTGCTCGCCCGGCTGGCATCGGTGGAGGTGCCCGCGCTCATGGTGTGGGGCGCCAGTGACCGAGTCGTCACCCCGGCGTACGGTCGCGCCGTCGCGAGCGCCGTTCCGGGAGCGGAGTTCGTCGAGGTCGCGGCCGCCGGGCACCTTCCGCACCTCGAAGCGCCGGAGGCGACGTGGGCCGCGATCGACCCGTTCCTCAGTCGGGTCTGAGCGGCGCGCGGCGGCTCACGCGGTCGCGCTCGCGACCACCAGTGCGAACGTGAAGATGACCCAGTCGTTCAGGATGTGCGCGCCCGTGCTCACCAGGATGTTCTTCGTCCGCACGTAGGCGAGCGTGAGCACGATGCGGGCGACGCCGATGACCAGGAACGCCTGCGCGAAGTTCCACTGGTAGGTCGGCAGGTGCGCCGCGGCGAACCAGGCTGCGGTGACGACCAGGGCGATCACGATCGCGGGCCGACGCGACAGGCCCCCGGACGTGCAGAAGGCGAGCACCGCGAGGAAGGGCAGGATCGTGAAGAGTTCCTCGCCGAACAGCTGGATCCCGGTGCCGACGTAGAACGCCACGACGGCCCCGGGGTCGTGCACCCCGTCGACGGCGGCGTTCGCGTTCGCGCCGAAGAGGGCCTTCACGACGATCCCGACGATGATCGTCACGACGAGGTTCGCGGCCGCGAAGAGGACCATCGCCCACACGTCCCGGCCGCGGATCCGGTGCATGATCGCCGTCCACTGCCCTCGGGTGAAGGCGATGAAGACGGTCAGCGGGATCGCCGGGAACAGGATCCGCGACACGAGCGCCTGCACGTCGTTCCTCGCGGGGTAGAGGATCAGCACGAAGAACCCGAGGGCGCAGGCGAGGACGACGATGATCCACTGCCAGCGGGCGAGGCCGAACGGGTTGCCGTCGTAGAACGGGAAGTCGCGTCCGTCGTCACGCTCGACGGCGCGTCCGAACCGCTGGCGTTCGGTCGGGACGAGCCTGTCGTCCGTCGTGGACACGGTCTGCGGCATGGCGGTCCCCTCGCTCACTGTGAGCCGAGCGGCCCCTCGGGCCGAGCGGCCCCTCCGGCTGAGGATACTGACGCGACACTCGGCCGACAACTGTCCGGGGAACGCGAGCTACGGCTCGACCGACTCGAGCGTCTTCGCGTACCAGCGGTCCGAGAACGGCTCGTCGTTGAAGGGCTCGACCCGGACGTACCCGAGCCGCTCGTAGAGGGCACATGCCTCGGCGAGCTCGGCGCGGGTGTCCAACCGGAGGAGTGCGGCGCCGCGGTCCCGGCAGGTCTGCTCGAGCGCCCGGAGCAGGGCGGAACCGGCTCCTCTCCCGCGGTGCGCCGGCACCGTGAAGACCTTCGTCACCTCCGCCACGAGACCGACGGCGTCGGCACCGCCGCCGTCGGTGCCGTCGCCGCCGCCTGCGCCGCCGCCCGCGCCGCCCCCGACGAACCTGGCGCCCGCGCACGCGACCACCTCGTCCGCGTCGCGCGCCGTCAGGAACACCCCGGTCTCGCCCACGAGATCGTCGTACGGTTCGTCGCGGAGCGCCCGCTCGACCTCGGCGGCCGTCACGGGCCGTCCGTACCACCGCGACGCGACCTCGCCGAGGTACGTCCGCACCACGGTCTCGGCGGCAGCCGAGCCCGGAGCGGTGACCGCGATCGTGAACACGACACCGGAGCCTAGCCACGCGTCCGCCCCGCGGCACCCGCGCCGCCAGCTGTCGAGATGTCCGTGGCGGAGCCGAGCCGCTCCTCCCGGCCGATGCGCAGCCGCGCTGTCACAGCCCACCGATAGTGTCGGAGCGTGAGCAACGAGGCATGGGACGACCGGTACGAACTGCGCGAGTTCGCGCCCGCCGCGGACGACGCGGGGGCACCGAACGCCGAGACCGAGGCATGGATGCGGGCCGTGGGGCTCGGCTTCCACGAAGCGGATCCGAGTGACGAAGGCGCGGCGCGGTTGGTCGAGCACGTCGTCGAGGACGGCAACACGTGGCTCGGCGCCTACGTGCGGAAGCCGGCCCCGGGATCCGTCGACGAGACCTGGCCGGCCGGCACGTTCGCGTGGTTCCGGAAGCCGCTCAGCTGGGGCGACGGCTCCTCCATCGACACGCAGGCGATCTCCGCCGTGACGGTCCGACCGACCGAGCGTCGGCGCGGGATCCTCCGCCGGATGATGACGCACGCACTCGAACGCGGTGTCGCCGAGGGCTACGCGATCGCGTCGCTCACCGCGTCCGAGGGCACGATCTACCGTCGCTTCGGGTTCGGCAGCGCCATCCGCGAGCGTGCCGTCAGCGTGCGCCGCAACCGCGCACTCCCCTTCCTCGCGCCGACCTCCGGCGTCGTCAGCGTCGTCACGCCCGAGTGGCTCGCCGGCGGTCCGGGGCGCGCCGTGTTCGACCGGTTCAACGCCCGCACGCCGGGTTCCATGGTGCGGAACGCCGGCACCTGGCCGGTCGCGCTCGGGCTCCGGGGCCAGGACGGCGAGAAGGCGAAGGACGTCCGCGCGGCGGTGCACCGCCCCGACGGCTCGGACGAGGTGGACGGCTACGTCACGTGGCGCGTCACCGAGAGCCGCAGCGACGACACCGTGCTCGAGGTCGTCGACCTGGTCTACGCCACCGACGAGGCCTACCTGTCGCTGTGGGAGTTCCTGCTCTCGATCGACCTCAACGACGTCGTCCAGTACAAGCGCTCACGCCTCGACGACCCCATCGTCGCGGCGCTCGGCGACAACCGTGCGTACGACGTCGACCACGAGGAAGACCACGTCTGGCTGCGTGTCCTCGACGTCCCGGCAGTGCTCGCGTCACGGCCGTACGCCGTCGACGGTTCGCTGACGCTCGCCGTCACGGACGCGCTCGGCTTCACGACGGGGACGTACCGACTCGACGTCCTGGAGGCGCGTGGCACCGTCACGAAGGTCGCCGACGACGTCGACGTGGCCGGCTCTGACCTCCAGCTCGACGTCGCCGACCTCGGTGCGGTGCTCATCGGGTCGGTGTCGCCGGTGACGCTCGCGGCCGCGGGCCTGGTCCGCGCCGCCGACCCGGCTGCGCCGGCGCTGCTCCGCGCGATGCTGACGCCGCTGCGGACGCCGCACGGGATCACCTACTTCTGATGGTGGCCTCCTCGTGACGGTCGGTGGTTCGCTCGGTCGGGCTCGTCAGGCGGTCTCCGTCCTGGCGAGCCCGACCCTGCGCGCCGCGGTGATCGGCGGGGGCGCGCTCGACGAGCGGACCGAACACGCCGTGCGGGCGTTCGACTGGCTGGGCGACACCGGACCGGACGCGGCGCTGCTCGGACGGACCGCGAAGGACCTGCAGCGGCTGCAGGACCCGGCTGCGCTGCTCGAGTTCGACCGGATCGCACGCATGCCGGGCAAGGACTCGGAACGGCATCCGCTGTCCGTGCGGATCGTCGGGCTCGTGTTCGAACGACTCGGCCGGGTTCGTGGTCCTGCCGTTCCCGAGGCGCTGCTCAACGCGGCGATCGCGATGTTCGCCGAGGACGTCTCGATCGTCCGGCGCGACGCGGTCGACCTGGGTGTGCTCGAACGGACGGACGACGGGTCGGCCTACCGGTTCGTCGGCGACGGGGCGATCCCCTCCGCGTAGTCCCCCGATGCGGCGTTGGCGGGGTGGTCTCCGCGGCGCGGTCGTTGCGGAGTGGTCTCCGCGGCGCGGTCGTGACGGCGTAGTCTCCGCGGCATGAGTTCCGACACGGTGGTCGACTGGCTGCTCGACTCCGATCCGGCGATCCGGTGGCAGGTGGAGCGCGACCTCGTCGGTGCACCGGCATCGACGTGGCAGGAGACCCGGAGGCGCGTCGCCACCGAGGGCTTCGGCCGGGCGATGCTGGCCCGCCAGGACCCGGACGGGCAGTGGGCGGGCGGCGCGTACTTCCCGGCGGACTTCGACTTCGATGGACCCGAGGCGCAGGAACCCGGCCAGCCCTACACGGCCACGACCTGGTCGCTGAACGCCCTGCGGAACTGGGGGCTCGACCCGGCGGTCCTGGGCGACACCGCGGCCCGACTCGAGGCGAACAGCCGGTGGGAGTACGAGCAGCTGCCGTACTGGGACGGTGAGGTCGACTGCTGCATCAACGCCTTCACCCTGGCGAACGGGACGTGGCTCGGTGCTGACGTTGACGGGATCGCGACCTGGCTGCTCGAGCACCAGCAGGACGACGGCGGATGGAACTGCGAGTGGGTCGAGGGCTCCACGGTGTCGTCGTTCCACTCAACGCTCAACGTCCTGGAGGGCTTGCTGCAGCACGAGCAGCTCACCGCCGGACGGCACCCGCAGGCAGCGGAGCTGCGTGCTGCGCGCCACCGCGGAGCGGAGTACCTGCTGGAACGCCGGCTCCTCTACCGGAAGTCGGACGGCGAGCTCGTCGGTCCCTGGGCGACCCGGTTCGCCGCCCCGTTCCGGTGGCAGTACAGCGCGCTCCGTGCGACGGACCACCTCCGGGCGGCGTCCCTGCTCGACGGGACCCCGCCCGACCCGCGTGCCGCCGAAGCCATCGAGGTCGTGCGGGCCGCCCGGAACGCCGACGGGACGTGGACGCAGGGCGACCGCCCGCCCGGTCGGCAGTGGTTCGAGGTGGACGTGCCCGCCGGTGAGCCGTCGCGCTGGCTGACGCTGTCCGGCATGCGGGTGCTGCGGTGGTGGGACGCTTCGGCACAACCGAAGTCACCCGGAACCGCGGGTTCGCACGGTTCGGTTTGACGTTGGTTGTGCGAAGGCGGCCCGCGCCACGGACTGTGCGGGATGCGACCCGCAACGTCCGCCCCGCGGCCGCCCGCGCCCGCCCGCGCCCGCCCGCGCCCGCCCCGCGCACTCCCCCTACGCCCGCCGGCGCACCCGCGGGTCCACGAACGCGTAGACCACGTCGACGATGACGTTCGCCGTGACGATGAGGAGCGCCGAGAACAGGGTGAAGCCGACGACGACCTGCAGGTCGAGCGAGTGCACCGCGTCGATGAGGAGCGCCCCGAGTCCCTGCATCGAGAACACCTTCTCGGTGATGACCGCCCCGCCGAGCAGCGACCCGAGGTCGAGCCCGAACAGGGTCACCACCGGCAGGATCGCCGTCCGGAGCCCGTGCCGCACGACGACCTGGCGTTCGCGGAGGCCCTTCGCGCGGGCGGTCCGGACGAAGTCCTGCGACATCGACTCGAGCATCTCGCCGCGGGTCAGGCGGGCGTAGATCGCGGCGCTGATGAACGCCAGCACGCACCACGGCAGGATCAGGTGTGTGAACCAGCCCACCGGGTCGTCCCCGAACGCGACGTAGCCACTCGTGGGCAGGATGCCGAGGACGAAGCCGAACAGCAGGATCCCGAGCAGGCCGACGAGGTACGAGGGCGCGGACACCCCGGCGACCGCGACGGTCATCACGGCCCGGTCGACGAACGTGCCCCGGCGGAGGGCGGAGAGCGCACCTCCGGCGACCCCGGCGACGAGCCAGAGCACAGCGGCACCGACGGCGATCGACGCGGTGACGGGCAGGCGCGACAGGATCAGGTTCGTGACGCTGTCGTGGAGCTGGAACGAGTAGCCGAAGCACGGCGCGGCGCAGTGGATGACCGATGCGCCGGTCCCGAACGTGCGGCCGGCGAAGATGCCCGCGAGGTACGCCCCGAACTGGGCGATCCACGGCTTGTCGGTGCCGAGGAACGCCTGCACCTCGCGGAGCCGGTCGGGTGTGCAGGGCTTGTCGCAGATCGCCCGTGCCGGGTTCGTCGGCAGCAGCATGAACAGCGCGTACGTGATCGCGGCGACGACGAGCAGGACGACGACCGCCCCGAGCACGCGGACGGCGATGAAGCGGAACGCGGTCACCGGGTGCCTCCCCGCGGGTCGAGGGCGTCGCGGAGCGCGTCGCCGAGGACGTTGAACGCCAGGGTGATGAGGAACAGCGCGGCGCCGGGGAACACGAGGTACATCGGGTCGGTCTGGACCCAGCCGATCGCGTCGCCGATGCTGCGGCCCCACGACGGCGTCGGCGGGGTGACGCCGACGGCGAGGAACGACAGGGCGGCCTCGGCCCCGATCATCGACGGGATCGAGATCGTCGCGTAGACGGTGATCGTCGCGGCGAGGTTCGGCAGCAGCTGCGTGCGGATGACGTGCCAGCGTCCGGCCCCCATGGCGGTGGACGCGACGACGTAGTTCCGGGTCACGAGGGACAGCGTCTGCCCCCGGACCACTCGGGCGACCGACGGCCAGCCGAAGAACCCGATGACGAGGACGACGAGCACGGGCTTCGGGAACGACGTCGGCACGATCGCGGTCAGGGCGATCATGAAGACCAGCGACGGGAACCCGAAGATGACGTCGACGACCCGCGACAGCACGCGGTCGTACCAGCCGCCGAAGAACCCGGTCGTCACGCCGACGAGCACGCCGATCACGATGGAGACGACGGTCGCGGCGAGGCCGATGCCGAGCGACGTCCGGGCACCGTACGTGACGATGGCGAACAGGTCGCGCCCGGTCAGCGGCTCGACCCCGAACCAGTGGTCGGCGCTGATGCCGCCGCCGAAGCCCTTCGGGGCACCGAACGAGTTGAGGGCGTCGATGTTGTAGCCGTAGGGGTCCTGCCCGCTCAGAGCGGCGATCAGGGGGGCGGCGATCGCCACGACCGCGAACACCGCGATGACCACGGCGGACGCGACGGCCCAGCGGTCCTGCCGCACCCGTCGGACGACGGCGCGGAAGCCGGTGCTCCGGTTGGCGGCGGGCGAGACCGGCCGCTCGACGACGTTGGCGGTCACGAGGCCACCCCTTCCCATGCGCGCCAGGCCTCGCGGCGGGCTGCCTGTCGCTCCGGGTCGGCGACCGGCGCTGCCGCGAGGAGCATGCGCGTGTAGTCCTGCTTCGGGTCGTCGAGCACGGACTCGGTGGTGCCGCGTTCGACCACGCGTCCGTCGTGCAGCACGACGACCTCGTCGGCGAGCTGGCGGACGACGGCGAGGTCGTGGCTGATGAGGAGCATGCCGAACCCGAACTCGTCCTGCAGCGAGGAGAGCAGGTCGAGGACAGCGGCCTGCACGGTCACGTCGAGCGCCGAGGTCGGCTCGTCGGCGATGACGAGCGCGGGCCGGAGCGCGAGGGCCCGGGCGACGGCGACGCGCTGCCGCTGGCCGCCGGAGAGCTGGTGCGGGAAGCGTTCGGCCCACGAGGGGTCGAGCTGCACCGCGGTGAGCAGCTCTCGCACGTGCTCGGCACGGTCTGCGGCGGATGCGGTGCCGTGCACGAGGAGCGGTTCCGCGATGCTCCACCCGATGGTCTGTCGGGGGTTGAGCGAGGACGCCGGGTCCTGGAAGACGATGCCCACGCGGCTCCGGAGTTCACGCAGGCGTCCGCCCCGTGCCGTCCGCAGGTCGCTGCCGTCCACCTCGACCGAACCGGCCACGACGGGGACGAGCCCGGCGAGCGCGCGCCCGATCGTGGACTTGCCGGACCCGGACTCCCCCACGAGCCCGAGGGTCTCGCCGGCGTGGAGCACGAAGTCGATCCCGGAGACGGTGGGTTCGCCGCGGCGCGTGTAGCGCACCGCGACGTCGCGCAGCTGCGCGACCACCGGCCTGGAGGCGCGCCCCGCGTCCCCGAGACTCGCTTCCGTTGGTCCGGGACTCGCGCTGGGCGACACTTCTCGCGCCTCCGGGCGCGAGGAGTGTCGCTGTGCCCGAGACTCGTCCACGGGCCCGTCCGTCGCCGACGAGGCGGACGCACCACGCGCCTCCAGGCTGGGGACGGCGGCCAGGAGGTCACGCGTGTACTCGGCGGTCGGGTGCGCGAACACCTCGGCGACCGACCCGCGTTCGACGGGGTCGCCGCGGCGCATCACGAGCACCTCGTCGGCGACGTCCGCGACCACGCCCATGTCGTGCGTGATGAGGAGCACCGCGAGCGAACGCTCGATGCCGAGCCGGCGGAGCAGGTCGAGGATCCCGGCCTGCACCGTGACGTCGAGCGCCGTCGTGGGTTCGTCCGCGATGAGCGCCACCGGGTCGCCGGCCAGCGCCATCGCGATCATCGCGCGCTGCAGCTGCCCGCCGGAGAGCTCGTGCGGGTACGCCTTCCGGATCCGCGCAGGATCGGTGAGTCCCGCGGCGCGCAGCAGCTCGTCGATCCGCGCGGAGACCCCGGCGCGGTCGAGGTCCGTCGGGTGCGCCCGGACGGCCTCGGCGATCTGCGTGCCGATCGACAGCACCGGCGTGAAGGAGTTCATCGGCTCCTGGAAGACCACGCCGATGCCCGCACCGCGGACGGCTCGGAGGGTGTCGTCGGATGCCCCGACGAGTTCCTCGCCGCGGAACCGGATGCTGCCGGAGACCCGGGCCTCCGGCGGGAGCAGGCCGAGGATGCTCATGGCGCTGACGGACTTGCCCGACCCGGACTCGCCGACGAGGGCGAGCACGCGGCCGGGCGTCAGGGTGAAGGAGACGTCACGGACGACGGGCTCCGCGTCGCCGAACGCGACGTGGAGCCCCTCGACCTCGAGCAGCGGGGAACTCACTTCGCGAGCGAGACCTTGAGGTAGTTCGGGTACGCCGGGAAGTCCGCGATCCGGAAGTTCTGCACGTTCGAGCCGGCGAGGAACGACTGCTTCGCGTAGGTGAGCGGGACGATCGGCGCGTCGGCCATGATCTTCTTGTCCGCTTCGGCCCAGAGCTTCTGCGCGTCCTTCTGGTCGACGGTGCCGCTCGCCTGCTTGATGAGGGCGTCGACCTCCGGGTTGCTGTACTTCGACACGTTGTAGCCACCCCCGCCGATCTGCGACGAGTCGTACAGCGGCTGGATGTTGGCGTTCGCGCTCGGGAAGTCCGGCTGCCAGCTGAACAGCGCCAGGTCGAAGTCGGTGCCGTCGGTCGTCGCCGTGTAGAACGAGTCGGCGTCGAGCGGCTTCAGCGTGACGGTGATGCCCGCGCGCTTGAGACCAGCCTGCAGGGCCTGGGCCTGAGCCAGATAGGTCGGGTCGTTCTGCGTGGCCAGGGTCAGCTTGAGGTCGGAGACCCCGGCCTCCTGCAGGAGCTTCTTCGCCTTGGCGACGTCACCCGAGGGGCCCGGCTTGTACAGGTCGTAGTCCTGGCGTCCGGCGATGCCCGGCGTGATCAGCGTCGTGGCGTACGAGCCGGCGAGCGCACCACCGGCGGCGATCCGGTACGACTTCTTGTCCACCGCGTACTGCAGGGCCTGGCGGACCTTGAGGTCCTTCAGCGCGCCCTTCTGCGTGTTGATCGCCATGTAGTTGATGGGGCCGGCCTTCGACGTCGCGAGGCGGTCCTGCGCGGACGGGTTCGACCGGACCTGGTTGAGCTCGGCGGCACCGAGGTAGGTGGCACCGAAGGAGTCCTTCGCGTCACCGTTGTCCGCGATGAGCGTCTGGGTGACCGTCGACGGGTCCTGGCTCTCCTTGAACACGACCTTCGACGGGCCGGCGGTGCGGACGTCGTCCGTCTTCGCGCTCCAGGACTTGTTGCGCACGAGGGTGATCTGCGACCCCTGCGTGTTCGACTGCACCTGGTACGGGCCGGAGGCGACCGGCTTGGCGTCGTACTCGCCGGTGTTCGTGCCGTCGCCGTCGGGGACCGGGGCGAACGCCGGCATCGACACGATCCACGGCCAGTCGCCGTAGGCCGCGTTCAGCTTGAAGACGATCGTGGAGTCGTCCGGCGTCTCGATGCTGTCGAGCGTCTTGCCGTCGAACGGGCCCTTGTACGTGTCACCGCCGACGAGGAGCGACTTGTGGTAGCTCAGACCACCGGTGAGGGTCGGCGCGAACGAGCGCTCGATGCCCCACTTGATGTCCTTCGTGGTGATCTCGGTGCCGTCCTGGAACTTCAGCCCCTTCTTGAGGTGGTAGGTCCAGGTCTTGCCGCCGTCGCTCGAGTCACCGGTGTTCGTCGCGAGGTCCGGCACGACCTTCGCGGTCTTGCCGGGCTGGACGTCCCACGCGGTGAGGCGGCGGAGCACCAGGCCGAGCGTCGTGATGTTGAGGTTCTGACTGGTCGCCGGGTCGAGGTGCACCGCGGTTTGCGTCGTCAGGATGTTGAGCGTCCCGCCCTTGTTCGTCCCGCCGGATGCGTCGTCGGACGAAGACCCTCCGCCCGAGCAGCCGGTGAGCACCAGGGCTGCTGCTGCGGCGACCGCCGCGGTGATGGTCAGGCGCTTGGGGCGTCTCATGACGATGCTGCTCCTCGTGGGAAGGGGTGGGGGCGGCCGTGGGGTGGCCGCTGCGGTGCTCGGGATCGGGACACCGGGCGGACTCAATCCTGACACCGCAACGGCAGACCGTCCGAATCCCGCGTGCGACGGACGTCGCACGACGTAACGGTGCAAGGCCCCGGAGACGTCCCGCTATTCCCGATGCGTTCGCACAGAACTCCGCGAGCTCGAGAACGTGGAATGTGACGTTGTAGCGGACGGTTCGTCGTAGGCTGACCTTGGTCGCGACACCCGCCGGATCGCGACCTGGGCGAATGAGCCGAGGCCCGGAACTGCTAGCACAGTTTCCGGGCCTCGATTTGCCTTCCGAGTGGAAGCCAAGGGATGCAAACCCATCCCGAGTCAATCGCTCGGAACCGATGGTAGCCGAGCCCGCTCGGCTCCGCATCCCTCGGCCGACGCTCCTCGTGTCAACCGGCGACGACACAAGGAGGTCCTCGATGTCGAACGACAACGACGGCCGGACCAGGCGTCAGGCGCTGTGGCTGGGGGTCGCGAGCTTGCTCGTGAACCTCACCCGGCTCCTGCTCGACCTGTTCCGCAAGGCCTAGGGGCACGGGCGCTCCCGCACCGCAACCGTGGTGTGGGAGCGCTCCGCCGGTCGACCTGGAGGCGCGTGGCACCTCCGCGCGCAGGCGCCGGCCCGACAGGCACCGGGCGCCGCGTCAGGACAGCACGCGCGCGAGGAACAGGTTGCGGAAGCGACCGGTGGGGTCGAGATCGCGGGCCAGGGCGGCGAACGAGGACAACCGCGGGTACACCTCGTGCAGCCGATCGACGCTCGTCGCGGACACCTTCCCCCAGTGCGGCCGGGCCTCGAACGGCGCGAGGACCTCCTCGATCCGCTCCACCGCGGCGGCCACGGCGGCGGCGTCCCGGCGGAAGGTGAAGTGGATGCCGACCGACTGCCGCTCCGACGACGGTGCGAGCCAGGCGGTGTCGGGTGCGACGGTCCGGATCTCGGCGGCGATGAGGAGTGGCGCGAACAGCTCCTGCAGCGGTCGCAGGGCCCGGAGCGCGTCGACGGCGGAGGACGCTGGCAGCAGGTACTCCGCCTGGATCTCCGCGCCGGTGGACGGGGTGAACGAGGACCGGAAGTGCGGCAGCCGCTCGGACCAGGGCCCGGGCACCCCGCCCTGCTCGGTGACGCCGGCGGGGTCGTTCTCCCCCGGGTGCACGGGGCCGGTGGCCGGGCGTGCTCCGAGGGCGACGAGGTCGACGGTCGGCGCCGGGTCGTCGACGCGGTGCTTCACCCAGACCTGCCGGGCGCCGCGGTCGTCGAACGAGGTGAACATCGACACCGAGTACGCGTCGGCCATGACCGCGTCGAAGTGGTCGAAGACGGCATCCCACGGCAGGTCGAGGTGCACGGTCGTGGCGACCTGGAACGTCGGCACGATCGCCAGTTCGACCGCGGTGACGATCCCGAGCGCGCCGATGGCCACCCGGTGCGCGTCGAGCTGCCCGTCCGGCGAGGACGCGTCGACCCGTTCGACGTCGCCGGTGGCGCGCACCACGTCCAGGCCGACGACCGCCTGCGCGAGCGACGGGTTCCGCACACCGGATCCGTGCGTGCCGGTGGCGACCGCCCCGGCCGTGGAGATGTGCGGCAGGGACGCGAGGTTCCCGAGTGCCCAGCCCCGCGCCTCCAGGCCGGCGGCGACCTGACTGTGCGTCATCCCGGCGGCCACGCGGACCACGCGACGCGACTCGTCGATGTCGAGCACCGGCGGCAGTCCCGCCAGCGACACCTGCACGGCGTCGGTGTCCGCGATCGTGTTGAACGAGTGCCGCGAGCCGAGCGCCGTCAGGCGCGGGGTCGACGCGACCAGCTGCTGCAGCGACGCCACCGAGTCCGGGCTGGCCAGGGCTGAGGCGCGATAGGTGACGTTGCCGGCCCAGTTCGTGTGCGTGCGCTCCGCTGCGATCACGTCGGTCATCGTAGGGTCCGTCCCCGTCAGAAACCGCGGTCGAGCCGGTGCCACGTCTGCTGGAGCCGCACCTCGTCGCGGAACCCGCGGAGCGTGGTGTGCTCGTCGATGACGAGGAACTCGGTCCCGACCATGGTGGCGAAGTCCTCGACGACCTGCAGGCCGACGGCGGTGGTCATCACGGTGTGGTGGGCGGCGCCGGCGGTGAGCCAGGCCTCGGCGGCGACGGGGAACGACGGCCGGGGCTCCCAGACCGCGCGGCCGACGGGCAGCTTCGGCAGGGCCTCGGTCGGGGGCACGACGTCGACGACGTTCGCGGTGAGGCGGAAGCCGTCGCGGGTGTCGGAAAGCGCGACGACGACGGCCTCGCCGGAGTCGGCGGTGAAGACCAGGCGGACCGGGTCGTCCTTGCCGCCGATGCCGAGCGGGTGGATCTCGAGTGTCGGCTTCGTGGTGGTGAGCGTCGGTGAGACCTCGAGCATGTGCGCGCCGAGGATCTTCTCGGCACCCGGGGTGAGGTCGTACGTGTAGTCCTCCATCAGGGAGGCACCACCGGGGAGCCCCGCGCCGGCGACGTTCATCGCCCGGACCAGGACCGCGGTCTTCCAGTCGCCCTCGGCACCGAAGCCGTAGCCGTCGGCCATCAGCCGCTGCACCGCCAGTCCCGGCAGCTGCTTGAGCGAGCCCAGGTCCTCGAAGTTGGTGGTGAAGGCGGCGCTGCCGTTCTGCTCGAGGAGGGCCCGGAGGCCGATCTCGATGGCGGCACCGTCGCGGAGCGCGGCGTGCCGGTCGCCGCCGGCGCTGCGGAGTGACGGGTCGACGTCGTAGTCGCGCTCGTACGTCGCGACCAACGCGTCGACCGCCGCGGTGTCGGCTGCGGCAGCGTCGACCGCTGCGGCCAGCTCGTTCACCGCCCAGGTGTTCACCTGCACGCCGAGCTCGATCTCCGCCTCGGTCTTGTCGCCCTCGGTGACGGCGACGTAGCGCATGTTGTCGCCGAAGCGGGTGAGCTTCAGTTCGCGGACGGCGGCGGCGCCGGCGGCGGCACGGGTCCAGTTCGCGACGCGCTGCTGGACGCGAGGATCCGAGACGTGGCCGACGGCCGTGGCGTGCCGGACGCCGAGGCGGGCCAGGGCGTAGCCGAACTCACGGTCGCCGTGCGCGGCCTGGTTGAGGTTCATGAAGTCGAAGTCGATGTCCGCCCAGGGCAGCGTGACGTTCGCCTGTGTGTGCAGGTGCAGCAGCGGCTTCGTGAGAGCCTGCAGCCCGCCGATCCACATCTTGGCCGGGCTGAACGTGTGCATCCACGTGGTGACACCGATGACCCGGTCGTCGGCGCTCGCCTCGATCAGGGCCCGGCGGATGCCGTCGGCGTCCTTGAGCACGGGCTTCCAGACGAGCTTCACCGGCAGGTGCCCGGCGAGCTCGGCGTGGACGGCCTTGCTCTGCTCCTCGACCTGGCGCAGGGTCTCCTCGCCGTAGAGCCCCTGGGAGCCGGTGAGGAACCAGACCTCGTAGCTGTCGAGCGTGGCCTGGGGGTCGACGGGGGTGTCCTGCGTCATCGCATGGCTCCTTCGGGGTTCTGTCCGTAGACGTTCTGGTAGCGATCGAAGAGTCGATCGATGTCTGCTGCCGCGATGGGGACGAGTTCGCCGCCCTGCTTCGCGATGTGGACGGTCCGTGCCACGTCCTCGCACATGACGGCGGCCTTGACGGCGTCCTTCGCGTCCTTGCCGATCGTGAACACGCCGTGGTTCTGCATGAGGACCGCACGGGAGCGGTGGCCGGACAGCGTCTCGACGATGCCGTGGCCGATCGAGTCGTCGCCGATGATCGCGAAGGGTCCGACCGGGATCGGGCCGCCGAACTCGTCCGCCATCGCCGTGATCACGCACGGGATCTCCTCGGCGCGGGCCGCCCACGCGGTGGCGTAGGTCGAGTGCGTGTGCACGACGCCGCCGACCTCGGGCATGTTCCGGTACACGTAGGCGTGCGCGGCGGTGTCGCTCGACGGGCCGTGGGCGTTGCCCCAGCCGTCCGCGGGCACACCGTCGAGGGTGCAGACCACCTGGTTCTCCGGGGTCAGGTCGTCGCTCGACACCCCGCTCGGCTTGATCACGAAGAGGTCGGTGCCGGGGACGCGCTCGGAGACGTTGCCGCCGGTCCAGATCACGAGGCCGTAGCGGACGAGTTCGCCGTGCAGGCGGGCGACGCGTTCGCGGGTGGCGGCGACGGCGTCGCGGGTGGCCTCGTCGAGGCTCGGGTCGGTCATCGGGTCGGCTCCTTCACTGCCTGGAGGCGCGGGTCGGCTGCCGTCGTCGGCTCGCCCGCGTGCGTGGTCGCGCTGGTCGTGGTCCCGCCGGTAGCGGTCGCGTCCGGCTCGGTGGCCTGCTCCGCGCCCGTGTCCGACCGGCTGGGCTGGGTCGCCGCTGCCGCCGCGGCCTGGACGGGCAGGGCGGCGCGGTACCGATCGAGGTAGGTCTGGAACCCCTGGACGTCACGGTCCTCGGGCTCGGCGACGTGCACGCTGCCGCCGCCGAAGACCGTGTCGGCGAGGAAGTCGCCCAGTCCGTGCTCGGTGTGCTCGAGGTAGGCGGCGAGCACGGCGATGCCCCAGGCGCCGCCCTCCCCTGCGGTCTCCTCGAGCGCGACCGGCACGCGGAGCGCGGCGGCGAGCAGCTGCTGCGGTGCGCCGGGCGTGCGGAAGAGCCCGCCGTGCGCCGTCATCCGGTCGACCTCGACGTGCTCGCCGTGCAGGACGTCCATCCCGATCGCGAGGGTGGCGAACGCGCCGTGCACCTCGGAGCGGACGAGGTTGCCGAGGGTGAAGCGCGCGTCGGGGGTGCGGAGCAGCAGGGGCCGACCGTCCTCGACGTGGGTGACGGGTTCGCCCGCCAGGTAGTTGAAGGAGAGGAGTCCGCCGGCGTCGGCGTCCGTGCTCTCGGCGACGGCTTCCGCCAGGAGGGTCGCGTACACGTCGTCGATGTCCGGCGGGGTGCTGCCGGTCCGTGCGGCCGCTGCCGCACCGAACCGACCGAACACCCGGGCCCAGCTCGCGATCTCGCTCGCGCCGTTGTTGCAGTGCACCATCGCCACGGCGTCGCCGGAGGGCGTGGTGACGATGTCGAGCTCCTCGTGCGCGGTCTCCAGCGGGTGCTCGAGGACGACCATCGCGAAGATGCTCGTGCCGACGCTGACGTTGCCGGTGCGGGGCGCGACCGCGTTCGTGGCGACCATGCCGGTGCCGGCGTCGCCCTCGGGCGGGCACAGCGGGACGCCCGGGCGGAGCGACCCGCTCGGGTCGAGCCACGCCGCACCCTCGGGGGTGAGGGCGCCCGCGTCGTCGCCGGCGACGAGCACCTCGGGCAGGAGCGCGCGGAGGTCCGGCACGGCGTCGCCGAGCAGTTCCTGGGTCTGCGCGAGCATGGCCGCGTCGAAGTCGCGGGAGCCGGGGTCGCCCGGGCCGCTGTCGGCCGGGCTGTTGTCGATCGGGAACACGCCGCTCGCGTCGCCGACGCCGAGGACGTCCCGGCCGGTCAGACGACGGTGCACGTACCCGGCGAGCGTGGTGATGCCGGCGAGCTCCGACACGTGCGGCTCGTCGTCGAGGACGGCCTGGTACAGGTGCGCGATCGACCAGCGGAGCGGGATGTTGAAGCCGAGGGCCTCGCTCAGGCGTTCGGCGGCCGGACCGGTCGAGGTGTTGCGCCACGTCCGGAACGGCACGAGCAGCTCGTCGTCGGCGTCGAACGCCAGGTAGCCGTGCATCATCGCGCTGACACCAGCCGCGCGGAAGCTCGTCGGTGTCACGCCGTACTGCGCCTCGACGTCGGCCACGAGGGCGGCGTACGCGGCGCGGAGCCCGTTCTCGACGGCTTCGAGGGAGTAGGTCCAGCGACCGTCGACGAACTCGTTCTCCCACTCGTGGGCTCCGGCGGCGATGGGGACGAGGTCCTCGTCCACCAGGCACGCCTTGATGCGCGTCGACCCGAGCTCGATCCCGAGGGTCGTGCGGCCGTCCACGACCTGTTGCCGGCGGTCCTCGCCCATGCAGTCCTCCAAGACTCCGTCGTCCGTCGTGAGCGCTCACATCCTGGCACGTGAGCGCTCACTCCCGCAACGCCGACGCGCTGCCCACCCTGTGCGCCCACCCCGCCTGGTCGCCCGTCCTGCCGAGCGCACCGGAGGCCCCGCCTGCGCGCCGCCCGTGCTGCCTGTTCCGAGCGGGCACGACACGCCGCGCGCGCCGCACCGCGCGGGCACGACACGCCGCCGGGCAGCATCGACCGTGACGTATTGCGCCTCCTCGGCGCCGCCGCGCCAGCCACCCCATCACCCCTCGCCGCCCGCGCCGAGCGGGCACGACACGCCGCCCGCGCCGCACCGCGCGGGCACGACACGCCCCCGGGCAGCATCGACCGTGACGTATTTCGCCCGCTCGCCGCCGCCGCGCTGCCCGCCGCCGCCCCGGGCGACCTACGCGCCGATCGTGCTCTCGCGGATGACCAGGGACGGTGTCACCGCGGCCGAGGCCGCCGAACCCCCGTCGATGAGGTCGAGCAGCGCCCGACCCGCGACGCGCCCGAGTTCCTCGAGCCGCAGGTCCACCGTGGTCAGCGGCGGCCGGCTCGCCAGCGCCATCACGTCCCAGTCGTCGAACCCGGTGACGGCGACGTCCTCCGGCACGGACTTGCCCGCCTCGCGCAGCCGGTCGCACACGCCGCGGGCGATCTGGTCGCTCCCGCAGACGATCGCGTCGACGTCGGTGTCCCCGCGGAGCAGCACGTCGACGGCCTGCCGCCCCCACCGCTCGGACCACTCGCCGTACAGCGGTTCGCCGACGAGCCGCGAGCCGAGCACCGACGCGGCCCCGGAGACACGACGGACGGCGGACTGGTGCCGGGCGGGCCCGGTGACGATGGCGACCCGCGACCGTCCGAGCGTCAGGACGTGCGACGCCACGAGGGCGCTGCCGGCCGCGTCGTCGAGCGTCACGGAGACGTCGGACGGCGAGGTCGACGGCGTGAAGGCGTACACCACCGGGATCGGCACGTCGATCGGTGGGCGGGCGTCGGCGGACCGCCCGGTGACGATGATGCCGTCGACGCCGCGGGCGGCGAGCGAGCGGAGGTAGTGCGTCTCGCGGACGTGGTCGTCGCGGGTGTCGCAGAGCAGCACGGCCATCTGCCCGGCGGACAGGGCGTCCTCGGCGCCGAGCAGCACCGGGATCGAGAACCGGCCGAACGAGTCGGTGGTGATCATGCCCACGGTGTAGGTCCGGCCGGAAGACAGCGCGCGGGCCCGGGCGTCGCCGACGAACCCGAGCTTCTCGGCGGCGTCCTTCACCCGCGTCCGCGTCGAGTCGCGGAGCTGGCCGGTGCCGTTGAGCGCCTTCGAGGCGGTGCCGATCGACACGCCGGCGAGCGCCGCCACGTCGGTGATCCGGACGGGCTGCCCGGTGCGTTCCAGCGTCACGGCAACCACCTTTCCGTCGATCGAAAACGTTCCATGACTATACGCAAGAATCCGCAGGAAGCCCTTGCGCGCCTCCAGTCCGTGTCGTAACGTCCACCGCAGAAACCGTTTTCCGAACTCGGAGAGTCGGTGGTCCGGAAGGGCGGAGCGGCGGACGACGCCGCACGCACCCACGGCCCGGACAGCACCCAGTCACATCGCAAGGAGGCGACATGACCACCACGCTCGCGACCGACAGCCGCGCGCAGACCGCGACCCCGGTCCTCCCGACCGTCGACGCGCACCTCACCCTCCGGCCGCTCCCCACCGGCGACGCCCGGATCACCGGGGGCTTCTGGGCGCTCCGGCAGGAGCGCAACGGCCGCGACGCGATCCGCGGCGGCTACGCCCTGCTCGAGACGGCCGGCAACTTCCGGAACCTCCGGATCGCCGCGGGCCTCGAGGAGGGCGACGCGACCGGCCCGATCTTCATGGACTCGGACGTCACGAAGTGGCTCGAGGCGGTGGCGTGGGAGTACGGCCGCGCACCGTCGGACGACCTGCTGGAGCTCCAGCGCGAGGTCACGGCGCTGTACGCACAGGCGCAGGCGGAGGACGGCTACCTCGACTCGGTCCAGCAGATCCGTGGGAAGGGCGAGCGGTACACGGACCTCAAGTGGAGCCACGAGATGTACTGCGCCGGGCACCTGTACCAGGCGGCCGTGGCGCAGCACCGAGCGACCGGGGACACCGGGCTGCTCGAGGTCGCGGTGAAGAACGCCGACCACCTCGTCCGCACGTTCGGCCCGGGCGACGACCGCACACAGGACGTCGACGGCCACCCCGTCGTCGAGATGGGCCTCGTCGAGCTGTACCGCGAGACCGGCAACCGCGACTACCTCGACCTGGCGCACTGGTTCGTCGATGCCCGGGGCCACGGGATCATCGAGCGTGCCGGCGGCGAGCCGACGTACTTCTCGGACCGGGTGCCGAGCCGCGAGGCCACGACGGTGGAGGGCCACGCGGTCCGCGCCGTGTACCTGGCCGCGGGTGCGGTCGACGTCGCGATCGAGACCGGTGACACCGAGCTCCTCGCCGCGAGCGAGCGGCAGTTCGCCGACATGATGGCGACGAAGGCGTTCATCACCGGCGGCCTCGGGGCGCGCTGGGACTGGGAGGCGTTCGGCGACCCGTACGAGCTGCCGACCGACCGGGGCTACGCGGAGACCTGCGCGGCCATCGGCGGCGTGCAGTGGGCCTGGCGCCTGCTGCTCGCGACCGGGAAGCCCGTCTACGCCGATGCGATCGAGCGCCTGCTCTACAACGCGTTCCTCGCCGGTGTGAGCCTCGCCGGCACGGAGTACTTCTACGTCAACCCGCTGCAGCACCGCGACCACGCGCACCAGGACGAGAACCGCTCCCCCGCGCACGGCCGCCGCGGCTGGTTCGACTGCGCCTGCTGCCCGCCGAACATCATGCGGACGTTCGCGAGCCTCGACGGCTACCTGGCGACCGCGACCGACGGCGGCCTGCAGATCCACCAGTACGCCACGGCGTCGCTCGGCCCGGTCCAGGTCGAGACCGGGTACCCGCACGACGGCCACGTGCGCGTCACGGTCACCGAGGACGGGCCGCTCGCGCTCGGCCTCCGGATCCCGGCCTGGTCGGACACGACGAGCGTCACCGGCCCCGACGGACAGGACAGCCCGCAGCCGGGCGCGCTGCACGTCATCGACCGCGAGTGGTCGGCGGGCGACACCGTCGAGCTCGTCTTCGACACGACGCCGCACCGGTACGTGGCCGATGCCCGGATCGACGCCGCACGCGGGCAGGTCGCCATCGAGCGCGGACCCCTCGTGTACGCGGTCGAGCAGGCGGACCAGCAGGGCTTCACGGTCGACGACCTGACGGTCGACGCCGACGCGCCGATCACCGAGGAGCGCCAGGACGGGCTGCTCGACGGGGTCGTCACGCTGCGGATCCCGGGACACGCCCCCGCCGAGCACGCGCAGGGAGCGTGGCCGTACCGCCGGCTGGATGGGCCTGGAGGCGCGGATCACGCCCGTGGCGCGACCAGCGTCGACGACACGGCCGGTCCCGAGCACGCCACCACGGGCCTCCCGGTCCCTCGCGACGTCGTCGTGACGGCCGTGCCCTACTACGCCTGGGCGAACCGCGGAGCCGCGCCGATGCGCGTCTGGCTCCCGCTGGCGCGGTGACGTGATGCTGCGCAGAGCGTTCCTCGCCGGCGGCCTCGCCGGCGGGGCAGCCCTCACCCTGGCCGCGTGCTCCGGAACGCTGCCCAAGGTGGACGCGAAGGTGGCGTCGTTCGGCCGGAACGCGACCGGCACCGTGCACGTCTGGTGTCGCGCCGCCACCCAGGCCGGGCTGACGGCCGCGGTCGCCGGTTTCAACAAGGCGAACCCGAAGCTGCAGGTCGAACTGACACCGGTGCCCGACGGGCAGTACGTCACGAAGCTCGCGACCGCGATCCGCGGTGGTGAGCCGCCGGACGTCGTGGACATCGACGACATCAACTCGCAGCTGTTCATCTTCCGCGAAGCGTTCGCCGACCTCACCGACGTCGTCAGGGGTCTGGACTACTTCGACCAGATCTCCCCCGGACACCTGCGCCTGCTCGAGTACAAGGACCGGTACTACGGCCTGCCGTACCTGGCGGACAACTCGCAGCTGTTCGTCAACACCGAGCTGTTCGAACGGGCCGGGCTCGACGTCGAGGACGCGACGAAGGACCTCGACTCGCTGCTCGCCGCGGCGAAGGCGATCCGGAAGACCGGTGACGACGTGTACGGGTGGTCGATCGCCGGCAACTCGGCGGGCATCATCGGCTTCGTCACCCAGCCGCACGTCTGGGCCACCGGGGTCGACATGATGTCCGGCGAGGTCGGCTCGCAGAAGGCGAACATCACCGGCAACGAGGCCCTCGAACGGATGCTGGAGTTCTACCGGCAGCTGTGGAAGGACGGCGCGCTCTCGAAGGCGACCTACTCCGACGCCGGCACCACGTGGGGCGCGGACTTCCGGGCCGGCAAGGTCGGCATCTTCCCGACGTCGTACGGGGCCACCGTGCCCGCCGCGACGAAGGCGATGCGGGCGAAGATGCAGACGGTGCTGATCCCGTCGTGGGACGGCAAGCGCTCGTTCTTCGACGGCGGCGACAACATGTGCATCCCGAACGGCGCCGCGAACCCCTCCGGGGGCTGGGCGTTCATGCAGTACGCCAACGGGCTGCAGCCGCAACAGGCGCTGCCCGACGGCGGCTACTTCCCCACCCGCTCGGACGCCGCCACTCCGGCGTACCGGAAGAAGTACCCGCTCGCGTTCGGCCCGCTGGACGCCCTCGACAAGGGCTACGCACCGCAGACGCTCGCGTACAACCTGCTCAACAACCAGCCGTCGTCGCCGTACTTCGCGATGTTCCGCGAGGCCGTGTTCGGCTCGGGGACCACCGCCGCCATGCGGACCGCGCAGTCCGAGTACCAGCGCATCCTCGACCAGGTCCAGGCCTGAGCCACCCCTCCCCGTTCGTCTCGTTCGTCTCGATGCACAGAGAGGTGCACGCATGTCGACCATCTCCACCCGGCGCACCACCGGCCGGACCGGTGCCGGCCGCCCCACCGTGGGTCGCGGCCGCCCGGTCCGGACCCGCAACTCGCTGACACACCCACCGCGCACCGGTGCCGTGCTCGTCGCCCCGGCGATCCTGTTCGTCGCGGTGTTCGTCCTCGCGCCCCTGCTGTTCGCGCTCTACATCTCGTTCACGAACTGGCCGCTGATCGGCCCCTACCGGTTCATCGGGGTGCAGAACTACCTGACGCTGTTCCAGGACCCGACGTTCGTGCACGCGATCGGGTACACGCTGCTGTACACCGCGATCGTGACCCTGCCGATCCTCGCCCTCGGGTACTTCCTCGCCGTCCTGGTCCGGGCGAGGCGACGCGGCAGCACGCTGCTCCGGACGGTGTTCTTCCTGCCGTACGTGGTCGGGCTGACGACCCTGTCGTTCATGCTCGTCCTCGAGGCGCAGCCGAACTCCGGCGCGGTGAACATGGTGCTCCGCTGGCTCGGGATCACCGACGGCAGCACCGCCTGGCTCGTGAACGGGCCGCTCGCCACGCTGCTCATCTGCGTGCTCGTGGTCTGGGCGGTGTCCGGCCTGACCATGGTGCTGCTGATGTCGGCGATGCAGGGCGTCCCCGACGAGGTGTACGAGTCCGCGCAACTCGAGGGTGCGTCCTGGTGGCAGACCGAGCGACTCATCACGTTCCCGATGATCCGGCCGACCGTGGCGCTCAGCGTGATCATCTCGGTGATCGGCTCCCTGCTGGCGTTCAACCAGTTCTACATCCTCACCCAGGGCGGGCCGGGCACCGAGACCACGACCATCGTCAACGCGATCTACAACCGCGGGTTCGTGAACCTGCAGCTCGGCGCCGCGACCGCCCAGTCGATCGCCCTCGTCATCGTCATCGCCGCCGTCACGGTGTTCCAGTTCTGGGCCCTCCGAGAGAAGGACTGAGCCATGAGCACCACGACCTCCCGGGCGGGCCTCGCCGCGCCCGACCTGTCGACACGGACGCTCACCACCGAGGGTGACGGGCGCCGACGCCGACACCACCAGGGCAGCGTCCGGCACCCGCGGGACACCGCCGTCAAGCGCACGCTGTACGCGATCGCGGGCATCGGCTCCGCCCTCGTCTTCGGCGTCCCGCTCATCTGGTCGATCCTGCGGGCCTTCCAGCCCGAAGCCGTCATCACCCAGGCGCCGGACGCGGCGACGTTCTTCCAGCTCGGCTGGCAGAACTTCGCCGCCGTGTTCAGCTCCTCGTCGCACCTGCTCACCGGCGTGCTCAACTCCGTGATCGTCTCGGTGTGCACCGCCGTCCTGACCGCGATCATCGCGACGATGGCCGGGTACGGCTTCGCCCGCTTCCGGTTCGGCGGGTCCGGGCTGGTGTTCGGCCTGGTGCTCCTGACGATGATGGTGCCGTTCCAGGCGATCCTCACGCCGCTGTACCTCGAGCTCAACGCGATGAAGCTCACGAACTCCCTGCTCGGGCTCGTGCTCTTCTACACGACGGTGAACCTGCCGTTCGGCGTGTTCGTGATGCGGAACGCGTTCGAGTCGATCCCGACCGAGCTCGAGGACTCGGCGTTCGTCGACGGCGCCTCACGCTTCCGGGTCGTCGTGTCGGTGCTCCGCCCGCTGCTCCTCCCCGGGGTGGCGACCGCGGCGCTGTACGCGTTCCTGGCGTCGTGGACGGAGTTCCTCGGCGCGCTGACCTTCCTCACGAAGGACTCGCTCTACACGCTGCCCGTCGCGCTGCTCAACCTGCAGACCGGGGCGTACGGACAGGTGTCGTACGGGAACCTCGTCGCCGGGTCGGTGGTGGCGATGGTCCCGTGCATCGCGCTCTACGTCGGGCTGCAGCGGTTCTACGTCGCGGGCCTGTCGTCGGGGGCGCTGAAGGGCTGACGGTCGGGTCGGCCCGGGGTCGTGCGCGGCTTCGCACCGTGCGCGGTCCCTCGGCCGGTGCGAGGTTGGCCGCTCGGTGCGGAGCTGTAGCGCCGCACCGGGCGATCAACCTCGCACCGGCCGCGACGTCCGGCTCACGTCGAGCGGCGCACCACCAGCTCGGGCGCGAGCAGCGTCTCGTCGCGGGGCTCCCCCTCGACGAGGGCCCGCACGGTGTCGAGCACCCGTTCCCCCATCGCCCGGAAGTCCTGCCGCACGGTGGTGAGCGGCGGCGTGAAGTGCGCCGCCTCGGGCACGTCGTCGAAGCCCACCACGGCGATGTCGTCGGGTACCCGGAGCCCGTCCTCCGCGAAGGCGTGCAGCACCCCGAGCGCCATCTGGTCGTTCCCGGCGAACACCGCGTCCACCGTCGTCACGTCGATGGACCGCCCGGCGGCGAACCCGCTCGTGGGTGTCCAGTCGCCGTCGAGCACGACCGGTTCGAGCCCGGCCTCGCGCATGATCCGCGTGTAGGTGTCACGGCGCACCTCGGACTCCTGCGAGACGCTCGGGCCGGCGATGTGCACGATCCGCCGGTGTCCCCGGTCGAACAGGTGCCGCATGACGAGTTCGGTGCCGGCGACCTGGTCGATGGCGACGGCGGCGACGGTCGGTGCGACGGGGGCGCGCGCGGCGTCCCGCTGCACGGCGTTGGCGACGACGACGGGCACCGACACCGGCACGGTCAGGGACGCGAGCGCGTCGAGCACCCGGTTGTCGGCGGCGACGAGCACGATCGCGGCGACGTCCTGCGCGAGCAGGGTCGTCACGCCGGCGGACAGGTCGCCCGGTCGCGGGTCGTCGGGGAGGGTCGAGAGGAGCACGTGGTAGCCGGCCGATCGTGCGGCGCGTTCGAACCCGATCGCGGTGCTCGACGGGCCGTACAGCGCGTCGCCCGCGGTGATGATGCCGAGCGCCTTGCTGCGTCCGCCGGCGAGCGCCCGGGCGGCGGCACGGGGGCGGTAGCCGAGTTCGGTGACCGCGTCGGAGACCTGCGTGCGGAACTGCTCGCGGACCGTCGGGTCGCCGTTGATGACGCGGGAGACGGTCTGGTGGGAGACGCCCGCCCGTTCGGCGACGTCGAAGATCGTCGGCGCCTTCCGGCGCTTGCCGCCCTTGCCCTCGGGGGCGGTCGTGGTGGTCACGTCGCCAACCGTACCGCGCAGTACGGCCAGCGCTGCAAGATCCCGAAACGGTCACGTCGAGTTGACACCCCGTCACGGAACCCACAAGATGTGAGCGCTCACACGAGCAATTCCCGCGGGGCACAGCAGCCCCGGCACCTGAGCGCGTCGAGGACGACGCGAGAGGAACAGAGGTACTTCGATGATGAAGCGCAGGATCTTCGCCGGGGTCGCAGCCCTCGGCATCGCGATCTCGCTGGCAGCGTGCTCGGCCGGCGGCCGTGCGTCCACCGACGGTGGCGGCAGCGGCGACTCGAACAAGGGCGCCCTCGTCGGCGTCGCGATGCCCACCAAGGTCTCCGAGCGGTGGATCAAGGACGGCAACGCCGTCAAGAGCGACCTCGAGAAGGCCGGCTACAAGGTCGACCTCGAGTACGGCGACAACAAGGTCCAGCAGCAGGCGCAGCAGGTCAGCAACATGATCACCAAGGGCGCGAAGGTCCTGATCATCGCGTCGATCGACGGTGGCGCGCTCTCCGACCAGCTCGACGCCGCGGCCAAGGCCGGCATCAAGGTGATCTCCTACGACCGCCTGCTCACGGGCAACAAGAACGTCGACTACTACGTGTCGTTCGACAACGAGAAGGTCGGCGTCGACCAGGCGACGAGCCTGCTCACCGGCCTCGGCGTCCTCGACGCGGACGGCAAGAAGACCGGCAAGAAGGGTCCGTTCAACATCGAGGTGTTCGCGGGTTCGCTCGACGACAACAACGCGAGCTTCTTCTTCAACGGCGCGATGGAGACCCTCAAGCCGTACCTCGACGACGGCACGCTGAAGATCCAGTCCGGCCAGGACAAGCTGTCGCAGGCCGCGACGCAGCAGTGGGACCCGGCCACGGCCAAGGCCCGCATGCAGAACCTCATCGCGAAGTCCTACTCCGGTGGCACGACGCTGAACGGTGTGCTCTCGCCCTACGACGGCATGTCGATCGGCATCATCTCGGCGCTCCAGGGTGCCGGCTACGGCTCGAGCGACCGTCCGCTCCCGACCATCACGGGTCAGGACGCCGAGGCCGCCTCGGTCAAGTCGATCATCGCCGGTCAGCAGTACTCGACGATCTACAAGGACACCCGCAAGCTCGCCAAGCAGTCGGCCACCATGGCCGAGGACCTGCTGACGGGCAAGAAGCCCGAGGTCAACGACACCAAGAGCTACGACAACAAGGTCAAGGTCGTCCCGACCTTCCTGTTCCAGCCGACGGTCGTCACCAAGGACAACTACAAGGAAGTCCTCGTCGACTCCGGGTACTACACGGAAGCCGACCTGAAGTAGTCAGGCCCATCTCTCGGACTGGAGGCGCGGTGCACGCCCGCACCGCGCCTCCAGTCCGTCTCCACCAGCGCGCGTACGCGCGCACGACGGAAAGGCGTCCACATGGCGGACACCATCCTCGAGATGCGTGAGATCACCAAGACGTTCCCCGGCGTGAAGGCCCTGCAGGGGGTCTCGATCGAGGTCGAGCGCGGGCAGGTCCACGCGATCTGCGGCGAGAACGGCGCCGGCAAGTCCACCCTGATGAAGGTGCTCTCCGGGGTCTACCCGCACGGCTCCTTCGACGGCGAGATCCTGCTCGACGGCAAGCCGGTGTCGTTCTCGGACATCAACGACTCCGAAGCGGCCGGCGTGGTGATCATCCACCAGGAGCTCGCCCTCAGCCCCTTCCTGTCGATCGCCGAGAACATCTTCCTCGGCAACGAGCAGTCCAAGGGCGGCTTCATCGACTGGAACAAGACGAACCTCGCCGCCGCGGAACTGCTCCAGCGCGTCGGCCTGAAGGACAACCCGATCACGAAGATCGTGGACATCGGCGTCGGCAAGCAGCAGCTCGTCGAGATCGCCAAGGCGCTGTCGAAGCGGGTCAAGCTCCTCATCCTCGACGAGCCGACCGCGGCACTGAACGACGACGACTCGGCGCACCTGCTCGAACTCATCCGGTCGCTGCAGGCCGAGGGCATGACGGCGATCATCATCAGCCACAAGCTCAACGAGATCAAGGCGATCGCGGACAAGGTCACGATCATCCGCGACGGCAAGACCATCGAGACGCTCGACATGCACGCCGACGACGTGTCCGAGGACCGGATCATCCGCGGGATGGTCGGTCGGGACCTGTCGAACCGGTACCCCGAGCGCGAGGACCCGGTCATCGGCGAGGAGCTCCTCCGCATCGAGGACTGGACCGTCCACCACTCCCTCGACTCGTCGCGCGAGATCATCCACCGCGCGAACCTCAACGTCCGCGCAGGCGAGGTCGTCGGCATCGCCGGGCTCATGGGCGCCGGACGCACCGAGCTCGCGATGAGCGTCTTCGGCCAGTCGTACGGGACCGGCATCAGCGGCACCGTGTACAAGCGTGGCGTCCCGATCAAGACGCACACCGTGACGCAGGCCATCGACAACGGCATCGCGTACGTCACCGAGGACCGCAAGCGCTACGGCCTGAACCTCATCGACGACATCAAGCGGAACATCTCGGGCTCGGCGCTCGGCAAGCTCGCCAGCTGGGGCTTCGTGAACGCCGCGCAGGAGACCACCGTCGCCGCGCAGTTCCTGAAGAACCTCAACATCAAGGCGCCGAACGTCGACGTCATCACGGGGAAGCTCTCCGGCGGGAACCAGCAGAAGGTCGTCCTGTCGAAGTGGATGTACGCCGACCCGGACGTGCTCATCCTCGACGAGCCGACGCGCGGCATCGACGTGGGGGCGAAGTACGAGATCTACACGCTCATCAACCAGCTCGCCGACCAGGGGAAGGGGATCATCGTGATCTCCTCCGAGCTCCCGGAGCTCCTCGGCATCTGCGACCGCATCTACACACTCTCCGAGGGCACGATCACCGCTGACGTGCCCCGCTCCGAGGCCACCCCCGAGGTCCTCATGCAGTACATGACCCAGGAACGGGAGACCCCTGTCAATGAACGCGCTTAAGTCCGCCGCCGGCTACCTCACCGGGCAGCTCCGACAGATCGGCCTGTTCATCGCGCTGATCGTCATCGTCATCTTCTTCCAGGTGACGACGAACGGCATCACGCTCGCACCGATCAACGTCTCGAACCTGATCGTGCAGAACAGCTACATCCTCATCCTCGCGATCGGCATGGTGATGGTCATCATCGCCGGGCACATCGACCTGTCCGTCGGGTCGGTCGTCGCCTTCACCGGCGCGATGGCGGGCGTCATGATCACCCAGTGGCACATCCCGTGGCCGATCGCCGTCGTGCTCTGCCTCGTCGTCGGTGCGCTCGTCGGCGCCTGGCAGGGCTTCTGGATCGCCTACTTCGGGATCCCGGCGTTCATCGTCACCCTGGCGGGCATGCTCGCCTTCCGCGGTGCCGCCCAGATCGTGCTGCAGAACCAGCAGATCTCGCCGTTCCCGACCGGCTTCCGGTCGCTCGGATCGGGCTTCCTGCCGTCGTTCGGCACCAGCGGGTACGAGCCGCTCACGATGGTCCTCGGCTTCGCCGCCGCCGCCGTCCTCGTCGTGACCGCGTTCCGGGGTCGTGCGACGCGGCGCAAGTACCAGCTCGAGAGCGAACCGTTCGCGTGGTTCCTCACGAAGCTCGTCTTCACCGTCGCCCTCGTGATCTACGTGGCGCTCCTGCTCGCCAGCTACAACGGCACCCCGATCGTGCTCGTCGTGCTCGGTGCGCTCGTGGTCATCTACTCGGTCGTGATGCGGAGCGCGGTGTTCGGCCGCCACATCTACGCGATCGGTGGCAACGCCCTCGCCGCGCAGCTGTCCGGCGTGAAGACGAAGCGCGTCACGTTCATGCTCTTCGTCAACATGGGCGTCATCTCGGCGCTGGCCGGCGTGGTGTTCACCGGGCAGCTCAACCTGGCGGCCCCCGGTGCCGGCTCCGGCTTCGAGCTCGACGCCATCGCGGCCGTGTTCATCGGTGGCGCTGCCGTCACCGGTGGCATCGGCACCGTGCCGGGGGCCATCGTCGGTGGTCTCATCATCGGCCTGCTGAACAACGGCATGTCGATCCTCGGTGTCGGCACCGAGTACCAGTCGCTCATCAAGGGCCTGGTGCTGCTCGCCGCCGTCGCGTTCGACGTGTTCAACAAGCGCCGGGCTGCGTCCGCGCGCAAGTAGGGCAGGCGCTCGCCCCGAGACTCGGGCTGAGCGACAGGTCACGCGCCGGTCGGCGCGAGGACGGTCGCTCAGCCCGAGTCTCGTTGCGTCGGGTCACGCCGTCAGGACGACCCACCCCTCGGCCTGGAGGCGCACGGTCCCGTCCCGCAGGTCACCGCCGCCCGCCACCACCTGCGTCGCGTCGGCCGCGGGTAGCTCGACGGGGTCCGCCGCCAGGTTCAGGGCGGTCACCACGGAATCCGTCCCGGTCGCGGTGCGCAGGACGATCGCCGTGTTGGTCAGGTGCACGACGTCGGTGTGGGCCCGGTGCAGCCACGGGTGACGGCGACGCAGGGCGATCAGGGCCTCGTACGTGTGCGTCAGGTCGACCGGCGCCGACGGCTGCTCGGGGAACTCGGGCCGGACGGCGTCGTCGCCGCCCTCGCGCTCCTCCTTCACCCCGGTCCAGCCGTACTCGTCCCCGGCGTAGACGATCGGTGTCCCGGCGACCGTGAACAGGACCGCGGCGGCGTGCGGGGCGAACCGCTCTCCCACCGCGCTCGCGATGCGCGTCACGTCGTGGTTGCCGACGAAGGTGCTCGGGACGAAGGTCCGCAGCAGGGCGTCGTGCCGTTCGATCGCGTGGCCGAGCTCGAAGCAGTTGCCGTCCGCGATGCCGTGCCAGATCCCCTGCCAGAGTTCGTACTGGGTGGTCGAGTCCATCGTCGAGTCGCGGACGATCGCCGCCGCGTCGCCGTGGATGACCTCGCCGCTGAACCACGCCTCCGGGAACCGCTCCCGCACCCGGGGCAGCACCCGCGCCCAGAACGCCGGCGGCACGGCGTAGGCGGCGTCGAGCCGCCACCCGTCGACCCCGCGACCGAGCCAGTGCGTCATCACCTCGACGACCAGGTCCTCGGTCGCCCCGGCATCGTGGTCGAGCGCGACCAGGATGTCGTGGCCCTCGAAGTTCCCCACCGGCACCGGCGCCCCCGGCGTCCACCCGCTCCAGTCGATGCCGAACAGCGACGCCGTCGCTGCGTCCGGTCCGTCGGACTCGAGCGCGCGGAACGCGGGGTGCTCGCGCCCGACGTGGTTGAAGACGCCGTCGAGGAGCACCCGGACCCCCCGGTCGTGCGCCGTCCGGACGAGTCGGTCGAAGTCGGCGTCGTCACCGAGCCGCGGATCGATCCGGAAGTGGTCGACGGTGTCGTAGCCGTGCGTCGAGCTGGCGAACACCGGCCCGAGCAGCACCCCGTTCAGCCCGAGGTCGACGACGTGGTCGAGCCAGCCCTCGATCCGGTCGAGGCGGTGCTCGACGGGGCGGTCGTCCACGGGGCTCGTCGGCCGGACCTCGGCGCCGACGAAGCCGAGCGGGTAGAGGTGCCACCAGAGGACGTGCTGCACCCAGTCCGGTTCGTGGGGACGGACGGGTTCGGTGTCGGGAGTCACCGCTCCGATGCTGCCAGTTCCCTCGCTCCTGGGTACAGGAGTGTGTGTCCGGACCATGCTGGACCGATGGGACGAGCGATCAGGACCGCAGCCGACGCCGACGCGTCCGAGCAGGCGAACGCGGAGCGGACCTGTGCGTCGTGCGGCCGTCGGATGCCGTCGTCCGCAGCGCCCGAGGCGAAGTGGTGCTCGGCCGCCTGCCGGAAGCACGGCGTCGACGACGTCGACCGGGCGCTCGAACAGCGCATCGACGAGCTGCTGGCTGCACGAGCGCGGTCGTCGAGCATCTGTCCCTCCGAGGTCGCCCGGTCGCTGGACCCCGACGACTGGCGCGACCTGATGGAACCCGCGCGTCGTGCCGCCCGCCGGATGGTCGCTCGGGGCGAGGTCGAGATCACCCAGCACGGGACGCTCGTCGACCCGTCCACGGCCAAGGGGCCGATCCGTATCCGCCGACCGCGCTGAGGGAACACCACCGGGACGACAGGTGTTGGCGAACACGATGACCACTGACGAGACCACCCCGCAGTCCTCCGACCACCGCCGCGCACTCGTCGTGGGTGCGAGCGGCATCACCGGCTCCGCCCTGGTGCGGCTCCTCATCCGCGACGGGTGGGACGTGGCGGCGCTCTCCCGACGCGCGGCCACCAGCGACGGCGTCCGAGGCGTCGCAGCGGACCTGCGCGATCCTGAGTCCCTGCGCACCGCGCTGGCCGACGAGCAGCCCACCCACGTGTTCTTCACCGCGTGGCAGCGACAGGCGACGGAGGCCGAGAACATCGCCGTGAACGGGGCGATGGTCCGCGACCTCCTCGCCGCACTGGGACACGCCCCGCTCGAGCACGTCGCCCTCGTCACCGGGTTGAAGCACTACCTCGGCCCGTTCGAGGCGTACGCCGCGGGCGAGATGCCGGACACGCCCTTCCACGAGGAGGAGCCCCGGCTCGACACCCCGAACTTCTACTACGCGCAGGAGGACGAGCTCTTCGCCGCCGCCGCGCGCCAGGGCTTCACGTGGTCGGTGCACCGGTCGCACACGGTCATCGGGCACGCCGTCGGCAACGCGATGAACCTGGGCCTGACCCTCGCCGTGCAGGCCACGATCGCCAAGGAGCTCGACCTCGACTTCGTGTTCCCGGGCAGCGAGGCACAGTGGAACGGCCTGACCGACATGACCGACGCGGGCCTGCTCGCCGAGCACATGGTCTGGGCGGCGACCTCGCCCGAGGGTGCGGACGAGCCGTTCAACATCGTCAACGGCGACGTCTTCCGCTGGCGGTGGATGTGGCCCCGCCTCGCCGCACACCTCGGGGTCGACCCGTCCCGCGTCGTCGGGTACCAGGATGCTCCGCGCCCGCTCGAGGAGCAGATGGCGCCGTACGAGTCCGCGTGGGCCGGCATCGCCGAGCGCTACGGGCTCGCCGAGCCGGACGTCACCCGGGTCGCCTCGTGGTGGCACACCGACGCCGACCTCGGTCGAGCGATGGAGGTCGTCACCGACATGAGCAAGAGCCGCGAGGCCGGCTTCACGGGGTACCGACGGACCGAACGGGCCTTCGCGGACTTCTTCGAGCGCTACCGCGAGGACCGCCTGATCCCCTGACGCTGGCGCCGGTTCCTCGGCTACCGGGCGAGGAGCAGGACCACGAGCGTGGCGACCGAGACGACCAGCAGGACGACGGCGCCCTGCAGCTCGCGGTCGTGCGCGCGGAGGTGTGCCACCACGGCTCCGGCGAAGTAGACGACCGAGCCGATGGCTGCCGCGATGGCGAGCGGCACCCACCACAGACCGACGACGAGCCCGGCGGCGGCGGCGACCTCGAGCAGGCCGAGGACGGTCATCTGCGCGGGCGTGACGTGCACGGCCTCCATCGAGGCGACGATCTTCGGGTTGCGGATGAGCTTCATCACCCCGGAGCCGAGCGTGGCGAGTGCGAGGACGAGGGACAGGACGACGGCAGCGATGTGCACGGTGACTCCAGGAGGTACGAAACGGATGGTTGTCCCCGTTTCAAACCGGAGAGCACTCCCCGTATTCCCGGGCGCCGGAACTAGGTTGGGGACATGACCCGCAAGGACGTCGCTCGGAACCGTCAGGCGCTCGTCGACGCGGCCCGGTCTGCGTTCGCCGAGCAGGGCCTCCAGGCTCCCCTCGAACCGATCGCGGTCGCTGCCGGACTCGGCAACGCGACCCTGTACCGGCACTTCCCGACGCGAGCCGCCCTGTGGGAGGCGGTGCTCACGGAGCCGATGCAGGAGGTCCTCGACGACGTCGAGCGCTGCCTCGAACTGTCGGCGTCCGACCCGTGGTCCGGCTTCGCGACGTTCGTGCGCGGAGCGGCCCGGATCGAAGCACGGCGCACCGGCTTCAACCAGCTGATGACGACCGACTACCGCGAGGCGCCGGAGCTCCTCCGACTGCGCGTCGCCGTGCAGGACGGCGTCGACGCGCTCTTCACCGCCGGGCAGGAAGCCGGCGTCATCCGTGCGGACGCCGCCCTGGCGGACGTCGCCGTCATGCAGCTGTCCATCGCGGAGACCATCGGCACCTTCGGCCGGATCGCGCCCGAGGCGTACAAGCGCTGGGTGGAGCTGGCACTCGACGCGTTCCGAGCGCCCGGCGTCGCACGCGAACCGCTGCCCGGTCGCCCGCTCCGTGGTGACCAGGTACGTCGCGCGATGGCGCAGCGCGGGCAGCCCACCCGTCAGAAGGGGTAGCCGAACGATGCAGGCTGGAGGCATGAGCGAGCCCGACGACCACTTCTTCGTCGTCGACGGGCGTCGATGGCGGCGCACCGACCCGGCGTTGCCCGAGGACCTGGCCGCGGCGCTCCGCTCCCACCTGGGCCGCGGGCGGAACGCGGTCAAGCAGGCGAAGCGATCCGGCGACGACGAGGCACTGGCGGCCGCACGGCACCGGAACGGTCTCGCGAAGCACGGCCTCGGCGAGCGCGGACCCGAGTGGTGGGCCCGCCCGGAGGCCGATCGGATCGCCGATGCCCGTCGAGCCCTCGCCGAGCTGGACACCCTGTCGTGACCACGATCCGCCCGCCTCGTCTCGACCGGATGCTCGCCCTCGTCGTGTTCGGACCGGTCGTCATCGGGACGGGTGTCACGGTGGCGATCGCGGCGATCGTGTCCGGTGCCAACGCCGGGCAGCGCCGTGCCCCGCGTCAGGCCTCGGTGTGGCCCAGGTCGGGCTCGAGCAGCAGGCACGCCGTGCGGGACGCCGAGGCGTGGAGCTCGAGCACGACGAGCTCGTTGCGCCCCTCGCGGAGCACCGGCCCGGGGATCGCGAGCGTCTGCTGCGGGCCTCGTGACCAGTACCGGCCGAGGCAGAACCCGTTCACCCAGGCGACGCCTTTCCGGAAGCCGTCGAGGCAGAGGTACCGGTCGTCCGGCTCGGCGAGGTCGAACGACCCCGCTGCGAACGTCGGGCCGGCGAGCACCTCACCGTCGGTCGGTCCGGTGGCGAGCAGGGCGGCCAGCGCGGCTTCGGGCACCGGGTCGAGTGCGATCGGCGACGCGGTCCACCGGGCGAGGGGGACGCCGTCGATCGAGACACCCCCGACGAGGCCCTTGGGCTCGCCGATGCGGGGCCCGTAGTCGACCCGGCCCTGGTCCTCGACGAGGAGTTCGAGCGTGCCGGTGACGGGCGGGAGGGCGATGGCGCGGTCGTGGTGTTCGCGTTCGAGGACGCCGACGACGGTGCCGTCGGCGCTGACGATCGCGCGGTCGCGGACCTCTTCGCCGACGGTGAGCACGCCGCCGGTCGGAAGGTCGACATCGGCCCGGTACAGGACGAAGCCGCTGGCCGCGCCGAGGGCGTCGAAGGTCGGCGGCTCGTCGTGTGCCGACCACGTCGTGAGGGTAGGCAGCAGGGAGCGGAGCGACGCGACGCGGTCCAGGCGGACGGCGAGGTCCGTGGCGGGGGCGACCCGGGCCTCCCGGTCGCTTGAATGGTCATACGATTCAAGGCGACCCGACCCACCCGGCTCCATCGAGGCGGGCAGCGGCGGGACGGGCGCGTAGCGCTCGATCACGGACCGGAACGCGTGGAACTTCGGCGTCGGCCGGCCGGCCTCGTCGAGGGGCGCGTCGTAGTCGTACGACGTCGAGATCGGCCGGTACACACCCTTGTCGTTCGCGCCGTTGGTGAACCCGAAGTTCGTGCCGCCGTGGAACATGTAGATGTTGACCGAGCCGCCGGCGGCGAGCAGGTCGTCGAGGTCCGAGGCCGAGGCCTCGGCGGGAGTGGTGTGGTGGTGCTCGCCCCAGCTGTCGAACCAGCCGTCCCAGAACTCGGAGCACATCAGCGGCCCGGTCGGCTGCGCCTGGCGGAGCCGCTCGAGACGTGCGGCGGAGCGGGACCCGAACGAGCCGGTCTTGTGCAGGGACGGCAGCGAACCGTCCTCGAGCATCGTGCCCATCGGCTGGTCGACGCTCGTGAACGGGACCGTCAGGCCGATGTCGCGGTGCAGCTGCTCGAGCTTCGTCAGGTAGACGGGGTCGGAGCCGTACGCGCCGTACTCGTTCTCGACCTGCACGAGGACGATGGGTCCGCCGTGGTCGATCTGACGCGGGACGAGGACCGGGGCGAGCTGCTCGAGGTACCCCTGCACGGCGGCGAGGAACTGCGGCTCGTCGCGCCGGACACCGACCGTGCCGTCCGCGAAGAGCCAGTACGGCAGACCACCGTTGGTCCACTCGGCGCAGATGTAGGGCCCGGGGCGGACGATCGCGTGCATGCCCTCCGCCGCGACGAGGTCGAGGAACCGGCCGAGGTCGAGCCCACCACTCAGGTCGAACACGCCGGGCGACGGTGCGTGCGCGTTCCACGCCACGTACGTCTCGATGGTGTTGAGCCCCATCAGCTTCGCCTTGCGGATCCGGTCCGCCCAGAGGTCCGGGTGGACACGGAAGTAGTGGATCGCCCCGGACAGGATCCGGTGCGGCTCGCCGTCGAGCAGGAAGTCGGTGTCGCCGATGGCGAAGCGCATGAGGTGACTCTTTCAGGAGACGGGGCCGTGCGGAAGATCCGCACGGCCCCGGTCGAACGTGGGACGGACTACTTGGTCGAGACGGTGAAGCCCTGGTCCTTGCCGTACTTGGCGAGGGCCTTCTGCCAGGCTGCGAGCCCGCTCTCGAGCGAGGTGCCGTTCTCGTACGACTGCCCGACGGTGTCCGCGTAGACGCTGTTCGCGTACACCTGGTACGGCAGGTAGGTGAAGTCGTTGTCCGAGGACTTCGACGCGTCGACGAGGACCTTGTTGATCTGCTGCCCACCGAAGTAGTCCGGCTTCTCGTCGAGGAACGCGGACGACTCGAGGTCGGCCGTGGTCGACGGGAACCCGCCGGACTCCATGAAGACCTTGGTGGAGGCCTTCGACGAGTTGAGCCACTTCAGGAAGCCCGCGGCGAGGGCCGGGTTCTTCGACTGCTTCATGACGACCTCGGCGCTACCGCCGTTGTTCGCGGTCTGTGCGCTGCTGCCGTCGTAGGTCGGCATCGGTGCGACGCGCCAGTCACCCTTTGCGGCGGCGACGCTCGCCTCGAGGTTGCCGGGCATCCACGCGCCGGTGATGAGCGTGGCGATCTGGCCGTTGCCGAGCTGCTTGTACCAGTCGTCGGTCCAGCCGACCGTCTTCGACAGCAGGCCCTTCTCGACGAGCTCGTTCCAGGTGCCGGTCCACTTCTTCGTCCCGGCGTCCGCCAGGTTGATCGTGACCTTGTCGCCCTTGGTGGTGAACGGGGTGCCACCGGCCTGGGCGATCATGCTCGTGGTGAAGCCGGCGTCGCCGGAGTCCGCCGTGATGTAGGCGTTCGGGTCGGCGGCGTGCAGCTTCTCGGCCGCGGCGACGTACTCGTCCCAGGTCTTCGGCACGGCGATGTCGTGCTCGTCGAAGACCTTCTTGTTGTAGAACAGCGCCATGGGGCCGGAGTCCTGGGGCAGGCCGTAGACCTTGCCGTCCATGTCGACCGAGTTCCAGGTGCTCGACGCGAACTTGTCCTTCAGGTCGCCGAACCCGTACGAGGACAGGTCGAGGAGCGAGTCGGACAGGGCGAACTGCGGGAGCGCGTAGTACTCGACCTGGGCGACGTCGGGGGCGCCCGAGCCGGCCTTCACGGTGTTCTGCAGCTTCGTGTACTGGTCGGCACCGGTGCCGGCGTTGACGAGCTTGACGTTCACCTTGGGGTACTGCTTCTCGAACGCGGCGACCTGGGCCTTCGCGGAGGGGGTCCACGACCAGTAGGTCAGCGTCCCGCCCTTCTCGAGGGCCTTGTCGACGTCGGAGGCGGAGCCGCCGGACGACGAGCCGCCGGAGGCGCAGGCCGCCAGGGCGATGGCGGCGGTGACGCCGATGGCGAGGGCGCTGAGTCCGCGCCGGAGCCTGGTGTTCATGTGGGTGCCTTTCACTTCTTCGTGCAGGGGTTGTGCGTGCAGGGGTTGTGCGTGCAGGGGTTGTTGCTGGGTCTGGCCGGTGGTGCTGCGTCAGGCCTTGACGGACCCGGCCGCGAGGCCGGACTGCCAGAAGCGCTGAAGGAAGAGGAACGCGACCACGATCGGGACGATCGTGAGGAGCGATCCGGTGACGACGAGGTTGTAGATCGGCTGCGCGCCGGAGCCGGTGGCCTGGGCGTTCCACTGGTTCAGGCCGACGGTCAGCGGGTACCACTTCGGGTCGCTCAGCATGATGAGCGGCAGGAAGTAGTTGTTCCAGGTGGCCACGACCGCGAAGAGCAGGACGGTGACGACACCGGGCGCGAGGAGGCGGAGCGCGATCGTGAAGAAGATCCGGAACTCCCCCGCGCCGTCCATGCGGGCGGCCTCGAGGAGTTCGGCGGGGATCGCGTCCACCGCGTAGGTCCAGATCAGGTACATGCCGAACGGGCTGATGAGCGACGGCAGGATGATCGCCCACGGGGTGTTCGTCAGGCCGACCTGCGAGAAGAGCAGGAAGGTCGGGACGGCGAGGGCGGTGCCGGGGACGGCGATCGCTCCGAGGACGATCGCGAAGACCGCACGGCGTCCGACGAACTGGAACTTCGCCATGCCGTAGCCGGCGACCGTCGCGAGGAGGGTCGCACCGCCGGCACCGACGACCACGTAGAGCAGCGTGTTGCCGAGCCACTGGACGAAGATGCCGTCGTTGTAGGTCAGCGTGTCGACGATGTTCTGCCAGAGGTTGAACTTCCCGCCGAACCACAGGCCGAACGTCGACAGCAGCGAGGACTGCGTCTTCGTGCTGTTCACGAGCAGGTAGAACAGCGGCGCGAACGAGTAGACGACGAAGACGATCATCACGGCGGTCAGGAGACCGGAGCGCTTCACCTTGCGTCCGTCGACCGGCCGGCGGTTGCGGCGCCCCTTGCCGGCTGGCCTGGAGGCGCGGCTCGACACGTCGCGCCGGTCGCGCTGCGTCGTGGTCGCCTCGGTGACCGTGGCCGGGCCGGACGCGGCGGGGTGCTGCAGGGTGCTCATCGGTTCTCCTGGCGGGTTCCGCGCACCTGGACCACGTAGGCGATCACGGCGGTGATGACGCCCATCACGATGGCGACGGTGGCGGAGTAGTTGAACTGCTGACCGCTGAACGACAGCGAGTAGGCGTACATGTTCGGGGTGAAGGCGCTGCCGATGACGTTGGGGGCGAGGGTCTTCAGCAGGTTGGGCTCGTTGAAGAGCTGGAAGCTGCCGATGATCGAGAAGATCGTGGCGATCACCATCGGGCCGCGGAGGGCCGGCAGCTTGATCGAGAACACCGTCCGCATGGGTCCGGCGCCGTCGAGCTCGGCGGCTTCGTACAGCTCGCCCGGCACGGTGCGGAGCGCGGCGTAGAAGATCAGCATGTTGTAGCCGAGGAACTCCCACGTGACCACGTTGCCGATGGACGTGAGGACCCAGCTCGGGCTGAACGGCTGGAGCAGGTCGATGCCGAGCGCGTGGTTCGCGGCGCCGGTGAGGCCGAACTGGTTGCCGTAGATGAAGCCCCAGATGAGGGCTGCGACGACGCCGGGGACCGCGTAGGGCAGGAACACCGCGATGCGGAAGAACGAGGTCCCCCAGAGCCGCGCGCTGTCGAGTGCGAGGGCGGCGACGAGCGCCAGGCCGAGCATGATCGGGACCTGGATCACCAGGAAGATCGCGACCCGGCCGAACCCGGACCAGAACTTCGCATCCTGGAAGAGCTGCACGTAGTTGGCGAACCAGACGAACTGGTTGCCGCCGATGAGCTGGTCGCGGAACAGGCTGAGCCACAGGGCGTACCCGATCGGCACGATCAGCATCAGGACGAGGACGACGACGAACGGGCCGACGAAGAGCCATCCGGTGAAGCGGCCGCGCGGCTTGGCGCGGCGGCGCGGTGGCGCGGACGGTGCGCTGGCACCGGCCGGGCGCGCTTCGAGCGTGCTCATGGAACTCCCTTGTCCTGCTGCGTTCTGGCCGTTCGATGTTGACGTCAACATCGAACGTCGCGACGATAGCATGGCAACGTCAACATGCGCTAGCGTTCGGGAACCGGGCGCTGTCCGGACGCCGGGTTCCCGCCCGGATCTGGACGAAAGGGGCGATCGTGACGACCGAGCTCTCCGCCGCGGCACGCCGTTCCCCCTCGATGGCCGCCGTGGCCGAGGCCGCCGGCGTCTCGATGCAGACCGTGTCCCGCGTCGCCCGCGGCTTCGACAACGTCTCTCCCGACACCCGCGACCGCGTGCAGCGCGCCATGGACGACCTCGGCTACCGCCCCAACCGCGCGGCCCGGGCACTCCGCTCCGGGCGCTTCCGCACCATCGGCGTGATCATGTTCACCCTCGCGTCGTACGGCAACATGCGCACGCTCGAGGCCATCGCCGACGCCGCCGGCACCGCGGACTTCACGATCACCCTGCTGCCGATGGCCTCCCGCACGGAAGAGGGCGTCCGCTCGGCCTTCTCACGCCTCCACGAACAGGCCGTCGACGGCGTGGTGATCATCATCGAGTCGCACATCATCGACACCGCCGAGGTCGCACTGCCCGACGGCGTCCCGATGGTCGTCATCGACTCCACCGGCACGACGCAGCACCCGGCGATCGACACGGACCAGGCCGACGGCGCACGGCAGGCGACGCAGCACCTGCTCGACCTCGGACACGACACGGTCTGGCACGTCGCCGGCCCCGAGTCCTCGTACTCCGCCGCCCGCCGACTCGCCGCCTGGCAGGCCACGCTCGAAGCAGCCGGTCGCGCCGTCCCACCGGTCTTCCACGGCGGGTGGAGCGCCGACTCCGGCTACCGCGCCGGTCTCGAGATCGCCCGGCGGCCGGAGATCACCGCCGTCTTCGCCGCGAACGACCAGACCGCGCTCGGTGTGCTCCGCGCCGCGCACGAGCTCGGCCGCGCCGTGCCGGAGTCGTTGAGCGTGGTCGGGTTCGACGACTCCCCCGAGTCCGACTCGTTCTGGCCGCCGCTCACCACCGTCCACCAGTCCTTCGACGAGGTCGGGCGCCGAGCGGTCACGAACCTGCTCGCCCAGATCGAGGGCGAGCCCGTCCGCCCCTCGGCCGACCTGGTGCCGGTGCGGCTCGTCGAACGCTCGAGCACGGCGCCACCGCCAGCCTGAACCAGTCCGGTTCCCGCGCGGTCAGGCCCCGAGGCGTACCGTGCAAGTGGAGCCGGCTCGCTGTCCGGTCCCGGGTGTGCGCCGCTTCCGTGTGTCCGGAGGAACGCCGCACCCACATCACCAGCGTCGGCCCTCACCTTCTCCACCACGGCTCACGGATCATGAAGAACATCGTCTACGGCCTGACGGCAGTGCTCACCTCCGACGAGGCTGCCGATGCGGTCCTGGACTACGCCGCGGCCCTGGCGCACGCCGGGCTCGCGGACACCGTCGCCGTGCCGACCGTCGATGCCTTCGGCAGCACCACGACGACCTCGTTCCTGCTCGCCCCCGCGCTCGGCCTGCTCATCGAGGACGCCGCCGACGACCCCCTCGGCCCGGACACCGCCGCCTTCGTCGAGGAGATCAGCTGGCGGGCGCGCGCCGTGCGCTGCACGCCCCCGACCGACTCCTGAGTCGCGCCCGCGCCGCGGCCCGCGCCCGGGGGCCCGGCCCCGCCGAGTCTCGCGCTGAGCGACAGTCCTCGCGCCCGCAGCCCCGAGAAGTGTCGGCCAGCCCGAGACTCGGCCCAGCACCGCCACCCGCTGACGGACTGGGGGCGCGGTGCCAGCCCGCCACGCGCCTCCAGGCCCGCCGCCGGTCCGGACCCGCCGGTCCGGCCCGCCGAGTCTCGCGCTGAGCGACAGTCCTCGCGCCCGCAGCCCCGAGAAGTGTCGGCCAGCCCGAGACTCGGCCCAGCACCACCAGCACCAGCGCACCGCCACCAGCGCACGCAGCAGAGGGCGCCGGGACCGCTGCGCGGACCCGACGCCCTCTGTGCTCACTCGACGCTCGCCGCAGCGCGCGCCGAGGCGTCTCAGCCGATCGACACGGCGGTCCAGGAGACCGGCGGCAGCTCGATCGTGATGGTGTCGCCCTCGCGGCGGACGGTCTCGTTGGTGCGGAGCCCGACGCGCTCGGTGTCCCCGAGCGCGTTCACGGCGTGGATGTCGTCGTCCCAGACACCCTCGGCGTGGACGTCTCCGTCGGCGTCGATGCCGGCCAGGTCGATCGTGACGGTGGTCGACTCGGAGGGGTGACGGTTCACGAGGAACACCGCTGCGCCGTCGTCGGACACGGTGGCGGCGGAGTCCACGACCGGCACCTCGCCGTACTTGCCACCGTCGACGGTGTCACCGGACGCCTTGACCTGCAGCGACGTGCCGTTCGCCAGGCGCGAGGTCAGCGAGAACGGGAAGAAGGTGGTCTGGCGCCAGGCCGGCCCACCGGGCTCGGTCATGATCGGGCCGATCACGTTCACGAGCTGCGCGATCGAGGCCGATGCGACCCGGTCCGCGTGGCGGAGCAGCGAGATGAGCAGGCCGCCGACGACGACCGCGTCGGCCACGGTGTACACGTCCTCGAGGAGGCGCGGGGCGACCGGCCAGTCCTGGAGCGTGAACTCCTTCTGCATCTCGTTCCACTTGGTGATCGACCAGACGTTCCACTCGTCGAACGAGATGTCGATCCGCTTGTCCGACTTCTTCTGCGCCTGCACGTGGTCCGCAGCAGTGGTGACCGTCTTGATGAAGTGGTCCATGTTGACGCCGGAGGCGAGGAACGACGGCAGGTCGTCACCCTCCTCGTAGTAGGCGTGCGCGGAGATGTAGTCGACGTCGTCGTAGGTGTGCTCGAGGACGGTGCGCTCCCACTCGCCGAACGTCGGCATCGACGCGCCGGAGGAACCGCAGGCGACGAGTTCGAGGTCGGGCTGGATCTGCCGCATGGCCTTGGCGGTCATGGCGGCGAGCTTGCCGTAGTCCTCGGCGTTCTTGTGGCCGAGCTGCCACGGGCCGTCCATCTCGTTGCCGAGGCACCACATCTTGATGGCGAACGGCTCCTGACGACCGTTCGAGCGGCGGTACTCGGAGAGCGCGGTGCCAGCGTCGATGTTGGCGTACTCGAGGAGCTCGATCGCCTCGGCGGTGCCGCGGGTGCCGAGGTTCACGGCGAGCATGAGCTCGGAGCCGACCTGGTCGAGCCAGTGCTGGAACTCGTGCAGGCCGACCTCGTTCGTCTCGGTGGAGTGCCACGCGAGGTCGAGCCGGCGGGGGCGCTGCTCGACGGGGCCGACGCCGTCCTCCCACTTGTAGCCGGAGACGAAGTTGCCGCCGGGGTAGCGGATGGCGGAGACGCCGAGTTCCTTCACGAGCTCGACGACGTCCTTCCGGAAGCCGTGCTCGTCGGCGGTCTCGTGGGACGGCTCGTGGATGCCGTCGTAGACGTGGCGTCCGAGGTGTTCGACGAACCCGCCGAACAGGCGACGTCGCACCGGCCCCACGGTGAACGCGGCGTCGAGGACGAGGTGTGTGCGGGACATGGATCTCCTTCGATCATGTGCGGGTCGTTCGAGCGCGGGGGTCGTGCGGGTGCGTGTGGGACCGGTCGGGTTCCGATGCACGCCGTCACGAAAGTGAGCGCTCACCTAACGGAAACGTTACCGGTTTCCGCGCCGACGCGAAAGGGGTGGCGGATGCTGTTCGCGAGCGCTAATGTGAGCGCTCACGGAGCACCGACCCTGCTCCGACTCGGCCCGTCCCGATGGAGTGATGCCATGCCGAACAAACTCGCCGTACCCACCACGTCTCCGAGGGGTGGCGCCTTCACCCGGCGCGGCCTCCTCGCCGCCGGCGCAGCCGCCGCAACGGTGCTGCCGCTGGCCGCCTGCTCGAGCCCCCTCGCCGCCGGCATCGCCGGTGCCCCGCTCAACCCGGAGACGCTCGTCTTCTGGAACCTGTTCGGTGGCGGTGACGGACTCCGCATGCAGGAGATGGAAGCCGGCTACGCCAAGCAGCACGGCGGATCCTCGTCGCTGCAGGCGACGACCTTCGCGTGGGGCAACCCGTACTACTCCAAGGTCACACTGGCGACCGTCGGGAACAAGCCGCCGGACGTCGCGATCGCCCACCTCACCCGGGCGAAGCCGCTCTGGGACGGCGACCTGCTCGACCCGATCACGAGCGACGACCTGGCCTCGGTCGGTCTGAGCGCGAGCGACTTCAACCAGAAGGCGTGGACCGCCCAGAAGACCGACGGCAACAACATCTGCATCCCGCTCGACACCCACCCCTTCGTCCTCTTCTACAACGTTGACATCTGCAAGAAGGCAGGCCTGATCGACAGCGACGGGAAGCTCAAGGACCTGTCGGGTCTGGACGCGTTCGAGAGCGCCCTCGCCGCGGTCTCGAAGGTCACCGGCGGCACGGCCCTCAACGTCGCGAACGTCAGCGAGGTCGCGACCCCGTGGCGCTTCTTCTGGACGATGTACAACCAGATCAACGGCGCGACGCCCTTCATCAGCGACGGCGGCTCGAAGCTGACCGTGAACGAGGACGCATACAACACGGTGACGTCGATGACCCAGAAGTGGGTCAAGAACGGCTGGCTCAACAAGGGCCTCGACTACGCGACCGCCCAGACCCTGATGTTCACCGGCAAGGCCGGGTTCTTCATGCAGGGCGAATGGGAGATCAGCACGGCGCAGTCGATCAAGGGCCTGAAGTTCGGCATGGCGCCGATCCCGCAGCTCTTCGACAAGCCGGCGACCCAGGCGGACTCGCACACGTTCATCCTCCCGCGGAAGGACCGGACGCCCGAGCAGCGGAAGGCACACATGCTCTTCATCAAGCAGATGCTCGAGCAGAGCCTCACGTGGGCGCAGGGCGGACACGTCCCGGCCTACATGCCCACGTTCGACAGCACCGCCTACAAGAAGCTGACGCCGCAGTCGAACTACGCCTCAGCCGCCCAGAGCGCGGTGTTCGACGACCCCGCCTGGTACGGCGGCTCCGGCTCGACCTTCGAGAACACCGTCGGTGCCCAGCTCGCCCTCGTGCAGCAGGGCAGCAGTTCCCCTGCGCAGGCGCTCTCCGCGATCAAGGACCAGCTGGCGACCTACCTGAACACCCCGAGCCCGCTGTGACCCGGCACCCGAACGACGTGAACACCGCGCGAAAGGCACGATGACGTGACCACAGCACCTGTCCTCGACCGCCCCACGGACGCGGCGACCGCGCCCCGGCGGACCCGCACCTACCGAACCAGCCTCACCCGCGGCCAGGGCCGCAGCGGCTGGCTGTTCCTCGCCCCCTTCGGCCTGTTCTACCTGGCCTTCCTGCTCGGCCCGACGGTCTGGATGATCGTCTCGAGCTTCTTCAACACCTCGACCGTCCGGACCGGGCTCGGCAGCTTCGCCGGGTTCGCGAACTACGCGGAGATGCTCGGACGCGCCGACTTCTGGTCGTCGCTCTGGCACACCCTGCAGTTCACGCTCTACACGACGCCGCCGCTCGTCATCCTGGCGTTCGTCTTCGCCGTGCTGACGAACCGGATGAACCGCGGTCAGTGGTTCTTCCGACTGGCGTTCTTCCTGCCGTTCATCCTGCCGTCGGCGACGATCTCCCTCATCTGGGTGTTCATCTTCACGCCGTCCACCGGGCTCTGGGCGAGCATGCAGACGCTGCTCGGCATGACCCCGGGCGCCGGCGTCCTGGCGAGCCCGAACACCGCGATGATCGGTGTCGCGATCGCCACGGTCTGGTGGACCCTCGGGTTCAACTTCGTGCTGTACCTGGCCGGCCTGCAGGAGATCCCCCGCGAGCTGTACGAGGCCGCCGCCGTCGACGGTGCGTCCAGCTGGCAGCAGATCAAGTCGATCACGCTGCCGCTCCTCGGTCGCACCACGACGCTGGTCATCCTGCTGCAGGTCATCGCCAGCCTGAAGATCTTCGACCAGGTGTACCTGATGACGAACGGCGGTCCGGGCATCTCGACCCAGGTCTCGCTGCAGCTCATCACCGGCGTCGGGTTCACCGACAACCGACTCGGTGCCGCATCGGCCGCGTCGGTGCTCCTGTTCATCGTGATCGTCGCGATCGCAGTCATCCGGCAGCTCGTCGAGCGCGCTGCCGCCAAGCGAGAGATCGGTGCCTGACATGACCGCCACCGAGAGCATCACCCGCCCCAAGCTCCGCAACGGCGTCTCCGCCGCGGCACCCGCGAACGCCGCGAAGATCGGCGTCTCCGGCAGGGGCTTCAACACGGTCGCCGCGATCATCCTGACGGTGTTCGCGATCATCTGGCTCATCCCGAGCGTGTTCGCGCTGAAGACGTCGCTGTCCGACAACGGCGTCGCGGCCCTCGGCGCGAACTCGATCCTGTCGAACTGGAACCCGACGCTGCACTCCTACGCGTCCCTGTTCCAGGCGGGCGACATCTGGAACTGGTACCTCGCCAGCGGCATCACGAGCGTGATCACGGCGCTGCTGACCGTGCTGTTCGCGTCGATGGCGGCGTTCGCACTGTCCCGGCTCGTGTTCCGCGGCCGGAACATCGCGTTCCTGCTCATCATCCTCGGGATCATGATCCCGACCCAGGTGCTGATCATCCCGATCTTCCAGGAGCTCAACGCCGTGGGCCTCCTGAACACCTACTGGTCGGTGATCTTCCCGCAGGTGCCCGCCGTGATCGCGGTGTTCATCTTCAAGCAGTTCTTCGACGGGATCCCGAAGGAGCTCGAGGAGGCCGCGCGCATCGACGGTGCGGGCATCTGGAAGGTCTACTGGTCGGTGATCCTGCCGCTGTCGCGTCCGGTGATCGCAGCGGTGACGATCCTGACGTTCGTCGGGGTCTGGAACAACCTGCTGCTCCCACTGTTCGTGCTGTCCAACCCGGACCTCATGACGATCCCGGTCGGGCTCGCCACGGTGCAGGGCAGCTTCGGCCAGCGCTACGCCGACATCCAGGCCGGCGCGATCCTGGCGGCGCTGCCGCTGATCATCCTCTACCTGATCTTCCAGCGGCAGATCGTCGAGGGTGTGACCGGGTCCGGTCTGAAGGGCTGACGCGACCACACGACGGACTGGAGGCGCGGTGCCGGCTGGCACCGCGCCTCCAGTCCGTCTGCTGGTCGCGTCGCAACGACCGCCGGTCAGGCGGGGACGGACTTCCGCGCCTCGTGCTTCCAGAACCCCGAGAACGTGATGCGCGACTTCGGCAGCCCCGCACGGTGCAGGTGGCGACGCCCCTCGGTCGCGAGCGTCGACTCCCCCACCACGAACGCGTACCCGCGGTCGTCGACGGGCACGTGCCGCTGGAGTTCGGCGAGCGCCGCCCGCCCGGGAACGGCGTGCGCGTCGACCTCGTCGCGGATGAGCCACGTGACCCTGACGCCCGCGGGAGCGTCGAGTTCCCGGACGTCGGCGGCCGTGGGGACCTCCTGGATGATGCGGCCGACGGTGTCGCGCGGCAGCGAGGCGGCGATGCCGACGACGCCGGGCAGCCCGGTCTCCTCGGCGGCGACGATCACGTCGCTCGTGCCGTCGGGGACGTCGAAGATGCAGCCCTGGTCGAGCATCGCGAGCTCGTCGCCGGGTCGGGCGCCGCAGGCCCAGATCGCGGCGCGGCCCTCGGGCTCGCCTCGGTGGTCGGTGTGCACGACGAAGTCGATGTCGAGCTCCGCGGTGCCGTCGGAGCGCCGTCGGTACGCGGCGACCGTGTAGTTCGCGCAGTGCGGTCGGACGGCCTCGGGGATGCCGAGGAACGTCGGCCACCACTTCTTGCCGTCGAGGTCGGGCATCCGGAAGACGTCCTGGTCCGGACGCTTCGTGAACAGGCGGAACCAGTGGTCGAAGCCGAGGTACGGGAACTCGTGCAGGTCGTCGCCGGTGACCGTGACGCGCTGCATCGACGGTGACGTGCGCTCGGTGCGGAGGACCCGGGCGCGGAACAGCCGGGGGTTCTCGGGCAGGAGCCGCGGGGTCTTCGCCATGAGGCAAGGCTAACCTAAGATGATCTCCGTGCCAGCCCCGATCCCCGTCCTGGCGTCCGCTCCGGGCGCGAGCGTCCCCGATCCCGAAGCCGCCCTCGGCGTGCACCGCCGAGCGGTCCGTCGCCGCGTCCTGGTGATCGCCGGGCTCGTCGTCGTCCTGGCCGTCGTCGCCGTCCTGAGCATGCTCCTCGGCAGCAACCGGATCGGTGTCGACCAGGTGCTCGCCGGGCTCACCCGCACGGGCAGCGGCACCGACGAGGCGATCGTGTGGGGCTCCCGGATCCCGCGCACGCTCATCGGCGCATCGGTCGGCGCGGCTCTCGGCATCGCCGGACTCCTCATGCAGGGACACACCCGCAACCCGCTCGCCGACCCCGGACTGTTCGGTGTCTCCTCGGGTGCGGGTCTCGCCGTCGTGATCGGCGTGTACGTGTTCGGGATCACCGGCACCGGCGCGACCGTGTGGTTCGCACTGGTCGGTGCCCTGGTCGCGAGTGTCGTGGTGTTCTCGGTGACGATCGCCGGCAGCGGGACGGCCAGCCCGGTCCCGCTCGCACTCGCGGGTGCCGCGGTGTCGGCGCTGCTCGGAGCACTGACCTCGTTCGTGGTCCTCACCGACCAGGACTCCCTCGACGCCTACCGGCTCTGGGTCGTCGGCTCGCTCGCCGCCCGGCAGCTCGACGTGCTCGGTGCGGTGTGGCCGTTCCTCGTCGCCGGGCTGCTCCTCGCCGTCCTCAACGTCCGGGCGCTCGACGCCCTCGGGCTGGGGACCGAGCTGGCGAAGGGCCTCGGCGAGAACGTCCTGGTCGCACGACTCGTCGGACTCGGGGCGATCACGCTGCTGGCCGCCGGGGCGACCGCGGCGGCGGGGCCGATCGGCTTCGTCGGCCTGACGGTGCCGCACGTCGCCCGCGCCCTCGTCGGCACCGGGCACCGCTGGACCCTGCCCGTGTCAGCACTCGTCGGAGCGGCGCTCGTGCTGCTCGCGGACGTGATCGGCCGGCTCATCGGCGGGTTCTCGGAGGTCGAGGTCGGCATCGTCCTCGCCGTCGTCGGCGGCCCGGTGTTCATCGCGGTGGCCCGCCGTCGATCCCTGGTGTCCCTGTGAGCGCCACCGACGCCGCCCGGGCGACCGGTGCGGACACGGCAGCCACGCCGGCGCCCCGCGCTCCCGGCCGCCGCGGCATCGTCGTCGGTCCCGTCGGGCTCGCCTGGCGGCCCCGCGTGTTCTGGTACACCGTCGGGTCGCTCGGTGCCGCGGCCGTGCTCGTCGTCCTCGGCGTCGCGATCGGCTCGACGTGGATCGCCCCGGTGACCGTCATCCGCTCGCTGCTCGGCCTGGAATCCGGGCCCGACGCGTTCATCGTGGAGACCCTGCGCCTCCCCCGGGTGCTGACCGGTGCCCTGGTCGGCCTGACGCTCGGCGTCGCCGGCGCACTCACCCAGACATTCACCCGCAACCCGCTCGGCACCCCGGACATCATCGGCGTGACGTCCGGTGCGAGCGTCGGAGCGGTCGCCGCGATCGTGCTCGGCGGCGGCACGTACTCGGTGTCGTCGCTCGTGCTCGGCGGCGGGATCCCGGTCGCCGCCACGATCGGCGCGCTGGTCGCCGCGGTCGCCGTGTACGGGCTCGGCTGGCGCGGCGGGGTGCAGAGCTACCGGCTCGTCCTGGTCGGCATCGGCGTGAGCGCCACCCTCGACGCGGTCACGAGCTACCTGCTCGTCCGCGCGAAGATCACCGTCGCGGCGGCGGCCTCGCAGTGGCTCGTCGGCAGTCTGTCGAGCACGTCCTGGTCCAGCCTCTGGCCGCTGCTCGTCGTCGCCGCGATCGCCGTCCCGCTCTCCCTCGCGACGAGCGCGGCGCTCGGCATCGGGCAGCTCGGCGACGAGGTCGCCACCGGCGTGGGCCTGGCCGTCCAGCGGCACCGGCTCATCGTGATCGCGCTCGCGGTCGTCCTCACCGCCGCCGCCGTCGCCGCTGCCGGACCGGTCGGCTTCGTCGCGTTCGTGGTCCCGCAGATCGGACTCCGGCTCGCCGGCACGAACCGGCCGCCGCTGCTCCTCGCCGGGGCGCTCGGGGCCGTGCTCGTCCTCGCGGCCGACCTGCTCGCCCGTGCCGCCTTCCCGTGGCAGGTGCCGGTCGGCATCATCACGACCGTGATCGGCGCCCCGTACCTGATCTGGCTCCTCATCCGTCACCGCAAGGAGATGTCCCGATGACCCGAACGCACGACCACGCCGGCACGACGCCCGTCCTCGAGGCCCGCGGCCTCGCCGTCGGCTACGACAAGCACGCCGTCCTGACGGACCTCGACCTGCGCATCGAACGCGGCACCGTGACGACGTTCCTCGGCGCGAACGGCTGCGGCAAGTCCACGCTCCTGAAGGCCTTCGGCCGCGTGTTGAAGCCGCAGGCCGGTGAGGTCCACCTCGACGGCGTCCCGATCCGCAAGGAACCGAACCGCGCCGTCGCCCGGAAGCTCGCGATCCTGCCGCAGTCCCCGGTCGCCCCGGCCGGCACGAGCGTGCTCGACCTGGTGATGCGGGGCCGGAACCCGCACCAGTCGTGGGCGAAGCCGTGGACCGCCGACGACGCCGACGTCGCCGAGCAGGCCATCGCCGCCACCGGTCTCACCGAGGTCGCCCACCGCGACGTCGCGAGCCTGTCCGGCGGGCAGCGTCAGCGTGCCTGGATCGCCCTCGTCGTCGCGCAGCAGGCCGAGACGCTGCTGCTCGACGAACCGACGACCTACCTCGACCTCGCGCACCAGCTCGAGGTTCTCCGGCTCGTCCGTCGGCTCAACCGCGAGCAGGGGTCCACCGTCGTGATGGTCCTGCACGACCTGTCGCTGGCCGCGCGCTACTCCGACCGGCTCGTCGTCCTGCACGACGGCGGGGTCGCTGCCGACGGCACTGCCGCCGAGGTGCTCACGCCCGCGCTGCTCGAGCGGGCGTTCGGGCTCCACGCCCGCGTCATCCCCGACCCGGTGACGGGCGCGCCGATGATCGTGCCTGAAGCGGACGAGCACGACCTGTTCCGGGAACTCGAACTGGCGACCGGAGCGGAGTTAGGTTAGGCTCACCTAACGTGAAGATCCCCCGCCGCGGCTCCCTCCGAGCCGCCCTCGTGACCTCCGTGGCCGTCTCGGCCCTCCTCCTCGCCGGCTGCTCCAGCGCGAACTCCGACGGCTCCGGCGACACCGCCGGCAGCGGGAGCACCACCGCCTCCGACGGCGCGTGGTCGTACAAGGACGCCACCGGCGCGACGATCAAGGTCGACCACACGCCGAAGCGGGTCGTCGTCCTCAACGACATCGCGATCTCGTTCATCGAGTACGGCCTCCGCCCGGTCGGCACCTTCGGTCAGCTGACGATGGCGAAGGACGCCCGCTTCACGGGCCTCGACACCGACGGCATCACGCAGCTCGGCACCGGCTACGGCGACGTCGACCTCGAGAAGCTCGCGGCCCTGAAGCCCGACCTCGTCGTCACGTCCGTCTACCCGACGGACGAGAAGGGCACGCTCGACACGACGCAGCCCGGCTACGGCTTCAAGGACAAGGAGCAGGAGAAGCAGATCGAGGCGATCGCTCCCGTCGCCCAGGTGAAGTGGGGCGGCAAGGGCGAGGACGTCATCGACCACATCGCCGACCTCGCCGAATCGCTCGGAGCGAAGGAGTCCACGGTCGAGAAGGCCGAGCACCGCTTCGACGCCGCCCGCGACCGGCTCGAGGAGGTCACGAAGGAGAACGAGCTCTCCGTCGTCTCGATGTACGCCGACGGCGACGGCGCGTACGTCACGCGGCCGAGCGACGAGCCGACCCTGCAGATGTACGAGTCCTTCGGCGTCGACCTGGTGAACCCGAAGCCGAAGGGCTTCTACTGGGGCATCTACTCGTGGGAGAACGCCGGCCAGATCAGCGGCGACGTGATCCTGCTGTCGCAGCAGGGCTACCAGGTCTCCGACCTCGAGAAGCAGCCGACGTTCGCCGACAACGCCGCACTCAGGGCGGGCCAGGTCCACAGCTGGACCTTCCCGGCGCTCGACTACGCGTCGCAGGCGGACTACATGAAGAAGCTCGCGGGCTGGCTCGAGGAGAGCAAGCAGCTCTCGTAGACGCGACCGTCTGACGGACTGGAGGCGCGGTGCCAGCTGGCACCGCGCCTCCAGTCCGTTCCGTGGTCCGGATCGACCGTCGTCCGGCCCGGACCCTGGGAGCGGGGGTACCAGGAGAACCGCGAGCACGCGCCGGAGCGCGGCGCTTCCTACCGTGGCCCCATGGACCTGCACCTCACCGACCGGGTGGCCGTCGTCACCGGAGCCAGCTCCGGCATCGGCCTCGCCGTCGCACGCGCCCTCGTCGCCGAGGGCGCGTGGGTCGTCACCGGCTCGCGCACCGTGTCGCCGGCACTGGCCGAACTGGCGGACTCCGGGCGCCTCACCCCGGTCACCGTCGACCTCGCGACCGCGGACGGCCCCGCCGAGCTCGTCGCACGCGCCGAGGACCTCGGCGGCGTCGACGTCCTCGTGAACAACGTCGGCGCCGTCACGCCCCGGCCGGACGGGTTCCTCACGGTGGACGACGACGCGTGGGACCGCACCCTCCAATTGGGCTTCTTCGCCGCCGTCCGCGCGATCCGTGCCGCCGTGCCGAGCATGCGACTCCGCGGCGGCGGGAACGTCGTGACCATCGGTTCGGTCAACGCGTTCCTCCCCGACCCGTTCGTCGTCGACTACTCCGCCACGAAGGCCGCCGTCTGGAACCTGTCGAAGGCGCTGTCCCAGGAGTTCGGCCCGGACGGGATCCGCTTCAACACCGTGAGCCCCGGTCCGGTGGCCACACCGCTCTGGCTCGGGGAACACGGGGTCGCCGCGACCATCGCCGCGACGACCGGTGTCGACGCCGAGACCGCGAGGCACCAGGCGGAGAGCGGGTTCAGCACCGGCCGCTTCACCGAGCCCGAGGAGGTCGCCGACCTCGTCCTCCTGCTCGCCAGCGACCGCGCCGGCAACGTCACCGGAGCCGACTTCCTCATCGACGGCGGCCTCGTCAAGACCCTCTGACCCCCGCTTCCCCACCTCCAGCCGACAGGAAACCCGACATGACCGGCAGCACCCCCGTCCTCTTCGTCCACGGCCTGTGGATCCACGCCTCCGCCTGGCAGCCCTGGGTGGAGTACTTCTCCGCCGCCGGGTACGACCCGAGCGCGCCGGGCTGGCCCGGTGACCTCGAGACCGTCGAGGCGACGCGCGCCGACCCGAGCGGCCTCGACGACGTCGGGATCGAGGCGATCTGTCGGCACTACGCCGGGATCATCGAGGCGTCGGGAACGCGGCCGATCGTGGTCGGGCACTCGTTCGGCGGCCTCATCGCCCAGGAACTCCTCGCCCACGGCTTCGCCACGGCTGCCGTCGCGATCGACCCCGCACCGATCAAGGGCGTGAAGATCCTGCCCTTCGCCCAGCTCCGCGCGGGCCTGCCGGTGCTCGGGAACCCCGCGAACCGGAAGCGGACCGTGGCGCTGACGGCCAAGCAGTTCCGGTACGCCTTCGGCAACGCGATCCCGGAGGACGAGTCCGACGCGCTCTTCGAGGCCTGGACGATCCCCGGACCGGGGCGCCCGCTCTTCGAGGACGCGACGGCGAACTTCGTGAAGGACTCACCGGCGACGATCGACACCCACGCGGCCGAGCGCGGTCCGCTGCTCCTCGTCTCCGGGACCGAGGACCACACCGTTCCCCGGTCGGTGACCGTCGCCGTGGCGAAGCTCTACGAGGGCGGCCCGTCGACCACCGACTACCGGGAGTTCGCCGGGCGCGGACACTCGCTGACGATCGACTCCGGGTGGCGGGACATCGCGGATGCGGCACTCGCGTGGCTGCAGGAGCAGGGACTTCACGCCGGAGCAGTCGGCACGGGCGCTACGGGTGCCGGAGCCGGCACGCGCGGCGCCGGCACCGGCGCTGCTGGACCGACGACGGACCCGAGCAGCGCGAGCGCCGCTTCCGACTGACTGCCGGGCTCCGCGTGGTAGACGACCACGACCGGGTGGTCGGAGCCGGCGACGCACAACCGTTCGAACCGCAACTCCAACGGGCCCACCGCCGGGTGCTCGAGCCGGTTGACCCCGCTCGAGGGAGCGTCGACGTCCTGCCGCGCCCAGAGCGCCGCGAACCGCGGACTCCGCTCGGACAGTGCGAGGACGAGTTCGGGCAGCCGCGGGTCGAGGGGCGGTGCCTCCGCCTGCACCCGGAGGTAGGAGACGAGCCGGACCGTCATCTCCTCCCAGTTCACGTAGAGGTCTCGGAGGGCGTCGTCCTCGAAGGCAGCCGTCATCAGGTTCACGCCCGGGCTGAACGCCGGGGAGAGCGCCCGTGCCAGGGCGTTCGACGCGACGACTCCGAGCACCCGGTCGTGGACGAACGCGGGGGCCGTCAGCGCCCGGACGAACACCCCGAGCCGCTCGGCTTCCGCTTCGGCCCGGTCGGTGGCACGGCCCCGGTCGCGAACCAGGCGGTGCAGGAACTCCTCGGACGACGGGCCGAGGAGGAGCGCCACGGCGAGACCCCGGACGACCTGGTCGGAGGGGTGGCGCTCGCGTCCCTGTTCGAGTCGGAGGTAGTACTCGGCGCTGATCCCGGCGAGGACGGCGACCTCCTCGCGGCGCAGCCCGACGACCCGCCGCCGGTTCCCGTCGACCCGCAGGCCCACGTCGGACGGGCGCACGGCACCGCGCCGAGCGCGGAGGTAGTCGCCGAGGGCGTTGTCCGCCATGACCGAAGCGTAGCCACTTCACGCACTGCGGCACAGGGCCGCCGCCCGCTCGCGCGGGCGGCGGCCACGTCAGCCGACCGGCAGGGCCGCGTTCACCGCCGTCTGCGCCTGCCGCCAGACCGCGGCGCGCGTGCCGGCGTAGGTCCCCTCGACGTTGTCGTAGTGCCGAAGGTTGTGCTTCCCACCGTCGGTGTTGCCCTGCCAGTACGCCGTCACCGCACGCGAGGTCCCGCCGACGAGCCAGATCTGGTCAGCGGCGTCGGTGGTGCCGGTCTTGCCGAACAGCGTCGCGCCGTCCGGGGTCTGCCCGCCGCTCGCCGTCCCACCGCGGAACGCGCCCTGCATGACCTCGAACGCGGTGGCCGCGACCGAGGGTGACACCGCCTGCCTGCACGTCTTCTCCTGCCCGCCGAGCTGCTTGCCGTCCGGACCCGTCACCTGGTCGATGACGACCGGCGCGCAGTACACGCCGCCGTTCGCGATGCCGGCGTACGCGGCCGCCATCGTCAGCGGCGCGATGCTCGTCGTGCCGAGGACGGCCGCCGGGTTCGCCGGCAGGTCACCGCCACGCGCGGGGTGGACGCCGAGGCTCTCGGCCACGTCGCGGATGTCGCAGAGGTCGAGCTGCGCAGCCATCGAGGCGTACGCAGCGTTCACCGACTGCGCCGTGGCGGCCCGGACCGTGTACGAGCCCTTCTGACCGGGCGAGTCGTTCTTCGGGTTCCAGTACGCGTTGATCGTCTGACCGCACTGCGTCCAGGTGCTCTGCGCGTGCTGGGTGCCGTTCACCACCTGGTCCGGACTCCGGCCGGACTGGAGCCAGGCCAGCAGCGTGAACATCTTGTAGGTCGAGCCGACCTGGAAACCGCCCGAGCCGCCGTACGCGTGGTCGGTCGAGTAGTTGAGCGAGGTCGCGGTCGCCGGGGCGTTCTCGGACCGGTCGTAGTCCTTGTTCTGCGCCATGGTGAGGACGCGGCCGGTGCCCGCCTCGACGGTGTCGAGCGTCGCCCCGAGGTCGAGCCGGGACTCGGTGTTCGGGTCGTACCGGTCGAGCAGCGCCTTCTGCTGCCCGTTGAGGTCGAGGTCGAGGGTCGTCTGGATCCGGTACCCACCGGTGCGCCACGCGTCGTCACGCCGGTCCTCGGTCGGGCCGAGCTGCGGGAGTCCCTTGGCGACCTCGACCGCGTAGTCGCAGAAGAACTCGGCACCCTCGGCGACCGCCTCGCACCCCTGCTGCGGTGCCGTGACGTGGACGTAGTCGGCCGGCTCCGACGCGAGTGCCCCGGCCAGCTCCGCGCTGCTGAGGTGCCCCTGCTCGTGCATCGACCGGAGGATGACGTCGCGGCGTGCGGCGTTGTCGTCGTAGTGCGACGGCGTCGACAGGTCGCGCTTCTCGGGCCACTGCACGATCGCGATGAGCGACGCGGCCTCGGCCGGGGTCAGGTCGGTGGCGTCCTTGCCGTAGTAGTGCTGCGCGGCGGACTGCACGCCGTACGTCTGGTCACCGAAGTAGGCGATGTTGAGGTAGGCGGTGAGGATCTCCTTCTTGGAGTACTCCTTCGCCAGCCCGATCGCGAGCTTCATCTCCTCGAGCTTCCGGCTCGCGGAGCGCTTCGTCGCCTCCCGGTACCCGGCGTCGCGCTCGGCTTGGGTCGGGAGTTCGCTCGCCCGCTGGATCTTGATGTTCCGGACCAGCTGCATCGTCAGGGTCGACCCACCGGAGCCACCCTCGCCGTTCGAGGCGATCACGCTGGCGAGGGAACGCACCATCGAGGTAGCGTCGACGCCGCCGGTCTCGTAGAACCGCTTGTCCTCGCCGTCGACCGCGGCGTGCTTCAGCTGGTCGCTGATCTGGTCGAAGGCGAGCTCCTGCCGATCCTGGTCCCACACGTTCGCCAGGAGCACGGGCTTGCCTCCCCGGTACGCCCAGACCTCGTTGCGCTGCGGGAGGTCGCCGATCTCGATGTGCTCCGGCATCGAGTCGAACACCCCGATGGCCGAGGTCGTCCCCACCCCCGCCACGGCGAGCACCGGCGTGACGCCGACCCCGACCAGCAACCCGGCGAGCACACTCCCGCCCACGAAGCCGATCGCGGCTCCCCCTGCACGTCTGAACGTCATCCCCTGGGCCTCCCGGTCGATGGATCTCCCGCAGCTGCGGTTCCCGGAGCGTCCCAGCCGACCTCGGACGGCAGCCGGGACTTCTCCGGAGAAGTCCGCCGTGTCCGCTGGGAAAGCCCCGAGGCGGACCGGATCGTTACCGAACGTCGACGGATACGCTCGACCGATGACGGACCACGGATGGCGCGAGGACGTCCTCGGAGCGCCGTTCGAGCGACTCGAACTCCCGCTCGGTGAGGACGCCGAGGGGCCGGTGGTCGCGACGCTCGTCCGGCGGAGACGGTCCCCGGCCGACCTGCTGCTGCACGCGCACGGCCCCCTGCACGGCGTCGACGTGCTGTACGTGCACGGCTGGTCCGACTACTTCTTCCAGGTCGAGCTCGCCGATCGGCTCGAACAGCTCGGCGCACGGTTCCACGCCCTCGACCTGCGGAAGTACGGCAGGAGCCTGCGGCCACGGCAGACCCCGGGCTTCGTCGACGACCTGACCACCTACGACGCGGACATCGCTGCCGCCCTCGACGTCATCGCCGCCGAGCACCGCCGCGGCGACACCGACCGCCGCCTCGTCCCGATGGGGCACTCGACCGGCGGACTCACCCTGTCGCTGTGGGCGGCCCGCCACCCCGAGCACGTCGCCGGGGTCGTCCTCAACAGTCCCTGGCTCGAGTTCCAGGCGAGCGCCGTGGGCCGTGCCCTCGTGGCGCCCGTCATCAAGCTCGGCGCCCGACGGAACCCGCTCGCGCCACTGCCAGCCGTCGACCCGGGCTTCTACACGCGCACGGTGTCCGCTGCCGACGAGGGCTCGTGGACGTACGACCAGCAGTGGCGGCCCGATCGCGGGTTCCCGCTCCACCCCGGCTGGCTCGCCGCGGTGTTCGACGGGCAGGCGACGGTCGAGGCGGGGCTCGGGATCGAGGTCCCGGTGCTCGTCATGCTCAGCGACAAGAGCATGCTGCAGCCGCGGTGGGACGACGGGATGGCCCGCGCCGACGTCGCGCTCAACGTCGACGTCGTCGCGCACCGAGCCCTCTCCCTCGGCAGCGAGGTCACGGTCCGACGGTTGCACGGCGCGCTGCACGACGTCGTCCTGTCCGCGCCCGAGGTGCGGGAGCACGCCTACGACGCGATCGCGCGCTGGGCGAAGACCCTCCGACACTGAGCGCGAGGGCTACCCTGGCCGCCATGACCGCATCGTTCAACCACACGATCATCGCGGCGAAGGAGCCCGCGGTGTCCGCGGCGTTCTTCGTCGACCTCCTGGAAGCAGCCGAGGCCCCGTCGTGGGGCCCGTTCACCAACCTGCAGCTCCCCGACGGCGTGCTCCTGCAGTTCGCCGCACCCCCGATGGACTTCCCGCCCCAGCACTACGCGTTCCTGCTCGACGACGACCACTTCGACCGCGCCTACGCCCGGATCACCGCCGAGGGTCGCGAGCACTGGGCCGATCCGCAGCGCCAGCGTCCGGGCGAGACGAACACCGAGCACGACGGCCGCGGTGTGTACCTGCTCGATCCCTCCGGCCACTACATCGAGCTCCTGACGAGGCCCTACCTGTGAGCGACGTCCGTCTGGTCCGGCTCGACCCGACCGGCGCGGACCGTGACGCGCTCGTCGCCTTCCTCAGCGGCGAGGAGTTCCCCTTCCACGTGCGGAGGACGATCAGCCCCGAGGACGCGGCCCGGACGATCGACGCCGGGGCGTTCCGCGACGACGAGCACGACACGTCGTGGCTCGAGCACGACGGCCTCGGGCCGATCGGGATCGTGCGGCTCGAGGACCTCGAGGATCCGGTTCCCCTGTTCGACCTGCGGATCGCCGGACGGTTCCGCGGGCGGGGCCTCGGGGTCCCCGCGCTCCGGGCGGTCACCGACCACGTGTTCACCTCGATGCCGACCGTCTCCCGGTTCGAGGGGCAGACGCGTGAGGACAACGCGGCGATGCGCCGGGTCTTCGTCCGCGCCGGCTGGGTGAAGGAGGCGCACTACCGTGCGGCCTGGCCCGTCGAGGGCGCGGCCCCCGTCGCGTCGGTCGCCTACGGCGTGCTCCGCCGCGACTGGGAGACCGGGCAGACGACCCCGGTCCCGTGGGACGACGAACCGAGCACCGGGCTCTCGGTCGGGCGTTGATGGATCGGGTGCAGGATCTCAGGGATCTGTGCACCGGATCCGTCACGACGAAGAGACCAGACGACCCCGCCCTCGAGCAACAGCCCGAGGGGCGGCGTCACGCTGCTCCGGGCCTCAGACGGGGACGGCGCGCCACACCAGGACGTACCGCCAGAACAGCCCGTGGCGCAGGCGTGCTCCCGGCAGGAAGCGGGCGGCAGCGTTCCGGATCTCCTCGAGGGTCGCCGTCGGCTCCACTGTCGGAGCGGTCATCTCCGCCGGGGCGAGCTCGCCCGGCCGCAGGTGCAGGAGCGTCCCGACGAGGGGGTTGAGCACCATCGAGGACAGTGACCAGCCGAAGTCCCGTCGTGTCTCCGCCGCCAGACCGATCACCACGAGCCGCCCGCCGGGTCGGACCAGGCGCCGGAGGCTGCGAAGCGCGGGTTCGAGCGGAAGGTGGTGCAGAACGGCCACGAGCGACACGAGGTCGAACTGCTCCTGGCCGATCGAGTCCAGAGACCCCTGGATGATCCGCACGGCCGGGATGTCGGCAGTCGTCCGTCGTGCGAGCGCCGCCGTCGGCGCGGACGGTTCGAGGCCGATGACCTCGTCGAACGATCGACCGAGGCGACGCGCGAGCAGCCCCGTCCCGCACCCGACATCGAGCGCACGCGACGGAGCACGGTCGTCGAGCAGTCCGTCGGCTCTGACCCCGGATCGTGCGAGCCGGCCGTGCGCGAGCACCACTGGTGTGTATGCCTTGTTGTGGGACCACGGGTGCCGGGCGTTCCACCGGTCCAGCGCAGCGAGCATCCACCCCATACGGTCGACGCTAGCCGGTCAGGGCGCCGTCGGTCGGCTGAACAGGTTCACGATGTTGCCGTCCGGGTCCCGGAACAGCGTCGACCGGTTGCCCCACGGCATCGTCGCGGGCGGCAGCACGACGTCGTCGAGCACGCCACGCAGCCGTTCGAACGCCGCGTCCACGTCCTCGACGAGGAACTCGACGAGCACGCTGCCGTTCGCCCGGGGCGTCGGAGCCGCGGTTCCGAGCATCGCGACGGTCGCCGGGGACGCCAGCGCGAGGACCGCGCCGCCGGTGTCGACCTCGGCGAAGACCGGTGCCGGACGTCGAGCGGTGGTACCGGTGACGCGCTCGTAGAACGCCACCATCCCGTCGAGGTCGTCGGTGATGATCCGGATGGATGCGAACTGCACGGTGTGCCCTCCTGATCGGCCACGGTGGCCGTCTCGCCCAGCATCAGCCCGCAGTGCGACAGCGTCCTGTCGGTGTTCGGCGGAGACGTGCGGAGCGGATCAGGACCACGCACCGAGGACGGGCCGGAGCACCCCGTGCGGGATGTCGAGCTCCTCGACGCGCACGATGCGCGCGGGAGCGACCTCGTCGGTCACCTCGACCTCGAGGACCCGGTCACCGCGGAACGCCCGGACGCCGTCGCGGAGCCGGCACCACGCGACGAGGTACCAGTCCTCACCCTTCCCGATGTACCCGAGCGGCTCGACCGTCCGTTCGGTGTCCGTGCCGCCGGCGTCGCGGTAGCGCATCCGCACCACGCGCCCGCTGGCCAGGGCCCCGGCGAGCGCCGTCGGTGCGGGGGCACGGTCGCCGGACTCGAGCAGGTGCACGCGACGGGCCAGCCGGTCGGTCCGACGGGCATCGTCCTCGGCGAGGACCGCGGTCACCTTGCGGGCGGCGCTGCGGGCGGCGTCGCGGAACGGGCTCCCGGCGAGGCTCCCGAGGCCGATCGCGACGGCGAGCGCCTCCTCCACGGTGAGTCCGAGGGGCGGCAGGGTGGCGCTCGCGTCGATCGTGTACCCGCCGCCGCGACCGGGCTCCGCCCAGATCGGGACCCCGGCTCCCTGCAGGGCACGGAGGTCGCGTTCGACGGTGCGGACGCTGACCGCGAAGCGGTCGGCGAGCCGTCGGGCGCTCCGCAGGGCGGGAGCGACGGCGCGGAGCTCCTCGACGAGCGCGTAGAGACGGTCGGTCCGGTTCACGACGCGACCATAGCGCCCTGGGGGCGAGCCACGGACGGCCTGGAGGCACGGTGCCAGCCCGCCCCGCGCCTCCAGGCCGCCACCAGGTCGCGGGGGACGAACCTGAAGATGCACTCCTAGTGATTGCACCGAGTGCATCGATGCACTTAGTGTGCTCGTCGTGACCCTGTCGATCGACCGCCGTGCTGCCCTCAAGGCGAAGCACCGCGCCGCGATCCTGCAGGCTGCACGCGACCTGGTCGAGGAACGCGGCGGGCGTGACTTCAGCGTCGACGACCTCGCGGCGCGGGCGGACATCGCCCGCCGAACGGTCTTCAACCACTTCGGCTCGCTCGACGAGGTCCTGCTGGCGGTCTGCGAGCAGGAGCTCTCCGTCATCATCGACCGCTTCCTGGCCGACATGGCGAACACCCCGGTCGGCGACGGCAGCCGTGCCTCGATGTTCGACGAGCTCGAGTCCGCCGCCCGCGGGGCGGACCTGGCGCTGGCGATCGCGAGCATGTACCGGATCCTCGGCGACCCCGGCAAGGACGACCCCAAGGCCGCGGTCCTCACCCAGACGGCGTTCTCGCGCGTCTCCGAACGCCTGCGAGCCGAGGTCGCCCGCCGCCACCCCGCCGCCGACGCCCTCGACGCCGCACTCCTCGTCGAGTCCCTGATGAGCGGCATCGTCGTGATCGCACACCACTGGCTGGCGACGACCGGTCCGCGGCTCGACCAGGCGGCACTCGACGACTGGGACGCCCTGCTCGCACGACTCGTGCACAGCGTCCGCAGCGGCTACCTGCCGACCGACTGACCACTCCTCCCAGGGGTCCACCGGCGTACCCCGCACCTCCACAGCACCTGACACGAAAGGAACGGGGCAACCGCATGGCCGGTCTCCTCTACCGTCTCGGACGGTTCTCCGCACGACGCCACTGGCTCGTGATCATCGCCTGGGTGGTGATCCTCGGCATCGCGGGCGTCACCTACAGCCTGTTCGCGGGCTCGATCTCGTCGTCGATCACGATCCCGAACACCAAGACCAGTCAGGTGCAGGACGAGCTCGCCGACAAGTTCCCGTCCGCGAACGGCGGCACCGGCACGATCGTGTTCGAGACGAAGGACGGCGACGCGTTCTCGAGCACGCAGAAGTCCGACATCGCCGACTTCCTGACGAAGATCGAGAAGCTCGACGGCGTCAAGGGCGCGACGAGCGGCTTCGACACCCAGAAGCAGCTCGACGAGGGCCGGCAGAAGATCGCGGACGGCAAGTCGAAGATCGCCGACCAGGAGCAGCAGCTGACCGACGGTCAGGCGCAGATCGACTCCGGCAAGGAGCAGATCGCCGCGGCCCAGAAGCAGATCGACGCGCAGAAGCAGCAGGTCGCCGCGCTGACCGGACCGGCCCAGAGCGCCGCCCAGCAGCAGGTCGACGCCGCGCAGCAGCAACTCGACGCGCAGCAGCAGACCCTCGACGCGTCGCAGCAGAAGATCGACTCCGGCAAGGAGCAGATCGCCGACGCGAAGCAGGAGCTCGACCAGAACGCCCGACTCCTCGACCTGTCGAAGGACATCCGCTTCGTCTCGTCGAACGGCAGCGCCGTCATCGGCACGGTGCAGTTCACGAAGTCGACGTTCGAGGTGCCGGCGGACACGAAGACCACGATCGCGGACGACGCGGAGTCGGCCGACATCAGCGGCGTCAACGTGTACGTGTCGAACGACATCGCGCAGGGCGTCCCGTCGATCCTCGGCCCGGGTGAGATCGGCGGCGTCATCATCGCCGCGCTCGTCCTCTTCCTGATGCTCCGCACGGTCATCGGCGCCGCGGTCCCGCTCGTCTCCGCCGTGCTCGGCGTCGGCGTGGCCTCGCTCGCGGCCCTGTCGTTCTCCAGCCTCGTCGAGTTCATCTCGGTCACGCCGGTGCTGGGGGTGATGCTGGGCCTGGCGGTCGGCATCGACTACTCGCTGTTCATCCTGAACCGGCACCGGAACCAGCTGAAGCAGGGCATGGCCGTGCACGAGTCGATCGGGCTCGCGAACGGCACCTCCGGCAACGCCGTGGTGTTCGCCGGCGCGACGGTCATCGTCGCCCTGCTCGCGCTGAACATCACCGGCATCCCGTTCCTCGGGCTGATGGGCACGGTCGGCGCCGTCGCGGTGTTCTTCGCGATCCTCATCGCCACGTCCTTCACTCCGGCGCTGCTCTCCCTCATCGGCATGCGGATCCTCCGGAAGAAGGAGCGCTCCCGGATCGGCAACACCGACTCGACGCGGGTGCCGAACAAGCCGATGTCGACCTGGCGCGCGATCATCACGCTCGTCGCCGGGATCGCGGTGCTCGGGACGATCGCCCTCCCCGCCACGCAGATGCGGCTCGGCCTGCCCTCCGGCTCGTCCGAAGCGGTCGACTCCAGCCAGTACAAGGCGTACAAGACGCTCGACAAGGAGTTCGGCGCCGGCCAGAACGGTCCGCTCCTCGTCGTCGCGACGCTGCCGGAGTCGGTCAGCAAGGACGACGTCACGGCGACCGAGGTCACCATCGGCGAGGCCATGGCGAAGAACGACGACGTCAAGGCCGTCCTGCCGATCGGCGCCTCGAAGGACCGCGACATCATCGCGTTCCAGGTGAAGCCGGCCGGCGGCCCGGACAGCGTCTCCACGGAGACCCTCGTGAAGGACCTCCGCGCGCAGGACGTGAAGGTCGACGGCGGCACCGCCACGCTCGGCGTCGCGGGCAACGCCTCCGCGAACATCGACGTGTCCGAGAAGCTCGCGAACGTGCTGCCGCTCTACCTCGTGGTGGTCGTCGGCCTGTCGCTCATCATCCTCATCATCGTGTTCCGGTCGTTCCTCGTGCCGATCACCGCGACGGCGGGCTTCATCCTGTCGGTCCTCGCGTCGTTCGGTGGCCTGACCGCGATCTACCAGTGGGGCTGGCTCGGCAGCGTGTTCGGCGTGCACGACCCCGCACCGATCCTGAGCTTCCTGCCGATCATCGAGATCGGCATCCTGTTCGGGCTCGCGATGGACTACCAGCTGTTCCTGGTGTCCGGCATGCGTGAGGCCTACGCCCACGGCGCTTCGGCGAAGGTCGCGGTCCAGCGCGGTCTGCACGCCGGACGCGCGGTGGTCACGGCGGCGGCGATCATCATGATCTCGGTGTTCGCGGGCTTCATCTTCTCGGACTCGTCGACGATCAAGCCGATCGGCTTCGGGCTCGCGTTCGGTGTCCTCATCGACGCGTTCGTGGTCCGCATGCTGCTCATCCCCGCGGCGATGCACCTGCTCGGCCAGAGCGCGTGGTGGTTCCCGAAGTGGCTCGACCGGATCGTGCCGGACGTCGACGTCGAGGGCGCCAAGCTCGAGCGGTCGCACCCGGCGGGTGGCGGGCACGCGTCCGAGGGCGAGCACCACGGGTCGCACGCGGCTCCGGCGGAGCCGGACGCCAACCCGCACGAGGGGCACGTGCCGACGCACCGCGCGTAGTCCACGACGCACCCGGCCTGGAGGCGCGGGTCGACCCACCGGGGTCGGCCCGCGCCTCCAGGCGGTTGCGGCCAGTGCGCCTGCCGCGGCCCGGTGCGCACCCGCGCCCCCGCTGCCCGCGCTGCCGACTCGCCCGCGGAGCGCCGATACGCGTGCATGTTGCGACATCCCACCCGTCGATCCCCGCGTGCTTCGTCGGAACATGCACACGCAGAGGATGCGGACGCAAGGTTCGACAACCCGCGAGTCGATCGCCTCGTGCATCGTCGAATGCTGCGTGTACATGTTTCGCCGAGCGGACCGCCCGGCCCTCCGGCCGCCCGGCACCCGCACCCCACACCCCGCACCCCGCACCCGACACCCACAACACTTCGTGCGCGAACGGTATGGTGGACGGATGACCGAGACCGACGTGGACCCGCTCGCCCTCGACCGGCAGCTCTGCTTCGCACTCGCGGCGACGAGCCGCAGCGTCATCGGGCTCTACCGTGACCTGCTCGAGCCGATGGGCCTGACGCACCCGCAGTACCTCGTGATGCTCGCCCTCTGGGAGCACGACCCCCGCTCCGTGCGCGAGATCGCCCGCGAACTGCGGCTCGACTCGGCGACACTGAGTCCGTTGCTCAAGCGCCTCGAGGCCTCCGGCTACCTCCGCCGGACCCGCAGCACGACGGACGAACGACAGCTCCAGGTGTCCCTCACCACCGCGGGACGTGCCCTCCGGGAGCGCGCCCGCGCCGTACCCCTCGCCGTCGCCGACCGACTCGGGTGGCCGCTCGCACGACTCGAAGCCCTGAAGGACGAGCTCACCGAGCTGCTGGAACGCGTCGACACCGTGTGAATCCCTTTCGTTCGTGGCACAATGGTTATTGCACGAACGAAAGGACGGACCATGGGTCGCTTCGGACAGTGGTACGAACGGTGGAACAGCACGCTCATCGCGAAGATGGGTCCCTCGCAGATCGGTGCCGGTCACCCGGAGGGCATCGACGACCGCACCGTCGACCGCGGCTGCCCCCTCTGCGGCAAGCCGCTGTCACTGCACCAGGTGATCCGCCCCGAGGGCCAGGTCCGCTCCTCCACGCTGGTCTGCCCACGCGACTGAGCACACCTGGCAATCCGCTCCACCTCGGAATTGCAGCGCGCAACACGTCGTTGCCGCCTGCGTGAAGCTCTTCGAACCCGCCGTCCTCGGCGCCCTCCCCCTGTCGAACCGCATCGTGATGGCCCCGCTCACGCGCACCCGCGCCGGTGAGCTCGGCATCCCGAACGACCTGCTCGTCGAGCACTACCGGCAGCGTGCCGGCCTCGGCCTCATCGTGACCGAGGGCACGTGGCCCGTCCAGGAGGGCCGCTCGTACCCCGGGCAGCCCGGCATCGAGACCGACGAGCAGATCGCCGGCTGGCGCCGCGTCGCCGACGCCGTGCACGCTGCCGGCGGACGCATCGTCATGCAGCTCATGCACGGCGGCCGTGTCTCGCACCCGGACATCGCGCAGACCCCGCGCATCGTCGCCCCGTCCGCCATCGCCGCACCCGGGCAGACCCACCTCGCGGACGGCTCCAAGGCCGACATGCCCGTCCCGCACGAGCTGACCACCGCCGAGGTCCACGAGGCGGTCCAGGGGTTCGTGCAGGCCGCCCGCAACGCCGTCGCCGCGGGGCTCGACGGCGTCGAGGTGCACGGCGCGAACGGGTACCTCGTGCACGAGTTCCTGGCGCCGGGGTCGAACACCCGCACGGATCAGTACGGCGGGTCCCCGGAGAACCGCGCCCGCTTCGGCATCGAGGTGACCACAGCCGTCGCCGAGGCGATCGGAGCCGACCGCACCGGCATCCGCCTCTCCCCCGAGCACGGCGTCCAGGGCGTCATCGAGGACGACGCCGAAGACGTGCGCGCCACCTACACGGCACTCGCCGAGGGACTCGCACCGATCGGCCTCGCCTTCGTCGACATCCTGCACGCCGACCCGACGGGCGACCTCGTGCAGCACATCCGTCGCACGATCGGCGCCCCGTTCATCGCGAACTCCGGCTTCAGCGCGCTGACCACCCGCGAGGAGGCGCTCGCACTCGTCGAGGACGGCCACGCGGACGCCGTCGGCGTGGGCCGGGCTGCCATCGCGAACCCGGACCTCGCGCACCGCTGGGAGCACGACACCGAGCTCAACGAGCCGCGTCCGGAGCTGTTCTACGGCCAGAGCGCCGAGGGCTACACCGACTACCCGACGCTGGCCGAGTCGCGGGCGACCGTCGCGTAGTCGACGGGACCACGACGAATCCGGGAGGCGCGGTGCCAGCTGGCACCGCGCCTCCCGTCCGTCGTTCCGCAGCCGCCGCGACCACCCGCACCGCGCTGAGACTTCCCCGAGCAATGTGCTGGCCCGTTCTCCGAGATCTCGTAGACTCCCGCCAGTGAGCACAGCGACAGGTGGGAGTCCGGGGCCCGCGCACCGCGCGCGGGACACCACTCGTTGGGACATCCAGGGGCTCCGTGCGTTCGCGGTCCTCGCCGTGGTGGTCTACCACCTCTGGCCGGCCCGCCTCCACGGCGGGTTCGTCGGCGTCGACGTGTTCTTCGTCATCTCCGGCTACCTCATCACCGGGCACCTGCTCCGCGAACAGATCGCCACCGGCCGCATCCGACTCGGCCAGTTCTGGTCCCGTCGTGCCAAGCGTCTCCTACCCGGGGCGTTCCTGACGATCATCGCCACCGGCATCGCCGTCCTGACTGTCGTCCCGAGCGCGCTGTGGGAGCAGTACGGCCGCGAGCTCATCGCCTCGACCGTCTACGCGCAGAACTGGGAACTCGCGGCGAGTTCGGTCGACTACCTCGACGCCGACAACGCTGCCTCGCCGTTCCAGCACTTCTGGTCGTTGTCGGTCGAGGAGCAGTTCTACATCGCGCTGCCGCTCCTGCTCCTCCTCCTGACCCTCGCCGTCCGCAACCGGGTCTCCCCGCTGACCACCGCCCGCATCCTGCTCGGCACGGTCGTCGCCCTGTCGCTCGTCTGGTGTGTCGTGCAGACGAACACGAACCCCGGCGTCGCGTACTTCTCGACGGCGACCCGCGCATGGGAGTTCGCCCTCGGCGGCCTCGCCGCGACCGTCCGGCTCCCCGTCGCCCGAACCACGGTCGCCCTCGCGGTGCGGGGCACCGGTGCGGCGGTCGGCGCGGTCGCGCTCATCGCCTCGCTCGTCGTGATCACCCCGGCGACGCCCTTCCCGGGCATCGCCGCTGCCCTCCCCGTCGTCGGCGCGACGCTGATGGTGCTGTTCGGCTCGCGGACCGTCTTCGAGAGCCTCGGCGCGATCCCGCCGATCGCCTTCGTCGGTCGCATCTCGTACTCGCTCTACCTCTGGCACTGGCCGCTCGTCGTGATCGTGCCGATGGTCCTCGGGCACCCGCTCGGCTGGAAGAGCAAGCTCGCGGTGCTCGTGGCATCACTCGCGCTCGCCGCCGTCACCACGAAGTGGTTCGAGGAACCGCTCCGGTTCTCCGGCGTCGTCCGGCGGCTCCGCCCCGGCCGCGTCGCCGTCGTCGGCGTCGTCTGCACCCTCGCCGTGGTCGCCCTCGGCGCCTCGACGCTCGTCTCCGTGCACGTGCAGCAGGTCCAGGCCGCCACGTACGCGAAGGAGCTCACCGCCGGACACGTCCCGTGCTTCGGCGCCGCCGCCGAGATCAGCGCGCCGAAGCCCTGCGTCGACCCGCGGCTCGCCGACGTCCTCGTCCCGGCACCCGCCGCGGCGAAGGAGGACGACCCGAACCCGAAGCCCGACGAGACCGACCCGAACTTCAAGAAGTGCTGGACCGGCCGGTTCGACCCGTGTGTGCTCGGCAAGGCGACCGGGTTCTCGAAGCACCTGCTCGTCATCGGGGACTCGCACAGCAACTCCCTCCTCGGCGCGTACGAGAAGATCGCGACGGACAACGGCTGGCGGATCGACCTCGCCGGCATCGGCGGCTGCTACCTCACCACTGCGAAGCAGGACTCCCTGAGCGACTCAACGCTCCGCAGCTGCACCAAGTGGAAGCAGCAGGCGATCCGCTACGTGCGGCAGCACCGCGACGCCGACGCCCTCGTCGTCGTGCACTCCACCACCCAGATGCCCGTCTCCGCCCCCGAGGGTGCCCAGCGGGACGCCGCGACGCTCGCCGGGCTGAAGGACGCGTGGGAGCAGGCCGCCGGCGACCAGCTGCCGGTCATCGCGATCCGCGACAACCCGGTTCCCCGCCGCGACGTCATCACCTGCGTGAGCGCGATGGCCCACCCGACCGACGGCACCTGCGACCAGCCGCGGTCCGAGGCGCTCGGGCAGACCGACTCGTCCGCCGAGGCGGTCAAGGCCTTCAGAGCGGACGGCGGCACGGCGGGGCTCATCGACCTGTCGAAGTACTACTGCACGGACACGACGTGCCCCGCGGTGATCGGCGGCGTGCTCGTCTACCGGGACACCAGCCACATCACCGGCACGTGGGCGATGTCGCTCGAGCCGTACCTGGAGCGGGACATGAAGGCGCAGCTGGCGTCGTTCGCGCGCTGACCCGACGGCTGTGTCGCGACGGGCACTGCGGTACGGCGCGCTCTGCGCGCTCTGCGCGCTCTGCGCGCTCTGCGCTCTGCGCGCTCGCGCCGGGTCAGGGCCGAGGACGCGACCGGTCGACGGCCTGGAGGCGCGTGGCGGCGTCGCCACGTGCCTCCAGGCCGTCGGCGTGCAGGAACGACGAAAGCCCCGTCGCGATGCGACGGGGCTTTCGACTGTTCGGTGTCGTACCGACTGGCGGTACTGGTGCGCTCGAAGGGACTCGAACCCCCAACCTTCTGATCCGTAGTCAGATGCTCTATCCATTGAGCTACGAGCGCAGGTTGCCTTGCGGCCGTGGAAGACTCTACAACAGGTGCAGCCCCGGCGCCAATCGAGGGGTCTCCGCGCGGCCGCTCGGCGTGTCGCGGGTCAGTGCGCGCTTCGGCGCGCGCTTCGGTGCGCGCTTCAGTGCGCGGCGAGTTCCTCGTCGAAGACCTCGGCGAGGAACACCTCGAGCGCCTGCCACGACCGACGGTCAGCACGCTCCTGGTACTGCGCACCGTGGTCCGGGGAGTCGGTGCCCGGGACGGCGAAGGCGTGCATGGCTCCGGCGTAGGTCACGACCTGCCAGTCGACCTCCGGCGCGGCGCGCATCTCGTCCTGCCACTCGGCGACCTTCGCGTCCGGCACGACCGGGTCGGCGGCGCCGGTCAGGACGAGGAGCTTCGCGCGGATCGCGGACGCGTCGGAAGGGTCGTGCGTGATGAGGCCGCCGTGGAAGGAGACGGCACCGACGAGGTCGGCTCCGGTGCGGGCGAGCTCGAGGGCCGTCGAGCCGCCGAAGCAGTAGCCCATCACGACGATGCGGGAGGGGTCCACGTCGGGGTCCTCTCGCAGCCGGTCGAGGCCGGCGGTGGCGCGGGCGCGGAGGAGCGGGAGGTCCTGGTAGAACGACCCGGCGACCTGGCCGGCGGTGTCGTCGCCGGGCCGCACGCCGGCGCCGTAGACGTCGGCACCGAACGCGACGTACCCGAGGCGGGCGAGCATCGTCACCCTCGCCTCGACGTGCTCGTTCACCCCGTGCCAGTCGTGCACGACGAGCACGGCGGGGCGGCGGCCGGCGATCGCGGCGTCCTTGGCGAGGACCCCGTCGAGCGCGGTGCCCTCGTGGTCGTAGCGGACGGACTCGACACGGATGTCGGCTCCGGCGGGTTCGGGAACGGTGTTGAGGACGTCGTCGATCGTGGTCACGTCACCAGACGTTACGCGTCGATGTTGTCCCAGGCATCGGGACCCTCGGAGCCCGCGGCGTAGTCGTCGAGCGGCGTCTTCCCGCTGCGCCAGGCGTCCAGGAAGGGTTCGACGACCTTCCAGCCCTGCACGGCGCTGTCGCCGCGGACCGAGAGGGTGGCGTCCCCCTCGAGGACGCCGGCGAGGACCTCGCCGTAGGCGCTCAGCCGGCCGGGGTTGAACGACACCTCCAGCGCCGTGTGGTCGATCGTGTACGGGTCGCCGGGGCCGTTCACGTTGAGCTCGAGCTGCATCTCGTCGGGGGCGATCCAGATGCACAGCCGGTCGGGCCGCTCGGCCCCGGTCAGGCCGACGGGCACGTGCGGCGAGTCCTTGAACGTGATGAGGATCTCGCGGCGCTGCTTGCCGAGTGCCTTGCCCGACCGCAGGGTGAACGGCACGCCCGCCCACCGCCAGTTGGCGACCTCGAGCTTGAGCTGGGCGAGGGTCTCGGTGCCGAGCGACGGGTCCACGCCGTCCTCGTCGACGTACGAGGGCAGCTGGCGGTCGCCGACCTTCCCGGCGGTGTACCGCGCGCGCTTGCCGGCACTGACGACGTCGCCGCCCCACGGTCGGACGGCCCGGAGCACGAGCTCCTTCTGGGTGCGGAGGTCGTCGGCGTCGATGCTGGCCGGCGCCTCCATCGCGACCACGGCGAGCACCTGCAGCAGGTGGCTCTGGATCATGTCGACGAGCGCGCCGGCCTTGTCGTAGTACCGCGCACGCCCCTCGAGCCCGAGGGTCTCGTCGTACACGATGTCGACGCGCTCGACGTGCTGCGACGACAGCAGGGGCTCGATGATGCGGTTCGCGAACCGCAGCCCGAGGAGGTTCAGGACGGTCGACCGGCCGAGGAAGTGGTCGACGCGGTGGATGCGCTCCTCGGGCAGGAACGAGTGCAGCAGGTCGTTGAGGTGCTCGGCGCTCTCGGCGTCGGTGCCGAACGGCTTCTCGAGCGCGAGCCGCGTGCCGGCGGGCAGGTCGAGGCCCTTGAGCACCTCGCAGCTCTTCTCGGTCACGGCGGGCGGCAGCGCGAAGTAGACCGCGGGGTCGTGCTCGCACGCGGCGAGGAGCGCCCGCAGGTCGTCGGCGGCGGTGACGTCGGCCTTCCGGTAGGTGGAAGCGTCGACGACGGCCTGCAGTCGGGCGGAGAGCGTCGCCTCCGCCTCGGCACCCTCGTCCTCGTTCTTCGACGCCTGCGCGTTCTCGAAGGACGCACGCACCTGCTGCTTCCAGTCGGCGTCCGAGATGTCCTCCACGCCGGCTCCGACGAGCTGGACGTCCCAGTCCTCCTTCACCTCCAGCAGCGTCGCGAGGCCGGGCAGGAGCAGGCGCTTCGACAGGTCGCCACTGGCACCGAGGATGAGCAGGGAGGTCTGGAGGCTCGACATGCCCCAGAACGTACTCATGCGTTCCGGCACGTGGCCGGGAGACGCCGATACGGTGGGACTCAGTCCGGCGCGAGGGAGCACCATGAGCAGTGGGTACGAAGGGCGACGCCTCCGCGTCGCCGTGGTCGGGACCGGCATGATCGCCGGAGTCCACGCGCGGGCCGCGCGCGCGGCGGGCGCCGAGGTCCTCGGCGTGCTCGGCCGGAACCGGACGCGATCGGAGCAGGTCGCCGCGCAGCTCGGCCTGCCGCGCGGGTACGCCTCGCTCGACGAGGTGATCGCGGACGCCCCCGACGTCGTGCACATCTGCACCCCGAACGACCAGCACCACCCGCAGGCGCTCGCCGTGATCCGCGCCGGCATCAACGTCGTGTGCGAGAAGCCCCTGGCGATCGGCGCCGCCCAGGCGTCGGAGCTCGTCGAGGCGGCCGAGCAGGCCGGGGTCGTCGCGACGGTGCCGTTCGTGTACCGGTACCACCCGATCATCCGCGAGATCCGCGACCGCATCGCGGACGGCGACCTCGGCCGGGTGCTCGCCGTGCACGGGCACTACCTGCAGGACTGGATGCTCGACGAGGACGCCTCGTCGTGGCGGGTCGACGCCGGGTCGGGCGGGCTGTCCCGCGCCTTCGCGGACATCGGCTCGCACTGGTGCGACCTCGTCGAGTTCGTCACCGGCGACCCGTTCGCCTCGGTCTCCGCCGTGACCGACATCGTCTACCCGACCCGCCCGGCAGCCTCGGGCCCGTCGTTCTCCGGCTCGCCGGACCCCGACCCGGTCGCCGATTCATCGCAGCGTGCCGAGGTCACCACCGAGGACACCGCCGTCGCCACCTTCCGCACCGGCACCGGTCGGATCGGCAACGTCGTCATCTCGCAGGTCGCCGCGGGCCGCAAGAACCGGCTGTGGTTCGAGGTCGACGGTTCCCTGGGGTCGGCGGCCTTCGACCAGGAGCAGCCGGAGTCGGCGTGGTTCGGCAACGAGCGCGGCGCCCAGATCGTCGTCCGCGACCCCGCCCTCGGCGTCCCCGACCAGCGCCGGCTCGCCGTCGTGCCGGCCGGGCACCCGCAGGGCTACCTCGACGCGTTCGCGGCCTTCGTCGCCGACACGTACGCCGCCGTCCGCGCCGAGGGTGACCGGTCGGCGTGGCCCGAGGGACTCCCCACCTTCGCGGACGGGGCCCGCGCGGCGCACATCATCGACGCCGTGATCGGCAGCGCCGCCGACGGGACGTGGAGGGAGATCCGATGAAGCTCGGGATGCTCACCGCCTGCCTGCCCGGGTGGTCGCTCGACCGCATCGCCGGGTTCGCCGCCGAGCAGGGCTACGAGCGACTCGAGGTCGCCGTCTGGCCCGGCACCGGCGGTCGCGACTTCGAGGCGGCGCACCTGCCCGTCGCCACGTTCACCGAGTCGGACGCCGACGCCACCCGTGCGCTCCTCGACCGCACCGGCCTCGAGATCTCCGCGCTCGCCTACTACGAGAACAACCTCCACCAGGACCTCGACCGCCGCGCCGAGGTCAAGACCCACCTGTTCCACGCGATCGACGCCGCCCAGACGCTCGGTGTCCCCTACGTCGGCACCTTCGTCGGCCGCGACAACAGCAAGTCCGTGCGGGAGAACATGGCAGAAGGCGACCGGGTCCTGCCGGAACTCGTCGACTACGCCGGCGAGCGCGGGGTGAAGCTCATCATCGAGAACTGCGTCATGGAGGGCTGGCACCCGGACGGCTACCCGGGGAACATCGCCTACTCCCCCGAACTCTGGGGCTGGGTGACCGGTCTCGGCTTCGGCCTGAACTGGGACCCGTCGCACCTGACGTGGATCGGCATCGACCCCGTCGAGACGATCCTGCCCTTCGCCGAGCACATCGTGCACGCCCAGGCGAAGGACCTCGAGCTCTTCCCGGACAAGCGCAACGAGTTCGGCTTCTTCGGCAAGGTCGACAAGGGCGAGAACCCGTGGGAGATGGGCTGGTGGCGCTTCCGCGTCCCCGGCCGCGGGGTCGTGGACTGGCCGCACGTCGTCGACCGGCTCTACGAGGCGGGCTTCGACGGCACGCTGAGCGTCGAGCACGAGGACCCGCTCTGGGGCGGCACCGACGAGAAGGTCCTCGAGGGCCTCCGGATCGCGCACCGCACCCTGCGTCCCCTGATCGCCCAGGGAGGCTGACCCGAGCACGCTGGTCGCATGACCAAGACCGTGAGCGACTTCGTCATCGACCGCATCAAGGCGTGGGGCGTCTCCCGCGTGTTCGGCTACCCCGGGGACGGGATCGGTGCGTTCGACGGCGCGCTCGGCAAGGCCGACGGCAGCGAACGGGCGCTCGAGTACGTCCGCCCGACGCACGAGGAGATCGCCGCGCTGATGGCGACGGCGCACGCGAAGTTCACCGGCGAGGTCGGCGTCTGCGTCGCGACGTCGAGCCCGGGCGCCTTCCACCTGCTGAACGGGCTCTACGACGCGCAGATGGACAACCAGCCCGTCGTGGCGATCGTCGGGCAGCAGGGTCTGGCGTCGATCGGGACGTTCACCCAGCAGGAGTCCAACCTCGAGCGCGTCTTCGCCGACGTGGCCTGCTACGTCGAGACCGTGGCCACGCCGGACGCCGTCGGGGTCGTCGTCGACACCGCGTTCCGGACGGCGATGCTCCGGAAGCAGCCCGCTGTGGTGGTGCTCCCCCACGACGTGCAGGCCATGGCCTACGAGGCACCGGCGGCGGAGCACTGGGTGTCCCGGTCGAGCGACGTCGCACCGTCGACGCGGATCACGCCGCCGGCCGACGCGCTGGCGAAGACCGCGGAGATCATCAACGCCGGGGAACGCGTGACGTTCCTCGTCGGAGCCGGTGCGCGCGGTGCCACCGACCAGGTGCTCGCCGCGGCCGAGAAGGCCGGCGCGGGCATCATCACCGCACTCCGGGGCAAGGACGTCATCCCGTCGGACGTGCCGTGGCACACGCAGCAGGTCGGGCTCCTCGGATCCCGTCCGAGCCTGACCCAGATCAAGGAGTGCGACACGATCGTGCTGCTCGGTACGAACTACCCGTACGGCGAGTACCTGCCGGCCACCGGTCAGGCCCGCGGCGTGCAGGTCGACATCAAGCCGGAGCAGCTCGGCCTCCGGTACCCGACCGAGGTGAACCTGTGGGGCGACGTCGGTGCGACGCTCGACGCGCTGCTCCCCCTGCTCACGGAGAAGACCGACACGTCGTGGCAGGAGCGGCTGGCGGGCGAGATGCGGGAGTGGGAGGCCGAGATGGCCCGGCAGGCCGAGGTCGGCTACGACGACGGGGTGAACCCGCGCCGGGTGATCCGCGCCGTGAACGAGCACCTGCCGGAGGGCGTGACGGTCACCTGCGACGCCGGCACCACGGCCGACTGGTACGGCCACCACATCCGCCTGCGCCGCGGGATGCGCGGCGACATGTCCGGCCGGCTCGCCACAATGCTCGCGGCGATGCCCTACGCGGTCGCGGCGAAGTTCGCGTTCCCGGACCGTCCGGCGGTGTGCACGATCGGTGACGGCGCGTTCCAGATGCTCGGGATGAACGAGCTGATCACGGTGAAGAAGTACATGGCCGCGTGGCCGAACCAGCAGCTCGTCGTCGTGATCATGCACAACGACGACCTCGGGCAGGTCTCGTGGGAGATGCGCACCGAGGACGGCAACCCGATGTGGCGCGGCTCGCAGGACGTCGAGACGATGGACTACGCCGGGTACGCCGAGCTCCTCGGCTTCACCGGCATCGCGGTGCGCGGCGACGACGAGGTCGAGGCAGCGGTGCAGCGCGCGTTCGACAACCCCGGCGTCACCGTCATCGACGCGTACGTCAGCCGGAACGTGCCGCCGCTGCCGCCGCACATCACCCGCGAGTACGCGGTGAACACGGCGAAGAGCCTGCTGCAGGGCGACCCGGCCGAGCTCGGCGTCGTGAAGGACTCGGCCAAGGCGTTGGCGGCCGAGGCGGTCGAACGCGTGCGGGGCGTCCTGGGCCGCGACTGACCGGGTCGGCGGCGGTCGACGCAGCCGCGCGTGTGAACAACACGTGACGTGTTGCGGCCAGGGCTGGCGCGTCGCCTGTGCGCTTTCATAGGTTCTCGGACGATGAACGCTCACACCTCCCCGCGCCGACGACGGCGCCTCGTCAGCGGTGCCGCACTCGCCACTGCCGGCGTCCTCGTGGCCCTGTCCGTCCCGTCCACCGCCGTCGCCGCTCCGGGCGACGTCACGATCGACCTCTACGACGTCAACGACTTCCACGGTCGCATCGCGCAGTCCATCTCCCAGACGGACGGCAAGCCGACGCCCCGCGACGGCGACGCCGCCGGAGCGGCCACCCTCGCCGGTGCGCTGGAGCAGCTCCGCGGCTCCGATCCCTCGACGTCGGCGTTCGTCAGCGCCGGTGACAACATCGGCGGGTCGACCTTCGAGTCCTTCATCCAGGACGACCAGCCCACCATCGACGTGCTCAACGACATGGACCTGTCGGTCAGCGCGATCGGCAACCACGAGCTCGACAAGGGGCAGGACGACCTGCGCGACCGGGTGATCAACGGCCCCGCCGACACCCGGGCGCAGTGGGACTACGTGTCGGCCAACATCCTCGACAGCGCGACGGGGAAGCCCGCGTTCGACCCGTACGCGATCGAGGAGATCAGCGGCGAGCGGGTCGCGTTCATCGGCGCGACGGTCGACCTGGTCGGGCAGGGCCTCGTCAGCCCGGACGGCATCGAGGGCCTCGTGATGGGCGACATCACCACCGAGGTGAACAAGGTCGCCGCACAGATCGTCGAGGACGACGCCGCCGACGTCCTCGTCCTGCTCGTGCACGACGGCGCCGAGTCGGCCGCACCGGCCGACCTCGACGGCGACGGTGCGTTCGCCCGGGCCGTGCACGGGGTGACGCCGGACGTGTCCGCGATCCTCTCCGCGCACACCCACCAGACCTACGTCCACTCGGTCGTCCCCGAGGGCGGCACGGTCGCCCGCCCGGTCATCCAGACCGGGTCGTACGGCTTCAACCTCGGCCACGTGCAGCTGACGGTCGGGGCGGACGACACGGTCACGCCGACCGTGGCGGAGAACATCCGCCTGGTGGACGGCACGTTCACGCCGGACGCGGGTGTGCAGGCGACAGTCGACGCCGCCGTCGCGAAGGCCGACGAGCTCGGCGCCGTCGAACTCGGGACCGTCGACCGCGACCTGCGCCGTGCCGTGCAGCGGAACGGGTCCGAGAACCGGGGCGGTGAGTCGACGCTCGGGAACTTCGTCGCCGAGGTGCAGCGCGCCGCGACGACCCGGCAGGGCTCGCAGATCGCCTTCATGAACCCGGGCGGGCTCCGTGCGGACATCGCCTCCGGATCGGTCACCTACAAGGAAGCCGCGGTCGTCCAACCGTTCGCGAACACCCTCGTCGTGCTCGACCTCACCGGTGCCCAGATCCAGCAGGCGCTCGAGCAGCAGTGGCAGCCCGCGGGTGCCAGCCGACCCTTCCTCAAGCTCGGCGTCTCCGACGGGTTCGTCGTGACGTACGACCCGCTCGCGCCCGCCGGCTCGCGCATCACGTCCATGTCGCTGCACGGCACGCCGATCGCCCCGAGCACGACCTACCGGGTCACGGTGAACTCGTTCCTCGCCGGTGGCGGGGACAACTTCGCCGCCTTCACGGCGGCCTCGGCCAAGCAGGACAGCGGCAAGGTCGACCTCGAGGCCCAGGTCGAGTACTTCGACGGCAACCGGGCCGTCGCGGTCCAGCGCGACCAGCGGTCCGTCGGCGTGCACATGACGCCGACACCCGCCGGCGGCTTCCAGCCGGGGGACGAGGTGACGATCGACCTGTCGTCGCTGACGTTCAGCAACGACGGCGACCAGGCCGGCACCGTCTCGGTGCGCGCGGGCGACCGGGTCCTCGACACCGCGACGGTCGACACGAGTGTGGTCGACAAGAACGACGAACAGGGTCGCGCCACGCTCGACTTCACGGTGCCGGGCGCCGAGCAGGCCGAGCCGACCGGACGTGCGGTGGCTCGCGCAGCAGCCGTCACGACCCTGGCCGCCGCCCCGGCAGCGACGACCGACGAGCCGCTCGTCGTCACGCTGCCGAACGGTCAGACGGTGACGCTGGCCGTGACCGTGCCGATCGCCGCGGCCGTCGACCCGACCGATCCCACGGAGCCGACCGACCCGGCCGACCCGGGCACTCCGGGGGCCGGCGACCCCGGCACCGGTGGCGACGGCGGCGGTGCGGCCGGCGTCGACACCGACGGCGACGGTGTCGACGACGGCACAGTCCCGGTCCGGGCCGACGGTGAACTCGCGTTCACGGGCGCGGAACTCGCTGCCCCGGCGATCGCGGCGGGCGTCCTGCTCCTCGCCGGACTCGCGGCGCTCGCGGCCGTCCGCCGGAACCGGGCGAGGCGTGAGGCGGCGGTCCTGACGGACTGACCCCGCGCCTCCAGGCCGACCCGACGGGCCGTCCCACCATGGTGGGACGGCCCGTCGTCCGACTGCCTGGAGGCACGGATCACGTCGTGCGCGTCGGCACGCGTCGACCGGTCGTCACCAGCACTGTCCCATCCCGGTACTTCCCTGCGGTACCGGTGAAGCGCGGGGTACGCTCGGGCCTGTCGCAACGCGACGCGTCGCGCTGGGTCGCCTCTCATCCGGACGGTGGTTCCGCCCGGCGGACTCCGCGACGCGGGTGCTCTCCGTCTCCAGGGAAACGACGGAGGGCACCCACTCTCGCGCGGTCAGCGGAAGAGCTGTTCCCCGATGTAGGAGCCCTTGCGGGGAGCCGGGGGGACGGCGAACACGGCCGAGCCGATGTGCGAGATGTACTCGTTCAGCCGGTCGGACGCGCCGAGCTTCCGCTGCAGCGTCGTGAAGTGCTCGGGGTCGTTCATGTACGCGGTGAACAGCAGCCCGGCGTCGAGCTGCCCGTACTGGTTCAGCCCGTCCGTGTAGTTGTACGGACGCCGGAGGATCTTCACACCGCCGTTCGCCTCGTGGGCCGCGAGGGCGATGTGCGACGTCGGATCGATCTTCGTCCCACCGCCCGTCGCCGCGGCGTGGAAGTCCGGCGTGGTGTGCTCGCTGCCGCCGGAGAGCGGGGCACCCTCGATCTTCGTCCGACCGAACACCCGCTGCTGGTCGCTGACGACGTCGGCGTCCCAGATCTCGATGTTCATCCGGATCTTCCGCGCCACCTGGTACGTGCCGCCGGCCATCCAGTCGGCGTCGTCGTCACCGACCCAGACGAACCGGGCGTAGTCCTCGTCGGTGCTGATGTTGCGGGTGCCGTCCTTGAACCCCATGAGGTTGCGGGGCGTGGACTGGTCGGGGCCCGCCGAGGCCCGGCCGAAGCCGAGCACGGTCCACCGCACGGTCGCGGTGCCACGGGCCATGCGCGCGAGGTCGCGGACGGCGTGGTACGCCACCTGCGGGTCGTCCGCGCACGCCTGCAGCGAGAGGTCGCCGCCGGTGAGCCCGTCCTCGAGGTTGTCGCTCGGCAGCGTCGGGATCGCGGCGAGGCGCGCGGGCTTCTTCGCGGCGAGGCCGAAGCGGTCGTCGAAGACGCCCGGGCCGAGCCCGACGGTCACGGTGAGGGACGCGGGGCCGAGGTCGAGCGCCTCACCCGTGTCCGCGCCGACGCCGTCGCCGTGGGCGGGTTCGACGCTGCCGACGGTCTTGCCCGCCTGCAGCTGCGCGATGGACGCGGACCAGCGGGCGAGGAGCACCTGCAGGTCCGTCGCCGTGCTCGACGCCATGTCGAAGGTCATGAACACGCAGTACCGCTGCGGCGCGGTCTGCACGCCTCCCTGGGGCTGCCGGGCGGTGGTTGCGTAGAACGGGTGGCTCTGCGACAGGTCGATCGACTCGTCGCCGTCGGTCGCGGCCGCCAGCGGGTTCACGCCGGTGGCGGCGGTGGCCCCGGCGATGCCGGCGACCGCGCCGACGCCGACACCGGCGGCCGCGACACCCGCGCCGAACAGCCCGCGCCGGGAGACGCCGGCGCGGGCCGCGGGCTGGTCCTGCTGGTCGTGCTGGTCGGTCACGCGGTGGCGACCTTCTCGGCGAGGCGCGACAGCGGGTCCTGCAGCGCCTGGACCTGCTGGGAGACCTTGTTCGCGTCCGACGCCTTGGTCGCGGCGTCCCACGTGGCGAAGCCGCCCAGGTCGTCGGCGTTCCGGTAGCCGTCCATCAGCGCGTTCGTCGCGTCGAACTGCTTCGCGATCTGCTTCGTGAGGGTCGGGTCGAGCTTGGTCAGGCCCGGCTTGAGGTACGCGAACGCCTGGCGGGCACCCTCGACGTTGGCGGCGAGGTCGACGAGGTCGATGTGGCTGTACGCCTCCTCCTCGCCGGTGATCTTGTTCGACTGGACCTCCTCGAGGAGCCCGGCCGCACCGTTCGCGAGGTCCTCGGGCTTGTAGTCGAGCGTCGGCACGAGCTTCGCGAGCAGCTCGACGTTCTCGGTCAGGTCCGCGGCGGTCTGCTTCGTCGTCGGCGTGATCGCGCCGGCCTCGAACAGGTCCTTCTCGACGGCGTGGAACCCGCTCCAGCCGACGGCCGGGTCGAGGTTCGAGGCGCGCATGTCGATCAGGTAGTCGAGGTTGCCCGCGTTGTCGGTGGCTTTGAAGCCCTTCTTCACGAAGCCGTCGACGTCGCTCTCGACGTGCTCGTAGAACGGGCGGGCGTTCGCGTAGTCGGTCTTCGCGGCGGCGAGGTCGCCCTTGTCGACGTCGGCCTGCAGCTGCTTGACCGCGGCGACCATGTCGGTGACCTGGCCGTCGACGTACTCGGCGTAGCCCTTCGTGCCCTCCTGCAGCAGGGTCGCAGCGCTGCTGTTCGCCGTCGAGGTCACCTTGCCGGTGACGGTGAAGTCGGTGAGTTCGCGCTCCGCACCGGGGCAGTACACCTGGTACTCCCCGCCGGTCAGCGTCGCGGTGAACCGGACGGCGTCGAGCCCCGGAGCCAGGTTCTCCTTCTCGCCGAGGATGCGCTGGTCCTGCAGCAGCTCGACCTCGGTGATCGCCGTCGACGACTCGTTCTTCACAGTGAACGTCACGGGCCCCGCGGGGACCTTCGTCGTCGACACCGCGCACTTGTCCGAGCCGTCGTTCGTCAGCGTCACCGAGACACGGGACACCTTGCCGGAGGCCTCGGCGCCGTCGCTCGACGACGGGGACGAGGCCGCGCAGCCGGTGAGTGCGAGCGCGGCGACGACGCCGAGGGCGCCGATCGTGATCAGGGGGCGGGCAGTCCTAGCGAACGGCATACTCGGGGCTCCTCGTGGCGTCGTCCGCGGGTGGGCCGCGGGACGGGTCGGGTTCGGGCGTGGTGGTCGTGGGGGTGGGCCGACGTCGGCGGTCACGCAGGGCCAGCAGCGCCTGCGTGACGGTGGCGAGGCCGAGGGCGATCGGCAGCCAGGCCTTCCACAGCAGCAGCTCGGCCGCGCGCGTGTCCGCGCTCGCCACGGCAGCGGCGGACCGCTGGACGTGTGCGTCGGGGACGGCCCAGAGGGTGCGGTCGAGCGTCGTGGTGCGTGCAGCCGGGAGGCCCCCACCGGCGATCGTGAGCACGGTGCGTTGGGTGCGGGTCGCGTCCAGGACGCCACCACGGACCGTCCAGAGGGTGACGGTGTCGCGGACAGCCCAGCGGGCGGTGAACGGACCCGGGTTCGTGCTCGGCGAGATCCCGACCGGCACCCGGCCGAACAGGTCGACGAGGTCGTCCAGGCTCAGGGTCGACGGCCGCGCGGCGGCCGTGCTGCCTGCCGTGGTGGCCGGGGCCTCCGCGGTGGTCCGCCAGCGGTCCGCGGTCACGCCCGCGCGGGTGACGCGGCGGTGAGCCGACGTCGGCAGGGTGATCCGGGCCTCCCGGCCGCTGCCCGTGGTGCGGAGGACGGCTGACGCTCCGTCGACCGACGCCGCGACGGACGTGGCGTCGCCGGTGACCGCGGTCGTGCGGGGCAGGTCGACGCCGCCGGTCGGGACGCCGACGGCGAGCGCGACGGCCGCGACCGCGAGGCCCGCGGCGACGCCGGCGCGGACGACGGGGACCCGCGCCGGGGTCGGCCGCCACGCCCGGGGCCAGAGCGAGAGGGCGAGGACCGGGACGACGTAGAGGACCCAGCCGAGCACCTCGATGACGCGCGGGTCCGGCGGGATGCCGAGGACGCCGGTGACGAGCGCGCCCTGCACGGACCCGTTCGGGGCGAGCCAGCTGAGGTCGACGGTGCGCTGCTGGCCGATCACGATCCAGCCGGCCTCGTGCGCACGGCGGAGCACCGTCAGGACGAGGCCGCCGGCGACGAAGACGAGGAAGACGCCGGTGCCGGTGAAGAACCTCGACAGGTTCAGGCGGACGCCACCGGTGTAGATGCCGTAGCCGACGACGACCGCGCCGGCGATGCCGATCACCGCGCCGAGGGCCGCGAGTCCGGTGTCGGACGATGCCTGGAAGGTGGCGAGCAGGAAGACCGCGGTCTCGAAGCCCTCCTTGAGGACGGCGAGGAACGCCATGCCGGCGAGCGCCCAGGCCGTGCCGCGCCCGAGGGCCTCGGTCGCACTGGCCTCGAGCTCCTTCGTCAGGGTGCGCGCGTGCGTGCGCATCCAGACGATCATGCCGGTGACGAAGACGACGGCGACGATGCCGATGACTGCCTCCATGCCCTCCTGCTGCGCCTGGGGCAGCGCCTGCTCGACGACCTGCAGCCCGAAGCCGACCGCGATGCTGAGCACGACGGCGACCCCGACGCCGAGCCACATGGGGGCGAGGGGGACACGGTTGCGACGGAGGAACGCGGCGATGATGCCGACGATGAGCGTCGCTTCGAGGCCTTCGCGGAGGCCGATGACGAGAGTGGCGAGCATGACGAAGGTGAGGCTAACCTAACCGGGCCTCGGCCCGCCAGTCGTCCGGCGTGGGGTTTGATGGTTCTCATGAACCTGCTGTCGCCCGAGGGACTGGCGTCGGTCACGAACGTGCTCGACCTCGCTGGCGTGTTCGCGTCCGCACTCCTCGGCGGATCCCTCGCCCGCACCATGGACTTCGACCTGTTCGGGTTCCTGGTCGTCGGGTTCATCTCCGGGCTCGGCGGCGGCATCCTGCGCGACACCCTGCTGCAGAACGGCCCGCCCGTCGCGCTCGTCGACCCGCTCTACGTGCCCGTCGCGATCGCCGGCGCCCTCATCGCCTTCTTCGTGTCCTTCTCGGCGCTCACCTGGGACCGGTTGTTCACGGTGCTCGACGCCGCCGTCATCGGGTTCTGGGCGGTGGTCGGGGTCCAGCGGACGTTCGACGCCGGACTCCCGTGGCCCGCCGCGATCATCATGGGCACCATCACCGCGGTCGGCGGTGGTGCGATGCGGGACCTCCTGCTCCGCCGCGTCCCCGCCGTGTTCGGCGGCAACGCGCTCTACGCCACCGTGGCCGTCGCCGCGTCGGCCGTGATGGTCATCGCCTCGCACCTCGGCTCGCCGACGATCGGGATCGTCGCCGCGATCCTCCTGTCGCTCGGGCTCCGCTGGGGTGCCGTCCGGCGGGGATGGGGTCTGCCGAACGGCCGCGACTGGCAGCCGAAGTCGACCCTCGGCTCACTCCTGCAGCGAGGCCGGAAGCTCCGCCCGGACGCCATCCGGCTGCTCCGACGCCCCGGCCGCCGCTCGGGCGCGGGCAGCGTGCGGAGCGAGCACGAAACGCCCGACGACTGAGGGGCTGTCATCCCGCGGTCCTCGGGCGTAGCATCAGTACCGCCGGGTATCGATCCGGTGCACGTCGTCCGCTCTCGCACCGACGCGACCCGAACGCGACGGTTCCGAGCAGACGTGTGGTTGGGGGCTTCGCTGATGCCGCGCGGGATCAGACGCGCGGCGCGGCAGGTCTCCGTCCACGCCCTGCACGCACCAGAATGATGGCCGACCACCACCACGCCAGCCCGACGAAGCCGGACCAGACGCGCTTCGGCGGGCCACGTCGAATCAGGAACCGATGAGCGACGACGCCCCCGACGCCCCTGACGCCCCCGTGCCGGACTCCCCCGTGCCGGATTCCCCCGTGTCGGACTCCCCCACGCCTCGGACGCCGCGGGCCGAGGTCCGCGAGCGGCTGCTGCTCGCCGGTGCCGCGGTCTTCGCGGAGCAGGGCGTGCACGAGGCCCGTCTCGACGAGGTCGCCGCCCGCGCCGGGTTCAGCAAGGGTGCCGTCTACTCGAACTTCTCGTCGAAGGACGACCTCGTCGGGCAGGTCATGCAGCGCGCCACGAACCTGGTGCTCGGCGAGCTCCGCGGGTTGGTGCGCGCAGACATCGCCGCCGTCGAGATCGGCGACGTCGTCCGAGCGGCGTTCGGCCGGCACGACCAGAGCGCACAGTTCGCCCTGCTCTCCGAGTTCCGCGGCTACGCCATCCGGCACCCCGAGTTCCTGCCCGAGTTCGTCCGGCAGCGGCGCGAACTGCAGGACGGTGTGCACGAGCTCGTGCTGCTGTGGTTCGGGGCGCACCCGGAGATCGACCCCGGGATGCCGCTGGAGGACCTCACCACCGTGCTCGTCGGGGCGAACGTCGGCATCATGTTCGACACCGCGGCGCTGCCCGGCGTGAACCCGGGCGAGGTCGTCGCGGCCCTCGTCGAGGCGGTCATCCGCCGCCGCTGACCGCGCCGCGCACCGTGCGAGGTTCGCCACGCGGTGCGCCGCGCACCGTGCGAGGTTCGCCACGCGGTGTGCTGCGCACCGTGCGAGGTTCGCCACGCGGTGTGCCGTCCGTCGGCCGGTGCGAGCCTGCAGCACCGCACGGGGCGCGCAACCTCGCACCGTGCGGCCAGCCGTCGGCCGCCGTGCACCGTGCGAGATCGGCCGCGTGGTGCGCCGTCCGTCGCCGGGTGCGAGCCTGCAGCACCGCACGGGACGCGCAACCGCTCACCGTGCGGCCAGCCGTCGGCCGCCGCGCACCGTGCGAGGTTCGCCACGCGGTGCGCCGTCCGTCGCCGGGTGCGAGCCTGCAGCGCCGCACGGGACGCGTAACCTCGCACCGTGCGCGGTACGCCAGGCCGGGCCGCGCTACGCGGTGCGGCGGCGCGCCCGACGTCCCTCGTGCGACCACGCCGACGAGGGCAGCAGGCTCGGCGGCAGCACGCGCGACCGGAGCACCCGCGCACCGGAGGCCGATGCGTCGAGGGCGACCCGCGCCTCCCGGACGGCGACGAGCAGCGCGTCCGTGTCCACCGACGCCGATCCGTCCGCCGCGAAGCGTTCCCGGTCGACCGCGTCGACCACCGCGTCGAGGTGCGGCAGCACCGACGCCGGCAGCGACGGGCGGAGCCGCCCCAGCACCGCGCGCGCGGTCCGTGCGGCGGCGGCGGAGTCGCCGGGCGGCGCGAGCCCCGGCGCGTACCCGTGGTCGGCGACGTCGTCGAGGACCTCCCGCCACGCGTGCACCGCTGGCGACCGACCCGACCGGACGGCCCCGATCCGGGAGCGTCGCCGAAGCGCCCGCACGAGCGCCGGCGAACCGAGCAGCGCCAGGGCGAGCACGATGCCGACGGCCAGCCCGAGCGGCCCGTTGCCGCCACCGTTCGTCGAACCAGCGGCGCCGGGACCAGCGGATGCCGAGGGGGTCGGGGTGGCCTCGGACTCGGCCGGTGCGGACTGGCCCGGCGCCGGCAGCGGGGTGTCGGGGGCCGCGGCGGACGGGGTCGCGGTCGCCTGGCTCGAGGAGGTCGCGGCGTCGTCGGAGTCCGGCGTCGGCTCGAACGCGACCCACCCGGCGCCCTTGATGTACAGCTCGGGCCATGAGTGCAGCTGCCGGTTCGAGACCGTGTACTCGCCGTCCGCCTGGGTCGCGCCGGCCCGGTACCCGACCGCGATCCGTGACGGGATGCCGAGCGTGCGGGCCATCACCGCCATCGCCGAGGAGAAGTGGACGCAGTAGCCCTGCCGGACCTCGAGGAACTTGGCGACGACGTCCATGCTGTCGCCGTCGTAGCCCTGCTCGACCGGCGCGGTCTCGGAGTAGGTGAACAGGTCGCTCCGGAACCACTGCTCGAGCGCGCGGGCCCGCTCGTAGTCGGTCCCGGCGTTCCCGGCGACCCGCTGCGCCGCGCGGGCGATGCTGTTCGGCAGCTTGTCCGGCAGCGCGAGGTCGGTGCGGAGCTGGGCGGGCGACGGCCTCGCGAACCCACGACCGTCGGCTCGGCCGAGGAGTCCCGAGGCGGCGATCGCGTCGAGGTACTCCCCCGACCAGGTGGAGGCCCCGTAGACCTCGTACGTGGAGCCGCGCGGTGTCGCGGGTCCGGTCGACCGGACGGTGCTCGAGTCCCCCATCCAGCGCCACTGGCCGAGGTCGAGGTTGGTGGAACGGGACTCGATCGACACCGCACCGGAGGGCACCGGCAGGTAGTTGCTCGACAGCCCGGTGATCCGGACCGTGACGTCGCCGCGGGTCGAGAGCCGCGGGTTCACACCGACGGCCCACTGCTGCTGGTCGGCGGTCTCGGAGGTACTGGCGTCGGTCGTGGTCGGCACCCAGTCGCCGGTGCCGAACTCGTCGAGGTCGGCGAGCTTGAGGTACTCCGGCTGCCCGTCGGACGAGCGGTACCGGAACACCTCGAGCTCGTTCGGCTGCCGGAGGTCCTGGCCGAGGTTGAGCAGGGTGCCGGGGCGCCCCGGCTGGACGGGCGACTGGATCGCACCGGTGACCCCGGACAACCAGCTGGCGTTGAGCGGCACGATCGCCGGCAGCCCGACCGCGACCACGAGCCCGATCGCACCGACCACCGCGGCCGGGAACGCCCGCTGGACGGGTCGGACCGACAGCCAGAGCAGGGCGAGGAAGGCGACCCCGGTGACGATGACGAGCGCGGGGGCAGCGGGGGCGCCGGTGACGATGCCCGGGACGATGAGGATGACGAGGGCGGGCGCCGCGGCCAGTGCTGCGGTCGGGGCGACGGCCGCCAGGAACAGGGACACCCCGGCGACCCACCCGATCGCGATCGTCACGATGAGCCGGATCGAGTCGGTCTGCGGCAGCGGCGCGGGGTTCAGCCGGATCGCCGCCAGCGTCTCCCCGAGCGCACCGTCCTTGTCCAGCCAGCCGAGCGGTTGGATGTCGTTCACGACGGCGGCGGCGCAGGAGAGCACCACGAGCGCCGCGACGAGTGCGACGAACCGGATGCCGGGGGCACGTCGGCGGACGGCGAGCATCGTGCCGACGAGCACGGCGGCGATGAGGATGCCGGAGACCCACCACGCGATGCCCTGCACGAGCGGACGCATCGCGAGCGCGGCGATGAGCACGGGGACGGGGGCGAGCGCGACGACCCAGGGGTTCGGGGAGTCTGGGCGGTCCGCGCGCTCGGGCGGCACACGGCCGTCGGACGGGCCGCTCGCCCGACCGGACGGGCCGCGGGGCGCACCACGCTGCGGTTCGCGGGTGGTGACGCCGCTCACCGGATGCTCCCGGCGGTGTGCGCACCGGCGACCGGCACGACGAGGGTCCGCCATCCGCCGCGGTCGAGGATGCCGCGGACCACCGGGTCCGGCGGGACGATGGTCGCCATGATGCCGCGGCTGGAGCCGGTCGTCGCGGAGACGAGTTCGGCGGCCTGCTCGGCGGTGCAGTGCCCGGTGACGACGGCGGTCATGCCGTGCACGTCGCGCCCGCGGACGTCGGGCAGGACCTCGGTGACGGGGCGCGCGTCGGAGCGGATCCGGACGTCGGCGAGCCCGACGAGGACGTCGGTCAGTCCGCCGGCGTCGCCCGCGTGCCGGGTGCTGCCGGAGGGGCCGTCGCTGACGAGCAGCACGCGGGAGGTGCGTGCGGCCAGTGCGCGGGCGACACTGGCGGCGACGACGACCGCGTGCTCGAAGGCGGCATCGCCGCCGAGGTCGGACAGCTCGGCCAGGTCGTCGCGTCCGAGCCGCTGGTACGACTCGCGGCGGACGTCGAGTGCGATGACGGCCTCGGGCGGTTGCGCCTGCGTGGTCTGCCGGACGTGGAGCTCGCCGCGCTTGGCGCTCTGGCCCCAGTGCACCCGGCGGATCGGGTCGCCCGGCCGGTACGGGCGGAGTTCGCTGTCGTCCGCCGATCCACCCTGTCCGACCCGGCCTTCGTCGGCGGACACGGCGCCGGCGAGGGCACCGGTGTCGAGCGCGGCGAGCGGGGTCGTCGCCGGGACGACGACGACCTCTTCTGCCTGCACGACGGGGCGGTCGATGCGGAGGAGCCCGAACGGGTCCTCGACGCGGATCGTCACCGGACCGACCAGGCTGCGCCCGCGGTGCATCGCGAGCGCCTCGACGTCGAGCACCGCCGGCGGCACGGCCGGGCCGACCGCGGCGTACGTCTCCGCGGTGGTCATGCTCACCAGGCCGTCGTCGAGCTGTTCACGGACGAGGAGCGTCGACCGCGGGCCGATCGGCAGGCTCGTGCCGCGCAGCGTGATGCGTTCGCGGTAGACCTCGCCGACCTGCACGATCGCCCGCGCGGTGCTGCGGGCGCCGCGGAGCGGAGCGGCCACGACGAGCGCCATCACCACGCCGAGGACCACGAGGACGAGCAGGAGCAGCCCTGCCGAGACCGCGACGCTCGTCGTGCCGACCAGGCCGCCGCCGATCAGCCCGATGCCGACCGCGATGACGGTCCATCCCCGCACCGTCGGGCGCGGGAACGGTGTCCGGCGCAGGAGCGACAGGGCACGGCGTCCGTACCGGCCGAGGACCGATCGTGCGGCAGCGACGCGCAGTGCAGCTGACGACGGTGCCGACGAGCCGGACATCAGGAGCGGACGGGGGCGGCGGTGAAGGGCACGGCGGTGTCGGACACGATGCGGACCACGATCTCGCGGGCGGTGTCGTCGCCGGTGCCGCCGAGGCCGCGGGCAACCGGCACGAGCCGGTGCGCCAGGATCACCGGCGCGAGGGTCGCGACGTCGTCCGGCGTGACGAAGGGCCGGCCGAGCAGGGCCGCGTGGGCGCGTGCGGCCTGCGCGAGGTGCAGCGTCGCGCGGGGGCTGGCGCCGAGGACGATGTCCGGGTGGGACCGGGTCGCGCGGACGATCTCGACGATGTACGCCTCGACGTCGGGCGCGACGTGCACCGTGCGGACCGAGTGGATGAGGTCGCGCAGGGTGCCGACGTCGACGATCGGGCGGAGGTGCGCGAGCGGGTCGCCGCCGCCGCGGTTCGTCAGCATCTGCCGTTCCGAGTCGGCGCTGGGGTACCCCATGGTGAGCCGCGCCATGAAGCGGTCACGCTGGGCCTCCGGCAGGGGGTAGGTGCCCTCCATGTCGATCGGGTTCTGCGTCGCGACGATCATGAACGGGCTGTCCAGCTTGCGCGTGACGCCGTCGACGGTGACCTGGGACTCGGCCATCGCCTCGAGCAGTGCCGACTGGGTCTTCGGGCTGGTGCGGTTGATCTCGTCGCCGATGACGACGTTCGCGAACACCGGTCCGGGTGAGAACCGGAACGTGCTCGACGACTGGTCGAAGATGTTCACGCCGGTCACGTCGGACGGGAGCATGTCGGAGGTGAACTGGATGCGGTTCACGGAGCCGCCGACGGAGGCGCCGAGCGCCTTCGCCAGCACCGTCTTGCCGACGCCCGGGACGTCCTCGACGAGCAGGTGGCCCTCGGCCAGCATCACGGTGAACGCGGTGCGGATGGCCTCGGTCTTGCCGTCGACCACCGTGGAGACGGCGGCGATGACGCCGTCGCCGACGTCGCGGATGCGATCGATCGGGAAGACGGGGTCGGTCGGTTCCGGCACGCAGGCCTCCTCGTCGCGGGACAGGTGTCGTGCATGCTACCTCGGCCCGGTGACAGCCTCCGGAGCGTGCGCCGCGGTCCGCACCCGGGGACACGGCCTGGAGGCGCGGATCACGTGTGCGGTCCGCTCACGTGATCCGCGCCTCCAGGCTGATGACCGCGGTGCGTCACCGACGCGCAGTTCGTCACCGACGCGCAGTTCGTCAGCGACGCGCCGCGCGCGCCGCGTCCGCTGCGCGCAGCACCGCTGCCGCGACGGCGACACCCTCCTCGCGACCGAGCTCGGTGTCCTCGTGCTCGATGTTCACCCACATGTCCGGATCGACCTCGTGCAGGGCCTCGAGGAACCTCGACCAGTACGCCTCGTCGTGCCCCTTGCCGAGCGCGACGAAGTCCCACGCCGACGGCTTCGGCCACTCGTTCGCCCACTCGTCGCCGCCGAGGTTCGTGCGCGGCTCGTCGGCGGACAGCCGCCGGAAGGAGTTGTCGAGCACACCGTTGATCGCCGCGTGCGGGTTGATCCTGACGTCCTTCGCCGCGGCGTGGAACACCAGCGGGCCGAGGTCCCGGACGACCGCGACCGGGTCCATCTGCTGCCAGAACAGGTGCGACGCGTCGAGTTCGACCCCGACGTTCGTCAGACCGCCACGCTCCACCAGCTCGCGGATCGACGCCGGGTTGAACACGAGGTTCTGCGGGTGCAACTCGAGGGCGACCCGCACTCCGTGCTCGCGGGCGAGCGCGTCGATCTCCTGCCAGAACGGCACGGCGACGCTCCACTGGTGGTCGAGGACGTCGAGCGCGGCGGAGTTCCACGCGTTCACGATCCAGTTCGGCCGTGTCCCCCCGGGTTCTCCGGCCGGCAGGCCCGACATCGTGACGACGCGGTCCTGTCCGAGCCGGGCGGCGAGCCGGATGCTCCGCCGGACGTCCTCGGCGTGCGCGGCGCCGATCGACGGGTCCGGGTGCAGCGGATTGCCGTTGCAGTTGAGCCCGGCGATCTGCACGCCGGCGCTCGCGAACTGCGCCAGGAAGGCGTCCCGGGCCGTGTCGTCGACGAGGACCGCGTCGATGTCGGGCACGTGCACCGGCGGCAGGAACCCGCCGGTGTTCAGCTCGATGCCGGTGAGGCCGTTGTCCGCGATCACGCGGAGGGCGTCCGGCAGCGGTCGGTCGTGCAGGATCGCGTCGTAGAGACCGAGTCTCATGCTGTGGCTCCTTCGGTGGTGGCGACCAGCACGGAGGCACCGCCGGCCGTGGCCGACCGTGCGACGGCGTCGAGGACCTCCATGTTGTGGACGCCGTCGTCGAACGTGGCGTTCGCCGGCAGCGGGTCCGTCGCGCCCGAGACCTCGTCGAGGAACGCGCGCGCCTGGTACTCGAACATCTGGTTCTGGCCCCATCCGACGCCCGGTGCGTCCATGGCCATCCCGCCGGCGACGTAGGGGTGGTCCGGGCCGAGCACGACCTGGCGGTACCCACCGAGTCGCGAGCCGTCGGCGCGGAGCGCGAGGCCGATCTCGGACGCGCGCTCCTGGTCCCAGCGTGCAGCGCCGTGCTCGCAGAGGACCTCGACGACCAGGCCGTTCGGGTGCGACGTGGCCACGCGGGAGACGTCGAGCGAACCGATCACCGACCCGTCGCCGAAGCGGGCGGTGAACACGGCGGAGTCGTCGTTCTCCACGGTCGCGGACTCCCCCGTCAGCCGGGCGGCCTGCCCGCGGAGGGCGTTCCCGGCGGCGACCGGCCGCGAGGTGATCGAGGTCGAGAACACCCCGCCGCCCACGCTCTGGACCCGCCCGGCGAGGAACTCGGCGACGTACGTCAGGTGCGAGCCGACGTCGGCGAGGGCCCCGGTCCCCGGGGCGCCGGCGAAGCGCCACGAGTGCGGCACGTCGGGCGACGAGCCGTAGTCCGCCCAGTAGCGGCCGGAGACGTGCAGGACGCGGCCGAGCGTGCCGTCCTCGACGAGCTGCCGGATCGCCGCGAGACCGGGTGCGCGTCGGTAGGTGAACCCGACGCGGGCGACGATCCCCCGCTCGGCGGCCCGGGCGGCAGCGTCGGCCATCGCGCGGGCGTCCTCGAGCGAGTCGGCGAGGGGCTTCTCGCACAGCACGTGCTTGCCGGCTGCGAGGAGTCCCTCGACGATCTCGCGGTGCAGCCGGTTCGCGACGACGACGCTCACGACGTCGATGTCGTCGGCGGCCGCGATCGCCCGCCAGTCGGTGTCGTGCCGCGTGTAGCCGAACCGCGCCGCGGCGTCGGCGGCGAGCGCCTCGTCGACGTCGCCGACCGACACCAGCCGCACCGACGGCAGGGTCGGGGCGAACAGGGACGGCGCGTTCCGCCACGCGGCCATGTGGGCCTTGCCGGCCATGCCGGCGCCGATGACGGCGACGCCGATGCTGTCGCGCATGTGCTCTCCTTCGAGTGGTCTGCGTTCTGTTCTGGAACGTTCCAGAACGTGTGGCTAGACTGTAGCCGCACCAGCCCATGTCCTGTCAAGCACCGATCGGGAGACCCGCGTGTCGCTCCGCCGCCCGCCGACGATCATCGACGTCGCGACCCGTGCCGGCGTCTCGAAGTCGCTCGTCTCGATGGTCATGCGCGACGACCCGGGCGTCTCCGCGGCACGACGGGCCGCCGTGCTCGCCGCCGCCGCCGAGCTGGGCTACCGACCGAACCGCGCGGCCGCCATCCTCGCGGGCACCAGGACCCGGACGATCGGCGTGGTCGTCGACGACTTCCGGAACCCCTGGTACGTCCCGATGCTCGACGGCGTGCGCGACGCCCTCGCGCCGCACGGCCTCCGGCTCACCCTGGCCGACACCCGCGCGAACGCCCACCTCGACTCCTCACCGTTCGACGACCTGCTGTCACTCCGCGTCGACGGGGTCGTGCTCGCGGCCGAGGGCTTCCGCGACCTCGTCGTCCCCGCGGACACCCCGGTGGTGATCGCCGGCGAACGCGCCGAGGTCCCGGGCGGGCTCGACGTGGTCGCCTCGGACGAGGCCGCCGGCGGCCGGTTGGCAGCGGATCACCTCATCGGCCTGGGTCACCGCCGCATCGTCCACGTCACCGGGTCTGGAGGCTCGGCTGCCGTCCGGCGCGCCGCCACCGTCGCACGGCTGGCCGAGTCCGGCATCGAGCCGCTGGTGTTCGGTGACGGGCCAACCTCCGAGGCCACCGGCTACGAGGGCACCCGCCGGGCGCTCGAGAGCCACCCCGACCTGACCGCGGTGTTCGCCGCGAACGACGTGATGGCGATGGGCGCGATCGCCGCCGTCCGGGACGCCGGCCTCCGGATCCCGGAGGACGTCTCGGTGATCGGCAACGACGAGACCCCGCTCGCCGCCTCGCCCCTGCTCCGCCTGACGACGGTCGACCCGCACAACGACGAGGTCGGCCGACTCGCCGCGGCCCGGCTCGTCGACCGGATAGGCGCCGCGGAGCCGTCGTCGCCGACCCGGGTCCTCGTCCCGCCATCGCTCGTCGTCCGCTCGACCACCGCTCCCCCGCGCAGCTGAAGCAGACGGCGGAGTCCGGCGCCGGCATCCGGCGGCGGAGTCCGATCAGGACGGCAGCGCGAGGGTGTTCAGGGACCAGAGCGCGACGCCGTGCAGGCCGAGGTCCTCGGCGAGCGCGACCCGGGCGCGGTAGGAGCGGGCGTCCGACCAGTGCAGTTCGCGTCCGTCGTCGAGCCGTGCGGACCACTCGCCGTTCGTCGCAGACCACCGCGCCGCTCGTCCCGCGGTCGTCGCTGCCGACGCCGGGCTGACCTGCGGATCGCCCGATCCGCCCCAGACGTAGCCGTAGCCGGCGATCCCGAGGTCGATCCGGCGCGCCGAGAGCCCCTGGTGCTCGGCGGCCGAGACCACCCGCTTCGCCCAGGGCAGGGCGCCGACGGTCCCCGGTCCGCTCCACGGGCCGTGCTGGTCGTACGTCATCAGGACGAACCGGTCGACGTGTGCTCCGAGGCCGCGGAGGTCGTACCCGGTGTCCCGGTACCCGTCAGCGGTGGTCGATGCCATCACGGCCATCGAGACCGTGGCGTGGGCGCCGAGCCGCTCGTGCACGGCGTCGGAGAGCGCGGCGGCGAAGGCGACGAGGCCAGCGCGGTCCCGGGCGCGGAGTGACTCGAGGTCGATCTGCACGCCCCGCACGTGCTCGCGTGCCGCAACCGCGGCGAGCGCCGTCGCCACACGGGTCCGGTGTCCGGCGTTCCCGAGCAGGGCGGTGCCGATCGCAGGCGAGAAGTCCCCGATCCGGTCGGAGTAGTTGCTCACGAGGAGCTCGGGCGACGCGCCACCCGTCGCGGCGGTGCGGGCGAGGGAGCCGACACCGTCGGGGACGTCGTCGAGTCCCGCGCCGTCCTCGGTGAGGGTGACACCGTCGATGCCGATGGTCGCCGAACGCGGAGCCGCGCCGGACACCCGGGCAGCGGCGCCGCCACCGGGTTCGACGTACGCCTCGACGGTCACCCCGCTCGACGCCTCGGCGGCGGCGCAGCCGCCGAGCACTGCCGTGAGCACGACCGCCGCCGTGACCGTGAGACCCGTCCGCCGCACCACCTGCACACCGTAGCGCCCGTGGCGGGGCAGGCCGCGCCTCCCGGCCTGCTCGACGGGACGGAGGTCAGACGGTCGCACCCTCGAGTCGGTCGACCGCGATGGCGAGCTCCTCGAGCTCGGGGACGTCGCGCGCCTCGGCGAGCGCCTCCTCGAGCGCTGCGGCGTGGATCGGCGTCGCCCGGTCGAGCAGGACCTGCCCGGCGTGCGTGAGCTCCGTGTAGAGCCCCCGCCGGTCGTCGGCGCAGAGGACACGGGTGAGGAGCGCACGTTCCTCGAGGCGGTTGACGAGTCGGGTCGTCGCGCTCGCGCTGAGGGCCGCGGCGCGTGCGAGCTGCTGCATGCGCATGTGGAAGCCGTCCTGGCGACGGAGGGCGTCGAGGACCGTGAACTCGACGACCGAGAGGTCGACCTCGCGCAGGGCTCGCTCGAGGCGCGTCTCGATCAGGCCGTGCAGGGCGGCGAGAGTGCGCCAGCCGTGGGCACGGACGGCGGTCGAGGTGTCGTCGACGGACATCGGGCTCCTTCGGGTGATCGTTGCAGGAGCGGCCAGTTGCTTGCGCGGATATGCCGCGTGTGCAACTATCGATATCCCGCGTCTGCAACAACCAGCGTACGCGGGACAGCTGCACCGCACAACGGAAGGACACCCCATGCCCGCGGGACTCATCGCCCTCGCACTCGGCGGATTCGGCATCGGCCTCACCGAGTTCGTCATCACCGGACTGCTGCCCGAGGTGGCCGCCGACTACGGGGTGACCGAGACCACGGCTGGCTGGCTCGTGACCGGGTACGCCCTCGCCGTGATCGTCGGGGCACTCGGCCTCACCGCCGCCACCACCCGACTCCCCCGGAAGCCCGTCCTGGTCGGGCTGCTCGTGCTCTTCATCATCGGCAACACGCTCTCCGCACTCGCGCCGGTCTACGGCGTGATGATGCTCGGCCGCGTCGTCGCCGCCCTCTGCCACGGCGCGTTCTTCGGCATCGGGTCCGTCGTCGCGTCGAACATGGTGGCGCGCGAGAAGCGCGCCTCCGCCGTCGCCCTGATGTTCACCGGCCTCACTGCATCGAACGTGCTCGGCGTCCCCTTCGGCACCTTCCTCGGCCAGGCGCTCGGCTGGCGCGCCACGTTCTGGGCCATCGCGGTCATCGGTGTCGTCGCCCTCGTGGGTGTGCTCGTGCTCGTCCCCGCCGTCCGGGTCACCGAGACACCGTCGCTCGCCCGGGAGCTCAGCGCCTTCCGCTCCGGCCAGGTGTGGCTCTCCCTCGGCATCACCGTGCTCGGCTACGGCGGGATGTTCGGCGCCTTCACCTACATCGCCTACACGCTGACGTCGGTGTCCGGATTCGCGTCGAGCTCCGTACCGTGGCTCCTCATCGTGTTCGGCGTCGGGCTGTTCGTGGGGAACTTCGCCGGCGGGAAGCTCGCCTCGAAGTCGATCGACGGCACCCTGCTCGTCGTCCTGGTCGTGCTCACCGTGGTGCTGGCGGTGTTCGCACTCGTCGCGGCCTCGCCCGTGCTGACGATCATGTCCCTGGTGCTCATGGGGGCCTTCGGGTTCGCCACCGTGCCAGCCCTGCAGACACGGATCATACAGTACGCCGACCACGCGCCGACCCTGGCGAGCGGGGCGAACATCGCCGCGTTCAACCTCGGCAACGCGCTCGGCGCCTGGATCGGTGGGCTGACCATCGCCGCCGGGCTCGGGTACACCTCGCCGATCTGGGCGGGAGCGGGCATCACCCTGGCCGCCGTGGTGCTGACCGTGTTCGCGGCGCAGGCGGCGCGTCGCAGCCGTGCGGGCCGTCCGGTCGGGACGGCGACGGGGAGCGTCCCGACGGTCTGACGGCGGCCGCCCCGTCCTCGCTCAGTCGAGCCAGGTCCGCGCCGCGGTGACGAGCGCCTCGACGCCCCGGCTCAACGTCGGTTCGAGGACCGGGGCGAAGTGGGGCGAGTGGTTCGAGGGGACGTCACGGTCGAGGGTTCGCGCCTCGGCAGCCCGGAACCACGACGCCGCGTCCGCACCGCCGAGGATCCAGTAGACCAGCGGCGCACCCGCAGCGGTCGCGAGCAGCCCGACGTCCTCACTCCCGCTCAGCGCCCCGGGATCGAGGAGGCTCGCGTCGCCGAACGCCGCACGGAACGCGGCGTTCGTCCGCTCCGTGGCGTCCACGTCGTTCACCAGGACCGGGAACGACTCCGCGTACTGGATGCGCGGCTCGGGAGCCCCCGACGCCGTCGCCTCTGCCCGGACGATCCGCTCGATCGCCAGCAGGACCCGGCTCCGGACATCCTCGTCGAACGCACGGACGGTGAGCCCGAGGGACGCGGTCTCCGGGATGATGTTGTTCTTCGTCCCCGCGGAGATCCGTCCGATGCTCACGACGGCGGTCTCCTGCGGCGAGACCTCCCGCGCGACGATCGTCTGCAACCGCATGACGATGGCGGCAGCGAGGACGATCGGATCGATCGTGGTCTCCGGCCGGGACCCGTGACCGCCGCGCCCGAAGACCGTGACGTCGAGACTGCTCGCGCCGGCGAAGGCCGGGCCGGCATGCGCCCCGAGCGCCCCGGCAGGCGCGGGACCGACGTGCTGCCCGAGCACGACGTCGGGGACCGGCACGCGCTCGTACAGCCCGTCGTCGAGCATCGCCTGCGCACCCCCGCCGGCTTCCTCAGCGGGCTGGAAGAGCACCACGAGGGTCCCCGACCAGTCCGCTCGCCCCTGCGCCAACTGCTCGGCGGCACCGATGAGCGTCGAGACGTGCACGTCGTGACCACAGGCGTGCATGCGCCCGTCGACCGTGCTGGCGTACTCGAGACCGGTTTCCTCGGTGACCGGCAGCCCGTCCATGTCCGCCCGCACGAGCACGGTGGGTCCGTCACCGTTCCGCAGCACCCCGACGACGCCGGTGCCACCGATACCCGCGGTGACGTCGTACCCGGCGGCCCGGAGCGCTGCTTCGGCGATGCCGGCGGTCCGGACCTCCTCGAAGGCGAGCTCGGGGTGGCGGTGGAGGTCCCGGTAGCGATCCACGGTCGACGGCGACGGAGGCGTCATGGGCCCATCCTGCCGCACGGACCGTCGCTCGGACAGGGGCGTGACGCATCACCGCGAACGCTCCGGAACGACCGAAGCCCCTCGGACCCGCAGGTGCGGATCGGAGGGGCTTCTTCGGTGCGGAGACGGAGGGATTTGAACCCTCGGTCCCCTCAAAGGGGACTCCACCTTAGCAGGGTGGTGCACTCGGCCGGACTATGCGACGTCTCCAAGCACTCTCGCGAGCGCTGCGACCACCATACAGGAGGACGAGCCCGGTCTCGAACCCGGCGCACCCGGCGCCGATCGACTCCGGTCCCCCGAAGTGGGGACATTGCGGGGTTGTCTGCCCGTACCCCGCTCCGTAGCATCGGGACGCGGCCATCACGTTCCGGGGAGCGATCCCCGTCCGCCGCGACACAGCACCGACGTCGCTCCCCCCTGCTGAGCCTGACGCGCCCGATCATGCGGCGCTCAGCGGGGAGTGGCCCCGGGGGCGCGGCCCACCACCGCGCCCCCGATCTCGGCGTCGAGCGTCACCGCCGGCCGAGACCGTTGCGGTGCCGACGTCAGGACGCCAGCGCGGTCAGGACGCGCGCGCGGTCAGGCCGCGAGCACGGTCAGGCCGCAGCCCGGAACCGCTCGGGCATCGCGATGAGCGCCGACGCGAGTTCGACCAGGGCGAGGGCACACTCGTCGAGCTCGTCCGCCTCGGCCGCCACGGACGCCCGCTCGACCAACTGCATCCGATCACGTCGGGCCACCACGGCGTCGATCCCGTTCGCCAGGGCGACGTCGTCCGTGTAGAAGACGTCGAGCACGGCCCGTTGGGACAGGAGCCAGTCCGCACTGACCGCGGCGCCCCGCCGACGAAGCCACCACGAGGCGAGTTCGACGAACGCTCCACCCTCGGTCGCGCACTCCCGCAACCAGCCGACGTGGAACCGGTCGTCGCAGCCGGTCGTCCCCGCAGACGGCTCGGTCAGCATCGTGCGGGCGATTCGGATCCGCTCGGTCATGTGCTCGACCGTCCAGTGGGCGATCACGACGCCGACGTACCGCTGCACCGTGACGAGCCGGAGCGTCTCGAGCGGCACGAGGGCTTCGCGCACCGGCGTGCGCGAGACGCCCATGTCGTCCGCGATGGTGTCGAGGCGGATCCGCTGCCCGCGCCGGTACACGCCGCGCAGGACGTTGTCGAGCAGCCGTGCGAAGACCGCGTCCCGCAACAGACTGCGCCGGATGCTGTTCCGGTCCTCGTCGCCGCGACCCGCGCGGTTCCTCGATCGCTCCATCTCGCCAGGATCACGCACGGTCCGCGCCGCCGCGTGCAGAGGAGACCGGACCGTGGACCGTGCGGGCTGCTGTCGCCCTGTGGAGGAGTGCCATACGGCGACACTGACAGGCGCCGCTCCGACCCGCTAAACACTCCGTATACGAAATGCTACTTCGGGGCCTTCTCCGCCTCCCCGGTCAGGACCGACAGCGGCTGCGTGACGTCCTCGAGACCCTTCCGAGCGGCATCCACCCCGAAGACCAGCGCCACCACGCCACCGCCGATCATCACCGCGGAACCGAGCAAGTACCCCCAGAAGAGCGGCTCCCGCGACGACCCGTTGCCGATGAACGCGCCGTAGATGAGCGGCGCGACCGCGCCGAAGATCTGCGCGAGCGCGAAGAAGTACGAGATGGCCTGCGACCGCAGCTCGAGCGGGAAGATCTCGCTCACCGTCAGGTAGGCGCTGGACGCACCGGCCGAGGCGAAGAAGAACGAGACGCACCAGAACACGACCTGCACGGTGGCGCTGATCGCGTCGGCACGGAACAGGAACGCCGACGTGGCGAGGACGAGCCCGGACACCAGGTACGTCAGGAAGATCATCTGCCGCCGGCCCCAGGTGTCGAAGAACCGGCCGAGGATGATCGGCCCGAGCAGGTTCCCGATGGCGAAGGGGAAGAAGTAGATCGACGTCTGCGCGGTCTTCAGTCCGAAGAAGTTCGTGAGCACGAGCGCGTAGGTGAAGAAGATCGCGTTGTACAGGAACGCCTGCGTGATCATCATCGTCGCGCCGACGAGCGTTCGGCTCGGGTACTGCCTGAGGAGCACCCGCGCGATGGTGAGGAACCCGACGCGGTCCATCGGCGTGACGGTCATCGCCTTCGACTGGTCCACGTCCGGCAACCGGTGCCCCGTCGACTTCTCGACGGACTCCTCGATCTGCGTGACGGTCGCGTCCGCCTCTTCCTCGCGCCCGTGGGTCATCAGCCACCGCGGACTCTCGGGGATGTGCCGTCGCAGGAAGATGATCGCGATGCCGAGCACCGGGCCGAGGAAGAAGCCGATGCGCCAGCCGATGTTCTCGGCGAAGTGCTGGGTGTCGAGCAGGTAGATGTTGGCGAAGGCGCCGAGCGCTGCACCGCCCCAGTACGTGCCGTTGATGGCGATGTCGACGTGCCCGCGGTACTTCGAGGGGATGAGTTCGTCGATCGCCGAGTTGATCGCGGCGTACTCACCGCCGATGCCAAGCCCGGCGACGAACCGGAAGGCCGCGAGGAACCAGAAGTCCTGCGCGAGGCCCGCGATGCCGGACCCGATCAGGTAGATCGCCAGGGTCAGGATGAAGAGCTTCCGTCGCCCGAGCCGGTCGGACATGCGCCCGAACACGAGCGCTCCGACGACCTGACCGACGAGGTAGATCGTCCCGAGGGACGTCACCTGCTGCGTCGACAGGTTCAGATCCGCTTGGAACCCGGCGTTCGACACGATCTGGATCTCGAGCCCGTCGAGGATCCAGGAGACGCCGAGTCCCACCACGACACTCCAGTGGAACCGTGTCCACGGGAGTCTGTCCATCCTGGCGGGGACCAGGCTCTTGATCGCCCCGTTCGTCGTCGCGCTGCTCACGAGAGGGGACCGTACGCCGAGATCGCCGAGATGGTTCACGGTCGGTACGGCAAAGGGACGGCGACTCCGGCGCGGAGCCGAATCCCCCTATCGAATCCGGCTCCGACGCCGGAGACACAATCATTGCAATTGCTATGTAAACCCACAAGCGGGCCTGGAGGCGCGTGGCGGGCCCGCCACGCGCCTCCAGGCACCCACTGGCCGCGTCCACAGCACGGGCGTAACGTCGACGGGGTGACCCGACCCTCCATCAGAACGGTCGGCGAGCTCCGCACCTCTGGTCACGTCCAGAAGACGGTCCGCGCCGAGATCCGCGACAACCTCCTCCGTGCCCTCCGCGAGGGCACCGACCCCTGGCCCGGCCTGCACGGCTTCGCCACCACGGTCGTCCCCCAGCTCGAACGAGCCCTCATCGCCGGACACGACGTCGTCCTGCTCGGCGAACGCGGACAGGGCAAGACGCGACTGCTGCGCACGCTGCAGGGGCTGCTCGACGAGTGGACGCCCGTGATCGCCGGTTCCGAGCTCGGCGAGCACCCCTACCAACCGATCACCACCGCGAGCATCCGTCGCGCCGAGGACCTCGGCGACGCGATGCCGATCGACTGGCGGCACCGCGACGACCGCTACGTCGAGAAGCTCGCGACGCCGGACACCTCCGTCGCGGACCTCATCGGTGACGTCGACCCGATGAAGGTCGCCGAGGGCCGCAGCCTGGGCGACCCCGAGACGATCCACTTCGGGCTGGTCCCCCGCGGCCACCGCGGCATCGTCGCGATCAACGAGCTCCCCGACCTCGCCGAACGCATCCAGGTCGCGATGCTCAACGTGATGGAGGAGCGTGACGTGCAGATCCGCGGGTACGTCCTGCGGCTGCCGCTCGACGTGCTCGTCGTCGCCAGCGCCAACCCGGAGGACTACACGAACCGCGGCCGCATCATCACGCCGCTGAAGGACCGGTTCGGCGCCGAAATCCGGACGCACTACCCAATCGAGCTCGAGGACGAGATCGCGGTGATCCGCCAGGAGGCGCAGCTCACCGCCGACGTGCCGGACGCGCTCATCGAGATCCTCGCCCGGTTCACCCGCGCCCTCCGCGGATCCAGCGCGGTCGACCAGCGGAGCGGCGTCAGCGCCCGCTTCGCGATCGCCGGGGCCGAGACGGTCTCGGCGGCCGCCGTGCACCGCGCCGCCCGACAGGGCGAGGAGCACGCGGTCGCGAGGCCGATCGACCTCGAGACCGCGGTCGACGTCCTCGGCGGCAAGATCGAGTTCGAGAACGGCGAGGAGGACCGCGCCGACGAGGTGCTCGAACACCTGCTCCGGACGGCCACCGCCGAGACCGTGCGCTCCCGGTTCCGCGGGCTCGACTTCGCCGTCCTCGTCGAGGCGCTCGACGGTGGCACGATGGTGACGACCGGTGAGCAGGTGAGCGCCCGCGCCTTCCTCGAGGGGCTGCCGTCGATCGGCGAGTCCGACCTCTACGACCAGGTCTGCGACCGGCTCGGCGCGACCGACGACGGCGAGCGGGCCGGTGCGATCGAACTCGCGCTCGAGGGGCTCTACCTGGCGCGACGCATCAGCAAGGAGTCCGGCGGGGGCGAAGCCGTCTATGGCTAGGCAGAACCGGCGGCTCGCGCGCGACGCCCGCTACGGCAAGTACGAGGACGGGCCGGACCCGCTCGCACCGCCGGTCGACCTGGCCGAGGCGCTCGACGCCATCGGTGAGGACGTGATGGGCGGCACCTCGCCCGAACGCGCCATCCGCGAGTTCCTGCGCCGGGGCGGTCGCGACCAGCACGGGCTCGACGACCTGGCCCGCCGTGTCGCCGAACGGCGGCGCGAACTGACGAGCAGGAACAACCTCGACGGCACGCTGCAGCAGGTCAAGCAGCTCCTCGACGAGGCCGTGCTCGCCGAACGCGGCCAGCTCGCCCGGGACACCGACATCGACGACGGCGACCGTGCGCTCGCCGAGATGCAGCTCGACAGCCTCTCCCCCTCGCCGGCCAGCGCCGTGCAGGAACTCAGCGGCTACGACTGGAAGAGCCCCACGGCGCGACAGAAGTACGAGGAGATCAAGGACCTGCTCGGCCGCGAGATGCTCGACCAGCGCTTCGCCGGCATGAAGCAGGCGCTCGAGGGTGCCACGGACCAGGACCGCCAGGACGTCGCCGCCATGATGCGCGACCTCAACGCCCTGCTCGAAGCGCACGCCCGCGGCGAGGACTCCCCCGAGCAGTTCGACGAGTTCATGGCCGAGCACGGGCAGTACTTCCCGTCGAACCCGCAGAACGTGGACGAACTCCTCGACGACCTCGCTGCCCGTGCGGCCGCGGCGCAGCGGATGCGGAACTCGATGACCCAGGAGCAGCGGGACGAGCTCGACGCCCTCGCCCAGCAGGCCTTCGGCTCCCCCGACCTGATGGGACAACTCACGCAGCTCGACGGCAACCTCCGCTCGATGCGCCCCGGCGAGGACTGGGGCGGCTCGGAGCGGATGGACGGCGAGCAGGGCCTCGGGCTCGGCGACGGTACCGGGGTCTTCCAGGACATCGCCGACCTCGACGCCCTCGCCGACCAGATCGCGCAGTCCGGCCCGGGCTCCGACCTCGACGACCTGGACCTCGACGCACTCGCACGGCAGCTCGGCAACGAAGCAGCCGTCGACGCGAAGACCCTGCAGCAGCTCGAGAAGGCGCTCCGGAACTCGGGCGCGATGCGACGCGGCGCGGACGGGCAGCTCCGGCTCACCCCGAAGGCGATGCGGCAGCTCGGCAAGAGCCTGCTCCGCGACGTCGCGGAACGGATGTCCGGCCGACAGGGTGCTCGCGACCTGCGCCGGTCCGGGGCGGCGGGCGAGCCGTCCGGGTCCACGCGGCAGTGGCAGTACGGGGACACCGAACCCTGGGACGTCACCCGGTCGATCACGAACGCCCTCACCCGGACCGCGGCATCGGGACGGATCGGTCCCGGCGTCCGCCTGGAGATCGACGACGTCGAGGTGCAGGAGACCGAGGCGCGGACGCAGGCCTGCGTGGCGCTCCTCGTCGACACCTCGTTCTCGATGGCGATGGAGGACCGCTGGGTGCCGATGAAGCGCACCGCCCTGGCGCTCCACACCCTCGTGTCGACGCGGTTCCGCGGCGACGACCTGCAGCTCATCGGGTTCGGCCGCGAAGCCGAGGTGATGGAGATCGAGCAGCTCGTCGGACTCGACGCGATGTGGGACAAGGGCACGAACCTGCACCACGCCCTGCTGCTCGCGAACCGGCACTTCCGGAAGCACCCGACCGCGCAGCCCGTCCTGCTGATCGTCACCGACGGCGAGCCGACGTCGCACCTCGAACCGAACGGTCAGGTGTGGTTCGGCTACCCGCCGGACCCGATCACGATCGCGCTGTCGGTGCGAGAGCTCGAGAACGCCGGCCGCCTCGGCGCCCAGACCACGTTCTTCCGGCTCGGGGACGACCCGGGACTCGCGCGGTTCATCGACCAGATGGCGAAGCGCGTGGACGGCAAGGTGGTCGCACCGGAGAACGACGACCTCGGAGTCGCGGTCGTCGGGTCGTACCTCGGTTCACGCCGCGGCGGCGCACTCTTCCGCGACGACTGGTCGCTCTGACGAGCCACGACCGGTCGGCCCACGAGGGGCTGTCGTTCTGCACAGCTCCGTCGTATGCTGACGCAACAGCAGCCCCGGACCCCGGCCGCGACCACCGACCACGCGCACCGAGCAGCACGGTGCGCCGACTCGGCCGGTCGAGTGCACCTGATCCGTCCTCGACCGGTCGTTTCCCCGTGGCGTCCCGGAGGACGACGGCGTCCTCCACCCGGACGACACGGGCTCCGCGTCCCGACAGGCGGGACGCGGTCCGGGTCGGCGGGCTCCGGACCCGACGGAGCCCGCCGACCCGATCTCAGGCGGACGACGTCAGAAGAGCGGCCACGGGACCGCGGGGCCGTGTCCGGGCGGCGGCGGGAACATCGCCACGGCTCGGAGCGCGGCGCAGCGAGCGCGGAGGTTGTCCACCTCGGCGACGGTGAGGTGCTCGTCGAGCGCATCGCCGAGCGCTCCGTGCAGCGCCTCGGTCACGCGGTCGATGCCCTCGAGCTCGTCGGGGTCGAGCGGCTCCCCGATCCAGCCCCACAGCACCGTGCGGAGCTTGTGTTCGACGTGGAAGGTGAGCCCGTGGTCGACGCCGTACCGGTGCCCGTCGGGCATCGCCAGCACGTGCCCGCCCTTGCGGTCCGCGTTGTTCACGACGACGTCGAAGACCGCCATCCGCCGCAGCGCGGTCGTGTCCTCGTGCACGAGGGTGACCGGACGTTCCTGCTCGTCGATCGCTTCGAGCACCGGCAGCCACGGCGACCCCTCGGCGTCGGCGGTGTCCGTCGGCACGAGGTCGACGGCGTCCTGGTCGGGGTCGACGTCCTGCCAGCGCTGGACCATGCCACGCCCGAACGGTCCGTCGCCCATCCAGGTCGGGGGTACGACGCCCCACCCGAACGCTTCCGACACCAGGTACGCAGCGACCTCGCGATCAGCGAGCGTGCCGTCCGGGAAGTCCCAGAGCGGCCGTTCGCCCTCGATCGGCTTGTACACGACGGACTCGCCGTCGAGGTCGGCCAGGAACGTCGCGTTCGACGCTTCGCGGATGCGTGCCCGGATGGACAGCGATCCGTCGCTCATGCGTCCCCGGACGGACGGCCGGCGGCCACGACTTCGCGCGTGCGCTCGACGAACGCACGGGCGGTGCCGACCGGGATCTTCACCTGGAACAGCTCGGCCGGTTCGGGGATCTCGACCACTGCCTCGACCTCGTCGCCGTCCTCGTTCGTCTCGGTGACGATCTCGATCTCGTCGTCGATCGGGTACGCCTCGATCACGACCTGGGCGGTCGCCGGGTCGAACCCGAGGCTGAGGGCGCCCGCCCGGAACTCCGGCTCGACCGGCTGGTCGAGCGGTGCGCCGTCACGGAGCTCGGTGGGGGCGGACGTCGGGACGCTGAAGCGGTTGTCCTCGACCGTGGCGACCTCGTCGAGGAGCTCGTCGATCTTGTCCGCGAGGACCGCCGACTGCTCCTTCTCGAGCGCGACGCTGGTGACGCGTCGGCCGTCCCGCGCCTGGATGTAGAACGACCGCTCGCCGGGCTGACCGACCGTGCCGACGACGAGACGATCCGGCCAGTCGAAGCCGTGGACGATGGTTGGCATACCCGCATTGTAGGAGGGCACGCCGACACCCGTTCAAGCTCCGGCAGGACCTGTCTCGTCGTGACCGGCACCGCCCCCGACGGCCGCATCGCCAGTGGGCGCGAGAGCGGCGGCCAACCAGGCCAGATCGCCGGACTCGGTGTTCGACGCGACCACCTCGGGTCGCTGCTCGCCGTAGCGCACGATGGACACGCTCGCCGGGCCCACCGAGATCCGCTGGAACAGGTCGAGGTGCATCCCGAGCGCGTCGGCGAGCACGGACTTGATGACGTCGCCGTGGCTCACCGCGACCCACACGGCGGCCGGGCCGTGCGCTGCCTCGACCTCGGCGTCGATGCGCCGGATCGCCGCCACCGCCCGCGACTGCATGCCCTGCATGGACTCGCCGCCGGGGAACACGACGGCGCTCGGGTTCGCCTGGACCGTCCGCCAGAGCGGCTCCTTCGCGAGGTCGGCGAGCTTCCGACCCTGCCACTCGCCGTAGTCGCACTCCGTGATCGCCCGCTCGATGCGGGTCTCCGGCGTGCCGGACTGACGGTCGAGCAGCGCCCGGGAGGTCTGCCGACACCGCTCCAGCGGACTCGAGACGACGGCAGCGAGGGGAACGGCGGCGATGCGCTCGGCCGTCCGCGCTGCCTGCTGCCGGCCGACGGCGTCGAGGGCCACCCCGGCAGTCCGGCCGGCGAGGAGCCCGGTCGCGTTCGCGGTGGTCCGTCCGTGCCGGACGAGGAGGACGGTCGCCATGCGCTCGATCCTAGGCGCACCCTTGACGCGGTCTCGTTGAAACGTTCTGATGGACCCATGATCGGGCGCCACCGAGCAGCACTCTTCGCCACGTCGACGATGACCGGGTTCGGGATCGCCTCGTGGATCACCCGCACGCCCGCGGTCCGCGACGAGCTCGGCGCATCGATCGAGGCGATGGGCATCGTCCTCCTCGGGCTGTCCATCGGGTCGATGATCGGGATCCTCGGGGCCGGCGCGCTCGTTCGACGCCTGGGGACCCGGCCGCTCATCGTGCTCGGAGGCGCGCTCCCCGTCGTCGGCATGCTGCTCGTCGCGCTGCTCGCGCCCGCACAGGCGGCGGCCGGTGTCTGGGCCGGACTGTTCCTCATCGGCTTCGGGTCCGGCGTCGCCGAGATCGGCCTCAACGTGGAGGCCGCCGCGGTGGAGCGGCACATCGGACGACCCGTGGTGCCGATGCTGCACGCCTGCTTCAGCCTCGGGACCGTCATCGGAGGGGCCGCCGGCATCGCGCTGACCGCCACCCGGACGCCCGTGGTGGTCCACCTGCTCGTCGCCACCGTCGTGATGGCCGGGCTGGCGACGTTCGCCGCCGTGAACCTCCGACCGCTCCCCCGCGCCGTCGCGGCCGACACCACCACGACGGGAGCTGTCGCCACACCACGGCTCCGGTCGGTCATCACCGTGCAGGTGCTCCTCATCGCCGTGATCACGCTGGCGATGGCGTTCGCCGAGGGTGCTGCGAGCGACTGGCTCCCCCTCCTCATGACCACCGATCACGATGCGCCCGAGGTCGTCGGCTCCCTGGTGTTCACCGGGTTCGCGCTCGCGATGTTCGTCGGACGCTCGGCCGGCACCCCGTTCGTCACCCGGTTCGGTCGCGCTCCCGTCATCCGGGTGTGCGCCGTGGTCGGCGCCGTCGGGGTGCTGCTCGTGGTCGTGTCCCCGAACCCGGTGCTCACCGCTGCCGCAGCCGGGGTCTGGGGCCTCGGGATCGCGCTCGGGTTCCCGCTCGCGATCTCCGCCGCGGGCGACCACCCGACCGACGGCGACCGACGGGTGTCCGTCGTCGCCACAGCTGGCTACGTCGCGTTCCTCGCCGGTCCGCCCGCACTCGGGTTCCTCGGCGAGCACCTCGGCCTGCAGACGGCGATGCTCGTGCCAGCGGCCCTCCTCGTCGTCGCCGTGGTCGTCGCGCCCGCCACCCGCAACGCCGTTCGAGGAGTCGAGCGTGGGGCACCGGTCCCCGCCCCGAGCGCTTCCGCCGACTGACGACGACCATGGCTTGTTCCCGCGGAAGGTCCTGTGCCAGACTGGCGGAGCAGACCCCCCTGCGGTAGCGCAGATCAGGGGGTCTCGCTGTGTCCCGGGGGCATCTCGAGCGGGCGCCGGTGCGGATCTCTGACGGACAGATGGTCCTCGTACCACGACCACGCGAACTCGTGGCGCCGCGGACGCTCGACGGCGACGTACGCGCACCACGCGGCCAGGTCGGCCATCTGAACGAGGTGCGACGAAGCCGAATCGATCATCAACGGGTCCTCGATGATCCGACGGACGTCCAGCTGCAGCTGTCGGTGGGCGGTCCGGTAGGAGTGGTCGGTTCCGTTGCCGTCCATGAACAGCATCGCGAGCTCTCCGTCCGCGGAGAGCTCCTGCTCCCATGATCGGACGAGGTCCCGGTACAGGCTGACCTTCTCCGCCTGCAGCGGATGTGGATCGACGCGACGGAACACCGCACCGACCGTCATGCCCTCGAAACAACTCATCTCACGCAGGAGTCGGACCGCGAGTTCCCGCCCGAGGTCTTTCCAGTACGTCACCCCGTCATGGACGTACCGGTCGGGCACGCACGATGAGATGCGCCCACGACCGTTCACGAAGTCCGTCGCATGCAGTTCACGCTCGACGTCGATGCCGTGCTCGCGGGAGAGCGTCTTCCTGAGTTCCAACCAGCGTCGGAGGACGGGTCGCCACGCCTGCGGTGAGAGCGACACCCATCCGAAGACGAGGAGCCCGGTGGGTTGATGTCCGGAGTCGTCGATGTAGATGAGACGGGAGAGGGGGTCGGGCACGTCGCGAGCGTACGAAGATCCGCAGCGTCGATCGCGTGGTCCCGCAGATCTGTGGACAACGCTCCAACGGCGGGGAACGGACATGATTCGCGTGCCCGGAGCACGCCCACCAGGATGGAGTCGTGCTCGTCTCCATCGTCTACATGAGCCGCGCGGCCACCCCCTTCGACGACGCTGCCCTCGCCGAGCTCCTGCGTGAGGCGCGACTCCGGAACGAGGCGCTCGGCGTCTCCGGGATCCTGTTGGCGAAGGACGGCCGCTTCATGCAGCTGCTCGAGGGTCCGGCGTTCAGCGTGGACGACCGGTTCTCGGTCATCGCGAAGGACCCGCGGCACGGCGAGGTCAAGTCGCTCATCCGCGAGGACATCGAGCGCCGACGGTTCGACGGCTGGTCGATGGCCTACCGCTCGCTCGACGACGCCGACGTCTCTGCCGAGGAGGGGTTCAGCCCGTTCCTCACGGACACGATCGACTTCCCGCCGTCGTTCGACCGGACGAGCGCGGCGTGGCTCCTCAAGTGGTTCCGCGACCGCGACCTCCGCGACGTCTGACGACCCGGTGCGTCCCGCCCGAGGTGCCCCGAACACGCGGGCGTGCACGCCGACGCAACCCGATCACCCCCGCGCGAACGCCAGGCTCTCCGCGACGATCCCGACCACCACGGCGAGTTCGTCGTCGTCCCGGGGTCCGTAGACCATGAACTCGGTCCCGAAGTCGGCGTAGCCGTGCGGTTCGGCCCACCCGAGCTCCATCAGCTCCCGTCCCCGCTCGACCGGCAGCACGAGGTGCACGCTGGTGTCGTCGACGCCGTGCAGGTGCACGGGTTCGAGCCGGCGCCCCGGTGCGAGTGACCGTTCGGGCGCGGACTCGGTCTCGCGGTCGGTCGGGAACACGGCGCGGGAGCTCGGCGGCGAGACCTGGCTGTGTCCCTCGACCACGTCCGGCAGCGCGAAGACAGCGGCCACGAGCCGTCCCCAGAGTTCCGGGGTGGAACGCTGGTCGACCTGGCGGTGCGGCCCCTCGACCGAGGTGGTCGGAGCCGGTCCGGAGCGAGGAACTGTCATGCGTGCAGTCTGCCGCGAGTGCGGCGGCGCCTGGAGACGACACCCGCGAGTGCGAGGACACCGGTCCCGGCGAGTGCCAGGAAGACCGCCGCCGTGCCGAGGACTCCCGCTCCGATGTTCGCCCCGCCGCCCTCGTCCATCGTGGTGACGACGAGCCACGCCGTCACCAGCAGCGTGACGACGGCGCCGGCGAGCACGACCCAGCCGACGAGCCGTAGCGCGACGACCGCGGCAGAGGCGCGCGGCACCCCGAGCGTCGACTCCGCCAGCCGCGGGTCGCCGTAGGGGGACGAGTGATCGTGCACGTGCTCAGTCTGCCTGCCGGAAGGTGTCCTCGACCAGCGCGAGCAACCGTGCACGATGGGAGCGGTCGGCGATGCCGGACACCACCACGCGCCACATCGTCGCGACGGCCGGGTAGAGGTCGGCACGGCCGGTCCGGACGTCGGACACGAGCTGCACTCCGGTGAAGTACGGCACCACGGTCGCGCCGAGTTGCTCGGCGGAGAGGTCGGTCCGGAGTTCCCCGCTCGCGACCGCCAGCCGGAACACGTCGACGATCCCGGCGATCCACTGCTCGTAGAAGCTGGCGGTGGCCGCGGCGAACTCCCCGCGTTCGAGCGAGAGTCGGATCCCGGCGCGGACGATCGGATCGGTCCGCAGCAGGTCGGCGATGCCCTTCGACGCCCCGATGAGCGCGGCCATCGGCGAGCTGTCGGTGTGGCTCACGACGGCGAACGTGCGGACGTTCTGCTCGTCGATGACGGCGAGCGCCATCGCGAGCTTCGTCGGGAAGTGGAAGTGCAGCGCACCCTGCGAGACGCCCGCGGTGCGGGCGATGCCCGCGACGGTCGCGGCGGCGAAGCCGGCGCGGTCGAACTCCTCGGCCGCGGCCACCAGGATCAGCTCACGTCGTTCCACGGTTCCAGTGTGACGGACTGGAGGCGCGTGGCGGGCCCGCCACGGGCCTCCAGTCCGAGGGGTGGCCGCGTCAGCCGACGCGACCGCAGCGGTCAGGCCGCGTGCCGTGCCAGGGTGATCCGCTCCTCCGGGACGTCGAGGAGGTCGTGTCCGCGGAACCATCGGAGCAGCCAGTCGGCCGGGGACCCGGCGAGGCCGGTCGGAAGACCGGTGCGCGCGGTGAGGAACGTGCTGAAGCCGGGCTCCTCGCGGACCTCGTCGTCCGAGGGGTTGCCGAAGGCCATCGCCCAGCCGTCGAAGCGGCGGGTCTCGATCGACTCACGCGACAGCGACTTCACGTCACGGTGCCGAGGATCGCGCGAGATCGCGGCGAACCGGTCCTCGACGCTCCAGGCCGGTCCCTCGAGGACCTGCATGAACCGTCCGCCCTTCGCCAGCAGCAGGCCGGAGACGCCGAGCGCGTCGTTGGTGAGCCGCGCCTCGCGCAGCATGGCGACCAGCTGGCCGTCGGTCAGGTCGTCGACGGCGACGGACATGTACACGAGCGAGGTGAGGGAAGTCATCCCCGTCAGTGTGGGACGCGCTCCCGGGGACGGTCAACGCCGTGCATGCGGTCGTCCGCACACCGCACCGGTGGTCGCGGTGTGCGGACGACCCGGGTGTCAGGTGAGCGCCAGCAGGGTGTTGACCTGCTCGTTGACACCGGTGAGCGTGCGGATCGACTTGCCGTTGGCGTACACGTCATCGAACGCGGGCTGGAGGAGCGCCTGCACGTCGGCGGGGTTGCGGGTCACCGGGAACAGGAACGTGGTCTTCTCGTCGACCTGCCGGGTGAACGGGGAGACGTCGAGCCCGCGCTCCTTGAAGGACGCGACCGCTGCTTCGGTGCCCGCGGGCCGTGCCGGGAACACGATGCCGGCCTTCCCGACGATCTCCTGGGCGGCGTCGGTGCCGAGGAACGCGACCCATTTCGCAGCGGCCTCGGGGTTCTTCGCCTGCTTCGTGATCGAGTCCCCCAGTCCGTTGAACATCGAGGCACGGTGCCCGATCGGTCCGACCGGTGTGGGGGCCAGCGCGATGTCGAGGTCCTTCATGTTCAGGTAGGAGCCGATCATCCAGGACCCGTTGAAGGACAGCGCGCACTTGCCGGCTCCGAGCTGCACCTCGGGGCCGGTGGTCGTGGAGAACACCCCGTACTTCGCCATGTAGCCCTTCTCGGCGAGCCCGTAGTACCAGGCGAGGGTGTCCTGCACGACCCGCTCGTCGTACCGGAACTTGTCGCCCCACGGGTTCTCGTTCGTGTAGAACCAGTCGGTCGAGCCGGTGAACGGCGACCACTGCGTCTGTCCGAACCCGTCTCCGCCGGAGCCGTTCGAGGAGATCCCGTAGACCTCGACGTCGTGCTTGTCGAACCCGGGCTCGTCCCCACGGCGGCCCTTCGAGTCGATGGTGAGGTGTGCGAGCATCCGTTCGAACGTGCCGCCGTCGTCGGGGTTCCACTCGAGGGCGGCGAGTTCGGCGTCGGTGACCCCGGCCTTCGCCATCGCCTTCTTGTCGTAGAACATCGCGATGGTGTCCCAGTCCTTCGGTGAGCCGTAGCGGTGGCCGTCCTTGCCCTTCCAGAGCTCGGCGAGCCCGGACTGGTAGTCGTCGTCGCGGATCCCCTTGGTCGCCTCGAGTTCGTCGAGCTTGTAGAGCACGTCGAGGTCGGCGTACTGCGGGAACTTCGTGAGGTGGTCGGTGAAGACGTCCGGGGCGGTGCCGGCGATGAACCCGGCGGTGAGCTTCGTCCAGTAGTCGTTCCACCCGAGCTGTGTGATCTTCACGGTGATGTCGGGGTTCTCGCGGTGGAACGCGTCGGCGACCGCCTGGTAGGCCGGCAGCTGGTTCGAGTCCCAGAGCCAGTAGGTGACCGTCGTCGCCCCGCTGCGCGAAGTGGTGCCGGTTCCGCGGCTCGGCGACGAGCACGCGGCGAGCGCACCGAGGGCGAGGGCGGAGGCGCCGCCGGCGAAGAGTGCACGGCGCGTCAGTTCGTTCGTCATGGTGTGTGGTCCTGTCCGTGCCCGGGTTACTTGATCCCGGAGAAGCCGATGGAGTTGACGATCCGCTTGGCGAAGAGGCCGAAGAGCACGATCATCGGGAGCGCAGCCACCAGGGTCGCGGCCATCAGGCCCGCCCAGTCGGTGCCGGACTGCGGGGACTGCGACTTGAAGACGCCGAGTGCGACGGTGAGCACCCGCGAGCTGTCCGTGTACGACACCATCAGCGGCCAGAAGTAGTCGTTCCAGCTCGTGATGTACGTCAGCACGGCGAGGGTCGCGATCGGGGCGGCGGCCATCGGGATGACCAGGCGGAAGAACACCCGGATCTTGCCGGCGCCGTCGATGAGCGCGGCTTCCTCGACCTCCTTGGAGATGCCGAGGAAGAACTGTCGCAGGAAGAACACCGCGAACGGGGTCATGAACATGGTCGGCAGGGCGATGCCGAGCAGGTTGTCGACGAGGCCGAGTTCCTTGATGAGGGCGAAGTTCGGCAGCAGCGTGAAGATCGCGGGCACCATCAGGCCGGCGAGGAACACCGCGAAGACCTTGTCGCGTCCGGGCCAGCGCAGCCGGGCGAACGCGTAGGCGGCCGCGGCGGAGAAGAACACCTGCCCGACGGTGACGAGCGTCGAGACGATGACGGAGTTGCCGAGGTAGCGCCAGAAGTTCAGCGCCGCGCCGGAGCCGCCCTGCTCCAGGGCCTCCTTCGTGGACTGCAGGCCGAAGACCCGCTCGAACCCGCCCAGGCTGAACCCGACGGGGAGGAGCGACGTCGGGTCGGAGTTGATCGCACCGTTCGACGACAGCGCGGTGCGGAGGATCCAGTAGAAGGGGAACAGGGTGACGACGATGACGGCGATCATCGCGATCCACGCGAGGACGCGGCCGACCGAGGGGCGACGGCGGTGTCCGGCGCCGGGTCGAGGCGGACGCTTCGTGGTGACGGAACGGGTGAGGGTCGTGGTCATGATCGAGACGCTCCGTTCAGTCCAGGTCCGACTCACCCGAGCGGGTGAGGCGGTACTGGATGATCGTGATGATGCTGAGGACGATGAGGAGCGCCACCGAGACGGCGGACGCGTAGCCGAACTGGAACCGGCCGAAGGCCAGGTTGTAGATGTAGTTCTGCACGACATTGGTGGCGTTCGCGGGGCCGCCCTGCGTGGTGACGGCGACGGTGTCGAACACCTGGAACGACCCGATGACGGTGATGATGAGCACGAGCGACAGGATCGGGCGGAGGAGCGGCACCGTGATGCGCCAGAACATCTTCCACTCGCTCGCCCCGTCGATGCGTCCGGCCTCGTAGACCGTCTCCGGCAGGGACTGCAGCCCCGCGAAGATGAGCAGCGCGGTGTAGCCGACGTGCCGCCAGACGTTGATGAGCGCGATCGAGGGGATGCCCCAGACGTCGCTCTGCAGGAACGGGATGCGGTCGAGCCCGAGTGCCGCGAGCATCTCGTTGCCGATGCCGAGCTGCGTGTCGAGGATCCACAGCCAGACGAGCGCAGCGACGACGTTCGACACGAGGTACGGCGCGAGGACGATCCCGCGCACGAAGGTCGACTTCGTCAGGCGGTGCATCATCACGGCGATGAAGAGGGCCACGACCGTCTGGATGACGATGTTGATGACGACGTACTCGACGGTGACGACCATCGAGTGCCAGAAGATCGAGTCCTGGACGAGCCGGACGTAGTTCTGCAGCCCGGTGAACTCCGGCGGCGTGAGGAGGTTGTACGAGGTGAAGCTGAGGTAGATGCCCCGGACGGTCGGCCACGCCAGGAACACCGCGAAGCCGATCGCCGCGGGGGCGATGAACACCAGCGCGAGCCAGAGGTCGTTCCTGGGTCGGCGTCTCGGGGAGGTCGTCCGTGCACCGGAGCGGGCGGCGGGCCGACTCCTGGGTGGACGGGCGGTCGTCAAGGGTGACGACACGGGGCTCTCGGTTGCCATCGCGACTCCTTCGTCTGCGGTGGACTGACGTGCGGCAGTCCGTGAGCCGGGAATCTACACGTGGGGATTGCAGTGCGCAAGAGGCGCAAATGCGGACAGCAAGAGGGGTTGTCACGAGTAGACAGGCGTGTCAGGATGGCCCTCGATCGCATCGGAGCGACCCGCTCGGCGACGCATCCCACACCCTGGAAAGGTCACTGATGATCTCTGTCGGAATGGTCGGCGCGGGCCAGTTCGCCCCCCAGTTCGCCAAGCTGTTCAAGCTCCACCCGGACGTCGACCGCGTCTTCGTCACCGACCTCGTCGACGACCGCGCGTCCGAGCTCGTCGAGTCGCAGCACCTCGACGGCACGTTCCCGGACTTCGACGCCGTCCTCGCCTCCGACGTCGACGCGGTGGCGATCTTCACGCAGCGCTGGACACACGGCCCCCTCGTGGTCAAGGCCCTGCGCGCCGGCAAGCACGTGTACTCCGCGGTGCCGATGGCGATCTCGGTCGAGGAGATCGGCGCCATCATCGAGGCCGTCCGCGAGACCGGGCTCACCTACATGATGGGCGAGACGAGCTACTACAACCCCGCGACCGTCTTCGCCCGCGGGAAGGTCGCCGAGGGCGCGTTCGGCCGGGTCTTCTACGCCGAGGGCGACTACGTCCACGACATGGACCTCGGCTTCTACGCCGCCTACCAGTACAGCGGCGGCGACCAGTGGAAGCAGACCGCCAGCTACCCGCCCATGCTCTACCCGACCCACTCCGTCGGCGGTGTCCTCGGCGCCATCCCCGGGCACGCCGTCAGCGTCAGCTGCCTCGGCGTGAAGGACGACCGCGGCGACGGTGTCTTCGACAAGGACGTCAGCCAGTTCGACAACGACTTCTCGAACGCCACCGCGCTGTTCGAGCTCGACAACGGCGGCGTGATGCGCATCAACGAGATGCGCCGCGTCGGCTACCCATCGCACATCCGCGAGTCCCGCTTCCGCTACTTCGGCACCGAGGCGAGCTTCGAGCAGCTCGCCCGGGTCAGTGTCTGGCAGGACAAGGAGGACGTGCACGACATCAGCGACACGATCAACACGCAGGCCACGATGGACCTCGACGACCCGCGCCTCGCCGACGTCGACCCCTCGCTCCGCGACGCGTTCGTGTCCGGCTACGCCGAGGTGCACGACACCGACCGGCTGCCGCAGGAGTACGCGGGCGTGCCGACCGGGCACGAGGGCAGCCACCAGTTCCTCGCCGACGACTTCGTCCGCGCCGTCGTCGACCGGACCCTGCCGCCGGTGAACGCCTGGACCGCCGCCCGCTTCACGCTGCCCGGGATCATCGCCCACCAGTCGGCCCTGCAGGGCGGCGTCCGGCTCGAGGTGCCGGACTTCGGCGACGCCCCGGAGACGGTCCCGGCGGCGTCCTCGTCTAGTATCGCCAGCGAATAGCTGGTGGTGTTCGGGTGTCGCTCCGCACGGGGCGGCACCCGAACGCGACTCCGACCCGACGAAAGTGACACCCGTGCCCGTCCCGACGACTCCGAGGGCGGTCACCCGCGCCGACGTGGCGCGCTACGCGGGCGTCAGCACCTCGGTGGTGAGCTACGTCGTGCACGACGGCCCCCGCCCGGTCGCCGCTGAGACGGCGGCGCGGGTCCGCGACGCCATCCGGGTCCTCGGGTACCGGCCGAACGCGAGTGCGCAGGCCCTCCGGACCGGGTCCTCGAAGATGCTCGGGCTCATCGTCCCCGAACTCGACAACCCGTTCTGGTCCGAGCTCGCCGTCGAGGTCACGCACGCCGCGGCAGCCCGCGGCTACGACGTCCTGCTCGCGAACAGCGACGGTGACGTCGCGCTCGAGCGGGAGCGGCTCCGGAGCCTCTCCGCCCGCCAGGTCGACGGCATCATCGTGACGAGCATCATGACCCTGCCGGACCTGTCGACCGTGACCGACCCGGGTCTGCCGATGGTCCTGCTCAACACCTTCTTCGAGGTACCCGACTACGCCAGCACCGGTGTCGACGCCCTGCGCGGTGCGTACGACGGCACGAAGCACCTGGTCGACCACGGGTACGACTCGGTCGGTCTCGTGATGGGGCAGACCGGCTCGATGGAGCTCCGCGAGCAGGGCTGGATGCGGGCCCTCCGCGACGCCGGGCTGCCGGACGGGCCGATCGTGCGCACCGACTTCAACCGCCGCGGCGGCTACGAGGCCGGACTCCGCATGTTCGGGGGGCCGAACCGCCCGCGGGCCGTGTTCGTCAGCTCCGACATGCAGGCGGTCGGGCTCCTCCGCGCACTCTACGAACTCGGGCTCTCCGCGCCGGACGACGTCGCCGTCGTCTCGTTCGACGGCACCGCCGAGGCGGACTACACGAACCCGCAGCTCACCGTCGTGCGGCAGCCGATCGAGGCGATGGCGGCCGCTGCGGTCGACCGGGTCCTCGGGCTCCACGCCGACAACCAGTGGCACCGCGACCTCGTCCCCGCCGAGTTGGTGCTCGGCGCGAGTTGCGGGTGCGACGTGCGTCGCTGACGCACCCACGAGACGGCCTGGAGGGGCGGGGCGGGCCCGCCACGGGCCTCCCGGTCCTCCGGCTGGTCACGCTGCGGACGCACGCTCCGTGACGGCGCTGAGTCGTTCGAGCGGCACGCGCTCGTGCGTCTCCTGGCCGACCGCTGCCGCCTCGACGACCTGACCGGACTCGGTGTCGACGAACCGGAGGTCCGACGCGCGTTCGGACGGCCGGTGCCGGTCCGCCCAGCCGCCGAGCGCGAGCAGCACGAGCGAGAGATCCCGCCCCGCGGCGGTCAGGACGTACTCGTCGCGGGCGCGACCGCCCTCCGGCTTGTAGGAGGTGCGTTCGAGGACGCCGCCCCCGACCAGCGTGCCGAGCCGTGCCGTGAGGACCTCGCGCGGGATGCCGAGGTTCTGCTGGAACTGGCTGAAGCGCGTCGCACCGCCGAGGGCGTCGCGGACGATCATGAGCGTCCACTTCTCGCCGAGGACGTCGAGGGACCGCGCGATGGGGCAGCGCTCGTCGCCGCCGAGGATGCCGAGCATGACTCCACCCTACCTGAGTTCGGAATCCAGACGGAAGGTGCTAGGTTCACTTTTCGTACTCAACTTTTCGACTGCACACGACCTCACACGACCGGAGCACCCCATGACCGACCTCAACAACGCGATCGTCCTCGTCACCGGAGCGAACGGTGGCCTCGGCACCGAGTTCGTCCACCAGGCCCTCGCCCGCGGCGCCGCCAAGGTCTACGCGACCGCCCGCACCCCGCGCACCTGGGACGACGAGCGCATCGTGCCGCTCGTCCTCGACGTCACGAACCAGCAGAGCGTCGACGCCGCTGCCCGCGCCGCATCCGACGTCACCATCGTCGTGAACAACGCCGGCGTCGGCGGGTCCGCGCCGCTCCTCGAGGCCTCCGTCGAAGAGGTCGAGCGTGTCTTCGCGACGAACGTCTTCGGGGCGCTGCGCGTCGCGAAGTCCTTCGCCGGGTCCCTCCGCGGCGGCGCCCTCGTCGACGTGCACTCCGTACTGAGCTGGATCGCCATCGGCGCCGGCTACTCCGCATCGAAGGCCGCGTTCTGGTCCCTCACGAACTCGCTCCGCCTCGAGCTCGCACCCCAGGGCACCCAGGTCGTCGGCGCCCACCTCGGCTACACGGACACCGGCATGACCTCCGGGCTCGACGTCGAGAAGGCCGACCCGGCCGACATCGTCGCCGCGATCTGGGACGCCGTCGAGGCCGGTGAGCACGAGGTCCTCGCCGACCAGATCAGCCGCGACGTGCGGGCCGGGCTGAGCGCCCCGCTCGAGGCGCTGTACCCGGGGCTCGCTGCGGCGGTCTGACGCCCGTCGGCGGCGCCGTCGGCGGGGCGTGCGAGGATCGGTCAGTGCAACACACTCCTCCGATCGCGGTCGTCATCGCCGCCATGAGCGAAGAGGTCTCCGCGTTCGCGGGGCTCCTCGGCGGCGTCCCGATCCTCGACGGTCCGGTCGGCGGCCACGACGAGCACCACCTGCTCGACGTCGGCGGCGCGACGGTCGCGGTCCGCCGCAGCGGCATCGGCTTCACGAACGCGACCGCCGCCGTGGCCCACGCGTTCCACGACTTCGGGTCCGGCATCCCGGTGATCAGCGTCGGCACAGCTGGTGGCCTGATGCACGGCGTGGCGATCGGCGACGTCGTCGTCGGCGATCAGTACGTGAACCTCAACGCCGACGCCACGGCGTTCGGCTACGCGCTCGGCCAGGTCCCGGGGATGCCGGCGGGCTACACGGCCGACGCGCGGCTCGCGGAACTGGCGCTCGCCTCGGACGCCGGCTACCCCATCCGGGCGGCGACGATCGGTTCGAGCGAGGTGTTCGTCACCGAGGGACGGGCGCGGACGCTCCGAGCAGCGTTCCCCTCGGTCGCGGCGGTCGACATGGAGTCGGCGGCGGTCGCGCAGTTCGCCCACGTCCACGACATGCCGTTCGTCTCGGTGCGGTGCATCAGCGATCTGTGCGCGCCCGACGGCGACGAGTTCAAGGAGCACCTCGACGATGCGGCAGCCCGTGCCGCGCGCGTGGTGCACGACATCGTCACCGGGCTGGCCGAGGGGGCCTGACCGTCGTCCTGGCGGAGGGTGTGGGATTCGAACCCACGAGACATCTCTGCCCACCTGTTTTCAAGACAGGCTCCATCGGCCGCTCGGACAACCCTCCAGTGACGCGACCACGTGGCGAGACGTGATCGCGTCCCGGGAAGTCTAACGGGCCTCCAGGCCGGCGACGGTGAGCGGGGCGATTCCGCACCGTGCGGGGTTGCCGACGTGGTGCGGCGCTACAGTCCCGCACCGCGCGATCAACCCCGCACCAAGCCGGGTACCGCGCCCGCGCGGCGCGCGTCAGCGCGGCAGCGAGTCGAGCGCCGCGGCCAACCCGTCGTCGTCGACGCCACCGGTGAGCTCGTTGCCCGCGTCGATGACGTCCTCGGGCGCCTGCCCCATCACGATGCCGCGCCCCGAGGTGGACGCCCACCGCAGCATGTCGATGTCGTTCCGCCCGTCACCCGCGGCGAAGACCCGGGAGCGCGGGATGTCGAGCCACTCGCGGACCCGTTCCATCGCGGTGGCCTTCGTCACGCCTTCGGGAGCGATGTCGAGCCACGCGGTCCAACCGACCGTGTACGAGACCTTGTGGAGGCCCATGTCCTCGACGATCTGCAGGAACTCCTCGAGTCCGTGCTCCGGCGAGATGACGACGACGCGGGTGGCCTCGACGTCGAGCAGTCGGTCGAAGGCCACGTGCTCGCCGGCGGTGGTCATGGCGTCGTCGGGGAAGTTTGCGGAGAGCAGGAAGTGTCCGGTCTCGTCCTCGACGCCGAACGCGGCCTGCGCGAGGGCGCCGTGCACGGTCTGCAGCACCTCGGACGGGTTGAACGTCTCGACGTGCACGCGCTCGTACGACCCGTCCCCGCGGCGGGCGAGGGTGAGGGCGCCGTTCGCGCAGACGAGGTACTTCGGCCGGATCCCGAGCCTGGCGAGGAGCGGGACGGTCATCCCCTCGCTCCGACCGGTGGAGAGCATGACCTCGTGCCCGGCGGCCTCGGCGTCGCGCAGGGCTGCGATCACGGTCTCGGTGACGACGCCGTCCTCGCGCATCGTGGTGCCGTCGATGTCCAGGGCCACGAGCCAGCGCTTCGTGCGGACCGGGCCGCCGGCGCCACCCGTCGGTCCGTCGACGAACCGCTCCTTGGTGCTCATCGGGGCTCGATCACCTCGACGCCGCCGAGGTACGGGCGGAGGACCTCGGGCACGACGACGGAGCCGTCGGCCTGCTGGTGGGTCTCGAGGATCGCGACGATCCAGCGGGTGGTCGCGAGCGTGCCGTTGAGCGTGGCGACCGGGGCCGTCTTGCCGCTGTCGGTGCGGTAGCGGATGTCGAGGCGACGGGCCTGGAACGTGGTGCAGTTCGACGTCGACGTGAGCTCGCGGAAGGTGCCCTGCGTGGGGACCCAGGCCTCGATGTCGTACTTCCGTGCGGCACTCGTGCCGAGGTCACCGCCGGCGACGTCGATGACCCGGTAGTGCAGCCCGAGGTCCTGCAGCATCTGCTCCTGGTAGCCGACGAGCTTGGCGTGCTCCGCTTCGGCCTGGTCCGGGTGCACGTACGCGAACATCTCGAGCTTGTTGAACTGGTGCACGCGCAGGATGCCGCGGTTGTCCTTGCCCGCCGACCCGGCCTCGCGCCGGTAGCAGGTCGACCAGCCGGCGTAGCGGAACCCGTCCGACGACTCGTCGAGGGACAGGATCTCGTCGGCGTGGAACCCGGCGAGGGCGACCTCGCTGGTGCCGGTCAGGTAGAGGTCGTCGGCCTCGAGCCGGTACACCTCGGCCGCGTGCTCGCCGAGGAAGCCGGTGCCGGCCATCGTCTCGGGGCGCACGAGCGTCGGCGTGATGAGCGGCTCGAACCCGGCGGCGATCGCACGGTCGAGACCGAGGGACATCAGCGCGATCTCGAGCCGGGCGCCGAGGCCGCGGAGGAAGTAGAACCGCGAGCCGGAGACCTTCACGCCGCGCGGGATGTCGATGATGCCGAGGTGCTCACCGAGGTCGGCGTGGTCCTTCGGTTCGAAGTCGAACTCGGGCTTGGTGCCGACGGTGCGGAGCGTGACGAAGTCGTCCTCGCCGCCCTTGGGCACGTCCGGCAGCACCACGTTCGGGATCGCGCGGACGACGGAGTTGAACGTCTCTTCGGCGGCGGTGACCTCGGCCTGGGCCTCCTTCACCTTCGCGGCGAGGGCCTGGGCCTGCTGCACGAGCGCGGCCTTCTCGTCCTTCGGCGCCTTGGCGACGGTCTTGCCGAAGGCGTTCTGCTCCGCCCGGAGGGACTCGAAGGCGGTGATCGCGCCGCGCCGTGCCGCGTCGGCGGCGACGGCCTCGTCGACGACGGCGACGGAGGCGCCGCGCGCCTCCTGCGAGGCCTTGATGACGTCCGGGTTGTCACGCAGCAGCTGGGGATCGATCACCGCATCATCCTAACCAGCGCCGGTTGCGGGCCGGGTCCGAGACGGCCTGGAGGCGCGTGGCCACGCCGACACGCGCCTCCAGGCCGATCGCTGGTCACGTCGGCCACCCTTCGCAGCGTCGGATCGGTAGCGTTGTGGGCATGTCGACCCCCTCGGAGAACGCCCCTGCGCAGCAGGACGCCCTCCAGACCGAGCAACGGACGGCCGCGGTGGTCTACAACCCGGTCAAGGTCCACCTGCCGACCCTCAAGCGCACCGTGGCCAAGCACCAGCAGGACGCCGGCTGGGCCGAGACCCTGTGGTTCGAGACGACGGAGGAGGACCCGGGCGGCGGCATGGCCCGCGCGGCACTCGAAGCCGGAGCCGACGTCGTCGCCGCAGCCGGCGGGGACGGCACCGTCCGTGCCGTCGCCGAGGTGGTGCACGGTTCCGGCGCGTCACTCGCGCTGCTGCCGAGCGGCACCGGCAACCTGCTGGCGCGCAACATCCCGGCGCCCATCGACGACCTCGGCGCGAGCGCGCACACGATCTTCCACGGCGACGACCGCCCGATCGACTTCGGCATGCTCGAGATCGAGCGTCCGGACGGCGACCGCGAACGGTTCGGGTTCCTGGTGATGGCCGGTCTCGGGTTGGACGCCCGGATGCTCGCGAACACGAAGCCCGAGTTGAAGAAGAAGGTCGGCTGGCTCGCCTACGTCGACTCGCTGTTCCGCTCGGTGCGCGACGCCGATGCGTTCGAGTTCCGGTACCGACTCGACGACGACGGCACCCACTCGTTGCGCGCGCACTCGCTGATCGTGGGCAACTGCGGGATGCTGCAGGCCGGCGCGACCCTGCTGCCCGACGCCGAGATCGACGACGGAGTGTTCGACATCGTCGTGATGCGCCCGCGCGGCTTCTTCGGGTGGATGCGCATCGGCGCGCGGGTCTTCTGGGAGAACGCCATCCTCCGCTCGTTCCGCCGCTCCGCACTCGGGCGCACGGGGGTGGGCAAGCGCATCGTCACGAAGGTCCGCGAGGAACGCCCGCTGCGGTACCTACGCGGCGAGGAGTTCGTCACGCGGCTCGAGAAGCCCGACGAGTTCGAGGTCGACGGCGACCCGGTGGGCGAGGTCGTCGCGTTCCGGGCCAAGATCGACGCGGGCGGACTCACGGTGCGCGTCGCCGGCCCCGAGGACCAGACACGGGCGGCCCGTCGGCACGGCAGGTGACGAGACGGCCCCCGGCCGAGCGCGCCGCGCCGGCGTGCGCGGTCGGCAGGGTCAGTCCGGGTCGGGTTCGCCGGACACGATCGCGCGGAGCCAGTCACGCGCCTCGACGAACGCTGCGTCCGAGTACCGTGTGGGCACCTCGGGGCGGACGCCGTCGGCCCGCGGGTACGACCCGAGGAACGTCACGCGCGGGCTGAACCGACGCAGGCCGAGCAGCGCGTCGGCCACGCGCTCGTCCCGCACGTGCCCGTCAAGGTCGATGACGAACCGGTACCGGCCGAGCTCGTCGCCGATCGGGCGCGAGGACAGCAGCCCCATGTTGATGCCCCGCGTCGCGAACTGCTCGAGCATGTCGACCAGGGCGCCGGGGTGGTCGGCGGGGAGCTCGACGATGACGCTCGTCTTGTCGGCGCCGGTCGGCTCCGGGAGCGCCAGGGTCTTCGACACCAGGACGAACCGGGTGACGGCCGAGGCGTTGTCCCCGATCGCACTGGCGAGCACGGTGAGGTCGTAGTGGTCGGTGATCCCCGGGGGTGCGACGGCGGCGTCGGCGGTGGGGTGTTCGTCGAGCAGGGCGGCCGCGGCGGCGACGTTGGAGGACGCCGGGATGTGTCCGTGCCCGCGGACGTTCGCCTCGAGCCAGTTGTGCGTCTGCGCGTACGCGACCGGGTGGGCGTTCACGGTGCGGACGTCGGCCAAGGTGGTGCCGGGCCGGGCGACGAGCACGAACTCGACGGGGACGAGGTACTCCCCCACGATCCGCACGCCCGGGATCCGGGCGAGGGCGTCCTGCGTCGCACTCACACCGCCGTCGACGCTGTTCTCGATCGCGATGACGGCGCCGACCGAGCGGCCGGTGACGACGTCGTCGAGGGCTTCACCGACGTTGTTCACGCTCCGCCAGGGCTTGCCGGCCGCGGCGTCGACCAGCTTGAGGGCCGCCTCGGTGAACGTGCCGGCGGGTCCGAGGTAGGAGTACGTGTCGGACGGCGCGGCGGGGTCGGTCATGCGGCGAGCCTATTGCAGGGACGCGGACGGCCCCGCGCGTGTGACGGGGCGCCGGGACCACGAGCCGACGGGTGCCGGCGCTGCGGGCTGACGGGCGCCGGCGCCGCGGGCTGACGGGCGCCGGCGCCGCGGGCTGACGGGCGCCGGCGCCGCGGGCTGACGGGCGCCGGCGCCGCGGGCTGACGGGCGCCGGCGCCGCGGGCCGGGTCGGCTCAGTCGGTCGCGGTGCCGGTGAGCCGGGCTTCGCAGATCGCGGTGTCGTCGTCGTCCCGCGGGTAGGTCAGCGCGGCGAACCGGCCGTCCGGGTCGAGGCGGGTGAGGAGCGCCGCGGCGATGCCGTCGAGCTGCCCCACCTGCTCGTCGCTCAGGGCGTCGATGACCACGCGGCGGGCGGTGCGGACGTGGTCGGGCGCCGCCTCGACGATGGTGGCGTACCCGGCGTCGGTCAGTCGGACGTCGGTCGCGCGGCGGTCGTCGATCGACGGGCAGCGGGAGACGAGACCGCGCTTCTCGAGCCGGGACACCACGTGCGACAGCCGGGGCAGTGACGCGTTCGTGGCCGACGCCAGCGCGGACATCCGGAGCGTGCGGGAGTCGGTCTCGGACAGCATGGCGATGACCATGTAGTCGAAGTGGGTCAGGTCGGCGTCCCGCTGGAGCTGCTGGTCGAGCGCCGCGGGCAGGAGTTCCATGACGGCGACGAGCTTCATCCAGGCACGCAGCTGCTCGCGCGTCAGCCAGGGGGTCTCGTCGGTCATGGACACATCCTACCGATTGGTTGTCGGTTCAACCAGTGTCGATCCGACCGGCATCCGGCGAGCGCAGACCGCCGCGATGGCGAGCACCGCGACGACGACGAGCAGCAGGACGCCCTCGACGACGAGCAGCCGTGCGCCGTAGTCGAACGGCAGCACGGTGGGGTTCTTCTGCCCGTGGTGCTTCGCCGCGATCTCCGGCAGGACCACCAGGGCGAGCACGCTGCCGAGCACGATCGCAGCCTGCACGACGACGAGCGCCCAGGCCCGCAGCGACCGTCCGGTCCGGCGGAGCAGCAGCCCGACCCCGACGACGAACGGCGACAGGATCGCGTCGTGCAGGATCACTGCGCCGAGGAGCCACGTCGCGAGCCCCCAGATCCGGTTCGGTCGCACCGTCGTCACGAGGACGTACGCCCCGAACGCGATGACCAGCACGCCGATCACGACGAGCACGATGCGTGCGGCCCTCATGCGATCACCTCGATCTTCTCGATCCACTTCGTCTGCAGCACCCCGGGGCGACCGGGGGCGATGATGCGCGCCGGGAACCCGTGGTCGAGGTCGAGCTTCTCGCCGTTGAGCTCGAGCGCCAGCAGGGTCGTCGGGTCCTCGGCGTACTCGGGCCCCATGTCCATGACGCGGTAGCCGCCGTGCCGCTCGAGGCTCGTCACCCGGACGTGCGAGCCCGGTACAGCGCGCACCGACCCGAGGAGGTCGCGCATCCGCACGCCCTTCCAGGTCGCCACCTGGCTCCAACCCTCGACGCACGAGATCGGCAGCTCGGCCTCGGTCGTGCCGAGCGCGACGAGTTCGGCGCGCGAGAAGGTGCGGGTCACGTCGGGGCCGACCACCGTGAGGACCCAGTCGGCTGCGGTCGCTGTCGCGAGTACGCCGGCGGCGCGGGCGGTGCGGTTCACCGGGAGGTCGTTCGGGCCGCGGTGCCGCTGCCGTGCGCCGAACACGTTGAACGGTTCGGCGAGCTTGCTGGACTGCCCGGCGGTGAGGACGACGACGCCGACGGTCGCCGCCGTGACGCCGGCGAGGAAGCCGCGTCGGGCGACCCGCTCACGTCGTCCTGCGGTCGCCTCGGGTGTCGGCCTGGAGGCGCGGCTCGGCTCCGGCGCGTCGGTGTCCGGTGCGGTGGACCGGGAGTCGGATGCGGGCGCGCCGTCGACCCAGCGGAGGACGCGGCCGGTGACGCCGCGGGGGTAGGAGGTGACCGTCTGCGCGACCGCAGCGTCCGGAGCGGAGTCACTGCCCTCGCTCGCCAGGGCCGGTGGCAGCAGCTCGCTGCCCACCGCAGCGTCCGCGATGAACCGGCCGTGCTCGTCGTAGGAGTCCCGCGCACGCCAGTAGCGGCCGATCACCCGGAGCTTCACGCCGATGTGGAGGATCAGCGACCCGATGATCACGTAGGCCAGGGCGTTGTGGACCTGCTTGAAGGGGAACGGCCACGGGTACCACTGGTACGTGTTCAGCAGCCCGGTGACCACCTGCACGATCGCCGACGCGACCAGGACCGCGATCGAGAGCCGCTCGAGCAGGTGCAGCACGCCGCGCACGGGCGGGGTCTGCACGAGTGCCGGCATGACCGCGTTGAGCTTGGCCAGGAGCAGCGGGATGATCGCGATGCCCGCGGTGATGTGCACGCCCTGCGTGAACTGGTAGAGCTGTGCCGGCTGGGTGGGGAACCGCATGCCGGGCAACGGCTGCTGCAGGAAGTAGCTGTACAGCCCGGTGCCGAAGCAGATCACGAACGCGACGCCGAGCAGCCGCCCGAAGACGACCGCCGAGCGCGCGTTCCGGTTCGGCGAGGCCATCGCGGATCGTGCATCCAGGAGCAGCGTCCGGACCGCCGGTAGCCTCAGCGGACCATGAGCGAACGACTTCGACCCGGCCGACTGCTGCCGACCGTGCTGGCCGTCGTCGGCGTACTGGCCCTGGCGGGCGTCATCGCCTTCGGCGTCACGCATCTGGGGTTCCTCCGGTCCGGTCATCGTTCCCCATTCGTTGCGTGGACCCTGATCGCTTGGACAGTGTTCGCCGCGGCCGTGCTGGCCCTGCGGTTCGTACCGGCGAAGTGGGTGACCGGGATCGTGCTCGGTGGTGCCGTGGTGGTCGGCGTCGCAGCCCTGTTCGGGCCGCCGAACACCAGCACCGACTCTGCTCGCTACGCCTGGGACGGGATCGTGCAGCGCTCCGGGGTGTCCCCGTACGCGCACACGCCGCAGTCGAACGCGCTGGCCGGTCTCCGCCCGGACTGGCTGTTCCCGGACAAGGTCGACGGGACGTGCAAGAACCTCCTGCCCCGGTACCGCGGCCTCGGGGACGGCGCCGAGGGGCACTGCACCGCGATCAACCGTCCGGACGTCGTGACGATCTACCCGCCGATGGCCCAGCTCTGGTTCGCCGGGGTACGCCTGTTCGTGCCGGCCTCGGCGCAGTACATGCCGTTCCAGGTCGCGGGGCTGCTCGTCTCGCTCGGCGTGACGATCGGGCTCGTCCTGGTGCTCCGCCGCGTCGGGCGACCGACGTGGTGGGCGGCGCTGTGGGCGTGGTCGCCGCTCGTCGCCTCCGAGGCGGTGACGAACTCGCACGTCGACGTCGTCGGGGCCGCCCTCGCCACGGCGGGTGTCGTGCTCGTCGCGTTCGGGCGGCCGATCTGGGGCGGGATCGCACTCGGCGCCGCGACCGCCACGAAGCTCATCCCCGCGATCGTGTACCCACCGCTGCTCGGACGGTGGCGGAACTGGTGGGCGATCCCGGTCGGCATCGCGGTGTTCGGGCTGCTCTACGTGCCGTACGTGCTGACCACCGGGCTCGACGTCCTCGGCTACCTGCCCGGGTACCTCTCCGAGGAGGGCTACGAGGACGGCTCCCGGTTCGCCCTGGTGTCGCTGCTCGTCAAGGGTGACGCCGGCACGATCGTCGTGGGGCTCGCGGTGCTCCTCGCCGCGTTCGTGGCCTGGCGCCTGTCCGACCCGTCCCGACCCTGGTCCGGCGAGGTCCTGGTGATCGGCGTGACCTTCCTCGCCGTGAGCCCGCGCTACCCCTGGTACGCACTGCTGCTCATCCCGTTCGTGGTGCTCTCCGGACGGTGGGAATGGCTGTCGATCGGACTCGCCATCGCGCTGCGCGGCGTGTGGCCGTCGGTCGACGCCTACCGGTGGTGGCTGGCGGCGGCGGTGCTCGTCATCGTGGTCGTCACGCTGCTGCGCACCCGCCGGTCGCAGTGGGTCCGCTGGGGGCGGCTGCTGTCATCCCGTCGGCTGGACCCCGTACGCTGACGCCCATGGCACCCGCGACCCTGCTCGGCTCGACCGGCGGCACCGGACCCGACGACGCTCGGGCGGACGGCGCCGGGCTCGTCGACCGGTTCGGGCGTCGCGCGGTCGACCTGCGGGTGTCCCTGACCGAGCGCTGCAACCTCCGCTGCACCTACTGCATGCCGGCCGCCGGGCTGCCCTTCGCCCCGGACGACGCCCTGATGACCGCGTCCGAGATCGAGCGGCTCGTCCGGATCGGGTCGGAGCGGTACGGCGTCCGCAAGGTGCGCTTCACCGGCGGCGAACCGATGCTCCGCCACGACCTCGTCGACGTGATCGCCCGCTGCGCGGCACTGCCCGACGCCCCGGAGCTCTCCCTCACCACGAACGCGATCGGCCTGGCACACCGTGCGCAGGCACTGTTCGACGCCGGACTCCGACGGGTGAACGTGTCGCTCGACACCGTCGACCCGGACGTCTTCACCACCGTCACCCGGCGGCCGTTCCTCGACAAGGTCATCGCGGGACTGCAGGCGGCCGCCGACGCCGGACTCGCGATCAAGGTGAACGCCGTGCTGCTCCGCGGGGTGAACGACACCCTCGCACCCGACCTGATGCGCTGGTGCCTCGACCGCGGCTACGAGCTCCGCTTCATCGAGCAGATGCCGCTCGACCCCGACCACGCCTGGGACCGCACCTCGATGATCACCGCCGCCGAGACGCGCGCGATGCTCTCGGAGTCCTTCGCCCTCGCGCCGGACGAGGCCCCGCGCGACGGTGCCCCCGCCGAGCGGTTCCGGGTGCTCGCACGCACGACCGACGGCGGTGTCGGCGCCGAGCTCGGCACGATCGGGATCATCGCGAGCATCACCGAGTCCTTCTGCGCCGACTGCACCCGCACCCGGCTCACCGCCGACGGCCACGTCCGGAGCTGCCTGTTCTCGGACGACGAGACGGACGTGCTCGGCCCGATGCGCGCCGGCGCCGACGACGACCAGGTCGCCGAGCTCTGGCGGCGGGCGATGTGGGCGAAGCCGCGCGACCACGGCGACGACACCGACGACCTCGTGCACCCGACGCGGGGCATGAGCGCGATCGGCGGGTGAATCGGCGGTGACGGTCCTGCGGTTCTTCGCTGCGGCGCGCGCGGCGGTCGGTGTGGACGAGGTGACGGTGGACGGCACGGACGCCCCGTCGCTCGATGCGGCGCTGCGCTCGGTCGACGCTGCCGATCCGGCACGGTGGACGGCGCTGCAGGAGCGGTGCTCGTACCTGGTCGACGGGGTGACCACCCGCGACCGCTCGACGTCGCTCGACGGGGTCGCCGTCGTCGACGTCATGCCGCCCTTCGCCGGCGGCTGAGCGGCCTCCGTCGCCCGCGCCGCCGAGGCTGGTCCTACCGGGCGTACCGTGCGGAAACGTCCGACCAGGGACGCCCGATTCGACCAGGGACGCCCGGTTCGACCGGCTCGCCCCGATGACCGGCGTGGACAGGGATGCGGGTCACCCGCCGGTCCTCGCGTCGGCGGGCTGGTAGACCGTCACCTCGGACGCGGGCACGGCGATCCGCACGGCCTCTCCGATCTCGAGGCCGAGCCCCGCCGCGACCGCGACGGTGACGTCGGCGACGAGGTCGCCGGTACGCACCCGGACGAGGCCGTCGCGCGGTTCGAGTGCGGTCACGGAGCGCTCCGGTCCGGCGCCCGCACGGGTGACGACGGCGGCCGTCGGGTGGTAGGCGGCGAGGCTCCGCCGGCCGGGAGGGACGGTGCCGGTCACGGACGCCAGCTCGCCCCCGCCGTCGAGTGCGATCCCACCCTGCACGGCGGTTCCGCGGACGAGCGTCAGTCCGGAAAAGGACGCGGCGAACGTGCTCGTCGGACGGCCGAGGACCTGGGAGGTGGTCCCCACCTCGACGACCCGGCCCGCCTCGAGGACGACGATGCGGTCGGCGAGGGAGACGGCCTCGAGCGGGTTGTGCGTGACGAGGAGGGTGGGGCGACCGGTGCGTGCGGTCGCGAGGGCCGCGCGGACCTCGGCGCGGGCGTCGACGTCGAGCGCCGAGGTGGGCTCGTCGAGGAGCAGCAGCGCGGGGTCGGTGGCGAGGGCCCGGGCGATCGCGACGCGCTGCGCCTGCCCGCCCGACAGGGTCCCCGGTGCCCGGTCGGCCAGACCGGCCACCCCGACGGCGGCGAGGGCCGCGTCGGACCGGTGTCGCGCCTCCCGGCTGCCCGATCCGGAGGCCCGCGGACCGTAGGCGACGTTGCGGGCGACCGAGAGGTGCGGGAACAGGTCGGCGCGCTGCGCGACCAGGCCGACCCCGCGGCGGTGCGCCGGGACGGACGCACCCGGTCCGTCGAGGACGCGTCCGTCGAGCACGACCTCGCCGCCGTGCACCCGGGTGAGCCCGGCGAGCGCCTCGACGACCGTGGACTTGCCGGCGCCGTTCGGCCCGACCAGCGCGACGCACTCGTCCGCCCCGATCTCGAGCAGGACGTCGACGTCCCGCGCCGGGACGACGACGTGCGCGCGGAGGCCGCCGGTCACGTGGCGACCGTCCGGGTACGGACGGCCGACGCACCGATGACCACCAGGGCGACGACCACGAGCACCAGTGCGAGCGCGACCGCGGTGTCCGGGTCGATCTCGCGCTGGAGGTAGATCTCCAGGGGCAGCGTCCGCGTGACGCCCTGCAGGCTGCCGGCGAAGGTGAGCGTGGCACCGAACTCGCCGAGTGCGCGGGCGAAGCAGAGCACCAGGCCGGACAGGATCCCGGGCAGCGCGCGCGGGGTGGTCACCGTCAGGAACGTCCGGGTCGGGCCGGCACCGAGGGTCGCCGCGACCCGCTCGAACCGGTCACCGCCCACCCGCAGGGCCCCCTCGATGGAGGACACCAGGAACGGCATCGCGACGAAGGTCTGCGCGATCACGACGGCGGTCGTGGTGAACGCGATGCGCAGGCCGTGGTCGTCGAGGAACGCTCCCACGACACCGAGCCGGCCGAACGCGGCGAGGAGGGCCAGGCCGCCGACGACGGGCGGGAGCACGAGGGGCAGCAGGACGAGGGCTCGTGCGACTCCCACCCACCGCGAGGCCGACCGCGAGAACAGGACGGCCAGCGGGTAGCCGAGGACGAACGCGACGCCGGTCGCGGCGGCCGCGGTGCCGAGGCTGAGCCCCAGGGCGCTGAGCGAGGCGGGCGAGGTGACGAGGGCGCCGAACGACGACCAGTCGACGCGGCCGACCATCGCCAGGACGGGGACCACGACGAACAGCCCACCGAGGACCGCTGGAACCGGGAGCCACCACGGCACCGGGGTGCGGGCGGCTCGGGCCGCTTGGCCCGCTCGGCCGGGTAGCGTCTCGCGGTCTCGTGGAGGCATGGGGTCAGGGTGCCCCGAAGCCGGCGTCCGCAAGCACCTTCTCGCCCGCGTCCGACCGCACGTACGCGGTGAAGGCCGTCGCCAGGGCCGGGTTCGCCGCGTCCCGCAGCACACCGATCGGGTAGGTGTTGACGGCCTTGGCGGACGCCGCGAAGGGCACACCGTCGACCTTGCCGTCCGCGCCCTCCACGTCGGTGACGTAGACCAGCCCGGCGTCCGCCTGGCCGGATTCGACCTTGCCGAGGACGTCCGTGACGGACTGCTCCTCGCTGACCGGGTGCAGGTCGGTGCCGGTCGCCTGCTCGACCTTCGCGGTCGCGGCACCGCACGGCACCGGCGCCGCGCACGTCACGACCTGCACGCCCGACGACGTCAGGTCGTCGAGGTCCCTGATGCCCTTCGGGTTCCCCGGGGCGACGGCGATCTCGAGGACGTTCGTGGCGAAGTCCCGCGGCGACCCCGCGGCGAGGTCGGTCGCCCCGAGCTTGGCCATGTTCGCCTCGTCGGCGGAGGCGAACACGTCGGCGGGCGCACCGTTCTGGATCTGCGTCACGAGGTCGCTCGAGCCGGCGAACGAGAACGTGATCGTCGTGCCGGGGTGGGCGTCCTCGTAGCGCTTGCCGAGGGTCGTGAAGGTCTGCTGGAGCGATGCGGCCGCGAAGACGGTGATCTTCCCGGTGGGTCCGTCGCTGCTCGCGCTGCCCGAGGCACGGCCGACGCTGCTGCCGGTGCCGCCCGGCGATGCGGTCGAACACCCGGCCACGCTGAGGACGGCGACGGCGGTTGCGGCGATCAGGACCAGTGCGTTCCGCCGATGCGTCGTCATCCCGCGATCGTATCCGCATCTGCGGAGATTGACGCCATCGGGTGGCCTTCTCGGCGCCAGGCTTCGATGCCGCCGTCGAGCACGGTCGCCGAGCGTCCGGCGGCGCGGGCGGTGCGCGCCCACGCCGTGGCACGGACGCCGCTGGCGCAGATCACCACGACCGCGGTGGTCGCGTCGGCGACCGGGTCCAGGTCGTCGGGCCGGATGCTGCCCGGGATGACGCCGGTGGCGAGCTCCACAGGGGTGCGGACGTCGACGAGGAGTCGGTCGCCCGGCGCGGGTTGCGCGGCGAGCTCGGCCCGCTCGGCCCGCCGGGCCAGCTCGGCGGCCAGCGCTGCCGGGGCGATCACGGGCGGGGCGTCCTCGACGAGCGGATCCGGGCGGCGGGAACCGGGGCCGCGTCGCAGCACGCTCTCGGTCCAGCGCCACCGACGAGCGTCCACCGTGAGCACCCGGCCGAGCAGCGGCTCACCGATCCCGGCGACCAGGGCGGTCACCTGGGCGGCCATCACCGAGCCGATCGCGCCGCACAGCGCCGGCAGGACACCGTCCAGCGCGCAGGACCCTTCGTCGGGCAGTGCGTCGGGGTGGAGGTCGTGGAAGTCGATCGGCTCCGAATGACCGTCGTGGAACACCGAGACCTGGCCGTCGAGCCCGAGCACCGTCCCCCAGACGAACGGGACGCCTGCCGCCGCGCACGCGTCCGAGATCGCCCGGGTGACCGCGACGCTGTCCGCGGCGTCGACGACGACGTCGTGTCCGGCGACGTGCTCGGGGCGGAAGGACTCGGTCAGCGCCACGACCTCGAGCTCGGGGTCGACGCCGCGCACCCGGTCGGCCGCGCACTCGGCCTTCGACCTGCCGATGTCGGCAGTCGCGAACAGGGTCTGCCGGGCGAGGTTCGAGGCGTCGACGACGTCGTGGTCGACGATCGTGACGCGCCCGAGGCCCGAACCAGCCAGGTAGGTCAGCACCGGCGCGCCGAGGCCACCGGCACCGACGACCAGCACGCTCGCCCGCCCGAGGGCCCGGACGGCTCGCTCCCCGGCGCCGGCGAGCGCTGCCGTGCGGGAGGTCAGCCGTCGTCGGGCGTCCGACACCTCGCCGGTCACTCGGCCTGCTCCGCCGCGACCTCGACGGACACCATCGTGGCCTTCACCGAGGCGACCGCCACCGACCCGACCTCGAGCTCGAGGTCCCGCGCGGCCTCGGCGCTCATCAGCGAGACGATGCGGTGCGGGCCGCTCTGCAGCTCCACCTGCGCCATCACGCCGTCCACGACGAGGTCGGTGACGATGCCCACGAACCGGTTCCGTGCCGAGCTCTTCGTGTCGGACGGGTCGTCGAGCTGTGCGCCACGACCGCGGATGTGCGCGGCGAGTTCGCGTCCGTCCACGACGGTCCGTCCGGAGGCGTCGGTGGACCGGGTGAACGTGCCGGCGTCGAGCAGCCGGCGGACGGTGTCGTCGCTGACGCCGAGGTACCGCGCAGCGTCACGGATACGGAGCTTCGTCATGGTGTTCGCACGATACCGGTCTGTGGAACTCTCAGTCTGGGGAGCGCGGACGCCGGGGGGCCGTCCAGCCGGTGCGGCTACCGTCCTGATCGTGACTGCACCCCCGACCGGCACCATCCGCGTCCCCCGCACGACGGGGCTCGCGCCGGTCCGTTCGCGTGCCCGCGGTCTCGCGTCGAGCATCGGGCTCGCCGTCGTCCGCACCCCGGAACTCACCATCGGGGCCCTCGGGGTCCTGATCGCGGCGGCGTTCGCCTGGGTGCCGTCGCTCTGGTACGACGAGGCAGCCACCGTCACGAGTGCGCAGCGGAGCTGGCCGCAGCTGTGGGCCGAGCTCCACAACGTCGACGCCGTGCACGGGCTCTACTACTCGCTCATGCACGTGTGGTTCTGGCTCGTCGGTTACACGCCCTTCACCCTGCGCTTCCCGAGCGCCCTCGCCATCGGTGTGGCCGCGGGACTCGTCGTTGCCCTCGGTCGACGGCTCGGTGGCCGACGCCTCGGCATCACCGCGGGTCTCGTGTTCCTCGCGCTGCCCCGCGTGCAGTGGGCCGGTTCCGAGGGGCGCCCCTACGCCACGATCACGACGCTCGCGGTGTGCCTGACCCTCGTCGGGCTCACCGCCGTCCGGCGCACCCGCACGGGTCGGAGCCTGCACTGGTGGGTGGCGTACGGCCTCCTCGCGCTCGTCGCCGTGACGTTCAACGTGTACCTGTCCCTGGCGGTCGTCGCGCACGCCGTGACGCTGCTGTGGACGCTCGTCGTCCAGCGGGTCGCCGTCCGCCGCGCCCTGGTGTCCCGCACCGCACCGTTCCCCGGGGCGCCGCTCGTCACCGGCGGAGCCGTCCTCCGCTGGGCGGTCGCCGCCGGCATCGCCGCGGTGGCGGTCTCGCCCGTCGTGGTGGAGATCGCGTCGCAGTCGAAGCAGGTCGCGTGGATCGCCGGCATCGGGCAGCGCACCGGCGACCAGGTGTTCGCGACCGCGTGGTTCGGCAGCGTCGACTGGTACGCCGCAGTCGCCTGGTCGCTGATGGTGGTCGGGGTCGCCGCCACGCTGTTCACGGCGCACCGCCGCTCGGCGACCGTGCGAGCGCTCGTCCGCGCCCAGGCCGTCCGGGTCGCGGTCCCGCTCGTCGTGATCCCGACCGCGGCCCTCGTGCTCGCGACCGCGATGGGCAAGCACCTCTACTCGCCGAAGTACGCGACGCTGAGCCTGCCGTTCGTGGCGATCCTGATCGCGCTCGCGCTGACGTTCGTCCGGCCGAAGGCGCTCCTCGCCGTGGCCGTGGCAGCCGTCCTCGTGCTGTCCGTGCCGATGGCGGTCGCCGTCAAGCAGCCCCTGGCGAAGCAGGACTCGACGTGGTCCCGCGCGGCCTCGATCATCTCGGCTGAACGGAGCAGCAACCGCGCCGACGCGGACGAGGGCGTCGTCTTCGGCAGCGTCTACGGGCACCCCGGCACGACGGCCGACATCATCCGGGTGTCGTACCCGACGGCGTTCACGGGGTTGACCGACCTCGGCGTGCGCAAGGTCGGGGCCGACACGGGTGTCCTCTGGAACCAGACGGGGGACCTCGCGTCCACGATCCCGAGCCGGCTCGACGACATCGACACGGTGTGGTTCGTCGGCGGCACGGTGAAGGCGCGGGACATCGAACCGGAGACGGCCTCGATCCTCGCCGCACACGGGTTCACCGCGAAGGAGCACTGGAAGACCGGCACCGTGGTGATCACGGAGTTCGTCAAGCGCTAGTGCAGCAGGCGGGCGCCGTGCACCGGACCCGCGGCACGCACGGCCACCAGGCCCGCGGCGCTCAGCTCCACCTGGACCTCGAGCGCGGTGTCGCGGTCGGCGACCAGGAACGCCACCGTGGGGCCGCTGCCGGAGACCAGCCCGGCGAGCGCTCCGGCCTTCTCACCGATCTCGAGCGTCGACGCCAGGGACGGCTGCAGCCGCATCGCCGGAGCCTGCAGGTCGTTGTGGAGGCAGTCGGCGAGCAGGTCGGGGTCGCCGGCGCGGAGGGCCTGCAGCACGTTCGCCTCGACCACCGGGGTCGTCGGCGCGGGTGCGATGTCGGCGCGGTACCGCTCTCGGTGTTCGTCGAGCGCACGGTAGACCGCAGGGGTCGACAGCCCGTCGTCGCTCAGCGCGAGCACCCAGTGGAACTCGCCCTTCGCCAGGGCCGGGCTGAGCTCGTCGCCGCGTCCGGTCCCGACGGCGGTGCCGCCGGCGAACGCGAAGGGCACGTCGGCGCCGAGCTGCGCCGCGAGCCGGAGCAGTTCCTCACGACCGAGCGCCGTCCCCCACAGGGTGTCCACCGCGAGGAGGGTCGCGGCCGCGTCGGCCGATCCCCCGCCCATGCCGCCCGCGACGGGGACCTGCTTGTCGATCGTCAGCCGGACGCCGCCGCGGTAGCCCGAGGCGTCGGCCACGAGTCGAGCCGCCCGGATCGCCAGGTTCGACTCGTCGACCGGCACCCGGGTCGTGTCGATCGGCCCGGTGAACGACACCGAGAAGTCGTCGGCGAGCTCGGCGGAGACGTCCTCGTACAGCGAGACCGCCTGGTAGGCCGTCGCGACGTCGTGGTAGCCGTCGTCCTGCAGCGTGCCGACCGACAGGTACACGTTGATCTTACCGGGGGCGCGCGTCCGCACGCGGGTCGGTGCGGCCAACGTGGTCATGCCCCCAACCTATCCCGCTGCGGCTGCGGTGAAGCCCCTGGCCAGGTCAGCCGTGATGTCGTCGATGTGCTCCAGACCGATCGACAGGCGGATCAGCCCGTCCCCGACCCCGGCCGCAGCACGCTCCGACGAGGTCATCTGCACGTGCGTGGTCGATGCCGGGTGCACGACGAGCGAGCGGACGTCGCCGATGTTCGACACGTGGTCGAACAGCTCGAGCGCCGCGACGAACCGACGCCCCGCCTCGATGCCGCCGTCCAGGTCGAACGCGAGCACCGCCGACGGACCCTTCGGCACGTAGCGCTGCTGCAGGTGGTGCCACGGCGACGAGGGCAGGCCGGCGTAGTGCACGCCGAGCACCTGGTCGTGTGCGTCGAGCCACGAGGCCACCGCGGCCGCGTTCGACACGTGCCGCTCCATCCGCAGCGAGAGCGTCTGGATGCCCTGCAGCACGAGGAAGGCGTTGAACGGCGCGATCGCGGGGCCGAGGTCGGCGGACAGCTTCGAGCGGGTGCGCTGGATGAACGCACGACGTCCGAACTTCTCGGCGAAGTTCGTGTTCGCGAACCCGGACTGCTCCGTCGTCGCGAGCTGCGGGTACGCCTCGGCGTGCGCGGCCCAGTCGAAGTTCCCGCTGTCCACGACGAGCCCGGCGATGGCGCTGCCGTGGCCGGCGAGGTACTTCGTCGCCGAGTGCACGACGATGTCGGCACCGTGCTCGATCGGCCGGACGAGGTACGGCGTGGCGATCGTGTTGTCGACGATCAGCGGGACCCCGGCGTCGTGCGCGACACCGGCCACCCCGACGAAGTCGAGGACGTCGCCGCGCGGGTTCGGGATCGACTCCCCGAAGAACGCCTTCGTCTCCGGTCGGACGGCCGCGGCCCACTCGTCGAGGTCGGTGGGGTCCTGCACGAAGGTGAACGCGATGCCGAGGTCGCGCAGGGTCGACGCGAACAGCGTGTACGTCGCGCCGTACAGGGACGCGCTCGACACGACGTGGTCACCGGCGCGGGCGAGTCCGAGCACCGCCAACGTCGTCGCGGCCTGGCCGGACGCCAACGCGAGCGCACCGACCCCACCCTCGAGGTCCGCGATGCGCCGCTCGAGCGCCGCAGCGGACGGGTTGTTCACCCGCGAGTACGTGTGCCCGGGTGCGTTGAGCATGAACCGGTCGGCGGCGTCCTCCCCCGACGGGTAGACGAACGCCGCGGTCTGCGCGATCGGTGGGACGTTGCCGCCGAATCCCGGGTCGGCCTTGAAACCGGCCCGGATCTGCCGCGTCTCGAACGCCCAGTCGTCCTCGGTCGCCATCAGGAGGCCGGCACCGGCTCGGCGGACACCGACGGTCGGACGAGCGGGATGACCTGCTCGCCGAACCGGTCCATCTCCTCGAGCTGCGGGGAGAACTGCAGCAGGAGCGTGTCCACCCCGGCGTCCTCGAACTCCCGGATGCGGTCGGCCACCTGCGACGGCGTCCCCACGAAACCGGGGCGCAGGCCGCGGTTCGACACGGAGTAGTCCTCGAGCGAGGGCACGTGCTCGAGCTGCGACTTCGAGATGAAGTCCTGGTAGGACTCGTAGGCCTTCCCGTGCTGCACGTCGGTGATCCGTGCGAGCTCGGCCTGCGCTTCTGCTTCGGTCTCGCGGACGATGACGTACGCGGCCATGCCGAACGCCTCGAACGGCGGCAGACCGGCGTCGACTCGGCGCTGCTTCATCTCGTCGATCTTCGCGCGGAGCTCCTCGACCGTGCCGCCGTGCGTCACGTAGGCGTCGGCGTACCCGGTGATCGCGGCCTTGCCGGCCTCGCTCTCACCACCGGCGTAGATGCGCGGCGTCACGCGGGGCTTCGGCTCGAGGTGCGCGTTCTCGATGTCGTAGTACTCGCCGTGGAATGAGTACGGCGTCTCCCGCCACATCCCCTTCATGACGTCGACGAACTCCGCGGTGCGCTTGTAGCGGTCGTCGTGCTCGGAGAAGATGCCGCCGTACTGCTTCGCCTCTTCCGCCCACCAGGCGCTCACCACGTTGAACGTGAACCGGCCGCCGGAGATGTCGTCGATCGTCGCGGCCTGCTTCGCCGTCACGGCCGGCAGGTGGTAGCCCGGGCGCATCGCCGCCATGATCTCGAGGCGCTCGGTCGTCGCCGCGATCGCGGCCGCCAGCGACCAGGCCTCGAGCGAGGGCGCCGCCGTGCCCTTGATGTCGTTGAGGTTGAGCTCCGGCACGAGCGTCAGGTCGAAGCCGATGCGCTCGGCGCGCTGCGCCAGGCGCTTCACGTAGTCGAAGGTGACCGGCATGTTCTCGTTGTCGACGTTGCGCAGCCAGCCGCCGAAGAGCGGGGTCCAGTATCCGAATCGCACGGGGTGAGTTTCCTTGGGGAGGTGGGGAGTGCCCTGGAAGGGGCCGGTCACGGCCTGGAGGCGCGGGGCGGGCCCGCACCGCGCCTCCAGGCCGGTGGTTCTCGTGTTCTCAGGCCGTCAGTTGCGCCGCGTACTGCGTCTCCAGCAGGCCACCGAGGTAGCGCGCGATCGAGCGCGGGCCGGAGGCCGGCGCGGTCTCCTCGACGGCGGGGTTGTAGTTCGTGTTCGTGTTGATGTCGTAGACCACCGTGCGGCCGTCCGTCGTCTCCATGAACTCGACGCCCGCGATCTGGATGCGCTGGTCGGCGAGGAACGTGCGGAGCTGCTGGACCAGCGGGTGCTCGGCGGTGATCTCGGTCCGGACGGCGAACGCCGGGGGCGCGCCGACGGTCTCGGTGCCGGGGACGTCGCAGACGGCACCCGCGATGACCTGCGGCACCTCGCACGCGTCGGCGGGGCAGAGCTCGAAGCTGCCCGCGCTGGTGTCGACGCGGACGGCGTAGACGAACTCGCCGCCGACGAACTCGACGCGGGTGATGAAGGGTTCGCGCGCCGTCAGGTACTCCTGCAGCAGGGTGATGCCGTCGACCGGCGCCTCGAACTCGGGGCTGTCGACGTAGGCGTCGAACTCGGCGAGCGAGTCGAAACGACGGACGCCGAGGCCCTTGCCGCCCTGGTTGTGCTTCGTGATGAACGGGACGTCCTGCCCGCCCGTGAAGGTGTGGGCCGCGTCCTTGAGCGTCGTCGTGCCGAACACGGCGGTGGTGCGGGGGACGTCGAAGCCGGCCCGCTGCAGCAGCCCGTGCTGGGCGACCTTCGACACCTCGAGCTCGAGGACGTGGCTGCCGCCGACGACCTGGCGACCCGCTCGCTCGAGCCAGCCGAGGATCGCGCGGGTGTACTCCTTCGAGTGCTCGTGGCCGCGCGTGTGGGAACTCGCCGACATCCGTGACCAGTAGACGCCGGGCTCGGGCGCGGCCGCGAGGTCGATCTGCCCCTCGGTGAGGAGGATCTCCTCGACCGGGACGCCCTCGGCCTCGAAGGCGGCGGCGAGCGGCGGGAACCACTCGGGGTTCTCGTGGATGACGTACACGCGGGGAGTGCTCACCCGCCCACCATAGGCACGGTATACCGCACGTGCCCAAGTGTGTGACGCGGCGCTACCTCGCGGCGGGTCGCACGGTGCGAGCTTGTTCGGCCGGGCGCGGGTCGCACGGTGCGAGCGCGTTCCGCCGGTGCGAGGTTGCTCGCTCGGTGGTGGCCTGTAGGGCGGCACCGCGCGGTCAACGGCGCACGGGATGGTCGACCTCGCACCGTGCGGGTTCGACCGAGCACGCACGGGATGGTCGACCTCGCACCGTGCGGCCCGTCAGCCGGCGAAGGTCTGCTGTCCGAGGACACCGAGGAGCTCGAGCTTCTGCGCGTCCTCGGAACCGGGCGGCGCCGTGAAGAGCAGGAGCGCCTGCGCCTGGTCGTCGGCGTGCAGCACCTGGCAGTCGACGGTGATCCGCCCCAGCTCGGGTTGCACGATCGTCTTGTTGTCCGACCACCGCGTCGCGACCTCGTGCCGAGCCCACAGGTCGCGGAACCCGGGACTGCGCTGCTCGAGCTCGGTGACGAGCGCGGCAGCCCGACGGTCCCCCGGCCCGGCGAGCCCGACTGCTGCGCGGAGGGACGCCACCACCACGCGAGCGAGCCGGTCGTGCTGCTCCGGGGCGTACTTCGCGAGCTCGTCGCCGGTCACGAACCACCGCCACGCCTGGTACCGGTCGTTGCCGGACAGCCCGACGGAACTGCCGAGGAGCGCGACCGCCAATCGGTTCTCGACGAGTGTCTCGCCCAGGTGGCTGACCACGATCGCCGGGGTGTCCTCGAGTCGGTCGAGCACCCGGAGGATCGCCGGGTCCACGTGGTCGGAGCGGTGCAGGCGGACCGGGGCATTCTGGCCGGCGAGGTGGAACAGGTGATCACGCTCGTCGAGGCTGCACCGCAGCGCCCGTGCGATCGCCGCGACCATCTGCTCCGACGGCTGCGGGCCGCGCTGCTGTTCGAGGCGCGTGTAGTAGTCGACGCTCATCCCCGCGAGTGCGGCCACTTCCTCACGGCGGAGGCCGGGCGTCCGACGACGCGGACCGGTGCCGAGCCCGACGTCCTCCGGGCGCAGCAACTCGCGGCGACGGCGGAGGAAGTCGGCGAGCGCAGCACGGTCCATGCACACGATCTTGCCCCGCCCCGGCCCTCGCAGCCAGGGATCGCCGGTCCCCCGATGACCGGGCTCTGGATGGGTCCCGGCCACACCGGGATCGTGGTCGTCATGGACATCACCACCAGCACCGTCTTCATCCCCGGCGCCACCTCCGGCCTCGGACTCGCCCTCGCCCAGCGCCTGCAGGCCGCCGGGAGCACCGTCGTCATCGGTGGCCGCCGCGCATCCCGCCTGGCGTCGCTCCGTGAGGCGTTCGGATTCGGCACCGTCGAGGTCGACGTCAGCGACGCCGACTCGATCGCCGCTGCCGCCACCACCGTGCTCGCCGAGTACCCGGCGCTCGACACCCTCGTGACGATGTCGGGCATCATGCGGAACGAGGACCTCCGCTCCCCCGACCACATCGACGACGCGCTCGACACGATCCAGACGAACCTGGTCGGCACGATCCGGCTCATCGACGCGTTCCTGCCGCACCTCCTCACCCGGCCGTCCGCCACCGTGATCACCGTGTCCTCCGGGCTGGCGTTCGTCCCGCTCACCGCGACACCGACGTACAGCGCCACGAAGGCCGGCGTGCACGCCTACACCGAGGCACTCCGTCAGCAGCTCGTCGGGACGCCGGTGTCCGTGCTGGAGCTCGTGCCGCCGGCCGTCCAGACCGACCTGATGGGCGGGGCGGACTTCGGCGGGATGCCCCTCGACGCGTTCACCGACGAGGTCGTCGGTCTGCTGCGGTCCGGCGCCGCGCCGGAGATCCTCGTCGAGAACGTGCAGGGGTTCCGGTGGTCGGAGCGTGACGGGACGCACCAGCAGCTGGTCGAGATGCTGGCATCGCGCGGGCACTGAGGATCGGCCTGGGGCGCGTGGTGCGCCCCGGCACACCTCGCACAACCGGAGTGCTGTCGAACCGTGCGCATCCGTGGTTCGGGAGCACCTTGGTTGTGCGGGAGCGATCCGAACCGGTCAGTCCGCGGCGGCCGCAGGTCCGGCAGCGCCGCCGCCGTCGGCCTCGCGCCGGGCGATGCGCCGGTCGAGGGCGTGGTTCACGATGCTCCAGATCGGGACGCCGAGCGCTCCGACGAGTGCGGTGTCGATCGGCCGTCCGAGCAGCCGGATGACGACGTACGCTCCGACGCCCGCGATGGCGAGCGACAGTGCGCGCGTGGTCCGGAGCGACCGTTCGTCGGGTTCGGCGTCGTCGCCGGCACCGTCACCCTCGGCGCCGCCGCCGTCGCCGTCGCCCTCGCCGGCACCGTCGCCGTCGCCCTCGCCGTCGAGACGGAGGAACGCGAGTGACCAGACGACGAGGAGCGCTGCGAGCAGGAGTGACACCCAGGCCACGTCGCTCCCCTGGCCACGCCCGATGGCGAGACCCGCGAACCCGCCGATCACCACGCCGCCGAGGACGACGATGAGGGCTCCGACGAGACCGACCCGGGAGCGCGGAGCAGGCATGCCCGCGAGCCTAGTGGTCAGAGGGACGCGAGCAGTGCCCCCAGTTCGGCCTTCGCGTCGGGCATCCGTTCCGGCCCGGTCAGGCGCTCCCGCTGGACGGCGATCCGCACCGTGTCGTCCCGAGGACCGTCCTCGGTGGTCACCAGCACCGTCTCACGATCGGGGAAGGTCCAGCGCGCCGACGGGCGCTTGCCCCCACGGCGCCCGGCGGTCGGAGCGAACCCGAACGCTCTCTCGAACACGGGCACGACCAGGTCGAGCACGGCCTCACGCTCCCCCGGCACCTGCCGCGAGGCCGACACCGCGAACGTGCCGTCCGACCGCTGCCCCGGGATCCGGAGTCCCCGCGACTGCTCGTACCCGATCGTGACCCCCTGCGCCCACCACGGGTCCACGCCCTGCTCGACCAACCAGGCGGCGATCGCGGTGTGCCCGATCGTCCGTCCGTCCGCGGCGTCGATCACCACGTACCAGTCGTCGGGCGTCCGTCCGGTGGCGGCGAGCACGTTGTCGGCGGCCATCCCCTGCGCGTGCGATCGCACCGTCCCGTCCATCATGCCGCCATCGTAGGGGCGGTGCGATCGCATCACGCTCGCGATCGATTCAGGTGACCGAGCGTCCGTACGACCGCCGACGAGCCCGCGTGCCCCGCACGAACTGTGCTGGCGTGAACACCGGGAGCAACGAGGGGTCGACGGCACCGAACGCCTGGTCGATAGTCGCGATGCCGTCAGCGTCCGACGCCATGACCATCGCAGCGTGGAGCGAGTCGGCCGCCGGCAGGCCGAACCGCTCCTGGTAGTACATGCTGTCCTCGAGCAGCGGGGGGAGCTCGACGTACACGGCTTCGGAGGACTCGATCAACTTCTGCCAGCGCCCCAGCAGCGCCCGCGCCAGGATTGACACCTGGTCCTTCGAGCGCATGCCAGCCGCGTGGACCTCGCGCTGTGCGAGGTCGAACGCAGCGTCTTGCAGCTGCAGTTCGAGCAGGTCGTTGAAGAACATCGTGGTGCCGCTGTGGACCATTCGTTCGAGGAAGCCGGCGGCGGCATCGTGGCCCGGTGCTGACGACTCCAGGGCGCCGACCACGAAGCTCTGGTCGAGGACGATCGACGTCGGCATCGTCGAGACCTGCTCGATCGCGAACACGCCGAGCGGTTCGTCGATGGGCTCGCACCGGAACGAGGACACGCTCAGACCCCGCGCCAGGGGCGTCGTACCTGGCGTGGGGCGACGGTGAACGTCGAAGCGTCCAGGATCTGGCGGACGCGGTCCGCACGCTCCGCGACGGTCCCGCGCGGTCGGAGCCGGCGTGCCTCGATCTCTTCTGGCGTCATCGTCCAGTGGGTGAACGCTTCCGAGGACTGCGTGGTCGATCGGCGTCGAGGAACCCCGACGAACTGGCGAGGTGTGTCGAGCATGGTGCCTCCTTGGTCGAGGCTGCCGACGATACGGCGCGGGGGTCGCCATCCGCGAACATGTTGGATTTCGGTGATCTCGTTCCGCGGCTGCAAGACGATGGGGATCGATGGCAGCGACCTCCGTGCGGAGCCGGACGTCCACCCAGGCGGTATCGTCGTGCTGCTCTCCGACAGGGCCGGGCAGGTGGGGCGACGACCCGAACGGGAGCACGATGACGCGCACGCGAGTGGCACTCGGCCGACGCGAGGACCTCGGCGCCGACTGCGCGAACTGCTTCGGCCTCTGCTGCGTCGCCCTGGCGTTCGCGAAGTCAGCCGACTTCCCGTTCGACAAGGACGCCGGCGACCCGTGCACGAACCTCGACGACGCGGACGGTTGCCGGATCCACCCGCACCTGCGCGAGCGGGGCTTCTCCGGGTGCACGGTCTTCGACTGCTCCGGCGCGGGGCAGAAGGTGTCGCAGCACACCTTCGCCGGCCGGTCGTGGCGGGACGATGCCGAGACGCAGCGGTCGATGTTCGCGACGTTCCCGATCGTCCGACGACTCCACGACCTGCTGCGGTACCTCGACGAGGCGATCACCCTCGTGCGACCGACACACGACGAGACTCCCTGGGTCGCGGCCTTCGAGCACCTCCGCCTGCTGAGCGACGGGACGCCGGAGGACCTCGCCACCCTCGACGTCGACGCGGAGTACGACCGTGCCCGCCCGCTCCTGCTCGAGGCGAGTGCGATCGCACGAGGGCGGGGCCCCGTCGGTGCCCACGGCCAGCGGGTCGGTCCGGGGACGGACCTGGTCGGCGCGGACCTGCGCGGTGCCGATCTGCGCGGGGCGACGCTGCGGGGGGCGCTCGCCATCGCGGCAGACCTCCGGGGTGCCCGGTTGGACCGTTGCGACCTGCTCGGCGTGGACCTCCGCGACGCGGACCTGCGCGGTACCGATCTCCGTGGTGCGGTGTTCCTCACCCAGATGCAAGTCAACGCGGCACGGGGCGACGCCGTCACGGTCCTGCCGGAGGGGTTCCAGCGCCCCGGGCACTGGAACTCGGCGGCCGACGTGGCCGCAGGGGTCACTCCGCCGCGGCGAGGACCGTCCGGCCGAGGCGCACGAAGTCGTCGGCGCTGAGCATCTCCCCCCGAGCCGTCGGGTCGACCCCGGCGGCGGTGAGCAGCTCCGACGCGCGATCGCTGCTGCCGAGGACCCCGGACAGGCTCTGCCGGAGCATCTTCCGACGCTGCTGGAACGCGCCATCGACGAGCGCGAACACCTGCGCGCGCAGCTGGTCGTCGCCGGGGGGCTCGTGCCGGTCGAACCCGACGAGCACACTGTCGACGTTCGGCACCGGCCAGAACACCTGCCGGCTGACCTGCCCGGCGGTCGACCACGAGCCGTACCAGGCGGCCTTGACGCTCGGGGCGCCGTAGACCTTGCTGCCCGGTCCGGCGGCGATCCGGTACCCGACCTCGGCCTGCACCATCACGAGCGCGCGCTCGATGGTCGGGAAGGTGGCGAGCAGGTGCAGCAGGACGGGTACGGACACGTTGTACGGCAGGTTCGCGACGACGTGGGTCGGTGCCTCGGGGAGGTCGTCCGCGGTGAGGGCGAGGGCGTCCTGGTGGACGACCCGGAGTCGCGCGTCGGGCTGCAACGTCGACACGGTCGTCGGGAGCTGGGCCGCGAGCCGACCGTCGATCTCGACCGCGGTCACCGAGGCTCCGGTCTCGGTGAGCCCGAGTGTCAGCGAGCCGAGACCGGGGCCGATCTCGAGCACCTTCGAGTCGGCGGTGACCCGACCGGACGCGACGATGCGGCGCACGGTGTTGGCGTCGTGCACGAAGTTCTGGCCGAGCTTCTTCGTCGGGGTGACGTCGAGCGTGGCCGCGAGGTCCCGGATCTCGGCCGGGCCGAGCAGGGTCGCCACTACTCGTCCACCGTGACGGGCTCGGCGTCCCACGCACCGTAGACGAGCTCGGTGTTCGAGGCGATCTGCGCGGCGAGCATCGAGGCGTCGGTGCCGAGGGTCTCGGCCATCGACCTGAGGGTGAGCGGGATGAGGTACGGCGCGTTCGGCCGACCGCGGTACGGCGTCGGCGTGAGGAACGGTGCGTCCGTCTCGACCATGACGAGGTGCCGTGGAGCGATCTCGAGCGCGGCACGCAGGGGTGCCGCGTTCTTGAAGGTCACGGTGCCGGCGAACGACATGTACCAGCCGCGCTCGGCGCAGAGCCGGGCGAGGTCGGGACCGCCGGAGAAGCAGTGGAACACCGTCTTCTCGGGAGCGCCGACGCGGTCGAGGACCTCGACGACGGCGTCGTGCGCGTCGCGGTCGTGGATGGTCAGCGCGAGGTCGTGCTCCTTCGCGATGCGGATGTGCTCCTCGAAGGACCGGATCTGCGCGTCACGGCCCTCTTCGCCGGTGCGGAAGAAGTCGAGGCCGGTCTCACCGATCGCGCGCACCCTCGGGAGCGCCGCCAGCCGTTCGATCCCGGCGAGGTGCTCGTCGAGCAGCCCCTGCTCCTCGAGCGCGGGCGCCTCGTTCGGGTGCAGCGCGACGGCAGCCAGCACTCGGGGTTCACGCGCGGCGATCGACGCGGACCACTCCGAGGTCGCCAGGTCGGTGCCGACCTGCACGACACCGCGGACGCCGACGCTCGAGGCGCGGTCGAGGTGCTCGCGGTACTCGAGCGGACCGTCACCGCCGTCACCGACCCCGTCGGCGATCTCCATGTGCGTGTGGTTGTCGTACACCGGCACCACGAGCGCCTGCGGGAGCGGCGGGTAGGACAGGTCCCGCTTGGACCCGCCGGACGAACCGTCGCCGCGGGACCGGACGTGTGCGCCCGCGTCGGTCACGCGGCGCCCTGCTCCGCCTGCTCGATGCGCGGGAACAGCCCGCTCTCGAGCGGCACGACGGTCACGGCGCCCTGCCATTCCCAGGCGCGGTCGACGCGCTGCTCGGCGATGGAACCGCCGGCACCGATCGACGCCCAGAGCTTCTCGGTCGCCTTCGGCATCACCGGGGAGACGAGGACCGCGACGGTCCCGAGGCCGCGCAGGGCGGTGACGAGCACGGTCCCGAGACGCTCGCGCTTCGTGTCGTCCTTCGCGAGGGCCCACGGCTCCTGCTCGGTGATGTACCCGTTGAGGGCGTCGACGAGTTCCCACACCGTGGCGAGGGCGTCGTGCGGCGCGAATTCCTGGATGGAGGCGTCAGCTCGCTCCGTCACGGACTGCGCGAGCGCGTCGATCGCCGCGTCGGCGTCGGTCAGCTCGCCACGGGTCGGGACGGCACCGTCGAAGTACCGGTTCACCATCGCGACGATGCGGGACGCGAGGTTGCCGAAGCCGTTCGCGAGCTCGGCCTGGTACCGGGCGGAGATGTCCTCCCAGCTGAAGTTGCCGTCCTGTCCGAACGTGATCGCGCGGAGGAAGTAGTAGCGGAAGGCGTCCGAACCGAACGTGTCGGTGATCTCGGACGGGGCGATGCCGGTCAGCTTCGACTTGGACATCTTCTCGCCGCCGACGAGGAGCCAGCCGTGACCGAAGACGCGCTTCGGGACGGGCAGACCCGCGGCCATGAGCATGGCGGGCCAGATCACGGCGTGGAACCGGGCGATGTCCTTGCCGACGATGTGGACGCTCGGCCAGAGGCGCTGGAACGCCTCGTCGTCGTCGCTGCCGTAGCCGAGGGCCGTGACGTAGTTGAGCAGGGCGTCGAACCACACGTAGAGCACGTGGTCGCTGTCCCACGGGATCGTGATGCCCCAGTCGAAGCTCGACCGCGAGATCGACAGGTCACGGAGCCCCTGCTTCACGAACGAGATGATCTCGTTGCGGACGCTCTCCGGCTGGATGAACTGCGGGTTCGACTCGTACAGGTCGAGCAGCCGCTGCTCGAAGTCGGACATGCGGAAGAAGTAGTTGCGCTCGGAGAGCACCTCGACCGGGATCGAGTGGATCGCGCAGACCTGCTGCCCCTCGTACACACCGGTGCCGGGGACGAGGTCGCTCGGCTGCTTGTACTCCTCGCAGCCCACACAGTAGAAGCCCTCGAACTCGCCGGCGTAGATGTACCCGTCGTCGTAGAGCTTCTGCAGGAACGCGGTGACGCCGCGCTCGTGGCGCTCGTCCGTGGTGCGGATGAAGTCGTCGTTCGCGACGTCCACGGTGTCGAGGAGCGGCTTCCACGCCTCGGTCACGAGTCGGTCCGCCCACTCCTTCGGGGTGACCTCGTTCGCGCTGGCCGTGCGCAGGATCTTCTGCCCGTGCTCGTCGGTGCCGGTGAGGAGCCAGGTGTCGTCGCCGCGCTGGCGGTGCCAGCGCGCGAGGACGTCCGCGGCGACCTCGGTGTAGGCGTGCCCGATGTGGGGCACGTCGTTCACGTAGAAGATCGGCGTGGTGATGCTGAACGAGGAGCCGTCGGACATGCGGACCATCCTACGGGCGCGCCGGGGCCGCATGACGCGCCCCGCGCGCAGCCTGTGGACAACCGGCCTGGAGGCGCGTGGCGGCGCCGTCCCGCGCCTCCAGGCCGACGATCGCGAACGTGACGGACGCGACGGGCGCGACCACGGCGACTGCGGTCAGCGTGCCGCGAGCGCACCCTCGTACAGGTCGCGCTTGGACAGCCCGGTCGCGTCCGCCACCGCGGCCGCGGCCTCCTTCATGCGCGAGCCGGCGGCGACGCGCTCCTGGACGAGCCGCACACCGTCCTCGAGCGACACCTCGTCACCAGCGCCGGACGATCCCTCGACGACGATGCAGATCTCGCCCTTCACCCCGTCCGCCGCCCACGCGGCGAGCTCGGAGAGCGACCCGCGACGGACCTCCTCGTAGAGCTTCGTCAGCTCCCGGCAGACGACCCCGCGTCGCTCGTCACCGAACCCCGCGGCCATGTCCGTGAGCGTGTCCGCCAACCGGTGCGGCGACTCGAAGAACACCATCGTGCGCTGCTCCCCCGCCAGCGACGCGAACAACCGCCGACGCTCCCCGGCCTTGCGCGTCGGGAACCCCTCGAAGCTGAAACGGTCCGTCGGCAACCCGGACACGGCGAGCGCCATGACCACGGCGGACGGCCCGGGCAGCGCCGTGACGGTCACCCCGGCGGCTGCGGCGGCCTCGACGAGGGGGAACCCGGGGTCGCTGATCGCGGGCATGCCGGCGTCGGTGAGGACCACCACGTCCTCGTCGCGCGCGAGCTCGACCACCTCGGCCGCCCGCGCCCGCTCGTTGTGCTCGTGCAGCGCGATGAGCCGGGGACGGTTCTCGATGCCGAGCGCGCGCATGAGGTGGATCGCGGTCCGCGTGTCCTCCGCGGCGACGACGGTCGCGTTCGAGAGCGTCTCGACCAGACGCCGCGAGGCGTCGCCGAGGTTGCCGATGGGTGTTGCTGCGAGGACGATCACCACCCCATTGTGGTCGCAGCGCGGTCGTGGCGCTGATCCGTAGGATGCTGCCGATGACCACCGAGCTGACCGACGACCGCACCGCCGTCCCCGACGGGCCGGTCGGCTCCCGTCTCGACGACTGGTGGGGCCGCGTGCTCTCGGTCGGTTGGCGGGTCGCCGCGTGGCGCTGGGCCGGGCCACTCGCGGTCACGCTGCTCGCCGCGGTGCTGCGTCTGGTGGACCTCGGGCATCCGCACTCGCTCGTGTTCGACGAGACCTACTACGTCAAGGACGGCTGGTCGATCGTGCACCTCGGGTACGAGGGCACGTGGCCGGGCAACCCGAACGACGACTCCCTGCCGACGACGGACCAGCGGTTCGCGGACGGGCAGACGGACATCTTCACGAGTGCCGCCGAGTTCATCGCGCACCCCCCGCTCGGCAAGTACCTGATCGGCCTCGGGATGCTGCTCTTCGGTGCGGACGACTCGTTCGGCTGGCGCTTCGCGGTCGCCGTGCTCGGCATCGCCACCGTCTTCCTCACCGCGGTGATCGCCCGGTCGCTGTTCCGCTCGACGCTCATCGGCACGCTCGCCGGGTTCTTCCTCGCCGTCGACGGCCAGGCGATCGTGATGTCCCGCGTCACGCTGCTCGACGGGATCCTGACGTTCTTCGTGGTCCTCGGGTTCGGCGCGCTGCTGCTCGACCGGCGGTGGACCTCGCGGCGGCTGGACCGGTGGGTCGAGCGCCGGACGGCCGAGGACCGCCCCACCCTGTGGGGACCGGTGCTCTGGTGGCGACCGTGGCTGATCGCGATGGGGTTCGCACTCGGGCTCGCGACCGCCACGAAGTGGTCCGGGATGTACTTCCTGGCGTTCTTCGCCGTGTACTGCGTGCTGACCGACATGATGCTGCGGAAGCGCGCCGGCATCGAGTTCTGGTCGTCGAGCGCGTGGCTGCAGCAGGGACCGGTCTCGTTCCTGCTGACGGTCCCGATCGCCGCCGTGACGTACCTGGCGTCGTGGGCCGGGTGGTTCGCCTCGAAGGACGGCTGGGACCGGAACTGGATCGCGTCAGGCGGGCAGCGGTGGACCGGGCTGCTGTCCTGGGTGCCGGACAGCGTGCAGAACTGGTGGCACTACCAGTCCGAGATCTACGGCTTCAACATCGGCCTGCACACCCCGCACTCGTACCAGGCGAACCCCCTGCTCTGGCTCGTCATGCAGCGTCCGACGTCGATGTACTACGTCGGCACGAACGCCGGCCAGGACGGCTGCACCGCGACCCGCTGCGGCGAGGCGATCACCGGCATCGCGAACCCGTTCGTCTGGTACGCGGCGGTCATCGCGACCGTGGCGCTGCTCGTGCTCTGGGTGATGCGCCGCCGGTGGGAGTACGCCCTCGTCCTGATGGGCGTCGCGGCGGGGTACCTGCCGTGGCTGCTCTACGTGAACCGGACGGTGTTCCAGTTCTACACGATCGCGTTCGAGCCCTTCATGGTGATGGCCCTCGCCGCCGCGATCGGGCTGGTGCTCGGGAAGCGGACGGATCCACGGCCCCGACGGACCCGCGCGATCGTGTGGGTCGGCGTGTACCTCGGCGTCGTGGTGCTCGCCTCCGCGTACTGGTACCCGATGTGGACCGGGCTGCAGATGCCGTGGGACTTCATCCGGTCGCACTACTGGGTTCCGAGCTGGCTGTAGCCGCGGGCAGGACGCGGAGGGCGGGTCGCGCTCGGCGCACGGTCCAGGTCGGCCTGGAGGCGCGGTGCGGCTCCGACACGCCGGTGCGGCCGGACGAACGGTGGCGTGCAGGGCGCGGCAGGACTGCGCGTGTGGCGCGCGTCAGGACTGCGCGTGCAGCGCCCGTTCGATGGACTCGCGGTCGAGCGGCTCGCCGAGCATCGACGCGTCCGAGCGGCCCGGGAGGAGACCCTCGATGAGGAGCTCGGCGTACCGACGCCACGCGTTCGGGTCGTGCGCGCGGGTGGCGTCCGCGACGGCACCCACCATCGTCGTGAGCATCGGCAGGTCGCGGTAGTCGAACCCGACGCGGACGACCCCGGCGGAACGGGCGCGGCCGATGATCTCGGTCACCTGCTGCTCGAGGCGGTCGCGCTCGTGCACGATCGACGGACGAGCACGGCCCGCGCGGACGATCGCGTCGGCGAGCGCCCGGTCACGCGCACGGAACTCGAACACGCCCATCAGGTACACCCGGAGGGACTCGCGCGGATCGGTCTCGTCCGCGGCGCGGGCGGCGGCGTCGTTCATGGCCTCGAACTTGGTGGCGAGGAGCGCCTCGATCAGGGAGTCCTTGTCGGCGAACCGGCGGTAGACGGTGCCCACGCCGACGCCGGCCTCGTGCGCGATGTCGTTCAGCGTCACCGACAGGCCGCGCTCCGCGAAGCACTTGCGTGCCGTCTGCAGGATGAGTTCGCGGTTGCGCGCGGCGTCGGCGCGGAGAGGGCGCTCGAGTTCGGGCGCGGGTTCGGTGGTGCTCACGCTCCGAACCTAGTTGAACTTTCTGGGAATAAGTGGATGCGGACCTTCCGTTTCGGTCTACACTGATCACAACCGGATGCGAGGCATCCGTTTTCGGTTCTCGTCAGCAGAGCCCTCCTCCCTGCGGAACACCCGACGGCGCGTGTTCCCTCCTCTCCCACCTTCTCGAAGGAGGCTGCCGTGACGGCAGAACAGACCGTGCCGACCCCCACCGGGGCAGCACCCACGACCTCGGGCACCACCCCTGCCAAGCCCAACCACCGCTGGATCGCCCTGGCGGTCATCGCCCTCGCACAGCTGATGGTCGTGCTCGACGCCACCATCGTGAACATCGCGCTCCCCTCCGCCCAGGCGGACCTCGGGTTCGGCACCGACCAGCGCCAGTGGATCGTCACGGCGTACTCGCTCGCGTTCGGCTCCCTGCTCTTGCTCGGCGGCCGGCTCGGTGACCTCTTCGGCCGCAAGAACACCTTCATCATCGGGCTCGTCGGCTTCGCGATCGCGTCCGTCCTCGGCGGTCTGGCTGACTCGTTCGGTCTGCTCGTCGCCGCCCGCGCACTGCAGGGAGCGTTCGGCGCACTGCTCGCCCCGTCTGCGCTCGGCATGCTGACCACGACCTTCCGCGACCCGAAGGAGCGCGGTCGTGCGTTCGGCATCTTCGGGTCCATCGCCGGCTCCGGTGCGGCCATCGGCCTGCTGCTCGGTGGCGTCCTCACCGAGTACGCCTCGTGGCGCTGGTGCCTCTACGTGAACGTCGTGTTCGCGGTGCTCGGCGTGATCGGCGCCCTGGTGTTCATGGAGAAGCCGCCGAAGGTCGAGCGTCCGCGCATCGACATCGCCGGCGTCATCACGATCACCGCGGGCCTCGTCGGCGTGGTCTACGGCTTCTCGAACGCCGAGACCAACGGCTGGGACGCCCCGCTGACGATCGTCATGCTCGCCGCCGGTGTCGTCCTCATCGCCGCCTTCGTGTTCATCGAGACGCGCGTCGCGCACCCGCTGCTCCCGCTCCGGGTCGTCCTCGACCGTGACCGCGGTGGCTCGTTCATCGCGATCGGCCTCGTCGCGATCGGCATGTTCGGCATCTTCCTGTTCCTGACCTACTACCTCGAGCAGACCCTCGGGTTCAGCTCGCTGCAGACCGGTCTGGCCTTCCTCCCGATGCCGCTGTCGATCATGATCTCGGCGACGCAGATCGGTGGCCGCCTGCTCCCCCGCGTCGGACCGAAGGTGCTCATCTTCGCCGGTGGCCTCGTCGCAGCGACCGGACTGCTGCTGCTCCTCCGCACCGACCTCGACAGCTCGTACGCCGGCACCGTCCTGCCCGCGCTTGTCGTCATCGGCCTCGGCATGGGCACGATCTTCTCGTCGGCCATGAACACGGCGACGACCGGTGTCGCCCGCGCCGACGCCGGCGTGGCCTCGGCGACGGTCAACACGATGCAGCAGATCGGCGGCTCGATCGGCACCGCACTGCTGTCGACGATCTTCGCCGACGTCGTGAAGAACAGCCTCTCCGGGCTGTCGGCGGCGCCCACGAAGCTGCAGCAGGCGCAGGCCACGCTCGACGGCTACCACGTGGCGTTCGGCATCTCGGCGGGCGTGCTCGTCCTGGTCGCCCTGGCCGGCGGGCTGCTGATCAACCGCCAGTCGGTGCGGCTCGACAAGCTGGCACACGCCGGCTCCGCGACGACCGGGAGCATCCCCACCGCCGCGCACTGACGCACCCGCACGAACGAACGGCCCGTCCCGGATCCCCGGGGCGGGCCGGTCCGCGTGCGGGGGGTGCGGGGTGCGGCGTGCGGGGTCTGTGGCGCACCGACCCCGAACGACATCACCGATGTCGTACGACAGCGACGATGTCGTTCCATGCGCACGCGGGCAGTTGCCGCCGCGCTCGTGCGACGATTCCGATGTCGTACGACAGCGACGATGTCGTTCCGAGTCGACACGGCCGCGCGCGACGCCCCGTTGCGCAGTGTGTCCGTTTCCCTCGCGGTCGTCAGGGGTCCCGTTTACCCTGAGCGGCATGGCCCCCGTCCTGACCTCGCCGCTCGTGTCGACGCAGTGGCTCGCAGACCACCTCGGTGCTGACGAGCTCGTCGTGCTCGACGCGTCCGTGCACGCGGAGGGGACCGGGCTCGAGACGACGTGGCGCACCGCCGAGGTCACCTACGAGCAGCAGGGGCACGTCCCCGGTGCCCGGTACGCGGACCTCGTCACGGCCTTCTCCACGCCCGACGCGGACGTGCCCTTCACCCGTCCCGGCGCCGAGCGGTTCGAAGCCGCGGCGCGGGAGCTCGGCGTGACGAACACGTCCACCGTGGTGGTCTACGACGACAGCGTCGGCGAGTGGTCGGCGCGCCTCTGGTGGATCTTCCGGTCGTTCGGCTTCGACTCGGTCGCGGTCCTCGACGGCGGGTTCACGAAGTGGCGCGACGAGGGCCGACCGGTCCGCATCGGTGCGCTCCGCACGCCGTCGAAGCGGGCGGCTGCCGTTCCGCCGCCCGAGGTGTTCCTCGCGGGTGAGGAGCGTCCGCTCTGGGCAGACCGAGACCGCGTCGTCCGCGCGGTGACCGGTGAGCAGCCGGCCTCGCTGGTGTTCGCCGCGCCGGACGCTGCGCTCGGGGACGAGCACCCGCCGATCGTCCCCGGCAGCACCCCGATCTCGGTCGACTCGATCGTCGACCCGACCACGAACGCGTACCTGCGCGGAGCCGACCTGGCCGAGGCCTTCGCCGCGGTGATCGACTCCGAGGAGATCGTCACCTACTGCGGTGTGGGCAGCGCTGCGTGCGTCGACGCCCTCGCCCTGACCGTCCTCGGTCACGAGCGGGTCCGCGTGTACGACGGCTCGCTCGCCGACTGGTGGCGTCGCGAGCCCGAGCCCGTCGCGTCCTGACCGGTCGCGCGCCCGTCGCGTCCTGACCGGTCGCGAGCCCGTCGCCTCCTGACCCGCCGCCCCACGACCTCCCGGAACCGCGCGGACGACGAGCCCGCACCCGCGCCGACTACCGTTGACGCATGAGCACCAGACGCGCGGTCGTCCTCGGCGGTACCGGCGGGATCGGTTCGGCCGTCGCGCGCGAACTCCTCGACGCCTCGGGCCGGGGCGGTGACGACTGGCAGGTGGACGTCGTCGCCCGCCGGGGCGGACCGGCGGCCGATGCGCTGACGGCAGCCGGAGCCTCCTTCGTCCCCGGGGACCGTCGCGACACGACCGTGCTCCGCGACCTCCTCCGCCCGGGAGCCGACCTCCTCGTCGACACCGTCGGCTTGACCCGCGACGACGCACTGCAGCTCCGGCCGTTCCTCGACGACGTCGGCTCGACGGTGTTCGTGTCCTCGAAGGCCGTCTACGCCGACGAGCAGGGGCGACACGCCAACTCCTCCGAGAAGCCGGTGTTCGGCGGCGCCGTCACCGAGCTGCAGCCGACGGTCCCCGCGGCGGACGGCGACCCCACCAGCCGCGACGGCTACGGTGCCGCGAAGGTCGCCGCCGAGCAGGTCCTCCTCGACCACGGCGCCCCGGTCACGGTGCTCCGTCCGTCGAAGGTGTACGGCACGGGCATCGGCCGCCCGCGAGAGTGGTTCGTGGTCCGCCGGGCACTCGACGGCCGTGAGCGCATCCTCCTCGCCGACCACGGCCGCGGTGTCGACCACACGACGGCGGCGAGCGGCGTCGCGTCCCTCGTCCGGCTCGTCGCGGACGCTCCCGACCGTCGCATCCTCAACGTCGCCGACGAGTCCGCACCGTCGGTCCTCGAGATCGTCCGGACCATCGCGGGGCACCTGGACCACCCGTTCGACGAGGTCCTCCTCGACGAGAACGCCCCGGCCTTCGTGGGCACCACGCCCTGGTCGTCCCCGACACCGTTCGTCCTCGACACCACGGCCGCGCGGGCGCTCGGCTGGCAGCCGCCGACCTTCCGGACGGCGGTCGTCCCGGAACTCGACTGGCTCGTCGAGACCGCGCGCGCCGTCCCGGCGGACGGTGACGTGCCGTGGGCGGCCGACCCGTTCTGGGACCGGATGTTCGACTACGGCCCCGAGGACGCGGCCCTGGCGCTGCTCTCCCTCGGCCAGGCCTGACGCCCGACAGCCGAACGACAGCCGACAGCCGACACCGTGACGACAGCCGACACCGTGCCCCGCTCCGAGGTCCTCTTCATCGGCGGACGCTCCGGCGTCGGCAAGTCGACCGCCGCCGAGGCCCTGCACGACCTGCTCGTCGCGGCGGACGTCCGGCACGCGGTGATCGAGGGCGACACGCTCGACCTCGCCCACCCCGCACCCCACGTCGAGCATCCCGAGGCGCACCTCGCCGAGCGGAACCTCCGCGCGGTGTGGGCGAACTACCGCGAGCTCGGTCACCACCGCCTCGTCTACACGAACACCGTCTCGGTGCTGGAACACGAACACCTCGCCGCTGCCATGGGCGACGATCCCGTGGTCACCGCCGTGCTGCTCCGGGCAGGCGACGACACGACGTCGGCACGCCTGGCACGACGTGCGGGCGGCACGGTCCCGGAGGCGCAGCTCGCGCACAGCACCAGGACCGCCTGGAGGCTCGACCAGACCACCGCGGACACCGTCACCCGAGTGGACACCGACGACCAGAGCCCCGCCCAGGTCGCCCGACGGCTCGCGTTCCTGACGGGGTGGATCCCGGCGGAGGGCACGCTGGGGGCATGAACGACAACCGCCTCGGCGCCTCGGTCAGCCCATACCTGCGTCTGCACGCCGACAACCCGGTGGACTGGCGCGAGTGGGGACCGGAAGCGTTCGCCGAGGCACGCGAGCGGGACGTGCCCGTCCTCGTGTCGGTCGGCTACGCCACGTGCCACTGGTGCCACGTCATGGCCCGCGAGAGCTTCGCCGACCCCGAGGTCGGTGCACTGCTCCGTCGGGACTTCGTCGCGGTGAAGGTCGACCGCGAGGAACGGCCGGACGTGGACGCCAGCCTGATGGCCTCGGCGAGCGCCTTCACGCAGCAGCTCGGCTGGCCGCTGACGACCTTCCTCACGCCGGACGGCCACGTGTTCTTCGCGGGGACGTACTTCCCGCCCTCCCCGGTCGGGCAGGTGCCCGCGTTCCGGCAGATCCTCGCGGCGGTCCTCGACGCCTGGACGGAGCGCCGGCACGAGGTGGACGCGAACGCGAACGCCATCCAGGCAGCGATCCGGCAGGGCGCAGTAGCGGACCGGGCCGCCCGCTCGGGCGAGGGGGACGCCGGAGCCGAGCCGCGCCTCCCGGCAGTCGACAGCATCCGGGCGGTCACCGACCAGCTCGCGCAGGCCGAGGACACCACGTACGGCGGTCTCGGCGGCGCCCCGAAGTTCCCGAGCGCGCCGCTGCTCGAGTTCCTCGCGGACGTCGCCGGCGACGGCGACGAGGCGGCGGCTGGTCTCCTCGACCGGTCCCTCGACGCGATCCGACGCTCGGAACTGACCGACGCCGACGGCGGCGTCTTCCGGTACGCGACCCAGCGCGACTGGAGCGTGCCGCACTACGAGCGGATGCTCTACGACAACGCCGGGCTCCTCGCCGTCGCCGGTGCGGAGCAGGCGCGGGGCATCGCGGACTTCCTGCGCGACACGCTCCGCCGGGGTGACGGTGCGTTCGTCGCCGCGCAGGACAGCGAGTCGACCATCGACGGCCGACGGGTGGAGGGCGAGTGGTACCGGCTGCCACTCGACGAGCGCAGCCGGCTCGATCCCCCGCCGCTGGACGACCAGGTGCTGACGGGCTGGAACGGCCTGGCGATCCGGGGACTGGCGATCGCCGGCGGCCGACACGGCGACGACGAGATCCTCGCCCTCGCCCGCGGTGCCGCCGATGCCCTGCTCGCCGCGCACGTCACGGACGGGCACGTGACCGTTCGGTCGAGCACCCCGCGCGGTGTCTCCGCGGCGGCACCCACCGTCGAGGACGTCGGCCTGTTCGCCGAGGGACTCCTCGAACTCGCCCTGGCCACCGGCGAGGTCCGGTACGCCGAGGCCGCGCGGTCGCTGGTCGACGACGGCCTGGCCGAGCGGTTCGACGTCGACCCGGTGCTCGCCGCGGCCGGCACGGCCACGGGTGAGCAGCCACAGACCGCGCTCCGCTCCGGAACGGTCGCACTCGCGTCCGCTGCGGCGGTGCTCACGGCGCTGACGGGTGACGCGGCCTACCGGTCGGCCTCGGTCCGGCTCGTCGCGGACCGGGCGACGACCGGCACGGAGCGCCCGCTCGGGCACGCCGACGCGCTCGGAGTGGCGCTCGCCCTGCAGCGGCCGTCACGCGAGGTCGTGGTGGTCGCAGCCGACCGCGCCGACCCGATCCGGGCCGCGGCACGCGCTGCCCGGCGCCCCGGGACGGTCGTCGCGGTCGTCACGCCGACGCAGGCGTCGGCGTGGGAGGCCGCCGGCTTCGAGCTCTTCGCGTCGCGCGCCGGACTCGACCCCGCAGCGTACGTCTGCCACGACCGCGTGTGCGCCCTACCCGCCCGGTCCGCGCCGGAGCTCGCAACGCAGCTCGAGCGCGCCGCCCGACCGGACTGAGACCGCCCGCGCCACGCGCGGCACGCGCCGCTGTAAGCTGGAATGCTCATGTCGACCACGCCTGTCATCACGTACCCGCCCGAACTGCCGGTGTCGCAGCGGCGGGACGACATCGCGGCCGCCATCCGCGACAACCAGGTCGTCATCGTCGCCGGCGCCACCGGTTCCGGCAAGACGACGCAGCTGCCGAAGATCTGCCTCGAGCTCGGGCGGGAGCACATCGGCCACACCCAACCCCGGCGCATCGCTGCGCGCACCATCGCGGAACGCGTCGCTGAAGAACTCGGCGGCGGCGAGCTCGGCGGACTCGTCGGCTACCAGGTCCGCTTCACCGACAAGGTCAGTTCTGAGACCCGCGTGAAGCTGATGACCGACGGCATCCTGCTCAACGAGATCCACTTCGACCGCGACCTGAAGCGGTACGACACGATCATCATCGACGAGGCACACGAGCGGTCCCTGACGATCGACTTCCTGCTCGGGTACCTCAAGCGGCTCCTGCCCCGCCGGCCCGACCTCAAGCTCATCATCACGAGTGCGACCATCGACCCGGAGTCGTTCTCGAAGCACTTCGGCGGCGCACCGATCATCGAGGTCTCCGGCCGCACCTACCCGGTCGAGATCCGGTACCGGCCGCTCGTCGCCGAGGACGCGGGCGACGACGACGCCGACGACTCCGATCCGCGCACCGACGAGAGCGGCAGCGCGAACGCCGCCGACGACCGCGACACCATGCAGGGCATCACCGATGCCCTCGACGAACTCGCGCGCGAAGACCCGGGCGACGTCCTCGTGTTCCTCTCCGGCGAGAACGAGATCCGCGACGCGCAGGACGCCATCGAGGGCAAGCGCTACCCGGGCACCGAGGTCCTCCCGCTGTACGGCCGCCTGTCCGCCGCCGACCAGCACCGCGTGTTCGAGCGGCGCAGCACCCCGGGCATCCGACGCCGTGTCGTGCTCGCCACGAACGTCGCCGAGACCTCCCTGACCGTCCCCGGCATCAAGTACGTCATCGACACCGGCACCGCCCGCATCTCGCGGTACTCGCCGCGCGCGAAGGTCCAACGCCTGCCGATCGAGGCGATCTCGCAGGCCAGCGCGAACCAGCGCTCCGGTCGTGCCGGGCGCACGAGCGCCGGCATCGCGATCCGGCTCTACTCGGAGGAGGACTTCGGCCGCCGTCCGGAGTACACCGACCCCGAGATCCTCCGCACGAACCTCGCCGCCGTCATCCTGCAGATGATCTCCCTCGGGTTCGGCGACATCGAGTCGTTCCCGTTCCTGCAGCCGCCGGACTCCCGGGGCGTCAAGGACGGCCTCGACCTGCTCCGCGAACTCCGCGCCGTCGACACGGTCGGGCAGATCACGAAGACCGGCAAGCAGCTCACCCGTTTGCCGATCGACCCGCGACTCGGCCGGATGGTGCTCGAGGCCGGACGGCAGGGCGTCGGGCGCGAGGTCGTCGCGATCGTCAGTGCCCTGAGCATCCAGGACCCTCGCGAGCGGCCGCTCGAGAAGCGTGCGCAGGCGGACCAGATGCACGCCCGGTTCGCCGATCCGACGAGTGACTTCCTGACCCTGCTCGGACTGTGGAACTACATCGAGGAGCAGCAGGAGGCGATGTCCTCCAGCGCGTTCCGGCGCCTGTGCAAGGCCGAGTTCCTGAACTACCTCCGCATCCGCGAGTGGCAGGACCTGTACCGGCAGCTCACCCGCGCCGCGAAGCAGGTCGACGTCCGTGTCGGCCAGGCCCGCACCGACGACGGCGACGCCGTGCACCGCTCGCTGCTCGCCGGGCTCCTCAGCCAGATCGGGCTCCGCGACCGCGAGAAGCGCGACTACCTCGGCTCCCGCAACACCCGGTTCATCCTGTTCCCCGGCAGCGTCCTCGCGAAGAAGCAGCCCGACGCCGTGATGGCCGCCGAGCTCGTCGAGACCAGTCGGCTCTTCGCGCGCACCGTGGGCCGGATCGACCCGACCTGGGTGGAGCCGCTCGCCGGCGACCTCCTCAAGCGCACGTACGGCGAGCCGCACTGGGAGAAGAAGCAGGGCGCCGTGGTGGCGTACGAGCGGGTCACGCTGTTCGGGGTGCCGATCGTGCAGCGCCGCCGGGTGCAGTACGCCCGCATCGACCCGGAGCACTCCCGCGAACTGTTCATCCGGCACGCGCTGGTCGAGGGCGAGTGGGAGTCGCAGCAGGCGTTCGACCGCGCGAACCGGAAGCTCCGCAAGGAACTCGAGCAGCTCGAGGAGCGCACCCGGCGCCGGGACATCCTGCTCGACGACGAGAACGTCTACGAGTTCTACGACGCCCGCATCCCCGCCGAGATCGCGACGACCCGCGACTTCGAGGGCTGGTGGCGACGGACCCGGCGCGACCAGCCGGACCTCCTGACGATGCGCCGGACGGACCTGCTCGACGAGTCCGCTGCCGAGGCGGCCGAGGACGACGTCGAGTACCCCACCCAGTGGCGGAGCGGCGACCAGCGGCTGGCGATCAAGTACCGCTTCGAACCCGGTGCCCAGGACGACGGCGTCAGCGTGCAGGTCCCGCTCGCGCTCCTCCCCCGGATGCGCGAGGAGGGCTTCGACTGGCAGGTGCGCGGCCTGCGCAAGGAGCTCGTCACCGCGCTCATCAAGTCGCTGCCGAAGCAGATCCGCAAGAACGTCGTCCCCGCTGCGGACTGGGCCGAGAAGATCGTCGCCGAGCTGCCGGACGACGCCCCGACCGAGCCGACCGAGTCGTTCCGTGCGACGCTCGCCACGGCCATCCAGCGGATGACGTACGTGCCGGTCTCGGAGTCCGACTTCGACCTGTCCCGCGTCCCCGCACACCTGCTGCCCACGTGGGCGGTCGTCGACGAGCGCGGCCGTCGGGTCGAGGCCGGCAAGGACCTGTCGGCCCTGCAGTCCAAGCTGAAGGACCGGACCCAGCAGAGCGTCGCCTCCGCCACGGTGCGGGCTGCTGGTCGGCCTGGAGGCGCGGCTCGCGTCGCGTCGGCGGGTTCCGGCCGTCCGGTGGAACAGTCGGGCCTGACCGCCTGGCCGTCCGACGACCTGCCGCAGGTGCTCGACACCAAGCAGGCGGGCGGCGTGATCCGCGCCTACCCCTCGCTCGTCGAGGAGGGCGACGGCCCGAAGGCCACCGTCGGCGTCCAGCTGCTCGCGACCCCGTCCGACCGCGCCGTGCGGATGCCCGCCGGGGTGCGTCGCCTCGTGATGCACGCGGTGCCGTCGCCGGTGTCGTACATCCAGTCGCACCTCACCGCGCAGGAGAAGCTCGCGCTCGCCGCCAGCCCCTACCCCTCGACCGCGGCACTGTTCGACGACGTGCTCGCCGCCGTGGTCGACGCCGGGATCAGCCGTGCCCACCCGGACGGGATGGTCTTCACGAAGGCCGAGTTCGAGGCGGTCCGTGACACCGTCTCCTCGACGGTCGTCGACACGATGTTCACGGCCGTGTCCGAGGTCGCCGCCGTCCTCGCCGCGCACCGGGCCGCCGAGCGTGCCCTCAAGCAGGCGAACTCGATGGCCCTGCTGCCCGCGCTGACCGACATGCGGCAGCAGATGGAACGGCTCGTCTTCCCGGGGTTCGTCTCGGTGGCCGGACTGGGCCGGCTCCGGCGCATCCGGGTGTACCTGCAGGGGGTCGAGGCCCGCGTGCAGAAGCTCCTGCAGAACCCCGGACGCGACGCCACCTGGATGCGCGAGGTCACCGTCGCGACCGACCGGTACACGGACGCGGGCGGGACCTTCCCGCCCGCGGTCGGCGCGCACGCGGAGCTCGTGCACGCCCGGTGGATGCTCGAGGAGTTCCGTCTCAGCCTGTTCGCGCAGGAACTCGGTACCGCCGAGACGGTGTCGCTGCAGCGGATCACGAAGGCCCTGGCGGCCGCGCGCTGATCGGTCTACCGTGTCGGCCATGATCGGCACACTCGACGTCGTCGTCCTGGACTGCCCGGACCCACGCGCCCTCGCCCGTTTCTACGTCGAGCTGCTCGGCGGGGAGATCGTCGGGTTCGACGAGGACTGGGCGGAGCTCGCGCTCCCCTTCACCGACCACCGCCCGATCCTGGCGTTCCAGCAGGTCGCCGACTACCGCGCGCCGGAGTGGCCCGGGCAGGACGTCCCGCAGCAGAGCCACCTCGACGTGAAGGTCGACGACCTCGACGCGGGCGAGACCGCCGTCCTGGCGATCGGCGCCACTGCGACCGGATCGGGCACGGACACCTTCCGGGTCTACCTCGACCCGGCCGGGCACCCGTTCTGCCTCATCCGCCCGAACGACTGACCCGGTGAACCGGGTTCCTCGCTGAGAGCGGTGTGCTCTGACTCAGTCGACGGGATCGGTGGCGAGGCCGCCGACGACCGTCACGTTGGGCAGGGCACCGAGGACCGCGCCGGGGAGGAAGACCTTGGCAGCACGGCGGCCGGCGCCGATGACGACGTCCGGTGCGTGCAGCACCCGCTCGTCCACGTACACGGGCCACGACGACGGCAGGCCGATCGGGGTGATCCCGCCGTACTCCATGCCGGTCAGCTCCACCGCCTCGTCCATCGGGGCGAAGCTCGCCTTGCGGACGTCGAGGAGCTTCCGCACGACGCGGTTGACGTCGAGCTTGGTGGAGGCGAGCACGACGCACGCCGCGTACCGGACCTCGTCGCCACGCTTGCCCGACACGATGATGCAGTTCGCGCCACCCTCGAGCGGGAAGCCGTAGGCCTCCGAGAAGGCGGCGGTGTCGGCGAGGTCGGGGTCGATCGGCGCGGCCTCGATCCTCGTGAGCATCTCGCTCGGCAGCGCGACGAGTGCTTCGGCGACGGGGATCGCCAGGAATCCGGTGGCGACCAGGGCAGGGACTCGATCGAGCGTCGGCATGGCTCCACCCTAGGGACGACGTCCTCGGGCGACACTGAGGCCATGACGGAGCTCCGGGCGATCGACGTGGACCAGTGGCCGAGGCGGGAGCACTTCGCGCACTACCGGGAGCGGGTGCAGTGCACGTTCGAGGTGACCGTGGACCTCGACGTGACGGCGTTCGTCGCGGCCGTCCGTGCGAGCGACGCGAAGACGTACGCCTCGCAGATCTGGGCGATCGCCACCGTGGTGAACCGTCACCCCGAGTTCCGGATGCAGCTCCGGGGCGACGGCTCCCCCGCGGTGTGGGACGTGGTGCACCCGATGGTGACGGTGTTCCACCCGGAGACCGAGACGTTCTCGGCGCTCGTGCTGCCGTTCGACGAGGACTTCCGGTGGTTCCACGACGCGGCACTCGCCACGATGGAGCAGTACCGCGACGACGTCCGGATGTTCCCGCAGGACGACCGCCCGCGGAACGTGTTCGACGTGTCGACCCTGCCGCGGACGTCGTTCACGGGGTTCGCGCTGCACGTCCGCGACGGGTACGACCACCTCATGCCGATCATCACGCTCGGCGGGTACCGGACCGTCGGGGACCGGACGGTGGTGCCGGTGGCGATGCAGGTCAACCACGCGGCCGCCGACGGGTTCCACGCCTCGCGGCTCCTCGACGAGCTCGAGGCCCTGTTCGCGGAGCCGACGTGGCTGCGGTGACGGTCCGCGGTGCACGGGTGGGCGACGCGGCGGCGATGGCGCGCGTCCACGTGGCGTCCTGGAGGTCGACGTACCGCGGGCTGATGCCGGACGCGGTGCTGGACGACCCCGGCTTCGTCGGACGCCGCGAGGACTTCTGGACCGCCGCGCTCACGGACGAACGGTTCGCCCGGAACCGGTGCGCCGTCGCCGAGCACGAGGGCGAGGTCGTCGGGATCGCGATGTCCGGCCCCGCCGTGGACGACGACGCCGAGGGTGTGCAGGTGTACGTCCTCTACCTGCTCGACGGGCACCACGGCTCCGGCGGAGGCAGCGCGCTGCTCGACGCCGTGATCGATCCCGACGCGCGCGCCGTGCTCTGGGTCGCCGACCCGAACCCCCGCGCCCAGGCGTTCTACCGGAAGCACGGGTTCGCCTTCGACGGCGCCGAGCAGCTCGACGGCGGCGTGCGGGAGCGCCGCATGGTCCGGCAGGCCGGGCGCTGTGCTTCCGTTCCGCAGATGGCGGATCCGGCCGGGCCGGCCGCGTCGTCTCCTACGCTGGACCCATGACGCCGCAGTCGACGCCCACGCCCCGCAGACGCATCGGCCTCGTCGGCGCCGGCGGCATCGCGGTCGCCCACGTTCCGGGTCTCCTCCGCCTCGGGGACGTGGTGGTGCACTCGCAGGACGGTGCGCGTGCCCTCGCGGAGACGTTCGCGGACGAAGCGGCGGCGGTCGGCAGCACGATCACGGTCGCCGACTCCCTCGACGAACTGCTCCGAGAGGTCGACGTCGTCGACGTGGTCGTCCCGACCCCCGTGCACGCCGAGGTGGTCCGGGCAGCGCTCGCGGCCGGGAAGCACGTCGTGTCCGAGAAGCCGCTCGCCCGGACCGATGCGGATGCCGCGGACCTCGTCGCCCGTGCGGCGGACGCGGGCCTGCAGCTCTACCCTGCCCACGTGGTGCGCTGGTTCCCCGCGTACGCACGCCTGCACGATGCCGTGACCACGGGCCTCCTGGGCGACCTGGCGGTCCTGCGGTTCTCGCGTTCGGGCGCGTTCCCCACGCGTGTGGCGTGGTTCGGCGACCGGACGCAGTCCGGGGGCATCGTGATGGACCAGATGATCCACGACCTCGACATCGCCCGGTGGGTGGCGGGCGAGGTCGTCCGCGTCTCCGCGGTGACGGTGCGCACCGGCGACGACGAGCACCCGGTCGAGGCCGCGCACGTGCTCCTGACCCACGCGTCGGGGGCGATCAGCCACGTCGCCGGGCTCTGGGGGCCGCAGCACCTGGCGTTCACGACGGAGTACTCGGTGACCGGGACGCTCGGCAGTCTGTCGCACTCGTCCGCGGCCGAGGAACCGGTGCGCAGCGACCTCGCCTCCCCCGCCGAAGTGGACGGGTTCCTCCCCGCGGTCGACCCGGCGGAGGACCCGTACGCGATGGAGCTCGCGGACTTCGTCGCCGCGTTCGACGGCGGCCCGCTCCCCCGCGTGACGGCCGCGGACGGTGCCGTCGCGGTGCGGATCGCCAACGCGGCGCTGGCGTCCATCGAGTCCGGCCAGCCCGTGGAGGTGTCGCTGTGACGATCAAGGTCGGAGTGCTGTCGTTCGCCCACACGCACGCGATCGGGTACCTGGCCGCCCTCGCGGCGATGCCCGACGTCGAGGTACGCGGCGCCGACCCGGACGGGACCTCGACCGGCACGGCCGTCGGGGAGCTGCGGGGCGCGGACCTCGCCGCGGCGCTCGGCGTCGAGTACGCCGACTCGTACGAGGCCCTGCTCGCCTGGGGTCCCGACGCCGTCGTGGTGACGAGCGAGAACGCCCGGCACCGCGAACTCGTCGAGCTCGCGGCCGCAGCCGGGGCGCACGTGCTCTGCGAGAAGCCGCTCGCCACGTCGTGGCAGGACGGCCTCGCCATCCGCGACGCCGTCGCGCGCGCCGGGGTCCTGCTCATGATGGCGTTCCCGGTGCGCTTCGCCTCGGCGTTCGAGCGGCTGCGCGCCACCCACGACTCCGGAGCGCTCGGCACGGTGTTCGCGGTGCGCGGCGCGAACAACGGCATGCTGCCGCTCACGCGCGACTGGTTCACCGACCCGGCACTGAGCGGCGGCGGCGCCCTCGTCGATCACGTGGTGCACATCGCGGACCTGCTCGACGGGCTGACCGGGGCGACACCGACCTCCGTCACCGCGGTCACGAACCGGGTCCTGCACGCCGACCGCGCCTGCGCCGAGACCGCGGGACTCGTGACGGTGACCTACGACACGGGGATGATCGCGGCGATCGACTGCTCGTGGAGCCGGCCGGACACCTCGCCGGTCTGGGGCGGCCTGACGCTCGACGTCGCGGGGACCGGCGGCACCGTGTCCGCCGACTTCTTCGGGGCTGCCGCCCGTGGTCTCGACGCGGTGGGCGGCCGACCGATCGAACTCCGGTACGGCGCCGACCCCGACGTCGCGATGCTCCGCACCTTCCTCGACGCGGTCCGGTCCGGCGAGCAGCCCCAGCCGGACGTGGGCGTCGGGCTGCGGACGCTGTCGATCGTGCTCGCCGCGCAGGAGTCGGTGCGGACCGGTCTGACGGTGCCCGTCACGCGGGCGTGATGTCCGGGGTCGGCCCCGCCGTGCTCGTCACCACGGGTCGGCCTGGAGGCGCGTCCCGGCGCCGCCACGCGCCTCCAGGCCGACGCGTGACCGGTCGGTGCATGCTGGGCGCATGACGTTCGATCAGCACGCGCAGTCCTTCGGAGCGGCGGCCGACGCCTACGAGCGTGGTCGCCCCGGCTACCCGGACGAGGTCGCCGCGTGGCTGGTCCCGGACGGGACGCAGCGCGTCGTCGACGTCGGTGCCGGCACCGGGAAGTTCACCCGGACCCTCGTCGGACGTGCGACCGAGGTCGTCGCCGTCGAACCGGACGCCGCGATGCGCGACCGACTGACGACGGTGCTGCCGGACGTGCGGGCACTCGACGGCACCGGTGAGGCGATCCCCCTCGCGGACGGCTCCGCCGACGTGGTGACGTTCGCGCAGGCCTGGCACTGGGTCGACCCCCGACGCGGCGCCACCGAGGTCGCGCGCGTCCTGCGGCCCGGCGGCGTGCTCGGTCTGGTCTGGAACGTCCGCGACGAGAGCCTGCCGTGGGCGAAGCGCCTCGGCGAGGTCGTCAAGCGCCCGGAGTCCCTCGTTATGGACTACGCGGCGCCCGTGGTCGGCGCACCGTTCGACGACGGCGGCACGTACGAGCAGTTCCGCTGGGTGCACGAGCAGTCCCGATCGGACCTGCTCGACATGATCGCCTCCCGCAGCTACGTCATCGTCCGACCCGAGGCCGAGCGCGCCGCCGTGCTCCGTGACGTGGCCGACCTGCTCGACTCCGACCCCGCGACCGCCGGGGCGACGGTGTCGGTGCCGTACATCACGCACGTGCACCGGTACCTGCGCCCCTGAGCGCTCCTGAGCGCTCCTGGCCCGCGCTACGCTCGTGCCGATGCGTGCAACCGTGCGGGACGTCGCGGCCCTCGCCGGGGTGTCGCCGAAGACCGTCTCCAACGTCGTCAACGGTGGCGTGGTCGTGCGCCCCGAGACCCGGTCCCGTGTCGAACACGCGCTCGCGCAACTCGACTACGTGCCGAACCTGTCCGCCCGCGGACTGCGGAACGGCCGGTCCGGCGCGATCGCGTTGACGCTCCCGGAGATGGCGAGCGCGTACTCCGCCGAACTCGCGCAGTGGTTCGTCGAACTCGCCCGTGAGCGCGGGTGGACCGTGCAGCTCGACCAGACCGGCAGCGACCCCGCGCGCGAGCAGGAACTGGTCTCCCGCGCCCGCGCCCACCTCGTCGACGGACTGGTGCTCAACCCGACCTCGCTCAGCGGGAGCGTCCTCGCGTCCGCCGAGGGGCTGCCCCCGACCGTCGTGATCGGCGAGGTCGAACCCGAGCACGTCGACCAGGTGCACGTCGACAGCCGCGCCGCGGCCGAGCAGGTCACCGCGCACCTGGTGTCGCTCGGGCACCGGCGGATCGCGATCGTCGGCGCCGCCCTGGCCGAGGGAGCCACGGCGACGAGCGAGCTCCGGGAAGCCGGGTACGCCGCGGGGCTCGCAGCGGCCGGCATCGAGCGGGACCCGTCGCTCCGGGTGCCGCTGCCCGCGTGGACGACGCGTGCGGCGGCCACGGGGTTCGCGGCGTGGCTCGACGCGCACCCGCTGCCCGACGCCGTGTTCGCGTTCACGGACTCGATCGCGTTCGGGGTCCTGCACGTCCTCGCCTCCCGGGGTGTCCGGGTGCCCGAGCAGGTGAGCGTCATCGGGTTCGACGACGTGGACGGTGCGGCGTACGCGATCCCGGCGCTCAGCACGGTGTCGTTCGACCGGCGGGCGTTCGCGACAGCGGCGCTCGACCTGCTCACCCGGCGCATCGAGGACCGGGAGGCGCTGCCGGAGACGGTCGTGATCCCGCACCGGATCGTCTCGCGGGCCAGTACCGCCCGGCGCTGAGCCGGCCCGCGGGCCCTGCCCCCCGGGCCGGCCCCGGGACCCGTGCCCGAGTCTCGCGCTGGGCGACAGTTCTCGGGCCGTTCGGCGCGGATTCTGTCGCTCAGGCCGAGTCTCGCCCCGCGCCGCGGCCGCCGGCCGACGCGTCGGCGGCGGCCAGCACCGCGGCCCGGGTCCGCGCGTCGCCGAGGATCCGGAAGTGCCCACCGACGGGCAGCCGCACGTTCGTGGCCCCGGCGAGCGCACTGCCCTCCGGGATGAGCGTGTCGAACACCCCGTACACCGACGTGATCCGGGCGTTGGCGTCGAGCTCCCGGGCCAGCCCGGCCAGCACCGGGTCACTCGCCCGGAACACCCGCAGGTGCCGCACCGGCGCGAGGCGCGCGTACCCGGAGCCGGCGAACGGGGTCGAGACCGCCACCATCCGGTCGATCCGGTCGTGGTCGTCGAGCCGGGTCATCGCGTACTTGCCGATCAGCCCGCCCTTGCTGTGCGCCACGACGAGGACGTCGTGCAGGTCGTGCTCCCGGAGGTACCCGAGCACGTTCTCCGCCGACTCGGGCACCGGCCGGAGGTTGTGACGCAGGGACGCGAGCACGTGGACCGGGTGTCCACGGTCGTGGAGGGCGTCCATCAACGGCCGCATGAAGTGCCACGTCTCGTAGACGCCGGGGATGACGACGACGGGTTGGCCCTCGCCGCTCCGGTAGTCGTCGGCTGTGGTCGGGCCGAGGCTCCGCAGCTGCCACCTGGCCGCGTACCACCAGTCGAGTGCGGCCCACCACGCGCGTCGGGACAGGGAGATCCGGACGGGAGGCGCGGTGCGGTCCGCGCGCATCGGCCCGGTCTCCGACGCGGTCGCGTCCGTCATCGCCGGGCCTCCGGGACCGTGCCCTCCAGCGTCTGGACGCGGCGGAGCTCGCCGACGAGCTGGGCGAACGCCACCGGTTGGCGCTCCTGGACGTGGTGCGGTCCGGGGAGCTCGACGAAGGCGCCCCGGGGAGCGACGCTCGCGAGTCGAGCGCACCAGTCGTGCCGGGCGATCGGGTCCTGCGTGCCGCGGACGACCAGGACCGGCTGGGCGACGTGCGGGAGGGTGGCCTCGAGCCGGTGCCGGAGCATCGGTCGGAGCTCACGCACGTACTGGGGGACGCTCCGCAGGTAGTCGGTCGTGAGGACGGCGTTCATCCGGGTCCCCTCCACCAGGCAGTCCCGCGCGAGGTCGGTGGCCTGCAGCAGCAGGGAACGTCGGCGCTGGGCGACCACGGGGCCGATGAGGACGACGGAGTCGACCACGTCCGGGTGTCGTCGGGCGGCTTCGGCGACCACCTGGGTGCCCATCGACTGCCCGACCAGGACGAGGTCCCCGGCGCCGCGGGACCGCACGGCCTCGACGACGAGGTCACCGAGCTCCTCCATCGACAGCCGGCGTCCGGCGACCGGCAGCCCGCCGAACCCGGGGAGGTCGACGCTCACGGTGCGGTGGGACGCGGCGAGCACCCGCTGCGACCGGTGGAACGAGCGGTGCGACATCCCGATGCCGTGCACGAGGACGATCGTCGGCGCGAGCCCGTCGTGGACCCGGCCGGCTGGCGCGAGTGTGTGCAGCCGGACGGGCAGCCCCTGGACTCGGACGGTCTCGACCTTGGCGCGCACACCGTGAGGCTACGCGGGACGCCCTGCACGCCGCCGCCTGCACAGTCACGCGTCAGCGTCGTCATCGTGGGCACATAGGGAAGCGGTGTGCACTCGTGCCATGACCGACAGCACCCCCACGAACCCCTCGGACCGCCCGGAGCGCTCCGAACAGCACGCCCCCGCCGGCTGGGGAGCGGCACCGACGCCGACCTCCACCGCGACCCTCGACACCCCGGCACCCCCGGCGGCACCGGTCTGGAACAGTTGGCAGCCGGGCCAGCCGAACGGAGCCACACCCTGGTACGGCGCGGCGGCCACCGCGAAGCGCCGGGGTCCGAAGCCGCCGTGGTTCTGGCCGGTGGTCCTGGTGTCCGTCGGCCTGGCGGCGCTGCTCGCGGGCGGGGGCATCGGGTTCGCGGTCGGCCACGCGATCGGTGGCGCGAGCCAGTCGACGACCCAGCTGCCCGGCACGGGCGGCGGCACGAACCGGTTCCCCGGCGGCGGGACCGGGCAGTTCCCGGGCAGCGGCACCCAGGGCGGCACCGGCACCGGGACCGGCACGGGCTCCGGAACCGGATCCGACTCGAGCGGTTCCTCCTCGAACAGCTGAGCGCTACGCTCCGACCATGCGCAAGGTGACGGCAGGGCTGTTCGCGTCGTTCGACGGCGTCGTGCAGGACCCGTACAACTTCCAGTACGACTCCTTCGACGACGAACTCGGAGCCGGCATGGGTGCCTTCATGGCCCGCACCGACACCGTCCTCCTCGGGAAGAACAGCTACCTCGAGTGGGCCGAGTGGTGGCCCGCCCACCCCGAGGACGGCTTCGGCCAGTGGATCAACCCGCTTCCGAAGTACGTCGCCTCCACCACCCTCGGTGACGACCTCGCGTGGGAGAACAGCACGCGCATCACCGGCGACCTCGACACGTTCGTGCGCGAGCTGCAGGCAGGCGAGGGCGCGGACATCGCCGTGTGCGGCAGCATCACCGTCGTCCGCCACCTGCTGTTCGCCGGACTCCTCGACGAGCTGCAGCTCATGGTGCACCCCGCGATCGCCGGTGCCGGACGCAAGCTGTTCGAGCCCACCGACCCGCCCACGCGCCTCCGTCTGGTCGACAGCATGGTGACGAGCAAGGGGAACGTCGTGAGCACCTACGCGAGGCTCGACGCCTGACGGAGCCCAGCCGCGCCTCCAGGCCAGGCCTGTGAACCAGGCGTGGGCGAACCGCGCGTACCCTCTGAGGTGACCATCTCAGCACCAGAGGAAGCCGGAGTCAGCATGCCCCAGGACACCCGCCCGCACGTCGTCATCGTCGGCGGTGGATTCGCCGGTGTCGCCGCGATGCGCGAACTCGCCGACGCGCCGGTCCGGGTGACCCTGGTCGACCGCCACGTCTACAACATGTTCCAGCCGCTCATGTACCAGGTGGCGACGGGCGGCCTGAACGCCGGCGACGTGACGTACTTCCTCCGCAGCCTCCGCGCGAAGCAGAGCAACGCCGAGTTCCGGCACGGCCTGCTCACCGGCATCAAGACCGACGAGCGGATCGCCGAGATGTCCGACGGTGAGCACCTGCACTACGACTACCTGATCCTCGCCAACGGCGTGAACACGAGCTACTTCGGGACCCCCGGGGCGTACGAGTACGCGTACTCGATGTACTCCCGCTCCCAGGCGCTCCGCATCCGTGACGAGCTGTTCACCCGGCTCGAGGAAGCAGCGGCGAACCAGGGCCCGGACGAGATCAAGATCGTCATCGTCGGCGGCGGCGCGACGGGCGTGGAGATGGCCGGCGCACTCGCCGAGCTCCGCGACCAGGCGCTCGTCGGCGCCTACCCGGAGATCGAGCGCGGCAACATCTCGATCACCCTCGTGCACCGCAGCGGCGAGCTGCTCAAGCCGTTCGCCCCGCGCCTGCGGCGGTACGCGGCCAAGATCCTCCGGAAGCGCGGCGTCGTGCTGCGACTCAACACCGGTGTCTCCGAGGTGAAGCGCGACGGCGTGATGACCGCCGAGGGCGAGTTCATCCCCGCGTCGCAGGTCATCTGGGCGACCGGCGTCGCCGCCCACAAGGAGGTCGCGGGCTGGGGCCTGCCGCAGACCCACGGCGGACGCATCCAGGTGAACGACGACCTCAGCGTGAAGGGTGTCGAGCGGATCTTCTCCGCGGGCGACATCGCGGCGCAGGACGACGCGCTCGCCCAGCTCGCGCAGCCGGCGCTGCAGGGCGGACGCCACTCGGCGCGGCAGGTCGTACGGCTGATCGAGGGCAAGCCGACCGAGCTCTTCAAGTACTTCGACAAGGGCACGATGGCGACGATCGGCACGAACGCGGCGGTCGCGCAGCTCCGGGGCGGCATCACACTCGTCGGGCCGATCGCGTGGCTGGCCTGGGTCGGCGTGCACATCGCCTCGCTGCTCGGCAACGGGAACCGGCTGTCGACGCTGTCGCACTTCTTCGTGCGCTACCTGTGGTTCATGCGGAAGCGGTCGATCCCGATCGTGGGCGACGTCCGGCCGGTGCGGCCGAACGGGGACCGCGAGCCCGACCCCTGGCAGCTGCAGAAGGCGGAGTAGGGCGCGGTCGCTCGGGCGTTCGCTCGGGGGCGTTCGTGTTGGGGGCGTTCGCGACGGGGGCGCTCGTGTCGGGGTGGTCCGGACCGGCGCAGCTCGCGCGTGCTGACGCGGAACGACATCGTCGCTGTCGTTCGACAGCGACGATGTCGTTCGTTCCTGGGCGCGGCTTCCGGCGCACGCAACGAACGACACGACCGATGTCGTACGACGTCGGTCGTGTCGTTCCGGGTCGGCGCCGCGGCAGCCGTCGTCGTCGCGGCAGCCGCCGGCGCCGCGCCTGCCTCGCTAGGCGACGCGGACGTCGAAGTACGCGCCGGCGGCGATGTCCTCGAGGAGACCGGGGCCGGTGGGCTCCCAGCCGAGCAGTTTGCGGGTCTCGTCCGAGGTCGCCGACATCTCCATGCCGAAGAACTGCCCGATGAAGCCGAAGTGCGCCACCGCGTCGGCCGGGTCGATCGAGGTCACGGGCAGCCCGAGGCCCTCGCCGATGGCCTCGGCGATCGCCCGCGTCGGGATCGCGGTCTCGGCGACGGCGTGCAGGCGTGAACCCGCGGGGGCCTGCTCGAGTCCGAGCCGCACGAGTCGTGCGGCGTCCGTGACGTGCACGGCGGCCCAGCTGTTGGTGCCCTCGCCGACGTAGCCGGAGACGCCCCGCTCCCGAGCCGCGTCGGCGATGACCTTGATGAAACCGTGGTCGCCGATGCCGTGGGTGGTCGGGCTGAACCGGGCGGCGATGGTCCGGACGCCCTGGTCGACGAAGTCGAAGCCGCGGTTCTCGCTGCCACCGCGCATGCTGTCCGGGCCGACGAAGGGGTTCGGGTCCGACTCGTTCGACGGACGGCCCTGGGCGAGGCCGGCGACGCCCGAGGCCAGGACGAACGGCCGATCGGAGCCGACGAGCGCCTCGGCGATGGCCTCGACGGCGCCGCGCTCACTCGCGTTGGTGGCCGCGGCGTTCGCCCAGTCGTGCTTGTTGGCGAGGTGCAGGACGCCCTCGGCCTCGGCGGCACCGCGGCGGATGGTGTCGAGGTCGTCGAGGTCCCCGCGGAGGACGGCGGCGCCCTTCGCCTGCAGCGCTGCGGCCGAGGCGTCGGAACGGGCGAGGCCGGTGACGGTGTGCCCGGCGGCGAGGAGGTCGTCGACGGTGTGGGACCCGATCCAGCCGGAGGCCCCGGTGACGAACACGTGCATGTGCGTTCCTTTCGCAGGTGTCCACGGCGTGATGTCATGAACTGACATCACCGTAGCACTCCATGTCAGCCGCTGTCATCAACACGTCCGGATCAGTAGACTCCTCGCATGGGCCGATGGCAACCCGGAACTCGTGAACGACTGCAGGCGACCGCCCTGCAGCTCTTCGCGTCCCAGGGCTACGACCAGACGACGGTCGCCGAGATCGCCGCCGCGGCCGAGGTCACCGAGCGCACCTTCTTCCGGCACTTCACCGACAAGCGCGAGGTCCTGTTCGCCGGGCAGGACGACTTCGTCGGCGTGTTCACCGGCCCGATCGAGGCAGCCCCGGCCGAGGCGCCACCGTTCGGACTCGTCCGCGTCGCCCTGGAGTCCGCCGGCGGGTTCTTCCCCGAGGAACGCCGCGCCTGGTCACGGGCTCGGCAGGGCATCATCGACGCGAACCCGGCACTCGGGGAACGCGAACTCGGCAAGCTGGCGTCGCTCAAGGTCCGGCTCGGCGAGGTGTTCCGCGACCGCGGTGTCGCCGAACCCGTCGCGACGATCACCGCCGAGACCGCGGTGACCGTCTTCCACCTGTCGTTCGCCCAGTGGATCACCGCGGGCGAGGACCGACCCTTCTCCACCATCGCCCGAGAACGGCTCGACGCCCTGACGGAGCTGGTGCACCCCGGACGTTGAGACGCCTCTTACGATCGGCGAGCATCATGTAACGATCCGGTCACGGCCACCCGGTCGTGACACCTCGATCTGATCGCGCAGGAGGCGTCCGTGGCCACCCCCACGCTCTCGCCGGAGCGGACCCGCAGGACCTCCGCCACGGCCGACACCGACGGCAGCAGTACACGAACGGCTCCGCCCCCGCCGCTGACGCACCGTGCGCCGGCACTCGACGGACTGCGGACCATCGCGATCCTGATCGTCATCCTCTACCACCTGCACGTGCCGCAGTTCGAGGGCGGCTTCATCGGCGTGACGGTGTTCTTCGTGCTGTCCGGGTTCCTCATCTCCACGCTGCTGCTCGGCGAGCGGCGCCGCACCGGGCGGATCCGGCTCGGCTCGTTCTGGACCAAGCGGCTCCTCCGCCTCTACCCGGCACTCCTCGCCCTGGTCGTGGTCGGGCTGCTCCTGTGGAACTGGGTGGGCGACTACAAGGGCGCCTCGTTCTCGCCCGGTGAGGCCGCCTTCATCGCGCTCAGCTACACCGGCAACCTCTTCCGGTCGTACTGGGACACCACGCAGGGCGTGTTCGCGCACACCTGGAGCCTGTCGATGGAGGAGCAGTTCTACCTCGTCTGGCCGCCCGTCCTCGTGCTGCTGTTCGCACTGCGGGCCCGCCGTCGCTGGCTGATGACGGGGCTCGGCGTCGTCATCGTGGGGGGTGCCGTGGCGTCCTGGCTGAGCTACCGCACGCCGGGCGGCGGGTCCACCCCGGACGTCTACTTCTCGCCCGTGCTCGGCGTCGTGCCGTTGGCGACCGGGTGTCTGCTCGCGCTGCTGCTCGACGACGAACGCGTCCGGACCCGGGCGGCCGGGATCGCCGGGCACGCGGCCACCTGGGTGGGGATCGGCCTGCTCACCGCCGTCCAGTTCTGGATCGACGACGACTGGACGCAGCACGCGTGGTCGTTCGGCGTCGTGCTGCCGGTGACGGGGCTCATCTCGGCGCTGCTCATCGGCGGCCTGGTGTCGGTGCGGTCGCCGCTGTCCGCCGTGCTCGCCTGGACGCCGGTGTCCTGGTTCGGCCGGCGGGTGTCGTACTCGGCCTACCTCTGGCACCCGCTCGTGATCGCCCTGCTCGGGACCTTCGCCATCGGCCCCTGGGGAACGGTGTGGCTCATCGGGGTCGCACTCCTCGTCGCCGTCGGCGCTGCGTACGCGGTGGAGGTGCCCGTCGAGCGGCTCCGGAAGCGCCTGCGGGAAGCGCGGCGGCTCGTCGCCGCGGACCGGTCGGCGCGGGGCGACGCCGACGTGCGCGACGCGGCGGCCGCCTGACCCCCACGCACAGGGTCCGGGCTCGCTGGCCGGGAAGGACTGCACGCGGGACACCTCGCGCACTCCCCCGCCCCCGGGATGCCCCCGTCCGTAGGCTCGGACCGTGACCACCGAGCGCATCGACGTCCTCGTCGTCGGGGGCGGCCCCGTCGGCCTCTTCGCCGCGGCGCTCCTCGCCGCGCGGGGCATCGACGTCGCCGTCTGGGAACGGCGCGCGACGCCTCCCGCCGGGTCCCGCGCGATCGGCATCCACCCGCCGTCCCTCGACGCCTTCGCCGCGATCGGGCTGGACGGACCGGTCCTCGCCGAGGCGACGCTCGTCCGCACCGGAGTCGCACGGAGCCGCGGACGCACCCTCGGCACGCTCCGCTTCGCCCGCGCATCCGACACGCACCCCTACGTCGCGACGCTCGACCAGCACCGCACCGAATCGCTGCTCCGCGAACGGCTCGCGGCGTCGGCACCGGCGGCGCTCCGGACCGGCACGACCCTCACCGCCCTCGACCGGCACGCAGACCACGTCGACGCCTCGGGGGCCGGCCCGGACGGCGAGGAGGTGTCCGTCCGAGCGGCGTTCGTGGTCGGCGCCGACGGCGCCCGGAGCGTCGTCCGCGACCTGCTCGGCATCGGCACCACCGGACGTGACTACCCGGACCGCTACGTGATGGGCGACTTCGCCGACCCCGAGGACGCCGGGGCGCGCAGCACCGCGCTCGTCGACGTCGGTCCAGCGGGCGTCGTCGAGTCGTTCCCGCTACCGTCCGGTCGCCGCCGGTACGTCGCCGTCGTGCCGGACGACGAGGCGTTCGAGCCCGCTCCGTCCGCAGCCACCGCCGGACCGGACCCCGCACTCGCCGCACGGCTCGCCGCGGTCGTCGCCGCGCGCACCGGCGTCACGCTCGACGCGTCGACCTGCACGATGCTCAGCGGGTTCCGCGTCCGACGACGAGCAGCGGACCGGGTGGGCGTCGGCCGCGTGGTGCTGGTCGGGGACGCCGCACACGAGATCAGCCCGATCGGTGGGCAGGGCATGAACCTCGGCTGGCTCGACGCCGCCGAGCTCGCGCCGCTCCTCGCCGACGCGGTCGCCACCGGTACGGCTGGTCCGTGGCCCCGGTACGCACGTCGTCGGCAGGTGATCGCCCTGCGTGCCGCCCGGCAGGCAGAGGTGAACATGGCGCTCGGCCGTCCGCAGCGCGGTCTGGCGACGACCGGCCGGGAGGCGCTGCTCCGGACCGTCCTGTCCCTCCCGACCGCGCACGGCCTGGCCAGGGTCTACGCGATGCGCTGGGCCTGACGGCTCGCGTCACCGCGCTCCGCCAGTGCGGTTCGTGGTGCGCGCTCAGGCCACGAGGCGCGCGCCGGCGAGCCCCAGCTCGACGACGAGCACGAGCGACGACGCGATGACGAGCCGGAACAGCGTCCGCGAGGCTCGTCCGGCGAGCACGAGCCGGATCCCCAGCGCCGCGAGGACGACCACCACGAGTGTCCCGACGACGGCGAGCGCCACCCCGCCGCCCCGGACGGGATCGTCCCCGAGCAGCTGCCCGCCGAGCACGAGCAGCGCCGCGACGACGAGCGCCCCGAACGCGGTGGCACCGGCACCGCGGAGCCCGAGCCGGTGCGGGAAGCCGCGGACCCCGGTGGCGGCGTCGTCGACCAGGTCCGGCAGGACGTTCGTGCAGTGGATGGCGACGCCGAACACTGCTCCGGTCGCCAGCGCCCACCACGCCGGCCACTGCCCGTCCGACCCGGCTGACACCGCCACGACCGGGAGCAGCCCGAACGCGACGACGAACGGCACGACGGACCACACCGTCCGCTTCAGTCCGGCGTCGTAGGCCCACCCTGCGGCGACGAGCACGGTGTGCGCCACAGCCGCGACCGGGCCGAGGAACACGGAGAGAACGATCGCCGCCACGGCGGTCCCGAACGCCGCCGCCCGGACGGTCGACACCGCGATGAGCCCCTGCGCCACCGGCTTGTCCGATCGACCCACCGCACGATCCCGATCGGCGTCGATCCAGTCGTTCGCCAGCCCGATGGAGAGCTGCCCGGCCACCACGGTCAGGGCGACGAGCACGACGAGCCACAGCGGGTGTCCGACCGCGGCGGCGATCACGGCCGCGAGCACCGTCACGGTGACCGTCGGCCCGGGGTGGGACGACGCCAGCAGCAGGACCGGTACCGAACGGTCCGGACGAGGGGTCATCCGGCCAGCGTACGGGTGCCCCGCCGACCGGGTCGTCGGCTGCCGGTGAGCACCCCGGACGCGAGCGCGATGCCGAGCAGCACCACGAGTCCACCCACCGGTTCGTTCCAGCGCACCCGCTCGCCGAGGACGAGCACCCCGAGCACCACCCCGACCACCGGCGTCAGGTAGGTGACCGTCGACGCGCGACCCGCGCCCCACGCCTGCACCAGCCGGGTGTTCCACGCGTAGGCCAGCCCCGTGCCGACGCACCCCAGTGCGGCCATCGCAGCCACGATCCTCCAGTCCAACTGCACCGGACCGGTGGCGATGACTGGCGCGACCGCCAGGAGCAGCCCGGCCGCGAGCGTCAGCTGCACCGTGGCGAGCGTGACCGGGTCGTACGAACTGGTGACGGCCACCCGCCGGAGGTAGGCGAGCCCGATGCCGTAGCACGCGGTCATCCCGAGCAACGCGACCTGCCCGGGGACGCTCGCCAGCACCGCCGGGTCGCCCAGGACGTCCCACGGCCCGACCAGGACGAGCACGCCGACGATGCCGACCACGATCCCGACCACCTGTCGGCCCCGGAGCTTCTCGGTCGGGACGAGCACGGCGAGCGCCGCCAGCGTCATGATCGGCGTCGTCGCGTTGTAGATGCTCGCGAGCCCGGACGGGACCGTCTGCTCCGCCCAGGCCATCAGCGACGACGGCACCGCGTTGAGGAACACCGACACCACGAGCAGGTGCCCCCACACACGCGGCTCCCGCGGCCAGCGAAGCCGGGTCGCCAGGAGGATCACCACGAGCGTCACGGCTCCGAGCACGGTCCGGACGGTGGCGACCTGCTGCGGTCCGAGCCCGTCGAGCCCGATCTTCGCGAACAGGAAGCTCGAGCCCCAGGTGAGGGCGACGAGGAGGTAGAGGACGGCGTTCATGTGGCCTAGTGTCGACACCCACAGCGCATGCGGCAAACGCATGCGGTTCATGTCTTCATGAGGAGGACGCATGGCGGTCTCGCTGCCCCAGCTCCGCGCCTTCGTCGCCACCGTGGACGCCGGGTCGTTCACCGACGCGGCCACCGCGCTCGGCGTCGGCCAGTCCGCGGTCTCGCACGCCGTCGCCGGGCTCGAACGAGAGGTCGGCGGGCCGGTCGTCCGCCGCGGTGCGGCCGCACTCCCGACCTCGCTCGGCGACCGACTGCTGGCCCACGCCCGCAGCGTGCTCGCCTCGGTCGACGCCCTGGAGGCAGTGGTCCGGCCCGCGACGGCGCGCGGCACCGTGCGACTCGCCGCCGTCCCCACCGTCTGCCAGGGCCTCCTGCCGCGGCTCCGCGAGCTCTGGGCGGTGACGCTGCCCGACGTCGACGTGCAGGTCTACGAGGGTGACGACGACGAGATGCCCGAGTGGCTCGAGGCCGGCACCGTGGACGCCGCCGTGCTCGTCGACCCGACACCCGTGCCCGCGGGCGGTGTGGTCGTCGCGCAGGACGAGATGGCCGCCGTGGTGCGCCGCGACCACCCGTTGGCCGAGCTGCCGGCACTGACGCTCGACGACCTGCACGAGGACGGCCTCGTCGCGGGTGGCGGCGGCTGCGAGTACCAGATCGAACGGCTCCACGAGCTCGAGGGGCAGCCGTTCCGGTACGCCCACCGGGTGCGGGAGATGAGCACGATGTTCGGCATGATCCAGCGGGGCGAAGGGGTCTCCATCGTGCCGACGCTCGGCAGGGGGATGCTGCCGCCGGACCTCGTCATGATCCCGATGGCCCGTCGGCTGGAGCGGACGCTGGTGCTGAGCGGGCCGTCCTCGCGGGCGTGGCACCCGCTGGCGCAGGCACTGGTCGACGCGGTCTGATCGCGGGCACGCGCTTCGTGGCCGCGCGCTGAGGGGACGCCCACGACGGCGCGGCAGGATGGGGCGATGGCCGACACCCACGTGAAGACGTTCTCCGACCCGCACGAGGCCGCCGCGGAAGCCGCCGGGCTGGCCTGGCTCGCCGATGCCGAGGCGTCCGGCGGCACCCGCATCGCCCGGGTCCTCGGCCGACCGAGGCCGACGGTGCTCGACCTCGAACTGATCGACGACGGCTCCCCGACGGCAGCGCAGGCGGAGCGCTTCGGTCGATCGCTGGCGCACACGCACGCCGCCGGGGCCGAGGGCTGGGGGACGCCAGCGCCGGGCTTCCCGTCGGACGGGCCGCTCCGGATGGGCCGGTCGGGCACACCGTTCGTCGCCGCGGCGGATGCCCCGGGCAGCTGGGGCGAGTTCTTCGCCGAGTACCGCATCCGTGACTTCGTCCGGCGCATCGTGGACCGCGGCGGGTTCGACGCCGCCGAGGCAGCGCTGTTCGACCGGGTCGCCGACCGGGTGCAGGACGGCACGCTCGGGTCGCCGCAGCCGGCGCTCGTCGGGGACCGGCCCGCTCGGCTGCACGGCGACCTCTGGGCGGGCAACGTGCTGTGGCCGGGCGACCACTCCGAGCCGACCGGCGCGGTGCTCATCGACGCGAACCCGCACGGCGGGCACGCGGAGACGGACCTGGCGCTCCTCGCCCTGTTCGGGCTCCCCCGCCTCGAGACCGTCCTGGCCGCGTACGACGCGGAGTCGCGGCTGGCGGACGGGTGGCAGGAGCGCGTCGAGCTGCACCAGCTCGCGCCGCTGCTGCTGCACGTGTTCCTGTTCGGCGGCTCGTACCGGGGCGCCGCCGTCCGGGCCGCCCGCCGGTACGCGTAGCGGCACCGCACCCGCGTCCGGCGGTCCGGCGCCGCACCCGGGTCTTAGGAACCGCCAAGCCGCACCATCGGGTCGTTCGGGGAACGCCCGGAATCCTCGCTGCCATGACCACCTACCCGATCCCCGTGTCCGACCACCCGGGCCGCGCGCACTCGGCGCAGGCGACGGCGCGTCGCAGGCCGCTCGCGCGGCTCCTCCTCGGCGAGCGCGAGGACGCCCGCTGGCTCCGGCCCGCGTTCTGGGCGCTCCTCGTCCTCACCGCCGTCGTCTACCTGTGGGACCTCGGCGTCTCCGGGTACGCGAACAGCTTCTACGCCGCGGCAGTACAGGCCGGTACGAAGTCGTGGGAGGCGTTCTTCTTCGGCTCCCTGGACTCGTCGAACTTCATCACGGTGGACAAGCCGCCCGCGTCGCTGTGGGTGATGGTGCTGTCCGCCCGGCTGTTCGGCTTCTCGAGCGTCAGCCTGCTCCTCCCCCAGGCGCTCATGGCGGTCGGGTCGGTCGCGCTGGTCTGGGGAACGGTCCGACGCACCCTGGCCCGGCTCGGTGCGACGACGGCGAACGTCGGTGCGCTGCTCGCCGGCTTCGTCGTCGCGGCCACCCCGGCGGCTGCGCTGATGTTCCGGTTCGACAACCCGGACGCGCTGCTCGTGTTCCTGATGACGGCGGGTGCGTACTGCACGGTGCGAGCGCTCCCGAAGGGCAGCTGGCGGTGGATCGCCCTCGCGGGCGTCGCCCTCGGGTTCGCGTTCCTCACGAAGATGCTGCAGGGGCTGCTGGTCCTGCCGGCCTTCGGTCTCGTCTACCTGCTCGCGGCGCGCACGGGTTGGGGCCGCCGTGTCGTCGGGCTCCTCGTCGCGGCGGCGTCGCTCGTGGCCGCTGCCGGCTGGTGGGTGGTCGCCGTGGCGCTCTGGCCCGCGGAGTCCCGCCCCTACATCGGCGGTTCGACGAACAACACGGTGCTCGACCTGGTCTTCGGGTACAACGGCCTCGGCCGGATCTTCGGCGGCTCGGGCAACGGCGGCGGAGGCGGCGGCGCGACCGGCGGCACCGCGGGGTCGTCCTTCGGCGGCTCGACCGGGCTCGACCGGCTGTTCTCGTCGGAGATGGGGCTCGAGATCTCGTGGCTCCTCCCCGCGGCCCTCGTCGCGCTGGTGCTCGGCCTGGTCGTCGTCGGCCGCCGGCACCTGGCCGACCCGGCCCGCGCAGGACTGGTGCTGTGGGGCGGCTGGCTCCTGGTCACCGGACTCGTCTTCTCGTACATGTCCGGCACGATCCACCCGTACTACACGGTGGCCCTGGCCCCGGCGATCGCCGGACTCGTCGGTACCGGCGGTGCACTCCTCTGGCACGCCCGGGAGCGGATCGTCGGCCGGCTCGGCCTCGCGGCGATGGTCGGCGCCACGGCGTACTGGAGCTGGTGTCTGCTGGGCGAGAACCCGACCTGGCTGCCCTGGCTCCGCTGGGTGATCCTGGCGGGCGGTCTGCTCGCGACGGTCGCGATCGTGGTCGGCAGTGTGCCCGGCCTCCGCAGGCTCGTCACGATCGGCGTCCTGGCCGGCACGCTGTTCGGACTCGCCGGCACCTCCGCCTACGCCTTCGCCACGACGACCGTCGGGCACTCCGGATCGATCCCGAGCGTCGGTCCGTCGGGCAGCGGCTCCGGTGGGATGGGCGGCGGTGCGGGTGGCGGCATGCCTGGAGGCGCGGGGGGACCGGGTGGGTCGACCTCCGGTTCCGAGACCGGCGGCTCCGAGGGCACGGACGGTTCCCAGCAGGGTCCCGGCGGGACTCCGCCCGGGGGCACGACCGGCGAAGCACCCGCCATGCCCGACGGCAGCTCCCAGGCGGGATCCGACGACGCGACGAGCGGTGCGGAGTCGGGGACGGGCCTCCAGGCCGACGGCAGCGCGACCGGAGGCGGCGGCGCGTCGACCTCGGCGGCGCTCACGAAGCTCCTCACGGCGTCGGACGCGAAGTGGGCAGCCGCGGTGAACGGGTCGCAGTCGGCCGCGCAGCTCGAACTCGACTCCGACACCGCCGTCATGGCCATCGGCGGCTGGTCGAGCGACCCGGCGCCGACCCTCGCCGAGTTCAAGGCCTGGGTCGCCGCCGGCGACGTCGGGTACTACATCAGCTCCGGTTCGGGCGGCGGCATGGGTGGCGGCTCGTCGACGGCCTCGGCGATCCAGGAGTGGGTCGCGGCGAACTTCGACGCCACCACCGTCGGCGGACAGACCGTGTACGACCTGAGCAGCGCGAAGTGATCGGCGACGAGGGCGCGGTGGATAGGCTCCGGGGCATGCCCGCGACTCCGCTGCAGCGCACCGACGGCACCCCCGTCCGCGCCCTCGTCGTGGACGATGAGCACGCCCTCGCGGACGCCGTCGCCCTGGCGTTCACGGGCGACGGGTGGTCCGTGCGCGCCGTGCACCGCGGGCGGGACGTGCTCTTCGCGGTGCGGGAGTTCCAGCCCGACGTCATCGTGCTCGACGTGATGCTGCCCGACATCGACGGGTTCGAGGTCCTCGAGCGGCTGCGGGACGCCCGCGACGACGTCCGGGTGCTGTTCCTCACCGCGCGGGACGCCCCGGAGGACCGGCTCGCCGGACTCACCGGCGGCGGCGACGACTACCTGACGAAGCCCTTCGGCATCGACGAGCTGCTCGTCCGTGCGCGCATCCTGGCCCGGACCTCCGCCCGGGTGGCCGCGAGTGGAGGTCCGTCGTCGATCGAGGTCGGCGACCTGCAGCTCGACGAGGACGCCCGCACGGTCAGTCGCGCCGGCGTCCCGGTCGACCTGACCCCCACCGAGTACGAGCTGCTGCGGCACCTCGCCCGGAACGCGAACCGCGTGCTGTCCCGCGACCAGCTGCTCGCGAACGTGTGGGGCATGGACTTCGGCACGTCGTCGAACCTGGTGGACATGTACGTGTCCTACCTGCGGAAGAAGCTCGACGCCGGACGCGAGCCGATGCTGCAGACCGTGCGGGGCGCGGGCTACGTCCTCCGGCCGACGACGTGACCCGATCGGGGAAGGCGACCCGCGCCTCCAGGCCCTCCCGCGTTCCCTCGCTGCGCTGGCGGATCGTGGCAGCCGTCGCCCTGCTGCTCGTCGCGACGTACGTCGTCGTCGGCGCGGTGACGGTCGTCGTGTTCCACGGGTACCTGGTCGGCCGGCTCGACGCGGAACTCGCGACGGCCGCCGAGCGGACCCTCGGTGGCCCCGGCGGCGACCGCTCTCCCCCGCCCAGCGGCGGTACGGGGTCCGGGTCGGACCCGGACAACGCGTTCATCGGAGCGCCCGGCCAGTCCGCCGGCACCGTCGTCGCGATCTTCCGCGACGGCACCCTGGTCCTCGGCGGCTACGCCGACAGCGAGGGGCGGCAGCACGGCCTCACCACGGCGCAGGAGAAGACCCTCGCAGCGGTCACGAGCGACGGCGATCCCGAACCCGTCGGCCTCGGGTCGCTCGGCGCGTACCGGGCGCAGGCCGTCGGCGACGACGGGGACGTCTTCGTGACGGCGCTGCCGGTGCGCGGCATCGACGACGCGATCGGCCGGCTCCTGCTCGTCATCGGGATCGTCACCGTCGTCGGGCTCCTCCTCGCGGCGTGGGCGCTGGCCCTGCTCGTCCGGCGGTCGCTCCGTCCCCTCGAGCACGTCGCCGCCGTTGCATCGGAGGTCGCCGACCTCGACCTCGAACGGGGCGACACGGACATCCCGGTGCGGGTCTCCCCCGCCGACCTCCGCGCGAACCGCGAGGTCGGACAGGTCGGCACCGCGCTGAACGGGCTACTCGGGCACGTCGCCCGAGCGCTGACCGTGCGGCGCGACGCCGAAGCCGGGATGCGGACGTTCATCGCCGACGCCTCGCACGAGCTACGGACGCCGATCGCGACCGTGCGCGCGTACGCCGAGCTGACCGCGACGACCTCGGACGTGGACGCGATCCACCGGAACGTCGAGCGCATCGGTCGGGAGGCCGTCCGGATGGGCGACCTGGTGGAGGAGCTGCTGCTGCTCGCCCGGTTGGACGCGGCGGCGGCGGATCCTCCGGCTGCCGGTCTGCCCCGTCCTGCCGGTCCCGACGGTCCTGCCGGTCGTCCCGGTCCTGCCGGTGCGCCTGCTCCGTCCGGTGCGCCTGCTCCGTCCGGTGCGCCTGCTCCGTCCGGTCCCGCCGTCGACCTGACCTCGCTCGTCGTGGAGGCGACGATGGACGCACGGGCCACCGCGCCCGGCCACCGGTGGACGCTGCAGATCGTCGACGACCACCCGGTCAGCGTCCCCGGTGACGAAGCACAGCTGCGGCGGGTGGTGACGAACCTGCTCGCGAACGCCCGGACGCACACCCCGGCGGGGACGGCCGTCGTGGTGTCGCTGCAGCGGGTCGGCGAGGTCAGCGGGGCCCGCGGGTTCGTCCGGTTCGTCGTCGCGAACGACGGCCCGGTGATCCCCGCCGAGGCGCTGCCGACACTGTTCGACCGGTTCACCCGGGGTGAGGCGTCGCGATCCCGGGAGCAGGGCACGAGCGGCCTCGGGCTCGCGATCGTCCGCGCCGTCGTGTCCGCGCACGGCGGGGTGGTCCGGGTGGCCTCGGAGCCGGGCCGGACCGCGTTCACCGTGGACCTGCCCGCCGACGCTGCCGACGGCGCCGCGGACTCGGTCTGACCGGCACTGCCGACGGCGCCTCGGACTCGGCCTGACCGGCTGCCGACGTTCCCGTGCCCGAATCGTGTCCGACGGGCCGAGACTCGGCGCGGTGCGGTGCGGCAGACTGGCGGTACCCGGACGAGGAGGCCCGCATGCCGAACGACTTCGCACACCTGCCGGGTCGTCCCGCGCCCGAGGACCTCGTGGTCGAGGTCCCGACGTTCGAGGACGACCGACCCCAGCCCGAGCCCGCACCACCGGCCGCGGCACCGGAACTGGTCGCCGCGACCGAGTTCGCTCGGAGCTCCCACGCCGCGCCGACAATCCGGCGGACCCAGATCCGCGCCGGCGCCTGGATCGCCGGGGTCCCGATCGCCGTGCTCGCCGTCGTCGCCGTCGTCCAGATCCTGCTTCCCCGCTGACCCCGACTGATATGTAGAGTGGTACGCCGTGGGGGCGTCGGATGCACGGCAGCGAGACGTCTTCGTCGACGAGTCGAAGGTCCGTGACTACCTCCTGGTGGCGGTGTCGCTCGAGCGTGCGCACGTCCGCGCAGCGCGCACGGCGATGGCCGCGCTCATCCTCCGTGGGCAGTCACGACTGCACATGCGCAAGGAGAGCGATCCCCGGCGGCGCTCGATCCTCAGCACGATCGAGACGTTCGACACCGTGATCACGGTCGTCCGTGCGCAGAAGGACGGCCGGACCGACCTCGTCCGGCGGGACGCCTGTCTCCGTCGGCTCGTCGCGATGGTGATGGTGGACGGCGACGCGTCCGTGTGCCTGGAACGGGATGAGACGCTCGTCCGGAAAGACCGCCAGACGATCATGGAAGCAACGCACCGCTCGAAGCCGACGCACCACATCCCGCACCGCCACGAGTCCGCGGCCCAGGAACCCCTGCTTGCACTGCCCGACGCCGTCGGGTGGGCGTGGGCGAAGGGCGGGGACTGGAGGCGGCGCTGCGGAGGCGGCATCACGGTCATCGACGTCTGACACAGAGCACCGTCGGAAAGCGCAAGACCCGAGCGCCCAACCGTCCGGATGGGTCTCGGGTCCACTTCTCGAAGCTCAGCGCAACGAGCACCACCAGCGTAGCAGCGTCGCATTTCACACGCCAAGCAGGGCGGGGAACGACGAGCTGGGGTTCTTAGGCGCGACACAGCCCACTGCTTCGGTCCGCATGAGCCCGCTGCCGAGCATGAGCGGCATGACGGAGACGAACCAGACCCTCGACATCGACATCGTCGTCCCCTGCTACAACGAGCAGGACACGCTCGCCGCCCACGTCCGGCGCCTGCACACCTTCTGCCGGACGTCGCTCCGGAACACCTGGCGCATCACGATCGCGGACAACGCCTCGACCGACGACACGGCCAGGATCGCGGACGACCTCGCCGCGATGCTGCCGAGCGTCCGGGCCGTGCACCTGGCGCAGAAGGGCCGCGGGCGTGCGCTGAAGGCGGTCTGGGGCGCGTCCGAGGCGGCGGTCCTGGTCTACGTGGACGAGGACCTGTCGACGGACCTCGCCGCCCTCGAGCCGCTCGTCGCGCCGCTGCTGTCCGGACACTCGGACGTCGCGATCGGCACCCGGCTCGCCGACTCGTCGCGGGTGGTCCGCGGGGGCAAGCGGGAGTTCATCTCGCGCTCGTACAACCTGCTGCTCCGGACGACCATGGGGGTGTCGTTCTCGGACGCCCAGTGCGGTTTCAAGGCGATCACCCGCGAGGCCTCGGAGCACCTCCTCCCGCTCTGCGAGGACGACGCGTGGTTCTTCGACACCGAGCTGCTCGTCCTCGCCGAGCACGCCGGCCTGCGGATCCACGAGGTCCCGGTGGACTGGGTCGACGACGTCAACTCGTCCGTGCAGATCGCGTCGACGGCCAAGGAGGACCTCCGGGGCATGTGGCGGGTCTCCCGGGGGATCGCCACGGGCAGGGTCGCGATCGGCGAGGTCTACGACGCGATCGGGCGACGACCGTTCACCCCGCCGCACGTCGGGATCCTCGGGCAGGTGCTGCGGTTCGGCGCGATCGGCGTGCTCTCGACCGTCGCCTTCGCCCTGCTCTACGCACTGTTCCGTCCGACGATCGGCGCGCAGACGGCGGACTTCCTGGCCCTGCTGGTGACGGCGATCGGGAACACGGCACTGAACCGGCGCTTCACGTTCGGCGTGCGAGGGCGAGTGGGTGCGGGACGGCACCACGTGCAGGGGCTCGTGGTCTTCGGGATCGCGTGGGCGATCACGTCCGGGTCGCTCGTGGTGCTGCACGCCACGACGCCGGGAGCCTCGCACGGCGCGGAGATCGTCGTGCTGACGGCGGCGAACCTCGTGGCGACGCTCGTGCGGTTCGTGCTGTTCAAGGCGTGGGTCTTCCGCTCCCGCCGACGCCCGGAGCTGATCCGCCCCGGCACGACGCCGGCGGCCGACGCGAGCACGGCGGCCACGGAGCCGATCAGCATCGACGACCGCACGGGCGAGCGCGCCGCCTGACCTCGCACCGTGCGCGTCTCGTCGCCGGTGCGAGTGCGTCGGGAGCAGCTCGCCGTTGCACCGTGCGGCAATCGCAACTCGGTGCGAGGGTGACGCCTCGGTGCAGCGCCCTAACCGGACACGAAACCAGCAACCTCGCACAGAGTGATGACACGGGCACGGTGCCCGCTACGCGACAGGCCGCCGCGGTGTTGCGCGGGCGGTATACCAAGCCGTAGCATCGCCTCACCGCACCACAACCCCACAGGGCCCGACTGTCACCACCGGTCTGCCCGCGGCGAGCGCTCCATCGATGCAGCCTGGCCGTCCGCTGCCGGCAACGCCCCCTCTGGACCCGCACGTGAACCCCACCTCCTTCGGTCTCTACGACCCTGCCCGCGAATCGAGCGACTGCGGCGTCGGTTTCATCACCCGACTCGACGGGACGCCCAGCCACGACGTCATCCGCAAGGGCGACGAAGCGCTCTGCGCGATCCCCCACCGCGGCGGCAAGTCCGCTGAGGGCGTCGGCGACGGCGCGGGCGTGAGCATCGACCTGTCGGTGGAGTTCTTCAGCGCGATCACGGGCGAGGACCTGCGCGCCGGCCACTTCGGCGTCGCGAACTGCTTCGTGCCGACCGGCGCAGGGGCGACCGGCGCAGGGCCGACCGGCGCAGGTCAGAGCGGCACTGACGACCGCGCCCGTGCCGAACAGACCGTCACCGACGCGATCGCCGCGCAGGGCCTCGAACTGCTGCTGGTCCGCGACGTCCCCGTGGACCACTCCGTCGCGCGTCCCGAGGCCGAGCAGTACCAGCTGCCGATCGTGCAGTGGGTCTTCCGCGCGCCCGAGGACTGGGAGCGCACCGAGGTCGACGCCGCGGCCAACCGGGCCCTGCTCGCGATCGAGGCGGTGTCGTACGGCGAGGCCGCTGCCGAGCGTGCCGAGCACGCCGCCCTGTACCCGCTGTCGCTCAGCGCCCGGACGCAGATCCTGAAGGGCCGGCTGAACTCGGGCGAGGTCATCGGCTACTTCACGGACCTGCGCGACCCGCGCCACTCGGTGCGGACGCTGTACTTCCACACCCGGTTCTCGACGAACACCGAGCCGCACCCGACGATGGCGCAGCCGTTCCGCCTGATGGCGCACAACGGCGAGCTCAACACGGACCGGAAGAACCGCCTGTCGGACGAGGCCCTCGCCCGGGCCCGGACGCGCAGCATCGTCCGCCCGCCCGGACAGTCGGACTCGAGCCGGCTCGACCAGACGCTGCAGAGCCGCGTGTTCGACGACGGGCTCGAGATCGTCGAGGCCGTGGTGTCGCTCATGCCGCCGGCGTGGGAGAACGACCGCACCCTGACGCCCGACGTCCGCGACATGCTCGAGTACTTCTCGCTCTACGAGGAGAAGAACGACGGCCCCGCGGCCGTGATCTTCAGCGACGGCGAGGTGGTCGGCGCCCGACTCGACCGCCTGGGCCTCCGCCCGCTGCGCTCCGTGCAGACGTCGGAGTACCTGATGGTGTCGTCGGAGGCCGGGCAGGTCACGTTCGACGCCGACGAGGTCGTGCACCGCGGCCGCATCGAGGCCGGCGGCATGCTCGTCGTCGACCACCGCACGGGCTCGCTGATGCGCACCCGCGAGGTGCTCGAGATGCTCGCCGCCCGGAAGCCGTACGGCGCGCTGCTCGACGCCGCCCGGGTGGACCTGGACGACCTGCCCGCGCCGGACTACGAGCGCGGCACGTCGACGCTCGGCTACGACGGCGACCTGTCGCTCGCGGGCCGCTACGTGGCGTACTCCCTGAACCAGGAGAGCTTCCGGTTCATGCTCGACCCGATGCTGCAGAACGGCTCGGAGCGGATCTCGGCGATGGGCTACGGCAACGCGATCAACGCCCTGAGCGACACCGAGGGCGGCATGGCGAAGTACTTCTCGCAGCGCTTCGCCCAGGTGACGAACCCGCCGCTCGACTCGATCCGCGAGGCCGACGGCATGAGCATGCGTGTCGCGCTCGGAGCCAAGCCGGACGGGACCGGGTCGACGAGCCGGCAGCTCGTCGTGCAGTCCCCCGTGCTCGGACACCTCGACATGGTGCGCCTGCGCGACCAGGACGTCGTCCCGCTCGAGCGCTTCGACATGCTCTACGTGCCGGTGCTCGGCGACGAGCAGGCGAACGCGGACGCGGTCCGCACGGCGACGGAGCAGCTGGCCGAGGATGTCGCGGCGTTCGCCGAGCGAACCGGTGGCATCGCGGTCCTGTCCGACCGTGCGGTCTCGTCGACGCACGCGCCCCTCCCGGTGATCCTCGCCGTGGCCGCCGTGAACCAGCGACTCATCGAGACCGGCCTGCGGCTGCGGGTCTCGGTGGTCGCCGAGTCCGGTCAGCTGCCATCGTCACACCACGTGGCGACCGCGCTGGGCTTCGGCGCCGCGGCTGTGTACAGCCTGTCCGCGCGGCTCCGTGCGGAGGAGAAGTACCCCGCCGCCCCGGCACCTGCCGGCGAGCTGACCGCGACCGACCTCGCGCTGCAGCGGTTCCGGAAGGCGGCCGAGAAGGCCCTCGCGAAGACCATGGGCCGCGTCGGTCTGTGCACGGCGGAGAGCTACATCGGCGGCGAGTTCTTCGAGCCGAACTACCTCGACACCCGTGACGACCTGTTCGCCCGGGTCTTCCCGCACATGCAGGCACCGGTCGGCGGCGTCGGGTTCGCCCGGATCGCGCAGGCGGCGACGGACTGGCACGAGCGCGCCCGCACGGTCGACTCCGAGGGTCAGGTGCCCCTGCTCGGCCTCTTCAAGGAGCGGTCCGACGGCGCCGGGCACTCGTTCGGCGTCGCGAGCGTCCGCGGCTTCGGCGGCATGACCGAGGAGCGTCCGGCGTTCGAGCGCTCCGGCGACTCGGATGCGCTGCGCCTGCTCACGCTCGGGCAGCTCGACGACTCGTTCGGCATCACCGACGCGGCGTACCGGAACACCGGGTACGACCGGCTGAGCGACGCCGAGATCGACGCACACCGCATCACGCCGGGCTACGTCACGTTCCTGCAGACCACGCACGACGAGCGGTCGCGCCGGCCCGCAGCGCTCCGCGACGTGCTGGCCCTGCCTGCGGACGTCACGGGCACCGACACCGCCGAGGACTTCGCGCGCGAGCTCGGCCGCTTCTCGACGAGCGGCAACGCCAGCGTCACGGTGCGCGGGCTGTCCGGCTCACGTCCGTCGTCGTCCGACGACCTGCCTGGAGGCACGGCCCGGTTCCGCCTGGAGCTCACGTCCACGGGGACCACCGGTGCACTGCGCCACCAGGCCCTCGCGGACGGGCTCGCGCTGCTGCACCCCGGCCAGGTCGACGTCGACTCCGTCGACGAGACCCAGGTGACGCTCCGCGCCACCGGCACCGCGGTCGACCTGCTCGCCCTGCTCGAGAGCGCCCCGGCCAGCGTCGCGCTCGACGAGGTCCAGCCGGCGCACGAGATCACCCGGACCCTGGCGTCCGGCGCGATGAGCCACGGTGCACTCGTCGCGACCGCGCACGAGGCCGTGGCGCACGGCACGAACATGGTCGGCGGCATGTCGAACAGCGGTGAGGGCGGCGAGCACCACTCCCGCTACGGCACCATCCGCGGCTCGCGCATCAAGCAGTTCGCCTCGGGCCGGTTCGGCATCTGGGCGGGCTACCTCGCCGACCCGATGCTCGAGGAGCTCGAGATCAAGATCGGCCAGGGCGCGAAGCCCGGCGAGGGCGGCCAGCTGCCCGCACCGAAGGTCACGGTGGACATCGCCGCGGCCCGTGGTGGCACGCCCGGCGTGGAGCTCATCTCGCCGCCGCCGCACCACGACACGTACTCGATCGAGGACCTCGCGCAGCTCATCCACGACTGCAAGGCCGCCCGGGTCCGGGTGATCGTGAAGCTGGTGTCCTCCGAGGGCATCGGCACCATCGCGGTCGGCGTCGCGAAGGCCGGCGCGGACGTCATCAACGTCGCCGGGAACACCGGCGGCACCGGAGCCGCGGCGGTGACGAGCCTGAAGTACGCGGGCCGCTCCGCGGAGATCGGCGTGGCCGAGGTCCACCAGGCCCTCGTCGCGAACGGCCTCCGCCAGAAGGTCACGCTCCGCTGCTCCGGCGCGCACCAGACCGGCTCGGACGTCGTCACGAGCGCGCTGCTCGGTGGCGACAGCTTCGAGTTCGGCACCACCGCACTCATGATGCTCGGCTGCGTGATGGCGAAGAACTGCAACGTGAAGTGCCCGGCCGGCCTCACCACGAACGCCGAGGCGTTCGAGGGCGACCCCCGTGCGCTCGCGCAGTACCTCCTCAACATCGCGCACGACGTGCGGCAGATCCTCGCCCGCCTCGGCCTGCGCTCCCTGCGCGAGGCCCGTGGCCGCACCGACCTCCTGCAGCTCCTCGACCACCCGGCGAGCGTCGGCCGTCTCGACGTGCGTGCGCTCCTCGCGCAGGTGCCCGAGAAGGTCGTCACGGACCCGGAGTACCTCGAGAAGGACTTCCACACCGACGACGCGCTGCTCGAGCGGGTCCGGACGGCCCTCGTCGACCACGCGCAGGAGCACGTTCTCGTGCACGGCGTGCTGCTCGGCAACAGCGACAAGTCCGTCGGCGGCCAGCTCGGCATCGACGTCGAGCGACTGCTCAACCACGAGCTCGGTGCGGACGACGTGGCGGGCCTCCCCGCCGTGACGACCGACGACCGGGGCCGCCGCCGGCTGGTGGACGGCGCGGTGACGATCCGCACGCAGGGGTCGGCCGGCCAGTCCTACGGCGTCTTCACCAACGACGGCATCGTGCTCGACCACACCGGCACCGCGAACGACGGCGTCGGCAAGAGCCAGAGCGGCGGGCGGATCATCGTCCGCGCGCCGGGCGGTGGCAGCGCCGAGCAGGGCGGCAACGTCCTCGTCGGCAACTTCGCGCTGTTCGGCGCCACCGGCGGCCGCACCTTCGTCGAGGGTGAGGCCGGCGACCGGTTCGCCGTCCGCAACTCCGGGGCGACTGCGGTCGTCGAGGGCGTCGGCGACTTCGGCTGCGAGTACATGACGGGCGGTGCCGTGTTCAACCTCGGCACCTTCGGCAAGGGCCTCGGCAACGGCATGTCCGGCGGCTTCCTGTACCAGTACGACCCGTCCGGCGAGGTCACCGAACGGGCGAGCACCGACTCGCTCCTGGTGTTCCCGGTCAGCGACACCGCGCGCGGGGCCTTCCACGAGGACGCCGCCCGGCTGCTCCTCGAGTGGCACCTCGAGGCGACCGGCTCGGCCCTGGCCGAGCGGCTCCTCGACGAGTGGGAGACCACCCGCGCCCACGTGTACGTCGGCATGCCGCGCGCGCTCCTCCTCACCCAGGACGCCGGCGAGATCCTCGCCGCAGCCAGCCGGAACGAGCTGCTCGACGAGCTGGCGAACTCGATCGCGACGGACAAACTCCGCGCGTTCAAGGTCGACTACCGCGACCAGCGCACCGTGCTCGGCGGCCGCGCACCGGCGCTCGGGGACCAGGGCGACGACATGTTCTCGCTGCTGTCCTCGTACACGGTGCTCGGGGTCGCGCAGGACCTCGCACTCGAGCGGGTCCCCGGCGCGGCCGGCCCGAACGACCCCCGGGTGACCGAGGCGGTCAAGAACCTCATCCTCACCGAGGACTTCTTCGTGAAGCAGCGCGTCGTGAAGTACCTCCGCGGCACCCTCGACCGGTTCGCGGACGACGAGCTCGCGACCCTCATCGCGATCAAGCGCCTCGACGACTACAAGCGCGCGCTCACGCAGCGGAACAACCGCAGCATGGACGCGCCCGGCACCACCGGGTGGATCATGCACCAGAACGCCAAGAACGACGGCCGGGTCCGGGAGGCCCGCTTCGACGAGCTGCTCGCGAACGCGGCCCTCGAGGACATCGCCGGACGAGCACCGCAGGCGCCGACCGAAGTGGTGTCCGCATGAGCCTGCTCCCCCCGACCGGGTCCCTGATCCCGGTCGACGCTCCGTTCTCCGCCGCGCAGGAGTCCTGGCTCGCCGGGTTCATCGCGGGCATCGCCGCCGCCGGCAAGAAGGCCTCCGGCGGCGCTCCGACGACGACGATCGACGTGCTGTTCGGCACGCAGACCGGCAACGCCGAGTTCCTGGCCGATGAACTCGTCGCCGGTGCGAAGGCCCGCGGGCTCGGCGGGCGGGCTACCGCGCTCGACGCCGTCACGCCCGAGCAGCTCGCCGCGATGTCGCACGTGCTCGTCGTCACCTCGACGTACGGCGAGGGCGAGATGCCCGACAACGCCGGACTGTTCTGGGAGGCGGTCCAGGCCACCACCGTGCCCCGGCTCGAAGGCCTGCAGTACGCCGTCCTCGGGCTCGGCGACACGAGCTACGACGAGTTCTGCCAGGCCGGCAAGCTCCTCGACACCCGGTTCGAGCAGCTCGGCGCGACCAGGATCCACGACCGAGTGGACTGCGACGTCGACTTCGAGGACCCGGCGGCCCTGTGGTCCGCCGCCGTCCTCGACCGCCTCGCCGCTGAAGCAGGCGCCAGCGCACCGGGGGTGACGGGCACACCCGGCGCGACCACGGGCAGTGGTGCCGCCGCCGGGACCACCGCTGCCGGCGGGACGGGCTCCCACCGTGCCTCCAGACCGGGGTCGCAGTGGAACAAGCGCAACCCGTACCCGTCGCGCCTGGTCGAGAACCGGCTGCTCTCCTCGCCGCGCAGCGCGAAGGAGATCCGGCACTACGAGTTCGACCTCGGCGACTCCGGCATCGAGTACGCCGCCGGCGACGCCCTCGCGGTCGTGCCCGTCAACGACGCGGTCTTCGTCGGCGAGCTGCTCGAGCACGTCGGCGCGAACGGCGGCGAGGAGCTCGACGGACGGCCGATCGCCGAGGTCCTCCGGACCGACCGCGAGATCCGGACGCCCTCGAAGGACCTCATCGCCGACCTGGTGCAGCGCGCGCCGTCGAGCGAGCTCGCCGCCGTCGTCTCCCGCGGCGACAAGCACGAACTCGATCGGTGGCTGTGGGGCCGGGACGTCCTCGACCTGCTCCGCGACGCGGGGCCCGCGGCGCCCGGGCTCGACGAGCTCCTGCCGAACCTCCGCCCGCTGCAGGCGCGCCAGTACTCGATCTCGTCGAGCCCGCTCGCGCACCCGGACCGCATCCACCTGACCATCGCGTCGGTGCGGTACGGCGACCCGCACCGGATGTACGCCGGCGTCGCGTCGACGTTCCTCGCGGACCGTGTCGCGCCCGACGGCACCGTCGACGTGTACCTGCAGCCGAACGCGTCGTTCGGGGTGCCGGCCGACCCGAGCGCGCCGATGATCATGATCGGCCCGGGTACCGGCATCGCGCCGTTCCGCGGCTTCCTGCACGAACGTGCAACGGCCGGGGCGACCGGTCGGAACTGGCTGTTCTTCGGCGACCAGCACCGCGACACCGACTTCGTGTACGAGGACGAGCTCACCGCGCTGCAGGAGCAGGGCGTGCTCAACCGGCTCGACCTGGCGTTCTCACGCGACCAGGCCGAGAAGGTGTACGTGCAGACCCGGATGCTCGAGCGGGCGCCGGAGCTGTACGCGTGGCTCGAGGACGGCGGGCACGTGTACGTGTGCGGCGACGCCTCGCGGATGGCGAAGGACGTCGAGGCAGCGCTGCTGTCCGTCATCGCGTCCCAGCGCGGGCGCGGCGAGGACGACGCGCAGGCGTACCTCGCCGACATGCGGCGCGGGAAGCGGTACGTCCGCGACGTGTACTGAGCGACGAGCGACCCGCAGCGCAGGTGCGGTGGCCGCCGCCCCGGTGCAGAACCCGAATCCACGCCGGGGCGGCGGTGAGGGGGCACAGCAGGCCGGAGGCCCCTGATCCGGGACTCCCGCTCTCACACGGTTCCCCCTCGGTCCGCCGTCCTGCTGGCACCGGCTCCCTGTGCACGGTGCCGCGCGGTCCGGCGGTACCGCCACCGTACGTGCTCGCACGGATGCGCGGTAGCCGTTGACCGGACCGACGGACCTGTGCTACTGCTCAGAGTCGTCCTCGGCATCGCCCGGCACCACGGCCCGCGACCACGCCGAGTCCTCGCCGGAACTCGTGTCCGCCGGCTCCGGTGTCAGGACGAGCCCGGCACCCGAGGTCGCCGCGCGGTAGAGCTCCTCGAGCCAGCTGCGGTTGATCGAGGGGACCCGGCTCCCGCCGAACTTGAAGTGCAGGCTCACGTTCGGGTGCAGCCAGATGCTGCTGCGGCCGTCACCGTGGACGACGTCGTCCTTCCACGAGAACACGAAGCGGTGGTCGCGACGGAGCATGTTGACGATCACGATCTGCAGGTGCGTCAGTGCCCGGTCGTCGACGCGGAGGTCGAGCACCTCGCCGTCGTAGATGAGCTGGCCCATGACTTCTTCTACTCCGAAGGGCTTGTGCACACCGCCCTCCGCGCGTAACGTGCAACCAAATGGTTGTACGAATTGAACTGAGTGACGCCGAGGTCGACCGGGTCTTCCACGCCCTGGCCGACGCGACGAGGCGCGACATCCTCCGTCGCACCCTCGTCGGCGAGGCGTCCGTGAGCGAGCTGGCGGACGCGTACGCAATGTCGTTCGCCGCCGTCCAGAAACACGTCGCCGTCCTCGAAGGAGCAGGACTCGTGACCAAGGAACCACGCGGCCGCACCCGGATGGTGCGTGCCGAACCGAGCCAGATCGACCGGGTCCGCGGTCTGCTCGACAGCTACGCGGACCTCTGGCGCGGCCGGATCGACCGGCTCGACGCACTGCTCGAAGAACACCGAGACCACGGGAGCCACTGATGCCGACCACGTCCGTCCACACCGACCCCGAGGAACTCACGATGACCCTCGTGGCCGAGTTCCCCGTCCCCGTCGAGCGCCTCTGGGGTGCGTTCGCCGATCCCCGGCAGCTCGAACGGTTCTGGGGCCCGCCCGGGTTCCCCGCCACCTTCACGTCGTTCGACCTCCGTCCCGGCGGCGCGGCCCACTACCGGATGACCTCCCCGGAGAACGAGCCTTTCCTGTCCGTCTGGCAGGTCAGCGAGGTCGACGAGCCGCGGCGCATCGTCTTCCGCGACCTGTTCGCGACGGAGGACGGCGCCGTCGACGAGTCGATGCCCGCGAGCGAGACGGTGTTGACGTTCGAGCCCGTCGACGGCGGATCGCGGGTCACCGTCCTGACGTCGTTCGAGTCCTCTGCGGGCCTCGACCAGCTCCTCGAGATGGGCATGCTCGAGGGCTACACGCAGGCGTTCGGGCAGCTGGACCGGGTACTCGCCGACCTGCGCGAGTACGCGCTCGGCGCAGGCACCGTCACCGAGGTCGTCGACGAGACCCACGTGCGGATCACCCGTGCGTTCGAGGCGCCACGGCACCTGCTCTGGCGTGCCCACACCGACACCGAGCTGATGCGACGCTGGCTGCTCGGCCCCGACGTGTGGGAGATGACCGTGTGCGAGAACGACCTCGTCGTCGGCGGGTCCTACCGCAACGCCTGGGCGCCGATCGGGGACACCGAGGGCGAGGCGTTCGGGTTCGAGGGCGAGAACCTCGTCGTCGACCCGGAGCGCCGGATGGTGACGACGGAACGGATGACGGGCGCGCCGTTCCCGCCGAACGTCAACGACCTGCAGTTCGACGAGGTCGACGGTGTCACCCTCCTGACCCTCCTCGTCACCTACCCGGACGAGGCGCAGCGCGACGCGATCCTCGCCACCGGCATGACCGAGGGCATGGAGACCAGCTACCAGCGTCTGGAGCGCGAGGTCCTGACCGCCGTCGCGTGAGCAGGAGACGGACTGGAGGCCCGTGGCGGATTCGCCACGGGCCTCCAGTCCGTCATCCGGTCGCCACCTGCCCACGAAAGCGACAGGTCACGCGGACCGCGCGCGGACCGACCCGCGTCAGTCCTGCGCCGTCGCCTCGTACTGCCGGGCCCCGCCCCGCACGCCGGCGAAGCGGAACGGCGCCGTCGTGACACGCGGGCGCTCGACGTCCTCGCTCGTGGCAGCACCGGCGGCGTGCAGCTCGCGGTACGCGTCGACCGTCAGCGGGACGCGGGCGGCGAGGAGCTCGCGGACGCGGCCCTCCCGTCGGTGCGCGTGGTACCCGGGCCGGACGATGCCGGTGATGAGCTCACCGACGCTGCCCGAACCGTAGCTGAACAGGGCGATGCGCTCCCCGGAGAGGTCGTCGTCGAGGTCGAGCAGCGCTGCGAGCCCGATCCAGAGCGACGCCGTGTACGTGTTGCCGGTCTGCCGGTTGTACGTGAACCCGAGTGCCAGCTCGGACTCGTCGAACGGCACGCCGACGTGCTGCGTCAGCTTCCGGTGCGCCTTGATCGCCATCTTCGTGAACGGCTGGTGGTGCACGAACCGGGCGATGTCGGCGAACGCCGGACCGCCCTGCGACGCGAGGTCGTCCCAGGCGCCGACGAACGCGTTGACGTAGGCGCTGACGGACAGGCGCCCGTCGACGAGCGCCGTGGAGCGGTCGTTCGGGCGCCAGAAGTCGTCCACGTCGGCGGTGAAGACGCCCGCGGCGGGTTCGAGCTCGATGAGGTCGGGGTCCGCGGCGATGAGCATCGCGGCCGCGCCGGCGCCCTGGGTGGGCTCGGCGGCGGTGTCGACGTCGTAGCGGGCGACGTCGGCGGCGATCACGAGGACGCGCTCGTGCGGGGCGCGGGCGACGATGCCGAGGGCGAGCTGGACCGCAGCGGTCCCGCCGTAGCAGGCCTGCTTCAGCTCGACGACGCGGACGTTCTGCGGCAGGCCGAGCAGTCCGTGCACGAACACGCCGGCGGCCTTGGACTGGTCGACGCCCGACTCGGTGGCGAACAGCACGGTGCGGATGCCGTCGGCGCCGTGGCGGTCGATGAGCTCCTTCGCGGCGGCGGCCCCCATCGTGACGATGTCCTCGTCAGCCGCGGGCACGCTGAACGCGTCCTGCCCGATGCCGACGTGGTACTTCGCCGGGTCGACGCCGAGGCGCTCGGCGAGGTCGTCGAGCTCGAGGACGTGGTGGCCGGTCGCGATCGCGATGTCGTGGATGCCGACCGTGGACGGTGCGGACGTCGTCATGCTGCGCCTCCTGCCGGACGGGTGCCACGGCGTTCCATGGCGACGTGCGCCGCCATCAGTTCGCCCGGGTTGGTCTGGGCGGCGAGCAGCGAGAGCTCCCCGCAGAGGACGGTCGCGGCGCACAGTGCGGCGAGGCGGCGGGCGTTCGCGCCGGGTTCGCGGTCCTCGCGGCAGCCGAGGCGGACCAGGGCGTCCTCGACGACGGGCAGGTCGCCGCCCTTGCCGTTGCCGACCGTGCCGACGATGAGGTGCGGGAGCGAGGTGGCGAAGTACAGGTCGCCGTCACGGTTCTCCGCCGAGGTGATGCCCTGGGAGCCCTCGACGATGTTCGCGGCGTCCTGCCCGGTGGCGAGGTAGAACCCGAGCAGCATGTTCGCGTAGTGGGCGTTCGCGGAACGGAGGGCGCCCGCGATCGTCGATCCGATGAGGTTCTTCGCGACGTTGAGCTCGACGATGCGCTCGGTCGAGGACCGCAGGCGCTTCTCGACGACCTCGCCGGGGATGACGATCTCGGCGATGGTGTTCCGGCCGCGGCCACGGATACCGTTCACCGCGGTGGCCTTCTTGTCGGTGCAGAAGTTGCCGGACACGGACACGTAGCGGAGGCCCGGCTGCCACTCGAGGATCGCGGGCAGCAGCTTGTCCGCCGCCTGCGTCACCATGTTGTGCCCGGAGGCGTCGCCCGTGGTGAACGCGAACCGCAGGAACAGCAGGTCCCCGACGATCTCCGGGTGCACCTCGATGAGCTTCGCGAACCGGCTCTGCCCGGACACGATCGCGGCGAGGTCGTCCTGCCGCGCGAGGATCTGCCCCGCGGCGATGTGCGCGGCCGCGGCGCTGGACGCACGGACGACCACCGAGCGGGTCATCCGCTCGTCGACGACGGTCGCGACGATGCCGCCCTCGACCATGCGCGAGATGCGGGCACCGCGGCCGACGGACGGCCAGAGGGGCGACTCGTACGTGGCGAGCGGCACCTCGTGCTCGCCCTCCACGGCGTTGCCGCTGATGCGGATCGGCCCCACCCACTTCGTGGGGATCGGGGTCAGCAGGTCAGTCATCGACGCTCCCTTCGGGCGCTTGCACCGCGACGCTGAGGTGTCTGATGTCGTGCGCCTCCCAGGCGCGGTGGATGCCGGCGAGGTCGGTGTCCGCCGGGACGAGCGCGATGCCGCAGTCGCCGCCGCCGGCGCCCGACGGCTTCGCCGCCCCGCCCGCCGCCTCGACGACGTCGCACAGGGTGGCGAGACGGTCGGTCTCGATCTTGGAACCGACGGAGTCGCCGAGGCGTTGCAGCAGCCCGCGGGCGCGACGGAGCGCACCGAGCGTGCGCTCCGCGTCGCCGGTCTGGAGGCCCGTGGTCAGGTCGTCGACGCAGGCCCGGCTCTCGTCGAGGAACGCCTGGTACCCGCCGTTGCGGTGACGACGCACGACGCCGACGAGCTTGGTGGTGGACGCGGGCGAGCCGGTCCAACCGACGAGGAGCTCGAGGTTCTCGGGCGCCGGAAGGCGCTGGACGTCGAAGCCCTCCCATGCGTCGGCGTCACCGAGGATGTCGGTCACGCTGCGCTGGTCGAGCTGCGCGGCGAGGCGTTCGCGGTCCGGGGCGCTGTAGCGCAGCCAGCCGCCGAAGGTGCTCGCCGCCAGGTCGCCGCCGGAGGCGCGCGGGTTCACCCGGATGGTCGCGAGCAGGGCGACCTGGAAGCGCTTCCGCTGGGAGAGGCCGAGCCCGTAGAACCGGTCGAGCGCGCCGACCGTGGCGACGGTGACCGCGGCGGACGACCCGAGGCCGAACTTCCGCCCGCTGGCGTCGTCGAGCTGGCTGTGGATGCGGAGGTCGTGGAAGCGCGGCGCGATGCCCTGCTCGCCGCGGAGCTTCTCGACGAGGTCGATCGTCGCCATCACGTAGTCGTACGGGTGGTGCTCGGTGTCGAGCGCGATGCCGTCCTCGGCGCGGGTCCAGGTGAGCGGCAGGTGCCCGTACTCCTCGGAGTGCACGCTGCCGGCGCCGTGGCCCTCGCTGACCCGAGCGGTGATCGCACGATCGAGGGCGATGAGCACGGACGGCTGCCCCGGCTCGACGACGGCGTACTCGCCCGCGACGAACAGCTTGCCGTGGGCACGGAACTCGATCACTCGGCGCTCTCCTCCGGGTCGGGGACGACGCCCGGGTCGGGCGTCCCCGTTCCTTCGGAGCCGACCAGGCGCGCGGCGGGTCCGGTGCCGGACTCGATGACGCGTGCGGCGGGTCCGGTGCCGGACTCGATGACGTCGCCGAGGCCGGACAGCGCGGACGCGACGGAGGCCCGGTCCTCGGGCTTCGTGAGCACGACGACGTTCGGGCCGGCGTCGGCCGTGGCGTAGGCCTCGGTGCCGGCGGCCCGGAGCTCGGCGACCGCGTCGAACACCGCGACGCTGCGGGCGGTGAGGTAGCGGATCGGCGGGAACGCGCCCTCGATCGTGGCGTGCATCCGGAGCGCGTTCGACTCGGTGATCTCGCCGATGCGCGTGAAGTCGCCGGCGGCGCACGCGGCGAGCATGTCCCCGACCGTCTCGGTGGTCGAGGTGACCCAGGCCGGGTAGAACGGCGAGGTCGCGATGGTGCGGCGCATCGCCTCGCGCGAACCGATCGGCTTCGGTCCCGCGTCGATCGTCACGACGACCATGGCCATCGGCGGCGCGGGGATCGGCTCCGCGAAGGAGCCCTCGTCGTCGCCGGCGTGCCAGACGGCCACACCACCGGGGATCGACCGGGTGGCCGAGCCCGAACCGCGCCGGGCCAGCCGGGAGAGGTCCCGCTGGGAGAGGTCGAGGCCGTACGCCGCCGACGCAGCGGTGGCGAGCGCCGCGAAGCCGGAGGCGCTCGAGGCGAGCCCGGCACCGGTCGGCACGGTGTTCTCGGACACCACGGTGGCACGCTCGGAGGACCCGGCGAGCGCCCGCACGAGGTCGAGGAACTCCTGCACCCGCACCAGCGCGCCGTCCGGCGCGACGCGACCGTTCAGCGTGAACGCATCACGCGCCTCCGGGTCCGCCGCCGAACCGTCGCCCACCGTGACGGTCGTCGTCGTCGGGAACACGTCGAGCCCCATCGAGACGCTGCCCGTGGCGGGCAGCGCGAGCTGCGCGTCCGCCTTGCCCCAGTACTTCACGAGGGCGATGTTGGGGTGCGCGAGCGCGGTGGCCTTCATCAAGCGCGGTCTCCGATCGTGGTGGTCCAGGTGGCTGCGGCACCTGCGCCGCGGAGCGCGGCCGCGATGCGGTCCGCCGCTCGTGCGTCCGTGGCGAGTGCGAGGACGCATCCGCCTCGCCCGCCGCCGGTGAGCTTCGCGCCGAGGGCGTCCGCAGCACGTGCGGCGTCGACGAGCCGGTCCAGGTCGTCGCTCGACACGTCGAGTGCGGCGAGGAGCTCGTGCGCGGCGTCCATCGTGGCACCCAGCGCCTGGGCATCGCCGTCCACCAGTGTCCCCCGTGCGCGACGGGCGAGCGCGCCGATGCGGTCGATCACGTCGTCGATCCCGGCCGGGTCCTGGTCGTGGCGGTCCCGGACCGCGGCGACGGCCTCGCGGGTGTGTCCGGGGACGCCGGTGTCGGCGACGACGAAGGTGAAGCGCGCGCCGAGCTCGACCGGCTCGATGTGGCCGCCCTCGAACCAGACCGGGGCGTCGGCGACGACCCCGCGGGCATCGAGTCCGGAGGGGTGCCCGTGGGCGACGCGCTCGCACTCCTGGATGAGCTCGTGGTGGGTCTCGGCGTCGAGGGTCTCGCCGAGGGCGTCGGCCACGGCGGCGGTAACGGCGGCGGCGACCGCGGCGCTCGAGCCCATGCCCCGGGCGGTGGGGACCTCGCTGTCGACACGGACGTGGAAGTGCTTGTCGGTCACGCCGAAGTGGCGGAGGGTCGCGGTCACGGCGGTGACGGTGGGCATCACGGCGGCGGGCGCGAGGTCGAGCGGGCCGGTGTGCACGGTCGACTCGAGGTGGTGGCCGGCGCCGGCGTCGACCGGTGTCACCGTCGCGACCACCCGGGCGTCGAGCACCGGGAGCACGAGAGCGGGGGCGCCGTAGACCACGGCGTGCTCCCCGATCAGGATCGTCTTGCCGTGGGACGACGCCCTGCCGGTCCGGCGGCTGTCGCCGGCTCCCGTGGTCGCTGAGTTGTCGAGGTCGTTGCTGGTCATCGTGGGTCACGTCAGCCTAACCGGCCCGCACCGTCCGCGTCGGACTTGTGCGCGTATGGTGGTCGTCAGCATGCTGACGACCTCGGGAGGCACCAGATGACCGCAGGCACGACACCGGACCGCCGACGCTGGGCAGGGCTCGTGGTGATCAGCGTCGCCGTGTCGCTCATCATCGTCGACTCGACCATCGTCAACGTCGCGATCCCGAGCATCGTCCGCGACCTCGACATCGGCTCCACCCTCGTCCAGTGGGTGCAGGAGAGCTACACCCTCGTCTTCGCAGCCCTGCTGCTCGTGTTCGGCTCGCTCGCCGACCGGTACGGCCGGAGACGCCTGCTGACGATCGGTGTGTCGGTCTTCGTGGTCGCATCCGTCCTGGCCGCACTGGCCCCGACCGGCGACCTGCTCGTCGTCGCCCGCGTCCTGCAGGGCCTCGGCGGCGCGATGGTCCTGCCGACCACCCTGTCGCTGGTCAACGCGACGTTCACCGGACGGGAGCGCGGCATCGCGTTCGCCGTCTGGGGCTCCACCATCGGCGGGATGGTCGCCGTCGGTCCGCTGCTCGGCGGCTGGCTGACCACCGACTTCTCGTGGCGGTGGGCGTTCGGGATCAACGTGCCGCTCGGCATCGCGATCGTCATCGGCGCGTACCTGACGGTGCAGGAGTCCCGGGACACCGTGCACGCCGGCCGGATCGACGTCGTCGGCGCCGTCCTCAGCGTGCTCACCAGCGCGTCGCTCGTGTTCGGGCTCATCGAGGGCCGGACCTACGGCTGGTGGGAGCCGGCCGAGCGCTTCCGGGTCGGTGACTGGGCGTGGCCCGCGTCGACCTCCCCCATCCCGTTCGCCTTCGCGCTGACGATCATCGCCGGGGTGCTGTTCGTGGTGTGGACCCGCCGCCGCCAGCGCCTCGACCGCTCGACCCTCATCGCGCTCGACCTGTTCACGATCGGCTCGTTCCGGAACGGCTCGATCGCTGCGCTCATCGTGTCCCTCGGCGAGTTCGGCATCATCCTGTCGCTGCCGCTCTGGCTGCAGAACGTCCTCGGGTACTCCGCGCTGCAGACCGGCTTCGTGCTCCTCGCGCTCGCGATCGGGTCCTTCGTGGCGAGCGGGTTCGCCGCCACCACCGGGCAGCGGATCGGCGCCCTGCCGATCGTCCGGATCGGCATCGGCGCCGAGATCGTCGGCGTCGCGGCGATCGGCTTCGTGATCACCTCGTCGACCCCGTGGTGGGCGATCGTGCCGTGCCTGTTCGTCTACGGCTTCGGCGTCGGGCTGGCCACCGCCCAGCTCACGAGCGTCGTGCTCCGCGACGTGCCGGTCGAGCGGAGCGGCGAAGCGTCCGGCGCACAGAGCACCGCACGCCAGATCGGCTCGGCGCTGGGCATCGCCGTGCTCGGGACGGTGCTGTTCACGTCGACGCAGACCATCCTCGACCACCGACTGCAGGACGAGGGGACCCCCGCGGCGGCCGCGTCGCAGATCGCCGACACCGTCGTGTCCTCCTCCGGCGGCTCGATCGGTGCGCTGACCGAGCAGAGTCCGTCCGCCGGTGCGGCCGCCGCCGAGGCGTTCAGCGACGGCACCCGGGCGGCCGCCTGGTCGGCGGCGGGGTTCCTGGTGCTCGGCCTGGCCGCGACCCTGCGGTTGCGCGCGCGCCCCGAGGACGAGACGCCGGAGCCGTCCGCGGCACCGGACCGGACGACGACCGCCTGAGAGCAGACCGCCTGACGGCCTGGAGGCGCGTGGCCAGCCCGCCCCGCGCCTCCAGGCCGCTGTGGAACCGGCGTGTGATCCGCCATTCGGTTGTGCACAACCAAGTTGCGTGCAATGCTGCTGGTATGCCCGTGACCGACGAGATGGTGTGCTTCTCGCTCTACGCGGCGTCCCGTGCGACGACCCAGGCGTACCGGACGCTGCTCGAACCGTGGGGACTGACCTACCCGCAGTACCTCGTGCTCGTGACCCTGTGGATCGAGGGCGACCAGACCGTGTCGAGCCTCGGCGACCACCTGCAGCTCGACTCCGGCACCCTCTCCCCGCTCCTGCGCCGCATGGAGCAGGCAGACCTCGTCCGCCGCGAACGCCGCAGCACCGACGAGCGCGTCGTCACGGTGACCATCGGCGAGCGCGGGCTCGCCCTGCGCCCGGAACTCGCGCACATCCCGGCACGCATCGCCGCCGGCATGGGCCTGTCCGACGAGCAGGCCGCGGTCGAGCTCATCGCGACGCTGCAGCGACTCACCGAGACCATGCGCGCGGCAGCGGCCACGTCGGCCGCGCCCGTGCGCGCAACAGACCACTGACCCCACGAAGGAAGGAACACCACATGGAAGCCCTCTACACCGCCGAGGCCCTCTCCACCGGCGCCGGCCGCGACGGCCGCGTCGCCACCAGCGACGGATCGTTCGCGCTCGACCTCGCCATCCCGAAGGAGATGGGTGGCGCAGGCGGCGGCACGAACCCCGAGCAGCTCTTCGCCGCCGGGTACGCCGCGTGCTTCCACTCCGCACTGCAGGGCGTCGCTCGCAGCCAGAAGGTGAAGATCGCCGACTCGTCCGTGGGCGGCCGCGTCCAGATCGGCCCGAACGGCGAGGGCGGCTACCAGCTGGCCGTGCTGCTCGAGGTCGTCCTGCCCGGACTCGAGCACGACCAGGCCCAGGCCCTCGCGGACGCCGCACACCAGGTGTGCCCGTACTCCAACGCGACGCGCGGCAACATCGACGTCACCATCACCGTCTCGGAGGACTAGTCCATGACCGCCACGAACACCCCCGGCACCATGCGTGCCGTCGTCCACGAGACGTTCGCCGAGCCCGCCGACGTCCTGACCGTCGCGGAGCGCCCCGTCCCGCAGCCCGGCCCCGGCCAGGTGCTCGTCCGGACCGTGCTCTCGCCCATCCACAACCACGACCTGTGGACCGTCCGCGGCACCTACGGCTTCAAGCCCGAGCTCCCGGCGCAGTCCGGCACCGAGGCGCTCGGCGTCGTCGAGGCACTCGGCGAGGGCGTTGATCGACTCCAGGTCGGCCAGCGCGTCGCCGGCGGGACCTTCGGCGTCTGGGCCGAGTACTACGTCGCCGACGCCGCCGGGCTCATCCCGGTGCCCGACGCGATGTCGGACGAGGCTGCCGCACAGCTCGTCTCGATGCCGTTCAGCGCGATCAGCCTGCTGCACTCGCTCGACCTGCACGAGGGCGACTGGATGATCCAGAACGCCGCGAACGGCGCCGTCGGCCGCATGGTCGCCCAGCTCGCCGCGGCCCGTGGCATCAACGTCGTCGGGCTCGTCCGGCGCGCCGCCGGTGTCGAGGAGCTCCGCAGTCAGGGCATCGAGCGCGTCGTCGCCACCGACGCCGAGGGCTGGCAGGACCAGGTCACGGCGATCACCGGCGGCGCACCGATCGTCGCGGGCGTCGAGTCCGTGGGAGGTCAGGCCGCGGCGGACATCGTCTCCACCCTCGCCGAGGACGCCACGCTCGTGGTGTTCGGCGCGATGGCGTCGCCGATGATGTCGATCCCCTCCGGCGCCGTGATCTTCAAGCAGGTCACGATCAAGGGCTTCTGGGGCAGCGTCGTCAGCAAGACCATGCCCGCCGAGACGAAGGGGCAGCTCTTCGGCGAGCTCATCACCCGGGTGCTCGACGGTTCGCTGACGCTCCCCGTCGCCGACGTCTTCGCGTTCGAGGACGTCCGTGACGCGGTGCGCGCGAGCGACACCGCCGGCCGCGTCGGCAAGGTGCTCCTGCGCCCGTAGCGCGAGCGCGGCCCCGGTCGCGACACACAGACGGACGGGAGGCCCGTGGCGGATCCGCCACGGGCCTCCCGTCCGTCTGCACGCACGTGCGCTGCGTCAGCGGCGCGCCGTCTTCGTGGGGACCGTGAAGATGTTGCCGGTGGTGACGCCCTCTTCGACTTCCTCGAGGGTGCGACCACGGCTCTCCGGCACGAACTTCCAGATGAAGAGCAGTGCGAGGAGTCCGACGACGGCGAAGCCGAAGAACGTGCCGGTGATGCCGGTCGCGGCGACGATCGTCGGGAAGTACAGCCCGAGGAACGCGTTCGCGATCCAGAGGCAGAACACCGCGATGCCCATGCCGAGTGCGCGGATCTGCGTCGGGAAGATCTCCGAGAGCACCACCCAGACGGCGATGTTGAGGAAGGTCTGCATCGAGCCGACGAACGCGACGACGAGGAACAGGATCACCCACGGGCGGGCCGGGTTGCCGTCCGGCAGGGCGACCGAGGCGATGCCGATGAGGAAGTGGCAGACCGTCGTCAACGAGAACCCGATGATGAGCGTCGTCCGGCGGTTGATCTTCTCCATGTTGTAGATGGCGATGAAGCCACCGATCACGGCGATGACACCCGGTGCGATGTTCGCGATGAGGGCCGCCGACTGCTGGAAGCCCGACTCGATGAGGACGGTCTGGCCGTAGTACATGATCGAGTTGATGCCGGTGAGCTGCTGGGCGACACCGAGGCCCGCGCCGATGAGCACGATGCGGATCAGCCACTTGTTGCCGAGCAGGACCCGCCAACCGGACTCGCGCTGGACCTTCGCCTCGAACTCGTTCGTGCGCTTGATGTCCTCGAGTTCGGCCGAGGCGCGCTCCTGCGAACGGATCTGGCCGAGGACCGCGAGCGCCTCGTCGTTGCGCCCCTTCGACGCGAGCCAGCGCGGCGACTCCGGGACGCGGAGCATGCCGACGAAGAGTGCGATCGCGGGCAGGGCGCACACGGCGAGCATGACCCGCCAGACGCCGTTGCCCTCGCCCCACAGGCTGCCGATGACCGCGTTGACGAGGAACGCGGCGAGCTGACCGATGACGATCATGAGCTCGTTGCGACCGGACAGCGACCCGCGGATCTCGTAGGGGGCGAGTTCGGCGAGGAACACCGGCACGACCGTGGAGGCACCGCCCACCGCCAGACCGAGCAGCACGCGGCCGATCACGATGACGCCGAAGGTCGGCGAGAACACGCAGATCAGGGTGCCGACGAAGAACGTCACGGCGAGCAGGATGATCGTCTTGCGGCGACCCCACCCGTCGGCGATGCGACCGCCGAGCATCGCGCCGATGGCGGCGCCGAACAGCAGCGAGCTGGTGACGATGCCCTCGGTGAGGTTCGTCAGGCCGAGCTCCTGCTTCATCGGCAGCAGGGCGCCGTTGATCACGCCGGTGTCGTAGCCGAACAGGAGGCCGCCGAACGTGGCGACGAGGGCGAGGACGCCGAGGCGTCGGACGTGCGGGCCCTTCCCCACCGGTGGGAGCGAGGTGCTCGGGGCTGTCGGTTTGATGTCGACCATTCGGGTGACTCCTTCGTCAGTGATCACGCTTCATCGCTTGGAAGGATCGTAACCCGATTCCATGTCCTGTCAATCACACATATGGACATCGACCGGTTTGGATCGCTCCATGAAAGTCCTGGTCAGCGCGGGAGCGGTCCACTCAGTCCTGGTCCGACGGCGGCTGCGGCTCGTTGAGCACGTCCCCCAGCGAGGCCATGTCCGCGCCGTGGTCCGTGTAGCGGCGGACGGTGCGACGGGCGGCAGCGCTCGCGGCACCGGACAGCCGGGGGTTCCTCCGTGCAGCGTCGGCCACGCGACCGGCGTGCCCCGCGGTGGAGAGCAGCACGTTCGCCAGCGCCCGCGCATCGCCCTGCTCCGGGACGCCCGCGACGGTCCAGGCGGTCCGGACCTGGTCGTCGGGGGTCACCCCGCGCCGGGTGCCCATCCGCTGCCAGTCGGAGAGCGAGCCCTCGGTGCGCGCGGCCGCTCGGGCCGCCTCGCCCGCACGCCGACGCTGGGCGTCGCGCGCCTCGCTCTCGGTCGCGGCGCCGTCCCCGCTTGCGGTCGCGGTGCCGTCCGTGGCCGCACCCGCGGTCGCTCCCTCGGTGGTCACGAACCGGTCGAGCAGGCCGTCGGCGCGCCTGCGGACCTGCTCGGCACGGGCCCGGGCGGCCGTGTCGTCACCGCCCTCTTCGGCGATGCGGGCGGCGTGCGCGGCAGCCGCCGCGGCGAGGATCTCCGAACGCTCCATGCCCTCGACGGTAGCCGCTCCGACCGACACGGTCGCGCACCGGGCAGGCCCACCGGGCACTACACCCACGGACACATCCACCGGCGACCCCTCTTCCGGTGACCGACTCCCCGCTACCATCGACGCGAGGGGGAATCATGAAACGGATCGTGACGGTCGGAGCCGTCGTGCTGGCCACCGTCGCCCTGTCCGGTTGCTCGTTGCTGCGCGGGTCGGACGACGCCCTGCCGGCGCCGTCCACCCCGCCGGCGACGACCGCTCCCCCGAGCGACAGCCCCACCCCCACGCCGACCGGGGAGTCGGCATCGGACCTGCTCGAGGCTTCCGCGAACCCCCGGACGCCCACGCCCGAACCGACCGAGGCGGCGGCACCCGCGCCGACGCTGACCCCGATCCCGGGCGGCACCGTGCTCGCCCAGGGCGACGTGGCGTCGCCCAAGGGCAGCATCCACTTCCACTTCCGGGTGGTCGCGAACGGCGACGACACGTTCACCGCGCAGTACTCCGGCGTCACCTCGACACTGCCGGTGCCGGTCGCCGTCGCGCTGTTCGACCTGCCGCGGAAGGTCGGCGACGGGCTCACCTACGACGGCGTCGGAGCGCACACGCTCGGCGGACCCACGAGCGGCCCGATCGCCGCGAACGTGCCGCTGACCGGGTCCGGTGTCGACCCGTCGCACCTCGGCACGCTCGTCACGTACTCCGCCGCGGCCGCCGGCCAGGACGTCCCCGTCGAGATCGCCGCCGGCAAGGTGCTCGCCGTGACGACGGTGCGCTGGTCCGTGCCGGCACGGCAGACGAACGTGCACCCGAAGGACGCCGGAGCCCGCGCGAACGCGACCGGGCCGGTCACCGCCACGACCGCGGCCGGGGCGCCGAAGTCGTACACGGTGGCACCCGACGACCTCATCGGGGACGTGGCCGCGCGGTTCGGCATCACGGTGCGCGACCTGGTCTGGCTGAACGAGGGCGTGCAGGTGTTCGGCGAGGACCAGCACCTGTACGAGGGCACGACGCTCAACCTCGACCCGCTCGGTCGCTGACGCTCGCGGGCAGCCGGCCCGCCCGCCGGCCGGCCGGCCCGCCCGCCGGCCCGCCGGCCCGCCGGCTGGCCCGAGTCTCGGCCGCAGCGACAGTTCTCGGGCTTCGTGGCCCGAGAACTGTCGCACAACCCGAGTCTCGGGTCGCGTCCGCACCGCGGCCAGCGCGACCAGCAGACGGACGGGAGGCCCGTGGCGGATCCGCCACGGGCCTCCCGTCCGTCTGGTGGGGGCGTGCGTTACTTCCGCAGCTCCAGGTACTTCGCGATGAGCGCCTTGGTCGACGGGTCCTGCGCGTCGAGCGCGGCCTGGTCGCCCTCGACGGCCGGCGTGACCTGCAGCGCCAGCTGCTTGCCGAGCTCCACACCCCACTGGTCGAACGAGTCGATGCCCCAGATCGTGCCCTCGGTGAACACGATGTGCTCGTACAGGGCGATGAGCTGGCCGAGGACACTCGGGGTGAGCTCCGGCGCGATGATCGACGTGGTCGGCTTGTTGCCCGGGAACGTGCGCGCCGCGACGATCGCCTCGTCCGTGGTGCCCTCGGCGCGGACCTCGTCGGCGGTCTTGCCGAACGCGAGCGCCTTGGTCTGCGCGAAGAAGTTCGCCAGGAACAGCGTGTGCACGTCGGTGCCGGGCGCGACACCCTTGCCGTCGCCGGTCTCGTCCTTGAGCGGACGGGCCGGGTTGGCGACCGTGATGAAGTCGGCCGGGATCAGGCGGGTGCCCTGGTGGATGAGCTGGTAGAACGCGTGCTGGCCGTTCGTGCCGGGCTCACCCCAGAAGACCTCGCCGGTCTCGGTGGTGACGGGCGAGCCGTCCCAGCGGACGCGCTTGCCGTTCGACTCCATGGTGAGCTGCTGCAGGTACGCGGCGAAGCGGTGCAGGTACTGCGTGTACGGCAGGACCGCGTGGCTCTGCGCACCGAGGAAGTTCGTGTACCAGACGTTGAGCAGGCCCATCAGGACGGGGACGTTCTGCTCGAGCGGCGTGGTGCGGACGTGCTCGTCGATGGCGTGGAAGCCGGCGAGGAACTGCTCCCAGTTCTCCTTGCCGATCGCGATGACGACGCTCGTGCCGATGGCCGAGTCGACCGAGTAGCGGCCGCCCACCCAGTCCCAGAAGCCGAAGGCGTTCTCGGGGTCGATGCCGAACGCGGCGACCTTGTCCAGCGCGGTCGAGACGGCGACGAAGTGCTTCGCGACGGCGTTCGACTTCTCGTCGTCGGATGCGTCCGTGAGGCCGAGCCGCTCCCACAGCCACTGGCGGGCGAGGCGGGCGTTCGTCAGGGTCTCGAGGGTGCCGAAGGTCTTCGACGCGACGATGAAGAGCGTGGTCTCCGGGTCGAGGTCGGCCGTCTTCTCGTAGATGTCGGCGGGGTCGATGTTCGAGACGAAACGGGCCTCGAGACCGGGCTGGACGTAGGGCTTGAGTGCCTCGTAGACCATGACCGGGCCGAGGTCGGAGCCACCGATGCCGATGTTGACGACGGTCTCGATGCGCTTGCCGGTGACACCGGTCCACTCGCCGCTCCGCACCTTCGAGGCGAAGCCGTAGACCTTGTCGAGCGTGGCGTGCACGTCGGCGTCGACGTCCTGGCCGTCGACCGTCAGGGGCGCCGCCGGCACGAGGCCCTCGGTCGCCTTCGGGCGGCGGAGCGCGGTGTGCAGGACGGCACGGTCCTCGGTCGCGTTGATGTGCTCACCGGCGAGCATCGCCTGGAAGCGGTCGGCGACGCCGGTGTCCTTCGCGACCTGCAGCAGGGCACCGAGGATCTCGTCGTCCACGAGCCCCTTGGACAGGTCAACGGTGAGGTCCGCCGCCTGGAACGTGTAGCGCTCGGCACGACCGGGGTCGGTGTCGAACCACCCTCGCAGGTCCGGGGTGAAGCCGGCGGCGATGCCGTCCAGCTGCTTCCAGCCTTCGGTCGATGTGGGGTCGACGGGAGCGGATTCGGTCACGGGGTCCTCCTGGATCACCTTCAAGACGTACAAGCCCGCGGGTCACCGCAGCGCTGCGTCGCGGACCGTCTTCGAGCGTAGTGCCGTCGGGCGGGTGCTGCGCACAGTCGGGTCGCGTCGCGCGGGCGGCGGGTCACGGCAGCGGCGTCAGGGCAGTGGGGTCAGGGCAGCGGGGCGAAGCGACGGAGCCGGAGGCTGTTCGTCACGACGAAGACCGACGAGAACGCCATGGCAGCACCGGCCAGCACCGGGTTGAGCAGCCCGGCCATCGCCAGCGGGATCGCCGCCACGTTGTACGCGAACGCCCAGAACAGGTTCCCCTTGATGGTGCGGAGCGTCGCCCGGGACAGCCGGATCGCCTCGGCCACCACGGTGAGCCGACCGCTGACGACGGTGATGTCGCTCGCGGCGATCGCCGCGTCCGTGCCCGCGCCCATCGCGATGCCGAGGTCCGCTGCGGCGAGCGCCGCGGCGTCGTTCACGCCGTCACCCACCATCGCCACGGTCCGTCCCTCGGACTGCAGGCGCCGGACGGTCTCGAGCTTCGAGGCCGGGGTGGCGCGGGCGTGCACCTCGTCGATGCCGACCTCGGCCGCGACGGCACGGGCGGCGCCCTCGTTGTCGCCGGTCAGCAGCACGGGGCGCAGGCCGAGCGCGGTGAAGCGGCGCACGGCGTCGGCGGCCTCGGGCTTGACGGTGTCGCCGACGACGACGAGGCCGATCGCGGCACCGTTGCGGGCCACGACGACGGCGGTCCCACCGTCCTGCTCGGCGGCTGCGAGTCCGTCGACCAGCGTCTCGGGGAGCTCGATCGACCACGACTCGGCGAGCCACCGGGCGGTGCCGACCAGGACGACGTCCCCGTCGACGACGGCCTGCACGCCGGCGCCGGGAGTGGAGGTGAACCGGGACGCGTCGACCGGCTCCACGGCGAGGTTGCGGGCACCGTCGACGATCGCACGTCCGACGGGGTGCTCCGATCCCGCCTCGACGGCGCCGGCGAGCCGGAGCACGGTGGCGTCATCGGCATCGGTCGTGCCGGTGACGGACCGCAGCGACATGGTGCCGGAGGTCACGGTGCCGGTCTTGTCGAGCACGATCGTGTCGACCGCGCGGGTGCGCTCGAGGACCTGCGGGCCGCCGATGAGGATGCCGAGCTGGGACCCGCGGCCGGTGCCGACGAGGAGCGCGGTCGGGGTCGCGAGGCCGAGCGCGCAGGGGCACGCGATGATGAGCGTCGCGACGGAGGCGGTGAACGCGGCGGTCACGGAGCCACCGAGGACGAGCCACCCGGCGAACGCGAGCAGGGCGAGGCCGATGACGATCGGCACGAAGACGCCGGAGACGCGGTCCGCGAGGCGCTGCACCTCGGCCTTGCCGGTCTGCGCGTCCTCGATCAGTCGTCCCATCCGGGCGAGTTCGGTGTCGGCGCCGACCCGGGTGATGGTCACGACGAGGCGTCCACCGACGTTGATCGTGGCGCCGGTGACGGTGTCGCCGGGACGGACCTCGACGGGGACGGACTCGCCGGTGAGCATGCTGAGGTCGACGGCGGACGATCCGTTGCGGACGGTACCGTCGCTCGGGATCCGCTCCCCCGGCCGCACGACGACCACGTCGCCGACGACGAGTGACGCGGCGGGCACGCGGACCTCGGTGGGGCCGGAGTCGCCGGCACGGAGCACGGTCGCGTCCTTCGCCCCGAGTTCCAGCAGGGCGCGGAGGGCGGCGCCGGACTGCTGTTTCGCGCGGGCCTCCATGTACCGGCCGGCCAGGATGAAGACGGTCACGGCGCTGGCGACCTCGAGGTAGAGGTCGCTCGCCTCGGGGTCGGTCGCGAACCACGCGAACGTCATGTGCATGCCGGTCATCCCGGCGTCGCCGAAGAAGAGCGCGTACAGCGACCACCCGAACGCGGCGAGCACGCCGACGCTGACGAGCGTGTCCATCGTCGCGGCGCCGTGCCGGGCGTTCACCCACGCGGCGCGGTGGAACGGCAGTGCACCCCAGACGGCGACCGGTGCGGCGAGGGCGAGGGCGAGCCACTGCCAGTTCGGGAACTGCAGCACGGGCACCATCGACAGCACGACGACGGGCACCGCGAGCACGGTGGTCACGAGGAGGCGCTGGCGGAGACCGCCGGCGGGGTCATCGTCACGGCGGTCCGACGCGTCCGAGGAACCCGACGCGTCCGAGGAGCTCGTCGGGACCGGCGGCGCGGGGACGGTCGCCCCGTAGCCCGCCGACTCGACGGCCGCGATGAGCGCGGCGGTGTCGGCCGTGCCGACGGTGGCACCGGGCTCGGCGGCGTCGGCGCGCTCGATCTGCACGCGCGCCTTCTCGGTGGCGTAGTTCACGGTCGCCGTGACGCCGGGCAGCTTGCCGAGCTTCCGTTCGATGCGGTTCGCGCACGAGGCGCAGGTCATGCCCGTGATGTCGAGCTCGACGACGCCGTCCGTCATGACCGCACGACCTCGTACCCCGCCTCGGTGACGGCGTCGCGGAGGGCCTCGGCGGCGACGGGGGCGTCCGACGTGACGGTGACCTCGGAGCGGCCGCCGGGCACGAGCTGGACAGCGACGTCCGACACCCCGTCGAGCTCGCTGAGCTCCTCGGTGACGCTCATCACGCAGTGTTCGCAGGTCATGCCCTCGACGAGCAGGAGTTCGGTGGTCATGGTGTTCCCTTCGGTTCAGGAGCGGACGAGTCGGGCGATCGCCTCGCTCGCCTCGCGCACCTTGGCGTTCGCGGCGTCTCCGCCCTCGGCGACCGCTTCGGCGACGCAGTGCGACAGGTGGTCCTCGAGCAGCGACAGCGCGACGCGTTCGAGCGCCCGGTTCGCCGCGGAGATCTGGGTGAGGACGTCGATGCAGTACGTCTCGTCCTCGACCATGCGGGCGATCCCCCGCACCTGGCCCTCGGCGCGACGGAGCCGCTTGAGCAGGTCGTCCTTGTCGCCGATGTAGCCGACGTGTTCGTGCATCGTGTCCTCCGTAGTGGGTCAATACGGTACCCCCCTAGGGTATTCCGAATCCACCAGGACGCAACCGCTCCGGATCACGCACCGGACCGTGGCATGATGCGCGCATGACCGCCCCGTCCGCCAACGGCTTCCGCAGGCTGCGGTTCGGGGACGGCGACGGCTCGGACTACTCCGCGATCTTCGAGGCCGAGTACCACGGCTCCGACTTCGCCTCGGACACCTTCGCCACGAACGACGCGCGCTACGAGTACACGGTCGTCGGCGACGACGACCTGACGCTGCGGACCATGCGCGCCGAGGGCGGGAAGCGCGGCGGGGTCATCGGACCACGGGACGACCACGTGGTGTTCTGGCTCACGAAGGGCCGGCTCGACATGCACTTCGCGGACCGGTCCCGCACGGTCGAGCCGGGCAGCCCGTACATCGCGTCGGCGTCGGAGGCGTACCGGTTCGAGTCGTCGGAGACGGTCTACAACGGGGTCCACGTCGCCGACCGCTTCCTCCGCCAGGTCGGTCGTGACCTCGGCTTCCGACTCCCCGACGGCCCGCTGCTGTTCGAGCAGCAGGACGAGGTCGTCGCCCGTCAGGAGCCCCTCCGGCACCTCATCCGCGAGCTCGGTCCGATGCTCGTCGACGACCGGGTGGTCGGGCCGATGCGGACGGCGCTGAACCGTCGTCTCGCCGTGGTCGTCCTCGACACCTTCCCGCTGCGGAACCGCGGCTCGGACGTCCCGCTGGCGAACCGGCTGCGCGATGCCATCCGGTTCATCGAGTCGAACGCGGCCGATCGCCCGTCAGTCCCCGACATCGCCGCCGCGTGCGGCCTCAGCCAGCGCGGACTGCAGGACGTGTTCGCCCGCACGCTCGACTCGACCCCGCACCGGTTCCTGCGCGACCACCGGCTCGACCGGGTGCGCCGTGACCTCCTGCACGGTGACGGTGCCGACGGCGTCACCACGACCGCGCGCCGCTGGGGCTTCACCAACCCCGGCCGCTTCGCCGTCGCCTACCGGGATCGCTTCGGCGAGGACCCGGCCACCACCCTCCGGTCGTCGCTGGCCGCGCGGCCCGACACCGGACGCGCCTCGTGGCGGCTCCGGAAGGCGCTCGCCTTCATCGAGGCGCACGCCGACGACGGCGTCACCCTGCAGGAGATCGCGGATGCTGCCGGCATCCGTCCGCGTCGCCTCCAGCAGCTCTTCCAGGAGGAACGGGGCGAGTCCCCGATGTCGGCCGTGCGCTCGATCCGTGGTGCGTCCGAGCGCAGTCGCGCAGCCGGAACCCGCGCGCTCGACTGACCGCTGCACCCCCAGGGGTACGGAAACCCGGGGATCGACGCGTTTCTCTGACAGATCGCTGAATCCGAGAAGTCGTGTGTGACGAACCTCCAGTGAGCCCCGTCTCATCCGTGAACAGCAACCGCTGGGAACGCCCGGCGGGACGATCGGAAGGAAACCCAGATGGCTGACACCACGACCACCACCCCGGCCACCACCGCCTCGGCGGCGACGCGCAGCACCGGCACCCACTCGGGCGCCACCGGCGTCACGGGCAAGACCGTGATCGACGACACCGTCGTGTCGAAGGTCGCCGGCATCGCCGCCCGCGAGGTCAACGGCGTGCACTCGCTCGGCAACGGCGCGGCCCGCGCGATCGGCGCCATCCGCGACGCGATCGGCCAGCGCGACTTCGGTCAGGGCGTCAAGGTCGAGGTCGGCGAGAAGCAGGTCGCGGCCGACATCGTGATCGTCGCCGAGTACCCGGTGGCGCTCCAGCAGGTCGCCGACGGCGTCCGCGCCGGCGTGGCCCGCGCGCTCGAGCAGATCGTCGGCATGGAGGTCGCCGAGGTCAACGTGACCGTCCAGGACGTCTACATCCCGGGCGACGACGACGACAACGACGACGAGAAGAAGGAAGCGCGAGTCGCATGAGCAACACACTGATGGGCGCCCTCATCGGCGCCGTCCTCGCGGTCGTCGCACTGCAGTTCGGCTTCTGGGGCTTCGTGCTCGTGGTCGTGTTCGGCGCGGTCGGGGCCCTCGTGGCCGCGCTCGTGACGGGCCGCATCGACCGCGGTGCCCTCGCCGACGTGCTGACCGGGCGCCGGAGCTCCCGGTGAACGCCGGCCCGGACGTCCCGGGCCGCGTCGAGATCACTGCTCGCGCGCTGACCTCGCTGGCGCGGGCCGTCGCAGCCGAACGGCTCGGCGCCCCCGCCAAGCGGGTGCGGGTCGGACTCGGCGACGCGTCCGGCGCACTCTCCCTCGACATCACCGGCCCGATCGCGGCGGGCGACGACATCGTCGGCCGCTCCACCCGGGTCGCCGAGGAGGTCAAGGGCCGCGTGGGCGACCTCACCGGCCGCCGCGTCGGCAGTGCCCACATCGAACTCACCGGGATCGTGCGCGAGCACGAGTCCCGCACCCGCTAGGAGGACAGCATGAGCAACGGTTCCGTCGAACGACGCATCCGTCGCCGGAGCGTGCACCGCTCCCGGTCGACCGCCGTGACGGTGGCGCTCGTGGTCCTCGTCCTCGTCGCGGCCTGGATCGGCACCGAGTCGGTCCTCCGCGCGATCGGACGACCTCCGCTGGTCGCCGACCCCCAGACCGCGGTCGACGCCGCACTCCGACCCGACGCGGCGTTCACCACGATCGCCGAGGTCGTGGCCGTGGTGCTCGTCGTCCTCGGCGTGGTGCTGATCGTCCTCGCCCTGAAGCCCGGCCGCCAGCACCGCTCCGTCGTGGAGCACGAGCGGGGTGCCGTGATCATCGACACCCGGATCGTGGCCTCCACCGCAGCGAACGCCGCCGGCATGGCCGCCGGGGTCCCGGAGGGCAACGCCTCCGCGACCGCCCGCGGCCGTCGGACTGAGGTCCGCGTGGTCCCCGTCACCGGTGTGCCGGTCGACGAGGCCGTCGTGCGGGACGCCGTCCGTGACCGTCTCGTCGGGCTCGACGAGCGATTCGGCCGGAGCGTCCGCGTCCGGGTCGAGGAGAAGGGAACACTCGCATGACCAAGAGCAACCGGACCCTCAACCGGATCATCCTCCTCGTCCTCGGCCTCGTCGCCGTCGTGGTGGGCGTCGTCATCGGCGCGGGCGTCCTGCCCGCCGTCCGGGACGCGACCTCCTCGTACGTCGACCTCCCCCGCAGCCTCGACGTCCCCGCGTCGTCCCTGTGGATCGTCGCCGGTGCCTGCGCCGTCGTGATCGTGCTCGCCCTCGTGTGGGTGTTCACCCGCGGTGGCGGCGGGACGTCCGTCGCCGTCCGGGAGCGCTCCGGCGACGACGCCGTCACGGTGAACGTCGCCCTCGTCCGCGACGTCGTCGACCACGAGCTCTCCGGTGTCCGCGACGTCGTCGGCTCCCGGGTCGACACCTACATCGTCCGGCGGCAGCGCGCCGCCCGGATCCGGGTCGCCGTGCGACGCGGCGGTGACGCGGTCACCGTCCTCGACGCCGTCGACCGCGCCGTCGCGGTCCTCGACCGCACCCTCGGCCGTCAGGTGCCGGTGCTCGTGCACCTCACCGGCGGTACCCGCTCCGCCCTGGCGAAGTCGACCCGCGTCCGCTGACACCCGTCTGCCGGACGCAACCCCGGGCCTCCAGGCCCACCCACCACCACCATCCACCGGGCACGCGCCCGCTCCACGAAAGGACCCGTCATGGGACTCGACGACAAGATCAAGAACGCTGCCCAGGACCTCGCCGGCAAGGCGAAGGAGGCCATCGGCAACGTCACCAACGACGACCAGAAGGTCGCCGAGGGCAAGAAGGACCAGGCCGCCGCGAGCGTCAAGCAGACCGGCGAGGACGTCAAGGACGTCTTCAAGAAGTAGGTCGCACGAACCGTGTCGGGGCACCCGCGAGTCGGGTGCCCCGATGCGTTCCGGCGGAACCCGAACGAGGAGGAACCATGCAGCACGACCCGAACGCGCACACGCAGGTGGCCACGGTGCCCCTGCCCGCGGAGCTCACGGAGCCGCTGCCCGACGGCGCGAGCACCGCGACGATCGTGGCGCGGACCGCAGCCGAGACCGCGCTGGGCGTGCCCGGCGTGCACCACCTCGGCGGGATCGCCGCCCGCGCCGCCGACCAGCTGCGGAAGCAGCTCGGCCGGAGCGCCGGCACCGCCGGGGTGCAGGTCGACGAGGACGACGGCGCGCTCGGCGTGCAGGTCGCGATCGTCGTCAGCTACCCGCGGCCCGTCCTCGAGGTCGCGGAGGAGGTCCGCAAGCAGGTGACCGCGGCGACCGGTCAGCTGTCGGACCTCCCGGCGTCCGTCGACGTCCGTGTGCTCGACGTGCACGGTCCGTTCGACGAGGAGCAGTCGCCCCTCGGCCGGGCGACCGAGGCCGCGACGGACGCCGTCAAGCACGCTGCCGAGACCACCGGCGAGGCCGTCCAGCAGGCCACTGCGACCACGGCGGACGCGACCAAGCGGGCCGCTGCGGCGACGGCTGACGTGACGAAGCGCGCTGCGGACGCGACGGCCGACGCCACGAAGCGCGCCGCCGACACCACTGCCGACGCCACGAAGCGGGCCGCCGATGCGACGGCCGAGACCACCAAGCGTGCCGTCGAGGCCACGACGGACACCGCCGAGCGCATCCGGGACACCGCCGCCGATTCGCTCGCCCGCGCGTCCGAGCAGGCTGCCGACGCCGCATCGTCGGCGAAGGACGCGGCCGAGCAGGCACGGGACGTCGTGGTCGACGCGGCCGAGAGCACGCGCCAGCGTGCTGCCGACACCGTGGAGTCCGTGCGTGACGCGACGCCCGCAGACCGGGCAGCCGCAGCAGCCGACGCCGCTGGCGACGCCGCCGACGCAGCGAGCGACGCCGCCGACGCCGCGGGCGACGCCGTTGACGCCGCAGCGGACGCCTCGCAGCACCGTCCGGAGCAGCCGTGACCACCGCCTGGTCCGGGAGCCGTCGGACCCGCGTCCGCCGCCCCCGGCCCCGCGGCGTCTGGGTCGCGAGCGGCATCGGCGTCGTGCTCGTCCTCGGCACCGCACTCGGCGCGTTCCTGCCGCTCGTCGGGTTCCTCGGCGGCGTCACCGCGACCACCGCGGGACTCGTCCCGTTCCCGTTCGTCCGGGTCGCCCTCGTCAGCCTGCTCGGTGCACTGGTGGTCCTCGCGCTGCTCGTCCTCGCGTTCACCCGCCGGCACACCGCAACGGCGACGTTCGCGGTCGTGCTCGCCGTGCTGGTGAGCATCGCCGTGACGGTCTTCCCCGTCGTCCTCGTGGCCGTCGGGTCCGCCGACCGTGCCGGCGACGTCTGGCCGATCGTCACCGAGCTCTGGAACCGCTTCACCGGCTGAGACCGACCCCGTGCACCACCTACGAAGGAGCTCCACATGCGCAACCGCATCATCGTGATCGGCGCGATCGTCCTCATCGGCTTCTGGTTCGGCTCGCGTGCCAACCGTCCCGTGATCAAGACGTCCAAGGCCGACACCGCCCGGAAGATCTGGAACGACCCGCGGGCCCGCAAGGGACGCAAGAAGCTCGGCAAGAAGATCGCGAAGGCCGCCGGGCTGCACGGCTGACGTCCGCGACGGGACTGGAGGCACGCCCCACCTGAGCCGATCGGCTCGCGTGGGGCGTGCCTCCGGTCCGCTACTCTCGCTCCGTGCAGCGTCTCTCCCCCGGCCAGCGGTGGGTCATCGGTCTCGGTGCCTTCGCGGTGGTCTGCCTCGTCCTCGGCGTCGTCGTGCTCGGGTTCTCCGGTGCCGGCTGGGGTGGGGTGCTCGTCCTCTTCGGGCTGCTCCACCTCGGGTTGACGGGCCTCACGGGCGCCCTCGTGTGGACGGCGACCCCGACGCTCGCGCCGAAGCCGGTGCTCCCCACCGGAGTTCCGGTGCCCGGCACCGTGCAGCGGGTGTTCTCGTACGGCACGCTGCGCCAGCCGCTCGTGCAGGAGGAGCTCTTCGGCGGCCACGTTCCGACCACCCCCGATGCCCTGCCCGGGTGGCGGCTCGAGTGGGTGACGATCACCGACCCGGACGTGATCCGGACGAGCGGGTCCGACCGGCACCCGATCCTCCGCCGGGGTACGCCCGAGGACGTCGTCGAGGGCTCCGCGCTGACGCTCGACCACCCGTGGCAGCTCAGTGCCGCCGATCGCTACGAGGTCGCCGACTACCAGCGCATCCGGGTCACGCTGACCTCCGGCTGGACCGCCTGGGTCTACGTGGCGGCCGACCAGGCCTGACCCCCGCCACCCGCGCGCCTGGGCCGCGAGCGCCTGGGCTGGCCCGAGTCTCGGCGTGAGCGACACCTCTCGCGTCCGATCGCCCGAGAACTGTCGGTAAGCGCGAGACTCGGGCCCGGCGGAGCGCACGCGGCGACAGCGGGAGCGCAGGCGGCGCCCGCCGGAGCGCGCGCGGCGCCCGCCGGAGCGCGCGCGTCAGCGCGCGGCGGCCGCCAGGCGCTCGAGGCCCTCGTCGATCGACACCGCCGGCGCCCACTGCAGGTCCCGACGGGTCCGGCGCTGGTCGAACCAGTGCGCCGTGGACAGCTGCTCCGCGAGGAACCGCGTCATCGGCGGCTCGTCCTCGCCCGGACGCACCCGCCACACGGCCTCGACCAGGGAACCAGCAGCGCGGGCGACCCCGGCCGGCACGTGCAGCCGCGGCGCCGGCACGCCCGACGCGGTGCAGATGCCGGCGAGCAGGTCCGCGACCGGCCGCGGTTCCCCGTTGGTGACGACGTACGCGTTCCCGTGCACCCCCTCGTCGGCGGCGTGCTCCAGCGCAGCGACCATCGCCGACGCCGCGTTGTCGACGTAGAGCGTGTCGATGAGCGCGGCCCCGGAGTCGAGCAACGGCAGGCGACCGGTCCGGGCGCGGTCGACGATCCGTCCGACCAGCTGCGTGTCGCCGGGCCCCCACACCAGGTGCGGGCGGATCGCGACGACCGCGAAGTCGGGGGCATCGGCACCGAGTGCGATCAGCTCTGCTGCGGCCTTCGTGCGGGCGTAGTCACCGCGTGCACGCTCGGGCTCGGCCGGACCGGCACCCGCGCCGACCAGGGACGACCCGGTGTGGGCGACCGAGGGCGACGACACGAACACGAACCGACGGACACCGGCGGCACGGGCGGCGTCGACGAGTGCCCGGGTCCCGTCGACGTTCACGCGGACGAAGTCGGCCGGATCACCGGCGAGGGACACCTTCGCGGCGAGGTGCACGACGGCCTCGACGCCGTCGACGGCACGGGCGAGCGCATCGGGGTCGGTCATCGAGCCGAGGACGTCCGAGACCCCGGGCACGCCGGACGGTCGGCGCTGGAACGTCCGGACCTCGTGGCCGGCGTCCCGCACGGCAGCGGCCGTCGCCTGTCCGAGGAACCCGCTCGCGCCGGTGACCAGCACCCTCACGGGCGGACCATCCGCCCGCCGGACAGCACCGAGGTCGCCCAGCGAGCCAGCCGGGCGCGGTCGACCTTCGAGTTGTGCCGGATGTCGGTCGGCAGGACGGGCACGGTGAGGACTGCGGCGAGCGGCACTCCGGCGGCTGCCCGGACGGCCGCGGCGAGTGCGGGCGTGGCGAGGGCAGGACGACGAGCACGACGCGGCCCGGTCGTCTCGACGACGGCGACGACCTGCTGCGTCCCGCTCGGGCCGATGCCGGCGATGCCCGCCCGGCCGACGCCGTCGACTCGTTCGATGCGCTGCTCCGGCCCGACCGGCGTGACGACCCCGGACGGTGTGGTGACGACGTGCTGCAGGCGCCCCTCGACCCAGAGCCGTCCGGAGGCGTCGAGGTGGCCGACGTCGCCGGTGCGGTGGCCACGCGGGTCGTCCACGCCGAGCCGGGACACCCGGTTCGTCCGCCACAGCCGGTCGTAGTGGTCCCGCACGTGCGGCGCCGCGACGACGATCTCGCCCGTCACACCCGCCGCGTCCGTCAGGGCTCCGGTCGGCGCCCCGGCATCGTCGAGCGGCGCGATGCGCACCCGGACGCTCGCCGCCGGGACGCCGACGCAGATGCCGTCGTCGTCCGAGTCGGCCGCAGCCCGGACGCCGTCGAGGTCGACGTCCGTCATGAGCAGCCCCTCGGTCATGCCGTAGGGGGTGTGCGCGCTGGCGTTGGGCATCAGCTCGGTGGCCGCGGTCAGCAGCGCCGCCGACACGGGCGCACCCGCCGACAGGAACAGGCGGACCCGGCCGAGCGCCGCCCGGTCCGCCGGGGTCAGCGCGGACGCCGTCGCGACGACGTTCGCGATCGCCGCGGGCGACAGGAAGACCACGGTCGCGTCGGCCGCGGCCACCGAGGCGGCGACAGCCTGCGCGGTGAGGGTCCGGGGTGCGGTGACGTCCATGTCCGGCGCCACCGACCGGGCGCCGAGCGCGGGGCCGAGCAGGGCGAACGGTGCGAACCCGGCGACGAGTCCGGTGCCGACCCCGACGTCGTACTGGGTGGCGAGGGCGTCGCGGACGGCGCCGAGCTGGCCGTGCGTGTACACGACCCCCTTGGCCGGACCGGTCGACCCGGAGGTGAACAGCACGGCTGCCGGTGCGTCCGGCGACGGAGCATCCGGGAGCGTGGTGCCCGCTGCGAGACGCTGTCGGCCGAGGCGGGCGACCTCGGTGAGCGTGTGCTCGACCCGGAGCGCGCGACGGGCGGGACCGGGCAGCGAGACGGTCGAGATCCGGCGCCCGGGCCATCCGAGGGCGCGCGCGGCCCCGAGACCGGGCAGCGCGCCGATGATCCAGTCGGGTCGGGCACCGCGGACGGCGCGGGTCAACCCGCCGAGACCGAGTCCGGCATCGGCGACGACGACGACCGCGCCGACGCGGACGCAGGCGTAGAGAACCGCGGTCAGGTCGGCTCCGGGCGTCACGAGGAGCGAGACGCGATCGCCCGGTCGGACGCCGAGGTCGACGAGTCCGGTCGCGATCTCCTCGACACGGCGGGCGAGCAGACGCCACGTGACGGTGCGGGGGCCTCCGGCGGCGGCCATCTCGACGAGCGCGGGGTCGTCGCGCTCGCGCAGGTCGTCGAGTGCGGCCCACAGCGGGCGGCGCACGTCCGGCTCGTGGTCGGCGGCGGCCGGGAGGCGCGGCTCGGCTCCCGCGGGAGCGTACCCGTCCGGCAGGTGGTCGCCCAGCCAGTCGAGGACCGTCCCGGCGACGTCCGCGTCGTCCGGCAGCAGGTGCCCGGCGCCCTCGAAGCGGTGGACGTCGGCCTGCGGGAGCCGCTCGACCAGGTCGTCGAGGTAGCGCTCCAGGAACACCGGGTCGCGAGGACCCCACATGATGAGCGCGGGGACGTCGAGCGCTGCCACCCCGGCCGCGATCCGGTCGAGTTCGGGCGCGCTCGGGTGGCCGGCGTCGACGGGGATGTCGGCGACGAAGCCACCGATCCCGCCGCGACGAGCGGCACCGCGGTACGGCGCCCGGTACGCGTCGGCGGTCGCCCGGTCGAGGCGCGGGTGCGCGATCGCCAGGGTCGTCTCGAGGAACGCCGGCGTCAGGACGGTCGCACGACCGAGGAGTTCTGGACGGAGTGCGAGCCGCAACGGCGCCGGGATCGGGGCGTCGTCGGGCTGGTGCACGGCCGTGTTGCACGTCGTGACCGCCACCACGAGGTCCGGGTGGTCGACCGCCCAGCCGAGGGAGACCACGCCGCCCCAGTCGTGCCCGAGGCTGACCACCGGACCGTGGAGTCCGAGTTCGTCGGTGAGGAAGCCGAGGTCCCGCACGCGGTCGGCGAGCCCGTGCTGCTGCCCGGTCCGCTCCGAGAAGCCCATGTCGAGCTGGTCGACCGCGACGACGCGCCACGCGGGACCACCGGCGCGGGCGACCTCGAGCGTCCGCGCGGCGACCGAACGCCACAGGTACGACCAGGTCGGGTTGCCGTGCACGCAGAGGATCGTGCCGACCGGTTCGGCGCCGAGCGCGGCCAGGGACCCGGCCGTGTCGAGGAGGTGCCACGTGCGCTCGGGGCGATCCGTGCCTCCGGGTCCGCCACCCGCCTGACCGGGCACGGTCACGAGACGCGACCACGCGGGGTCGATTCCGGGCAGGGGCGGCGGGAGCGTCGCCGGAGCCTTCGCGGCGGCGACGCGCGGGAGGCCGGACCTCACCAGCGCAGTTCCATCATCGCCGTGTTGATGCCGGAACCCACACCGCCCAGGAACACCCGGTCGCCGCGGGTGATGCCGCCTCGGGCGACCTCGTCCGCGAGGGTGATCGGGATCGATGCGGGGCCGACGTTGCCGAACCGCTGGTACGTCGTCGGGACCTTGTCGCGCGGGATGCCGATCGCCTCGACGAAGGCGTTCGTGTGCACGTCGGAGACCTGGTGCAGCACGTACCGGTCCATGTCGGCCCAGTCGAAGTGCGCACGGGCCTCGTTCCAGGCGGCGACGACGAGCTCCATGCCGCCCTTCAGCAGCATCTTCGCGTCGGTGAACATGCCGTCGACGCTGCCGACGCAGAGGTCGTACCACTGCGTCGCAGCCCGGGTGACGCCGCCGACGATGCGGTGCCCCTCCGGGTGGACGTCGGACGGGCCGAGCACGGCGGCCGCGGCCCCGGACCCGAGGGTCAGGCTCGCGAACTCGCTCATGAAGTCCTTGCGGTTCCGGCCGCCCTGGTTGAGGCGGTCGATCGTGTTGAGCTGGACCTGGTCGGCGTCCTCGCCGTCCACCACCAGCGCGTACTTGATCTGGCCGGAGTCGATCATGCCCGCGGCGACGCTCATCGCGTTGACGAACCCGAGGCACGCGTTCGCGATGTCGAAGTTGATCGCGGACGACGGCAGCCCGAGGCCGTGGTGCAGGCGCACGGCGACCGACGGCTCGAGGTGCGGGCGGGTCACCGAGGTGTTGATGAGGAGCCCGATGTCCTCGGGGCGGACCCCGGCCTCGGCCATCGCACGGCGGCCCGCGTCGATCGCGGCGTCCTGGAAGGTCTGGCCCTCGCCCCAGTTGCGGCGCTCGGTGACACCGGCGACGCGTTCGAGCAGACCCATCGGCAACCGGAGCCGTCGGAGCACCCCGCGGAGTCGAGCTTCGATGTCCGCAGAGGTCGTCACGCGGTCGGCCGTGGTCGTCGCCACGGACAGCAGCGACACGTTCTGGTGCTTCGCCGTGGCGTTGCCGGGCTGCTCCGCATCGCTGCTCGTCGCCTGGTCCACCGGCCGTTCCGTCATGATCGTCACCGATACATACTTCCCCATCCAGCCTGGAAGCGCGATCCGGGACTGCTGGACCGGCGGTGTCAGGCGTCCTTCGGGAGCTTCCGGACCTTGCTCCGGCGACGTCGACGGTCCGGCACCATCGACCGCATCTCCTCGAGCTTGCCGAAGCACAGCAGCCGGTCGCTGGCCTGCAGCTCGACGCCGCTGCGGGGGTTCGGGATCACGGTCGCGCCCCGGTGCAGGGTCAGGACGGTGATGTCCCGGTCCCACAGCCCGGACTCCTTGATCGTCTTCCCGACCAGGTCCGCGTTGGTGTGCACGAGGAGTTCGGCGACGCCGTAGCCCGTCGAGACCGTCAGCCGCTGCCGGACGTCGATCTCCGGGAACGCGACCTGGTTGCCGATGAAGTCGATGATCGCCCCCGCGACGTCGAGGCCGGTGGCGCGCTCGATGCCCTCGAGCCCGGGGGACGAGTTGACCTCCATCACGAGGGGCCCGTCGTTGCCCTCGAGCATGTCGACGCCCGCGACGCGCAGGCCCATGATCTGCGCGGAGCGGACAGCCGCCTCCTCGTACTCGGGTGTCAGCGTGACCTTCTCGACCGTCCCGCCGCGGTGCACGTTCGACCGGAACTCGTCCCCGGAGGCACTCCGACGCATCGCCGCGACCACCCGGTCGCCGACGACGAGGGCGCGGATGTCCCTGCCACGGCTCTCCGAGATGAAGGACTGGATGAGGACGTTCTGCTTCGTCGAGTGCAGGGTCTCGACGATCGACTCGGCGACCTTCTCCTCCGGCGCCAGGATCACGCCGATGCCCTGCGTCCCCTCGAGCAGCTTGATGACGACGGGTGCTCCGCCGACGCGCTCGATCGCGCCGCGGACGTCGGCCCGGCTGTTCACGAACGTCGTCGCCGGCATGCCGATGTGGTGCCGGGACAGGATCTGGTTCGCCCGGAGCTTGTCGCGCGAGTTCGTGATGCCCGTCGCCGTGTTCGGCGTGTAGACGTCCATCTGCTCGAACTGCCGCACCACCGCGGTGCCGTAGTACGTGATCGAGTTGCCGATGCGGGGCAGGACGGCGTCGTAGTCGCTGAGGAGCTTGCCGCGGTAGAGCAGGTCGGGGTCCTCGCCGGACAGGTCGATCGCGAACCGCAGGGTGTTGAGGACCTTCACCTCGTGCCCGCGGTCGATCGCCGCCGCCCGGAGGCGCTCGGTCGAGTACGCGTGCGGGGCACGCGACAGGATGGCGAGTTTCATCGGTGCTGCTCCGCGGGGCTGTGGGGACGGGCGGTGGAGGTGTCGACGGCGACGCTCCATCCAAGCATGCGACAGGATGGGCACATGGCCCGCGCTCCGAAGTCCCCCGACGGCGGTCTCGTCGTCGCCGGCTGGCGGGAGTGGGCTGGGCTGCCCGACCTCGGCATCCCGTGGATCAAGGTGAAGCTCGACACCGGTGCCCGCAGCTCGGCGCTGCACGCGTTCGACCTCGAGGAACTGCCCGGCGACCGGGTCCGGTTCTCGGTGCACCCGTGGCAGGACACCGACGCGGACGCGGTCACGATCGAGTGCCCCGTGCACGACCGACGCACCGTCCGTAGCTCGACGGGCCACACCCAGGAGCGCATCGTGGTCCTCACGACGATGACCCTGGCGGGCCGTGTGTTCGAGGCCGAGGTCACCCTGAGCAACCGCGACCAGATGGGCTTCCGGATGCTCGTCGGCCGAGAGGCCCTCCGACAGGGCTTCCTCGTCGACCCCGCACGGTCCTTCATGGCCGGGCGCGCGCCGAAGGAGATCCGGCGGCGCAACCGCGGGCGCGTCTGACACTCGGTGACGGCGGTCGGACCGGAGGCGCGGGTCGGGTGGGCGGACGGGCGGACGCTGGTCGTGCCTCCAGGCCAGAGCCCGTGCCCTGGTCAGGATTGCAGGTGGCGGGCCAGGAACGCGAGCTGGGACGGCGCCGTCCGGCGCCAGTAGGCGCGCGTGTGGCCGCCGGCCGAGAACGTGGCGGAGAAGCCGCTGGACGGCCGCTTCGGGAAGCCGTCGACGTACGTGTGCACGGCGGGTTCGAAGCCGTCACCCGTGCCGCAGTCGACCTGGACCGCGACGCCGTCGAGTGCGCGCTGCCGACCGAGCACGGTGTTCGCGCGGAAGTCCGCCGCGTCGTCGAAGGCGCCCCGCGCGGTTTCGCCGGCCGCCGTCCAGAGCGCCGGGCTGACCCCGGAGACCACCCGGACGCGGGATTCTCCGAGGACGCCTCCGAGGTGCAGTGCGCCGTACCCGCCCATCGAGTAGCCGGTGAAGCCGAGCCGCGACGTGTCGTACCCGCTGCGTGCGAGGAGCGGGACGAACTCGTCGACGACCATCGCGGCGGGATCGTCCCCGTCGGCGCGTCGGTGCCAGTACCGGTTGCCGCCGTCGACGGACGCGATCGCGAAGGGTGCGCCGCCGTGGGTGACGTGCGCGGCGAGGAAGCGGTCGTAGCCGAGCGAGTCGCCGAAGAACGCGGAGTGGTCGTCGCCGTAGCCGTGCAGCGCGACGACCACGGGCAGCGGGGCCTCCGCGGGCGGTGCGGCGATCGTCCAGCCGACCTGACGACCTCCGCGGGACGCCGACGTGAAGCTGCCCGAGATGGTCGGCACCGGGTCGACGTCGGGGATGGTGCCGGCCGGGCCGTCGAGTCCGAGCACGCGGTACATCGTCGAGCGGCCGGGGAGCAGGCGGAGGTTGACGGCCTCACCGACGGCTCCGGCGGCGACGACCGCGACGCCGGCACCGATCAGTGAGCGGCGGGTGATCCGCGCCGCGCGGGACCCGCTCATGCGAGGGGGGCGGTGCCGTCGGGGGTCACGCGCTCCGTCACGAGCGTCGAGGAGAGTCGCTGCACACCGGGCACGGTACCGAGTCCCGTCGGGTGGAACACCTGTCAAGCGGAGTCGTCTCGTGTGAGGACGCGCAGGACGTGGTCCGGGTCGTCGCCGCCGGCCACGTCGACCAGGACGCCGGCGAGCGCCCGGGCCGTCTCGGTGCCGAGCGCCGGGTCGCGGAGGCGCATCGCGAGGTAGCCCGACACGACGAGCACCAGCTGGTCGGCGAGCGCGGCGGCGCGTCCCTCCCGCGCGTCGAGCACGGCCGCGGCGTGCGCGGTGAGTCGGGTACGAAGGGTCGCCGTCTCGAGGTCGAGCACTGCACGGACCTCGCTCGGGGTGTCCGCGTACTCGGCCGCGGTGCCGAGGAACGCGCACCACCGGGACCCGGACGGTGTTGCCCGGTAGGCGTCGAGCGCGTCGAACACGGAGAGCAAGCGACCTCGGTCGTCGTCCGCCGACACGAGCGCGCGGTCCCACGTCGTCAGCCAGTCGTCGTGCCGTCGCTCGAGTGTGGCGGCGACGAGGGCCTCCTTGCTCGCGTACCCGCGGTAGAGCGTGGCGCTCGAGACACCGGCGCGCTCGAGGACGGCGTCGATCGGCGTCGCGGCGATGCCCCGGGTGAAGAAGAGTTCCTCGGCGGCGTCGAGGAGCTTCTGCTCGGTTCCTGGACGCATGACCATGCCAGCACCCTAGGCTCTCAAAAGTGAAACGATCGTTTTTGTCTCGGCAGGGTGTCCTCCTCGCGAGCGGGCTGGGACTGATCGCGGCGACCTACGGGCTGGTGCGGTTGGCGTACGGGCTGTTCCTGCCGGACGTCCAGCGGGACCTCGGACTCGGAGCCGGCGCTGCGGGGTGGATCTCGTCGGGCGCCTCGGCCGTGTACTGCGTCGGAGCGGTCGCCGGGCTCCTGCTGGCGGCTCGGGTCCCCCGGGTGCTCGTCGCCGCCGCTGCCCTCGTCGCCGGGGCCGGGGCGCTCGGGATGGCCACCGCCGCCGGGCCGCCGGCGTTCGGGGCGTGGTCGGTGATCGGGTCCGCAGCCGCCGGACTCGCCTCGCCCGCGCTCGTCGCACTCGTCGCGCGGCAGGTCCCGGACGCCGCGCAGGGCCGGGCGCAGGCGGTCGTCAACGCGGGGACCGGGCCGGGGCTCGTCGCCGCCGGGGTCCTCGCACTCGTCCTGCTGCCCGACTGGCGGACGGCGTGGGCGTGGTCGGGTGCGTTCGCCATCGTCGTCGGTGCCGTCCTGCTCGGTGCGTCCCGCGGCACATCCGACACTCGTGACACCCCGACCCGCGCGCCGTCGGCCCCGCCCTCGCCCGCACCCGCGCCCGCACTCGCGCCCGCGCCCGCGCCCTCACCGGCGCCCTCGTCGGCCCGACGGTGGCTCGTCGCGCACCGCCGGGTCCTCGTCCTCGCCGTGCTGTTCGGCGCCGGCTCGGCCGTCGTCTGGACGTACGGACGCTCTGCACTCGTCGAGGCCGGCGCTCCGGTCGTCGTGTCGGTGTCCGCGTGGATCGCGCTCGGACTGGGCGGTGCCGCCGTGGTCGTCACGGCGCGGTGGACGAGCGGCCTCCGCGCACGCACGCTGTGGACGGCCACGGCCGGATCGGTGGCGGTCGCCGTGCTCGCACTCGGACTCGCGCCGCAGTCGACGACGCTCGCCCTGCTCGCCTGCGCGGTGTTCGGCTGGGGCTACACGGCGGCGACCGGGTCGCTGATCACCTGGACGACCGAGATCGCTCCGGAGCGGGCGTCCGCCGGCACGTCGATGCTGTTCGTGGCGCTCGTCCTCGGCCAGGCCGTCGGAGCGGCCGCGGCCGGAGGACTCATCGGTGCCGTCGGCACGCTCGCGACGTTCGCTGCCGGCGCCGTGGTGACGGCCGGTGCAGCCGCGGGTGCCGCCGGAGCACGGGTCAGAGGAGTGGCCGCAGCTCGATCTTCCGGTTGCACGCCGCCGACGCCTCCGTCGCCACGCGCCGAGCGGTCTCGGCATCCGGCAGCTCCATGACCCAGAACCCGGCGACGAACTCCGCTGCACTGGACACCAGCCCCGGCGTCGACTGCGAATCGCCGCCGCGACCGTCGATCACGATGCCGTCCGACGGTGCGGAGACCCCGGCGGCGAAGAGGATCGCGTCGCCCAGCCCCCGGTTGAACGCGTCCACCGCGTCCATCTCGGCCTGGGTGCCGGACTCGGTGCGGCCGGCGGCCTCGGCCTGACCGTCGTCGATGACGTTGACGAGGAACTGCATGGTGTCTCCCCTGCTCGTTGGCGGGAGGCTACTCCTGCGGTAGCGTGACGGCGAGCACCGCTCACGAACACGCGTGCGGATGCCCACGCACCCGAACCCCGACGACAAGCGGAGTCATGGCAACGAAGCGCTGAGCCGGCACCTGAGCCGGCTCCCCCTCCACGCGGACCACACCGTCCGCGCGCTTCCAGTACGCCCGCGCGGCACCGACGCCGCGCGACGACTCCGAGGGATTCCCCGTGTTCTCCATCCGCGCCCGTTTCCGGGCCTCGTTCGCCACGCTCACCGAGCACCGCTTCATCACCGCCGCGGTCCTCGTCGACACGATCGGCGCCGGCCTCACGCTGCCGCTGACCATCGTCTACTTCACCCTGACCACCGACCTCTCGCTCGCCGTGATCGGCCTGCTCTCGACCGCGGCGTCGCTGCTGGCGCTGCCGGTGGGGCTCCTCGGCGGAGTGCTCACCGACCGGTTCGGCGCGCGGGCGTCGATGGTCACGAACAACCTGCTGTCCGCCGCCGGGTTCACGCTCTACCTCGTCGCGCACGACCCGGTCGTGGTCTTCGCCGCGATCTTCCTGGCGAACGCGTCCGAACGGCTCTACTGGACGTCGTGGACCGCGTACGTCCACGACCTGTCGGCGGGTCGGCCGTTCGAGCAGTGGTTCGCCTTCCTCGAGGCCACCAAGGCCGCGGCTCTCGGCGCCGGTGCCGTGGTCGCCGCGGTCGTCCTCGCGGGCGGCGGCCACGACGGGTTGCGCTGGCTCGTGCTGGCGAACGTCGTCACGAGCGTCGCCGCCGCGATCGTGTTCGCCACCCAGCGCACCGGCGGCACGGCTCCCGCTGCGACGGCGGCCCGTGACCTCGAGGACCTCCGGACCGGCACCCTGCGTGAGTTCGCCGCCGACCGGTCGATGCGCCTCATCACGCTCGGGCAGTTCCTCATCGGGCCCGCGATGGTGCTGCCGAACGTCGCGCTCAGCGTCCTGTTCGTCGAGCGCTGGCACCTGCCCGCGGCCGTCGCCCCCGTCCAGTTCGCCGTCGCCACCGGACTCGCCGCGTGTCTGCAGACGTCGGTCACCCGGTGGGTCGCCGGTCTCGACCGGGGCGTCCTGGTGGCGGTCGGCGCGGGGCTGACCGGTCTGAGCGTCGTCCCGCTGATCGTGCTCCCGCCACTCGACGGTGTCGCCGCCTGGTCGTACGTCGTCAGCGTGGGCGTGCTGCTCGCGGTGGCGGACATGCTCGTGCTGCCGGCGGCGAACGCGGTGATGGCCGAGGCGCCGCACCCCCGGATCCGCGGCCGCGCGATCGGGGTGTTCCAGACCGCGAGCTCCGTCGGCATGGCGCTGTTCCCGCTGATGCTCGGGCTCCTCGACACGGACGTGCCGTGGGTGCTCTGGGCGGTCACCGCGGCCGTGTTCGCCGGTGCCGCGTGGGCATGGCGGGCGGCGGTGGCGGGGCTGCCGCCGCGGGTGCGGGTCGCGTCGCCGACGGACGCCGACGGCTGAACGCGGGTCGCGCACCGGCCTGAAGGCACGGTGCAGGTGACCGACGTCGGTCACCTGCACCGTGCCTCCAGGTCGACCACCGCCCCGCCGACCGCACCCGCTAGCGTTGTCGACATGGGGACGAGCACGGAGTGGTCGCGACTGCCGGTGGGGCGGCGTGAGCTGCGGCAGGACGCCGTCCTCGCACTGGTGCTCCTCGGCGGGCTGACGCTCTCGACGGTGCTGTACAGCGCGGCCGGCACCTACGGCGACGACCAGGCCGCGTGGTGGGTCTCGGCGCTGGTGATCACCGCGAACGCCGCTCCGATCGCGTTCCGGCGCCGGTACCCGATGACCGTCGCGATCGTCTCGGCGCTGGCCTTCGCGTCGACGCAGGTGTTCCACGTCCCCGAGCTCTTCGTCATCAACTTCACGCTGTTCATCGCGCTCTACACGGTCGGCGCCTGGTGCTCCGACCGTGTCCGCGCCGAGGCCGTCCGCTGGGTCGTCATCGGCGGGATGTTCGCGTGGCTGTTCATCGCGATCTCGTTCGGCTGGGCCGTCCCGAACGCGCTGCCGAACGACGGAGGCTCGATCATCCCGCCGGTGATCGCGTACTCCCTCATCAACATCGTCATCAACGTCGTGTACTTCGGCGCCGCCTGGTACGCGGGCAACCGGGCGTGGACGTCGGCCGTGGCGCGCCACGAGCTCGACCAGCGCACCGCGGAACTCGCTGCCGAGCGCGAACGGTCGGCGGCGCAGGCGGTCACGCTCGAGCGCGTGCGGATCGCCCGCGAACTCCACGACGTCGTGGCCCACCACGTGTCCCTGATGGGCGTGCAGGCCGGGGCCGCTCGCCGCGTGATCGGCCGCGACCCCGAGCAGGCGACGGCCTCGCTCGGCGTCGTCGAGGAGAGCGCCCGGACCGCCGTCGAGGAGCTCCGCCGGATGCTCGGCACCCTGCGCTCCGACGACGAGGACCGCGGCGCCCCGAGCACCGAGGGTCTCGGGCGGATCGGGGAGCTCGCCGAGTCCGCACGGACGGCCGGGCACCCGACCGAGTACGTCGTCGTCGGCGATGCCCGTGACGTCCCGCCGACGGTGTCCTCGGTGGCGTACCGGATCGCGCAGGAAGCGGTGACGAACGTGCTCAAGCACGCCGGCCCGAGCGCCCGCGCGGACCTCCGCGTGCGGTACCTCGACGACGGCGTCGAGGTCGAGGTGGCCGACGACGGCCGCGGCGGAACCGCTCCCCGGAACACGTCCGGCAGCGGGCTCGGCCACGTGGGGATGCGCGAGCGCGTCACCGCGGTGGGCGGTCGGATCGAGATCGGGCCGCGCGCCCGCGGAGGGTACCTGGTGCGGGCATGGCTGCCGACGAGCTGACGATCGTGCTGGCGGACGACCAAGTGCTCGTCCGCGCCGGGTTCCGCGTGATCCTCGAGTCCGAGCCGGGCTTCCGGGTGGTCGCCGAGGCAGCCGACGGCGCCGAGGCGGTCGAGGCCGTCCGTGCCTGGCGTCCGGACGTGGTGTGCCTCGACGTGCAGATGCCGGGAGTCGACGGGCTCGAGGCAGCGCGGCGGATCGCAGCGCTCCCGGATCCCCCGGCGGTGCTCGTCCTCACGACGTTCGACCACGACGACGCCCTCTTCCAGGCGCTCGAGGCCGGAGCGAGCGGGTTCCTGCTGAAGAACGCCTCCCCCGAACGGCTGATCGACGCCGTCCGCACGGTCGCGGCGGGGGACGCACTGCTCGCACCGGACGTGACCCGGCGCGTGATCAGTCGCGCGACGGCGGCGTCAGCGGCGGCGGCGTCGGCGTCGGCGTCCTCGTTGTCCGCCGCGTCGGCATCTCCGTCGGCGTCCGCGCTGCCCGGCACCGCGGTCGGCGACGCCGCACTCGCCGAGGTCGGCCTGACGGAGCGCGAGTCCGAGGTGCTGCGGCTGCTCGCCCGGGGCCTGAGCAACGCGGAGATCGCGGCCGAGCTCTTCGTCGGCGAGGCCACCGTGAAGACCCACGTGTCGAACGTGCTGCAGAAGACCGGGCTGCGCGACCGGATCCAGGCCGTCGTCTGGGCGTTCGAGCACGGCGTCGCCCGCTGACCCCCGCTCGCACGGTGCGGCCTTGCTCAGCCCGTGCGACGTCGGCCGACACCGCACCGTGCGGCCTTGCTCAGCCCGTGCGAGGCTGATCGCCCCGTGCGGCGCTGCAACGGCGCACGGGGCCACCAACCTCGCACCGGTTGACGGACCCGGCACCGTGCGATCCACGCCACCACGCCACACCCGGCCACCAACCACGCACCGTGCGAGGTCCGCCCACGCTCCTCCCCCTCGCGGTGGAGCCGGCCGACCCCGGGCAGCCCCGAAGACCCGTCCTCCGCCGGAGGCACCCCGGGCACCCGTCCCAATAGCGTCGACGGCAGGCGGTGCACACCGCCGGGACAGGGGAACGAGATGCTCACCATCCAAGGGGTGACCAAGCAGTACGGCGACCGCCGGGTGCTCGACGACGTGACCTTCACCGTCGGCCGCGGTCGGCTCACCGGGTTCGTCGGCGGCAACGGCGCCGGGAAGACCACCACGATGCGGATCCTGCTGGGCGTGCTGCAGGCCGACTCCGGCACCGTGTCCATCGACGGCACCCGGATCGGTCCGGCCGACCGGCGCCGTTTCGGCTACATGCCAGAGGAGCGTGGGCTGTACCCGAAGATGCCCGTCGCCGAACAGATCACCTACTTCGCCAGGCTGCACGGCGTCGACAAGCGCGCCGCCGCTGCCCGCACGACCGACCTCCTCGACCGGCTCGGCCTCGCGCAGCACGCCACCGACCCGGTCGAGAAGCTCTCGCTCGGCAACCAGCAGCGCGTGCAGGTCGCCGCGGCGCTGGCCCACGACCCCGAGGTCCTGGTCCTCGACGAGCCGTTCTCGGGCCTCGACCCGATGGCGGTCGACGTCGTGCTGAACGTCCTCCGCGAGTCCGCGGCGGGCGGCGCTCCGGTGCTGTTCTCGAGCCACCAGCTGGACGTCGTCGAGCGACTCTGCGACGACGTCGTGGTCATCGCCGACGGCACGATCCGCGCCGCCGGTCCGCAGGACGAGCTCCGGAAGCAGGCCGGTCCGGCCGCGTGGGAGCTCCTGGTCGACGGCGACGTCGCCTGGCTCCGCGCGGAACCCGGCGTCACCGTCCGCGAGTTCGACGGCGGCTACGCCCTGTTCGAAGCGGACGACGCCACCGCCCAGCGGGTCCTGCAGCGTGCCGTCCAGCACGGCACGGTCGGTTCGTTCTCGCCGCGGGTGCCGCGGCTCAGCGAGGTCTTCCGGGAGGTCGTGCGGTGAACAGCTCCTTCGTGCAGGCGGTGCGACTCGTCTCCGCCCGCGAGATCCAGGCCCGGGTCCGCAGCAAGGCGTTCATCGTCTCGGCGTGCATCCTCGTGCTCATGGTCGTCGCGTCCATCGTCGTCGGCGGCGTCGTCAGCAAGGCCACGGCGGGCGACACCACCCCGGTCGCGGTCGTCGACGGCGTGCAGCTCCCGACGAGCAAGGGCCTCGACGTGACGGAGGCGCCGACCGCCGCCGCCGCGGAACGGCTCGTGACGAGCGGCGACGTCGACGCCGCGGTCCTGCCGTCGGACGACCCGCTCGGCTACAAGGTCGTCGGGCTCGACGACGCCCCGACCGACGTGGTGTCGGCGCTGAGCGTCACCCCGCGGATCGAGCTGCTCGACCCGAACGCGATCCCCGGTGGACTCATCTACATCGTGGCGCTGGCGTTCGGCGTGGTGTACTTCGCCTCCGCGGTGACGTTCGGCCAGTCGATCGCGCAGAGCGTGGTGGAGGAGAAGTCCACCCGCGTCGTGGAGATCCTGATGGCGGCGATCCCGGCCCGGGCGCTCCTCGCCGGCAAGGTCCTCGGCAACAGCGTGATGGCGTTCGCGCAGATCGTGGCGGTGGCGATCGCGGCAGCGGTGACGCTGGCGGTCACCGGTCAGGACAACATGTTCACCGTCCTCGGCCCGAGCATGCTGTGGTTCGTCGGGTTCTTCGCGATCGGCTTCGTCCTCATCGCCTCGCTGTTCGCCGCCGCCGCCGTGCTCGTGTCCCGCCAGGAGGACGTCGGCAGCGTCACCACCCCGGTGATGATGCTCGTGATGATCCCGTACCTGCTGATCATCGTGGCCTACAACAACCCGACGATCCTCGGCGTGATGTCCTACGTGCCGTTCAGCGCGCCGATCGGCATGCCGATGCGGATCTTCCTCGGGACGGCGGCGTGGTGGGAACCGGTCCTGTCCCTCGTCATCGTCGCGGCCTCGGTGGTGCTGGTGGTCGTCATCGGCGCGCGGATCTACGAGAACGCGCTGCTGCGCACCGGCAGCCGGGTGAAGCTGGCGGAGGCGCTGCGCGGCTGACGCGGGTTGCGTCGCCGACGCACCGGGGGCACTGGACGGGAGGCCCGGATCACGTGAGCGGACCGCTCACGTGCTCCGGGCCTCCCGTCTGCCTGCCCCGCGCCGTCAGGCGCTCAGCGTCGCGAAGGCGGACCGGTGCCAGACCAGCGGGCTGTGCGCGAAGTCGGACATGAGCCCGAGGACCCGCAGCACGACGATGTCGTGGTCACCGGCAGGGTAGGTGTGCTCCACGGAGCACTCGAGCCAGATGGGCGCCCCCTCGAGGAACACGGACCCGCGTTCGGACACCGTCGTGTCGACACCGACGAAGCGCACGGACTTGTCCTTCGACGCGAGCTGGCGCGTCACCTGCGCGTGCCCCTCGCCGAGGATCGAGACGCCGATCGTCTCCGCGCCGGCGAGCACCGGCCACGTCGTGGACGTGTGCTGCACCGCGAACATCACGAGCGGCGGGTCCTGCGAGACCCCCACCGTGAACGACGACGCGACGAGCACGGTCGGCTCGTCGTCGACGATCGCGGAGAGCGCGGCGACCCCGCACGGGAAGCCGGAGAAGGCCTGGCGGAGGGCGGTGAGGTCGGGGGCGTCGGTCGAGTAGGGGCTGATCATGAGCGGGTTCCTTCCGGGAGGCTCGTGACCGCGCCGAGGAGGACGTCGCGCCAGCGCGCGACCCAGGCCTCCGTCGACGCGGGCTCCGAGTAGTGCTTGTCGTTGAGGTACAGGGCCGGTGCCGGCACGGTCGCGCCGAGCTCGACGAGGACGGGTTTGAGGAACACCTCGGGGGCGAGGGCGTGTGCGGGTCCGGCGCCGAGCATGAGCGGCACCGCGACGACGCCCGCGAGGCCGTCACCGGTCGCGAACTGGTCGAGGAAGAGCTTGAGGACGCCGGTGTAGGTCGCCTTGAAGGTGGGTGAGGCCACGACGACGAGGTCGGACGCGGCGACGGTGCGGACCGCGGCCGCGACGGCCTCGTCGCCCCAGCCGAGGAGGCCTGGGCCGAGGCCGATCACGTCGACGACGTTGTCCGGGGCGCGACCGGTGAGCCGTTCGAGGACGACCGTGGCGGCGTCGAGCGTCCGCGAGGCCGGCTTGGGGTTGCCGGCGACGACGGTGGTGATCATCGGTGTGCTCCTGCGGTCGGGGGTGGTGTGGATGCAGTCCACCCTCCGCTCGTTTCGCCTCCGTGGCGGCTCCGTGTCGGGTGGGTTACGCCAGCGCCCGTCGGACCGCCGCGCGCGGAATGCCCCGGTCAGCGGCTCGGTGTCCGGGGCCGCGTCCTGCATTCCGCCAGCACCGTCGACCCTCGGCTCGACCGATTTGTGAGAGACCCGTTACCGGAAGTCGACACGATTGCGTCCGGCGTGTTTCGCCCACCCACCGCCGCCGCGGAACCGTGCGGATCCGCAGCGGGCCGGGCCGAGGCGGCGGAAGAGCACCAGCCCGAACCGCGCGGAACGGTGCGGTTCCGGCGGTCCAGCGTCGGTGGCCTAACACCAGCGAAACAAACGCCTAACAGGACCGTTACCGGGCACCGCCCTGCCGGGTCCCGCGGACGGTTACATTCGCATCAGCCCCACTGCAGCGGCCCCGTCACCCGGACGCCTCGCCGCCGGCGGAGCGTTCCCCACCACCGCATCCGGTGGTGCTCCCGGACCGCGTGACGCGGCCTCCGACCCGCTCGTCACGCCCACCCCGCGCTGCGGGGTGTTCGTCGTCCCCGCACCCCCGTCCCGCTCCCCGCTCGTTCCTCGCTCCACCCGTCCTGGAGGTCTCCGACCGATGTCGTCCCCCGCACCGTCCCGAACGCAGCCGGCCCGTCCCGCGCTCGTCCGCCCCGCGCTCGTCCGCCCCGCGCTCCTCCGTGCTGCGCTCGTCCGTCCCGCGCTCGTCGCAGCCGCCCTGAGCGGCGTGCTGTTCCTGTCCGCCTGCTCGGCCACGTCCACCGCCTCGACCGGGTCGTCGGACGACTCCGCCGGGGTGGAACACGCCACCAGCCAGATCAAGGCGGCGAGCGTCGACCCCGAGTTCACGTTCGAGGGCAAGCCGTTCGACATGTCGAAGATCGCCGGCAAGACGATCTTCAACATCCCGAACTCGTCCGCCGTGCCGTTCATCGTGTCGGTCGACCAGGCTGGCGAGAAGCTCGCGGAGCAGTACGGCGCCAAGTGGATCGAGTACACGAACCAGGGCACCCCGACCGAGCAGTCCGCGGGCATCGACCAGGCGATCAGCCGGAAGGCCGACATCATCGTCCTCGCCCAGGGCGTCAACGGTGAGCTCATCGTCCCGGCGCTCAAGCGGGCGAAGGCGGCGGGCATCCCGGTGCTGATCAGCCACACGTACCAGACCGGTGAGTCGCTCCCCGCGCAGCTCCAGCCGCTCGTCGCCGCCCAGGTCACCGCACCGTTCCACGAGGCCGCGAAGCTCAACGCCGACTGGGCCATCAAGGAGACCAAGGGCACGGGCGACGTCCTCATCATCACGTCGTCCGAGGTCCCACCGTCGGACGGGATCGTGAAGGCGATGCAGTCCGAGTTCTCCGCGCAGTGCTCCGGCTGCAAGGTGAAGGTCACGAACGTGCCGGTGTCCGACTGGGCGACGAAGATCTCGTCGACCGTGCAGTCCGCGATCCAGTCCGACCCGAACCTCGACTACGTCCTGCCGGTCTACGACTCGATGGCACTGTTCGTCGAGGCCGGGGTGACGGCTGCGGGCAAGACCGGCCAGGTGCACACGTCCTCGTACAACGGCACCCCGGCGGTCCTCAAGATCCTGCAGGACGGCAGCGTCATGACGATGGACATCGGCGAGAACATGGAGTGGCTCGCCTACGCCACGCTCGACCAGGCCGGGCGTGTGCTCACCGGCACGCCGATCGTCGAGGACGGGAACGAGCAGACCCCGCTCAAGGTCTTCACGAAGGACAACGTCGACGAGACCGGGACGCCGCCGGTGCCGAGCAAGGGCTACGGCGACGCCTACAAGACCGGGTACGAGAAGATCTGGGGACCGGCGAAGTGACCGCCACGGCACCGGTGCTGCGGATCAGCGGGCTCACCAAGCGCTTCGGCGGACTCACCGCACTCGACGACGTCGAGCTCGAGGTCCGGCCCGGACAGGTGCACGCGCTGCTCGGCGAGAACGGCTCGGGCAAGTCGACCCTGATCAAGGTCCTCTCCGGCACGTACGCGCCGGAGCCGGGGGCGACGATCGAGGTCCGCGGCGCCCTGCTCCCGCTGCCGGTGCCACCCGGGTACTTCCGCCGCGTCGGCATCAGCTTCGTCCACCAGGACCTGGCGCTCGTGCCCTCGCTCAGCGTGACCGAGAACCTCCGGCTCGCCACCGTCGTGGCCGGCCGCGGGCCCTTCGTCCGATGGGGCGCCGAGCACCGGGCAGCCGCCGAGCTGTTCGCCCGGTACGGCGTGGACATCGACCCGCGAGCCCGCGTCGAGGAGCTCACGGACACCCAGAAGGCCCTCGTCGCGATCCTCCGCGCGGTCGCCGAACTCGGCGGGGAGCGGGCGCTCATCGTGCTCGACGAACCGACCGTGTTCCTGCCGAAGGAGGACGCCGACCTGCTCTTCCGCGTCGTGAAGGAACTGGTGTCCGACGGCCGGACCTCGGCACTCCTCGTGTCGCACGACATGTCCGAGGTCCTCGAGCACGCCGACCGCGTCACCGTCCTCCGCGCCGGCCGGGTGCAGGCCCACCGGGACACCGCGACCACCACCGCCGACGAGCTCGTCGCCCTCATCGTCGGCCGGGGCCTCGACGGAGCGGCCGCACGGTCTCCCCGTCCGGCCGCCACCGGCGACGCCGTCGTCCGCGTCGGCGACCTGCACGTCGGCGTCGTCGAGGGGTTGTCGTTCGACGTCGCCGACGGTGAGGTCGTGGGCATCACCGGCCTGGCGGGCTCCGGCGTCGAGGACGTCCTCCCCGGCCTGTACGGCGCCCGCCCCGCGACCGGTTCCCTGACCGTGCACGAGCGCACCGTCGACCTGGCGCGCACCTCGCCGGGGGCGTCGATCGGCCGCGGCGTCGTCTACGTCCCCGCGGACCGCAAGCGCGAGGGCGGTGCGCTGACCCTGTCGGTCGAGCAGAACGTCACGCTCCCCGTGCTCGGCCGCCTGCGCGGGCTGTTCGGCCTCTCGCCCGCACGCGAGCGGGCACACGTCGCCGGCCTCGTCCGCGACTACGACGTCCGTCCCGCCGACCCGAGCGCACTGTTCGGGACACTGTCCGGCGGCAACCAGCAGAAGGCCGTCCTGGCGAAGTGGATGCAGGACGACCCGCGGCTCGTGCTGCTGCAGGAACCGACGCAGGGCATCGACGTCGGTGCCCGGGCCGCGATCTTCGCGATGCTCCGGCGGAGTGCCGAACGCGGCGTCTCGATCGTGTGCGCCTCCACCGACTACGACCAGCTCGCGCAGATGTGCGACCGCGTCGTGGTCCTCGCCCACGGCCGCGTGCACGACGTGCTCACCGGGGACCGGATCGACCGCGACGTCATCGCCGCCGCGGTCGTCGCCAGCCTCGTCGAGCCCGCCGCGGTCGTCGCCAGCCTCGTCGAGTCCGCCGCTCCCCTCACCTCCCCCGTCGACTCCTCCCCCGTCAAGGAGAACGCCTGATGTCCACCACCGCCGAACCGGTCCTCGAGACCTCGATCGTCCGTCCCACCCGCCCGCGCTTCTCGTGGGGGCACACCGAGCGCTACGCACTGCTCGGTGCCTGGCTCGTCATCGTGATCGGGTTCAGCGTCGCGCTGCCGGACACGTACCCGACGCTCGGCAACCTGCAGAACATCCTCGGGTCGCAGTCCGTGCTGCTGATCCTGGCGCTCGGGTTCCTGTTCCCCCTGACCGCCGGCGAGTTCGACCTGTCCGGCGCCTCGACGATGTCGCTCTCCGCGATGTCGATCGCCGTCCTCAACGCGAAGATGGACGTGCCGCTGCTGCCCGCGATCCTGGTCGGGCTCGTGATCGGCGTGGTCGTCGGGCTCGTGAACGGCCTGCTCACGGTGGGGTTCCGCATCGACTCCTTCATCGTCACCCTCGGCACGTCGACGTTCATGATCGGGCTGATCCAGTGGATGAGCGCGTCGTCGTCGGTGACCGGCATCGACCCCGCGCTCGTGCAGGCCACGGTCGGCTGGCGCGGCCTCGCCGGGCTCCCGCTCGCCTTCGTCTACGGGGTCATCGCCACCGTCGTCGTCCTGGTCGTGCTGAGCGCCACCCCGGTCGGCCGGCGCCTGCTCTTCGTCGGCACCGGTCGCACCGTCGCCGAGCTGTCCGGTCTGAACGTCCGGCGGCTCCGGGTCGGCGCGTTCGTCGGCGCCGGCCTCACCGCGGCGGTTGCCGGGGTCGTCTACGCCGGGACGCTCGGCGGTGCGGACCCCTCGAGCGGGCAATCGTTCCTGCTTCCCGCGTTCGCCGCCTGCTACCTCGGTGCGACCGCGATCATCCCCGGCCGCTTCAACGCGATCGGCACCTTCATCGCCGTCTACTTCCTGTTCTCCGGCGTCGTCGGGCTGCAGATGCTCGGCGCCGACAACTTCGTCCAGCAGCTGTTCTACGGCGGGGCGCTCATCGTCGCCGTCGCGGTCTCGCAGACGATCCGGCGGCACTCCGTGGCGAGCGCCGCGAAGGCCGCCGCGAAGCGCTCCTGACCCTGACCCTCCTCCCTCCCCGAACCCACACAGAAAGCGAGTCCCCCATGGACATCGGAGTCTTCATCCCGATCGGCAGCAACGGTTGGCTCATCTCGACCGCGTCGCCGCAGTACAAGCCGTCGTTCGACCTCAACCTCGAGATCGTGCAGAAGGCCGAGTCGTACGGCTTCGACTTCGCCCTGTCGATGATCAAGCTCCGCGGCTTCGGTGGTCCGAGCGGATTCTGGGACGAGAACCTCGAGTCCTTCACCCTGATGGCCGGCCTCGCTGCCCGCACCGAGCGCATCCGGCTCTTCGCCACCACCGCCGTCCTCACCATCCCACCGGCGATCGCCGCGCGGATGGCCGCCACGATCGACTCCATCTCGCACGGACGGTTCGGCCTGAACCTCGTCGCCGGGTGGCAGAAGGCGGAGTACGACCAGATGGGGCTCTGGCCGGGCGACGAAGTGCACTTCAAGCGCCGCTACGCCTACCAGACCGAGTACATGCAGGTGATGAAGGAGCTGTGGGAGGACGGCGTCAGCAACTTCCACGGCGAGTACTTCACGATGGACGACTGCCGGATGCTGCCGAAGCCGACGTCGCACATCCCGATCGTCTCCGCCGGGCAGTCGTCCCAGGGCATGGCGTTCGCCGCCGAGTACTCGGACTACAACTTCTCGATGGGGGTGGGCGTGAACACCCCGACCGCGTACGCCGAGCAGAACGAGGCACTCCTCGCCGCGCGGGAGAAGACCGGCCGTGACGTCGGCTCCTACGTCCTGTTCATGGTCATCGCGGACGAGACCGACGAAGCCGCGCAGGCGAAGTGGGAGCGCTACAGCGACGGTGTCGACGTCGAGGCCATCTCGTGGATGACCGGCCAGGCCCTCACCGACAAGAACGGCGAGGAGGGCAACACCGCGAAGCGGATCTCGCTGCCCGAGGGTGCCGTGAACATGAACATGGGCACGCTGGTGGGCTCCTACGAGCACGTCGCGGCGATGCTCGACGAGGCTGCCGACGTCGCGGGCACCAAGGGCATCATGCTCGTGTTCGACGACTTCCTGCAGGGCATGGACGACTTCGGCACGCGCATCCAGCCGCTGATGCAGACCCGCCAGGACGTCGTGTCCACCGTCCCCGCAGCGTCGACGGCCGCGGTCACCGCATGAGCGCCGGCAGCACCGCCCCGGTCCTCGAGGTCGCGGTCGTCCAGGCCGGGCAGACGCCCGCCGACGGCGACGCCGCGCTCGACGAGCTCCTCGCGCTGTTCGAGCAGGCCGCCGAGGGCGCCGACCTCGTCGTCTTCCCCGAGCTGAGCACGACGCCCTACTTCTGCGGCGTCGTGAACGACAGCCGGAAGGCCTGGGCGCAGCCCGTCCCCGGTCCGGCCACCGCCCGGTTCGCCGAGGCCGCGAAGCGGCTCCGGACAGCCGTCGTGTTCGGCCTCTACGAGGACGCCGGCGACGCACAGTACAACAGCGCCGTGCTCATCGACGCCGACGGCACCCTGGTGCACGGGACCGACGTGCACGGTGACTCCGTCCCGAGCTACCGGAAGACGTCGATCCCCACCAACGAGCTGTCCGCCGTCGACGAGAAGCACTACTTCGCCGCCGGGTCGGGGCCGGTCGTGTTCGACGCCCTCGGCACCCGGTTCGGCATGCTCATCTGCTACGACCGAAGCTTCCCGGAGTACTGGCTGGCGTCCCGCGCGGCCGGCGCCGAGGTGATGCTCGTGCTCGTGTCGTCGATGGGCTTCCGCGAGACGCTGTTCACGCAGGAGCTGCAGGTCCGCGCGCTCGAGACGCAGACCTGGGTGATCGCGCCGAACCGCGCCGGCGAGGAGACCGTCGACGGCAAGACCGTCAGCTACTTCGGCCGGTCGTCGATCGTGACGCCGCGGGGCGAGCTCGTCGTCTCGGCGCCGCCGCACGAGGCCGGGCACGTCATCCGGGCGACGGTCGACGTGGGCGAGGTCGCCGCCGCACGGCACGACTTCCCGCTCGGCCGCGACCGGCAGCCCGGCGTCTTCCAGTACCTCGCCGGGGCCTACGCGGCGGTGCCGGCGTGACGGACGTGTTCGCCGTGGTGCGCGGCACCATCGCGCCCCAGCTCGACCAGGCGCTCGCGGACAGTCGGGCGAACCCGCTGCCCGCGTCGCCGTCGTCGCTCCCCGCCGAACCGGGCCACAGCCAGCAGCTGTTCGCCCGGCTCCTGGGGGCGGCGATCGATGCGGCGCCGACCGCACCGGTCGACGCAGTGCCGAGCGCACCGGTCGATGCGGCGCCGACCGCGGCGATCGACGCGGCGCCGACCGCGGTCGGCGACACCGCGTCGACCGTCACGACCACCGCCGGCGGAACCCCCGTCGACGCAGCGGCCGTCGCGCTCGACCCGGCCGCGGCGTCCGTGACCGAGCTCCTCGCCGCCTTCCGTGCCGGGACCACCACCCCGGGCGCCGTCCTGGCGGCCCTCGCGCCGCACTGGACGAGCGACGCCGTCTGGTCCGACGCCGTCCTCCGCCTGGTCGACGGCGCCGCCGAGGCAGCCGCGGAGTCCGACCGTCGCTGGGCCGCCGGCGATCCCCGCCCGCTCGAGGGCGTGCCGTTCGCGGTCAAGGACATCATCGACGTCGCCGACACGGTCGTCACGAGCGGCTCGCTGCAGACCGGCGACCGCGTGGCTCCGGCCGACGCGACCGTCGTCGCCCGCCTCCGTGCAGCGGGCGCGATCCCGGTGTTCACGGCGGCGACAACCGAGTTCGCCTGCGGCGGTCCGCACAACGCCCGCTACGGGGCCGTCCGGAACCCCTGGGACCCCTCCCGCTGGACGGGTGGATCGTCGACGGGCTCCGGCTCGGCGCTCGCGGCCCGCATCGTCCCGCTGGCGCTCGGATCGGACACCGGCGGATCGATCCGGGTGCCGTCGGCGCTCTGCGGCACGACGGGGATCAAGCCGACCTACGGACTCGTGCCGCGTACTGGTGTCGCGAGCCTGTCGTGGACCCTCGACCACGTCGGTCCGATGGCCAGGAGTGCCGAGGACCTCGCGCTCGTCCTCGCCGTGATCGCCGGTGGCGACGGACAGGACCCGACGGCCCACACCGCCGTCCCGCTCGTCGAGGCGGCGCCCGAGCGGGTGCGGGGGCTCCGGATCGGCGTCCCGCGGACGTGGTTCACCGAGCGGGTGGACGCCGCCGTACTCGACGCGGCAACCGCCGCGACCGAGCGGTTCCGGGGACTCGGCGCGACGATCGTGCCGATCGAGTTCGACGACGTCGAGGCGATCGACGCGGAGTGCTGGACCGTCTTCTACGGCGAGCTCGCCGCGAACCAGGAGGCGAACGCCGCGACCGCGGACCTCTTCGACGCCGGGACCCGGGCGCGCTTCGACGTGGCCTTCACCCCGACGGCCGCCGACTACCTCCGTGCCCTCCGCCGACGGCCGCTCGTGCAGGCCGCGATGGTCGCCCGGATGGACGAGGCCGGAGTGGACGTCGTGCTCACGCCGGGCATCGGTGCGACCGCTCCGCGGCTCGACGACCTGACGATGGCGGTGGACGGCGAACGGTTCAACCTGCACGAGGTCGTCCCGCGGAACACCCGGCTCTTCGACTACGTCGGCTTCCCGGCGCTGATGATGCCCGCGGGCACGGCGCCGGACGGCCTGCCGATCGGGGTGCAGCTCGTCGCCCGACCGTGGGACGACCGGCTCGTGCTCTCCGCCGCCGCCGCGTTCGAGTCGGTCACCGACCACCACCGCAGGGTGCCCCCGGCATCCGCCACGAGAGGGTCGACCGATCAGTAGCCGCACCACGGACGAGGACGGCGTCCGCCGACGCGCCTGGCAGGTGCTCTGCGCGTCGAGCCTCAGCGTCGTCCTCGTCTTCATCTCCTCCAGCGCACTGCTCGTTGCGCTCCCCGACGTCAGCCGCGACCTCGATGCGAGCGCACTGCAGTCCAGCTGGGTCCTCCTCAGCTACATGCTCACCACGACCACGCTCATCCTGGTGTTCGGCCGGATCGCCGACCTCGTCGGACGGCGGCGGCTCTACATCGCGGGCATCCTCGTCTTCCTCCTCGCCTCGCTCGCCTGCGGGTTCGCGCCGGACGCCGCCGTCCTGCTCGGTGCCCGGCTCGTGCAGGGCGTCGGCGCGGCCGCGATCGTGACGAACACGACCGCCCTGCTCACGGACGTGTTCCCGGAGTCGATCCTGTCCCTCGGGCTCGGGCTGAACGCCACCGTCGCCGCCGTCGGACAGGTGATCGGGCCGGTGGTCGGCGGCCTCGTCGCCGAGTCGATCGGCTGGCGCTGGATCTTCCTCGCCGGGGTACCGGTCTCGCTCGCGGGGCTCGTCTGGTCGCTCCGGCTCATCCCCCGGACGACCCGGCCCCGCTCCGGCGAGCGCCTCGACGTCCCCGGTTCGGTCCTGTCCGTGGCGGCCGTGGGCCTGCTCGTCGGTGCCGTGTCGGTGGGCGGGTCGTCGGGTTGGACGGCCGCGCCCGTCGTGGCGATGGCGTCCGGGGCGGTGCTGCTCGGGGCACTGTTCGTCTGGACCCAGCGCCGGGTCCGACACCCCCTGGTGGACCCGGCGATCTTCCGCGACCGCGCGACCATCACGCTCTTCTCGGCGGCCGGCCTCTGCGCGCTGTCGAGCTACGCCCTGGTGCTGCTGGCGTCCCTGTCGTTCCAGGCGGTGGGCGGCAAGGACGCCGTCGAGGCCGCGCTGTGGGTGCTGCCGACCCCGATCGGGACGACGGTCGCCGCGGCGAGCGCCGGCGTCCTCGCGCGGCACGTCCCGGCGCGGACGCTGTCCACGATCGGGATGCTCCTCATCGCGATCGGGGCAGCGGTGCTCGCGGTGTCCCTCGCCGACGACGACGCGTACGCGGTCACGGCGGCGGGGCTCGGTGCGGTGGGTGTGGGGACGGGGGTCTTCATGACGCCGAGCACGTCGGCGCTGATGACGCGGGTGCCGGAGCACCGCCGCGGCATCGCGAACGCGATCCGCTCGGCGCTGCAGAACGCGGGCTTCCTGTTCTCGACGGCGCTTGGCCTGGCCATCGCCACCGGTGGCCTGTCGGCCGCCCAGCAGGCGGCGGCGTACGACGGCAGCCTGCTCGGCCTGCCGGCCGCGGACGTCCAGGCCTTCGTCGACGGCGTCCGTGCGGCCGCACTGACGTTCGCGGGGTGCGCGGCCCTGGGGGCGCTGATCGTCGCGTTCGGCCCGTTCGGACCACCGGACCGGGAGGCACCGCTCCGGCCCGAAGCAGCGGGTCCGGTCCCCGGGACGGGGACCTCCGCATGACCATCCCAGCCCACGACGGAAGCAGGACCCGATGACGGACGACCACGACGACTACGCCTCGGCCGGGTACACCGGCGCCCTGCAACCGGGTCGGCGGGCCGCGCTCGTCGTGGTCGACCCGGTGAACGCGTACATCGACCCCGCCTGCGGGCTGTACGCGGGTGTCGAGGAGCCGGTCGAACGGATGCGGGAACTCACCGCGGCGGCGCGGACCGCGGGCGTGCACGTCGCCGTCACGACGATGGCGCTGTCGGCGGACGGGTCGAACGCCGGCGTGTTCTTCCGGAAGGTGCCCGCGCTGACGGCGTACCTGCCCGGCACCTCGACCGGGGCGTTCATCGACGGGCTCGCACCCGTCGACGGGGACACGCTCGTGCCGAAGCAGTACCCGAGCGCGTTCTTCGGCACGTCGCTCGCCGCCGACCTCGTCGCCCGCGGGGTCGACACCCTGTTCATCGCGGGCCTGTCCACCAGCGGTTGCATCCGGGCGACCGCGACCGACGCGATGCAGCACGGCTTCGTGCCGATCGTGGTGCGCCAGGCCGTCGGCGACCGGCTGCCCAGCGTGCACGAGGCGAACCTGTTCGACATCGCCGCGAAGATCGGCGAGGTGTGGGACATGGACCGTGTCCTCGAGCACTGGAGCGCCGCGTGACCACCGAGGCGCCGGTGCGCGGACGCCCGCGGAGCGCCGCTGTCGACGAGGCCGTGTACACCGCATGCGTCGCGATCCTGGCCGCGGGCGATCCCCGCGCGTTCACGATCCGGGCCGTAGCGGACGCCGCCGGGGTCGGTGCCGCCACCATCTACCGGCGCTGGCCCAGCAAGGACGTCCTGCTCACCGAGACCGCGATCCGGCTGATGGAGGAGACGATCCCGACCGTCCTCGACGCGCCGATCCACGAGGGCGTGCTCGGACTGACCCGCGGCTGGGTGCACGCCCTCGTCGCGACGCCGGTCGGCCGTGCGCTGCCGCTCATCGTCGAGCTCGCGTCGCACGAACCCCGGGTGGCCGAGGCCGTCGCCGCCTGGCACCTCGACCGCCGGGTCCGGGTGAACGCGATGCTGCAGCGGGCGATGGACGCCGGGGACCTCCGGCCCGACGTCGACCTCGGGATCGCCGTCGACCTGCTGGGCGGACCGACCTTCTACCGCCGGGTGTTCGTGTCCCTCGACATCCAGGCGCCCGACTACCCGGTGCGGCTCGCCCGAGAGTTCCTCCGGTGGGCCGGCTGGACCGGCGACACCACGACCGTGGGGATGGCCTCGTGACCGACACCGCACCGACCGACCACGTGGACGGATCCGCCGACGACGACCGCCACCAGGACCAGGACCGCCACCTGGACCCCGGCCACGACCACGTCGACCTGCGCCGTCCGACTCCGCCGTGGACGGACATGGGGATCGGCGCCGTCGCGCCCGGGCACTGGATCGGGTTCAACCGTCGGTCGGACGCGGCTCGGCAGGTGTCCGACCTCATCCGGGCGGACATCGTCGCCGGCCGGTTCACCGGGCCGCTGCCGTACGAGTGGGAGCTCCTCGACCTGTACGGCACGACGCGGAACGTGCTCCGCGCGGCCCTGACGCTGCTCAAGGAGCAGCGACTGCTCACCCGGGCCCCGCGGTCCGGCACGTTCGGGGTGCGGCCGGTGGCGTCGGTCAGCCTGGCCCGCACCACCGAGGAGGTCACGATCTACGGCGAGCACGCCGGCGGCAGCGTGTTCGACTCCCCGCGCCTCAGCATCGTGCACCTGTGCGTCCAGCTCGTCCCCGCGCCGGAGACCGTGCGGCGGAACCTCGAGATGACCGGCAGCGGTGCGTACTTCGTCGAGAGCCTCATCTCGTTCGACGGTGAGCCGAGCCGGGTGCGGACGAGCTGGGTGCCGCAGGAGCGGTTCCCCGACCTGGTGTCCGCGCCGCTCACCGAGTACGTCCCGGACGTCCTCGTCCGGCGGGTCGGCGAGCGCCCGGTCGCCCGTCGGCTCCTCCTCAGCACGGTGAACGCGGACCAGTGGACGGCGGACCTCCTGGACATCGATCCGGGGCAGGCGATCTTCCACATCGAGCGGCTCATGTGCCTCGCCGACGGGACGCCGGTGGAGTACGGCTTCTCGCGGTACCGGGGCGACCGGGCGGTGATCGACTCCCGGATCGTGTGACCGCGACGCAGGACGTTTACACGGGACGGCCGTCCGACACCCACTCGAAACACGAGGGAAACGGCGGCGACACGGCTGCGCAGAACACTTGAGGCATTACCTGTCACCCGACAGGTACTCCCTCGAAAGGTCTGCAGCCATGCGTACTCGGCAGTCACCGCTCCACGCTCCGCGCACCGCGACCACCCCCGACGCGCAGAACCTCGCGCGCATCGGCTACGAGCAGGAACTCCACCGCGGCGTCGGGTCGTTCTCGTCGTTCGCCGCGGGGTTCTCGTTCGTCTCCATCCTCACCACCGTCTTCCAGCTGTTCGGCCTCGGGTTCGGACTCGGCGGCGCCGCGTTCTTCTGGGCGTGGCCACTCGTCTTCGGCGGTCAACTCCTCGTCGCCCTGAACTTCGCCCAGCTCGCCGCCCGGTGGCCGATCTCCGGCGCGATCTTCCAGTGGTCGAGCCGTCTGGCCGGCGCCCGCTTCGGCTGGTTCACCGGCTGGACGATGATCATCGGCCAGGTCCTCACCGTCGCCGTCGCCGCGATCGCCGTGCAGGCGGTGCTCCCGGCGATCTGGAGCGGGTTCCAGCTCGTCGGGGGCGCGGGGGCGGACCCGTCGCTGGCGTCCCCGACGGGTGCCGCGAACGCCGTCGTCCTCGGCCTCCTGATGCTCGTCGTCACGACCGTCGTCAACATCCTGAGCGTGCGGTTGATGGCCCGCGTGACGAGCTTCGGCGTCGCGGTGGAGATCGTCGGCGTCGTCGTCCTGATCGCCGCGCTGTTCCTGCTGCCGCACCGCAGCCCCGCGGTGGTCTTCACCACGGCGGGCTCGACGAGCACCGAACCCTACACCTGGGCGTTCCTGGCGTCGTCGCTGATGGCGGCGTACGTCATGGTCGGGTTCGACTCGGCCGGTGAACTCGCCGAGGAGACGCACAACCCCCGCCGGACCACGCCGAAGACGATCGTCCGTGCGCTGACCGTCTCGGGCCTCGGCGGCGGACTGCTCATCATCGGCGCGCTCGTCGCCGCCCCCAGCCTGACCGACGGCAAGCTGGCGACGCAGGGCCTCGCCTGGGTGATCACCTCGACGCTCGGCGACGTCTTCGGCCGGCTCCTCCTCTGCACGGTCGCGGTCGCCGTGTTCGCCTGCACCCTCGCCGTGCAGACCGCCGGTGCACGCATGGTCTACTCGATGGCCCGCGAGAAGGCACTGCCGTTCCACCGCACCCTCGCCAAGGTGTCGCCGCGGACCGGCACCCCGATCGCCGCGTCGATCGTCGTCGGTGTCGGCGCCGGACTCGCCCTCGCCGTGAACATCGGCCAGTCCGCCATCTTCACCGCACTGTCGAGCCTCTGCATCGCGATGCTCTACCTGGCCTACCTCGGTGTCACCGGTCCCCTGCTGGTGCAGCGCATCCGGCTGCGCCGCGAGGGCTTCCCGGCCGGCGTCGACGAGGACGGCAAGCCGCTCTTCACGCTCGGCCGCTGGGGCATCCCGCTGAACGCCGTCGCCGTGGCGTTCCAGATCGGCATGGCGGTGAACCTCATCTGGCCCCGCCCGGAGATCTACGACCTCACCGGGCACTCCTGGTGGCTGCAGTACAGCGCGCTGCTCTTCATCGGCGGGGTGCTCCTCGTCGGGTGGGCGTGGTCGAGCTGGCGGCACCGCACGCACGGGCCGATCACCCTCGCCGAGGTGCCCTCCACGGCGTCGGTGCCCGCGATCGTCGAAGCCTGACCGACACCACCACGAAGGACCACCATGCGTGACCTCCACCAGACCGACAGCGTCCTCGCCGCGCGTTCCGACGCCCGCGCGCAGGCCGGCTCGCAGTCCGAGTACATGCCGTACCTGCCCGCGACCACGTCGCCCTTCGCGCCCGAGGGTGTCGACCCCACCCAGCTCGTCTGGGCGGAGACCGTCGCCCCGGGCGGGTACACGCACCGTGTCCTCGCCCGCGGCACCCGGTTCCGGTTCGACGACCCGACGGGTGACGCGTGCGCCAACCTCGTCGTGCTGAACGCGCTCGAGCCGTGGGAGCGCCTCAACGTCGCGGACACCCAGAAGATCCCGTGGCAGGCGTACCTCGGCGCCGGGTCGCCGCTGCTGAGCGGCGACGGACGCGCGCTCGCCACCGTGCTCGAGGACACCTCCGGCCGGCACGACGCGTTCTGCGGCACCTCGACCGACGCCTGGAACGAGCGGAAGTACGGGAGCGCGGCGCCCGAGGGTCCCTCGCCGAGCGGGCGCTCCCTCCTGGTGAAGGCCGCCGCGAAACACGGTCTGACCAAGCGGGACCTGCCGCCGAGCGTGTCGTTCTTCCAGGGTGTCCGGGTCGACCCCGAGGGCGTCCTCGAGCCGATCGGGTCCGCCGGACCGGGGCGCCACGTCACGTTCGTGGCCGAGCTCCCCCTGCTCGTCCTCGTCGCGAACGTCGCGCACCCGCTCGACCCCCGACCGGACTACGTGGTCGGTCCCCTGCGTGTGCACGCCTGGCGAGGGGCCCCGACCACGGCCGACGACGAGCGCTCCAGGGCGACGCCCGAGCGCACCCGCGCCTACCTGAACACCGTCGACTACGCGGAAGCCCGAGGTCTGTGATGCCCACCACCCTGCACTCGACCGTCCCGGTCGGAGCCGTCCACGCGCCGGACGCCGTGCTCGACTGGAGCGAGTCGCTCGTCCCGGGGACCTTCGTCCGCGACGACCGGGTGGCCCCCCTCGCCCCCTGGTCCGCCGTGGTGCGGGCCGGCCAGGTCCTCACCATCGTCGACGTCGGCGGCAACCAGAGCGCCGACTGCCTGGTCTACGACGCGACGGACACCGACGAGCGCTACAGCGTCCCGGACACCCTCGCCGCCCAGGGCAACGCCTACGTCCGCACCGGCACCGTCCTCATGTCGAACGAGGGCCGGCCGCTGATGACCGTCGTCGGCAACGAGATCGACCGCCAGGACACCATCGGCGGCGCCTGCTCGAAGGAGTCGAACACGCTCCGGTACGGCCACCACACGCAGTACCAGCACGGGTGCCGCGAGAACTTCCTCGCCGAGGCGGCACGACACGGTCTCGGCGTCCGCGACCTGGTGTCGAACCTCAACTGGTTCATGAACGTGCCGGTCGAGGCCGACGGCGCCCTCGGCATCGTCGACGGCATGAGCGCCCCCGGCAAGCGCGTCGCGGTCCGCGCCGAACGCGACGTGCTCGTCATCGTGTCCAACTGCCCGCAGATGAACAACCCCTGCAACGACTTCTCCTGCACCCCGCTGCGCATGATCGTGGTCCAGCCGTGACCGCCGCGCCCGACCCCACCGGGAGCCCCACCGTGACCGACACCACCGCACCCGTCCTGCGCACCGACACCGTGCTCGTCGCCAACCGCGGCGAGATCGCCCGCCGCGTCATCCGGTCGGCGAAGGCCCTCGGCATGCGCACCGTCGCCGTGTACTCCGACGCCGACCGGGCCGCGCCGCACGTCCGCGAGGCCGACGTCGCCGTCCGCCTCGGACCCGCCCCCGCCCGCGAGTCCTACCTGCGCATCGACGCCGTCGTGCAGGCTGCGAAGGACACCGGTGCCGGTCTCGTCCACCCCGGGTACGGCTTCCTGTCGGAGAACACCGACTTCGCCCGTGCCTGCGAGGAGGCGGGGATCCGCTTCGTCGGCCCGACCGCCGACCAGATCGTCCGGTTCGGCGCGAAGCACACCGCGCGGGAACTCGCGGCAGCCGCCGGGGTGCCCATGCTGGCCGGCACCGGACTCCTCGACACCGTCGACGAGGCCGTCGCCGAGGCGGAACGCATCGGACTGCCCGTGATGCTCAAGGCGACCGGCGGGGGCGGCGGCATCGGCATGCAGGCCTGCGCCACGCTCGACGAGGTCCGGGACGCCTTCGCGAGCGTCACCCGCACCGCGACGGCGGCGTTCGGGTCCGCGGGGATCTTCCTCGAGCGCCTGGTGCGGCCGGCACGGCACGTCGAGGTCCAGCTCTTCGGTGACGGCGAAGGCCGCGTCGCGGTGATCGGCGACCGCGACTGCTCCCTGCAGCGCCGCAACCAGAAGGTCATCGAGGAGGCCCCGGCACCGGCGCTCCCCGAGCACGTCCGCGCCGAGCTGCACGCGTCCGCCCGCCGGCTCGCCGCGAGCGTCGGGTACCGCGGCGCAGGCACCGTCGAGTTCGTGTACGACCCGGTGCGCGAGGAGGCCTCCTTCCTCGAGGTGAACACCCGCCTGCAGGTCGAGCACCCGGTGACCGAGGAGGTGTACGACGTCGACCTCGTCGCGCTCATGCTCCGGCTCGCACGCGACGGCGCGGACGCGATCGACCCCGACGTGTTCGACCGCACGTGGACGCCGACGGGCCACGCGGTCGAGGCGCGTGTCTACGCCGAGGACCCGGCGAAGGGCTCCCTCCCCTCCAGCGGCCTCGTCACCCAGGCGGTGTTCCCGAGCGCGACGACGACGACCGGCGGGTCCACCGGCATCCGTGTCGACGGCTGGGTCGAGACCGGCTCCGAGGTGTCCGCCTTCTACGACCCGATGCTCGCCAAGGTCATCGCGACCGGCGAGACCCGTGACGACGCCCTCGACCTGCTGCGTGGTGCGCTCGGCGAGACCCGCATCGACGGCATCGTCACGAACACCGGGCTCCTCCGGACGCTCACCGACGACCTCGAGTTCCGGACCGCCACGCACTCCACGTCGACGCTCGACGAGACCGCTGACCCGGACCCCCGCATCGACGTCGTCGTGCCCGGCACGATGACGATGATCCAGGACCTCCCGGGGCGGCTCGGGTACTGGCAGGTGGGCGTCCCGCCGAGCGGCCCGTTCGACGCCGCGTCGTTCGCCGAGGCGAACACGGCGGTCGGCAACCCGGCCGGGGCCCCCGCGCTCGAGGTCACCGCATCGGGTCCGACCCTCCGGTTCTCCGCACCGACGGTCGTCGCCGTGACGGGTGCGCCGACGCCCGTGACCCTCGACGGCGCCGCGGTCCCGCTCTGGGAACCCGTCGAGGTCGGTGCCGGGCAGACCCTCGCGATCGGGACCGCGCCCGGCCCGGGGCTCCGCAGCTACCTGGCGGTGCGCGGGGGCTTCGACGTCCCGAAGTACCTCGGGTCCACGGCGACGTTCACCCTCGGCGGCTTCGGCGGTCACGCGGGTCGGGCGCTCCTCGCCGGGGACGTGCTCCGCCCCGGTTCCCCCGACTCGGACGCAGAGCACCCCGCGTTCCCCGAGGGCACCCGACTCGGGCTGGTCGGCGGCCCGACGCCCGCCGACCGCCGGACAGCACTGACCGACGCGTGGGAGATCGCGGTGACCGAGGGGCCGCACGCGGCGCCGGACTTCTTCACCCGCGCTGACCTCGACGTGTTCTACGCGACCGACTACACCGTGCACCACAACTCCGCCCGCACCGGCGTCCGGCTCATCGGCCCCCGACCAGGCTGGGCCCGCACCGACGGCGGCGAGGCCGGTCTGCACCCCTCCAACATCCACGACACCCCCTACGCAGTGGGCGCGATCGACTTCACCGGCGACACCCCGATCATCCTGGGCCCGGACGGACCGTCGCTCGGCGGGTTCGTCTGCCCCGCCGTGGTGGCCAGCGGCGATCTCTGGAAGCTGGGCCAGCTCCGTCCCGGTGACACGGTGCGGTTCGTGCCCGTCCGCGAGGCCGACGCCGCCGCGCTCGACGCGCACCGTGCCTCCAGGTCCGTCCCCCGCACCGGCGGCGACGGCGACGACGGCGTCCTCGCGCGTCTGGAGGCGACCGACGTCCGACCGAGCGTCGCCTACCGGCGCGACGGCGACGACAACGTCCTGGTCGAGTACGGGGACATGACCCTCGACATCGCACTCCGGATGCGCGTGCACGCGCTCATGACGAAGCTGCAGGAGCACACGCCGAAGGGCGTCCTCGACATCACGCCGGGGATCCGCTCGCTCCAGGTGCACACCGACGCGTCCGTCCTCAAGGCGCGCGACGTCGCGGCGCTGCTCCGCGAACTCGAGGACGAGATCCCCCCGACGGACCAGCTCGTCGTGCCGTCCCGCACCGTCAAGCTGCCGCTCTCGTGGGACGACCCGGCGACCCGCCTGGCCATCGAGCGGTACATGAACGGCGTCCGGAGCGACGCCCCGTGGACCCCCTGGAACATCGAGTTCATCCGGCGCATCAACGGGCTCGAGAGCGTGGACGACGTGTTCCGCACCGTGTTCGACGCGAGCTACCTCGTGCTCGGACTCGGCGACGTGTACCTCGGCGCCCCGGTGGCGACGCCGCTCGACCCCCGGCACCGACTGGTCACCACGAAGTACAACCCGGCTCGCACGTGGACTGCGGAGAACTCCGTCGGCATCGGCGGCGCGTACCTCTGCATCTACGGGATGGAGGGGCCCGGCGGGTACCAGTTCGTCGGCCGCACCGTGCAGATCTGGAACCGGTTCCGCCGCGGCGGACTGTTCCAGGACGACCCGTGGGCGCTCCGCTTCTTCGACCGGATCGAGTGGTACCCGGTCGGAGCCGACGAGCTACTCGAACTCCGGGCCGAGACCGACGCCGGACGCGGCGACTTCGAGACCGTCGACGGCGAGTTCTCGATCGCGTCCTACAACCGGTTCCTCAGCGACAACGCCGGGTCGATCGCCGACTTCCGCGAGCAGCAGGCGCGGGCGTTCGGCGAGGAGAAGGAGCGGTGGCGGGCCTCGGGCGAGTTCGACGTCCGCGACGAGCCGGCGGTCGTGCTGCCGGACGAGGTCGAGCTGCCCGCCGGCTCGACCGCCGTCACCGCACCGTTCACCTCGACCGTGTGGCAGGTCGACGTCCGACCGGGCGACCGGGTGGACGCCGGGCAGAAGCTGCTCGCGGTGGAGGCGATGAAGATGGAGTCGATGGTGCACGCACCGGTGGAGGGACACGTGCTCGAGGTGTACATCAAGCCCGGCGACCAGGTGGCACCGGGCCAGGTCCTCGCCGCGATCGGAGCAGCAGCATGAGCACGAGCACGAGCACGAGCACGAGCACGAGCAGCAGCGTGAGCAGCCGCGGGCGCACCGCCGGGACCGGGACCGGCCGCGCGGCCGGTCCCGCCGCGCGCGTCCACGACGCGTTCGACCGGATCGCCGCCGTCGACCGCCCCGAGGTCTGGATCACCCTCCGCGACCGCGACGACGTCCTCGCCGAGGCCGAAGCGGTCGACCCGTCGCTCCCCCTCGCCGGCATGCTCGTCGCCGTGAAGGACAACATCGACGTCGCCGGCCTGCCGACGACGGCCGCCGCCCGCTCCTACGCGTACGAACCCGCGGCGGACGCCACCGCCGTCGCCCGGCTCCGGGCCGCCGGCGCCGTCGTGGTCGGCAAGACGAACCTCGACCAGTTCGCGACCGGGCTCGTCGGCACCCGGTCCCCGTTCGGCGCGGTCCGGAACGCCTGGGACCCGTCGCGGATCTCCGGCGGCTCGTCGAGCGGCTCGGCCACCGCGGTCGCGCTCGGCATCGTCGACTTCGCGCTGGGCACGGACACGGCGGGCTCCGGCCGGGTCCCCGCAGCGCTGAACGGCCTGGTCGGGGTGAAGCCGACGAAGGGCGTCGTCCCGAACACCGGCGTCGTGCCGGCCTGCCGGTCGCAGGACTGCGTCACCGTCTTCGCCCGGTCGCTCGCGCTCGCCCGGACCGCGACGGAGCTGATGTCCGGCCCGGACGGCGTGGACCCGCTCGCCCGCCCGGACCTCGCCCTCGCCGAGCTGCCGACGACACCCCGCATCGCCGTGCCGCTGCCGGCGCAGCTCGAGGGCCTCGCCCCGGGCTGGGCCGAGGCCTTCACTGTCGCGGTCGAGCGGTTCCGCGCCCTCGGGTACGAGATCGTCGAGGTCGACATCGCCCCGCTCCTCGACGCCGCCGCGCTGCTCTACGACGGTGCGTTCGTCGCCGAGCGGTACGCCGCGGTCGGTGCGCACATCGACGCGCACCGCGACCAGGTCGGGGACGACCTCGACCCGTCCGTCGCGTCGATCGTGCTCGGTGGTGCCGCGCCGAGCGCCGCCGACCTCGTCGCCGACCAGGAGCGGCTCGACGCGTTCGGTGCCGCCGGTCGCGCCGCACTCGCCGGGACCACGGCGCTCCTCACGCCGACGACGACGTGGCACCCGACCCTCGCCGAGGTCGCGGCCGACCCGATCGGCTCGAACAGCCGGATGGGTCGCTTCACGAACTTCGCGAACCTGCTCGACATGGCGTCCCTCGCCGTTCCCGCCGGGTCCGTCGACGGGCTGCCGTTCGGCGTCATGCTCACCGGCGCCGCGTTCACGGACCGCCGACTCGCCGCCCTCGCCGCCGCGTTCGCGGCGCCCACCGTGGACCTCCTGGTGGTGGGAGCGCACCTTCGCGACCAGCCCCTGAACGCGCAGCTGGTCGCGTCCGGCGGATCGTTCGTCCGGGAGGCGCGCACCGCCCCCGACTACCGGCTGTACGCCCTCGACACGGTGCCGCCCAAACCCGGCCTGGTCCGCGCAGACGACGGTGCGTCGGTCGCGGGTGAGGTCTGGCGCCTGCCGGCCGCCGGGTTCGGGACGTTCGTCGCCGGGCTGCCCGCACCGATGGCGATCGGGACCGTCTCGCTCGACGACGGGACCGACGTCACCGGCTTCCTCGTCGAGCCGTACGCGGTTGCCGGGGCCTCGGACATCACCCACCACGGCGGGTGGCGCGCGTACCGGGAGCAGGCGTGACGGCGCCCGACTGGGAGGATGGGGCCATGCCGCACGACGACCGCCCGTCCCGAGTCGGTCGCCCTCGGGCCGTGCCGAACAGCAGCTCCGAGCTGAGTCCCCGTGACCAGATCCTCGACGCCGCCGCCGCGCTGTTCGTCGAGAACGGCTTCAGCGCGACCTCGACCCGGTCCATCGCCGAGCGGGTCGGCATCCGGCAGGCCTCGCTGTACTACCACTTCGCCGGCAAGGACGACGTGCTCGTCGAACTGCTGACGACCTCGGTGCGCCCGAGCCTCGAGGTGGTGCGCGGCGTCGAGCAGCTCGTCCCGGACTCCGCGAGCGCCGCCGGTGCCCTCGCCGCCCTGGTGACCGCCGACGTCGAGACACTCGTCCGGACCCCGCACAACGTCGGCACGCTGTACCTCCTGCCCGAGGTGCAGGGCGAGCGCTACGACGAGTTCCGCGTCGAACGCCGCGCCCTGCAGGACACCTACGGTCGGCTCGGCGCAGCGGCGGCGACGCCCGACGTCGGCACGACCGTGACGGCCGACCGGCTCGGCGCGCTGCTCATCCAGCTCGCCGAGACCGTCATCCAGATCCGACGCGAGGGCGACGTCGACGACGCGGACCGGGACGCCATCGTCGCCACGTGCTTGCGCGTCTGCGGCCTCGACGCCCCGGCGATCGCGTCCGCACTGCAGGAGGCCGATGCCCTCCTCGCCTCCGTGACCGTCTGACGGTCCGACCGTCCGACCGTCCGACCGTCCGACCGTCCGTCCGTCCGTCCGTCCGACCGTCCGTTCGTTCGTCCGACCGGCCCCCGACGAAAGCAGTCACCCATGACCACCACCGCCCTGTCCACCACCACTCGACCGCTCGCCGACGCGCTCGTCCCCCGCAGTGCCGTCACCAGCACGGCCCTCGTCATCGCCGGCGCTGCCCTCACCGCAGTGGCCGCGCAGGTGTCCGTCCCGCTCTGGCCGGTGCCGATCACCGGGCAGACGCTCGCCGTCCTGCTCATCGGCAGCGCGCTCGGTGCCCGTCGCGGTGCGCTCTCGATGGCGCTCTACGCACTCCTCGGGCTGGTGGGGCTGCCCGTGTACGCCGACGGCGCCTTCGGAGCGGGGGTCCTGCTCGGGGCCTCCGGCGGCTACGTCGTCGGGTTCATCGCGGCCGCGGCCCTCGTCGGCTGGGTCGCCGGGCGGTTCGGCGACCGCACCTGGCGCACGGCGCTGCTGTCCTTCGCGCTCGGCACCGTCGTGACGTTCGCCGTCGGGATGGTCTGGCTCGCCGTGGTGCTCGGCACGGACCTGCAGCAGACGCTGGAGTACGGCCTGTACCCGTTCGTTGTCGGTGGGATCGCGAAGGCGCTCATCGGTGCCGCGGTCATCCGGCTCGGCTGGACGGCGGTGCTGCGCCGACGCCGCGACTGACCGAGCATCCCGGCAGGGCCGCGCTGCTGCCCGGCCGTGGCGAGGGCCACGGCCCGCGTGGTGTCCGCGGAAACCGCCGCGAGGCGAGGCCGTCGACGGGAGGGCACGTGGCCCGACCGGTGGTCAATCGCGTGTGGTGCGTTTGCGGGTGGCGCGGGCTTCCCACCGTTCCCGGTCGCGCCGGTCCTGATGTCGGCGCCGAAGTCGGCCCCGGATCAGGTGAGCCCCGCCCGTGATCGCCATCCTGCCGAGGCTGAGCACGGTGACGATGAGCAGGACCGCGGCCGGCAGGAAGGCGATCCTGGCAGTCCAGAGGAGCGCGTCCGAGCGGACCGTGACCTCCGACGTATCACCGAGGAGGGCGCCGGTGGCTGCCGCGTTGTAAGCGCTGTCTTCGCAACTGACCCACGATGAGTTCCCCCCGAATTGCCGGGAGCAGGTGATGTCTGACGGCCCGTCGTACCGCACCGCGGCCGAGATGGTGAGCAGCCCGACGACCACGCCGACGACGATGACGACGAACCCCCAGACGATCGGGTTCCGCAGCCAGTCACGTCGTCTCCTCACCGAGGCCTCCGAGCGGCCCCGCACGCCTGAGTGGTTCCCCTTGGTCATGGTGTCCTTCCTACCGCCCCGGCGGCGGCGTCGGTGAGGACGGCCGCGATCAGAGCTGATGCCGGAAACCGGTGGTCGGTCGTAGCGGCGGGCAGCAGTCCGACGTGCTGCCATGCGGTGAGATGGTCGAGCTCGAGGCCGGAGTACTCCACGAACGTCGTGACGGGGATGAGACCGTTCACGCTCCGCCGTGTGGTGACCGATTCGCGGCGCACCTGGCAGGGGTCTGCGAGGGCTTCGGCGGCATACCGGCCGCCTTGCAGCCGCCGAGCAGGTGCCTGGTCGCGCGGAACGCGTCGCGGCGGAAGAGCCTTGGGCGGTGCGTTCCGTCGCATGCGCGGCGAGGAGGAGCGTCCGCAGGATCGGGGCGAACGCGGAGACCGGGTCACTCATGGTCGGGAATCAGGGTGCGGTCGGACGGGCTGGTGCGGGTGGCGGAGGTGCTCGATCGCGGCGGCGAGGTCGCGTTCGGCGGGGTCAGTGGCGTGCTTCAGCAGGCGCCGGGGTCGTGCGGCGAGGGCCGCCATGCGGAGCTTGTGCGCGGTCATGTGGGTGTCCTGGTCGACAGTGACGCTGCGGCGTCACGGCTGATGGGATGGCGGGTTCGAGCGGCCCCGGTAGGTGCGGGGCGAGGGTGACGCGCTCAGCGGCAGGCCCGGTTGGTGGGTCGCTGCGGGCGGCACTGAGGTACCAGGCGATCAGCTCCCGCGGGTCCCACGGTTCTTCCGCGAGCGGGGGGCGCCGCCACAGGCCGGCGCTGACGGCCGCGGGGATCAGCACCGGGACCAGCGCCAGCATGCTGCTGGGCAACACCCTGGTGAGGACGTTGCTCCGGCTCCGGACTTGCCCTTCGGACACCCCGAGCGCGGCGGCGAGCTCTGCGAGCGTCAACCCGAGCGCGCGGGACGCTGCGATGAGCGATCGGTTCGTGCGGTACGCGTCTCGCCGGCTGGTGCCGCGTGCGGCTTGTTCGGCAGCCGTCGCCGCCTGCAGCAGGGCCCGCAGGGCTGCCTGTTCCCGCGCGCTGCGAACAACGGGCAGTATGTCCGCGCTGGTGAGCAAGATGGCCGTCGGGTCGGGTTGGGAAACCGTCCTCATCGCTCGGGTCCCAGTCGGACGGTGACGCCGCCCGTGATGTGCACGATGAGGTTGTAGAGGATCGCGGACACCGCCCCCAGGACCGTGCCGACGAAGAAGGTCAGCCCCGCGACCGGGACCGCGAAGCGGAGCACGGTCGGCAGTGACAACGCCGCCTGCAATGAGAAAGTCCGGTCGCCGGTGACGTCGTGGAGGAGCTGATCGACCGGCTGCAGCGCATGCGTACTCAGGATCAGGTTCCAGCCGAAGAAGGTGGCCAGCAGTTCGACGGCGGCGATCACGAAGGAGATCAGGGAGGCGAGCTTCGTCCAGGACCAGGTGTCAGCGAACACCAGCCGGAGTGCTGCTTCCCGTCCGTGGTCCCGCGGGCGTCCGCTCTTCCGCTGCAGCATGCGCCCTCGGCTACGGCTGGTACGTGGGGGCGGTCGCCGCGGCACCGAGCCCGACGACGACGAACAGGATGATCACCGTCGCCCAACCGAGGACGAAGAGGCCGTTGAGGACCAGTCCGGTGATCGCCATGCCACGGCCGGCGGGTTCCTTCCGGAGACCGACGATGCCGAGGATGAGGCCGACGACCGGCACGAGGAATGTGAACCCGGCAACGACGGACACCAGGCCGAGGATCATGCTCGTGATGCTCAGCCCCTTCGGCGCCCCCAGCTGGTAGCCGACGATCACCTGTTGCGGCGGCGGGAACGGCTGGTTGTAGGGGGCGCTGTGCTGGTGCGGGTCGGTCATGAACGCCTCCAACGGCGAGGAAGTCAGGAGGATCCGGACGGCCCACGGGGTCGGGGCCGAGGTAGGGGTGGAGAGAGGACGATCGGCGGGCCGCTCAGGGGCGACCCGCCGATCGGGTGGGACCGTGGTCCCGGTCCTCAGGCGTCTGGTCCTGAGGTCGGCACCGCCGCCAGGATCAGGTGTGGCGGCGGTGATTCAGGGCCGGCCGGAGCGGAACGGTGTGTGGCGTCCGTTCCGGCCGGGCCCTGAAACCGTCAGGCGTTGTCCTGTACGTCACCGTCCTGGTTGCGGCGGCGTCGGACGATCAGCAGCCCGCCACCGAGGGCGAGGAGCAGCAGCGCCAGGGCGATGCCGGGGCCGACGAGCTCCATGCCGGTGAACGCCAGACCCGGAGGTGTCACGGCCGGCGGGTTCGCACCCGGCGGGACGATGATGTCCGTGTCCGTCTTGCAGGTCCCGTCGGGGTCGCAGGAGCCGTCAACGGGCGGGTCGACCGTGTTCACCAGGGCACCGTTGCCGGAGCCGGCGGCCTTCACCGTCACCGAGTACGTCACCTTGACGGTCTCGCCGACCTCGAGCGGACCGACCCAGTTCACGGTCGTCCCGGTCAGCTTCGCCCCCTGGGTGGCGTCACCGTTGTAGGTGGCGTCATCCAGCACGTCGGACATGTCGTCGACGAACGACGCCGGGTCCGCCGTGGTGAACGCCACCCGGCCGGTGTTCTTCACCGTGACCGTGTAGCCGACCTTGTCACCGGGCTTGACCGCGTCGGTGGTGGAAACCGTTTTGGTGACGGTGAACGAGCGCACCGGCGTGTGCGTCATGCACGAGCCGTCCGGGTCACAGGTGCCCCCGGGGCCGGTCGGGACGACGGCGTTGACGAGGTTCAGGTTCCCCGGGTCCTTCTTGTCGACCGTTACGGAGTAGGTGATCTTCACCGTCTGGCCCACCTTGAGCGGGCCCGACCAGGTCAGCGTGGCCCCGTCGACCGTCGCACCCTGCGTGGCGTCACCGTTGTAGGTGGCGTCGTCGAGGACGTTGGTCAGGTCGTCGCGGAACGACGCCGGCTTCTCGGCGGTGTACTCGGTCTTGCCGGTGTTCGCGACGGTCACCGTGTAGGCGACCTTCCCACCAGGCTTGACGGTCTTCGTGTCAGCGGTCTTGGTGACCGTGAACGAGCCGGACGGGATGATCGAGCGGCAGTCCGGGTTGTCCGAGTTCTCCGTGCAACCGCCACCCACGTTCGGCGGCGTGACCACGGCGTTGTCGAGGACCTTGTCGCCATTGTCCGGGGTGTTCACCGTGACCGAGTACGTGAAGGTCTCCGTCGCGCCGACCGCGAGCGGACCGGACCAGGACAGCGTCGGCGCGTCGTACGCCGCACCGTTGGAGGCGTCACCGTTGTACGTGGCGTCGTCGAGGACCTTCGACAGGTCATCGGTGAACGTCGCGGGAGCGGCAACCGTGTAGGCAGCCTTCCCGGTGTTCGTCACGGTGATCGTGTAGGTGACCTTGGATCCGGCGACGACCTCGGTCGCGTCGGCCTTCTTCACGACCGTGTACGCCTGCAGCACGTCGGTGGTGGTGCACTCAGCCTCCGGGTCGCAGGACCCACCCTTGTCGGGGTCGCCCACGACCTTGTTGGTGAGGGTGCCATCGCCAGTGCCGGCGGGTCCGGCCTTCACCTGGTAGGTGATCGTCTGCGTGCCGTCGACCGCGAGCGGACCCGACCACGTCAGGGTCGTGCCCGTGATCGTCGCACCGTTGGTGGCGGAACCGTCGACGTAGGTGGCGTCGTCGAGGACCTTCGACAGGTCATCGGTGATCGTCGCCGGCTTGTCGGTCGTGTAAGCGACCGCGCCGGTGTTCGTCACCGTCACCGTGTAGGTGAGCGTGTCACCGGGGTGCACGAGGCCTCCCGTGGACGAGGTCTTCTTGATCTCGTAGCTGCCGACCGGGTTGGTTGTGGAGCAATCGCCCTCGGTCTCGCAAACGCCACCGTCGCCCGGGACTGCAGCGTTGGTGAGGACGTGGTCACCGGTGTCCGGGGTGTTCACCGTCGCGACGTACGTGACGGTGATCGTGTCACCGACGCCGAGCACCCCGGACCAGCCGAGGGTGTTCCCGGTGATCGTGGCGCCGTTGTCGGGGCCGTCGGTGATCGTGGCGTCATCGGTGACCTTCGACAGGTCGTCGGTGAACGATGCCGGGTCGGCGGTGGTGAACGCGGCGGTGCCGGTGTTCTTCACGGTGACCGTGTACGTCACCATGTCGCCCGGGTGCACCTCACCAGCTGGCGAGGACGTCTTCACGACGGTGAAGGCGCGCACGTTCGTGGTCGTCGAGCAGTCCCCGTCCGGGTCGCACGACCCGCCAGGGCCGGTCGCACGGACGGTGTTCGCGATCACGTTGTCCCCGGTGTCCGGGCTGTCGACGGTGATCGTGTACGTGATCGTGACGGTCTGACCGATGGCGAGCGGACCGGACCAGGACAGCGTGTTCCCGGCCACGGTGGCGCCGTTGTCAGGCCCGTCGGTGATCTTCGCGTCGTCGAGGACACGAGTCAGGTCGTCCTGGAAGGAAGCGGGCTTCGCATCGGTGTAGTCACGAGCACCCGTGTTCGTCACGACCACCTTGTAGGTGACGGTGTCGCCCGCGGTGACCTCGGCCGTCGACGCCGTCTTCGCGACCGTGAACGAACCGGAGGGGATGAGGACCTCACAGGCCGGGTTGTCGGAATTCACCGGGCAGTCACCGCCGGTGTTCGGCGGGGTGACGACGGCGTTGTCCAGGTGCGAGTCGCCGGTGATCGGGTCGTTGACCGTCACGGTGTACGTGACAGTGGCGGTGTCACCGACCGCGAGGGGCCCGGACCAGGTCAGCGTGTTCCCGGTGACGCTCGCCCCACCCGAGGCGTCGTCGTTGTACGTGGCGTCGTCCAGCACGGAAGACAGGTCGTCGGTGAACGACGCCGGGCTGGCCTCGGTGTAGTCGACCTGGCCGGTGTTCGTCACGGTCACCGTGTACTTCACGGTGTCACCGGGGACGACCTCGTCGGCGTCGGCCTTCTTCACGACCGAGTACGACTGCACCTGCGTGGTGGTCGTGCAGGAGCTCTCCGGGTCGCACGTGCCGCCGCTGTCCCCATCTGGCGCGACGGCGTTGGTGAGGACACCGTCGCCGGCGTCCGGGCTGTCGACGGTGACGGTGTACTTGATCGTCTGCGTTCCGCCAGCGGCGAGGGGGCCGGACCAGGACAAGGTGTTCCCGGTGACCGTTGCGCCGTTGTCCGGACCGCTGGTGATCTGGGCGTCGTCGAGGACCTTCGACAGGTCATCGGTGAACGATGCTGGATTCTGCGCGGTGTATGCCCAGTTGCCGGTGTTCTTCACCGTGACCGTGTAATCGACGGTGCCACCGGGGTGGACCACGGCGGTGGATGCCGTCTTCGACACCGTGTACGACGGGTCGGAGAACGTGACGGTGCTGGTGCCGGGCTCGTTCAGACCAACGGTTGTGACGTTGTCCGGACCGTTCGTGAAGGAACCAGCCGTCGGTGAGGTCACCTCCACCGTGATCGTGCAGGACCGCTCGCCCGCGGTGAGGTTGCCGTTCGTGATGGCGATGGACGTGCCGCCCGCCGTCGCTGCCGTGTCGGCGTCACAGGTGCCGCCGACGGTCGAGTTGGCGAGGGTGAGGCCCGCCGGGAGGTTGTCGGTGAACGACCAACCGTTCTTGGACGCCAGCTCACTGGTGTTCGTCACCGTGAACGTCAGCGTTGACGTGCCACCGGTCTGCACGGCGGTCGGGCTGAACGCCTTGTCCAGCTGCGGCGTCACGTCGATGACGCGGATGTTGTCAAACGCAGCATCGTTGCCCCCGCCGGAGCCGTTCGCGTTCTGCATCCGGATACCCAGCGTGGCCCCATTGAAAAGAACGGACCCGTTGGAGGTGTACGTACCAACGTTGACGTTGCGGGCACCGAGCGTGCCGTAGGCCGGGACAGCGACGGTCTTCGTCGACGTACATGCGTTGAGGACACCGCCGACGTTCGTCGCAGCGCCCGAGCCGTTAAGGAACGCGAACTGGTACAACGGCGCAGACGCGTTGCAGTTCACCGCTGCCGTGTCGACGCTAAAGGTGAGGAAGCGGCCCGAGGCGGACGCCAGCGGGATACCGGTTGCCGTCTGGAACTCCGTCGCATTGACGCCCGGGTTGTTCTCTGTGTAAGCGGTGACTGCGTGGTTCGCGGCAGGCGTCGCGGCCCCGGTGTGCGCGCCGAGCGCGTATGCCAGCTGCCCAATATTCGACGTGAAGGAGGTGTCTGAGCAGTTACCCAAGGTCGTGTACGGCGTGTTCATGTTCCGCACTTGACCGTTACAGCTGGTGAGCCAGGCATTGTCCGCGGTGTACTTCTGGCCAGTAGCACCGGTGTACGCCGCAAGCCCGACCGGCGTGTTGGCGACGCCGTTCTCGAAGTTCTCAGTGAACACCGTGGTCGGTGCCGACGGCGTCCCTGGGCTCCCGGGAGCTGCCTGCGCGGGCTGCTGCGACGTCAGGACAGCGGTGCCGCCAAGCACCGACGCAACGAGTGCGAGCGCCCCGATGGATGCTGCGAAGCGAAGCCGCGGCGACCGCAGCTTCGGTAGCAACGCTCTGCGATTGTTATCCGGAGCGCGGTGTCGCGTTCCTGGCCAGTTCAGCTTCAACCTGATCCCCAACTTGTCAACAGTTCCGCCCACGCCCGAGACAAGGGCCAGCGCGGTCCGGCAAGAAACCGGCGCTCACAGTTTTCAGCCAGGTTGAGTGGTCGCCCAGAGACGGGGGGACAATGCCTCCCCGAAACCACCCCATCGCTGACGAAATCACCCCCACACAGGGGCCACGAGTCCGCGGATTGCGGATTTTGGTCAACCGGTGAGATGCGCTAGAAAGTGAACCGAGCACGGTATGACCACTCTTCGCAGCGAGCCCGACGCAGCCGAGGCACCTATCCGAGGAGACCCATGCAACCGACCGACGGCAGCCCAGGTCCGGCCTCGTCATCCGGGGTGCCCGCCGGCCTCGCGCAGCAAGTCGTGGCCGTCGGGCACGGTGCGGGTTGGGAGCAGGCGACGGCGCTCATCGGCCTGCACTGGGACGAGTACGCCGCCACGGCGCCGCAGCAGCTCCTCGACGCGATCGGGGCGCTCCCGGGGAAAGTACTGCTGGAGAACTCCGGACTCGTCGTCGCAGCGAGCTACCTCCGTCAAGTCGCCGGGAACACCGACCCGCATCGGTTCGACCGGGACGGCCGACTTCCGGCGTTTCCGATCCCGGAGGGCGGCCGGATCCCCGAACAGCTGATCCTGCTCACCAGCACCGCAGCGAACGCCCGCACCCACGGCGACGTCGCCAGGGCACGGGACGCAGCACAGGAGGCGAGGCGCCGACTCGCCGACGCAGCCGCCGACCCGGCACAGGCCGCTGACCTCGAGGACGCGAAGGGCAACCTGCCACACCTGTTCGTGCAGTGGGGACGCGCACTCGAGGCCTCCGACACGGATGGAGCGTCCTTCGAGTACGAGGAAGCACACCATGCGGCCATCGTGACGGACCAACCCCAGATTGCCCGGCGGGCCGCCGGGAGTCTCGCGTGGTTCCACGCCGAGCGGGGCCGCCCGAACCTCGCCGCGGAGTGGCTGGAGCGTGCCTGGGCGGCCGGAGTGCCGAATGCCCGATATGAAGCGGTCAACCACCTCGCGGCGGCGTTGATCGCCCTCGAGCGCGACGACCGGCAGGCAGCCGGCGTCGAGCTCGCCCGGCTCCGTGCCTACCCCATCGGTGAGTACTGGGCTGCTGCGCTCTGGCTGCGGGCCTTCCACTCCGCCGAGCCCGCAGAAGCCACCCTCGTCGAGAACGAGGTCGCCGAAGAACTCGACCGGCACCGCGCCGACCAGCTCGGCCCCGTCGACGCCCGCTACCTCCGCGCCGCGAAACTCACCCTCGGCATCGGCGACGCATCCCTCTCCCCCACCCAGCCGACGCCGTACGACGGCCTGCTCGACGCGGTTGAGGCGTACACCCGGGGCGCGTTCGCGGAGGTCCTCGACTTCGCACGTGCCCCCGCGGAGCTCGCCGGAACACCCCGGGTCCGAAGCAATGCGCTCCTCGTCTCAGCCGTCGCCGCGCTCGCCCTCGAAGACCACAGGCTCGCCCGGCAGCACTTCGAACGCGGAGCCGCGATCCTGCAAGCAGAGGGCATGACCACCCCGTACCGGCTGCTCCCACCCGACGTGCTCGCCCACTTCACCGAGAGCACCGGCGTCCCAGTGCCGGTCACCGCGCAGAATGAAACCGCAGCGACACCCATGGCGTTGGGGTCCCTCACCGACCGCGAACGGCAGATCCTCGGGCTGCTCACCACCCGCGCATCCTTCCCGCAGATCGCCGCGGACCTGTTCATCAGCCCGAACACCGTCAAAACGGCGGCGCAGCGGCTCTACCGGAAGTTGAACGTCAACTCCCGACACGAAGCCGCAGAACTCGCCCGCCGCGCTGGCATCCGACCCGATCGGCAGTAGTGCCTCCCGGGCCATCCATCAAGCGCGACAGGCCGCATGGGAACGACGGTGGCGCCCCGTGGCCGCGAAGACGATCCGCCGACCTGTACGGGCCGAGGTGAACGCCCCGGGCGACGTCGTCCGTCGCTTCTTCGTCGGCGAGGTCATGGGCCCACGACGAAGCACGCGCAGGAGGTGGACTCCCGGACAACCGCCCAACGCTCCCAGAAGAACCGACTGCGCGGGGGCGGCGTCGGAGCGGCTTGATCTGTCCCGGGTTTCCCGGACACGTTCTTTGTGTTGATCGTGCCGCGGTTTCGGCGGCGTTGCGGAGATTCTCGAACTCGAGGGGTGAGGAGCAGGCCCGGGGGGAGTGGCGGCGAGTGCGGTTGCAGAACGCTTCGATCCGCTCGAACATCGCCGACGCCAGCTCCGCACGGGTTGGCCAGTCGCAGCAGTCACGACGTGAACTGCGCGCCACGATCCGGGTGGACGATGGCTCCCGTGGGCAGGCGACGCGAACCCACGGGGTCCCGGAGCGTCGCGGACCGCGAGTGCGACGCCCCCGCGAACAAGCACCACAAGACCGTTCCGCCCCGCCCCCCGACGCGTACAGTCCGACGCAACGGACGACCGGCGGGCGGGGAACGCGATGCGACTGATCACGGGGACGACGCTGATCGTGGCGCTGGCAGCAGCCGCGCTGGTCGGTCTGGCACCGCCAGCGTCCGCGGCGGGGTCGGGAACGATCACCGTCCAGCTCGCGACGCCTGACGGCACCGCGATCCGGCTGGCGGACGTCGAACTCGCGGCGATCGGCGTGGACACCGTCGTCGGGAACGCCACCACTGACGGAGACGGCACCGCGACGTTCACCGGCATCCCCGCCCCGGACACCGTCACCGTGACGACACGGCAGCTCCCGCCGCACGGAACGGGGACCTACGCTCCCGGACTCCGCTCGGGCATCGCGGTCCGCGGTGGTGCGACGGTCGCGGTGACCGTGCCGCTCGTGATCGGCGCCACCGTGCAAGGCGGTGTGGTCGGCCCCACAGGCCCCGCCGCCGGACGCCTGATGTACGCCTGGAACGAGGACACCTCGCAGGTGTTCCGGACGTCCTCGGACAGTGCGGGCCAGTACCGGTTCGTCGGGTTGAGCACCGGGAAGTACCGCATCGAGGCGTACGCCAGTGGCACGGCGTCGCCTGCCGTCTGGAAGACCCGGGTGTACGAGCAGCGTGGGGCGCTCCCGGCATCGCAGGTGACCCTGTCGCGGCACTACGCGCACAGTGACTACGACCTGGCCGTCTTCGCGGCCTCCGCGTCGCGCAGCCCGTCGGCGCAGCTCAGTGGCGCGACCGTCATGGTGACGAACGCGACGACCGGGGCGTCGTTCTCGACCCGGTTCTCGACGCTGCTCGACAGCGAGCAGATCGCGCAGTTCCAGATCCCCTCCGGACAGTACGTGGTGGAACTCCGGACGGCGGCGACGGGCGCGACGCCAGCGCGGGTGCTGTGGCTCGGGCGTCCGGGTGGCGTGTACCGGTACGTGGCCGACCGGGCGCAGGCCGTCCCGGTGCAGGTCGTGTTCGGCGGATTCAACGGTTGGGGCGGGGCGGTGCCGGAGGCGGTGTCGCGCTGAGCGCGCCCGCCGCCGCTCAGAGCAGGCCGAAGACCGCCTGCGCCCCGAGGCTCGTCGCCGCCACGAGCACCCACAGCGCGATGCCGAGCAACATCGGCCGGAACCCCGCGCGGCGGAGTGCACCGAAGTCCGTCGAGACACCGATCGCCGCGAGCGCCACCGTGATGAGGAACGTCGCGGCGGTGGCGAACCCGGGGGCGGCCGCAGCGGGGAGCACGCCGACGGTCCGGAGCAGCACCACCACGAGGAACCCGATGAGGAACCACGGGACCAACCGGAACACGCGGAACACCCCACCCGGCCCGCCACCCGGCCCCGTGGCGGCGGTGCGCTCCGTGCGGGCGGTGCGTCGCGCCTCCAGGCCGGCCAACCCGACCACGATCGGGATGATCATGAGCGTCCGGACCAGCTTCACGACCACGGCGGTGTCGGTCGCTTGGCGACCGTAGACCGTCGCCGTGGCGACGACCGACGAGGTGTCGTTGACGGCGGTGCCCGCGAAGACGCCGAAGGCGTGCTGGCTGAGACCGAGCGCGTGGCCGAGCAGGGGGAAGACGAAGACGGCTGCGATGTTGCAGAGGAAGATCGTGGACATCGCGTAGGCGACGTCGGCGCTGACGGCACCGATCACGGGCGTGACGGCGGCGATCGCGGACGCTCCGCAGATGCCGGTCCCGACGCCGATGAGCGTGCGGAGCGGACCCGACACCCGGAGCAGGCGGCCGAGCCCCCACGCTGCGACGAGACAGACGACCAGGGTGCTGAGCATGACGGGGAGCGTCTGCCCGCCGATGCGGAGGACCTCGCCGATGGACAGTTGCGCGCCGAGCAGGACGACCGCGAACTGCAGCACGCGGCTCGACGCGAACTTCACACCGGGCTGCAGCGTGCCGAGGTCGCCGTGCCACCGTCGGCGGACGAGCCAGCCGACGACCGCGCCGATGACGACGGCGGGCACCGGCCCGCCGACGACGGGGACGGCGGTGCCCACGAGCGTGGCGACGAGTCCGATGGCGACGGCGAGTGTGAGCCCGGGGAGGACCGCGGCGACCGCCGGACGAGAGGGTTGCATGGAACCAGTGTCCCGCGGTTCCAGCGTGCTCAGGGCGTCAGCCGGCGCTCCACGATCGCGCGGGCCACCTCGGACAGCGGCTCGTGGTGGTCGACCGCGTACGAGCGGATGACCGCGAAGGCGTCGTCGATCGAGACGCCGCGGAGGTGTGAGACGACACCCTTCGCCTGCTCGATGACCTCGCGCGAGCCGATGGTCCGCTGCAGCTGCGACCGCACGATCTCCTGCTCGCGCAGGGTGCGCTCGTGCAGGATCCCGATGGTGGCGACGTCGGCGAGTGCCCGAGCGATCCGGAGGTGCGCCTCGGCGAGGCCGCCGACGGCGACGCCGAACAGGTTGAGCGTGCCGATCACCGTGGTCCGCAGGCGGAGCGGCACGGCGTGCACGGACCGGATGCCGAGGTCGAGGGCACCCGCCCGGAAGGCCTGCCACTCCGGCGGCGCCTCGGCGATGTCGGGGCACGCGACCGCGCGACCGGTTGCGAACGAGGTCATGCAGGGGCCGGCCTCGGCGTCGAGCTGGAGCACCTCGATGAGCCGACTCGTCTCGGACGTCGACGCGACCACCTCGAGCTCCTGGTCGTCGTTGGCGAGCATGATGCCGGCGGCGTCCACGTCGAGGACGTCGGTGCACGTCTCGACGAGGGTCTGCAGCAGCTCCACCACGTCGTACCCCTCGACGAGGGTGTCCGCGAGGGTCGCGAACGCCTCCACGATGTGCATCTCGCGTTCGTCCGTCGTCATCGGGCCTCCTCGATCAGACCGCCGTGCTTCTCGAACCGGACCGCGCCGTCGAGGATCTCCTCCGCAACCTGCCGCATCGACGTCCGTCGCGCGAAGGCATGCCCCTGGATGAGCAGGTACGCGTCGTCCGGGCTGATGTCGAGCTGGGCGAGCACCACCCCGGTCGCCTGGTGCACCACCCGCCGGGAGAACGGGCTGCGGTCCTCGACGATGCCCTCGTCGTCGATCGCGCGGAGCGCCCGGCGGAGGACTCGGCGACCGACGGCGGACGACAGGGTCACGACCTGCTGCACCTGGGCGGGGTGCAGCGAATGCGGCCGCGGCGCGTAGACGTCGACCGCACCGAGCGGGAACGGCCCGAACACGATCGGGAAGGCGAAGACCGCGCCGACCGGTTCTTCGCGGAGGGCGTCGTTGAACGCCGGCCAGCCGGGGTTCGGGCGCGCGGCGATGTCCTCTTCGAGCACCGGGGCCTCGTTGGCGAGCGCCGTCCAACAGGGTCCCTCGGTCAGGTCGAACTGGATCTCGTCGATGCGGAACGCGACGTCGTCGCTCGCAGAGATCGTCTCACTCGCCCCGATGGAACCGAAGGCGGAGACGGACACGCCACCGATCGGGAGCACGTCGACGAACGGGCGACTGAGCTCGTCGTCCGGGACGTCGGTGGATGCCAGCGCACGGTACGCACGCTCGAATGCGTCATTCATGCGCGCCTTCCCTGCTGGCCCCCGAGCGTACTCCGGGGGTTCCGGAGTCGGCGGGCGGGGCCGCGGCGGCACGACCCGGCGGGGCCGCTGTGTCGCGACGAGGCGGGGTCGCCGCGGCACGAGCCGGCGGGCCCGCCGCGGCACGACCCGGCGGGTTCGGACGCCACGGCGGCAGCTCCGCCGCCTCGTACGCCCCGAGCTCGTCCGGCAACCGCACCATCGGGTCGACCGCCAGCAGCTCAACGCCCTCCGTCTGGGCCGCCGCGCGCCGGACCGCGTTGGCGAGCACGAACGCCACCACGCCCTCGGCACCGCCGTCCGGCCGGTACCCCTGCCACGACGTCTCCGCTGCACCCTGCTGCGCGCTGTCGAGCGCGGCGTCGAGGTCGTCGACGTCGATCTCGCAGTCGAGCACGAGACGGAAGCGCTGGCGGCCCGACGAGTCCGGTCCCCGCTCGTCCGGCTCGAAGAAGCGAAGTGCGACCGAGGGCGGCACGCCGTAGGCGGCACGGTAGGCGGCGGCCATCCGACCGGCGTTGCTGAACTGCCACCGCTGCGCGACGTCGGCGATCCGCTCACGGTCCGGCGCGGACGCCATCGCCTGCAGTTCGCGGCGGACGCCGTCGAGCCGGACTGATCGGAGGTACTCCCCCGGTGTCTGCCCCATCTCCGTCCGGAACGCCTTCTGCAGACTCCTCGGGGAGAGACCGACGGCGGCGGCGACGTCCGTGATCGACACGTGGCTCCGGGCGCGTTCCCGGAGGAGCTGGACGGCGTCCCGGACCGCACGTGGGAGACGGTGTTCGCCGTCGCGCTCCGGGGTCATCCCCTCAGCGTAGGCACCTCACCCTGTCCGCCCTCACCCCCACTCCGCGGACGATTGTCAACCCCTGTCAGACAGAAAACGTCGCGCCGATACTGAATGCGTCTGGTCCGGCGCCGAGGGAGGCGTCGCACGTCGAGCAGGAGGAACGATGAGACAGCAGCCGGCCATGCAGACCGACGCGGAGCGCACCTGGCAGCAGGTCGTCCACACCGACCGGATCCGCGCGTTGTCCTCGACGGACTCGGCCGACGTCCGGGTCCAGCCGGTCGATGCGACCTGCTGGCGGGTCGTCGACGCGGCTGCCGCGTGGGGCGACCCGGAGATGCTCATCGGGTTCGTGGAGCGCACTGCCGACGGGTTCGACTGCACCCTGATGGCGGCACTGCACGAGCGACAGCACACGTCGTCGCTGCAGGCAGCCCACGAGTACTTCGAGCACCAGTGCGGCGGCCGCCGGTGCGCGGCGCACGACGCGGGTGACCGATGACGACCCCCGGCGAGCCGGACCGCTGCACTGCTGCGGCGACCGTGTGCCTGGCCGAGGCGTACTTCGCGGCGCACTGCGACGAGCCCGTCACGCTCGCCGCGGTCTGCGGCGGGATCGGGATCGGTGCGCGCGAGTTGCACGACGCGTTCCTCCAGGTGCGGGGAACCACGCCGATGGCCGCGCTCCGCGAGGAGCGCTTCGACCGGGTCCGCCTCGCGCTCCGGTCGGCCGGACCCGAGGGCGGCACGGTCGCGACGATCGCCCGGCAGTGGGGGTTCCGGCACCTCGGCCGGTTCTCCACCGCCTACGCGGGACGGTTCGGCGAGCACCCTGCCGAGACGCTCGAGCGACCGCACACCGACGGTGCGCCTGCTTGAGCGCCTCGACGGGGCATCACCCGACCGGCGGGGTGTCGCCCGTCATCGTCACGCGACCGGCGGCGTCGTCCCACGTGAAGGTCGCGTCCACCCGACCGCTCGGGTCGGCGAGCGGCTCGCCCTGCTCCGGGTAGTGGTAGGTGACGGCGATCGCCGACGGTGTCGTCCGCGTGATGTCCGGTTCGTACGCGTACTGCTCCTTGGTGGCCGTCCCGAGGTACCGCCCCTGGTGGAAGAGCAGGATCGCGACCGGCGAGCTGCCCGTGGCGTGGTCGAGGGTGACGGTCGCCCAGGACAGCGGCGCGCAGGCGTCGTACCCGGACACGTCGGCGCTGCCCGCGTCCCACGATGCGCTCTCGAGACCGGAGGGCAGGGGCAGCGCTGCGATCGCCGGAGCGGCGGCAGCGGCACCGTCGGACGGTCCACAGGTCGGAGTGGGTGTCGGTGTGGGAGTCGGTGTGGCGTCGGATCCGGCGGCCCTGGTCGGCGAGGCGGTGACGGTCTCGGTGACCGTCGGAGCGGAGCTGGTGGTCCCACCGCTGCAGCCGGTCAGGGCGACGGCGAGCGCCGCGGCGAACAGGATTCCCCCGGTGGTGTTCGAGATGCGCATCCGGACAGGTTCCTCCTCGCCCTCCCCGGGATTCACGGCGTATTCTTTGCTTCGGAAGCAATGACGATTCCGGCCAAGCCTCGTCGTGCGTTCCCCTCCGTGCGACGAACGCGAACTGCGATCAAGAGCCCCTCGTGACTGAACACCTCATCGAGTACGTCGCCCGTGACCGAACGGGCATCACCGCCGTCGTGACGACCACCAGCGTCATCGACGTCGACACCGTGATCCAGCACATCCACGCCGGGCACGCCGGGTACTACGTGCGCGCCGACTCGTGGAAGCGCACCCCGGTCCGGAGCATGTCGTTCCTCGGGGGCGCCTACCTCTTCGCGAACTGGGACGGCTCCAAGCGCAACATGCTGCACGACCTCGCGTTCCGGACGCCCACGCAGGCGATCGAGCCGAAGCCCGCACCCGAGCCCCGCTTCGCGCGGCTGCTGGCCGCCCTGTTCGGGCACCGCCGGCCGACGCACCGCCGCACCACGCACCGCTGACCCGTCTGCGTGATCCGGTCGCTCCGCCGTGAACGGGACCGGTGACGGCCTGGAGGCACGTGGCGGCCCCGGCACGCGCCTCCAGGCCGTCGTTCGTCCCGTCTAGAGCCGCAGCGCCAGCGCGTTCGCGGTGAGGCCCGCAGCCGTACCGCACAGCAGCACGGTGTCCCCGGGCCCGACCCGACCGTCGTCGAGGCACCGCGCCAGCGTGAACGGCACCGAGGACGACACCATGTTCCCGTACTCGGCGACCGCGTCGACGTAGGCGTCCCGCGGGATGCCGATGCGTCGCATCGCGATGCCGAGCGCGCCGCTCGCCTGGTGCGGGACCACCAGGTCGACGTCCTCGAGCCCGAACCCCGCCTTCTCGAAGAACCGGTCGAAGAACGGCGGCAGGACCGTGAGCATGCCCATCAGCGCCCGGCGGCCGTGCATGTCGAACCGGTAGTCGGCCGGGTCGCCGTCCGCGTAGTCGTGCGCCGGGAACCGCGACAACCCGCCACGGAGCTCGGTGTCGTGGGCGTGCTCCGGCCACGTCTGCTGCAGGTTCGCGAGGACCCCCTGCCCGGCGTCGCCACGGGTCAGCACGACCGCCGCGGCGGCGTCGGAGAACAGCTCGAACGACTCGCGCTGCTCCGGGTCGAGGAAGCGTGTCCCGACGTCCCCAGACACGATGAGGATCCGTTCGTACTCCCCGTCCGCCAGGTAGCGCGACGCGATGTCGACGGCGGTGATGAAGCTCGTGCAGGTCGAGTTGACGTCGAGGGCGGCGGCTCGTGCTCCGGGTGCGACGCGCTCCATGACGAGGGCGGCGGTGCACGGGATCGGCTGCACGCCGGCGGCGCACGCGGCGATGACGCAGTCGACGTCCTCGGGCTCGAGCCCCGCGCGGCGGATCGCGTCCGCGGCGGCGGTGGCGAGCATGTCGAGCTGCGAGACGTCGTCCGCGATGCGGTACCGCGTGACCTCGCCTGACCGCGACGGGAACGTCACCGTGGTCTCCGGCAGGTACGTCCCCCACCCGCTGATGCGGCAACTCCTCATGATGGTCCCCCTTCGTCGGCCGCGTGGTCGGCCGGGTCGTCGTCCGCCGCGTGGGCGGCCGGTTCGTCGTCAGCCGCGTCGTCGCTGCTGAGCATGTCGACGTCCGTCCGGTGGTCGTCATGACTGAAGAGCAGTCGCACGCCTTGCCGTTCGACGTCCAGCAGCAGGCGTGCGGTCGCGGCCTGGGCGGCGTCGTCGTGCGCGACGGCGCGCGGCACCGCGCGGATGCGGTGCTCCTCGCCGAGCAGGTCGCGTCCCCACGCGGCGTCGCCGGCGAGCAGTGCCCGGCCCTCGACGAGCGCGCCGACGTGCCCGGCAGCGTGGCCGGGCAGGTCGACGAGCCGGTAGGCGCCGTCGCCGAACAGGTCGGCGGTGCGGAGGGCGGCGGTCGCGGAAGTGTCCGTGGCTGCGTCCGTCCCGCGGGTCCGGAACGCCGTCTCCGGGACGACCTGGAGGCGCGGTGCGAGCCCGGTGGGCAGCAGTCCGTCGAGCACACCCGCGCGCAGCGTCGGCGACGCGATCGTCCGGCGGACGGCTTCCGTCACGACCACGGTGGCGTGCGGGAACGCCCCGAGACCGCCGATGTGGTCCGGGTGCAGGTGCGACAGGACGACGTGGGTCACGGTGTCCGCGTCGAGCTGCTCGCCGATGCTCGCGCCCGCGGGGACCGTCGGCGGCAGGAGGCGCCGGTACGCCCAGCCGGCCAGCCCGGTGCGCCACGGGAACGGCGCGTACCCGGTGTCGAACAGCACCCGGCGCTCGCCCTCCTCGTACAGGAAGGCGTTCGCCGGGAAGACCCGGCGCTCACGCGGAGCGCCGCGGAGCAGCTGGTGCACGCCGTGCGTGGTCCAGCCGCACGCGATCGCGCGGAGGCTACCCACGGGCAGCACCGCCGGGGGTCGCGGAGTACGCCTCGGCGTAGCTCGCCAGGCTCTCGTCGACCGTCACGACGGGCTCGTAGCCGAGGACCTCCCGCGCGCGGCTGATGTCGAGGGTCTGCGAGTGCGTGATCGTCGACACCGTGTACCGGGTCACGGGCGGCTCCGGGCGTCCGGGGAGGACTCCGCACACGGCCTCGAGCACCCCGGCCACGCCGTACACGAGTTCGGCCGGCAGGCGACGGTGGCGGAGCGGCAGGCCGAGCCCGGTGAGCAGCTGGTCGAGCAGCGACACGAACGGCCGGGGATCGCCGTTCGTGATGTTGAACGCCGTGCCCGCCGCGCCGGGCACCTCGGCGGCGAGCCGGACGGCGAGCGCCACGTTCTCCACCGCGGTGAGGTCGACGAGCCCACGACCGCCGTGCAGGAGCGGGACGCCGACGCGCTCGTGCACCCGGAGCAGCCTCGGCACGAGGCCGGGATCACCGGCCCCGATGATGCCGCGGGGGCGGAGCACGACGACCTCGGGCCCGGTGGGGTCGGCGGACGCGGCTCGGAGCAGCGCCTCGGCGTGCAGCTTCGAACGGATGTAGTGGTTCATGGGGCGGCTCGGATCGACCTCGTGCTCGCGGATGGCGAGCCGGTCGCGGGGTGCCGCGTAGATGCCGGGCGACGAGACGTGCACCAGGCGCCGTGCTCCGACGCGGCGGGCGTACTCCAGGACCCGCGCCGTCCCGGTGACGTTCGCGTGCTCGAACTCCGACCAGCGACCCCAGGGCGAGGACAGCGCGGCGCAGTGCACGACGACGTCCGCCGCGACGTCGGCACCGGCGAGGGCGTCGAGGTCGCCCACGAACGTCGGCCCGTCGGGCAGCGCCTCTGCTCGACGTCCCGCAGCCGTCACCGCGTAGCCGTGCGCCCGCAGGTCCCGGACGACGTGGCCGCCGAGGAACCCGCTGGCGCCCGTGACGAGCGCACTCTCCCCCATGTCCCCGATCCTAGGCGGCACCGGAGCGGGCCACGCCACCGGCGACTCGTCCCCGCCGCAGGTCGCTGCCGTCCGCCGCGGCCGTCCGTCTCGGCGGTCCGTCTCGGCCGCGCCCTAGGCTCGCTCGTGTGCGGATCGCCCTCGTCACCGACTACTACCTGCCGACGCTCGGCGGCGTCCAGACCGCCGTGCGGGCCCTGGCCGAGAGCCTCCGCGACGCCGGACACGAGGCGGTCGTCTTCTGCCCGCTGGCCGGGCCGTCCACCGACCCGGGCGTCGTGGCGCTCCCCGTCTCCGGCGTCTTCCGGCCGGACGGGTACCCGTTCGCCTGGTCACCGGGGCGGCTGCGGGCCGTCCTCCGCCGCGAGTTCGCCCAGCGCCGGATCGACGTCGTGCACACCCACTCGGAGATGTTCGCCGCCCTCGGCGGTCTCCGGGCCGCCCACGACCTCGGCATCCCGGTCGTGCACACGATGCACGGCCGGATCGACGTCTACACGCGGAACGTCCTGCCGGTCCCCGCCGTGACGACCGTCCTGCTGGCGTGGCTGCACGGACGGCAGGTCAGCGCCGCGGGCATCCGGGTGGCAGCGGACACCCCGTACACCGCGACGCGGACCGGCCGACGGATGTGGCGGGTGATGCTCGCGCAGTCCCGGGCCAGCGCCCACGTCGTGGTGCCGTCCGCGCACTTCGCCGCGAAGCTCGTCGACCGCGGGGTCCGGACGCCCGTGACCGTCTTGACGAACGGCATCGAGTCGTCCGTGCTGGAGGCGATCGACGCTGCCGAGGTCCGCACACTGCGACCGGACGAGCCCCTCCGGATCGTGTGGGTTGGTCGGCTGTCGCCGGAGAAACGTCCGGACGTGCTCGTCCGCGCCGCGCAGTCGTTCGGCGACCGTGTGCAGGTCGACGTCTACGGCGACGGGGTCGCACGGTCGGCACTCGCCCGCGCCGCTCGGGGCGCTCCGGTGACCCTGCACGGCTCGGCACCGCACCAGGACGTCCTCGCGGCGATGCGATCGGCGCACCTGCTCGTGTCGAGCTCGTTCGACTTCGACAACCAGCCGATGGTCATGCTCGAGGCGATCGCGACCGGCCTGCCCGTCCTCCACTGCGACCCGGACCTCGCCGAAGTGGTGCCGCCCGCGGGCGGGTTCCTGGCGCCGACGCCGGACGCGTCCGGGCTCGTGGCCGAGGTGAGGCGCCTGCGCGCCACCCCCGGAGCGATCACCCGGGCCTCCGAAGCGATGCTCGCCGCACGCGACCGGGTCGAACAGCCCACCGAGCAGCTCGTCGAGGTCTACCGGTCGGTCCTGACGCCCTGACCCCTGACGACCGCGCTCGGGCATGGCAGGATGGCGGCCGTACGCAAGCACGAGGGGGACACCATGCTCGCATCCGACGTCACCGCGAAGCGGTTCCGGCCGACCAAGTTCCGGCAGGGCTACGACCAGGGGGAGGTCGACACCTTCCTCGACCGGGTCCACGCCACGCTCGCCGGGTACGAGCAGGGTCGGCCGGTCGAGCCGCTCACGCCCGAGGAGGTCACGAACGCTCGGTTCACCCCGACCGCATGGCGCGAGGGCTACGCGCAGGGCGAGGTCGACGACTTCCTCGACGAGGTCGTGGTGGCGCTCCGCCAGGCGCAGCAACGGCGGCGCTGAGCGGAGCACGGTCCGCGCCGAGGTGTATCTTCTCGGTGATCGTGATCCGACGTCAGGAGGTGAGTCCCATGTCAGCAACAGCAGTGGGCGCTCCCGCACCGTCCACGATCGAGCGACCGCACTAGTCGAGCCGCCCCTGGGAGCGCCGGATCACATCCGCGAAGGGCTTCTCCCATGCACACCACACCCACACCCGTCCGGGGCAGTCGCGCCCTGGTCCTCGGCGGCGGCGGTTCCACCGGCAACGCCTGGCTCGTCGGCGTCGTGGCCGGTCTCGCCGACGCCGGCCTCGACGTCACCGACGCCGACCGCACCATCGGCACGTCGGCCGGATCGACCGCGGCCGTGCAGTTCGCCGGCGCGGCGCCGTCCGATCTGTTCGACCAGGCACTGACCGTCGTCCCTGCGCCACCTCGGCCAGCGCCGCTGCACCGCCCGGTGACGAGCCAGCTCGACCGCTTCCGCGCAGTCATCGCGGCGTCGGCGGACGCCGCCGACATGCGGCGCCGGATGGGTGCCGCAGCACTCGAGCTCGAAGCAGCCTCGGACGGGTCGTGGCCCGCTCGTTGGCGTGCGATCGTCGCCGCTCGGCTCCCCTCCGCCGAGTGGCCCCCGAACGACGTCGCCATCACCGCGGTCGACGCATCGACGGGCGAGGGTGTGGTGTTCGACCGCACCAGTGGCGTGGACGTCGCCGACGCCGTCGCAGCGAGCTGTTCGAGCGGGCTCCCGTACCCGATCGGCGGCCGCTGGTTCATCGACGGTGGCTACCGGCGGAACGAGAACGCCGACCTGGCCGCGGGGTACGAGCGGGTCCTCGTCCTGTCACCGTTCAGCGGCCGGACGATGCATCCGCTGGGCTGGGGCATGCAGCTCGCCGCGCAGGTCGATGAGCTCCGCACGGCCGGAAGCCGGGTCGAGACGGTCTTCCCCACCGATGCGGACGAGCACCTGTTCGGACCGAACGCGATGGACCCGTCGCTCCGACCCGACGCCGCGCAGGGAGGGCACGCCCTCGGGACAGCGGTCGCCGAGCACGTGGCAGCGTTCTGGCGGTGACGCCTAGGCTGACCGGGTGATGACGGTCCGGCAGCAGCTGTCCGCGGTGGTCGGGTCCCCGCTCGTCCCGGCGATGCCGGTGGCCGAGGCGTCCCGGAGCGCAGCGGTCCTCATCCTGTTCGGAGCGCTCGACACCGTGCCGAGCGATCGCGCTGCGGAGGACGAGCGGGTCCCCCGCGACCTCGACGTGCTGTTGCTCGCCCGCGCCGCGACCCTCCGCACCCACCCCGGGCAGGTGGCCTTCCCCGGCGGGCGGATCGACCCCGGTGACGCCGACCCCACGGCCGCGGCACTGCGCGAGGCCCGCGAGGAGACCGGCCTCGACCCGACGGGGGTGGACGTCCTCGGCACGATGGACCCCGTGCCCCTCGAGTTCTCCCGCCACCTGGTCACGCCGGTGCTCGGGTGGTGGCGGGAGACCTCGCCCGTGCGCGTCGTCGACGAAGCCGAGTCAGCCGCCGTCTTCCGGGCACCGGTGGCGGACCTGCTGGACCCCGCGCACCGCGGCGTCACCGTGATCCGTCGCGGCGGGCGCGAGTGGCGTGGGCCGGCGTTCACGATCGAGGCGGCCGGCGAGACGCACGTCGTGTGGGGGTTCACCGCGATGCTGCTCGACGCGCTGTTCGAGCGACTCGGCTGGGCCGAACCCTGGGACCACGAGCGCGAGGTCGCGCTGCCCGGCGCCTGAGCACGGGAAGGGGGTTCTCGGAAGGGGTGTTCCGACGGAACCTCTCGCTCGCCGAACCCCCGGCCGTACCGTTGCCGCACGGTCGCCACCACCCGGGACGGCCGACGATCGACGACCGGAACGGAGTGCGATGACGACCGCCGCGGCCACGCGTCCCAGCACCGACAGCAGCCCCACCCGTGTGCCCTGGGCCGCCCTCATCGCGCTGGCGGGGATCGGCTTCGTGCTGCTGTCCGCCGAGACCATGCCCGCCGGACTCCTGCCGCTGATGGCGCACGACCTCGACACCGGCGAGGGCGTCATCGGACAGTTCATCAGCGTCTGGGCGCTCGGGACGGTGCTGGTCACCGTGCCCGCGATCACGTACACGCGGGGCATGCGCCGGAAGCCGCTCCTCCTCATGACGCTGGGGTGCCTGGTGCTCGCGAACGTGGTGACGGCGATCTCGTCCGACGTCGTGGTCTCGCTCGTGTCCCGGTTCGCGGGCGGGGCGTTCACCGGCATCCTGTGGGGCATGCTCGCGGCGTACGGGCGTCGGATCAGCCCGGCGAACCGCGGCGGCCTCGCACTGGCGGTCGTCTCGACCGGCGCACCCGTCGGCTTCGCGCTCGGCACCCCGCTCGGGGCCTGGGTCGGTGGCGTCCTCGACTGGCGCTGGTCCTTCGCCGGTCTGTCGCTGCTCGGGCTCGTCCTGCTCGTCGTGATCGCGCTCATCGTGCCGGACGTGCCCGGCCAGGCCGCGGGTGAACGGCTCCCCCTGCTGCGGGTGTTCCTGCTCCGCGGCGTCCCGATCGTGCTCGCGGTCATCTTCGTCTGGATGCTCGGCCACAACACGATCTACACGTACATCGCGCCCTTCCTCCGCGACAGCGGCTCGGGCCTCGGCGCCGACCTGGTCCTGCTGGTCTACGGCGTCGCGTCGATCGGCGGGGTGGTCCTGACCGCGGCCCTGATCGACCGGTACCCCCGGCCGCTCCTCCGGGCGAGCATCGCGGGCTTCGTCGTCGCCGCGGTCCTGCTCGTCGTCGGGCACGGCTCGCCGGCGGTCGTCCTCGTCTCCGCCGCGCTGTGGGGCGTGACCTTCGGCGGTGCCGCCCCGCAGCTGCAGAGCGCCCTCACCCTCGCCGGCGGGGCGAACTCGGACCTCGCGAACGCGTTCCTGCCGGTCGCGTTCAACCTCGCGATCTTCGCCGCCGGGCTCGTCGGCGCGCTGCTCCTCGGTGTCTCCGGCGGACTCGTGCTGGCGGTCTTCATGGCCGTCCTCGGCCTGGCGGCACTCGCGCTGACCCTCGCGGGACGACACTCGTTCGCACACTGAGAAACGACGACACGACGACACGACGACAGGACGACGACATGGCACACATCCTGGTGACCGGCTCGACCGACGGGCTCGGTCGCGCCACCGCCGAGACGCTGCTCCGCGACGGACACCGCGTCACGGTGCACGCCCGCAACCAGGGACGCGCCAGCGCGGTCGCTGACCTCGTCGAGCAGGGTGCCGGCCTCGTCGTCGCCGACCTCGGCGACCGTGACGACGTGCTCGCGGCCGTCGACACGCTGGCTGCCGGCGAGCCCGTCGACGGTGTCGTGCACAACGCCGGCGTGCTGTCCGGCCGCGGGGTGATCCCGGTCAACGTCGTCGCCCCGTACCTGTTCACCGCGCTGCTGTCCGCGCCGACCCGGCACGTGTACCTGAGCAGCGGCATGCACCGCGGTGGCCGGGCCGAACTCCGGCCGGTGGACTGGAGCGGTCGCACCGAGTCGAACTCCTACTCCGACAGCAAGCTGTTCGTCACCGCCCTGGCGGCCGCCGTCGCCGAGCGCTGGCCCGAGGTGCTGACGGCATCGGTCGACCCGGGGTGGGTGCCGACGAAGATGGGCGGCCGGAACGCCCCGGACGACTTCACGCTCGGGCACCGGACGCAGGAGCGACTCGTGACCGGCGCGGAGGGCTCGACGAGCGGCGCGTACTGGTTCCACGGGCACCAGCAGCAGCCGCACCCCGCGGTCTCGGACCCACGGTTCCGACAGGCGCTGCTCGACGCGCTCGCGTCCGCGACCGGGGTGCCCCTCCCGGCGCACTGAACCCCGAGCCGGCCCGACCACGAGACCACCGACCGCCAACCATCGACCGCCAACCGCAGACCACCGGCCCCGACCGGCGGAAGGCTCAGGCCGGCTGCGCGGGGTGCGTCGCCAGCACCGCGTCGAGCAATCCGACGAGGGTCTCACGCTGCCCGTCGTCGAGCCCTGCGAGCAACTCGGCCTGCACCGCCGCAGCCCGCTCCCGCAGGTCCTCGAACCGCGCGCGCCCGGCATCCGTGATCGTGACGACGTTCCGCCGCCGATCACTCGGATCCGGTTCGCGGGTGAGCGCCCGGGCCGTGTCGAGCCGGACGACGATCCCGTTCACGTTGTTCCGGTCGAGCCCGAGCAGCCGTCCGAGGTCCGCCTGGCTGAGCGGTCCGTGCTCGTCGAGTGCCGCGAGGACGGCGAAGTCGGAGCGCGCCTCGACGGGCATGTGCTGCGCGGTGAGCCGGGCCCCGATCGTGGCGACGCGGCCAGCCTGCCAGCTCACGAGACCGCGGAGCGCTGCCGGCGGACGGATGCCTGCTTCCATGCGCACGAGCCTAACAGTTGGCAGAACCAACGGAATGAAGTATCGTTGGTCATGCCAACATTGGTTCAACCAAGGAGTTCGAATGTCCGACACCACCGCACGCACCAGCACGTCCCACGACCTCACCGGGCGCCGCGTCCTCGTCCCCGGCGGGACGGGCGGCGTCGGCGAGGGCATCGTCCGCGCCTACCTGCAGGCCGGCGCCGACGTCGTCGTCCCGACCCGCACGACCGAGCGTGGCGAAGCCCTCCGCGCCACCCTCGGCGCACTCGGCACCTCGCCGCTCCTCCACCTGCCGACGCACGACTACACCACCTTCGCCGGCGCAGCGGCCCTCGTCGAGGAGATGACGACGCGGCGCGGCGGCATCGACGACGTGGTGGTCCCGGTCGGCGGCTGGTGGCAGGGCGGCCCGCTGACGGAGATCGGCGAGGACGACTGGGCGAGCGCCTTCACCGACCTCACCACGGCGCACATGGCGATCGCGCGGGCGACGATCCCGCGCTTGGACGGCACCGGCGCCTACATCGTGGTCGTCGGGCAGTCGGCCGAGTTCCCGGTGCCGGGCAGCGGCCTGGTGAGCATGGAGCAGGCAGCGCTGCTCATGATGCAGCGCGTCCTCGCCGCCGAGTCCCCCGAGCAGCGCATCCACGCGATGGAGCTCGGCCCGGTCCGGACCCGCTTCGTCGAGGGCGAGCCGGGATGGGTGTCCACCGACGAGATCGGTGCGGCCGCGGTCACGATCTCCGGAACCGACCTCGGCAGCCGCACGGTGTCGATCGGCAGCAGCGCCGAGGCGCACGCGTTCATCGAGGAGGCAAACGGACGCGCGGCGGCCTGACCATCCGCGGACGCGGCGGCAGGCGAGCTCACTTCCGGAGGAGCGACCCCACCGCGTCCACGACGATCTGACGCCGCCGCGCCGGCACCACCGCGGTGACGAGTGGGTCGAACTCGGGCGCGGTCGCGCTCCAGAAGGCGGCCAGGTGGAGCACGAGTCCGAGCAGCACCGCAGGCCGGTGCGAGCGCGGCAGGACACCGGCGCGCTGCGCGTGCTCGATCGCCTCGACCGCCCCGGCGGTGCTGCTGACGACGGCCTCGATCGGCGCTTCGGCACCGCGCTCCAGGCGGTGCCAGGTCGCGATGCGCTGGGCCCACGGCCGCCGCACGTACGAGTCGTGCAGGCGGCCGGCCCACTCCGGCAGGTCGTCGGTGTCGAGCGGCACCTCGGCGAAGGTCTCGGCCACGGTCTGCGCGAGGAGCGCGTCGAAGAGCCCCTCCTTGCTGCCGAAGTAGTGGAAGACCTGCGCCTTGTTGCTCGACGAGGCCGCGGTGATGCGTTCGATCCGGGCGGCACCGACCCCGACCGCGGCGAACTCGTCACGCGCGGCGAGCAGGAGCTTCGCGCGCATCGCGTCGGCGGCAGGGGGCGTGAACGTGGCCATGCGGACCACCGTATCGACCGTGTGGCCCGGTGGGGTGCACTGGTCGCGACCACCCGACGGACTGGAGGCGCGGTGCCGGCTGGCACCGCGCCTCCAGGCAGTGGGACCGTGCGCCCAGGGCGCGGGTCAGGAGATCTCGTCGAACCGCCACTGGTGCGGCGGCCGCCGCACCAGGTCACCGGGGTCGGCCGCGATCCGCGGCCGGTCCTCGCCGTCGACCGACGCGATGACCACCACCCGGTCGTCGTTCGACCGGAAGAGCCGCGCGTCGTCCGAGCCGAGCTCGGGTAGGGCGACCGCCCGCACCCAGGCGACGAGGTCGTCGAGGCGCTCCGGGGCGGCCGCGGCCTCCCACATCAGGGTCGGGCGACGGTCGTTCACCGTTCCACCAGCGGCGGGACGCGCGGGATCTCCTCGGCGTGCTGCATGTCCGCCTCGGTCAGCCGGAACGCCTCGGGGTAGGCGTCACGCTCCGACCGACGTGCGGGCTCGGTGGTGCGCCACGTGTACAGGCACCGCTCGCACTGGCGGAGTTCCCAGACGCCCGCGACGGGACTGACGGCGATCGTCTCGATCACCTCGGCACCGCAGCGGGGGCAGACGGACTGGGACGGGGAGGCGGTCATCGCTGGGCTCCGATCATGGTCGTGAGGCGGGTGATCCACGCGGCCGTCTCGGGCAGGTCCCGCGCGGGCTGGCTGAAGTGGCCGCGGACGTCCGGGGCCACCGGGGTCGTCGCGTCGATGATGAGCTTGTCGGTGATGCCCGACGGCGAGGAGCTCGGGTCGAGGGCGACCACGGACATGTTCGGCAGTTGCACGAGGTCGCCGGCCGGGTTCACCTTCGTCGACAGCGCCCACATCACCTGCGGCAGGTTGAAGGGGTCGACGTCCTCGTCCACGACGATGACCATCTTCACGTAGCCGAGACCGTGCGGGGTCGTCATCGCCCGCATCCCGACGGCCTTCGCGAAGCCGCCGTAGCGCTTCTTGGTCGACACGATCGCGAGCAGGCCGTGCGTGTACATGGCGTTCACCGCCTGCACCTCGGGGAAGTCGGCCTTCAGCTGCTTGTAGAGCGGGACGCAGGTCGCCGGCCCGATGAGGTAGTCGACCTCGGTCCACGGCATGCCGAGGTACAGCGACTCGAACACCGGCTTCGTCCGGTACGAGATCCGGTCGATGCGGATGACCGGCATGCTGTGGCCGCCGGAGTAGTGCCCGGTGAACTCGCCGAACGGGCCCTCGAGCTCGCGCTTCCGGCCCTCGATGACGCCCTCGATGACGACCTCCGAGCCCCACGGGACGTCGAAGCCGGTCAGGGGCGCCGTCGCGATCGGGTACGGCGCCTGGCGGATCGCACCGGCCATCTCGTACTCGGACTGGTCGTAGCGGAGCGGGGTCGACGCCATCAGCGTGATGATCGGGTCGTTGCCGAGCGTGATCGCGATGGGGAGGTCCTCGCCGCGCTCCTCGGCGGCGTGCAGGTGCAGCGCCACGTCGTGCACCGGCACCGGCTGGATCGCGAGACGACGCTTGCCCTTGACCTGCATGCGGTAGATGCCGACGTTCTGCTTGTCGAAGCTGTCCGGGTCGTCCGGGTCGCGGGAGACGACAGCGGCCTTGTCGAGGTAGAACCCGCCGTCGCCGTCGTTGAGGCGGAAGAGCGGCAGGAGGTCGAAGACGTTGATGTCATCGCCCTCGACGGTGTTCTCGCGCCAGGGGGCGTCTTCGCGGCGCTCGGGCGCGACGGGGAACGCGTCCCAGCGGCGGATGAACTCGGCGACCTGTTCGCGCGTCGGCGTCTGCGGGTCCATGCCCATCGCGATCGCGTGGTTCGGCCACGAGCCGAGGGTGTTCAGCGCGACGGTGGCGTCGGTGAAGCCCTGGAGGTTGTCGAAGAGGAGGCCGGGCGCGTTCTCGCCGATCCGGCCGGCGGCGTTCGCGGCGGCGGCGAGGTCGGGTTCGGCCTGCACCTCGTCGGTGATGCGGAGCAGCTGGCCGTGTTCGTCGAGTGCGTCGAGGAACGACCTCAGGTCATCGAACGGCATCGGATGTCCTTCCTGGTTGGTGGGTGTCGTGCGGGTGCGGGGCGCCGTCCGGGAGACGGTCGAGCTGGCCGTCGCGTGCGCGGTCGAGCTGGCGGTCGCGCTCCGCGTGGAGTCCCTCCCAGCGCCGGGCGCGGGGGTGGGGCAGGTCGAACTGGTCGAGGACCCGGGCGACGACGTGGTCGACGATGTCGTCGACGGTCTCCGGGTGGTTGTAGAACGCCGGCATCGGCGGGACGATCCGGACACCGAGTTCGGCGAGCGCCGTCATGTTCTGCAGGTGGATCGCGCTGAGCGGCGTCTCCCGCGGGACGAGCACGAGCTTCCGGTGCTCCTTGAGGACGACGTCCGCCGCCCGGCCGAGAAGTTCGTCGGCGTACCCGGCGCGGATGCCCGCGAGGGTCTTCATGCTGCACGGGATGATCACCATCCCGTCCGTCCTGAACGAGCCGGAGCTGATCGACGCGGCCTGGTCCCCCGAGCCGTGCACGACGTCGGCGAGCGCCCGCACCTCGGCCACCGAGTACGGGGTCTCCAGCTCGATCGTCGTCCGGGCCCAGCGAGAGAGGACGAGGTGCGTCTCGACCTCGGGGATCTCGCGGAGTGCGCGCAGGAGTGCGACGCCGAGCGGCGCCCCGGTCGCTCCGGACATGCCCACGATGAGTCGCATTGCCGTCCTTTCTGTTCGTATACGAACGATCTGTCCGGACCGACTGTACTCTGTTCGTACACGAACTACAACCTCCGGAGGCCTCCGTGTTCGACGACACCGCGTTCCACCTGATGCGCGTGATCCTGCAGGAGCACGGCGCGCGCTGGACCGAGCGCCTCCCCGACCTCACGAAGCCGCAGTACGCCGTGCTCGAGGCGCTCGACGGCACCGGCGGACTCGACCAGAAGGCCGTGGGCGAGGCGAGCGCGACGACGAAGGCGACGCTCACCGAGATGCTCGGGCGGATGGAGACGCGCGGGCTCATCGAGCGACGGGCCGACGCCGGGGACGCCCGGCGGCGGCTCGTGCTGCTCACCCCCGCGGGGAGCGCCGCGCTCCAGGACGCTCGCCACGTCGCCGCGGCGCTCGAGACGGAGATGCTCGGTGCGCTGCCCGCGGGCGAGGTGGCGCACCTCACGCGGACCCTCGCGGCCCTCCGCGCCGCCCTGCGGGTCGGTGACCACGAGACGGCGTGAGCCGTGTGCACTGGTCGCGACCAGCGACTGACTGGAGGCGCGGTGCCGGCGGGTGCCGCGCCTCCAGGCCGACACGACCACGCGTCCACCACCCGCCGGACGCGCCCACGCTGCTAGCGTTCGAGCACGAGACGGGGGAAGTCGATGCGGACACGGTGGGGTGTGCTGGTGCTGGCGCTGGGCGCAGCGGTGACGACGGCGACGCTGGCCGGGTGCAGCGGGGCGGACCCGGCCCCCGACCCGACATCGTCGGCGCGGGCGTCGGAGACGGCCACCCGAGCCGACCCGGCCGACCTGACCGATCGCTTCGCGATCCTCGGACGGGCCTTCGCCGCGACCGACGCGCTGCCCGACGACATCGGCACGGTGGCTCCGGACACGATGGTGCCCAACAGCCAGCGCTTCGCCGTCGAACACGCGGGCACGCGGTACTGGGTCGCCGCGGAGCGGGACGGTGGCGTGTGCCTCATCGCCTGGAACCCCGACCGCGACAGCGTCGACTCGTACTCGGTCTGCGGCGCGACACCCACGGCGAAGGCCTCGGTCGTCACGAGCATGCTCGACGAGGCCGGGCACCAGACCGTCCTCGTGTCGGACGGGTTCGAGGACCACGGCAGCGACGCACTGCGGGAACTCGCCCCGAACGTCTGGGTCCACTGACCGCTGCCCGAACTGGTCACACCGGGCGGCGATGCCCCCGACGTATGATCCGGGAAGCACCACTCGTCAACGGAGACGGAGACCGGCATGACCAGCACCCACCCCCTCGCCGACCAGGCCACCGAACGACACGGTGAGACGCCGCGGCCGTCGCGGGCCACCGCCTCGGTGGCGGCGATCCTCGCCGAGTCGGCCGCCCGGTACCCGGACGACGTCGCGGTGATCGTCGGCGACCATCGCACCACCTACGCGGAGCTCTGGGCACAGACGCTCGCGTACGCCGGCGCACTGCAGGCGAAGGGCGTGACCGAGGGTGTCCGCGTGGCGATGCTCGTGCCGAACGTGGCCGACTTCGCCCGGGTCTACTACGCCACGCTGGCGCTCGGGGCCGTCGTCGTGCCGGTGCACGCGCTCCTGAAGCGGCACGAGATCGAGTACGTGCTGCGGGACAGCGGCGCGATGCTGCTCGTGTGTGCTGCTCCCCTCCTCGCCGAGGGTGGTGCGGGCGCGGCCCTCGCCGGGGTCGACGTGGTGACCGTCCTCGCTCCGGCCGGGTCCGACGAGACCGAGCACGAACGGCTCGAGTCGCTCGCCGAGTCCGCCGAACCGCTCGACACCTACGTGCCGCGCGACCCGTTCGACACGGCGACGATCCTCTACACGAGCGGCACGACCGGGCAGCCGAAGGGCGCCGAGGGCTCGCACTTCTCGCTGCTCGAGCAGGTCAACACGAACCTCATGAGCACGTTCGACATGCGCCGCGGCGACGTGCTCCTCGGCGCGCTCCCCCTGTTCCACACCTTCGGCCAGACCTGCACGATGAACACCGGCTTCCGCGCCGGTGCGACCATCGTGATGCTGCCGAAGTTCGACGGCGACGCAGCCCTCGCCGCCCTCGTCGAGCACGAGTGCGGCATCTTCATGGGCGTCCCGACGATGTACATCGCACTGCTCGACGCCGCGACCCGCAGCGACGCCCGGCCGGCCCTGCGCTACGCGATCTCCGGCGGCGCCTCCCTGCCGCTCGCCGTGCTGGAGCGGTTCCAGACCGTGTTCGACGCCCCGATCCACGAGGGCTACGGCCTCACCGAGACCTCACCGGTCGCGACGTTCAACCACGTCGGACGGGCCCCGCGACCGGGCACCATCGGCACGCCGGTCTGGGGTGTCGACGTCGAGATCGCCGACCCCGAGCGGACCGACGCGATCACGCTGCTGCCGCACGGCGAGATCGGGGAGCTCGTCATCCGCGGGCACAACCTCATGAACGGCTACCTCGACCGACCCGAGGACACCGCGGCGGCGATCGTCGACGGGTGGTTCCGGACCGGCGACCTCGGCACGAAGGACGACGACGGCTACCTGACGATCGTCGACCGGACGAAGGACATGATCATCCGCAACGGCTACAACGTGTACCCGCGGCAGGTCGAAGAGGTGCTCGCCACCCACCCGGACGTCACCATGGCGGCCGTGTTCGGGGTCCCCCACGAGCTGCACGGGCAGGAGATCGAGGCCGCCGTGGTGCTGCGCGCCGAGGCCACCGTGACGCCCGAGGAACTGGTCGCCTTCGTGTCCGCCGAGATCGCGGCGTACAAGTTCCCGCGCGTGGTGCACGTGCTCGACGCCCTGCCCCTCGGGCCGAGCGGGAAGGTGCTGAAGCGGACGCTCGTGGAGCGGTTCAGCGTCGCGGAGGAACCGACCACGGTGGCCTGACCCGCCTCCCCGTCGGCGGGCGGGGCGTGTCCACAGCACCCCCTGTTCACCGAACCGTCGCCCGCTCGTGGCACCCTGGTCGGGGGCACCGCCGCCCGCAGCCCGACCAGCCGCGACCGGAGCCCGATGCCTGCACCCGACCTGATGATCGTCACCGACCTCGACGGGACGCTCCTCGACCACCACGACTACTCGTTCGACGCCGCCGTGCCGGTGCTCGAGCGCCTCCGGCGTGCCGGCGTCCCCGTGGTGTTCTGCAGCAGCAAGACCCCGTCGGAGATCACCGCCCTGCAGGCGCGGACCGGCCTGGTCGGCCAGGCCTTCGTCGCCGAGAACGGGGCGGTCGTCGTCGGCGGTGGCGAGCGCGTCCTGGCCGGACCGGCAACGGGTGACCTCGACCGGATGCACACCGAACTCGACCGCATCCGCGACGAACTCGACCTGGGGTTCTCGACGTTCTCCGGCGTCACCGACGAGACCGTCGCCGCCTGGACCGGGCTCGCCCCCGACGCCGCGGCCGCCGCTCGACAGCGCGAGGCATCCGAGGTCCTGCTCTGGCACGCGGCCGACGACGACCGCGCGGACGCGTTCCGCCAGCAGCTCGCCGCCGCCGGGTACGGGCTGGTCCGGGGCGGGCGGTTCTGGCACGTCCTGCCCGCCGGGCACGACAAGGGCGCCGCGATCCGGATGCTCCTCGACGACCACGAGCGTCGCACGGGGACCGTCCCCCGCACGATCGGGCTCGGCGACGGACCGAACGACACCGAGCTGCTCGACGCCGTCGACCTCGCCGTCGTCGTCCGCGGCCACGGCCCGGCACCCGGACCGCTCGCCGACGACCGACCCGAGCGCGTCCACCGCACCACCGCCCCCGCCCCACTCGGGTGGGCCGAGGGCGTCACCCACTTCCTGAGGAGCGACCGATGAGCGACTTCCACCAGAACGGCGTCATCACGACGTTCCACGACCTCAGCCGTCGCAGCACCGCGAGCATCGAGGAGGACCTCCGCGGGTTCGCCGAGAAGCGCCCGATGAGCCTCATCCTGCCGGCGCTGTACTCGGAGCTCGAGCGCCCGGCGCTGTCGCGGATCGTCGACGAACTGGCCGAGGCGGACTGGCTCAGCGAGATCGTGATCGGGCTCGACCGGGCCGACCGCTCCCAGTTCGAACACGCCCGCGAGTTCTTCTCGCGGCTGCCCCAGCGGCACCGGATCCTCTGGAACGACGGCCCGCGGCTGCGCGAGCTCGACGCCGACCTGGAGCGCGAGGGCCTGGCACCCGGCGAGCCGGGCAAGGGACGGAACGTCTGGTACTGCACCGGGTACGCCCTGGCGTCCGAGCGGGCGGACTCCATCGCCCTGCACGACTGCGACATCACCACGTACGACCGCGGCATGCTCGCCCGGATGCTCTACCCGCTCGCCAACCCGGCGTTCGACTACGAGTTCTCGAAGGGCTACTACGCCCGCGTCGCCGACGGCCGGATCAACGGCCGGGCCGCGCGGCTGCTCGTCGGACCGCTGCTCCGGTCCCTCCGCCAGGTCTACGGGGAGTCCGAGTACCTCGAGTACCTCAGCAGCTTCCGCTACCCGCTGTCCGGCGAGTTCGCGATGCGCGCGCACGTCCTCAACGGGCTGAAGATCCCCGGCGACTGGGGGCTCGAGATCGGCATGCTGTCCGAGGTGTACCGCGATTACGCGACCCGGCAGGTCTGCCAGGTGGAGATCGCCGACGCGTACGACCACAAGCACCAGCCCCTCGCCGAGGCCGACGGCAGCGGCGGGCTCGCACGGATGGGCAACGACATCGTGCAGTCGCTGCTCCGGAAGCTCGCGACGATGGGTGTCCCGCTCACCTCGGACTCGTTCCGGGTCCTCAAGGCGACGTACTACCGGAACGCGCTCGACATCGTCGAGGTGTACCGGCACGAAGCCGAGATGAACGGCCTCGGCTTCGACCAGCACGCGGAAGAGGCGGCCGTCGAGCTCTTCACGAAGGCGATCCTCGACGCCGGCGGCGCGTTCACCGCACGCCCGAACGACAAGCCGTTCATCCCGAGCTGGAGCCGGGTGCGGTCAGCGGTGCCCGACGTCCTCGACCGGCTGCGGGCCGCGGTCGAGGCGGACCAGCAGGACTGACGGACCCGACGGGGCCGACGGGCGGTCACGCCCGTCTGCCCGTCTGCCCGCCTGCCCGCCTGCCCGCCTGCCCATCTGCCCGCCTGCCCGCCTGCCCTACACGGACGCTTCGGTCCCCCGCACCCGGCCGACCACCACGTCGACGATCCCCGCGAGGAGCGCCGCGGCGACGAAGCCGAGCGACACCGCGAGTGCGAGCGGCAGGCCCTCGGAGTAGTCCCCGCGCGAATCGGCGAGCGTCGAGTAGAACACGCTCCCGACCGCCGCGATCCCGATCGCGGACCCGACTCGGGCGCCGACCTGGATGAGTCCTCCCGCCGAGCCGCCCTGCTCGACCGGCACCTCGGACAGGGTGAGCGTCTGGTTCGGCGAGATGGTGAGGCCGGACCCGATCCCGGCGACGAGCAGCGGGGCGACGAGCCACCAGCCGAGGTCCGACTCGTAGTGGTTGGCGACCACCCAGATCACGCCGCCGAGGCCGAGCAGCACGAGGACCGTCCCCACGACGATGAGCTGCCGACCGAACCGGTGCACGATGCGCCCGCCGATCGTCGACGCGACCCCGGACCCGACCGCGAAGGACACCGAGGACAGGCCGGCGAGGAGCGCCGAGTAGTGCAACCCCGACTGCAGGGCGAGCGTCAGGACGAAGAAGAGCGGGGTGAACCCGGCGAAGTAGACCGTCGCCAGTCCGACGCCGAGCGAGAACGACCGACGCCGGAACAGCCGCAGGTCGATCACCGGCTCCTTCGTGCGCTGGTAGCGCCGTTCCCACAGGACGAACGCGACGCCGAGCACGACGGCGGCGACCACGAGCCACCACTTCGCGGTGCCCTTCCACTCCTGGGACTGCACGAACGGCAGCAGGAGCGCGACCACCGCGGCGCCGAGCAGCGCGATGCCCACCGGGTCGAAGTCGTGCTTCCGTCCGCGCTCGGCACGCGAGTCGGTGGGCAGGTAGCGGAAGGCCAGGAGGATCGTGACGAGTCCCACGGGCAGGTTCACGAAGAACACGAACCGCCACCCGTTCTCCGTCCCGAACGCCGTGATGAGCAGGCCGCCGACGAGCGGGCCGATCGCGGTCGCGATGCCGACGGTCGCGCCGAACAGCCCGAACGCCGTCCCGCGCTCCTTGCCGCGGAACAGCTGCTGGATGAGCGCGGTGACCTGCGGCGTGAGCAGCCCGCCGGCCAGGCCCTGCACGAGGCGGGCGATGACGAGCACCATCCCGTTCGGGGCGAAGCCGCACAGCGCGCTCGCCACCGTGAACAGGCCGACGCCGATCACGAACATCCGGCGTCGACCGGTGGCGTCACCGAGCCGGCCTCCCGGGACGAGCAGCAGGCCGAAGGACAGCGCGTACCCGGAGAGGATCCACTGCACCGCCTCGGGCGAGGCACCGGGGAGCCCCTTCGAGATCGACTGGAGCGCGACGTTGACGATCGAGACGTCGAGCAGCACGATCCCGCCACCGAGGAGGCAGATGACGAGGGCCTTCCAACGGTTCGGGTCCGGCTGGTCGGAGGGAGCCGCTTCGGGCTCGACGGGCGTGCGGGGTTCGGCAGTCATGACGTCCCCACGGTAGGCGCGCGCTCGGCCGGGGTCCGGGGAGAGTGCGCATCCCGTCCCACCGGCAGGGCGGTCTGAAGGCTTCCACAGCCCGGACGGCCCCCACCATCCCATCCGAGCCCGCCCGCCGGCCGTCCCCGTAGTCTCCAGGAGTGCCCACCGACCCGGCCCACTGGTTCCTCGCCCGCGACGAACGCGGCAACACCGCCACCGACGTGCACTCCGGTGCCGGTGACGCGACCGCGTGGTCCGGGGGCAACGCCGTGCGGCCCCTCGTGCACGGTGCCCCGTACTTCGAGCGGCTGCACGCGGAGCTGTCCGCGCTCGGCCCCGGCGACCGCGTGTGGTTCACCGACTGGCGGGGCGACGCCGACGAACGGCTCCTGGCTGACGGGCCGACGATCGGGGATCTGCTCGCCGACCGTGCGCGGGCGGGCGTCGAGGTCCGTGGCCTCATCTGGCGCTCCCACGGCGAGCGCGTCTCGGCGTCCCTCAGTGCCCGGGCGAACGAGCTCCTCGGACGGAAGATCAACGAGGCCGGCGGCGAGGTCCTCCTCGACCAGCGCGTCCGGGTGTTCGGATCGCACCACCAGAAGTTCTTCGTCATCCAGCACGCGGGCGACCCCGCCAGGGACGTCGCCTACGTCGGCGGGATCGACCTCTGCCACAGTCGACGCGACGACGCCGCCCACGCCGGCGACCCGCAGCACGTGTCGATCGACGCCCGGTACGGGGAGCGGCCCGCCTGGCACGACGCCTCAATGGAGCTCCGCGGTCCGGTGGTGGCGGACGTCCGCGCCGTCTTCGCCGAGCGGTGGGACGACCCGCACCCGCTCGACCGCAGCCTTCCGTACCGGATGCTCCTGCAGCGGCTCACCCGGATGCCGCGCCATCCCGAGCCCCTCCCCGAGCGGACGCCCCCGCCACCGCCCGCCGGCGACCACGCGGTCCAGCTGCTCCGGACCTACGGCGTGAAGCGACCACCGTTCCCGTTCGCACCCGAGGGAGAGCGGAGCATCGCGCGTGCCTACGCCAAGGCGTTCCGGCAGGCTCGCTCCCTCATCTCGATCGAGGACCAGTACCTGTGGTCACGCGAGGTCGCGACCGGGATCGCGGAGGCGCTCGAGCACAACCCCGAGCTGCGCGTCATCGTGCTCGTCCCGCGGTACCCGAACTCCGACGGCGTCCTGAGCGGTCCACCGAGCCGCCTCGGCCAGATCGACGCCATCGAGACCCTCCGCCGGACTGCTCCCGACCGGGTCGGCGTCTTCGACCTCGAGCACGAGGACGGCCGGCCGATCTACATCCACGCCAAGGTGTGCATCGTCGACGACACCTGGTTCACCATCGGGTCGGACAACTTCAACCGCCGCTCGTGGACGACGGACAGCGAACTGACCTGCGCGGTCGTCGACGAGACCCCGGGCGATGGGTCCCTCGCCCGTGACCTCCGGTCGCAGCTCTGGGCCGAACACCTGGCGACCACGCCGGACGACCCGCAGTTGCAGGGCTCCGGCGCCGAACTCCTCGCGCTCTGGCGGTCCCGTGCACGGGCGCTCGACCACTGGCACGAGGACGGGCGGCCCGGGCCGCGGCCGCCCGGCCGGATCCGTCAGCACGTCCCCGAGCCGGTGTCCGCGGTGCAGCGCCTGTGGGCCGCCCCGGCGGCGCGTCTGGCCGTCGATCCGGACGGACGTCCGCGCCGGCTGCGCGGGTCCACCCGCTTCTGACGAGCGACGCGCATGACGCCCGGACGCGCTGGCGCGCGGACGCGCCGATGCGCGGGACCGGAGGCGCGTTCGGCCCGCCCCGCGCCTCCGGGCCGGAATCGTCGCCGTGCGCAGACTCGGAATTGCTCAACAGCCTTGACATGTGATGTTCCGGTCTGCCACGGTGCGATGCGAGCGAGCAGAGGAGTTGCCATGGAGTCGGTCAAATCGCCCTACTCGAGCGCCCCTGTTGTCAAAACCGTACCGATTTTGGTACGGTTTCGGCAGGGTGGAGGTACGGCAGTGACGGCACGAGATGAGCTCTGGCCGATTGCGGTCGAGCAGTACGGCTTCATCACGACCAGTGACGCGCGAGACGTCGGCGTCGACCCGACCGCGCTCCGCAAGCTCGCGCACCGAGGCCGCCTCGAACACGTGGCGCACGGCGTCTACCGATTCCGAGAGCTCCCCGTGACGGGGAGAGACGACTTCATGCGGGCACTGCTCTCGACGGGTGTCCGCGACGCGGCACTCTCGCACGACACTGCCCTGTTGGCTCTCGACCTCTGCGACGTCAACCCGACCGCGATCCACGTGACCGTCCCGCGTCGATCGAGGATCCGCCGGAAGACCGACCGGGTGGCGCTTCACCATCTCGATCTCACGCCCTCCGAAGTCAGGTGGTGGGAAGGGATGCGGAGCGTCACCGCCGACACCGCGATCTGGCAGGGGATGCAGTCCGGGGTGCCCCGCCATCTCCTCGAACAAGCCACGGTGACCGCTGCACGACGAGGCGAGATCACGGCCGAGCAGCACGAGGAAGCGGCGTCGGCGTTGGCGCTGCTGTGACGGACGCCGCACTCAACTCGCTCCCCGGCAAGGAACGGGCGCCCCGTTCGGTCGGGATCCTCAACGGCTGGGTCACGAACGCTGCGAAGCAGGTCGGCGTCCCGCATGACCGACTGACCTGGATCATCGCCTCCACCGTCGCGATCGCGGTCCTGCAGCGAGCAACAGGAGCGGACGGTCGGACGCTGTTCGCGATGAAGGGCGGCGCCTACCTGGAGCACCGTCTCGAACCGAACGCCCGGAGCACCCGCGACGTGGACACGTTGTTCCGCGGTCCCGAAACGTCATTCCTCGGCGCGCTCGATGCCGCGATCGCTGAGCCGTGGGGGCCATTCACGATTCGGCGAAGTGAGGTGCGCGAGATAGCGAACGCGCGTGCCGCGACGACACCACGCCGCTTCGACCTCCGGTTGGAGATGCACGGCAAGGCGTTCCGACGCATCCCGATCGAGGTCAGCTTCGGCGAAGGTGGCGTCTCGGACGAAGTGGAGACGTTCCCGGCCCCGAGCCTCGCGTTCTTCGGCATCGATTCGCCGGACCGCATCGCCGGGATCACGCTCGCGTACCAGGTTGGACAGAAACTGCACGCTGCAACTGATCCGGACACCGACGAACGTCCGAACGATCGGGTCCGAGACATCGTCGACCTCGTGCAGATCCGGCGAGCATTCTTCCCCGGGTCGGCTGGACTCTCGGATCTGAAGCGTGCCTGCACGAGCATCTTCTCGGCGCGCGCAACAGTTGCCGCCGCCGCGGGTCGATCGCCGCGGACATGGCCTCCGCCGATCTTCGCGCGATCGACCTGGTCGCGAGACTGGGCGAGGCCAGCTGCGGAGGCAGGCCTCGACCTGACCCTCGACGAGGCACTCCGATCGGTTCGGGACTGGGTCGAGGACATCGACGGTGCCGGGACGAGCGAGGGTCACTGATCTCGGGAGGAACGGGCCGGGCGCGCCCGGTGCCGCAGACCGTGAGCGACGAACTGTTGCGCGGGACGAACGGTATCGGTGCGATCCGACCTGGACGCGCACCATTCCGCCACGAAGAGGCAGCTTTCCGCACCCGGGTTTTCCCTAGGCTCAGAAGCAGGATCCGCTCCGCGCACGATCCCGCCGCACCGCAGCGGCCGACCCGATGACGGGAGGTTCGACATGTCGCAGTTCGTCCAGGGGTTCACGCAGGACGCCATCGTCGGAGAGCCCGAGGTCGTCGAGGACCGCCTGCCCGTGCGCGAGGTCGCGACGCACCCCGCGTGGCTGCGGCTGCGGGACGCGGTCGTGTCGTTCCGTGCCGTGCAGACGGACGACGGCTCGGTACCCGACCCGTCGGACCACCGTGCCGCGTCCGCGGACGTGGCCACGATCCTCCAGGCAGTCACGGAACTGGCACCGCACTTCCCGCACGACGCCGCGTACCTCGCCGCGCTGCAGCGCGACTTCGCGCGGTGGGAAGCCGACGGCTTCGGTGTGCCCGACTTCCTCGACTCCCTGAACGCGTTCCAGCCGCAGCAGCACCGCGTCGACGGGCTCGGCCACCTGGTCGTCTTCCCCATGGTCACGCAGAACGGCAGCTCCTCGCGGTTCGTCGAGGCGCTCCTCGTCGAGGTGATCTGGCCCGACTTCATCGCCGAACTCGAGGCCGGCGACCACGGCAACGCGCTGTTCGTGGCCCTGCGCTTCGTCGACTTCACCCCCGGCTACGACACGAACTCGGCGGTGCTCTTCCCCGAGACGGTCGCGATGCGCGAGCTCCCGACGTTCACCTGGGGCGCGATCTTCCAGGACCGCGAGGCGGCCCGCTACCGCCGGGTCGTCCGCGCCGCCGCGGAGATCACCAAGCTCGAGCTGCCCGCCGACGCGGCCGCGATGCTCGACGACCAGGAGCTCACCGAGCGGGTCTTCGTGATGTGGGACATCATCCACGACCGGTCGCACATGCGCGGCGACCTGCCCTTCGACCCGTTCATGATCAAGCAGCGGATGCCGTTCTTCCTGTACTCGCTCGAGGAGCTGCGCTGCGACCTCACCGCGTTCCGCGAGTCCGTCCGGCTCGAACGCGAGCTGTCCGCGCGCCCCGACGGGGAGCTGTCCGACGCGCAGCGCGCGATCCGCGACCACGCGCGTCTCGTGCAGTACGCCGTCGTCTTCGACCGCATCTTCCGCTTCGCGATCACGGGCAGTCGCGTCCGGAACTACGACGGGCTGGGCGGGCAGCTGCTGTTCGCGTGGATGCACCAGCACGACGTGCTGCACTGGACCGACACGCAGCTCACGATCGACTGGGACGCCGTCCCGGACGTCGTCATCGCGCTCAGCGACGAGATCAACGACCTCTACCGGCGCTCGATCGACCGCCCCAAGGTCGCACACTGGCTCGCCGCCCACGAGATGCTGACGCGCACGCTGACGCCGCACCCGGCGTCGCGCTGGGCGCGCGGGCTGCCCGACGAAACCCTCGCCGGACCGCCGAAGGGCTACACCGACGCCGTGCTCGACGACGAGTTCCCGCTGTCCATGTTCTACGAGGCACTGGGCAAGAAGATGGCTGCGGTGATCGCGTCAACGGCCGGCATCACGGGGACCTCCGCGGTCCTGGGTGCCGCCGCGTGAGCGCGGGGGCCGTGGGCGGCCGCGCGGTGCTGATCGCGGGGGCGACCAGCACCAGCGGCGCAGCGGTCGCGCGGGCGCTCACCGCCGCCGGGGCGGCCGTCGTCGCGGTCGGTGCACGAGCCGACGGCCTGGAGGCACTGCGCGCCGCCGTCCCGGACGTCACCACCCACAGGTGCGACCTCGCCGACCCCGACGCGGTCGACGCGCTGGTGGCAGCGGTCCACGCATCGTCGGGTCGCGTCGACGGCCTGGTCCACCTCGTCGGCGGCTGGCGTGGCGGCGGCAGCATCGCCGGGCAGTCCGACGAGGACTGGGACTTCCTCGACCGGGGCTTCCGGACCCTGCGGAACACGACCCGGGCGTTCGCCGACGACCTCGTCGCCTCGCCCGCCGGACGCCTCGCGATCGTCTCGTCCACCTCGGTGGAGTCGCCCACCGCCGGCGCCGCGAACTACGCCGCCGCCAAGGCCGCGGCCGATGCCTGGGTCCGGGCCGTCGCGCAGGGCTTCCGGAAGGACGCGCCGGACTCCGCGGCGGCCACGGTGTTCGTCGTCGGTGTGCTCGCCGGGCTCGAGGAGCAGCTCGGCGACGCCGTCGTCCGGCTGTGGTCGGCACCGCCCGCGGACGTCAACGGCGTCCGGCTCCCGCTCACCCCTCGTTGATCCGCTCCCCACGCCCGCTGCTCCTTAGGATGACTCCGTGACCCTTCGACTCCACGACCTGGACCTCCGGGGCTTCGCCTCCGACAACTACGCGGGCGTCCACCCCGAGATCCTCGACGCGATCGCCGCGGCCAACGCCGGCCACCAGATCGCCTACGGCGAGGACGTCTACACGGCGCGTCTGCAGGAGGTGTTCGCGTCGCACTTCGGCGAGCAGTCGCAGACGTTCCCGGTGTTCAACGGCACCGGGGCCAACGTCGTCGGGCTGCAGTCGATGCTGCCGCGCTGGGGCGCCGTCGTGTGCACCTCGACCGCGCACATCCACACCGACGAGGCGGGCGCGCCCGAGCGGGTCGCCGGCATCAAGCTGCTGACCGTCGACGCCCCCGACGGCAAGCTCACCCCGGCGCTCATCGACGAGCAGGCCTGGGGCTGGGGCGACGAGCACCGGGCCCAGCCGCTCGTCGTGTCGATCACCCAGACCACCGAGCTCGGCACCGCCTACACGCCCGAGGAGATCCGGGCGATCGCCGACCACATCCACCCGCTCGGCATGAAGCTGCACATGGACGGCGCGCGCATCTCCAACGCCGCCGCCACCCTCGGCCTGCCGCTCCGGGCCTTCACCACCGACGCCGGCGTCGACGTCCTGAGCTTCGGCGGCACCAAGAACGGGCTGCTGTACGGCGAGGCGATCGTCGTGCTGAACCCCGCCGCGTCCGAGGGGCTGCACTACCTCCGCAAGATGAACATGCAGCTCTCCTCGAAGATGCGGTTCGTCTCGGCGCAGCTCATCGCCCTCCTGACCGACGACCTCTACCTGCGGTCCGCCCGGCACGCCAACGCCATGGCCGCGCGGCTCCGCGGCGCGCTCGAGGCCGGGATCGCCGACGGCAGCATCACCGGTGTCGCGTTCAGCCAGGAGACCCAGGCGAACGGGGTGTTCGCGACGCTGCCGGCCGGTGTCGCCGACCGACTCCGTGAGCACTTCCGGTTCTACGACTGGGACGCCAGCCGGAACGAGGTCCGCTGGATGTGCGCGTTCGACACCTCCGAGCAGGACATCGACGACTTCGTGGCGGCACTGGGGCGGGAGCTCGTCGCGGTCTGATCACCGTAAGATCTCGTGTGACCTCCGAGCGCTCCGACCCCAGCGGCATCCTCCCCGAGGACCTCGACGCCACGCTCCGGGTGCTCGAGCAGATGACGTCGATCGACGAGGCACACCCCGACTTCGTGCGGGTGCGCCAGGCCACCGCGAAGATGTTCAAGGCCGTCAAGCGCGCCCACCGGCTCGAGAAGCGCGCGGTCATCGCCGAGGCCGACCGCCTCGTGATCGCCGCCACCGCGACCGGAGCCTCCGACCGGATCGACGACGAGACCCGCGGGATCCCAATCAGCACCGCGACGACGGCGTCCACCGCCGGGACCCTGCTGAAGTCGCGCCCCTGCTACATGTGCAAGCAGCAGTACACGGTCGTCGACGCGTTCTACCACCAGCTGTGCCCCTCGTGCGCGGCGATGAGCCACGCGAAGCGCGATGCCCGGACCGACCTGACCGGCAAACGGGCACTCCTGACCGGCGGCCGCGCGAAGATCGGCATGTACATCGCGCTCCGGCTCCTGCGCGACGGCGCCCACACCACCATCACCACGCGGTTCCCCCGCGACGCGGTACGCCGGTTCACGAGCCTGCCCGACTCCGCCGACTGGATCTCGCGACTCAAGGTCGTCGGCATCGACCTCCGCGACCCTGCCCAGGTCATCGGTCTCGCCGAGGACGTCGCCGCGGCCGATCCCCTCGACATCCTGATCAACAACGCCACGCAGACCGTGCGCCGCTCCACCGGGGCGTACCAGCCGCTCGTCGACGCCGAGCTGGCACCGCTGCCGGACGGGCCGCTGCCCGAGCTGGTGACGTTCGGGCACACGAACGACCAGCACCCGCAGGCACTCGCCCGCTCGGTCACGGCGCACCCGATCCTCGCGGCCGCCGCCGCTCGGGCTGACGAACTCACCGAGCAGGCGATGGCTCCTGGTTCGAGTTCGCTCGAACGCCTCGCCTCCGGCACTGCCATCGACGCCGGTGGCCTCGTCCCCGACCTGCACGACGTCAACTCGTGGACGCAGGCCGTCGACGAGGTCGACCCCCTCGAGATGCTCGAGGTGCAGCTGGCGAACACCACGGCGCCGTTCATCCTGATCTCGAAACTCCGCCCCGCCATGGCGTCGAGCGGGGCGGACCGCACCTACGTCGTGAACGTGAGCGCGATGGAGGGCGTGTTCGGCCGCGCCTACAAGGGGCCCGGTCACCCGCACACGAACATGGCCAAGGCCGCCGTCAACATGCTCACCCGCACCAGCGCGCAGGAGATGTTCGAGACCGACCGCATCCTGATGACGAGCGTCGACACCGGGTGGATCACCGACGAGCGGCCGCACCCGACGAAGGTCCGGCTGGCGGAGGAGGGCTTCCACGCGCCGCTCGACCTCGTCGACGGGGCCGCCCGCGTGTACGACCCGATCGAGCGGGGCGAGGCGGGCGAGGACCTGTTCGGCGTCTTCCTGAAGGACTACCGGCCGAGCTCGTGGTGACCCGGCGTCGGCGCGGGTACGCTGCGCGTCAGGTCCAGGGGCCGTCCGCGGTCCCGAGGTGCTCGTGCCCGAGCGGCGTGATCGGCACGACACCGAGGCTGGTGAGCCCGACCTGCAGGAGCGCTGCGCGGGACGTCCCGACGCGGCCGATCGCGCCCATCCCCTCGATGACCGCGCAGAAGTAGGTACCGAGCGCATCGGCATCGGCGTCGGCGTCGATCTCACCGGCCTCCTGCGCGTCGACGATGCACGCGGTGTAGTCGGCGCGGATGGCATCGAACGCCTGCGTGACGGTCGCCGCGACCTCGGGATCACGGGCGGAGAGCTCGACCGCCGCGCGGAGCAGCAACGACGGCGGTCCCTGGGCTGCACCGTGCTCGATCGCCGAGGACACGAGCTGCGTGCGGATGCGGGCGATCGGGTACTCGGCCCCCTGCAGGACGGTCTTCACGGCGTCGACGGCCCCCGCGGTGTCGCTGAGGAACGCCCGCATGAAGAGCTCCTTCTTGCCCCCGAACGCGTTGTACAGGCTCTGGCGCCCGAGCCCGGTCGCCTCGAGCAGGTCGTCGAGCGACGTGCCCTCGAACCCGGTCTCGGCGAAGGTGCGTCGGGCGCGTTCGATGACGTCGGCCTCGTCGAACTTGCGTGGTCGTGGCATCGAGAACTCCTGCGCATCGGTTGTTGACTGATCCGTCCATTATGCCGTACCGTTCTGGATCATTCAGTCAACAACTCACATCGGAGGACGACATGACCGGAACACTGCAGGGAAGGACAGCGCTCGTCTCGGGCGGGACGTCGGGGATCGGGCTCGCGGTCGTGCACCGGTTCGTCGACGAAGGGGCGCACGTCTTCGTCACCGGACGGCGCCAGGAAGCACTGGACGCCCTCCGTGGGGAACTCGGCGACGCCGTCACCCCGATCCGCGCGGACGCCACCGAGGCGGACGGCATCGCGACGGTCTTCCGTGCCGTCGCCGAGCGAGGGTCGGGCCTCGACGCCGTGCACGTCAACGCCGGGATCGGAGAGTTCAAGCCACTCGCCGAAGTCACCGCGGATGACTTCGAGGCGACCTTCGGCACGAACGTCCGCGGCACCACCCTCACCGTGCAGGGTGCGCTGCCGTTCCTGCGCGAGGGATCCGCGATCGTGGTCACCGGGTCCACGGCGGCCTCCGGCACCGAGCCGTCGTTCGGGCTCTACGGTGCCTCGAAGGCCGCGATCGCCACGCTCACCCGCACGTGGGCAGCCGAGCTCGCACCGCGGCGCATCCGGATCGACACGGTCGTCCCGGGGCCCACCGAGACGCCCGGGCTGAAGGGGCTCGCTCCGGGCAACGGCGACGCCCTCTTGGCACAGATGGCCAGCGGGATGCCGCTCGGCCGACTCCTGCGACCGGAGGAGGTCGCCGCCGCAGTCCTGTTCCTGGTGTCCGACCAGAGCTCCGGGATGACGGGCAGCGAGCTCCTCGTCGACGGCGGCAGCACCATCGCCTGAACCGGCCACACGGCGCGACGGGAGGCGCGGTGCCAGCTGGCACCGCGCCTCCCGTCATGGTTCACCGGTCTCAGCGCTCACCGGTCTCAGCGCTCACCGGTCTCAGCCGGTGACCCGCCCCCGCCCGGCGAACCGGACGATCAGTCCGGAGATCACGGCGCCGAGGATCGGCGCGACGATGAACACCCAGAGCTGCCCGAGCGGCGTCGCTCCGCCGTAGACCGCAGCGGCGATCGAGCGAGCCGGGTTCACCGACGTGTTGCTCACCGGGATGCTCACGAGGTGGATCAGGGTCAGGGTGAGGCCGATGCCGAGCGGTGCGACCGCCGCGTACTCCTTCTTGGCGGTGATCGACAGGATCACCGCGATGAACACACCGGTCAGGACGGCCTCGGTCAGGAACACGGAACCGAGCCCGTAGCCGCCGGGGCTCGACGAGCCGTAGCCGTTCGAGGCGAACCCGCCCTCCCGAGCGGCCTCGAAGGCCCCGGACTTGCCGCTGAGGACCGCCGCGAGGATGCTCGTCGCGACCACGCCGCCGACGACCTGCGCGACGATGTAGCCGGCCACGTGGCGCGCGTTGGTCCGTCCGGCAGCCAGGAGCCCGAGGGTCACGGCCGGGTTGAAGTGGCCGCCGGAGATGTGCCCGACCGCGGAGATGCCGGCGACGAGCGTCAGACCGAACGCGAGTGCGACGCCGAGGTAGCCGACGCCCTGCTGGTTGTCGGTCGCGCTCGGCACGTTCGCCGCGAAGAGCGCGGTGCCGACTCCGCCGAGCACGAGCAGGAAGGTGCCGAAGAACTCGGACGCGTACCGAGCGAGCGGCGACCACTCGGCGGCGTCTTCGCGGCGCTGTTCTGATGTAGAGGTGCTGACGGCTTGCTTGCCGTTCTTCTTCGCCATGGAGGGCTCCTCGTGATGAGCGGCAGGACGCTGCGCGTCCTGCCGCAGGGAAGGGGTGGGTCAGGGAACGCGCCGGCGAGAGCGCCCGCGAGCGGGTTACTCGACGCGCGACTCCTGCTTGTCGTCGGCGTCGTCGTCACCCGGGATGTGGACGTCCTGGACGGTCACGTTGACCTCCGCGACCTCCATGCCCACGATCTGGGTCAGCGCACGGGACACCGACGAACGCACGCCGTCGGCGACCTGCTGCAGCGGGACCGGGTACTCGGCGACGATCACGACGTCCGCGGCGACCTGCTTCTCGCCGACCTCGACCTTGACGCCCTGACCGAGGTCGCGCTGGCCGATCGCGTCACGGATCGCGCCGATCGCGCGGGCCGCGCCGCTGCCGAGCGAGTGCACGCCGTTGACCTCGCGGGCGGCGATGCCGGCGACCTTCTCGACGACGGTGTCGTCGATGACGGTCTTGCCGGACGGGTTCGAGCCGGCGGAGTGGTTCGCGGCCGCGCGGGTGCCGGCGATCGTGTTGGGGGTCGCGGTGTCAGTCATGTCGTTTCCTTCCGGTCGTCCCGCCGGGCGTTCCAGCGGGTGCTGTTCAGGGAGGAGACGGGGCTCCCCGCGCGGAAGTCACACGTCGTCGGAATCACCCATCGACTTCCCAGACAACGCCCGTCCCCGGACCGACCTGTCCCCCGATCCGGAGTGCCACCGGGCACCGACACACAAGAGAACGGCCGTTCTGTCCCATCCTCTGGGGTATCCCCGCCCCCTGCCCGCAGGTACCGCTCCTCCGAACCCTCGGCACCCGCACCACCTCCCAGGATCGGAACCACCGTGCTGATGCCCGTACCCGTCGCCACCCCGGACGACTTCGCCGCCATCGTGCGCGGCCACGCCGGACTGGTCCGCGCGACCGCGATGAGCATCCTGCACTCCCGAGCCGATGCGGACGACGTCGTCCAGGAGACGTTCCTCGCTTCCTGGGAGCACCTGCACACGATCGACGACGTCGCAGCGATCGGCGGCTGGCTCGTGACCACCGCACGACGGCGGAGCGTCGACCGACTGCGGTGCGCGACGAACCAGTCGAGCACCGAACTGGACGAGACGTACGCCGCGCCGGGCGAATGGGCGCCCGCCGTCGTCGCCGAACGTGCCGAGCTCGTCCGTGGCGCGCGACGGGTGCTCGCCGGGCTGCCGGCGACCCAGCGACGGTGCTGGGAGCTCCGGCACCTCGACGGTCTGGCCTACCAGGAGATCGCGGAGGTGCTCGAGGTGCCGGTGTCGACGGTGCGCGGACTGCTCGTCCGGTCGCGGGAGACGTTCGAGCGGGAGATGGCAGGGTGGCGGTGAGCTCGGTCCGACGCCCCGCTCAGCCGAGCGGCTCGACGCCGTAGCCCACGACCACCGCCCGCAGTTCGTCCAGGTACGTCTGCGCCTGCACGGTGAGGGGCACCGAGGCGTGTGCGATCCAGCCGATCTCGATGCGTTCGTCGACGTCGAGGGGGATGGCGACGATCTCCGGGTCGAGGTCGTCGCTGATGAGGCCCGTCGAGATCGTGTACCCGCCGAGGCCGATCATGAGGTTGAAGATCGTCGCCCGGTCCGAGACGCGGATCTCCCGCTTGCTCGACATCGTCGACAGGATCTCCTCGGCCAGGTAGAAGGAGTTGTTCGCGCCCTGGTCGAACGTGAGCCGGGGCAGGTCGGCGAGGTCGGCGAGGGTCGCACGAGCACGGGACGCGAGCGGGTTCCGCCTGGCCACGAAGATGTGCGGCTGCGCGACGAACAGCGGTGTGAACACGACCCCGGCGTCGCGCAGCAGCTTGCCGAGGACCTGCTTGTTGAAGTCGTTGCGGTAGAGGATGCCCACCTCGCTCCGCAGCGTCCGGACGTCCTCGATGATGTCCCAGGTGCGTGTCTCGCGGAGCGAGAACTCGTACTCGTCCGCGGCGGCGCCCTCGACCATCCGGACGAAGGCCTCCACCGCGAACGAGTAGTGCTGGGCGGACACCCCGAGCAGCCGACGCGACCGCTGGCCGCCGACGTAGCGCTGCTCGAGAAGGGAGACCTGCTCGACGACCTGCCGCGCGTACCCGAGGAACTCGACGCCGTCGACGGTGAGCACGACGCCCCTGGCCGATCGGGTGAACAGCGGGCGTCCGATCCGCGTCTCGAGGTCCTTCATCGCCGCGGACATCGTCGGCTGCGACACGTAGAGCAGGTCGGCCGCTGCGCTGATCGAACCCTCCGTCGCGACCTCGATGAAGTACCGGAGCTGCTGCAGGGTGATGTCGTTCGAGACCCGGGCCATAGGCCGAGGCTATACCGGTGCATAGCGTCTCGGTATTACCTGATGGCTCGTCATTCCCGCCATGATCGATTCATCCTTCCCACCGTGCCCACGGGCCGCTCGACGAACAGATTGCCGACCATGGCGAACGACCTCACCTTCAGCATCACCAGGACGCGCTTCGACGAGGACTACTCCCCCGCCGACAGCTCCCGGCTGACCACGAACTTCGCCAACCTCGCGCGCGGCGAGCAGCGTCAGCAGAACCTCCGTGCTGCGCTGGCGATGATCGACGGGCGCGCGAACGACCTCGCCGGGGTGCGTGACCGCTACCGCCTGGAACTCGACATCGTCTCCGCCGCACTCGCGTTCTCCGACGGTGGGTCGGATGCCGAGTTCCCGCTGCTCGAGATGCTCGACGTCACGATCGTCGATCAGCACACCGGCGAGCGCCACCACGGCATCCTCGGCAACAACTTCTCGTCGTACCTGCGCGACTACGACTTCTCGGTGCTGCTGCCGTCATCGCCGGGCTTGCCGTCTGACTTCGGGGCGCTGCACGGGGCCCTCTTCCAGCGCTTCCTGGAGTCGTCCGCGTTCCGGGACCAGTTCACGGCGGAGCCCGTCGTCTGCATCAGCGTCTCGACGAGCCAGACCTACCGCCGCACCGGGTACGTCCACCCCGTCCTCGGCTCCGAGTACGAGCACGAGCACTCCTCGCTCACCGACGACTACTTCGGCCGGATGGGCATGCGGGTCCGGTACTTCCAGCCCGCCGGAGCGTCGGCCCCGCTCGCGTTCTACACGCGCGGCGACCTGACCGTCGACTACACGGACCTCCAGCTCATCGGCACGATCGCCACCATGGAGACGTTCCAGAAGATCTACCGCCCGGAGATCTACGCCGCGAACACCCCGGCCGGGAGCACCTACCGCCCCACGCTCGACCACACCGACTTCACGCCCACTCCGGTCACCTACGACCGTGAGGAGCGCAGCCGCCTCGGGATCACCCAGGGCCGGTGGACCGAGGAGCACCTCGTCACACCCCACCGCGCACTCCTCTCGCGGTTCGCTGCCGACTCCGTCCCTGCCCGCTGACCTCCTCTGACCGACTGGACCGACACTCCCATGAGCTCTCTCCTCCCCACCTCGATCGTCGGTAGCCTGCCGAAGCCCTCCTGGCTCGCCGAGCCCGAGCGACTCTGGTCCCCCTGGCTCCTCGACGGCGCCGCACTCACCGAGGGCAAGCAGGACGCACTCCGCTCCGCCGTCCACGAGCAGGAACGGCGCGGGATCGACATCGTCAGCGACGGCGAGCAGACCCGTCAGCACTTCGTCACGACGTTCATCGAGCACCTCGACGGAGTCGACCTCGACCGCAAGGAGACCGTCCGGATCCGCGACCGGTACGACGCGGCCGTCCCGACCGTCGTCGGCGCCGTGAGCCGCCGGGCGCCCGTGTTCGTGGACGACGCCCGCTTCCTGCGCGCGCAGACCGACCGGCCGATCAAGTGGGCACTGCCCGGCCCGATGACCATGATCGACACGCTCTCCGACCAGCACTACAAGTCTCGCGAGAAGCTGGCGTGGGAGTTCGCCACGATCCTCAACCAAGAGGCCCGCGAACTGCAGAACGCCGGCGTCGACATCATCCAGTTCGACGAGCCCGCCTTCACCGTCTTCCACGACGAGGTGCAGGACTGGGGCGTGGCCGCGCTCGAGCGTGCAGCCGAGGGGCTCCGCGCCGAGACCGCCGTGCACATCTGTTACGGGTACGGCATCGAGGCGAACAACAAGTGGAAGGAGACGCTCGGCGCCGAGTGGCGCCAGTACGAGCAGTCCTTCCCGCTGCTGCAGCAGTCCTCGATCGACATCATCTCGCTCGAGTGCATCCACTCGCACGTGCCGCTCGACCTCGTCGAACTCATCCGCGGGAAGAAGGTGATGCTCGGCGCGATCGACGTCGCGACCGAGACCGTGGAGACTCCGGAGGAGGTCGCGGAGGTGCTCCGTCGGGCGCTCGAGTTCGTCGATGCCGACAAGCTCATCCCGAGTTCGAACTGCGGGATGGCTCCCCTCGCGCGAGATGCCGCGCTGGACAAGCTCAGTGCACTGTCCGCTGGTGCGGACATCGTGCGGGCCGAGCTCGTCGGCGCGGCGGTCCCGTCGGCCCGCTGATCGCCGCGAAACACCACGGCGGCTCTCTTCCGAAAGGTGGAGGGCCGCCGTTCGTGTTGCGTCCGCCGCATGCGCGGCTTTCGGTCCGGCCTGGAGGCGCGGCTTCCGTCCGGCCGGCAGGTCGCGTTGGTACTGCCCTCGCCTTCACAGCCCCTCGACCGCGGTCGCCGTCTCAGCGATCCGCTTTCAGTCCCTCGCGAGGGGAAGCAGCCAGTACGGAACGAACGCCCACGCGGGCACCGCCGCGAGAAGCCACCAAGCCGTCGGACTCAACGTCGAAGCCGCCAATCCCACGATGATCAGCCAACTCATCGCGAGCACCGCGACGAACCCTGCGGTGACCGCACACGAGATGCGACCTCTGCGCCGGTCTCGAGCAAAAGCGGACCCGACAGCCGCCACGAGGAACAGCGCCTGTACCGCCGCGAGCAGGATGGCGGTCCCCAACGGTGTTCCGTACCCGCTCGGGCTGCCATCCGGGCCGAACGTCGTCGCGATCCGTTCGGGTAACCGATCCCACCAGGCGCCGGTGACCGCGACCTCGACCACGACGGGGAACGCAGCAGCGATGGCAGCGAAGACCCCCTCTCGCCTGCGTCGGCCGCGGGCGCCGGACATCGGTGCGGTCATCAGCGATTGCACGTCTCCCGCACTTCCCGCTCGATGAGCGCCGTGGCGATAGCGTCGGCCGCATGCGGAGCCTTTGCGAGCGCGTGGACCGCCGCGGTGACTCCTGCCGCGCTGGCGATCACCACTCCTGCCGCTCGCACCTCGCCGTTGATCCAGATCGATGCCCCTTCCCGCTGCCAGCTCACCGTGCGGGAGGGCCCCGCTTCAGGTTCGAGCACCCAGTCGGCGTAGCGACAGAGATCGTCGAACGTGGACCAGACGCCCCCTGCCGCCGCGAACGAGGACTCCCCGAGCGCCCACGGCTTGATCGCGCGACCGAACAGCTTCGGCACCACCCGGTCCGCCGGAGCTGGCACGAGCGCCGCAGAGCTGATCCCCGCCGGGTCGAGGACGTGCTGGCGCACAGCGGCGAACCAGTCGCCGTGCACCTCGTCGAGGACCGCGCCCAGGAGCGCGTACCCCAGGTTCGAGAACACGAACTGCCCTCGGGGTGCGACCGGCACCGCGACTGCTTGTTCGATGGGAACGCCGACGGCCTCTCGGTACGGGTCGCCGAACAGGCGGCCGCGCATCGTAGCCGCCAGCCGTGGCAAACCCGAGGTGTGGAGGACGAGGTCCGCAACGGTCATCTCGGAGTCGGGCACGCCTGGGAGGTAGTGCACGACCGGCCGCTCGACCTCGAGTGTGAGCCAAGCCGTCGTGCCCACGAGTCCCTTCGTGATGCTCCCCCACTCGAGCATGGAGGCGGTGGCGTAGGGCCCACGGGGCTCGCGGACCGCTCGCCAGCCGTCGGGTGCGCGAAGACTCGCACGCCAGTGCCCAGATGGCGTCCGTGAATCTCGCACGACGGCTCCGACCACTACGAGCCGAACCCATCTCCGTTGGCTTCGCTCGACCGCTCGCGGCACCGTGCGATGAGCCACGTTGCCGGCCCGATGATCGGGACGAAGAGGACGACAAGTGTCCATACGATCAAGCGACGGCCTGAGGTCGACCCGGATCGCATCAACGAGATGAACGCTGCGAGTGCGAGGAACAGCGCGATGAGTGACACGGTCATCAGCACTCCGTCGAGCGCGGTCGGAACGAGCGGGTTCATGGTCGACTTCTCGGTCCAAGACGTCAATTCGTTCACTCCCAGCGGTTGTAGGTGATCGCGCCGTTGCCCTTGGCGCTGAGCCGCTGGACCGCGGAGTACGTGCTCCACGCAATCGTTCCCCATGGGGTCGGCACGCCACGCTTCACGACGACCTTGCACTTCGCGGTGGCCTGTCCGCCACTGATGTAGCCGCTGCTCTTGGAGGTCGTCACCTGCGTGAATGGCTGGACGTTCCTGACAACCGTGCACGAGTACCCGAGCATCTTCCTCGCCGTGGTGCCGCTGTACTCGTACGACATCGCGACCTTCGTCTCGGTGAGCCTGATTCCAGCGAAGGCGAACCACTGCGTACCCCAGGACGACCGCGATGCCGCCCTGGTCCCCACCCCGACGCCATCTTCGTTTCGCACGGCCGCCGACGGTTCCACTTCTCCCCACTCGAAGTCCCCGCTCGTGCGAACGGTCACAGGGCCAAGGACCCTCTCGTCGGAGGCGGCAGTTGCGGCAGACGCAACAGCCGGATCCAAGAAGAACGACGCGAGCTCATGCCGCTGTTCAGCGCTGAGGTTTTCGAAAGCCGCGACGTCAGACGAGGCTCCGGAAGCAACGAGGTCGGCGCGGATAGCCGACAACACTGCAGACGACGTTCGCGGAGCGGCAACGTCGCGGGCGGCGGACGGTGCGGCCACAGCGTTGGCTGGCGCGGCACCAATGATGGAGGTGGCGACGACCGCGCAAACTGCGCCGATCGGGACCATCCGTCCGTAGGTCGGCTGCTTCATGAAACTTCCCCTCACTCTCCGGCCCCAACGCCGGGTCTCGTAGCCGGCAGCGTTGCCGACGGTGAGCAGTTAACTTTCGATACATCAGATACGCAACTTTAGACTCGAGTCGGGCGTGTCGCCTCCAGACGCGGGGCGAAAGCGTGCGGCCGTGCCCGGGCCTCGCCCGAGGGATGACAATGCTCGACATGCTCCAGCGCGAGAAGTTGGCGGAAGCTGCTTCCCCGTGACCGCCAGTCGCGATGCGCCTCCCCGCAGTCCGCCAGCCGCGTACAGTCCCAGCCAACGCAGCACTGGCGGAAGATCGGGAAACGCGATGCGACTGATCACGGGGACGACACGGGTCGTCGCACTGGCAGCGGGAGCGCTGATCGGTCTCGCGCCGCCAGCGACCGCGGCCGGATTGGGAACGATCACGGTGCAGCTCACGACGCTGGACGGCACCGCTATCCGATTTGGCGGACGTCGAACTCGCAGCGATCGGCGCCGACGCCGTCGTCGGGAACGCCACCACCGATGACGACGGCACCGCGACGCTCACCGGCATCCCCACCCCGGAGACGGTCACGGTGGCGACACGGCAGCTCCCGCCGCACGGTGCCGATACCTACACGCCCGGGCTCCGCTCGGACATCGAGGTTCGCAGTGGTTCGACCGCCTTGGTCACCCTGCCGCTCGTGGTCGGCGCCACCGTGCAGGGCGAGGTTGTCGGCCCCACCGGACCCGCCGCCAGACGCGTCATGTACGCATGGAACGAGGACACCTCGCAGGTGATCCGGACGACCTCCGACAGTGCGGGCAAGTACCAGTTCGTCGGGTTGGGCGCGGGGAACTAGCGCATCGAGGCGTACGCCAGCGGAACCTCGTCGCCCGCGGTCTGGAAGACCCGGGTGTACCAGCACCGCGGCACGCTCCCGGCTTCGCAGGTAACGCTGTCGCGGCACTACGCGCACAGCGACTACGACCTGATCGTCTACGCCGCCTCGGCTTCCCGCGACCCGTCAGCGCAACTCAGCGGCGCGAGCGCCACCGTGACGAACGCGACGACCGGAGCGTCGTTCTCCACCAGGTTCTCCACCCTGCTCGACAACGAACAGACAGCACAGTTCCAGATCCCCTCCGGGCAGTACCTGGTGGAACTGCGCACGGCGGCGACATCCACAACACCCGCACGAGCCCTGTGGCTCGCACGTCCCGGCGGCGTGTACCGGTACGTCTCCGACCGGGCACAGGCCGTCCCGGTGAAGGTCGTGTTCGGCGGTCACAACTTCTGGGGCGGGTCGTTCTCGGAGACAGCCTCGCGCTGAGTGCTCCGTGAAGCCCTCGGGGTCGCTTCACGATCGCTGACACGGTCGGGTCAGCCCTGGAGCGTTGACTGCACGCATGATTACCAAGAACGAGATCCACGAGGTCGAGAACGCGCCCGTCCGAGACCGTGACGGCGCGTCGGTCGGCAAGGTCGCGCAGGTGTTCCCTTCCGACAAGGACGGCAGCGCCGCGTTCGTCAGTGTCGCGACAGGGCTGCTCGGAAGTCACCACACGCTCGTGCCGGTCGAGGACGCCACTTTCGACGGCACGGACCTGCACGTCGGGTACACGAAGAGTGCGATCAAGGACGCGCCCTCCCCCGGGGCCGGGAACGCCCTGTCAGTCAGCGAGGCGAACGCCGTGCGCAAGCACTTCGGGCTGTCGCCCGCCGGCAAGGCGACCGGCGACATGGGCGACCCGCACGAGAACCTCGACCAGGCGGGCACCGGCCCTGCGGGCGCGGACGACACCGAGGGTGCGGGCACGACGCCGCCTGCGTGAGCGCTTCTGGGGCTCGCGCCGTCGCGCCTGCTGGATGCGCGCCTCCAGGCCCGGACTGGAGGCGCGGCAGCAGCCCGCGCCGCCGGTCACGCCGATGCGGCGTCACCCTGGTGCGTGACGACGCTCAGTCCCAGGGACCGTACGCGGTGCCGAGGTGCTCCTCACCGAACGGCGCGATCGGCAGTGCAGCGAGGCTCGCGATCCCCGCCTGCAGGAGCGCCGCCCGTGAGGTCCCGACGCGTCCGATTGCGCCCATTCCCTCGATGACCCCGTGCCCGACCGCCGCGGACACCAGCTGCGTCCGGATCCGGACGATCGGGTGCTCGGCACTCCGCATGACGGGCTGGACCACCTCGACGGCCTCCGCGGTGTCGCTGAGGAAAGAGATGCCGTACCGGCTGGTCGCGTTCACCGAGCATGAAGTCGACATGGCAGCGCTCGGCTTCGACCCCGACACAATCGGCTTTGCCGGCACCGAACTCATCCGGCCCGCCGACCCCACGGTCTTCCTCACCGCAGCCGCCGCCGGCTACACGGACCGCACCGACGACATCATCACCGCGAGCACGCTCCTCCGCGCTGACTACCGCAACGCTGACGACGCAGCATCACTGCAAGAAGATCACTGCAAGAAGCCCGCGACCGGCTACAGTTCCTCGCCGACACCGGCTACGACCTCCGCAACAACCTGCCCAGCTGACGGACACAATGACCCTCATACTGCAGGCCGATCATTCGCTGGCCGTCCTTCCGCGGATCGGGACCACCCTCATGTCGGACGACGACGAGCTTTGGTATCACGACCACAAGACGAACGCGCAGTGGGAGCGCCTCGACAACCTAGGGCAAGCAGAAGACGTCCTCCGGTCCCGAACGGACCGGAACCCCTGGGCTGGCATCGGCCGATACTCCCGTCGCAACGCAGACGGCGACTTCGAGCAGCTACACCTCTTCGAGGTCCTCGGCTGGGCAGACCGCGTCTACGTCTGCGGCGATATCTCCCGGATCGGGTCCCAGTGGCGATGGAGCAGCTGGCCAGCTGACGCTCTCGGTAGAGACCGCACGCTCAGTACGGTCGGACCCGCCTGGTATCAGGCCGCCGTCTACGAGCAACAAGTCGTCTCAGTCAACGATGCTGTTGCACAGCTGCGTCCTGCGCTACCCGCCGTAGAAGGACTCTCAGAGCAGGGAGCCCGCTACCTCTGGCTACCACGCGAACGCGACCTGGCACCGAATACGCTTCTCCGCGTCCCAATCCCGGACAGCTAGCTCTCACTGTTCGTTCCCGGACAGCTAGCTCCCACCGTGTGTTCCCGGAGAGGGCGGTAGCGGCGGTGACCTCTGGTGCACTCCGCTGCGCCAAACCCACGCCGTAACCTTGGATTCGCCGCGCCCCGCCTCCACCCGGACGGCGTCCCGCGTCATGCTCCGCGCAACCGCGTCATCCCGATGAATCAACCGGTCCGGAAACCGGAACCACGAATAGACCGGCAGCGGCTTGTCAAGCTCACGCACCTCCGCCCCACGCGCCTCCACCTCGAGCGAGAACAGCGGAGACGGCACCCAACGATCAGAACGACGACGGCCCACAGGACGAAGCGTAGGAGCGAACACCGACGCCCGAGACGTGTCCGCGTGCGGCACCCCATCACCGAGACGAGCTGCGGACCAGCCATGTGAGACTGCCGCCGCGTCGGCCAATGTCCGTACTTCAGGCTTGCTCTAGGGAAGCACCGGTCGGATTGGGCTGAACTCGTTGCAGGACTGCTACGCGAGACGGGCGGCTCGTCGTCGACACTGACCCGCCAGTTCCCCTAGTCTCATCGCAGACTGAAGCACATGAGGGGGAATTGCATGGCAACGAAGGAAGAAAAGGCTCAGAACAGAGTCTCGTTCGTGACACAGCTCGCGCCTGTGGATGAGCCCGGCCGCGCACTCCACGCCATCGTTCGATCGGTGCTTCGGGCAATGGTCGATCAAGTTCCACAGAGGTCGCTCAACGTAGTGCAGTCCACGAAAGAGGACCTCACGATGGATCAGCTTGCGGCCGTGTCTCGACTGCATCGTGACAAGGGCATGGCTGGGGACGGTTTCGAGTGGGCTGTTCACGAGGCGATCGCTGGCGGTGAAAAGCGAGTCATTGACCCCCTGGCGGAAGCCATGCAGGCTTCGTCTCGCGCCTTCAAGACTCTCGACAAGCCGACCTCGTTGCTCTTCGGCCAAGAACGGGCGAAGTACAACGGATTCCTCGACGCGGTCGTCGAGACCGCGGCTGACGAAGCAGTCCTCCTTGCCGACGGACGTGGGCACCCGCCTAAGTTCGCGCGGTGGATTCGTGAGGCGGCACGGGGCGAGGCAGCCGAAGCAGATCTAGGCGCACGGCTCAAGAAGGTGTGGCAGACAGACCTTTTTGTCAGCGACGAGGGTCGTCATCGTCACCTCGCCGTGACGATCAAGAGCAATAAGGAAGCCTTGACGGGAGGGCCGGGCCTCCGACTAGCGATAGTCCCCGAGCACCGCGACCTGCCCTCAGGGGTCTCGAGGCAGGAGACAGTTGCAGGAGACAAACTTATAGTCGTCACTTTGGCAGATCCGACCGGTTTCTGGGGCCTCTACAAGAACGGTTTTGCCGCCGTCGCCGAGGCGATAACCACGCTTGGCCACCACGACCGCATGGCCGCCTACTGGGCTAAGCCCGATCCGGCCGCGCAGCGAATCCAGCAGAAACTCGAGCAGTATGGCTCTGTCAAGGTGTCCGAGGTTGAGGCCGCTCTCGATGAGGTTGCGCAAGAGGGACTCGTCGGCGTCGAAGAGCACTTGCTGTCCGTGGATGCTCCTTCCTGGTTGCGCTTGGGTTCTCCAGATGCGGAAGCATCTCGACTCGCCCCTAGGCCGTCCTTCAACCTGTCTTAGGCCAGCCCGCCGCGGTGGCCCGCCGGCCAGAACATACTCTTGAGCGGCTTGGATAAGTGCAACTTTGCGCTCCTTCCTGAGCGGAGGCCGTTCGACTAGCCATCGGTCATCAGTCATTCAGTTGAATACCGGAAATGAGCATGTGTCGGCGGGGCGAGATGTAGGGTCGGCTTATGCCAGGCAGCAAGCGCCACCATTGGATTTCGCAGATGGTGCTGCGTCAGTTCGCCGACGCGCAGGGACAGGTTCACGTCGTCGACGTCGTCGAGGAGCTGCCACCGCGGCGCGCGAACCCAAGGGATGTTTTCCATCGCAACAACGCACACCGCATCACCGGGCTACCGGTAGAGCCCGACTTCTTCGAGCAGGCGCACAGCCGAGTTGAGTCCGACGCCTCTCGAGTGATTCGCCGGTGGGAGGCCGACCAGAGTGCCGTCGTGACTTCGTTGGACCGCGACGTGATGACGCGATTTCTCACCCTTCACATGCTTAGGCAGCCCAGCGTCATGAACAATGCTCGGACGCAGACTGCAGCTGAGCTCGGGTCGCTGACGCCGGAAGAGGAGCAGGACTACATGGTGTGGGCCGCATCCCTTCCTGCTCTCCTCGATGATGACTGGTTCAGCATCGACCTGAACAACGCCGAGCGGTGGCAGCAGTACAAGGAGGCGTTCTGTGGTTACGAGTGGTCACTCCAGCGCTTTCCTGAGCGGTCGCTCGTACTTGGGGACCGACTCGTCTCCGGCTTCGGGCACCGCTTTGCTGAGCCAGGCACATGGGAGTGGTCACAGGGCCAGCACGCCCGCGCAGGCGTAGGCGTCGCTAGACGTCTTAGCGTGCCACTCTCTCCAACCCTCGGCTTACTGCTTGCCTATGAGGGCCGCCCGACCTCACTCACCGCGGACCGATTCAATCTGACGTCAGTGACATCTGCAGAGAGAACTATCGTGCAGCACCGCGAATTCTCTCACTCGTCGCCGAGCAGAGCCGCGTACGTTGCGGAGCTTGTGCAGCGGCGTCGAGCGTTCGAGCGCACTGGGTTGAGCGCCCGATAGTCGATCCGTTACTGAAACGTCGGCAGCAGGGTGCTACCCGCCCGAGAGCCCACCGTCGTCGAACTACTTGCGCTGGCGGAGGCCTGCGTTGATGAAGCCGTCGGTATCGTCATCGAACACCGCGGACGGGTCGTTGACCTGGTGCCCTCATCACGGTCCGCGGCGAGGTGGGACGGGCGGGTCACTTGTTGGTGGTGGGATGAAATCCGACCGGTGGCCTCCGGGCGCTGTCGCCCGCTGACCATAGACTCAGGCTGTGACCGACGGCGAGGTGCGAAGCGATGGTTCTGCGTCCGTGTGCACCAAGGAGGACTGCGCTCCAATCCGCCATCATTGGTACGCCTCCGATGGCACGCAAGAACACCGAACCGTTGCCGGCCAAAACGTGGCGCAGGCGCTCCGACAACTGCTCACTGAGGCTGGACTCGAGGGCGAGGACCGGGACCGCGTCATGGGTGAGGTCGCGGCCCGCATGAAGCGACTGGTGCAAGGCAAACTTCTGCCGATTCACCACGTGAAGGGCCCGATGGAGACCGTGACCGGCATCGACCTCTTCGAGGTTCGAACACAGGTGTACCGCGGCGAGGGTATCGACGGGGTGCTGGTACGCGTCTACCACGTCGAGCCCGTCGACCTAACTCGGGTAGGGGGCTCCACCGTGGTAGGGCTGCATATGCATCTCAAGGACGTCTCAGACCCGAAGCAGGTCCGTAGCCGCCAAGACGAGGAGCTGCAGCACGCCCGCAAGCGTTACTTCGAGGGACGCGGTGGCCAGTGGGGCGGAGCCTCGCTCCCGTAACTACTGGCGGGTTCACAGCAGTGCCATATAGGCTGCGGCCTATGACCATCGAGTTCGACGACGGGCTGGGGTTCGAGGCAGAGGAGACGCCGTCCGAGCGTCTTGCCCGGCAGCTCGCAGACGCCGACCTTCAACTGATCGCCCAGATCCGTGCCAAGCGGATTGAGCTCGGCCTCTCGCAGGCCGAGCTCGGACGGATGCTGCACATCAGCCAAGCAACGGTTTCCGAGTTCGAGAGCGGGATGACCGAACCAAAGATGCAGACCGTCCGCCGCTACGCACATGCCCTCGGCCTGCTGATCGAGCACTCCGTCCGCGACGTTGACGCCACCTACGAGCCAGGGCGCGACGCCGTTGAGATCGAGCTCACCAGTGGTGCGAGATTCACCGCGCAGACCGGCTCATACACAGCACTGGCCAACTCGAAGCGAACGGACTTCGCCATTGCAGCGTGACGACCGCGTCGACGGTGACGAGCAGTTGGCGTCCAGCCGAGTCGTCGGGGACATCCATGAGCTGGTCGAACTGGTTGAGCTGGAGGACGTCTTTCTCTGGGAGGAACGAAGCCGCCGCATCGACGAGACGAAGACCGAAGGTGACGAGGTCCCTCGAGTGCGGAACGTGATGAACGTTGCGGACCGCGCCGACGGACTCGGAATCGGCTTTCGGTTCCGGATGACCTTCGACGACCGCCAAGGCAACGAGTTCATTGCCGATCTTCAAGCACAGTACGAAACACCGGAGCGACTCGAAGTCAGCCAAGAGCTGCGAACCGAATTCGCCGAAAGGGTTGCCTTCTTCACGGTCTACCCGTATCTGCGGGCCTCGATACAGACTGCCGCCGCCCGTATGGGGGTTTCCGCACCGGTGCTGGCGATCGTGCGTGCTGGACAGTTCAAACTGGGTTCACCCATGAGCGCAGACGCCGCAGCAAACGAGTTCGAGGACAGGGCACCCGAAGAGTAGAACCACAGCGACTGTTGCGGGTCAGAGGTGATCGGGGCTGCGGAGTGCGGGCTCAAACCGGCGACGCTCCAAGAAGTTCCGAACAACCCCGTTTCGCCGAGGTCGGCGCTTTAGCTCACGGGACCTCTCGAAGGCGCTCGCGTGCAGTGGTCACGACAGCTTGCAGCCCGGAACCTCGTCCGTGCAATCACCGAAGGCTTCTCGGGCATACAACGAACCCTCTGGGTTCGACAAGCACTGGCCGGCTCGCCTGCCCACCACAGTCAGGACAGCCCGTCGAAGGCGGCCCTAGGTGGGTGTTTAGGCGGATGCGTGGCGGAGCTTCAACACGACGAGAGGTCACCTGTGCTCGAAACAGCGCTCATCCAACCGGGCATCGACGCCTCCGAACAGATGGAGTCCATGCTCGCCAGCGATTTGCACGCAATCATCTGGCGTCACGCCCCACACGATTCAGATGGTGCGGATCTCCGCGACTACGTTCTCGGCGCTGCTCGGAGTGTGCGGTCGAACTTGTATAGCGCGCTCGTGCAGCTCGCTTCGTACCGCGAGGCACGATACAAGCTCGACAACGCTCTCATCCTCGCGCTCCCGCGCACCGGCTCTATCCCGCGAGGGCCTCACATCGACGAGCTCGGCGCGCGGCTCAACGCTCATCAGCAAGCGCTCTTCACCGCGCTAGGTGCTGCACTTGACTGCACCGCTGCCGTCTGCGTCGCCGTCAGTGGGTTGAAGATGAACGTTCGGCGGGCTCAGATGCCGGCGCTCTTGCCTACCTCTGACGATGCGGACTTCCCGACCGAAGGTCGGAGTCAGAGCCTGAAGAGGGCGATGCGGTCGGCGCCGGAGCGTGTGGCCGAGCTGCAGCATCAGATTCTGCGCGGGATCCGCGGCTCATACATGTCCGCCGGGCCTCCCGGCTGGCTGCGTTGGATGCTTGATGCTCGGAACACCGCCGTACATCGCGAACAGTCAGCAAGTTACGTCTTCTTCGAGGGCGACAAGAAGACAGGCTTGACCGTCTATCGGAACCTGCAACGCCACCCGCAGATGAGCAACCTGCAGTCCGTGCGATCAGCGGATTCGCCTGCAGCGATGCTCCTTGAAGAAGATGCAATGGTGACGATGCGAGAGTGCGTCCGGTCAACAGGCCTCGTCGTGAACGGCGTGGGCGCAGTTATCGAGACAGAGTGGGCGAAGCGCCGAATCGCTCTGGATATCCGTGTGCCCATCAGTGAGCAGTGGGACGCAGCGGATCCATCTACTTTCGATGGCTTCAAACCCGGGTCGGCGAAGTTTGTGCCAAAGCCCGGCACCGTGCTGTTGATGAACCCGCGGGACAGCGCACGGCTCGCGGCCGGCGGTGCTCTCGATTCTTCTGAGAAACGCTGAGGCTTCGAAGCGTCGGCGCAGCAGTGTCGCAAAAAGCCGGGGTGATCCGCCTACCAGAGGTCGGTGGGCTCAGGCGGCTTGCGCCTTCGCTGCGGCAGCTCTCAGCGCCACTTCTGGCGTGACGCTGGTGTGCCCACCTACTCGGGTTCGTCGTCGCGATCGAAGCGGCTGAGGTATGTCCGGACGGAGCGGAACGTGTCGACGCCGACGAGAATGCCCTCGCCCGGTGAGCCAAGGGTGGTCAGTACCCAGCCGGCGCCGGCTGCGACTCCGGCGCCGACCGCCAACGGTGTCCGCGCGGCGCCGGCCCACAGCTCGAGGTAGCTGCGCAAGCCAGCGAAGCTGAGGGTCCGATCTACCAGCTCATCTGAGACACCGAGCTGATCCTGCGCGGCCGGGAGGCTCGCCTCGAGTTCGCTGCGGACCGGCTCGGGTGCGGCGTCGTATGCCGCCTTGAAGTCATCAGCAGCTGCCCGGACACGGGCGTAGTCCACGCCCAGCGGGCCTGTTGTCGCCAATGCGTCCGCGAGGTTCTCGGTCGCCTGCAGCAGGCTCGGTGACTTCGCGACCGGTGCGTACATGGTGCCGAGACCATCGAGGCGTGTTGCGCTCCGGCCCTGGTACCCGGCAACCGCGACATCCAGCGAGGGCTTCACGATGCTGTCAAACCGGAGCTGCCGAAGAGTCTGGTGCTGCACCGCGTACGCGGAGATGGCCGGCTGCATGAGCCGGATCGTGCGCTGCAGCTCCTCGCCGTAGTTCAGGTCGAACTGTCGCACGCTCTCCAACGCCGGAGCGATCGCCTGCGCAGCCGAACGGTTCATCTGCGCGATGGCCTGCGCTGCGGGGGCGGCGTCTCGGATGATCTGCAACGCCGGTGCGAGCTGCTCAACCATCTGCTCACGCCACACCGCTGCCTGCGCTGCGTAGGGCTGCATGGCAAGGATGGCTGACTGGATAGACCGCATCGTCTGTGTGATCGAGACCTGCTGCAGGTTCGGGACCGTCGTTGCAGTTACCGCTGCCGTCAGCGCAGCGGTGCTCTTCTGCACAGCATCAATAGCTTCAGCTCCCGCCACTGAACCGCTATCGGCTTCTGACTCGTTCTCGCTGTCGTCCGGCTCTGCTTCCTGCGACACATCCGTCATTCGTTTGTCCTTCCCCATTTGTGGCGCACTCGCTCGCACCGGGATATCAGTGTGCCGGTTCCCCACACAGCCTTCGACCCAAGTTCACCGCAAGCGTGACGAATGATTCGAAGCAATCAAGTCGATCTGTCAACACATTCCACACTGGGGAACGAGTGGCAGCCTTGACGTCGGCAGACCCTGGAGACATCGACACCTGGTGGTGCCGGCGCGTCGGATCCGTCCCGCTCAGCCGCCCCCGAACCAGGAGGAAAGCGGCTCATGAAGTACTGACTACTTGCTACTGGCGGCCCCACGCCCAGTCGCCGACCCCGGAACCAGAGTTACCCGCAGAGACATTTGCAACCGCGCCACCGTCGCAAGATCCGGCCACGCCAGTCCTGCCAACACGTTCGCTAATGTCTGCGGATTCACCTCCGCCTCCAGAGCAACTGACCGGAGGGACCGCGACCCGATCGCGCTCCTAAGCCGCAATACGAACTGCCGGCCGAACTCGCCCAGCGAGTCTTCCCTTGACACTTCAGGCCAAGGCGTTGGACACAGGTCCAAAGGCCGCGGACGGCTCACGCGCGGCACATCAACCTCCCATGGTCCAACAGCGCACATTTACGGAAACCGGTGGCGCTCCGCAAAACCGGAGACCAGGCGAAACTGGCCAGAACTATGCAACTTCGGCCAACCACCGCGCGCTGCCGACCACATCTCATTCCTGCTTGGCCAAGTACCGGCTCGCGCATCACGAAGCCAGCGGGGCGTCCCCACGAGTCAGACCAGGATCAGAAGTCCCAGTCCTCGTCCTCGGTGTTCACGGCCTTGCCGATGACGTACGACGAGCCGGACCCCGAGAAGAAGTCGTGGTTCTCGTCGGCGTTCGGCGACAGGGCGGACAGGATCGCCGGGTTCACGTCCGTGATGTTCTTCGGGAACATCGGCTCGTAGCCCAGGTTCATCAGCGCCTTGTTGGCGTTGTAGTGCAGGAACTTCTTGACGTCCTCGGTGAGACCGACCTCGTCGTAGAGGTCCTGCGTGTACTGCACCTCGTTGTCGTACAGCTCGTACATGAGCGAGAAGGTGTAGTCCTTCAGCTCGTCGCGCTCGGCCTGCGTCGCCTGCTCGAGCCCCTTCTGGAACTTGTACCCGATGTAGTACCCGTGGACGGCTTCGTCACGGATGATCAGGCGGATGAGGTCCGCGGTGTTCGTGAGCTTGGCGCGCGAGGACCAGTGCATCGGCAGGTAGAAGCCGGAGTAGAACAGGAACGACTCGAGCAGCGTCGACGCGACCTTGCGCTTCAGCGGGTTGTCGCCCTGGTAGTAGTCCATCACGATGGACGCCTTCTTCTGCAGGTTCGGGTTCTCCTCGGACCAGCGGAATGCCTCGTCGATCTCCGGCGTCGACGCGAGGGTCGAGAAGATCGAGGAGTAGCTCTTGGCGTGCACCGACTCCATGAACGCGATGTTCGTGTAGACGGCTTCTTCGTGCGGGGTGATCGCGTCGGGGATGAGCGACACGGCGCCGACGGTGCCCTGGATGGTGTCCAGCAGGGTCAGGCCGGTGAACACGCGCATGGTCAGCTTCTGCTCGGCCGGCGTCAGCGTGTTCCACGACTGCACGTCGTTCGACAGCGGCACCTTCTCGGGCAGCCAGAAGTTGTTGACGAGGCGGTTCCAGACCTCGACGTCCTTGTCGTCCTGGATGCGGTTCCAGTTGATGGCCTGGACCCGATCAATGAGCTTCAGCTTCTCGACCAACGCACGTTTCCTTCAAGAGATGGTGACTAGGTGACGGCCTGGAGGCGCGGTGCGGGCTGGCACCGCGCCTCCAGGCCAAAGAGTGATCGCGTGAGCGATCAGAGCATGCAGCTAACGCAGCCCTCGACCTCGGTGCCCTCGAGCGCGAGCTGGCGGAGACGAATGTAGTAGATCGTCTTGATGCCCTTGCGCCATGCGTAGATCTGCGCCTTGTTGATGTCACGCGTGGTGGCGGTGTCCTTGAAGAACAGCGTCAGGGACAGGCCCTGGTCCACGTGCTGCGTCGCCGCGGCGTACGTGTCGATGATCTTCTCGGCACCGATCTCGTACGCGTCCTGGTAGTAGTCCAGGTTGTCGTTCGTCATGAACGGCGCCGGGTAGTAGACGCGACCGAGCTTGCCTTCCTTGCGGATCTCGATCTTCGACGCGATCGGGTGGATCGACGACGTGGAGTGGTTGATGTACGAGATCGAACCGGTCGGCGGGACGGCCTGCAGGTTCTGGTTGTAGATGCCGTGCTCCTGGATGGACGCCTTCAGCGCCTTCCAGTCGTCCTGCGTCGGGATGGTGATGTTCGCGTTGTCGAAGAGCGAGGCCACGCGAGCGGTCGCGGGGGTCCACGCCTGGTCGGTGTACTTGTCGAAGAACTCACCCGACGCGTACTTCGAGTCTCGGAATCCGTCGAAGGTCTCGCCGGTCTCGATCGCGATCTTGTTCGACGCGCGCAGGGCGTGGAACAGCACCGTGTAGAAGTAGATGTTCGTGAAGTCGATGCCCTCTTCGGAGCCGTAGTAGACGCGCTCACGAGCGAGGTAGCCGTGCAGGTTCATCTGGCCGAGGCCGATGGCGTGCGACTTGTCGTTGCCGTCCTCGACGGAGCGGACCGACGAGATGTGCGACATCTGCGACACCGAGGTGAGGCCGCGGATGGCGGTCTCGATGGTGCGACCGAAGTCCGGCGAGTCCATCGTCAGCGCGATGTTCAGCGAGCCGAGGTTGCAGGAGATGTCCTTGCCGATCTCCTTGTAGGAGAGGTCCTCGTTGAAGGTGGTCGGCGTGTTGACCTGCAGGATCTCGGAGCACAGGTTGGACATGTTGATCCGGCCCTTGATCGGGTTGGCCTTGTTCACCGTGTCCTCGAACACGATGTACGGGTAGCCCGACTCGAACTGGATCTCGGCGATCGTCGTGAAGAAGTCGCGCGCCTTGATCTTCGTCTTCTTGATGCGCGAGTCGTCCACCATCGCGCGGTAGTTCTCGGAGATCGGGACGTCGCCGAAGGGGACGCCGTAGACCTTCTCGACGTCGTACGGCGAGAACAGGTACATGTCCTCGTTGTTCTTCGCGAGCTCGAACGTGATGTCCGGAACGACGACACCGAGGGAGAGCGTCTTGATGCGGATCTTCTCGTCCGCGTTCTCGCGCTTGGTGTCGAGGAACTTCATGATGTCCGGGTGGTGGGCGCTGAGGTAGACCGCACCGGCACCCTGACGCGCACCGAGCTGGTTCGCGTAGGAGAAGGAGTCTTCCAGCAGCTTCATCACGGGGATGATGCCCGAGGACTGGTTCTCGATCTGCTTGATCGGAGCGCCGGCCTCACGGATGTTGGAGAGGAGCAGGGCCACACCGCCGCCGCGCTTCGAGAGCTGCAGCGAGGAGTTGATGCCACGCGAGATCGACTCCATGTTGTCCTCGATGCGGAGGAGGAAGCAGGAGACGAGCTCGCCGCGCTGGGCCTTCGCGGTGTTGAGGAACGTGGGGGTCGCGGGCTGGAAGCGGCCGGCGATGATCTCCTCGACGAGGTCGATCGCGAGCTGCTCGTTGCCCTGCGCCAGGCCGAGGGCGGTCATCACGACGCGGTCCTCGAAGCGCTCGAGGTAGCGCTTGCCGTCGAACGTCTTGAGCGTGTAGCTCGTGTAGTACTTGAACGCGCCGAGGAACGTCTGGAACCGGAACTTCTTCGAGTACGCCAGGTCGTTGAGCTTCTGGATGAAGTCGAGCGAGTACATGTCGATCGTCGCGCGCTCGTAGTACTCGTTCTCGACCAGGTAGTCGAGCCGCTCCTTCAGGTTGTGGAAGAAGACGGTGTTCTGGTTGACGTGCTGCAGGAAGAACTGCTTGGCGGCCTCACGATCCTTGTCGAACTGGATGTTCCCGTCCGCGTCGTAGAGGTTGAGCATCGCGTTGAGGGAGTGGTAGTCCATCCCCGTCTGCGGCGACGTCAGATCGACGTCTGCAACTGCTGCGTCCAAAATGCATCCAATCCTGAGTTGACCGCCGACACGTCGTCAGGGGTCCCGAAGAGTTCGAAACGGTAGAGAAGGGGGACGTTGCACTTCTGCGCGATGACGTCCCCGGCGAGGCCGTACGCCTCGCCGAAGTTCGTGTTGCCCCCGACGACCACGCCGCGGATGAGCGAGCGGTTGTGGGCGTCGTTGAGGAACTTGATGACCTGCTTGGGGACCGCTCCCTCGCCGTTGCCGCCACCGTAGGTGGGCAGGAACAGCACGTACGGCTCGTCCACGTGGAGGAAGGACTCGCTCGGGTAGAGCGGGATCCGGTCCGCGTCGCGGCCGAGCTTCTCGACGAAGCGCGCGGTGTACCCGGACACGCTCGAGAAGTAGACCAGTCGGCTCATGGTGCGCCTCCGGAGGAGAAGGAGCGGACGGACGGACCGTGGGTGTCCTGCGGCGGTGAGCCGAGCGTCCTGAACGAGCTCGGGTCACCGTCCGCCGGACGGGAGACGCCTCAGGCCAGTTCGGCGCTGAGGGTCGCGATCTTGTCGGGGCGGAAGCCCGACCAGTGGTCGTCGTCAGTGACGACGACCGGGGCCTGCATGTAGCCGAGGCTCTTGACGTGCTCGAGCGCGGCTTCGTCAGTGGAGACGTCGTGCACTTCGTACTCGATGCCCTTGTTGTCGAGCGCACGGTACGTCGCGGTGCACTGGACGCAGGACGGCTTGGTGTAGACGGTGACGGCCATGATCTCCCCTGGTTCTGCTGATGCTGTGGTGGGTGTTCTGGTGCTTGTGGACCGGCGTCCCTGCGCCTGTGAACGGTGCCCGTCGAAGCCGACTGGGCGCAGTTCCGGGGCGAGTGCTTTCCGGTGACTCGATACTACATCTAGTGGCCGACACCGCGACCGACCACAAGAGAAAGTGTTACAGCCGTGTAGTTCTCCACAGGCCATCCACACTGTGGAGACCTGCGCGCGGTGCTTCCGAAGCCCGGAATTCCGCCAGTCTCACCCCGACCACCGACACTCATCCACACCTTGTGGAGCAGATTGTCCCCGGGTGTGGACAACCGGCATCGGGCGTGTCGCGGCGGACCCCTCCCCAGGACGGGGGACAGCCCGATCCGGCCGGTCCGTACACTCGTCCCGTGAGCACGTACGGACCCCTCCTGAAGACCCCTGGCGTCGGTCGCGTCATCGCCGCGCAGCTCACCGCACGCTTCCCGTTCGGCATGCTGTCGCTCGCCTACCTGCTGCACGTCGAGCACGTCTTCCACTCGTACGGCTCGGCTGGACTCGTCCTCGCGACCACCAGCGTCGGCCAGGCGCTCGCGGGTCCGCTCACGAGCCGGTGGATGGGCAGCTGGGGCATGCGGCCGGTCCTCATCCTGACGAGCCTCGTCGCGCTCGTGAGCATGGGCGTCATCGCGTTCGTCCTCATGCCGCTCTGGGCCTACGTCGTCGTCGGGTTCATCGGCGGCCTGGCGGTCCCACCCGTGCAGCCCGCCGTGCGCACCATCTACCCGAAGATGGTGACCTCGTCGCAGCTCACGCCCCTCTTCTCCCTCGACGCGAGCGCGCAGGAGCTCATCTGGGTCGCCGGCCCGGTCATCACCACCTTCGTCGCGACGCAGATCGGCACCGTCGAGGCGATCGTCGTCGCCATGGTGTTCCTCGTGGTGGGCGGCACCTGGTTCATCGCCTCCCCCGAGCTCGGTCGCGTCCGGATCCCCCGCTCGAAGCGCGCGTTCGGCGTCGTCCTGAAGCGTCCGTCCGTCGTCGTCGCCACCCTCACCGGCCTCCTCCTCATCGGGGCGTGCGCCGCGGTCGAGGCGAGCGTCACGAGCGTCTTCGGCGAGGGCAGCCCGAACGCGGGCATCGTCCTGGCCGTCTTCGCCGTCGGCTCGCTCATCGGCGGTCTGACGCTCGGCCACCTCCCGATCTCGCGCAACACCCTGTGGACACGGATGTCCATCGTCTTCGTCGGCCTCGCGCTGGCCGTGGGCGGCACGAACTTCTGGTGGCTCTGCTTCGCCCTCGTCATCGCGGGTGCCGGCATCGCGCCGGCCCTGGCGGTCATGTTCGGCTCCGTCTCGGCGACGGTCAAGTTCTCCGACACTGCCGAGGCCTACGGCTGGATGGGCACGGGCCAGCTCATCGGTGCCGCCGGCGGTTCCGCCGTGGCCGGCTTCCTCATCGACAGCAGCGGTCCGACGGGAGGCCTGATGGTCGGCGCGATCGCAGCCGCCGTCGGCGTGGTCCTACCGCTCGTCACCAAGCGGTGGCTGCCCGACCTGCGCGGTCGCGACGCCAGCCCCATCCCCGACACCGAACCGGTGAACATCCCCACCTGATTCCGGACGGTCGCGTTCTCCACAGCGGCTCGGTTCTCCACAATCGGCCTGGAGGCTCGGCGCACCTCCGTCGAGATCGGCAGGATGGGTGCATGGTCACCTCGGTCCCCCTCCGCGACGGCGCGTCGATCCCCGCGATCGGCTTCGGCGTCTACAAGGTCGACGACGCCGAAGCGGAGACGGCCGTCGGCCTCGCGCTGGACGCCGGCTACCGGCACGTCGACACAGCCGAGATGTACGGCAACGAGACCGGCGTCGGGAAGGCGATCCGTTCCTCCAGGCTGGACCGTGACGACGTCTTCGTGACGACCAAGGTGTGGAACGACCACCAGGGGCGCGACGCGACCCTGCGGGCGTTCGACGGCAGTCTGGCGCGGCTCGGACTGGACGCGGTCGACCTGTACCTGATCCACTGGCCGGCCGCGGCGAACGACCACTACGTCGAGACCTGGCGCGCCCTCGTCGAGCTGCGGGAGTCCGGCCGGGCGCGCAGCATCGGTGTCTCGAACTTCCAGGTGCCGCACCTCGAGCGGATCATCGACGACACCGGCGAGGTCCCCGTCCTGAACCAGGTGGAGCGGCACCCCTGGCTGCCGCAGCGCGAACTCATGGGCTTCCACGAGCAGCACGGCATCGTGACGGCTGCCTGGTCACCGCTCGGCCGTGGGCGACTCATCGAGGAGCCGGTGCTCACCCGCATCGCCGACGCCCACGGGGTGAGCGTCGCGCAGGTGCTGGTCCGCTGGAACGTGCAGCAGGGCGTCGTGGTGCTGCCGAAGTCGGTGACGCCGTCGCGGATCCGGTCGAACCTCGACGTCGACGGGTTCGTGCTGAGCGACGACGACCTGGCGGCGATCGCGTCGCTCGAGTCGGGGCAGCGGACCGGATCCCACCCGGACTCGGTGTCCTGACGGGCCGCTACCCCCGGCGGTCCTCCTCGGACTGCCACGGCAGGTGGAGATCGCCCGGTTCGGGCTCGACGTCCCCGGCGTCGTCCGCCCCACCGGTCCCGGGGGCCGCGACGATGCGGGTCGGGTCGATGCCGTCCTCCTCCAGGTCGGCACGGTCCCGCTGCTGCGTCTGCGAAGCGTCCATCTCCCGCTCGCTCGACGGGCTGTAGGAGGTGTCGGCGGCGCGCTGCTCACGCTCCCCCGAGCCCTGCTCGTCGTCGTGCTGGGTCCGCTCGCGCAGAGCGTCGTTGCGGGCGCGGTCGTCGGACGGTTCGGGTCCCGGTGCGTTCGGGATGCTGTCGCTCATGCCCGGGACGTTAGTCCGCGTGTCCCGGGTACCGGTTCGGTCACGTCGCTCGGATCACGCCCGGGGCCTCGCTACGCTCTCGGCGAGGGGGAACGATGCGAGGAACACGCGCCACCACGACGGTGGTCATCGGCTCAGTCCTGACGGGACTGCTGCTCACGGGGTGCTCGGCGTTCGGCGGGAACGACAGCGTCCCGAAGCCGACACGGCAGGCGTCGGTCGACGGCGGCGGTCAGGACGCGACGCCGATCCCGACGCCCGGTACCGAGGCAGTCCGCGCCGAGCAGGTCGTCCCGGCGGGCACGGTCGTCGCCGAGACCGACGCGGTGTCGAAGAGCGGGGACACCAGCATCCACGTCCGGGTCGTCGCCGACGACCATGGCACGTTCGAGGCGGAGTTCTCCGGGTACCGGACGACGAACCCGCAGCCGATGCGCCTCGAGTTCCGCCGGACTGCGAAGCTCGGGGACTACTGGGACAACGGCGCGATGGGCGAGACGACCTGGGGTACCGACGGCCCGGTCCCCACCGGCGTCACCCTCCGGAAAGCAGGCGCGTACCCGGACTTCCTCCGCGACGTGGTCCTCGTTCCGCAGCCGTCCCCGGACAGCAGCGACGACTCCGACCGCCCCTGGGTGGGATCCGTGCTCGCCGTCGGTGCCCTCGACTGGACGATCCCGCAGCCCTTCCCCGACCTGCGGATCACCGTCGGCAAGGACCGCCCGGGCGCCTACGGCTACGTGTTCGACAGGGACGCCGCTCACCTCGCCGCCGGCGGCACGCCGAGCAAGTACGAGGTGGCGCACGGCGACGACCAGACCACGGTGGCGAAGCGCTTCGGGATCACGGTCCCCGCGCTCCGCTGGTTGAACCCGACCATGCAGGTCAAGGAGAACGGCTGGATCTACGAGGGCACGATCCTCAACCTCGACCCGGCGACACGCTGAGGTCCGGGGCGTCGGTCGGGTCCGTTACGGTGGACCAGCACTCGCCACACGCAGGAGGTCCCACCGTGACGATCGTCGCCGCAGCAGACGGCTCAGCCCTCGGCAACCCCGGCCCGGCCGGCTGGGCCTGGTACGTCGACGACGACCGCTGGGCCGCCGGTGGGTGGCCGAACGCCACGAACAACCAGGGCGAGCTGACCGCCGTCCTGCAGCTGCTCCGCGCCACGAAGGACACCGGCGAGCCGCTGCACATCCTCTGCGACAGCCAGTACGCGATCAAGGCGTGCACCGAGTGGCTCGCGGGCTGGAAGCGGAAGGGCTGGCGGAAGGCCGACGGCAAGCCCGTGCTGAACGTCGAGATCATCAAGGAACTCGACGCGGAGCTGCAGGGGCGCAAGGTCACGTTCGAGTGGGTGCGCGGCCACGTCGGGCACGAGATGAACGAGGCGGCGGACGTCCGCGCCCGCGGTGCCGCGACCGCCTACCAGCAGGGCACCGAGGTGCCGCACGGCCCGGGGTGGCCCGGGGTCGAGGTCACCGAGCCGGCCGCGCTGCCCGAGGCGACGCCGCCGGCGACCCTGTTCTGACCCGTCCTCGGGCGTCAGTACGTCCCGTCGCGCCGGTCCTGGCGCGTGATCTGCTCGCCCGAAGCCGGGTCGACGCCTGAGCGTGTGGTGGTCGTCGTCCGGCGTCCACCGAATGCAACGGCCAGGCTGATGATGAGCAGCACGACGCCGGCCGCCATCAGGATGTACCCGATCAGCCGCAGGTCGACGCCGGCGAGCTGGATGTTCAGGGCGAACGCCACGATGGCGCCGATGACGATCAGGGCGATGCTCGATCCGATGCGCACGGGTGGGGTCCTCTCGGGGTGGTCCCGGGCCGGTCGGCTCAGGGCTGGCGCCGAACCTACCCGCTCGCCGGTGTCACCGTTCCGAGCCGAGGTGACGACGCCGCGACCGCACGGCGCAGCCACCACGACCGCGTCAGTCGACGTCGACGTCCGACCACCCGTCGAACCGGCCGATCTCGGTGACCCGCACGACGGCCTCGCCCGCTTCGTCCGACGCATCGAGGTCGATCGTCGCGGAGAAGCCGAAGTCCTTGTCGCCCTCGGGGTCCGCGAAGATCTGCCGGGCACGCCACACCCGCGGGGTCGAGGTCGCGCCGGTCTCGTCGAGCACGAGGTACTGCATCGATCGGGCGTCGGCGTCCGTCCCGACGGTGTCGTGCTCGTCGTAGTACTCCTCGAGCACGTTGTCCCACGCAGACCGGTCGAACCCGTCCTGGGCGTCGAGCATCCCGAGCCCCTCGACGTTGTCGTCGGCAGCGAGCAGCACCCGCTGGAACAGGGCGTTGCGCACGAGCACCCGGAACGCCCGCGGGTTGCCGGTGAGTCGTGCGGGCTGCGGTGGCGAGATCTCCTCGTGCTCCTCGGAGGCCAGCAGGACGTCGCCGTTGAGCAGCGCCTCCCACTCGTCGACGAGCGAGGAGTCGGTCTGCTTGACGACCTCGCCCAGCCACTCGATCAGGTCGTCGAGTTCCTGGGTCCGCTGTTCCTCGGTGATGGTCTGCCGCATCGTGCGGTACGCGTCGGACAGGTAGCGGAGCACGAGGCCCTCGGAGCGGGTGAGCTGGTAGAACCGCACGAAGTCGCCGAAGGTCATCGCGCGTTCGTACATGTCCCGGACGACGGCCTTCGGGGAGAGCTGGAAGTCGAGGACCCACGGCTGCTCCGCCGCGTAGGCCTCGTACGCCGCCTCCAACAGCTCGGCCAGCGGGCGAGGCCACGTGACCTCCTCGAGCAGCTCCATCCGCTCGTCGTACTCGATCCCCTCCTGCTTCATCCGGGCGACGGCCTCGCCACGCTCCTTGAACTGCTGCTGCGACAGGATCGCCCGCGGGTCGTCGAGGGTGGCCTCGACGATGGAGACCATGTCGAGCGCATAGGTGGGAGAAGACGGGTCGAGCAGTTCGAACGCGGCGAGCGCGAACGGCGACAGCGGCTGGTTGAGCGCGAAGTTCGGTGCGATGTCGACGGTCAGCCGGTACTCGCCGTCGACCTTCTCGATCACCCGGGCGTTGATGAGCGTCCGGGCGATCACGAGCGCCCGCCGGGCCATCGCGAGCTGCCGCGCGCGCGGTTCGTGGTTCTCGAAGACCAGGGCCCGCACCGACGAGAAGGCGTCGCCGCCGCGGGCCACGACCGACAGCACCATGGCGTGCGTGACCTTCATCCGGGACACCATCGGCTCGGGTTCGGCGGCGATGAGCCGCTCGAACGACGCCTGCCCCCAGGACACGAAGCCCTCGGGCGCCTTCTTCCGCTTGATCTTGTTCTTCTTCTTGGGGTCGTCACCGGCCTTGGCGACGGCTCGGGCGTTCTCGATGTCGTGCTCTGGTGCCTCGGCGACCACGTCGCCCGCGGTGTCGTACCCGGCGCGTCCGGCGCGGCCGGCGATCTGGTGGAACTCGCGTGCGGAGAGCTGGCGCATCTTCGTGCCGTCGAACTTCGTGAGCCCGGTGAACAGCACGGAACGGATCGGCACGTTGATGCCGACGCCGAGGGTGTCGGTGCCGCAGATGACGGGCAGCAGTCCGCGCTGGGCGAGCTGTTCGACGAGCCGCCGGTACTTCGGCAGCATCCCGGCGTGGTGGACGCCGATGCCCGCCCGGATGAGCCGTGACAGGGTCTGCCCGAACCCGGCGCTGAACCGGAACCCGGCGATGGCGGCGGCGATCTCGTCACGACGCTCGCGGGACGCGACCTTCGCCGACATGAGCGACTGCGCCCGTTCGAGCGCGGCGGCCTGGGCGAAGTGCACGATGTAGATCGGTGCCTTGCCCTCCTCGAGCAGGCGCTCCACCGTCTCCTGGACGGGCGTCATCACGTACTCGTACTCGAGCGGCACCGGCCGCGAGACACCCGTGACCCGCGCCGTCGGCCGTCCCGTGCGGCGGGACAGGTCGTCGGCGATGGTCGTGACGTCGCCGAGGGTGGCCGACATGAGCAGGAACTGCGCCCGTTCGAGCACGAGGAGCGGCACCTGCCACGCCCAGCCCCGGTCGGGGTCGCCGTAGAAGTGGAACTCGTCCATCACGACGACGTCGACCTCGGCGTCCGGGCCCTGCCGGAGCGCCAGGTTGGCGAGGATCTCGGCGGTGCAGCAGACGATCGGAGCGTCGGCGTTGACGCTGGAGTCGCCGGTGACCATGCCGACGTTCTGGGCGCCGAACAGGTCGACGAGCTGGAAGAACTTCTCGGAGACGAGCGCCTTGATCGGCGCAGTGTAGTAGCTGCGCTTGCCCTCGGCGAGCGCCGCGAAGTGCGCTCCGGCGGCGACGAGTGACTTGCCGGTGCCGGTCGGGGTGCTCAGCACGACGTTGGCACCGGAGACGAGCTCGATGAGCGCTTCGTCCTGCGCCGGGTAGAGGGGACGCCCGCCCTCCTCCGCCCAGTCGGCGAACGCCTGGTAGACGGCGTCCGGGTCGACGACACCGCCGACGGCCGCCGGCAGTGCGGCGACGAGCGGGGCAGCGGTGGTGGTGTCGGTCATGTCCCCATCCTCCCAGGGCGGGACTGGAGGCACGGCTCGATACACGCGCATAGACTCGCGTCGTGCGCGAACTCGGCTTCCTCTCCTTCGTCCCGAACCACGGCGGCACCGCGGGGGCGGCTGCGGCCCTCGAGGACGGCCTGCGGCTGTTCGAGACCGCCGAGGCCCTCGGCTACGGCACCGGGTGGGTGCGCGGGCGACACTTCGAGCCGTTCCTCACGAGTCCGATGACCTTCTTCGCCGCCGCGGCCCAGCGCACGCGCACGATCGGGTTCGGCACCGCCGTCCTCGGCATGCGCTACGAGGACCCCGTGCGGCTCGCCGAGGACGCCAGCACCGTGGACCTGCTGAGCGGCGGCCGTGTGCAGCTCGGCATCAGCACGGGCATCGCCGGGTACGGCCCGATCCTCGACCCGGTGTTCGGTGGGTCCGAGCGCAGCTTCCGCGACGAGGCCGAGGCCCGCGCGGCCCGCCTGCTCGAGGTGCTGCAGGGCGACCCGCTCGGCAGCGCGGGCAAGGGGTACGAGAGCATCCCGGCCGGCGCAGACCTCACCCTGCAGCCGCTCAGTCCGGCGCTCCGGAACCGTGTGTGGTGGGGTGGCGGGAGCATGGGGACCGCGGTGCGGACGGCCGAGAAGGGGCTGCTGCTGCACTGCTCGACCCTCAACACCGAGGACACCGGTGCGCCGTTCGCCGAGGCGCAGGCCGACCAGATCGCCGCGTACCGCGACCGCTTCGCCGAGCTCCACCCGGACCGCACACCGAAGGTCGCTGTGGGCCGGATCGTCGTCCCGCTGCTCGACGACCACGACCGTGCCGTCCACGAGGAGTTCCTCACCGGGTACGCGAGCGGGATGGACGACGAGGGACGCCCGCTCTCCGGCACACCGCCGTTCCGGTTCAGCACGGTGCTCTCCGGGGAGCCGTCAGCGATCGTCGACGCGCTGCTCGCCGACCCTGCCGTCCGGGCGACCGACGAGCTCGTCATCACCCTGCCGGCGAACGGCGACGCGGCGTCGCACGAGCGGATCCTGCGCATCGTCGCCGAGGAGATCGCGCCGGCTGTCCGCGACCGCTGACGAGCGCCACACCGCCAGAAAACGGCAGCACGCAGCACCGCAGCCCAGCACGGGCGGAACAGGCATCCGGCGGGCCCGCACCGAGGGTGGTGAGGCGCTCGGGAGCCCGGCCGGATGACCATCTCGTCCCTGATCCGCACGGGATGGTGCACCCATCGTTCCACCTACCGTCCGGTTTGTCACACCAGATTGCGGATCAGGGACCGTAAACCTGACGATCGATCACCCGTTTTTCCAGTGCTGCAAGAAGTCAATCGCTTGACCCGCCGCAAACTCGGATCCGCCCCGGGAAGACGAATGCGCCCCCGCGCGGACGCGGGGACGCATTCTGAACGCACCAGGGGCACCAGGGCTCCATCGACCGGATCAGGAGGCCGTGTCGCACGGGGCACCCCGTTCTCGGTGCGTGCGCCGACGGTAACCAGCCGCCTGGCGCACGTAGATGCTACTGAATGAACATCAGGCCTGCGCGGAAATGGGACGATTCACCTCAGTTCGAGGGGCACCGAACCCGACTCCTCCGCCACCGACGCCCCGACGTGCAGGGTGAAGACGCCCGGCTCGTAGGCCCAGGCACCGTCCCAGTGCGCGAACGCCCGGGCCGGCACCTCGATCGACACCTCGGTCGACTCCCCCGCACCGAGACGCACCGGAGCGAACCCGACGAGCCACCGCACCGGCCGGTCCACCGCGGACTCGGCACGCGAGGCGTACACCTGCACGACGTGCTTGCCGGCACGGTCGCCGGTGTTCGCGACGGTCGCCGTGACGATGACGGCGTCCCCCTCGGACACGGTCGGGGTCGCCGCGACGCCGTCGATCGTCCAGCTCGTGTACCCGAGGCCGTGCCCGAACGGGTACGCCGGCTCGGTCCCGGCACGGAGCCAGGCCCGGTAGCCGATGTGCACGCCCTCGTCGTAGGCGACCCTGCCGTCGACCGGCGTGACGTCGAGGACGGGGACGTCGGCCATCGCCGCCGGCCAGGTGGTGGGGAGGCGTCCGCCCGGCTCACGCGCGCCGGTCAGCACGTCGGCGAGCGCGTTGCCGTACTCCTGGCCGCCGAACCAGGTGAGCAGGACCGCGGCGACGTCGTCCCGCCACGGCATCTCGACCGGCGACCCGGCGTTGACGACGACGATGGTGTTCGGGTTGGCTGCGGCGACCGCGCGGACGAGGTCGTCCTGGTGCCCGGGCAGCGCGAGCGACGACCGGTCGTACCCCTCGGACTCGACCTTCGAGTTGGTGCCGACCACGACGACCGCGACGTCCGCGCCGGTCGCCGTCGAGACGGCTGCGTCGATGAGGACCGACGGGTCCTCGTCCGACGGCTCGGTGCCGAACTGGTAGGCCAGCACCCCGCCGAGCGTCTCGTCCTGGATGACGTCGTACTCGATGCGGATCGCGACCTCCTGCCCGGCCGTCACGTCCACCGGCACGGACCGTGCCGGCGGGTTGAGGAACGCGGCGCCGAGCTGGTCGCCCTCGAACGGCACGTCCTCGTCGAGCACCAGCTCGCCGTCGATCCACATGCGCGACCGTCCGGCCGCACCGATGCCGATCCGCGCGGTGCCGGTGGACTCCGCCGTGTACGTCGTGGTGATGTCGAGCCGGTCGGCCTCGCGCGTCGGGGCGTCTCCGCCGAACCAGAACAGCGCGGTGGCACGGCGGTCCTCGACGTACAGTTGCTCGCCGTCCTTGACGAAGGCGACACGAGCGCCGGGCTCCCCGGTCGCCGGGTTCGTGATGGTGGACAGCGGGAACTCCGCGATGCCCTCCTGCACGACGGCGCCGATGGAGTAGTCGACCGTCGCGCCCGGGAACGCGGCGCGGACACCGCCGAGGGGTGACACGACCGAAACCGGCACGACCGTGGCCGAGCCACCGCCCTGCGTGCGGGCCTGGTCGGCGTTGTGGCCGATGACGGCGATGCGGGAGACGGCGGGCGCGTCGAGCGGCAGGATGCCGGTGTTGCGGACCAGGACGGTGCCCTCGGCCTCGGCCTCGCGGACGAAGGCGACGCCGTCCTCGACGTGCACCGGCTGTGCGGCCACCGGCTCGAAGCCCTCGAGTGCGCCGACGCGGGCGGCGAGGGTCAGGATGCGGCGGACCTTGCGGTCGATCGACTCGATCGGCACGTCTCCGGACTGCACGGCGGCGAGCAGCGGACCCTCGCTCCACCACTGGTTCGGTCCGGGCATCGCGACGTCCTGCGAGGCCTTCGCTGAGTCGACCGAACGGACTCCGGTCCAGTCGGACACGACGATGCCGTCGAAGCCCCACTCCGAGTTGAGCGGCGTCTCGAGGAGGTCGTTCTCCGAGGCCGTCACGCCGTTGATCGCGTTGTACGAGGACATGATCGCCCAGGCGTGCGCCTCGGTCACGGCCTTCTCGAACGCGAGCAGGTACAGCTCGCGCAGGGCCCGCTCGGACACCTCGGTCGACGCGGTGAACCGGTCGGTCTCGTAGTCGTTCGCGATGTAGTGCTTCGGCGTGGCGGCGACGCCGTTCTCCTGCACGCCCTCGACGTACGACGCCGCCAGGTCACCGGTGAGCACCGGGTCCTCGCTGAAGGCCTCGAAGTGCCGTCCGCCGAGCGGCGAGCGGTGCAGGTTGATGGTCGGGCCGAGGACGACGTCGACGCCCTTGCGGCGGGCCTCGACGGCCGCCGCCGCGCCGTAGCGCTTCGCGATCGCACGGTCCCACGACGCGCTCAGCGCGGTCGCCGACGGCAGGTTCAGGGACGGGTCGCGCTCGTCCCACACCTCACCACGGACCCCGGAGGGTCCGTCCGACATCAGGATGCGCCGCAGCCCGATCTTCTCGATCGGCCAGGTGGTCCAGAAGTCCCGCCCGGTGAGCAGCTGCACCTTCTCGTCGACGGTCAGCTGGTCGACGAGCGCGTCGATGCGCTCACCCAGCGGGGACGGACTGGAGGCAGTGGTCACGTCGTTCGTGGAAGTCACGGGACGGGTCCTTTCGTTCAGAGCCGGAGCAGGTCGTCAGCGCACGCCGCGGATGCGCGAGACCGACACGATCCCGAGCAGCCCGACGACGGCGCCGGTGATGAAGAAGCCGGGGTAGCCACCGGTGAGCGCGATGACGCCGGGTGCGGCGGCGGGGACGATCGACTGCGGCAGGGCCTGCGCGATGTTCACGACGCCGAGGTCCTTCGCGTTGTCCTCGTCGGACGGCAGCACGTCGGTGATGAGGGCCAGGTCGACGGCGTAGAAGACGCCCATGCCTGCGCCCATCACGAACTCGCCGACGAGCACCATGCCGAGCGACGGTGCGAGCGCGATGAGCACGAGGCCGACCACGCCGACGATGCCGGCGACCGCCACGAAGAGCTTCCGCCGCCCGAGCTTGTCGGACAGCCACCCGGCGACGAGGGACGTGAGGACGATGCCGACGACGTTCCACAGCGTGCCCTGGAACACCGCGTTCGCCAGGTTCGAGGCGTTCACCCCGATGTCGTCGCGCAGGAAGTACGTGAGGTAGCTCACCGCGGTGTACTGCGCGGCGACCATCATGAAGCGCGTCAGCCAGGCCCAGCCGAGGTCCGGGTGCTTGACGGGGTTGAACACGAACGAGCCGAACAGCTGCCCGATGCCGAGACGCGAGGTCGGACGGTTCGTCAGGACGCGGTCGCGGAAGACCAGTGCGTAGAGGACCACGACGGCCGACCCGATGGCGCCGGGCACGATCATCTGCGTCGCCGACGTCGAGAACAGCTGCACGAGGAACGTGCCACCGACCAGCGCGAGGTTCTGCGCCAGCCCGAGGAGCGCTGCGACCCGACCCCGCTGCGACCTCGTGACGTGGTCCGGCAGGACCGCGGTGAGCGCCGCGATCGTGGCGTTGTAGGCGATCTGCGCGACCGCCCACGCGAGCACCAGCACGACGGTGGACGACGTCGTCGCGACGACCACGAGGGCTGCGAAGCCGACCACGGTGCCACCGATGATCCACGGACGACGCATGCCGAGCCTCCCAGCAGTCCGATCGCTGAAGCGACCGGCCAGGGGGTTGGCGACCATCGCGGCGAACGCGCCGATGCCGAGCGCCAGCCCGAGCACGCCCGCCTGGTCGTCGGGCGCGATCTCGGCGACCTTGAGCGCCATGGCGACGAGCACCGGCGGCAGGAGCGCGATGTACAGGCCGAGCATCGCGATCGGCATGCCGAGCGTGTACATGAGGGGTGCACCGCGTCCACCGGTGGGAGCCACCGCGGTCGGGGTGTCGTTGACGGTCAGGGCATCGTTGGCCACGGCAACCTCTTCTCGGGTTCGCCGCCGACGTCGGCGACTCGCACGCCTTCGTCGGCGGCTCCCGCAACCGTACCACCAAAACCAACTCTGGCTAGGTTTTGGCGGGCTCTTCCGGACGGTAGGGTCCTGCCATGGCACGACGGGGTTCGTACGCGAAGGGCATCGCGAAGCGCGAGGAGATCCTCACGGTCGCGCTCGACCTCGTGGCACAGCAGGGCTTCCGCCGCACGAGCATCAAGGACATCGCCGAGGCGGTCGAGCTGACGCAGGCGGGGCTGCTGCACTACTTCGACTCGAAGGACGAGCTCTGGGTCGAGATCCTCCGGCGTCGCGACGAGCTCGACCTGGCGCACGACTGGCAGGCTGACGACCCGGCCGCGCTCCTCGCCGCCATCGTCCGCCACAACACCGAGGTCCCCGGGCTCGTGCAGATGTTCGTGAACCTCTCCGCCGCGGCCGCGACGGACCCCGAGCACCCGGCGCACGAGTACTTCCGCGAGCGCTACGAGCGCAGTCGCCGCGACCTCTCCGACGACTTCCGGGTGATGCAGGAGGACGGGCGACTCCGCGCCGACGTCGACCCCGAGCAGCTGACGAGCGTCCTGCTCGCGGTGTCGGACGGCATGCAGATCCAGTGGCTCTACGACCCCTCGCGCGACATGGCCGAGCACGTCGAGCTGGTCGCGCGGCTCGCGATCGCGCAGGCGGTCCCCTCCGCATAGCCGGGAGGCGCGGTTCCGGATCGCGCGGTTCCGGGTCGCGCGGTTCCGGATCGCGCGGTTCCAGATCGCGCTCCGCACCGTGCGCGCTTGCCAGCCGGTGCAGCGTCGGCGGCCCCGTGCCGGGTT
>NZ_FNKG01000002.1:0-18879 GCF_900101675.1 Curtobacterium sp. UNCCL20 | reverse complement strand
GAACCTCGCACCGTGCGCGCTTGCCAGCCGGTGCAGCGTCGGCGGCCCCGTGCCGGGTTGCAGCGCCGCACGGAGCAACCGACCGCACGCCCGGCCGCGAACCTCGCACCGTGCGCGCTTGCCGACCGGTGCAGCGTCGGCGAACCTCGCACCGTGCGAACTCGCGTGAGCGGGACAGGCCCGGAACCCAGCACCGTGCGGTGTCAGCCGGGAGGCGCGGGGGACGTCGCGCGGACAGGTACCGACAGGGCCTGGGAGCGTCCGGCGACCGCACGGCAAGATGGACGGGCCGACGGGGACGTCGGCAGCCCGACGACGATGTGGAGTGACGCGATGACGCGTGTTGTGGTGACCGGAGGCAGCGGCAAGCTCGGACGAGCGGTGGTGCGGGACCTCGACGAGCACGGGTACGACGTGGTCCTCATCGACCGCGTCCCCTCCCCCGACAAGCCCGAGCGGGTCCAGTTCGTCCGCACCGACCTCGGCGACTACGGCCAGGTCCTGAACGTGCTGCTCGGCGTGGACGACCGGTACGACCACGTCGACGCCGTGGTGCACCTCGCCGCGGTCCCGGCCCCGGGCCAGGTGCCCGACGTCGCGCTGATCACGAACAACGTGACGGCGTCGATCAACGTCTTCCACGCCGCTCGTGCCGCGGGGATCAAGAACCTGGTCTGGGCGTCGAGCGAGACCCTGCTCGGCATCCCGATGGGCGAGCACCACCCGCCCTACCTGCCCGTCGACGAGGAGTTCGCGGTCCGCCCGCAGTCCTCGTACTCGCTCGGCAAGGCGGTGGAGGAGGAGATGGCCCGCCACTTCACCCGCTGGGACCCGGAGCTGAAGATGATCGGGCTGCGGTTCTCGAACGTCATGGACGAGACCGACTACCCGGCGTTCCCGTGGGACGCCACCCCCGAGGCGAAGACCTTCAACCTCTGGTCCTACATCGACTCGCGGGACGGGGCCCAGGCGGTCCGGAAGTCCATCGAGGCCGAGCTCACCGGCTTCGAGGCGTTCGTCATCGCGAGCCCGGACACCGTGATGGACACCCCGACGATCGAACTCGTCGAGCGCTACGTGCCGGACATCGAACGGCGCGCGGACATCGACGGCGTCAGCTCACTGCTGTCGTCCGAGAAGGCCCGGGAGCTCCTCGGCTACGCGCCCGAGCACACCTGGCGCAACCACCGCTAGCTAGGCGGGGAGCAGCAGGCCGTCGAGCACCAGGTCACGGGCGCGCGGCAGCAGGTCCGCCGTGAGCGCCTGTTCGTCGACGCCCGTGATCTGCGCGATGGCACCGGTGATCGCCCGGACGGACAGGTCGCCGTCGCAGGCGCCCACGAACGCGGCGAGCGCCGTGTCCGCGTCCACCCGTCGGCCGAACCCGCCGCCCTGCACGAGCGTCATCACCGTCGGGTCGTCGTTGCCCGGCCAGTAGAAGCGCTCCTCGGTGACGTCGCCGGCGACGCGGAGGTGCGCCTCGAGCAGCGCGTCGTCGTCGTGGACGCCGAGCCAGGCGGCCGCGTCGAGGACGCGGGCGACGGTCGCGCCCAGCCCCGCGGGGTTGGAGCCGAGCGTCTCGGGGAGCCGCTCGAAGCGCCGGAGGGACACCGCGCCTCCCGGCAGTGGCTTCCGGACCACGACGTAGCCGAAGCCGACTCCGGTGACCTTCCGGTGCTGGAAGTCGTCGAGCCAGGCGTCGACGAGGTCGTCGAACTCCGGCGTCCCGGGCTTCGTGCCGCCGTCGCGGATCCACGTCTCGGCGTAGCCGGGCGGGTCCTGGCGCTCACGCTCGATCACCCACGCGTCGACCCCCTGCCCGGTCGCGTCGGCGTCCGCGAACCAGGCGCGGACCCGGTCGAGTCCGTCGACACCCCAGTGGTGCTCCCAGTTGCCGAGCAGCTGCGCGGTCCCGCCGGGCTCGAGGTGGTCGGCCAGCCCGCGGAGGACCGTCTCCACCAGCGCGTCGCCCACCATCCCGCCGTCGCGGTACTCGTACGAGGGCACGCCCTCGCGACGCGGGGTGATGACGAACGGCGGGTTCGAGACGATACGGTCGAACCGCTCCCCGGCGACCGGCTCGAACAGGGACCCGTACCGGAACTCGATGCCGTCGACGCCGTTCAGCTGCGCGTTGAACCGGGCGATGTCGAGGGCGCGGCGCGAGATGTCGGTGGCGACGACCTCGTCCGCGAAGCGCCGGGCGTGCATGGCCTGGATGCCGCAGCCGGTGCCGAGGTCGAGCACCCGGCGGACGGGCACGGGGACCTGCAGGCCGGACAGCGTCGTGGTGGCGCCGCCGATGCCGAGGACGTGCTCCTCGCCGAGGGCCGTGCCGAGCGCGAGCTCCCCGAGGTCGGAGACGATCCACCAGCTGCCGGCGCCGAGGTCGTCGACGAAGGCGTAGGGGCGGAGGTCGACGGTGGGTGCCACGATGTCGTCCTCGACGCGCACGAGGCCGGCGGCCGCGACCGCGTCGAGCCCCGCCCCGGGGAACGCCTGCTCGGCGTCTGTCCGTGCGACCGGCAGCCCGAGGACGAACAGCGTGGCGAGGGTGCCGAGTGGCGTGGTGTCCCGTGCGCCGAGCGCCCGGAGCGCGGCGACGCGCGAACCACGGTGCAGCGAGGCAGCGGCTTCGGCGCCCCAGAGCGCGTCGACCCGGTCGACCGTGAAACCGGCATCGGTCAGGTCCTGGCGGAGGGCATCGGTGACGACGGCGTCCGCGACGATGGTCGGAAGGGCGTGGTCCGTGGTCACGGGGCGACCGGTCACGGAGCGACCGCCGGTCGAGCGACCGGTCACAGGGCGCCCGGTCACGGGGCGACCTCGTCGCGCATCAGCGCCGCGGGGACCTCCCACGCGAACACGAGGTCGAGGAGCCCGGGGAACCGCGCCTCGACGTCCTCGATGCGGGCGCGGCTCGAGCGGGTGAGGCCCTCCTGGTGCTGTTCGAGGAGCCCGGCCTCGCGCAGGACGCGGAAGTGGTGCGTCAGCGTGGACTTCGGCCGGTCGACACCGACCCAGCCGCAGCTGCGGATCCCGCCGGCCGCGTCGACCAGGTAGCGGTGCATGATGGCGAGCCGGATCGGGTCGCTCAGTGCGTCCATCACGACCGGCAGGTCCATCTCGGCCACGGACGGCTGCGGCAGGTGTTCTGGTGCTTCCACGGACGCGGGCATGGACGGGACGCTACCACCGTTCCCCTCGTAGTACGACTTGCGTCGTACAGCGAAGTCCTGTACGAATGCACTCGTACAACGCGCCGGGGTCGGCGCACCGAAGGAAGGGGCGCCCATGGCGCAGTCAGCTCGCTCGGTCGCGGGGTTCTGGATCCTCGCGGCGATGCTCCTCGTGTCCGTCGCCTCGTCGGCGGTCCCCTCGCCGATCTACCCGGTCTACGCGGCCGAGTGGCACCTCACGCCGCTCATGCTCACCGGCGTCTTCGCGATCTACGTCGCCGGGCTCCTCGCGAGCCTGCTCGTCGCCGGCCGCCTCTCCGACCACGTCGGCCGGAAGCCGGTCCTCGTCGTCGGCGGACTCGGCGTCGCCCTGTCCCTCGGGCTGTTCGCGGTGGCGGACGGCGTCGGCGCACTCATCGTCGACCGCATCGTGCAGGGGGTGTCGGTCGGCCTGCTCATCGGCGCACTCGGGGCCGCGCTGATCGACAACTCCCTCGAGCGGCACCCCGCACTCGCCGGCGTGCTGAACGGCGTCATCCCGCCGATCGCCCTCGCCACCGGTGCGCTGTCGAGCGGCGCCCTGGTCGAGTGGGGTCCGGCGCCCGAGCAACTGGTCTACGTGCTGTTCGGCGCCCTCCTCGTCCTCATGGTGCTCGCGCTCGTCGTCGTCCCCGAGCGCGTCACGCCCCGCCCGGGAGCCCTCCGCTCCCTCGCCCCGCGCATCAGCGTCCCCCGCACCTCGCGCCGCCTGTTCCGCAGCGTCGCCGGCTCCCTCGTCGCCAGCTGGGCCCTCGGCGGGATGTTCCTGTCGCTCGTCCCCTCGGCGCTCGGTGCCGTCTTCGGGATCACCAACCACTTCGCCGCCGGCGCCCTCATCGCCGTCGTCACCGGCGTCGGCGCACTGACCGGGCTCGCGATCCAGCGGATGGACGCCCGGCGTGCGGTCCTGATCGGCCTCGTCGCCCTCGTGCTCGGTCCCGTCGTCACCGTCGCGTTCGTGATGGCGCACTCGCTGCCGGGCCTCGTCGTCGGCAGCGCGATCGCGGGCGTCGGCTTCGGCGCCGGGTTCCAGGCGCCGCTGCGGATGCTCCTCGCCACCGCCGCACCGACCCACCGCGCCGGACTCCTGTCCACGATCTACGTCGTCAGCTACCTGGCGTTCGGCGTCCCCGCGGTCATCGGCGGGCTGCTCGAGCCGTCCATCGGCCTCGTGCCGGTCATCGCCGGGTACGGCGGGTTCATCGTCCTCGCGGCAGCCGTCGCCCTCGTGCTACAGCTCACGTCACCGGAGCGGGCCGAGGTCGAGGAAGCGGCCGCCGAGGCCGAGCGCACCGCCACCGGGTCGATCCGGGTCGCGGCGGCCGAGCAGCGCTGACGCCCGCGGCGCGCACACCGTGCACGCTGCACGGGCTCAGTGCCCCGGTCGCGCCGAGTTCGTCCCGCGGGCCCGACCCCGGACGCCGACGGTGCGCGCGGCACCCGTGTGCGCGGCGTCGACGTCGGCCTTGCCGCGATCGGCGGCGTCACGGAGACGCTTCGGCCCGTGCCGCTTCGCCCAGTCCCAGAACCGGTGCAGCTGTGCACGGAGCCACACGATGATCTTGTGGAAGAAGTGGAACTCACTGGCCAGGACCGTCAGCCCGATGAAGACCACGAGCCAGCCCGGCCCCGGGAGCGGCACCAGGATCAGCCCGATGATGACGACCAGACCGCCGACGATCCCGATGAGCACCTTGTAGAAGAGGTGCACGTGCGGTCGCGCGTGGATCCAGGCGCGCATCCGGTAGAACCACTGGAAGCGCTGACGAGGGGCGTCACCGGGCCGCAGCTCGACGGCTCGCTCGTTCGGGTCGCCTTCCATGCCGAAACGGTAGGGCTCGCGGCTGGGAATCCGCGGCGCGCGCGGTGGACGCGGGGTGGGCAGTGGACGCCGGACGCGGATGACCGAGGCGCGTGGCGGAGCCGACCCGCGCCTCCAGTCCGTCAGACGGTGTCGGCCTGGAGGCGCGTCACGCGTGCGCGACGCACGTCGCCGCCCACGGGACGGCGGCGAGACGAGCTTCCGGGATCGGTTCCCCGCCGACGGCGCACCGCCCGTAGGTCCCCGCGTCGAGCCGCGCGAGCGCAGCGTCCACCTGCCGGAGCCGCTGCTGGGCGGCGTCCCGCACCGCCCCGAGCGAGCCGCGCTCCCACGCGAGCGTCGCACCCTCCGGGTCGTGCTCGTCGTCCGAGTTGGCGTCCTGCCGGGCGTCGCTGACGTCCCGCATGCTCCGCTCGACGTCCGCCAGCAGCCGTTCGTTCCGGGCGCGTTCGGTCTCGAGCGCCGCGCGGGGGTCGTCCATGCCGGTCACGCTAGTCGTCGCGGAATGGCCGCGCTGGAGGATGCGTTCACATGGACATGACGAAGATCGGGTTCCTGTCGTTCGGGCACTGGCGCGACGTGCCGGGCTCCAAGGTGCGCAGCGGCCGCGAGGCCCTCGTGCAGGCGATCGACCTCGCGGTCGCCGCCGAGGAGGCGGGCGTCGACGGCGCCTACTTCCGCGTGCACCACTTCGCACCGCAGCAGGCAGCACCGTTCCCGCTGCTGTCCGCGATCGCCGCGAAGACCAGCCGCATCGAGATCGGCACCGGCGTGATCGACATGCGCTACGAGAACCCCCTCTACATGGCGGAGGAGGCGGCCGCGACCGACCTCATCTCCGGCGGCCGACTGCAGCTCGGTGTCTCCCGTGGCTCACCCGAGACGGCACTCGCCGGCTACCAGCAGTTCGGCTACGTGCCCGACGCCTCCGACGAGAACGGCGGCGACATGGCCCGCGCGCACACCAGTGTGTTCCGCCGCGCGATCGCCGGCGAACCGATGGCGAACGCGAACCCGCAGATGACCGGCTCGGTCGGGTCGCTCCCCGTCTCCCCGCTGTCCGACGGCCTCGGCGACCGGATCTGGTGGGGCGCCGGCACGCGTGCGACCGCGGAGTGGACCGCCGAGCAGGGCATGAACCTCATGTCGTCGACCCTCCTCACCGAGGACACCGGCGTTCCCTTCGACGAGCTGCAGGCCGAGCAGATCGAACGCTTCCGCCGCGTGTGGGCCGAGTCCGGGTGGGAGCGCACCCCGCGGGTCTCCGTGTCGCGCAGCATCATCCCGATCATCGACGACGAGTCGCGGCACTACTTCGGCGTGCGGGCGCAGGTCGAGGGGCAGGACCAGGTCGGCCACCTCGACGGTGGGCTCGCCCGGTTCGGTCGTTCGTACATCGGGTCGCCCGAGGACCTGGTGGCGGAACTCGCAGCCGACCGGGCCGTGCGCGCCGCCGACACCGTGCTCGTCACCGTGCCGAACCAGCTCGGCGTGGACTTCAACGCCCGGCTGCTCGCCGCGGTGAAGGACGTCTTCACGGAGGTCGACGCGGCGCCCGTCCCGGCCTGACCGACCGCGGCCGGCGGTCGGCAGTCGGCAGCCGACAGTCGGTGGCGGCGGTCCCCCTTCCTGCCGACACCCGGGCTGGGACTGTGGGCGGCGGTGACGCTCCCGTAGCGTCGAGGAGCACCATCCCCGTACCTCGAGGAGCTCCCGTGACGCTGCCGGCCGCAGGCTGGTTCCCGGATCCGCAGGACGCCAGTCGTCTGCGGTGGTGGGACGGTCATGCCTGGGGAGCGGCGACGCGGGTGCCACCGAGCCGATCGGAACCCGTCGTCCCCGTGGTCGTCGCGCCCGTGGGGCCGTCGTTCTCGGTGCAGCCGGCCGTGCTCCGGACGACCTCGTGGGCGTCGGGCGGGACCGGCGTGCACCGGTTCAGCGTCTACGCATTCGCAGCGGTGGTCCTCGCCGCGGCGTCGATCGTCGTCAACCCGTGGGGTGTCTGCAGCGCGGCCGGACTGTTCGCCGGTGTCGTCGGGGTCTTCCACCCGGGTGCGACGGGCGGCTGGCGGGTCCTCGCCCGGAGCGCCTCGGCGAGCGCCCTCGTGGTCGCCGTGGCGACGGCAGCCGTTGCCGCCTCGGCACAGTTCCACCTGTTCTGAGAGCCTCTCGGGAGCCCTACCGCCGCGCCCGCGGGTGTGATGTCTGGTAGACGTCCCGGAGCATGTCGGCCGTCACCATCGTGTAGATCTGCGTCGTCGCCACGCTCGCGTGCCCGAGCAGCTCCTGCACGACGCGCACGTCGGCACCGCCCTCGAGCAGGTGCGTCGCGAAGGAGTGCCGGAAGGTGTGCGGCGACACGTGCTCGGCGAGGTCAGCACGCGAGGCCGCAGCCTGGATGACGAGCCACGCGCTCTGCCGCGAGAGCCGCGCCCCACGAGCACCGAGGAACAGCGCCGGCGTCGAGGCCCCGCGCGCGGCGAACACCGGCCGGGCCCGCACGAGGTACGCGTCGATCGCCGCCCGGGCGTAGCTGCCGAGCGGGACGATGCGCTGCTTGTTGCCCTTGCCGGTCACCTTCACGACGGCCAGGCCGTCCGGCTCGGTCGCGGACGGGTCCGCGTCGGGGTCGCCCGCGTCGGGGTCGCCCCCGTCGGACAGGGTCGTCACGTCGTCCACCGACAGCCCCACGGCCTCGGAGATCCGCGCCCCCGTGGCGTAGAGCAGCTCGAGCAGTGCTCGGTCCCGCAGCTGCACGGGGTCGTCGGCGTCGACGGCCCCGGTCGCCGCGAGCAGCCGTTCCATGTCGTGCACGGAGATCGCCTTCGGCAGTCGCATCGGTGCCTTCGGCGGGCGGACGGACGCGCCCGGGTCGAGCGCGAGCCAGCCCTCCCCGACGGCGAAGGCGGTGAACGACCGGACGGAGCTGAGCATCCGTGCGACCGACCGCGGCGCGAGCGGGCCCTCGGGACGCGTGGTCAGGTGGTCGACGAAGCCGGCGAGGTCCGCCCGGGCGATCCGTCCGACGTCCTCGAGCACCGCGGATCCCCCGGCACGATCGGCACCGTCGGACTCGACGACCGGCGCGGACGACAGCCACGACGCGAACGCCTCGAGGTCCCGCCGGTACGCGGCCAGCGTGTGCTGCGACAGCCCCCGCTCGATGGCGATGTGCCGCAGGTACGTCTCGGTGGCGCGGTCGAGAGGGGTCACGTCAGCAGGCTAGCCGCAGCGCGACGGCAGGCAGCGACACCGCCCACCTCGCCCGCCGCACTCGCTCGCCAGCCGGCGGGCTCAGTGCAGCGACGCGTCCGGCTCCCCCACCCGGTACCCGGTGAACGTCACGGTGAGCCCGGCCCGTGTCGGCCCCGCGCACAACAGGCCCGCAGCGACCTCGGCATCGGGTGCCAGGTACGCGACACGCACGAGCCGCGGCTCCTCGTCGTCCGCCCACGCCCGGATCGTCACCGCATCGCCGTCACGGCTGGCCCGGACGGTCACGGTCCGTCCCACCCACTCCGGCACCGGCGACACCGACCAGTCCGAGAACCCGTGGGTGACGACCGCGCCGAGCTGCGGCGACCCGTCCGAGAACTCCACACCGGCCTTGATCCAGGTGCGGTCGTCGACGCGGAGGAAGACACCCGCCTGGTCGAACTGCTCCCGGTAGTCGAGGACGAACGAGACCTCGACCGAGAACGGACCCTCGACCGGCTGCAGGAGCGCGTGCTCGGAGTCGTGCACGAACCCGTACGACGTCGTCCGCCACGCGTCGCTGCCCTCGACGGCCGTGATGCGGAGGACGTCACCGTCCAGCACCGCGCCCACCGGCTCGTGGGTCCAGCTGCCAGCCGCGACGAGGTCACGGAGGCCTTGCACGGCCGGAGCGGTCACGCCCCGCGCCGCTCGATCGCGTCCACGGCCAGGGTGGCGACGGTCAGCGCGGAGTTGTGCAGCCGCCCGTCGAGGATCGCCTCGACGAGCTCCGCACGCGGCACCCAGCGCACGACGATGTCGGCCTCCTCGGCCTCACGCTCGAACGCCGACTCGGTCGCGTGGACCCCGCGGGCACGGTAGATCTGGATGAACTCGTTGCTGCCGCCCGACGAGGTGTTGTACCGGACGAGCTGCTCCCACGTGTCCGCCTGCAGGTCGGCCTCCTCGCCGAGCTCCCGCTGCGCCGCCGTGAGGTGGTCCTCGCCGGGATTGTCGAGCAGGCCCGCGGGCAGCTCCCAGTCGCGCAGCCCGACAGGGTGCCGGTACTGCTGGATGACGAGCACCCGGCCCTCGTCGTCCTCCGCGTAGACGGCGACGGCACCGGTGTGGTCGATGTACTCCCGCACCATCGCGTCGTCGTTGTACGCGACGGTGTCGCGTCGCACGTTCCACACCGCGCCCTCGTAGACGACGGTCGATTCGGTGACCTCGAAGGAGGCGGGTTCGTCGGAGAGAGGCGCGTCAGTCACCGCACCATCCAAGCACGCGGCACCTCACGTGCCGTGCGGAACCGTGTTCCGTGGACGCGACCCCACGACGGACTGGAGGCGCGGTGCCAGCCGGCACCGCGCCTCCAGTCAGGACGAACGCGCGTTACGCGACCTGCTCCTCGTTCTGCGGATCGAAGAGGCTGGACGCCTCGTGCCGCGCGATCGCGGCCTCGACGAGCCCGGCGAACAGCGGGTGCGCGTGGTTCGGACGCGAGCGCAGCTCGGGGTGCGCCTGCGTGCCGATGTAGAACGGGTGCTCCGCACGGTCCAGCTCGACGTACTCGACGAGGGTGCCGTCGGGCGAGGTGCCCGAGAACACCAGGCCAGCGTCGGCGATCTGCTCGCGGTAGTGGTTGTTCACCTCGTAGCGGTGACGGTGGCGCTCGGAGGCCTCGGTCGCGCCGTACAGGTCGGCCGCCAACGAGCCCTCGAGGAACGTCGCCGGGTACATACCGAGGCGCATCGTGCCGCCCAGGTCGCCACCGGCGATGATGTCCACCTGCTCCGCCATCGTCGCGATGACGGGCGTCGCGGTCTCCGGGTCGAACTCGGAGCTCGACGCGTCGTGCAGCCCCGCCTCGTGCCGGGCGTACTCGATGACCATGCACTGCAGCCCGAGGCACAGGCCGAGCGTCGGGATCTGGTTCTCTCGGGCGAACCGCAGCGCACCGAGCTTGCCCTCGATGCCGCGCACACCGAACCCACCGGGGACGCAGATGCCGTCGACGTCGCCGAGGTGCTTCGCCGCGCCCTCGGGCGTGGTGCAGTCGTCCGAGACGACCCACTTCAGCGTGACCTTCGCGTTGTGTGCGAAGCCACCCGCACGGAGCGCCTCGGTGACGGACAGGTACGCGTCGGGCAGGTCGATGTACTTGCCGACCAGCGCGATCGTGACGTCCTTCTTGGGCTCGTGCACGGCCTGGAGGACCGGGTTCCACGAGGTCCAGTCGACCGGCCCCGCGTCGAGGTGCAGCGCGTCGACGATCACCTGGTCGAGGCCCTGGCTGTTCAGCAGCGTCGGGAGGTCGTAGATCGAGGGGACGTCCACCGCGTTCACGACCGCGTCCTCGTCGACGTCGCACATCAGCGCGATCTTGCGCTTGTTCGACTCCGACACCGGGCGGTCGCTCCGCAGGACGAGCGCGTCGGGCTGGATGCCGATCGAGCGGAGCGCGGCGACGGAGTGCTGCGTCGGCTTCGTCTTCTGCTCGCCCGACGCGTTCATGAACGGCACGAGCGAGACGTGCACGAAGAACACGTTGTTCCGGCCGAGCTCGTGCCGCACCTGCCGCGCGGACTCGATGAACGGCTGCGACTCGATGTCGCCGACCGTGCCGCCGACCTCGGTGATGATGACGTCGGGCTGCGGGTCGTTCGCCGCCTGCTCGCGCATCCGACGCTTGATCTCGTCCGTGATGTGCGGGATGACCTGCACCGTGTCGCCGAGGTACTCGCCGCGACGCTCCTTGGCGATCACCGTCGAGTACACCTGACCGGTGGTCACGTTGGCGGCCTGCGACAGGTTGATGTCGAGGAAGCGCTCGTAGTGCCCGATGTCGAGGTCCGTCTCCGCACCGTCGTCGGTCACGAAGACCTCACCGTGCTGGAACGGGTTCATCGTGCCCGGGTCCACGTTGAGGTACGGGTCGAGCTTCTGCATGACGACCTTGAGGCCGCGCGCCGTCAGGAGGTTGCCGAGGCTGGCCGCCGTCAGGCCCTTGCCGAGAGACGAGACGACCCCGCCGGTCACGAAGATCTGCTTCGTCACCTTCGGGGTCGAGGTGTTTGCTTGAGTACCGCCGCTGAGAGTGTCCGCCACGGGATTCCATCGTACGTCAGAAGTGCCGGGAGGCGCGACCTCGGTTCGCCGTGGGCGTTGCGTCCGGTTCGTGGTCGGCTGTTCGGGCCCGGCTCGCCCCGGCGAGACGCGGTCCGGCCCGGCTCGCCCCGGCGAGACGCGGTCCGGCCCGGCTCGCCCCGGCGAGACGCGGTCCGGCCTGGCTCGCCCTGGCGAGACGCGGTCCGGGCCCGGCTCGCTCTGGCGCAACTCCGCCGGCTCGGGCGGTGCGTCCCGCCGGCGGCGGTCAGGCCTGCTGTCCCGCGACCTCGAGCAGCTCGCGAGCGTGCTCGATCCCGCTCGCACTGTCGCCGAGGCCGGACAGCAGCCGCGCCATCTCCTGCAAGCGTTCCTCGCCCTCGAGCCGTCGCACGCTCGACGAGGTCACGGCACCGCTGGCGTCCTTCACGACGTTGAGGTGGTTGTTGGCGAACGCCGCGACCTGCGCCAGGTGCGTCACGACGATGACCTGCGTCCGTTCCGCGAGCTTCGCCAGGCGACGGCCGATCTCGATGGCGGCCGCACCCCCGACGCCGGCGTCGACCTCGTCGAACACGAACGTCGGCACCGTCGTGCTGCCCGCCATGACGACCTCGATCGCGAGCATCACCCGCGACAGCTCACCACCGGAGGCCCCCTTGCTGATCGGCCGCGGGTCGGTGCCCGAGTGCGGCTGCAGCAGGATCGACACCTGGTCGCGACCGTGCCGGCGGTACTCCCCCGCATCGGTGACCTCGACCACGAGGGTCGCACCGGCCATCGCCAGGGTCTTCAGCTCGGCGGTCACACGCTTCGCGAGGTCACCGGCGGCCTTCGTCCGAGCCGCGGTCAGAGCGGTCGCCGCCGCCTCGAGCGCCTGCTCATCCTGCTCGAGGGCAGCCTGCAGCGCCTGGATGCGATCGTCGTCGCCGTCGAGCTCGAGCAGCCGGTCGCTCGCGCGCTGCCCGAACGCGATGACGTCGTCGATGGTCTCGCCGTACTTCCGGGTCAGCCCAGCGAGGAGCGCCCGACGTTCGTTGATGAGCTCGAGGTCGTGCCCGGCGTCCGGTTCGAGCGAACCGATGTAGCTCGACAGGCTCGCCGACGCCTCGGTCGCCTGGATGCCGAGTTCGGTGAGCTGCTCGAGCACCGGCTGGAGCTGTGCGTCCGACCCGGCGACGCGTTCGATCGCCCGACGCGCGGACTCGACGAGGCCGACGACATCCTGCACACCGTCGAGGGACTCGCTCGACAGGGCCTCGTGTGCGAGCGCCGCGGAGAGGCGGAGTTCCTCGAGGTTCCCGAGCCGGTCCGAACGGTCCGCGAGCTCGACGTCCTCGCCCGGCTGCGGGTCGGCGGCCTCGATCTCATCCGACGCCGCACGGAGGCGCTCGGCCTCCGCCAGCCGGTCGTCACGGTCCCGCGTCAGGGACTCGAGGTCCCCGGCGTGCTGCTGCCACGTGTCGTACGCCGCCACGTAGCGGTTCAGGGCACGCTCGAGCGCCTGTCCACCGAAGGCGTCGAGCGCCGAGCGCTGCGCCGTCGACGAGGTCAGACGGATCTGGTCGGACTGGCCGTGAACGGTGACGAGCTGGTCGGCGAGCTCGCCGAGCACCGCCACCGGAGCACTCCGGCCGCCCACCGTGGCGCGGCTCCGCCCCTCGGCCGAGACCGTGCGGGTGAGGATGAGTTCGCCGTCCTCGACGGTGCCGCCGGCGTCCTCGACGCGATCGGCCACGGCGTCGTGCTCCGGGACGTGCCAGCGTCCCTCCACCACCGCGCTGGAGGCCCCCCGGCGCACCGAACCGGCGTCCGCGCGGGCGCCGAGGAGCAGCCCGAGAGCCGTGACGATCATCGTCTTGCCGGCACCGGTCTCACCCGTGACGACGGTGAAGCCCGGGCCGAGCTCGAGGGTCGTCTCACCGATGACCCCGAGGTCGGAGATCTGGATTTCCTCGATCAACGGTCGTCCTCCACGAACCTTGCGGCGATCAGGATGCTCTGCCCACCCGCACCGATCAACGGTCGTCCTCCACGAACCTTGCGGCGATCAGGATGCTCTGCCCACCCGCACCGATCAACGGTCGTCCTCCGCAGCGCTCACTGCTCGTCCTCGTCGTCCTGCTGCGGTCCCCGCCAGCCCGCGACGGGCAGCTGGAACTTCGCGACGAGCCGGTCGGCGAACGGAGCGTCCTTGAGGCGTGCCACCCGCACCGGGTCGGGCGAGCGCCGGACCTCGACACGTGCTCCCGGCGGGAGGTCGTGCGTCCGTCGCCCGTCGCACCACAGCACGCCGACACCGCTGGTCCGCCGGAGCACCTCGACCGCGAGCGTGCAGTCCGGCCCGACGACTATCGGCCGAGCGAACAGGGCATGGGCGCTGAGCGGCACCATCAGGAGGGCGTCGACGTCCGGCCAGACGATCGGACCGCCACCGGAGAACGAGTACGCCGTGGAGCCGGTCGGCGTCGAGATGACGACACCGTCGCAGCCGAAGGAGGACAGCGGGCGACCGTCGACCTCGGTCACGACCTCGAGCATGCGCTCCCGCGAGGCCTTCTCGATGGTGGCCTCGTTGAGCGCCCAGGACGTGTAGACCACCTGGTGGCCGACGACGACGTCGACCTGCAGGGTCACGCGCTCCTCGACGTGGTAGTCGCCGGACAGCACGCGCTCCACGGTCGACCGCAGGCCGTCGCGCTCGCTCTCGGCGAGGAACCCGACGTGGCCGAGGTTCACCCCGACGATGGGCGCACCGGTCCCACGCACGAGTTCGGCCGCGCGGAGGATCGTGCCGTCACCGCCGAGGACGATGACGATGTCCAGCTGGGCTGCCTGAACGTCCACACCGAGGATGTCGACCTGCCCGACCGACGCCTCGGCACGCCGGATGTCCGCGTACTCGTCGAAGGGCATCACGGGTACGAGACCGGCCGCGTGCAGCAGGTCGCAGACCTCGACCGCGGCGTCGATCGAGTCGCGCCGACCCGTGTGGGACACCAGGAGGATGTGCCGGTCCTCGCTCATGCTGGCCCTTCCGTCAGTTCCGTCGCCCGGTCGATCCATTCTGTCGGATTGGTACCGACATCCCGCTGGAAGCGCGCCAGGTACTCGTGGTTGCCGTGTGTCCCGACGATCGGCGACGCAGCGATGCCCGTGGTCCCGAGACCGAGGTCCCACGCGGCCCAGAGCACGTTCATGAGGGCATCGTTCCGGAGCGCCGGGTCCCGGACTATCCCCTCGCGGATGCCGGTGCGTCCGACCTCGAACTGCGGCTTCACGAGCAGGACGAAGTCGTCCGCCGGCACCGCGTCCGCCAGGGCCGGCAGGACCAGGCGGAGGGAGATGAACGACAGGTCGCCGACCACCAGGCTCGTGTCCGCGGCTGCGGGGTCGATCGCCGCGTAGTCGTCCGCGGTGAGGTTCCGCGCGTTGACGCCCTCGACCACGACGACCCGTGGGTCGAGCGCGACGAGAGGGTCGAGCTGACCGTGTCCGACGTCGAGCGCCACGACACGTCGTGCACCGCGACGCAGGAGCACCTGGGTGAACCCGCCCGTGCTCGCACCGACGTCGAGCACGACCCGGTCCGTCGGGTCGACGCCGAACGTGTCGAGCGCACCGACGAGCTTCCGGGCAGCCCGGGACACCCACTCGTCACCGCTGTCGACTTCGATCGGCGCAGCCGGGGCGGTCGGAGCGGAGGGCTTCACGACCGGTGCGCCCGCGACGGTGACCCGTCCGGCCTGGATGAGCTTCGCCGCTGCGGTGCGCGACTTCGCCAGTCCCCGGGCAGCGAGGAGCGCGTCCAGCCGGACCGGCGACGAGTCCTGTCCGACGACGTGGTCGTCAGGCACTCGTCGTGCCACCGCTCTCGAGCCGGGTTCGGAGCTCGTCGTGGAGCGCGGAGAACGCGTCGGCACGATCGGGCAGCGGGAGTCCCTCGACCGCAGCGGTGCGCTGCGCGAAGTCCTCGGTTTCCTGCTCGTCGTTCGGCACGGGATCCACGCTACTCGCCGCCGTACAGCTTCGGGTCGACGTCGAGGCCGTAGATCGCGAGCCCGGAGTCCCAGATGAGCGCTGTCCCCGCACGTAGCAGGTCCAGCGCATCACCGTCGTCGAGGACGCGGACGACGTGGCCGCGCATCGCGACCGTGACGTCGCCGACGGTGGCGTAGCGCGTGCCGTCCGGGTCCTCGCGTCGGATCGTCACCGGGTAGGGCTCGGACAGCCCACGCAGGTCCCGAAGGATGTAGGTCGGACGGGACTTCTGGTCGGCCGCGAGCACCTGCTTCGCGGTGTCGATGCCCGTCAGGACAAGGACGCTCGGGATGCCAGCGTCGTTCGCCCCCTTGATGTCGGTGTCCAGCCGGTCACCGATGAACAGCGGGTGCTCGCCGCCGAACCGGGCGATCGCCGCGTCGAAGATCGGGCGCTCGGGCTTGCCGGCGACGACGGGCATCCTGCCGACCGCTTGGTGCACGGCGGACACGAGCGTGCCGTTGCCGGGCGCGATGCCGCGCTCGACCGGGATCGACCAGTCCATGTTCGTCGCGACCCAGGGGATGTCCGGGTCCGCGAGGGCGAACGACGCCTCGGCCAGGTGAGTCCACCCGAGATCCGGCGAGAACCCCTGGATCACGGCTGCCGGGGCGTCCTCAGCGCTCGTGGTGACGGTGAAGCCGGCCGCTTCGACGATGCTCGTCAGACCGAGGCCGCCCGTCACGAGGACCGTCGACCCTGCCGGCACGAGGGTCTCGAGCAGGCGGACGCCGGCCTGCGACGAGGTGACGACGTCGTCGGCCGAGACCTCGAGCCCGTAGCGCTCGAGGTGTTCGGCGACGTCGACCGGGCGTCGTGACGCGTTGTTGGTGATGTAGCCGACACGGGCTGTCAGCGACGCCCGCGTCAGTGCCTCGACCGCGTGCGGGATCGCGTTGCGGCCTCGGTAGACCACGCCGTCGAGGTCGGTGAGGACGACGTCGACACCGTCCGTCGGCGGCTTCGGGGTGTCAGTCTGCCGCGGAGCCGTCGACGTCGGTGGGGTTGTCGTCGTCGATCTCGCCGGGCTCGGCGCCGGGTGCGGGCTCGTCGAGCTCGGGTTCGTCGAGTTCGTTGAGGCCGTCGTCGACGGGCTCGTCGTCCCCGGGCTCGTCGTCCCCAGGCTCGTCGAGTTCGGCGTCGGGCTCGTCGTCGTCGGGCTCGTCGTCGACTGCGCCGCCGAACTCGTCGTCTCCGGGTCCTTCGACCTCGATCGTTTCCTCGACCACATCAACTGTCTCCCAAGCGTTCTCGTCGGCGACCTCGGCGAGGGCCTCGGCCGCACGATCGACACGGGCCCACCACTCGTCGGCCTCGTCCTGACGGCCGAGCTCCTCGAGCGTGGCCGCGTAAGCACTGTAGAGCGCCGGGGACCAGGTGTACGCAGTGGACGGGTCGAGCTGTGGAATCTCCAGTTCGCCGAGTGCGGCTGTGGGGTTCCCGAGGTCGAGGCGCGCACCGGACATCGCGATGGCCAGTTCGACCTGCACCGCAGTGTCCAGCGCTGCACGGTCGACCGACCTGCCCAGCTCGAGCGCACGTTCCGGGCGACCGAGGCCGCGCTCGCAGTCGACCATCATCGGGAGCTGGTCGTTGCGGCCGGAGATGCGCCGGTAGGTGCGGAGTTCGCGGAGCGCCGTGGCGAAGTCTCCGAGGCGGTACGCGGTGATCGCTGCCGTCTCGCGGACGACGCCGACGCGGCCGGCACGACGAGCGGCGCTCAGCGCGTGCTGGTTGGCGGTCTCCGGGTCGTCGTCGACGAGCATCGCGGCGGCCACGAGGTGACGGGCCACCCAGTCGGCGTTGTCCTTGCTCAGGGTCTTGAGTTCGGCACGGGCGACCTTGTCCAGGTCACGAGCGGTGATCTCCTCGGGGATCTCCGGGTCCTCGTGACGCGGACGGATCGACTTCGTGCCGTACGGGTCACGGTCTTCCCAGTCGTCGCGGGACGCCTCGCCGAACCGGGAGCCGGCGTGACGGCTGCCGTCGCCGAACCGCTGCCGGTCGTCGCGGCCTCCACGGTCACGGTCGGAGCCGCTGCGGAACGGACGATCACCTTCGCGGGCAGGGCGGTCGGACCCGCCGCGGTAGGGGCGGTCGCCATCACGCGCGGGGCGGTCGGACCCGCCACGGTACGGGCGGTCCCCATCACGCGCGGGGCGGTCGGACCCCCCACGGTACGGGCGGTCCCCGTCACGCGCGGGGCGGTCGGACCCCCCGCGGTACGGGCGGTCCCCATCACGGGCAGGGCGGTCGGATCGGAACGGGCGGTCACCGTCGCGGGCCGGGCGATCGGATCGGAACGGACGGTCACCGTCACGCCGGGGGCGATCACCGTCACGAGCAGGACGGTCGGCCCCACCGCGGTAGGGACGGTCACCGTCACGACGCGGCCGGTCATCGCCACTGCGGAAGGGCCGGTCAGACCCACCGCGGAACGGACGGTCACCGTCACGACGGGGGCGATCACCATCACGAGCAGGACGATCGGCACCGCCACGGTACGGGCGGTCCCCGTCACGAGCAGGACGATCGGAACTGAACGGACGATCGCCGTCACGAGCAGGGCGATCAGAGCGGAACGGACGATCGCCATCGCGACGGGGACGGTCGGCGCCACGGGGACCGTCCCCACGCGGAGGACGACTCGAATCGTCCCGATCGCCGCGCCACGCAGGACGACGGTTCGCATCGCCGTAGGAACGATCACCGTCACGGAACGGCCGGCCACCGTCACGCGAGGGGCCACCGGTCCGCGGACGGTCGCCGTCTCGACGAGGGGTGTCACGTCGCTCGCCCTCGCGGCGTTCGAAGTCACGAGGCCCGGACGACCAGCGGTTTCCGCCGTCACGCCGCGAGGAACGGTCGCCGTCACGGCGAGGTCGGTCTCCGCGGTCTCCGTCGTTCCGCTGCTGCTCGTCGTCGTTCGCCACCGTTGCTCCTCGTTGCGTGCCCGAGCGCGGAGCTCGAGCGATCGTCCGCTGTGTCGTTGTGTTGGCGCCGCACCGGTCACTCGGTGCACGTGCTTCCAGTCCATCACGAACCAGAGCACGAGTCGAGTGACCTGCGGCAGAAACAGAAATGGCCACTGGCCTCCCGAGAACGAGGGTCTCCCCTGCGAGTTCTCGATGGAGGGCCAGTGGCCACATCTTCTTACGTTGAGTCCGGCGGCGTCCTACTCTCCCACAAGGTCCCCCTTGCAGTACCATCGGCGCTGAGAGGCTTAGCTTCCGGGTTCGGAATGTGACCGGGCGTTTCCCTCTCGCTATGACCACCGGAACACCTTCGACCTGATCCGATGAACCAGGAAAGCTGTCCCGGCTCCCCACAATGTGGGCAGCGCGGTATTCAGTTTTCTTGTTCCCGATCGTCTGTCGGGAACCACAAAGTGGACGCGAGCCCTCGCCCGAAGGCGAGGAAATAGTTGTGTTGTCAAGTCTTCGGCTTATTAGTACCGGTCAGCTCCACGGGTCGTTAGTCCCCGCTTCCACATCC
>NZ_FNKG01000003.1:431768-547597 GCF_900101675.1 Curtobacterium sp. UNCCL20 | reverse complement strand
GGGCACCGCGCCTCCCGGCCGCACCGTGCGCGCCTCGCGACCCCGTGCGCGGTTCCGCGCCCGGTGCGGCGCTGCAGCGCCGCACCACCCGACCAACCGCGCACCGTGCGCGGTTCGCCACCCCGCCTACGGCCAGCTGGGCTCCGTCGCCGGCATGATCGACAGCTCCCGGATCTCGCACCCGGCTGGCTGCGACAGCGCGAACAGGATCGCGTTCGCGACGTACTCCGGCTCGATCAGCTGCGCGTCCGGACCCGGCTTGTACTGCTCGGTGCGGTCGGCGAAGAAGTTCGTGCGCATCCCCGCCGGGATCACGTTGGTGACGCCGACGCGACCGCCGGTCTCGGCCGCGAGCGCCTGCGAGAACCCCCGGACGCCGAACTTCGACGCCGAGTAAGCGGTGCCGTCGCCGACACCGCGGAGGGCGAGTGACGAGGAGATGGTGACGACGCGGCCGTGCGTCGCCTCGAGGGCGGGCAGGGCGGCGCGCACCACCGCGGCGGTGCCGAGCAGGTTCACACCGACGATGCGCTCCCAGTCGCCGGACGAGATGCCGCCGATCGGGGCCGGCTTGTCGATGCCCGCCGCGGTCACGACGGCGTCGAGGCCGCCGTGCCGTTCGGCCGCCTCGCGGACCGCCCGCTCCGTCGCCTCGGTGTCGGTGACGTCGACCGCGACGGCGTCGAGGCCGTCCGGCACGGCGTCGACCCGCAGGTCGAGGACGATCGGGGTGCCGCCGGCCTCGGTGACGGCGGCGACGACCGCCGCGCCGAGTCCGGAGGCGCCGCCGGTGACGAGGACACGGCCGATGGGGGTGGTGGGGACGGGCATGGACTTCCTTCCGTAGGGACTGGGGTGTGGTGGGCTGCGCGGGGCGCGCCGTCAGCCGACGTGTTCGAGCGCCGCGGCCAGGCGGGTCGTCGACCGGCCGGGGTGGAACGGCACCGTGACGACACGGCCGCCCCACTCGGCGAGCGTGGCCGTCTCGGGCAGCTCGGCCGCCGTGTAGTCGCCGCCCTTCGCCCAGACGTCCGGGCGGAACCGGCGGAGGGCCTCGTCGGGCGTCTGCTCGTCGAACACGACGACGGCGTCGACGCAGTCGAGCGCGAGCAGGAGCTCGACGCGGTCGTCCTGGCCCATGATCGGCCGGTCGGGTCCCTTCAGCGCGCGGACCGAGTCGTCGGAGTTCAGGCAGACGACCAGGCAGTCGCCGAGCGCACGTGTTGCTGACAGGGTGCGCGCGTGCCCGGCGTGCAACAGGTCGAAGCAGCCACCGGTGGCGACGACGGTGCCGCCGGCGCTCCGGACGTCGTGGACGACGCGCATCGCGTCGCGGTCGGCTCCGGGCACGCGGACCGGTGCGGGTCCCTCGTCGGCGAACAGTGCGGTGACGCCACCGGCGGCGAGGTACTCGCTCGCCGCGGTCACACCGGCGCTGACCGCCTCGGCCACATCGGCGCCGTGGGCGAGGGCCACGGCGACCCCGGCGGCGAGTCGGTCACCGGCACCGCAGGGGTCACCCGCGGTCACCGAGGGCGCCGGGACGAAGCGGTTGCCCTCCCGGGTGCTGGCGACGAGGGCACCGCGGTCGCCGAGCGTGACGGCGACCGCGCCGACCTGCCAGGCGTCGACGAGCGCTGCCGCGGCCTCGGTGGCGAAGGGGACACCCTCGCCGGTGGCCTCGCTGAAGCGTCGGGCCTCGGCGGCGTTCGGTGTCGCGACGGTGATGCCCGGCACGGGGACGGCGCCCTTCGGGTGCGGGTCCCAGACCACGGGGATGCGGGTGGCGGCGTGGGCGAGGGCCTCGCGCAGGACGGGTGCGGCAGCGACACCGCGGCCGTAGTCGGCGACGACGATCGCGTCGACGTCCTCGAGTGCGGCGGTCATGGCGTCGGTGACGTCGGGGACGGGCGGGGTGGCGCACCCCTCGTCGATACGGACGAGCGCGTGGTCGGCGACCCGGACGCGGGTCTTCACCGGCGTGGCCACGCCGGACGGTCCGGCCACGACGGTGACGTCGGGGAGCAGGTCGCGGATCTCGGCGGCGTGGGCGTCGTCGGAGAGCACCGTGACGAGGGTGACCTCGTGGCCGTCGCGGCCGAGCATCGTCGCGACGAGACCGGCACCGCCGGCTCGACGGTCGTCGGTGCGGACGTCGACGACGGGGACGGGGGCGTCCGGGCTCAGTCGTTCGCTGGTCCCCGAGACGTCGACGTCGAGCAGGGTGTCCCCGACGACGGCGATGCGGAGGCGTCGGGGTGCGGCCGTAGCGCGCCGACCGGTGGCTGCCGGAGCGCTCGAGACCACCGCCGGCGTCCCGCGCGTCACCGACGACCCCCGCGACGGAGTGCCGGCTCCATCGCACGGCAGAGGGCGTGCACCAGCACGAGCTGGGCTTCCTGCACGTTCGCGGAGGGCCCCTCGATGCAGATCGCGTCGTCGACCGCCTCGGCGAGCGGGTTCGGCCGTGGTCCGGTCATCGCGAGCGTCCGGGCACCGACGGCCTGCGCGGCCTGGGCGGCGCGGAGCAGGTTCGGGCTCTTCCCGCTCGTGCTGAGGAGGACCACGACGTCCCCGGCGCGGGCATGCGCCGACACCTGCCGGGCGAACACCTCCTCGTAGCCGTAGTCGTTCCCGATCGCGGTGACGGCGGAGGACTCGGCGTGCAGCGAGATCGCCGAGTACGCCGGGCGGTCCCCGTCGAAGCGGCCGGTGAGCTCCGAGGTGAGGTGCTGCGCCTCCGCGGCCGACCCGCCGTTGCCCGCTGCCAGCAGGCGACGTCCGGCGACGAGCCGAGCGGCGATGTCGTCCGCCCAGTCGCCGATGTGGTCCTTGTGGTCCACGAGGGACGCGATCACCGGGACGGAGGCCGCGACGTGGTCGAGCACCACCCGTGCGCTGTCCGAGGTGGTCTGTTCGCCGATGGTGCCGGTCTGCTGCTCGATGGTCATCGTGCGGTCCTCTCGGTGGTGTGGGTCGTGCGGGTTCTGCGTCCGGCCCGCGCCGTCGTGCCCGTGGCGGAACCCGCGGCGACGCCGCCCACACCGGCCACGGCCGTCGCACCGGTCGCTCCGGCGATCAGCCGCTCGTACACGCGCTCGCTGTCCGCGGCGACCTTCTGCCACGTGTACCGGGTCTCGGCACGCTTCCGACCGGCACGCCCGAGGGCCTCCCGCCGCTCCGGGTCGTCGAGCAGCGCGGCGACCGCGGCGGCCACGGCCTGCTCGTCGCGGGGTGTGACGTGCAGCCCGGTGGCGTCCTCCACGACGGTGTCGATGAGTCCACCGACGCTCGAGGCCACGACGGGTCGCCCACAGGCCATCGCCTCGAGCGGGACGATGCCGAACGGCTCGTACCAGGGGGCGCACACGACGACGTCGGCGCTGCGGTACACGGCCGGCATGTCGTGCTGGCCGAGCTGCCCGCGGAAGGTCACGTGGTCACGGACGCCCAGCGACCGGGCCAAGGCGTCGAGCCGCTGGTACTCCGGGTCGTCCGCCAGGTCGGCACCGGCGACTCCGGCACCGCCCACGACGACGAGCTCGACGTCACGGCCCTCCTCGACGAGGGCGGCCAGCGCGGCGATGGTCGTCCCGACGCCCTTGCGGCGCACGAGGCGCGACGCGGTCAGGATGCGGGACGTGCGCCCGCGCTCCTCGACCGGACGGTCCGCACCGGACGAGTCCTGGCCCGCGGGCTGGAACAGCGACGTGTCGACACCGCACGGCACCACGGAGATGCGGTGCAGCGGCACACCGAGGGCCTTCAGCTCGAACGCCTCGTCGGAGCACGTCGCGACGACCTGGTCGACGCTCCGCCCGACCGCGGGTTCGACCCACTCGCGTTCGGCGGGGCTGGTGTCCGCGGCGCCCTGGTGGCGGCGCTTCACGACGCCGAGCGCGTGGAAGGTCTGCACGACCGGGATCCGGACGCCGCCGGTGCGGGCCTGCACCTGGGCGACGGCGTCGAGGGCGGCGTGCCCGGACATCCAGAAGTGGGCGTGCACGACGTCGGGCCGGTCGATGAACCACTCGGCGGCGAGCACCGAGGCGAAGGTCCCCATGTAGGGGAACAGGTCGTCCTTCGGCACCGGGCGAGCCGGGCCGGCGTCGACGTGCACGACCTCGACGCCGGGCCGGAGCAGGACCCGCACGGGCTGGCTCTGGTCGTCGCGGCGCGTGTAGACGGTGACCCGGTGGCCGCGGTCGGCCAGGGCGCCGGACAGCTCGGCCACGTGGACGTTCTGTCCACCGGCGTCCACTCCGCCGAGCACGGCGAGCGGGCTCGCGTGCTCGGACACCATCGCGATCCTCATCGCAGACTCCCTTCCAGCGCGGCTCCGGCCGCATGGTTCCGTCGCGTACCGCGCGTGACGGCGTCGTCGAGCAGGTCGTCCCAGTCGGCGGTGAACCGGCCGAGCGCGTGCCGCGCGAGCGCGGCCTCCCGGGCGACGGCACCCCGTCGTCGCGCCTCCTCGGGGTCCTCCAGCAGTGTCCTGGAGGCGCGGACCAGCTCCTCGACGTCCGTCGCGATCGCGCCGGCACCGTCCGGCACCGTGCGGACCGCGTCGGTCGTCGCCAGGACGAGCACCGGCATCGCCATGTGCATCGCCTCGATCAGCGAGAGGCCGAGGGAGGTCCAGCGGTTCGGGTGCACGTACGCCCGCCGTTCGGCGAGGGCGGCGTGCATCGGGTCGGCGGGGACGTCGCCGAGCGGGACCACGCGGTCGCCGAAGCCCAGCTCCGGCAGCCGGTCGGTGCCCATGCCCCAGACGTCGACCGGGGCGACCTCGGCGAAGCGGGGGAGCAGGTCGGTGCCGACGACGCGGTTCCGGCGGACGGGCTCGTTGATGACGACGCCGAGCCGTTCGAGCGAGCCGGTGTACAGCGGGCCGGGGTCGACGACGCCGTGCTCGACGACGGTGGTCGGGGTCGATCCGGTGTCCCACATCAGCGCGTTCCAGTGCGTCACGTGCGCGATCACGAGGTCGTCGCGGTCCCGGAACGGGTGCAGGCCGTTCGGCACGTCGACCCGCGGGGCGTTGTGCTCGACGAAGACCATCGGGACCTCTCGGCCGCCCAGCAGCCGCCGGGCCTCCTCGAGCTCCTCGGTGCGCTGGAGCACCACCACGTCGACCTCGGCGTCGGCGACGTCCGCCGGGTCGATCTCGATCGCACTGTCCGGCCAGGCGCGCCCGCCACGGCCGAGGCCCCAGGCGTCGCGCGCCGGGGTCGTCGGGATGAGGTACTCGTGCGGGCCGCGGACGAAGGCGTCCATCCAGCCGCCGTGCACGTGCCACACGAGGATCCGCATGCAGTGCCTTTCGGTCGATGGGTCAGGAGCAGGAGAAGCAGGAGGAGAAGCAGTGGCGCACGCTACGCAGCACCTTCTGGGGTGCTCCGCAGACTTCTCGGGGTGATCCGCGAAGCGCGGTCCAGCAGCCGTTCGTGCGCTTCCAGGACGTCCTCGACGCGCACTCCGGACAGGCACGGATGGCCCGGCACCGGGCACTCCCGGGCACGGCTGAGACGGCACGGAGCCGCCTGGTCACCGAGCAGTTCGACGAGCGGGGGCAGGTCCTCGGACGGCGCGTACGGCGCCCACTTCACGGCGGGGACCACGGGGGAGAACAGGCTGATGATCGACGCCCCGACGGCGGCGGCGAGGTGCGCCGGCCCGGTGTTGCCGACCACGACGACCTCGGCACCGGCGAGCACCTCGGCGAGCTCCGCCGGCGTGGTCCGTCCGCCCAGGTCGATCCCGGTGCCGCCCGCCACCGCCGCGGTCAGCGCCGCTTCACCGGGGGAGCCCGTGACGACCACGGGGACACCGCGGCGGCCGTACTCCGCGACCAGCGCTCGGTGGTGTGTCTCCGGCCACGACCGTGCCGGAACGCTCGCGCCGGGGTGGACGACCACGTACCTGCCCAGGCCGGCCACCACCGGGGGCGGGGCGGCGTCGCGACGCACCACGAGCCTCCCGGCATCCCCTGGCGGCAGCCGGAACCCGGCAGCCTCGGCGATCCGCAGCGCACGCTCCGCTTCGGGGATCTCCTCGGGGAGGTCCTCGCCGGGGCGGAGCCGGACGTCCAGGAGCGAGCCGGGGTGGTCGACGCTCGCGCCGGAGACCCGGGGGACACCCGCGAGGCGGAGGAGCAGCGCGACGGGCAGCGGGGACTGGTGGAAGGAGGTGAGGACGACCGCTTCGTCCGGACGCTCCTCCGCGATCAGGGCACGGAACTCGTCCAGCAGGGCGTCGTCGATCGGCCGGGCCGTCTCGGTCACCCACGGTGCTGCCCACACCCGCACGCGGTCGACCCCGGGCAGGAGGTCGGCGGCGGGGGCGCCCTGCGGCCCGCACAGCATCGTGACGTGGGAGGCGCCGGCGGCCACGGCCCGGACGGCGGGCCCGGCGACCAGGACGTCCCCGAACGAGTCGAGCCGGACGACGAGGACGCGTGGGCGGCGCGGCAGCGCGCTGTCGGCGCCCGCAGCGCGCGGCTGCGCGGCTCCGCTCACGACCGGACCGCGTCGGCGTGTTCGAGCACCAGCGACACGGCCTCGTCGAGCGACGCGGCCACCGTCGGCACGTCGTCGATCTCCTCCCGCCGGGTCCGCGGCGTCGGCACGAGGATCCCCTGGGCACCGGCAGCAGCCGCCGCCCCGACGTCGGCACCGATGTCCCCGACGACGACGAGCTCCTCCGGCGCGATCCCGAGCCGCTCGGCCGCTTCGAGCACGAGGCCCGGCCGCGGCTTCCGGCAGGCGCACCCGTCGTCGGCGTCGTGCGGGCAGACGCACCAGACGTCGAACGGTCCCACGAGTTCGTCGACGCGGGCGTTCGTCGCGTCGACCTCCTCGCGGGTCGCCATGCCCCTCGCGATGACCGACTGGTTCGTGACGACCCCGAGGCGCAGCCCGGCAGCCCGGGCGCGCTCGACCGCTCGGTGGGCGCCGGGCACGGGCACGACCTTGTGCGGGTCGGCGTTGTACGGCACGTCGATCACCAGGGTGTCGTCGCGGTCGAAGAGGAGACCGCGCACGGTGCGGTCGGGAGCGAGGGCCATGCTCCCCGACTACCGGGGAGGAGCCGAGGACCGCCACAGGAACAGCCGGGGAGCGCGTCCCTCGACGGCCGGACGGGCGTCGACGTCTACCGTCCAGACCGTGACCGCTGTCGACACCCTGCCGCCCTCCGACGGGCGCCCCGACCTGCTCGTGCTCCGTGCCATCAAGCTCGGCGACCTGCTCGTCGCCGTCCCCGCCCTGCACGCCCTCCGCCGCGCGTTCCCGGACCACCGGATCACGCTGGCGACGACGGCGTGGCTGGCGCCGGTGGTGGAGCTGGTCACGGACGTCGACGTGCACCTCGCGCAGCACGGCCTCGACCACGCGATCGCTGCTCCCGCGGGCGCGGTCGACGTCGCGGTGAACCTGCACGGCGCCGGGCCCGAGTCGTCGGACCTCGTGGCCGCACTGGGCGCCCGACGGGTCATCGGCCACTCGGATCCGTCGCACGACTTCCCCGGCCCGCCGTGGCCCGACGACGTGCACGAACGCGAGCGCTGGGCGCGGCTGCTCGACTGGCACGGCATCCCCGCGGACCCGGACGACGTCGGCATCGCCCGGCCCGCGGGAGCACCCGCCGTCGAGGGCGCCGCGGTCGTGCACGTCGGTGCCTTCCACGGTGCGCGGCACTGGCCGACGGATCGCTTCGCCGAGGTGGTGCGCGGGCTGCGGGAGCGCGGTCTGGACGTGGTCCTGACGGGAGGCGTGGACGACGTCGTGCGCGCCGGTGCGGTCGCGCAGGCCGCCGGGCTGCCGCCGGAGGCGGTCCTCGCGGGTGCGCTGGACCTGCAGGCCTTCGCGGGCGTCATCGCCGCCGCCCGACTCGTCGTCACGGTGGACACCGGTGCGGCGCACCTCGCCTCGGCCTACGGCATCCCGTCGGTCGTCGTGTTCGGTCCGGCGCCGCCGGAGGCGTGGGGACCGCCCGCGTCCGGTCCGCACGTCGTCCTCACCGACGCGTCGGTGCGGCGGGGGGACGTCTTCGCCGAGGACCCGGACCCGGCGCTGCTGGCGATCGGCCCGGAGGACGTGCTCGCCGCCGTCGACGGACTCGGGGTCGGCACCGGCAGCCCGTCGTCATCCGTCGCGGGCGTGCCGGGCGCCGCCGCGCTGTGACCGACGACCCCTGCTCCCGGTAGCGTCGTCGGTGCGCGACCCGGACGCACCGGGCCCGCACGAGGAGGCACACGTGTTCGAAGCCGCGAACATCCGGGACTGGATCGGCCTGCCGGTCGTCGACGAGTCCGACGACAAGGTCGGCACGCTCGAGAGCATCTACTACGACACGGCGACCTCGGAGCCGGCGTTCGGTGCGGTGACGACCGGTGTGATGGGCTTCCAGAAGCTCTTGTTCGTCCCCCTCGCGGGCGCGCTCGTCGCCCCGAAGCACCTGCGTGTGGCGTACCCGAAGAAGCTCGTCAAGGCCGCCCCGACGATCGCGAGCGACGGAGAGCTCGACGCCTCGCTCGAACCCGAGCTGTTCCAGCACTACGGCCTGCAGTACACGACGGGCAGCGGGGGAGAGCGCCGCCTGGGTCGCCGCTGACGGACCGACGTGGCGGGCCTCCGGCCGGTGCGCACCTGGCGCCCGGCCGGACGCGTTAGCCTGGTCCGTCCGACCGACCCGTCCCTGGAGGCCGAACCTGCTCCGCTCCGTCCGCTCGACGCTGCTCGCCGTGGTGGCGGTGTCCGCCGTGCTCGCGGGCACGCTCGTCACCGGGCCGTCCGCCGCCGACGCCGCACCGATGTGGCCGGTGCCCGCGCCGTACCCCTCGACGAGTGACCCGGAGGAGACCCTCGCGGACATCCCGGTGGGCAGCGAGTACGTCGCCCTCGGTGACTCGTACTCCGCCGGCTACGGCCTCTCCGATCCGACACGGCTGCCGACCAGCGCCTGCGGGCAGTCCGGCCAGGACTACCCGCACCGGATCGCCGCGCGGTTCGGGCTCGCCCTGACCGACGTCACGTGCGGCGGTGCGACGAGCAAGGACGTCACCTCGGGCTTCCAGTTCAAGGGTGTCCCCCCGCAGATCCGTTCCCTGTCCGACCGCACCCGCCTCGTGACGCTGACCATCGGCGGGAACGACGCCGACCTGTTCGGCACCGCGGCGTCCTGCCTCGCGCTGTCCGCGAAGGGGCCGGTGTTCTCCGGCCGTGACGCCCCGTCGTGCCGCAGCACCCTCGTGTCCGACGGGGTCGACCAGCTCGGCGCGAAGATCGCGTCCCGCGTGGCGCTCGGGATCGCCGACACCCTGGCGCAGGTGAAGGCCGCCGCACCGAACGCGGTGATCGTCTTCCTCGGCTACCCGGCGATCTTCCCCGACGCCGATCACACCCCGAAGGGCGGGTGCTTCCGGTCGGCGCTCGACCTCGGCACCCTGACCGGGTCGTTCCCGTCGAACTCGTACCCGTTCACGAACACCGACGTCCGCTACCTGCACGGCGTCCAGCAGGACCTCGACGACGTGTCGAAGGCCGCCGCCCGGGCAGCCGGGGTCCGCTTCGTCGACGTGTTCTCGAGCACCCAGGCGCACTCGGCGTGTGCGACCGGGAAGCCGTACGTGTCCGGTGTCTCGCTCGACGGCACCGGAGACCTGCGGCGCATCGACCTCGAACCGGGCGCACTGCACCCGAACACGCGGGGCGTGGCCTACCTCACCAAGCGGGTGGCGGCGGCGACCCGCGACCTCGCCGGCTGAGCGGACGACCGCCGACCCGGCGGTGCGCCGTCCCGTCGATCGATCGTCCCCTCGGTGCGCCGCCCGGCGATCGATCGCCCCGTCGACACGCGATCGCTCAGGCGCTGACCTCGACGGGATCGCTGTGCGCGGCCGGCGGCACGACGCACACCGGTGAGACCGTCTCCCGCAGGACGTCGTGGAGCACCGACCCGGACAGTGCCCGGACGTGCCCGCGGCCGAGCACCACGAGGGAGGCCCGCCGCGTGTGCGAGGCGATCGCGTGCCCCGGGTGCCCCTCGACGAGCAGCGGGTGGAACCGGACGTCCGGGTGCCGGGCGCTGAGCTCCGCCGTGACGCGCTGCAGCAGTTCGGCGTTGCTCGTCCGCCACCGCAGCGGGTCCTCGGCGAAGTCGGTCAGCCCGGTCCGGGTCCACACCGGCATCTCCCACGCCCGCAGCAGCGTCACCCGGCGGTGCAGCCGGTGTGCTTCCTCGCAGGCGATCGAGACCGCGCGTTCGTCGATCGGCTCCTCGACCGCCAGGACGACGTCGCCCTCGATCGGGTGCGGTCCCTCCGGCACGATCACCGTCGGCACCGCCGCACGCGCGGCGATGCGCGCCGGATCGCCGCCCGCGGTCGAGCCGCGGCGGCTCCGGAAGGTCCCGATGACGAGCAGGTCGCCGTCGTCGGACTCCTCCACGAGCGCCGTCGCGAACGGACCGGCGTGCCGGCGGACCTCGACGGTCGCGTCCGGCAGGGCCGCCCGGGCCGAGTCCGCGATGGCGTCCACGACGCGCTTGCCGTCCTTGCCGACGCGGGCCTCGATGGCCGGGTCGACGCCGATGACCCGGATCCGCTCGATGCCCGCTCCGGTGCGGGCCGCGACCCACTGCATCGCTTCCTCGTGCGGTCGTGCTGCGTCAGCCGCCAGCGTGACCGTCGTCCACCGTTCGTCCATCCCGATCGACCTCCTCGTCCGGGGTCCTCCGGGGGCGTCGCCATGGCGCTCCTTGCGGTGCAAACTACTCCCGCGCGGCGGCCACCAGCCAGTCCATCGCCTGGGGAACCCCCGTGAGCACCGAGACGTGCCCGTCGCCGGGGCGATCGTCGAGGGTCGCCTCCGGCAGCCCGGCCGCGAGCAACCGCCCGTGCGACGGCGGGACGACGCGGTCGCGTCCGCCCTGCGCGACCAGCACCGGACAGCGCACGTCGGTCAGGGAGAACCCCCAGTCCGTCACGAACGCCACGTCGTCGTCCGCAGCGCCCTGGAGGCCCGTCCCACCCGCCGCGGTCGCGTCACGACCCAGCGCGGCCCAGTCCCCCTCCAGGGCGGCCCAGTCGACGTCGACGAACTGGTCGGGAACGAAACGGGCGGTGCCCGCCCAGGCGATCCGCGCCTCCCGTCCGACCCGTGCCGAACGGAGGCCGCCGTCGTCGGCCATGCCGTCCCACCAGGTCGGCGTGTCCTGGAACGGCGCGGGCGACGCGAAGACCGCGGCCGCGTGGACGCGATCCGGCAGCAACGCTGCGGCGGCGAGGGCGTGCGGGCCGCCGCCGGAGCCGCCCATGGTGACCACGTGGTCGATGCCGAGTGCGTCGAGGACCTCGGTCAGGTCGGCCGCACCCGAGGCGACGTCGCGACCGGGCTGCGGGTCGGCACCGCCGAAACCGGGGCGCGTGAGCGCGATGACGCGGAGGCCGCGAGCGGCGGCCGCGTCCCGGATCGGGGCGAGGATGCGGCCCGTGTGCGGGGTCTCGTGGTGCCAGACGAGCGTGGGGCCGTGTCGCCCCGTCCGGGCGGTGTCGTCGGCACCCGTGTCGTCGGCATCGGTCTCGTCGGCACCCGCGTCGTCGGCACCGGTGTCGTCGATCTGGATCCTCCGTCCGTCGCGGAGCACGAGCTGCTGCATGCCGCGAGGCTAGCCCCGGCGCGGGTAGGTTCGACCCGTGGTGCTCAGCGCGGGACTCCTGCTGTACCGGGTCGACGAGGCCGGGGTGCAGGTGTGGATCGCGCACATGGGCGGGCCGTTCTGGCGAGGACGGCCGCGGGCGTGGTCGATCCCGAAGGGGCTCGTCGAGGGGGACGAGGACCTGCTCGAGACCGCACGCCGCGAGTTCGCGGAGGAGATCGGCGTCCCGGCGCCCTCCGGTCCGACGATCGACCTCGGCGAGCACCGGCAGGCATCCGGAAAGCGCGTTCGGGTGTTCGCGGTGTCGGCGCCGGAGTTCACCGTCGACGCCGTCCGGTCGAACACCGTCCGACTCGAGCTCCCGCGTGGATCGGGCCGGTTCATCGACGTCCCCGAGGTCGACGATGCCCGCTGGGTCGCGGTCGACGAGGCTCGCGAGTTGCTCGTCGCCGGGCAGGTACCCGCGGTGGAGGCGCTGCTCGACCACGTCGAGCGTTGACCTGTCGCGCTGCCCATCCCGTGTCACGAACCGGTTTCGGTCCGGTCCTACCGCGCGCTCTGCGGATAGTCTCAGGGAGATGCCGCGTCGGGGCGGCACACGGAGCACGGAGCACGGGGAGCAGTACATGCGGCGTTGGCGCACGATCACCGCAGGGATCACCGGGGTCGTCCTCGGTGCCGGCTTGGCGGTCGGGGGCGCCACCGGCGCATCCGCGACGCCGACCGGGAACTGGGGCACCTTCACGGTCAGTGGTTCGAGCAAGGCCTACACGGGTTCGGTGACGATGACCGGGTTCCCCGCGACCACGTTCACGTCGAACTCGCGGCAGTCCACCGTGATCAGCGGGGCGTCCACGTGGCAGTCCGCCGGGACCCCGGTCGGCGCAGCCGGGTACGGCACCAGCCGCGGCACCACCTACATCAACCAGCGACCGGCCGCGGACAACGCGACCTCGCCGTCGACCACCACCTACACCTTCGCCGAGCCGGCGCCGGGCGGGAGCTCGTGGGCGTTCGTCCTCGGCGACATCGACGCGGACCAGGCGACGATCTCGGCGACGGACGTGAACGGGAACCCCGTCCCGGCGGCGGCGCTCGGCTACCAGGGCTCGTACAACTCCTGCTCCCAGGCACCGACGGCCGGCGGCTGGTCCTGCCCCCCGGACCCCGACGGCACTACCGGCAAGGACGCGCCGACCTGGAACGCGGGGACCAGCACCCTCACCGGCAACGCGGGGGCGACGGACACCGCCGGCGCCACCGCCTGGTTCAGCCCGACCGCGTCGCTGAAGACGCTGACGATCAGCTACCAGCAGCGCAGCGGGTTCCCCGTCTACCAGACGTGGTTCGCCGTGAAGACGGCTGCGATCAGCGGTGTCGCCAGGCTCGACGGTGCGCCGATCCCGGGGGCGACCGTCACCGTGACCGCCCCGCGCGGCGTGCAGTACACGACGACCACCGACGCGGACGGGCGGTACACGTTCCCCGCGCTGCCCCAGATCAACGACTACGTCGCGACGATCTCCGCGCCGGACGGTGCGACCGGGTCCGCGCAGCTGACCGGGCTCTCGCTCAACACGACGATCACCGGCAACGACCGCACCGACGCCGACTTCACGTTCACGTCCCCGCAGGACACGACGTCGGTGATCGGCACGGTGGTCGATGCCGATCAGCATCCGGTCGCGAACCTCCCGATCATCATCCTCGACCCCGACGACGGCACGCCGCTCGTCAACACCACCACGAACAGCGAGGGCGTGTACACCGCGTCCGACCTTCCCGCTGACACTGATCTCCAGGTCTCGATCGGGGGCGCAGACCCGACGCCGATCACCACCGGTCCGGCGAACGCCGAACCCACGCCCTTCGCCCCCGTGGTCGCACCGCCCGCGGTCATCGCGACGGTGACCGGCCTGGTCACCCTCGACGGTTCACCGGTCCCGGCCGGGCAGGTCGTCGAACTCCTCGACGGCACCGGCGTCGTCGCATCGACCACGACCGACGCCGCCGGGCGCTACACCTTCGCCACGGTCACCGGCTCGTACACCGTCCGGACGACCGCACCGGCCGACGGCGCCACCGGGGCGACCTCGACCCCGGGCGTCGACGCGGTCGCGGGTGGCTCGGCGACGGCGGACTTCCCGTTCGTGACACCGGCAGCACCCGCCGTCGTCACGACCGAGCAGCCCGGCACCGTGACGGACACGAAGGGCGAGCCCGTCGCGGGCATCGGCGTCGTCGCGACCCCGACCGGCCCGGACTCCGGTGACCCGGTGACCACGACGACCGGTCCGGACGGCACGTTCACCCTGACCGGCCTCGAGCCGACGACCGAGTACACGATCGCCGTCGACGGTGCTGACCCGCTGACGATCACGACGCCGGACTCGGGCGCGGCTCCGGCCATCGCGATCTCGGTGCCTGCTGCCGTGGTCACGCCGACCCCGACGCCCACGCCGACTCCGACGCCGTCGCCCTCCGCGCCGGTGGTCGGTGGTGGCTCCGGCACGACACCGGTGTCCTCGACCGGCGGGACGACCGTCGGCGGTGACCTGGCGTACACCGGTGCCGACCTGACGCCGGGCCTCATCGCCGCGGGCGTGCTCGTGCTCCTCGGCGGCGGACTGCTCACCTTCCGGGCCGTCCGCAACCGTCGCCGCACCACTCACCTGCAGGACTGACCCGCCGCGCCGCGGCTCCCGCAGGCAGGGTCCGCCGAGATCGCACTTACGCGGTCTCGAGCGGGTGCGGTCACCGCTTAAGTGCGATCTCACGGAATCGGACGGGCCGGCGCACGGCGGGCCGCCGCTCGCGTTGGGCCGCCTCAGTGCGCGGGCGCCCGCCCACGCCGAGATCGCAGTTGCGCGGTCGTGAGCGGGCTCTGAGACCGCGGAAGTGCGATCTCACGGAACCGCACGGCGGTGCCGGCGGGGCGGAGTGCGCCGCGTCGCCCGCCCGCCCGCGCGTCAGCGCCCGCCCGCGCGTCAGCGCCCGCGCCGCGTCAGCGCCCGCGCCGCGTGGGCACCGAACCGGTCGCCACCGAGACGGACCCGGTCAGGGTCTGGATCGCCCGGCTCACGACGGGCACCGACGTCGTGACGACCGCCAGCGAGGAGGTGATGGCCTCGAGGGACGACGTCGACAGGTGCTCCTGCGTGTGCGAGTGCACCGGGAAGCCCCGGCGCGCGACGAGCACGACACCGAGCGACCCGAGCAGGATCGCGGCGCCCGCGAACGGCATGAACTGCAGCCCGACGACGCCGAGCGCCTGTCCGCCGATCGCTGCTCCGCCGGCGATGCCGATGTTGGACGCCCCGTTGATGAGCGCGCCGGCGATCTCGGGGGAGACCCCGCCGGTGCGGATCGCGGCGGCCATGAAGAGCGTGCCCGTGGTGCCGTTGGCGGCCATCCAGACGCCGGCGACGATCATCGTGCCGAGCAGCGACCCGTGCACGAACGGCAGCGCGGCGAAGGCGGCGGCCATCACGGCGACGGAGGCGACGAGCGTCTGGCGGGGCGCCCGGTCGACGAACATGCCGGCGAGCCAGAGCCCGACGACGCCCGTGCCGCCCAGGACGAGCAGCGCACCACTCACCATGCCGCTGGCGAGCCCGGCGTCGATAGCGTAGGGGCCGATGTACGTGTAGACGACGTAGTGCCCGGCGAACAGGAGCAGGTCGGCGATCACCACGGAGAGCAGCCCGGTCCGGGCCCAGGCCCGCGGCGACCCGATGTGCGGCGACGAGGCACCGCGCACGCTCGGCAGGAACAGGAGCGCGACCAGGGCGAGTCCGGCGGCGGCCACGGCGACGGCACCGACGGCGGGACGCCAGCCGATGGACTGCGCGACCCAGGTGGCCACCGGGACGCCGATGACGAAGCCGAGCGAGCTGCCCGAGTACACGAACGCGATGGCCCGGCCCGCGAGGCGCGGCGGCACGATCCGGGTGGCGTACGCCGACGCGACCGAGAAGAACAGTGCGTGCGCGACACCGCCGACGATCCGGCCGGCGCAGACGACGGCGAACGACGGCGCGAGCGCGATCATCACGTTCGACACGGTGTAGCCGACGAGGGTGGCGACGAGCACGGTCTTGCGGGGGAGCCGGGCGGTGAACGACGTCAGCGGGAGCGCGAGGATCGCGACCGCGGCGGCGTACACCGTGACGACGAGGCCCATGGTCGACTCGGAGACCCCGAGGTCGGCGCTCATCGGGCCGAGCAGCCCGACCGGCATGAGCTCGGTCGTGATGGCGAAGAACGTGGCGAGCCCGAGGACGGCGATACCGACGACGGACTGGCTGGTGACGGTGATCGGCCGCGTGTGGGTCGACACGGCCGAGGTGGTGGTGTTGGTGGACACGCTGCTGACCTCCTCCGGGGCACGGTGGAGCACGCGTCGGTGTCGACGTCACGACGACGATGACCGGCCGGGGCCGATCGACGATACGCGCTCGCTGTGGGATGGGTGATGTGGGTACGACTCCACGGCGAGTGCGCTCTTCCAGTGTTGCACGCAGTGGCGAACAGATGCGAGAGCCGCAGCCGTGAAGTTCCTCGGAGCGCTCCAACGCACGTGCCACGCGGGCATTCCCGATCAGTTCTCGTTCGTCACCGTGCCCTGCACACCGCCGCCCCGCAGGGTGAGGGTCAGCGTGCCGCTCGTCGACTGCGCCGACAGCGACACCGACCCGTGCAGCGCGTCGGTCCTCGGGTAGCAGGCGGACGTCGACTGGATCCGGTTCGCCGTCGCCACCAGGCAGATCGTCGAGCGGTCGGTCCCGACCCCGGCCCACACGCTCCACGGGGTGTTGAACGCGCTGCCGTCCAGCGCCCGGTTCGTGAAGATGAGCCGCGTGGTCCGCAGGCTGACCGGCGCCTCGACCGGCCCCGGCAGCTGGTCGGCGTACGTCTGCGGCGCGTCGAGCAGGTCCTCGAGCGTGATCGTCCCGGCCGTCGGCGTGACGCTCGGCGCTGCGGCCGGGTCCTGCCGCGACGTCCCCACCACGGTCCCGGCCGCGAACGCGACGCCCACCGCGGCGGCCGCGCCGAGCGCGATCCAGACGCGCGGCCGCGTGGTCCAGAGCAGGCGTCGGACACGGGTCTGCCATCGTTCGGCATCGGCCTGGAGGCGCGGCTCGGCCCCGTCGGACAGGGTCTCGTCGTGCAGGTCGTCGCGTGCACCGTCCGCGCCCCGACCTGGACGTTCCCCCGGCACCACAGCGCGCGCGTCGGCCGTCCCGTCGTCCGGCAGGGCAGCGTGCCGGTCGGCCGTCCCGTCGTTCCGGACGGCAGCGTGCGCGTCGGCCGTCCCGCCCGGCCAGGCCGTCCCGGCCGGCCGGGCCATTCCGGGTTCCGGCCCCGTCGTCGGCGCGACGGATGCGGACGGCGCACGGGACCGCTGTGGAGCCGACCCCGTGGCGGCGGCGCGGGGCGTGACCGATGTGGGCGTGCCTCCAGGCCGGCTCGTCCCGGCGCTCGTCCTCGCACCCGCACCGCGACGGGCCTGTGCGAGCCGCTGCAGTGCGATGCGTGCCTCGGCCGCCTCGGACTCCGACCCGGTACCACCCCAGGCGAGCGCCTCGAGCCGTGCCCGCTCCGCTGCGATGCCGTCGTCGGCCATGCGCACTCCTGGTCCCGTCGTGCTGTCCCGTTCATCGTCCCACCGGGCCGGTGTGCGCGCTCGCCCAGTTCGGGGGCGTAGACGGGGTCGATGACCGAGAAGCGCGATCCCGATCCCGAGACCCTCGAACCGCTCAGCCACGACACCCAGTCCGGCGAGGCCGACTACGTCGCGACGAGTCCGAACGGTGCCGGCACCGAGCGGCACGTCCCGCTGCCGGAGGAGGAGCAGGGGCGCGGGACCGAGTACGACCCCGTCGACCAGGGGCCGCAGCAGGAGGGGCAGGGCGGCTGACCGCCGCGCGTCCGGCGTTCCCGCCGCGAGCCGCCGCTCAGGCGACCAGGCGGCGGAGCACCGCACGCTCCCCGAGCGTCCACGCGGCGCTCGTGACGACGTAGAGCGCCGCCGCCAGCGGAGCGATCGCGGCGAAGACGACCGTGACGAACGGGGCGTACCGGCCGATCGCCACCGACGCCGCCGCACCCGGGGCCGGCTGTGCGCCGGGCTCCGGCACCGCCACCGGGTTCCAGCGCAGGTTCGCACGGCGGGTGAGCTCCACCACCACGGCGAGCACGACGAGCAGCAGCACCACGACCCAGGCGTGCACCCACAGCGGTGACGTGAGGGTGACGAGGAGCGAGTGCCCGAGCGGCACGCCGACGAGGGTGGCCTCGAGGAGTGTGTTCGCGACGCCGCCGATCGAGGCGTGGGTGAACAGCGTGTAGACGAGCGAGAGCACCGGCGCCTGTGCGAGCACCGGCAGGCAGCCCGCGAGCGGGGACACCTTCTCGTCCGTGTACAGCTGCTGCACCGCGCGCTGCAGTCGTTCGGTGTCCGTGCCGTACCGCTTCCGCAGCGCGGCGAGCTGCGGCGCGAGACGGCGACGGTCCCGCTCGGCGCGCACCTGCAGCACGGACAACGGCACCAGCACGGCACGCACGGCCAGCGTCAGCAGGACGACGGCGAGGGCGGCTGCGAGTCCGCCGGCGACGGGGGAGAGGGCCGCGGTGGTGGCGGCGATGAGGTCGGCGCCGCTGTGCAGCAGCGGTCCGACGACGGGCAGGGTCGTGAGGTCCATGACGTTTCCGATCGGTTCGGTGGGAGGGGTCGCGTGTGCGGCCCGGCCACCGATCGGTGGTCAGGCCGGGGCGACGACTCCCGGGGCCCGCGGTCGGGCGTGCCCGTCGGCGTCGGGGTGGCTCCACGCGATCCGCGTCACGAGGTCGGCCGGCGCACGGCTCGGCGCGACCGAATGGGCCCCGGCGAGTCCGAGCACCAGCACGAGCAGCTGCGCGACGAGCACGGCGACGGCCACGGCGGTGAGGCCGAGCGCGGCGACCGCGAGCAGCGGGAGCGCGGTCGCGGCGGGGTCGCCGAGGACCAGCGCGGCGGTGCAGCGCAGGAGGAGCTCGACGACGGTCATGGTCCGTTCACAGTAACGCCCGCGCGCCGCCGGTGGGGAAGTGGCTGGTCACGGCAGGATCAGGGGCATGACCGCAGGTTCGCCGAGCACCCCAGCGACCGTCGCCCTCGACCGTGCCGGGATCCCGTACACGCCGCACGTGTACGAGCACCACGAGACCGCCACCAACTTCGGGGAAGAGGCAGCGGCCGCCCTCGGACTCCGTGAGGAGCAGGTCTTCAAGACCCTCGTGGTCTCCGTCGACGGCACCCTCGCGGTCGCCATCGTCCCGGTGGCGAACCGGCTCGACCTCAAGGCCATCGCGGCGGCGGTCGGCGGCAAGAAGGCGACCCTCGCGGACCCGTCGCTGGCGGAGAAGCGAACCGGGTACGTGGTCGGGGGCATCAGCCCGGTCGGGCAGAAGACCCGGCTGCGCACCGTCGTCGACGAGTCGGCCCTGTCGTACGCGAGCATCTTCGTGTCCGGCGGCCGCCGCGGGTTCGACATCGAGGTGGCCCCCGCGGACCTCGTGCGGGTGACCGAGGCGACCGCCGCGGCCATCGCACGGACCTGAGTCGGGTCGCCGCAACTTCTTTCGCCCACCGGGAATGACCGGGCCCCTCCTGCGTTGCATTGAGTCGAAGGCACTCAAGTTCCCAGGAGGTCCCTTTGCCAGAGACGTTCGGTCCGACCGGCGGCAGCGACTCGTTCGACGAGTTCCTCGCACGCCTGATCGCCGCACAGAACACCGGCGCCCAGCGATCCGTACCGCTGGGGCGCCCGGTCGACATCACGCGACTGCTCAGCCGTCGCACCCACGAGATGCTCCAGCGCACCGCTGAGTACGCCGTCGAACAGGGCCAGCACGAGGTCGACGCCCTGCACATCCTGCACGTGCTCGTCCGCACCGACCCCTTCACCGCGGTCATCCGGCACGCCGGCATCGACCCGGAGCAGCTGGCCGACGAGGTCGAGCAGCGCCTGCCGATGGCCCGCGACGGACGGCCCGAGGGTCGACCCGCCCTGACCGGCTCCGCCCAGCGGGTCCTGTTCGAGGCCACCCAGGCCGCACGCGGCTTCGGCAGCACCTACACCGATCCCGAGCACGTCTTCTTCGCGCTCGTGATGGACCAGGACACCGTCACCGGGCAGCTGCTCGCGAGCGCCGGCGTCACCCCGCAGGTCATGCAGGACTACGCCCAGCAGGCCGCCGCAGCAGCACGAGAGGGGCGCCCCATGCCCGGGACCACGGCGGAGGCCGACACCCAGAGCGACTCAGAGACCCCGACGCTCGACCAGTTCGGCACCGACCTCACCGAGCGCGCCCGCGACGGCCGCATCGACCCGGTGATCGGCCGTGCCGACGAGATCGAGCAGACCGTCGAGATCCTGCTCCGACGGACCAAGAACAACCCCGTCCTCATCGGTGAGCCCGGCGTCGGCAAGACCGCGATCGTCGAGGGCCTCGCCCAGCGCATCGCGGACGGCGACGTGCCCGTCCTGCTGCAGGGCAAGCGGGTCGTGTCGCTCGACCTCGCCGGCATGCTCTCCGGCACCCGGTACCGCGGTGACTTCGAGGAGCGCCTGACGAAGGCGATGGACGAGATCGCGGCGCACGCCGACGAGCTCATCGTGTTCGTCGACGAGCTCCACACCGTCGTCGGCGCCGGTGGCGGCGGCGAGGGCGGCTCGATGGACGCCGGCAACATCCTCAAGCCCCGGCTCGCCCGCGGCGACCTGCACATGGTCGGCGCGACGACGCTCAACGAGTACCGCCGGATCGAGAAGGACGCCGCACTCGAGCGCCGCTTCCAGCCGGTCACGGTGGGGGAGCCCTCCGTGGAGGACGCCGTCGCGATCCTCACCGGCCTGGCCCCGCGCTACGCGGAGCACCACGACGTGACCTACACCGACGACGCCCTGCGCGCCGCGGTGGAGCTCTCGCACCGCTACGTGACCGACCGGCACCTGCCGGACAAGGCGATCGACCTCGTCGACCAGGCCGGAGCCCGCCGTCGCCTCGCCCTCTCGGGCAGCGTCGACGTCGACGCGCTCCGCGCCCAGGTCACCACGCTGGTGGCCGACAAGGACCGCGCGGTCGCCGACGAGCGGTACGAGGAGGCGTCGCGCCTCCGCGACGAGATCGAGGGCCTGGAGGCACGGATCACCGCCGCCGACACGGCGGACGCGAGTCGCGCCTCCAGTCACGCACCGGCTGACCGCGTCATCACCGAAGCGGACATCGCCCAGGTGGTGTCCCGCGCGACCGGCATCCCCGCGACCCGCCTCTCGCAGGGCGACCGCTCCCGCCTCGCCGCCCTCGAGGACGAACTCCACGAGCGCGTCGTCGGCCAGGACGACGCGGTGCGCGCCATCGCCACCGCCGTCCGGCGCAGCCGGACCGGCATGGGCGACCCGCGTCGACCGGTCGGGAGCTTCCTGTTCCTCGGCCCGACGGGCGTCGGCAAGACCGAGCTGGCCAAGGCGCTGGCGGGGTCGCTGTTCGGCGACGAGTCGGCGATGCTGCGCTTCGACATGAGCGAGTTCGGCGAACGCCACACCGTGTCGCGGCTGGTCGGTGCCCCTCCCGGGTACGTCGGCTACGACGAGGCCGGGCAGCTCACCGAGCGCGTCCGTCGCAACCCGTACTCGGTCGTGCTCCTCGACGAGGTCGAGAAGGCCCACCCGGACGTCTTCAACCTGCTGCTGCAGGTCCTCGATGACGGACGCCTGACCGACGGTCAGGGCCGCACGGTGGACTTCCGGAACACGGTCGTCATCATGACGTCGAACATCGGCTCCGAGTTCCTCGCGTCGCGGTCCGGTGCGCTCGGGTTCTCGGCCTCGGCGGACGGCGGGTACTCCGAGGAGGACCTGCGCGCCCGGGTGATGGGCAAGCTCCGCGAGTCCATGCGCCCGGAGTTCATCAACCGCATCGACGAGATCGTGCTCTTCCGCAAGCTCGACCGGGAGCAGCTCCGCTCGATCGTGTCCCTGCTGCTGCAGGACACCGCGCTGCGGCTGCTCGCCCAGGACATGACGCTCTCGGTGTCCGAGGCCGCCACGGACTGGCTCGCCGAGCACGGGTACGAGCCCGAGTACGGCGCACGCCCGCTCCGCCGCCTCATCCAGCGCGAGGTCGACGACCGGATCGCGACCCTCGTCGTCGACGAGGCCGTGACCGCTGGCGACACGGTCCGGATCGACGTGGTCGACGGTGCGCTGACGGCCACGGTCGCGGTTCCCGCCGCGGTCTAGTCCGTCCCACCAGAACGCCCCCGGTGCCACTCGGTGCCGGGGGTGTTCTGCGCGCCGGAGCGTTCGGTCCCGACTGTTCGGGAATGCAATTCCGACGGAATTCCGGAAAAGGGTTGCGCGGGGAATGTCGGTGTGGATAGTGTTCACGAGCATCACCACCGAGTCAGCACGAGACCGAGAGGGGGCCTGACCATGATGATCACCGCAACGACTCCGTTCCGCGGCATCCGTACGTTCGGCGGCACCCCGATCCGGGTCCGCTGAACCGGAGCGCCCGACACCTGTCGACACCTGCGCCCAGGCCTGTCCGAGCTGATCACTGCTCGCCGGACGGCCCCGGGTTCGGCCACCGCTGACGCTCGGATCGTCTCGGCTGCGCACGCTCTCGTGTGCGCACTCGACCGCGATCCGGAATGCGTCGGACCGTGGTCGTGCATGTCGGTGGTGAGTGGGACGCTCTTCGCATCGGCAGCAATTCCTGACCGCCTCCGCGCAATGCATCGCGGGGTGCGGAGTGCATTCTTGCGCATTCATTCTCGAGCCCGAGTCCCGGGCAGTTCCGTCATGCCCTGAACCGGCGTGCTCCGAAGGGGAACACCTTGTCAACGAAGACCTCCACCCGCCCTCCCGACACCCGTGCGGTCCGCCGTCGGGTCTCACTCTCCGACCGCATCGCGCTCCGCATCGGGATGTCCCTGATCATCTGGAGCCGGCGCACGCACCACGTTCGGCCGTCGGTCGACATCGCCACGCGCAACCGCCTCGAGCGGGAGCGCGAGCAGCGCGAAGCCGAGTGGTTGATCCGCACGGCCGCGCTCACGCTGTGGCACTGAGCGGCGCGGCCGTGGTGCCGTTCCGATCCGCACGGTGCGGCGTTCGCGGACCTCGCACCGTGCGGGTTCGCGGACCTCGCACGGTGCGGGGTTCGCGGTCCTCGCACCGTGCGGGTTCGCGGACTTCGCACCGTGCGGGGTTTGTCAGTCGCGGCGACCTTGGCGGCCCGGTGCGAGCTTCTGACCTCGCACCGGGCCGCCAACCGCGCACGGCGTGACGTGACCCGCACCGTGCGCCGCACCACCGGACCCGCACGGGGCGACCGACCTCGCACCGTGCGGTGACGGGCACGGCGCACCCCGCGCCTCCCGTACCGTTGTCGGGTGACCGAAACCGCAGCTGCACTCGTCGAACGCCTCACCGCCGTCGTCCCGGACTTCCCGAAGCCGGGGGTCCTGTTCCGCGACGTGACGCCGGTGTTCTCCGACGCCGTCGCCTTCGGGCGCGTGTGCGAAGCACTCGCGGCCCCGTTCGCGATCGGCGAGGGGTTCGCCGCGGTCGCCGGGATCGAGGCCCGCGGGTTCGCCCTCGCCGGCGGGATCGCGGCGCAGCACCAGGTCGGCGTGCTCACCATCCGCAAGGCCGGGAAGCTCCCCGGCGAGGTCCTCAGCGAGCAGTACGCGCTCGAGTACGGCGAGGCCGAACTCGAACTCCGCCCGGGCCAGCTACCCGCCGGCACCCGCGTGCTCGTGGTCGACGACGTGCTCGCGACCGGGGGCACCGGCGCCGCGACGATCACCCTGCTGGAGCGTGCCGGGTACGAGGCGATCGGCTTCGCGGCGCTCCTCGAGCTCGACGGCCTGAACGGGCGCGAGCGCCTCGAGCCGCGCCTGCCCGTGCAGACCCTCGGCGCCGTCCCCGCCTGAGCATCACGCTCGCACTAGTCTTGACGCACCATTTCGATCGAGGAGTCCCATCATCGTGACCGAGTCAGTCGCCCCCGCGCCCGCAGAGCTTCCCCAGGCACCCGAGCCCCGCACCGCGACGACGACCACGACGGGCACCGAGCTCTTCGAGGGCGTGCGCGGCGTCGTCGCGATCCGGGTGGCGGGCGTCCTCAAGGACCTCGCGGCCGAGGTCCAGGCCGGTGACGTCGTCGAGCCGGTGACGCTCGACGAGCAGGACGGACTGGACATCCTCCGCCACTCGGCAGCGCACGTGCTCGCGCAGGCCGTGCAGCAGATCAACCCGGACGCCAAGCTCGGCATCGGTCCGCCCGTCACGGACGGCTACTACTACGACTTCGACGTCGTCGACCCGTTCACCCCGGACGACCTCAAGGCGATCGAGAAGGGCATGGACCGGATCGTCAAGCAGGCCCAGCGCTTCCGTCGGGTCGTGGTCAGCGACGAGGAAGCCCGTCAGCGGATGGCGGGGGAGCCCTACAAGCAGGAGCTCATCGGCCTGAAGGGTGCCGCCGAAGCGGGCGACTCCGGCGAGAGCGTCGAGGTCGGCGCGGGCGAGCTGACGGTCTACGAGAACGTCGACCCGAAGACCGGTGAGGTCGTCTGGCAGGACCTCTGCCGTGGGCCGCACGTCCCGCACACCCGCTGGATCGGCAACGCGTCGAAGCTGATGCGCGTCGCGGCGGCCTACTGGCGCGGCTCCGAGAAGAACCCGCAGCTGCAGCGCATCTACGGCACCGCGTGGCCGGACAAGGACCAGCTGAAGGCCTACCTCGTCCGCCTCGAAGAAGCGGCGAAGCGCGACCACCGGAAGCTCGGTGCCGAGCTCGACCTGTTCTCGTTCCCGGACGAGATCGGCTCGGGGCTCGCGATCTTCCACCCGAAGGGCGGCATCATCCGCCGCGAGATGGAGGACTACTCGCGCCGTCGGCACGAGCAAGAGGGCTACTCCTTCGTCTACACGCCGCACATCACCAAGGGCGACCTGTTCGAACAGTCCGGGCACCTCGGCTGGTACAAGGACGGCATGTTCCCGGCCATGCACATGGACGAGGCCCGCGACGAGGACGGCAACGTCACCCGACAGGGCGCGGACTACTACCTCAAGCCGATGAACTGCCCGATGCACATCCTCGCCTACCGCTCGCAGGCCCGGTCCTACCGCGACCTGCCGCTCCGGATGTTCGAGTTCGGCACGGTGTACCGCAACGAGAAGTCGGGCGTCATCCACGGGCTCACCCGTGTCCGCGGCATGACCCAGGACGACGCGCACATCTTCACCACGAAGGAGCGCATGAAGGAGGAGCTCACCACGACGCTCCAGTTCGTGCTCTCGCTGCTGCGCGACTACGGCCTCGACGACTTCTACCTCGAGCTCTCCACGAAGGACCCCGAGAAGTACGTCGGCGACGACGACACCTGGGAAGAGGCGACGAACACCCTGCGCGAGGTCGCCGAGGAGTCCGGGCTCGAGCTCGTGCCGGATCCCGCGGGCGCGGCGTTCTACGGCCCGAAGATCTCGGTGCAGGCGCGGGACGCCATCGGCCGCACGTGGCAGATGTCGACCGTGCAGCTCGACTTCAACCTGCCGGAGCGCTTCGGCCTGGAGTACGCGGCGGCGGACGGCACGCGACAGCAGCCGGTGATGATCCACCGCGCGCTGTTCGGCTCGATCGAGCGGTTCTTCGGCGTCCTCACCGAGCACTACGCCGGCGCCTTCCCGGCCTGGCTGGCTCCGGTGCAGGTCGTCGCGATCCCGGTCGCGGCCGAGTACGGCGACTACCTCGACGAGGTCGTCGCGAAGCTCCGCAGCCACGGCGTGCGCGCCGAGGTCGACCACTCCGACGACCGCATGCAGAAGAAGATCCGCACGCACACGAAGCAGAAGGTGCCGTTCCAGCTCATCGCCGGTGGCGACGACCGCGACGCCGGTGCCGTGAGCTTCCGCTTCCGTGACGGCCGCCAGGACAACGGCGTGCCCGTCGACGAGGCGGTCGAGCGCATCCTCACCGCGATCCGCGAGCGCGCGCAGGTCTGATGACCGACGAGCAGGACCCCCTGGTCATCCGGGACGCCGCCACCGGTGCGGCCGTCCCGGATGCCTTCCAGCGGCTCTGGAATCCGCACCGGATGGCGTACATCGACGCCGGGCGCGAGGGCAGGGGCCGCGGGCACGACGACGACTGCCCGTTCTGCGAGGCGCCGCGGAAGTCCGACGAGGACGCCCTCATCGTCGCGCGGGGCGAGCACGCCTACGTGCTGCTCAACCTGTTCCCGTACAACAACGGGCACCTGCTCGTGTGCCCGTACCGGCACGTGCCGCTGTACGACGAGGCGACGCCGGACGAACTCCGCGAGATCGGCGAGCTCACGCAGACCGCGATGCGGGTCCTCCGGTCCGTCTCGCACTGCGACGGCTTCAACATCGGCATGAACCAGGGCGAGGTCGCCGGGGCCGGCGTGGCCGGTCACCTGCACCAGCACATCGTGCCGCGGTGGCAGTCCGACGCGAACTTCTTCCCGATCATCGCGCGGACGAAGTCGATGTCCCAGCTGCTCGGTGAGACCCGCCGCCTCGTCGCCGAAGGGTGGCCTCCGGCGCACTAGACTGTCGGCATCATGAGCGACAGCAGCAGCACCTCGGGCACCCCTGGCACCTCGATCACCGGCTCCGACCGCGTCAAGCGCGGCCTCGCGGAGATGCTGAAGGGCGGCGTCATCATGGACGTCGTCGACGCCGAGCAGGCCCGCATCGCGGAAGAGGCCGGCGCGACCGCCGTCATGGCCCTCGAGCGCGTCCCCGCCGACATCCGCGCCCAGGGCGGCGTCGCCCGCATGTCCGACCCGTCGATGATCGAGGAGATCATCGCCGCCGTGTCGATCCCGGTCATGGCGAAGGCCCGCATCGGCCACTTCGTCGAGGCGCAGGTCCTGCAGGAGCTCGGCGTCGACTACATCGACGAGTCCGAGGTCCTCTCGCCGGCCGACTACGTGAACCACATCGACAAGTGGAACTTCACGACCCCGTTCGTCTGCGGTGCGACCAACCTCGGCGAGGCGCTCCGCCGCATCACCGAGGGTGCGGCGATGATCCGCTCCAAGGGCGAGGCCGGCACCGGTGACGTCTCCGAGGCGACCAAGCACATCCGCACGATCAACAAGGAGATCGCGGCCCTGCGCCACCTCAAGGAGGACGAGCTCTACGTCGCCGCGAAGGAACTGCAGGCGCCGTTCGACATCGTGAAGGAGGTCGCCCAGACCGGCACCCTCCCCGTCGTCCTCTTCACCGCCGGTGGTGTCGCCACCCCGGCCGACGCCGCGATGATGATGCAGCTCGGCGCCGACGGCGTGTTCGTCGGGTCGGGCATCTTCAAGTCGGGCGACCCCGCCAAGCGTGCCGCGGCGATCGTCAAGGCCACGACCTTCCACGACGACCCCAAGGTCATCGCCGAGGTCTCGCGCGGCCTGGGCGAGGCGATGGTCGGCATCAACGTCGCCGACGTCCCCGCCCCGCACCGCCTCGCCGAGCGTGGCTGGTAGCACGACGAGCGGCGCGCGGCCCCGGATCGGGGTCCTCGCGCTGCAGGGCGACTTCCGCGAGCACATCGCATCGCTGACGGCACTCGGCGCCGACGTGGTGCCGCTCCGCCGCCCGGAGGAGATCGCGGCGCTCGACGGCGTCGTCATCCCCGGCGGCGAGTCGAGCGTGATGGACAAGCTGTCCCGGGCGTTCGGCGTCGCCGAGCCCCTCGGCGACGCGATCCGCGGCGGGCTGCCCACCTACGGCACCTGCGCGGGGATGATCATGCTGTCCTCTCGCATCACCGACGGCATCAGTGGGCAGCAGACGCTCGACGTGCTCGACACGACGGTGCGCCGGAACGCGTTCGGCAACCAGAACGACTCGTTCGAGATCGACATCCCGATGCCCGAGCTCGGCGACGCCCCGGTGCACGCGGTGTTCATCCGGGCGCCCGTGGTTGAGCAGCACGGCGCCGGTGTCGAGGTCCTCGGTGCACTGCCGGACGGCCAGGCCGTGGCGGTGCAGCAGGGGAACGTGCTCGCGAGCGCGTTCCACCCCGAGGTCGCGGGTGAGGACCGGTTCCACCGGCGCTTCCTCGACCTCGTCCGCAGCGCGTGACGCGCCCTGCGGCCGACCTCGTCCGCAGCGCGTGACGCACCCTGCGGCCGACCACGGGGCGACGCGACCAGCGCGGCGGCGGCGATCCGCGCCTCCAGGCCGCTAAACTGGATCAGATTTTCGGCGAGACGCAAGGAGCACCGTGTCCGGGCATTCCAAGTGGGCAACGACCAAGCACAAGAAGGCGGTCATCGACCAGCGCCGTGCGAAGTCGTTCGCGAAGCTCATCAAGAACATCGAGGTCGCCGCGAAGATGGGCGGTGCCGACATGTCCGGCAACCCGACGCTCGTCGACGCCGTGCAGAAGGCCAAGAAGACCTCGGTCCCCAACGACAACATCGACCGTGCCATCAAGCGCGGCGCCGGCCTGACCGGTGAGTCGATCGAGTACACGACGATCATGTACGAGGGCTACGGCCCGAACGGCGTCGCGATGCTCATCGAGTGCCTGACGGACAACAAGAACCGCGCTGCGGCCGAGGTCCGCACGGCGATGACCCGCAACGGCGGCACGATGGCCGACCCGGGCAGCGTCGCCTACAACTTCGCGCGGAAGGGCGTCATCTCGGTGACGAAGACCGACGGCCTCGACGAGGACACCGTGATGACGGCCGTGCTCGACGCCGGTGTCGAGGACGTCATCGACCAGGGCGGCGGCTTCGAGGTCATCACCGAGGCGAGCGACCTCGTCGCGGCCCGCACCGCACTGCAGGACGCCGGCATCGACTACGACTCGGCCGACGCCGAGTTCGTGCCCGGTCTGAAGGTCCCGGTCGACGCCGAGACGGCCCGCAAGGTCTTCCGCCTCATCGACGCGCTCGAGGACAGCGACGACGTGCAGAACGTCTACTCGAACTTCGACATCCCCGCCGACGTCCAGGCCGAGCTCGACGAGGACGAGGACTAACCCGATGCTGCGCGTGCTCGGGGTCGACCCCGGGCTCACGCGGTGCGGTGTCGGCGTGGTCGAGGTCGCACCGAACCGGCGTGCACGGCTCGTCCACGTGACGGTCGTCCGCACCCCGGCGGACATGGCGCTCGAGCAGCGGCTGCTGCTGATCGCGGACGGCATCGCCGCCGAGATCGACGAGCACCGGCCCGACGCGGTCGCGGTGGAGCGGGTGTTCGCCCAGGCGAACGTCCGCACCGTGATGGGGACGGCGCAGGCCGCCGGTCTCGCCCTGCACGCGGCCGCCGCCCGCGGCCTGCCGGTCGGGCTGCACACGCCGTCCGAGGTCAAGGCCGCGGTGACGGGCTACGGCAACGCCGACAAGCGCCAGGTGCAGACCATGATCGCGCGGGTCCTCGGACTCGACGAGGCACCGAAACCAGCTGACGCCGCCGACGCGCTCGCGTTGGCGGTGTGCCATGCCTGGAGGCTCGGATCACCCGACACCGTCGGCTCGCGTCCGACGAACCTCACCCCCGCACAGCGCGCCTGGCGCGACGCGCAGGGCGGCACCGTCGACTCGCCGCTCGCGCGAGCGGCAGCCGCAGCGGCCCGCCCGCAGCGTGGCACGTCGGCTTCGTCGGTGGGCGGCCGTAGGCTCGGGGCATGATCGCGAGTCTCCGGGGCACCTGCATCGACGTCGCCGGATCGGCCGTCGTGGTCGAGGTCGGGGGAGTGGGCTACGCGGTGACCGTCACGCCCGCGCACGCGCTGACGATGCGGCACGGTGCCGAGGTCTTCCTCCGCACCGCGATGATCGTCCGCGAAGACGAGCACCTGCTGTTCGGGTTCGAGTCCACCGACGCACTCCAGGTGTTCGACCTGCTCCGCAGCGTCTCCGGCGTCGGCCCGAAGTCGGCGATGGGCGTCCTCGCCCACATGGAGCCCGCCCAGGTCGCCAACGCCGTCGCGAACGACGACGACGGTGCCTTCCGCAAGGTCTCCGGCATCGGCCCGAAGACCGCCAAGCTCATCATCGTCGCGCTCGCCGGCAAGCTCGCCGCGTTCGAGCAGGCGCCGGTCGTGGCAGCCGCCCGCGGTGCTGCGGCGCACCCGGCCGCCGTCGACGTCGTCGCCGCCCTCATCGGCCTCGGCTGGCGTGAAGACGCCGCCCAGCGCGCCGTCGACGACACCATCGCCACCGAGCCCGGCGCGGCGACCATGGGCACCCAGGCGCTCCTCCGCGCCGCCCTCGGTGCACTCCGTCCCGCGGCGGCCGGCCGGTGAGCGGCATCACCGCCGCCAGCGCCGAGTCGCAGGAAGAGCTCGCGTTCGAGGGGGCGCTCCGTCCGAAGTCCCTCGACGAGTTCGTGGGGCAGCGCAAGGTCCGGGGGCAGCTCGACCTGCTGCTCCGGGCCGCGGCGATGCAGGACCGCACGCCCGACCACATCCTGATGGCGGGTCCTCCCGGGCTCGGCAAGACCACGCTCGCGATGATCGTCGCGCACGAGTCCGGCCGGCCGCTCCGCATGTCGAGCGGACCGGCGATCCAACACGCCGGTGACCTCGCCGCGGTGCTCTCGTCCCTGGTCCCCGGCGAGGTCCTGTTCATCGACGAGATCCACCGGATGGCGCGCTCGGCAGAAGAGATGCTCTACCTCGCGATGGAGGACTTCCGGATCGACGTGATGGTCGGCAAGGGCGCCGGCGCGACGAGCATCCCGCTCGACCTCGCGCCGTTCACCCTCGTCGGCGCGACCACGCGCGCCGGGCTCCTGCCGAACCCGCTCCGCGACCGCTTCGGGTTCACCGCCCACCTCGAGTTCTACGAGAAGGACGAGCTCGAACAGGTCCTCATCCGCGCAGCCCACCTGCTGGAGCTCGACATCGACCGCTCGGCGCTCCGCGAGATCGCCGGCCGGTCACGAGGCACCCCTCGCATCGCGAACCGCCTGCTCCGCCGGGTGCGGGACTACGCGCTCGTGCACCGCACCACCGACGGCATGGCGGCCGTCCAGGGAGCCCTCGACCTGTACGACGTCGACGAACTCGGCCTCGATCGCCTCGACCGCGCCGTGGTGGAGACGATGCTCACCCGGTTCGACGGGGGACCCGTTGGGCTCAACACGCTGGCGGTCTCCGTCGGCGAGGAGTCCGAGACCATCGAGTCCGTCGTCGAGCCGTTCCTCGTGCGCGTCGGGCTCGTCACCCGGAGCCCCCGCGGCCGCATCGCGACACCCCAGGCCTGGCGGCACTTCGGCCTGACACCCGGACAGGCGACCGGCGGGCTGCCGGGCCTGTTCGACGACGACACCGACTGACCGGTCCGAGCAGTCCGGGGTGACAAGCCACGCACAGACGTGTGCCCTAGACTGCTACGGCCCGAAACCGAGCAACCAGAGAAGGCATCGCATCATGGGTCAAGAAGTCATCCTCATCGTCATCGTCGTGGCGTTCGCGGCCTTCATGTTCTACAACAGCCGGAAGCGCAAGAAGCAGCAGGGCGAGCTCGCCACCAAGATGGTGCCGGGCGCGCGGGTCATGCTCTCCTTCGGTCTGTACGGCACGCTCCTGTCGGTCGACGACGAGAAGGTCACCGCCGACGTCGAGATCGCCCCGGGGACCGTCGTCACCGTGCACCGTCAGACGCTGTCCCGCGTCGTTGACGAGAGCGCCTCGGACATCGAGACGACCGCCACGCCCGAGGACGAGCCGGCAGCGCCGAAGCCCGTCGCCGAGCTGAACGGTGAGCCGATCTACGGTGAGCGCACCACGGACGCCGACACCGACGCTGCGAAGCGCAAGACCGAAGACTGACTCCTCGGCCGCCGGGTCCACCGATCCGGCGGCGACACCTGCCGCCGGTCATCGCCGTCGGTCCTGACAGAAAGACGAGACGACCGGTGGCACGATCGACACCCGTCAAGAAGGCGCTCCGTTCGCTCACCTGGTTGGTGATCCTGATGGCGGTCCTCGCGGGTCTGAACACCGCCGCGTCGATCCTCGCCGGATCCACGAAGGACGACACGGGCAAGTGGTTCGAAGGGGCCAGCTGGGTCCCGGAACTCGCGCTCGACCTGCAGGGCGGCACGCAGCTGACCCTCGCGGCGCAGAACACCGAGGGCGGTTCGGTGACGAGCCAGCAGCTCGACCAGGCCGTGAACATCATCCGGCAGCGCATCAACGCGACCGGTGTCTCGGAGTCGCAGATCAACACCCAGGGGACGAACAACATCGTCGTCTCCATCCCGGGCAAGCCGGACAAGGCGACGATCGACCGCATCGAGGCGGCCGCGAAGCTGACGTTCCGCCCGGTCCTCTACACCGAGGCCGCGACGAACACGTCCGTGGGCGACAACGGATCGACGGCATCGCCGACGCCGTACTCGCCACCCGCGTCCCTCGCGGCGACGCCGAGCGCGAAGCCGTCGAACGCGAGTGACCTCAACTGGGTCACGCCGAAGCTGCAGGACCTGTACACCAACTACAACTGCAAGGCGCCGGACGACGTCACGACGGCGCCCGACGACGAGCCCCTCGTCACGTGCGACCAGGACGGCGCGGCGAAGTACATCCTCGGCCCCGTCGAGGTCTCCGGCTCGAACATCAGCAACGCGACCTCGGGTCTCGCGACCGACTCGCAGGGCACCTCGACCGGCCAGTGGGCCGTCAACCTGACGTTCAACGGCGAGGGCACGAAGGACTTCCGCACGGTCACCAACCGTCTCGTGTCGCTCCAGCAGCCGCAGAACCAGTTCGCGATCGTGCTCGACGGCTCGGTCATCACGGCACCGTCGACGAACTCCGCGATCACGAACGGCAAGGCGCAGATCACCGGCTCGTTCACCGCCGAGTCCGCGAAGACCCTCGCGGACCAGCTCAAGTACGGTGCCCTGCCGATCAACTTCCAGGTGCAGTCGAACGAGAACATCTCGGCGACCCTCGGGACCGCGCAGCTCGTCGGCGGCCTCGTCGCCGGTCTGATCGGCCTCATCCTGGTGATCATCTACTCGGTCATCCAGTACCGGGCACTGGCGTTCGTCACCGTGCTCTCGCTCGGTGTGGCCGCCGCGCTGACCTACCTGGTGATCGCGATCATGTCCTGGCGCGTCGACTACCGCCTGTCGTTGGCCGGCGTCGCGGGGTTGATCGTGGCGATCGGCATCACGGCCGACTCGTTCATCGTCTACTTCGAGCGCATCAGGGACGAGCTCCGTGACGGCCGCGGGCTCGAGGGCGCTGTCGAGTCCGGCTGGAAGCGTGCACTCCGCACGATCCTGGCCTCCGACTCGATCAACTTCCTCGCCGCGATCGTCCTCTACATCCTCGCGGTCAGCGACGTGAAGGGCTTCGCGTTCACGCTGCTCCTGACGACGCTCATCGACGTCGTCGTGGTCGTGATGTTCACGCACCCGATGATGCAGCTCATCGCCCGCAGCCGGTTCTTCGGCGAGGGCCACAAGTTCAGCGGTCTCGATCCGGCGGCCCTCGGTGCCGTGTACCGCGGGCGGGCGCAGTTCCGTGCCCCCGTGGTGGACGGGAAGCGCCAGCGCAGCGCGGGCGAGGCGCAGCGTCGACAGACGATCGCGGAGCGGAAGGCCCAGCAGGCCTCCGGCGAGAACGGCAGCACGCCGGACGGGAAGGACGACTGATGGCCAGCTTCAGCCAGTTCGGTAGTGACCTCTACACGGGCAAGCGCTCGTACGACATCGTCGGCCGGCGCAAGACCTGGTACCTCATCGCGGTCATCGCGATCGTGATCTCCCTCGCGGTGCCGTGGCTCCGCGGCGGGTACCAGCTCGGCATCGAGTTCACCGGCGGCTCGGAGTTCACGCTCTCGGACGTCAAGAACCTCGATCAGAACCTCGCGACGGAGACCGTCGAGTCGATCGTCCCCGAGGGCGTCCCGCGCGTCTCGCAGCTCGGCCAGCACGGCATCCGTGTGCAGACCGGGCAGCTCACGGACCGTGAGACCACCGACGTGCAGGACGCGCTCGCGAAGGCGTACAACGTGCCCGAGGACAAGGTCGCGGCGACGTTCATCGGTGCGACCTGGGGCGCCGACGTGCTCAACCAGGCGATCCGCGGACTCGTGATCTTCCTCGCCCTCGCCGCCGTGTTCATGGCCGTGTACTTCCGCACCTGGAAGATGTCGGTCTCCGCGATGGTGGCGCTCCTGCACGACCTCCTCATCACGGCGGGCGTCTACGGCATCGTCGGGCTCGAGGTCACGCCCGCGGCGGTGATCGGCTTCCTGACGATCCTCGGGTACTCGCTGTACGACACCGTCGTCGTGTTCGACAAGGTCCGCGAGAACACCAGTCAAGAGTCGCACCGCACCTTCGTCCAGTCCGTCAACCTCGCGGTGAACCAGACGCTCGTCCGGTCGATCAACACCTCGGTCGTGGCGCTGCTGCCGGTCGGCGCGATCCTCTTCATCGGGTCGTACGTCCTCGGTGCCGGCACCCTGCGCGACATCTCGCTCGCGCTCTTCATCGGCATCATCGTCGGCACCTACTCGACGATCTTCATCGCGTCGCCGATGTACGCGCACCTGCGTGAGAACGAGCCGAAGATCAAGCAGGCCGACGCGAAGAAGCAGGCCGCAGCGGCCAAGCGCCAGCGCGAGGTCGACCCGGCGACGGCAGACGCCTGATGCCCGCGGAGATCCAGGAGATCGACGTCACCGAGGCCCTCCGGCGTCTCGAGTCCGGCGCTCGCCTCTTCGACGTGCGCGAGCCGGGGGAGTGGAACGACGTCCACGCTCCGCAGGCGACCCTCGTGCCGATGTCCGAGCTGGTGGCCCGGTGGAAGGAGATCGACGGCGGCGACGACCCCGCGATCATCGTCTGCCACTCGGGCGCCCGTTCGGCCCGGGTCGTGGCTGCGCTCGAGCAGTCGGGTGTGCCGGCCGTGAACCTCTCCGGCGGCATGGTCGCTTGGGAGCAAGCGGGTGCCCCGGTGGTCCGCGACGCCCAGGGCGAACCGCGTCACGAGCACTGACCGGACGCGCGTAGTCTTGTCGGATCGAGCTCGGACCGAGACCCCGGGAGACGCATCATGACGGACACGCGCGCATCCACGCCGCAGGACGCCGACGCGCCTGTCCAGACCGGCGACGGCCGCGATGGCCGCGACGGCCGCGACGGAGTCGACCGTCCGGGTTCCGCGAGCCGCCCCGGTTCCTCGCCCCGTCCGTCGAGCCCCCTCGGCCCGAACACCACCGGCAACCTCGGTTCCCTCCGGTCCCTGCTGCCGCGGCTCTTCTCGCGTGCCCAGCCCGCCGGCGCGGTCGACACCCTGATCCGCACCGTCCGGTCGCACCACCCGAAGGCCGACGTGACGCTCATCGAGCGGGCGTACTCCGTCGCCGAGCGCGCGCACGACGGGCAGAAGCGGAAGTCCGGCGAGCCGTACATCACCCACCCGGTCGCGGTGGCGCAGATCCTCGCCGACCTCGGCATCGGCCCGATCACCATCGCCGCCGCCCTCCTGCACGACACCGTCGAGGACACCGACTACCAGCTCGACCAGCTGCGCGCGGACTTCGGTGACGAGATCGCGATGCTGGTCGACGGCGTCACGAAGCTCGACAAGGTCAAGTACGGCGACAGCGCGCAGGCCGAGACCGTCCGCAAGATGGTCATCGCGATGTCGAAGGACATCCGGGTCCTCGTCATCAAGCTCGCCGACCGACTGCACAACGCCCGCACCTGGGGCTTCGTCGAGTCCGACTCCGCCACCCGGAAGGCGAAGGAGACGCTCGAGATCTACGCGCCCCTCGCGCACCGGCTCGGTATCCAGATGATCAAGCTGGAGCTCGAGGACCTCTCGTTCGCGGTGCTGCACCCGAAGCTGTACGTCGAGATCGACAGCCTCGTCAAGGAGCGCCAGCCGAAGCGCGAGCAGTTCGTGCAGAACGTCATCGGCACGCTCAAGAAGGACCTCAAGGCCGCCAAGGTCCGCGGCGACGTGATGGGCCGCCCGAAGCAGTACTACTCGATCTACCAGAAGATGATCGTCCGCGGGCGCGAGTTCGACGAGATCTACGACCTGGTGGGCATCCGCGTGCTCGTCCCGACCGTCCGCGACTGCTACGCGATGCTCGGCTCGGTGCACGCCCGGTGGACGCCGCTGCCCGGCCGCTTCAAGGACTACATCGCGACGCCGAAGTTCAACCTCTACCAATCGCTGCACACCACGGTCCTCGGGCCGCAGGGCCGCGCGGTCGAGATCCAGATCCGCACGCACGAGATGCACCAGCGCGCCGAGTTCGGTGTCGCGGCGCACTGGAAGTACAAGCAGCGCGCCGCCGGTCGCGACGTCGACTCGTCCTCGGCGAACGACGACATGGCGTGGCTCGCCCACATCACGGACTGGCAGGCGGAGACCAGCGACCCGGGCGAGTTCCTCGACTCACTGCGCTACGAGATCGGCGCGAAGGAGACGTACGTCTTCACCCCGCAGGGGAAGGTCATCGGCCTGCCGTCCGGTGCGACCCCGGTCGACTTCGCGTACGCCGTGCACACCGAGATCGGGCACCGCACGATGGGCGCCAAGGTCAACGGGCGCCTCGTCCCGCTGGAGAGCCAGCTCTCGAGCGGCGACGTCGTCGAGATCTTCACCTCGAAGAACCCCGACTCGGGCCCCAGCCAGGACTGGCTGACCTTCGTCCGCAGCCCCCGCGCACGGAACAAGATCAAGCAGTGGTTCACCAAGGAGCGCCGCGAAGAGGCCATCGAGCAGGGCCGCGACGCGATCGCGCGGGCGATGCGGAAGCAGAACCTGCCGCTGCAGCGCATCATGAGCCAGGACTCCATCTCCGAGGTCGCGTCCTCGATGCGCTACGACGACGTGTCCGCGCTGTACGCGGCCGTCGGCGAGGGGCACGTGTCGACCCAGTCGGTGATCGAGAAGGTCCTCGGCAACGTCCAGGCCGAGACCGAGTCCGACGAGCCGGACCTCACCTTCCCGCGCCAGGTCACCAGCCGGCAGCTGCGCAACAGTGACAGCGGCGTGCTGGTCCGTGGTGCGCCGGACATCCTGGTGAAGCTCGCGAAGTGCTGCACCCCGGTGCCGGGCGACCAGATCGTCGGCTTCATCACGCGCGGGCAGGGTGTGTCCGTCCACCAGGCGTCGTGCACGAACGTGAAGTCCCTCATGAACGAGCCCGACCGGATGATCGAGGTCGAGTGGGCCCCGTCGTCGAAGTCGGTGTTCCTCGTGCAGATCCAGATCGAGGCGCTCGATCGGTCGGGTCTCCTGAGCGACGTCACGCGGGTCCTCACCGAGTACCACGTGAACATCCTGTCGGCGACCGTCTCGACGTCGTCCGACCGCCTGGCGCTCAGTCGCTTCGTGTTCGAGATGGGCGACACGACCCACCTCGATCGCGTCCTCAACGCCGTCCGCCGGATCGACGCCGTCTACGACGTCTACCGCGTCAGCGCCGGCTGAGCAGAGCCCGCGTCAGCGCCGGCTGAGCAGAGCCCGCGTCAGCGCCGGCTGAGCAGAGCCCGCGTCAGCGCCGGCTGAGCCGAACCCGCGTCAGCACAGGCCGGGCAGGGCCGGCAAGGCCCCTCAGAGCCGCTGAGCGGGCTCGTGCAGCGCCCGGAGGCGCCGTTCGGCCTGCCGGACCATCGGGATCGTCCCGAGGGCGGAGAGCCGCGTCACCACCTCGTCGGTGGTCACCGCCCCGATCTCCAGCAGACCGTGCACGGCGGACGCCTCGGCTGTGCCGATGGTCCCGGCCGAGGTACCGGGGGAGCGCAGCAGGTCGACCGCGGTGCGCGCCGGCGTCGTCACGCGGAGCCGGCCGAGTCGCACGACGTCATCGTCGCCGATGATCACCTCGCGGAGGCGGACGTCCGCCTCGACGTGCACGCGGATCTGCGGCGGGATGCAGGCCTCGAGCGGGGCCGGTGGCCGCGACGTGGCGCCCCAGATCCACGCGGCGGTGCGGGTACCGGCGATCAGGCGCGGGTCGCGCAGGACCCACGCGGCGGCCTCGGCTCGGAGCGACGGTGTCTGCGGTTCGGCGGGGGAGGCCCAGCAGGGCCCGACGGCGACGAGTTCACCGGCGAGCACCGCGGCGCGGAGCTCCGACTCGGGCCAGTCATCGCTGGTCAGGAGTCGGGGGCGGGCCACCTGCACATCCTGCCGGACCCGCTCGCCTGCCCGTCACCCCTGTGGAGAGCGGACACCCGCCCGGGGACGCGAGCGCGGCACGACGACGTGCGCACGGGACGGCCTGGAGGCGCGGCGCGGGCCCGCCACGCGCCTCCAGGCCGACGCTGCGTGCGTTCACGACCGTCGGCCCGCCACGAGACCCGGCCCGAGACTCGGCCCGGCGGACCCGACCGCAGCCTGCGCACGTCAGCGCAGCACGTCAGCGCGGTGCACGAGCGCCGCTGCGCCGATGAGCGGACCGTCCTGGGACAACCCGGTCGGCACGATCTGCACCTTCGTGACGAAGCCGAACTCCACACGCTCGGCAACGGCCTGCCGCGCGTACTCGAACAGGTCCGGCGTGACGTGCGAGAAGCCACCGCCGATGGCGACGACCTCGAGGTCGACGAGCGACGTGGCGGCCGCGATCGCCTGACCGAGGGCCCGGCCGCTCCGCTTGACGGCCGCGACGGCGATCCCGTCACCGGCGGCGTACGCGGCCGAGAGCTCCTCGCCGGTGGTGCCGCCGAAGCCCTGGCGCTGCGCCCAGGCGACGGTCTTCGGGCCGCTGGCGATGGCCTCGAGGCAGCCGGTACCACCGCAGGCGCAGTGGTCGTCGAAGCCGCCGCACTCGACGTGGCCGATGTGCCCCGCGTTGCCGGTCGGACCGCTGACGGTGCGGCCGTGCAGGATGAGCCCGCCGCCGACACCGGTCGAGACGATCATGCCCATCACGTGGTCGAAGCCCTGCGCGGCGCCGACCCAGTGCTCGGCGAGCGTGATCGCCAGCCCGTCCATCCGGAGCGTGACCGGGACGCCGTCGGGGACGTGTGCAGCCACACGGTCGCGGAGCGGGTAGCCGCGCCACACCGGCATGTTGAGCGGGGAGACGAGGCCGTGCTCCTCGTCGACGGGACCGGCGGAGCCGATGCCGACACCGACGAGCGTCGCGTCCGTCGGGAGCGCCGCGAGTGCCGCGGTGACGACCTCGTCGACGGCGGCCTGCAGTTCCTCCGAGGTGCGGCCGGGCCCGGTGGGGCTGCGGAAGCGCGTGGCCGGCAGGACGACGCCCTGGTCGGTGACGAGGGCCGCCTCGACCTTGGTGCCGCCGAGGTCGAGGGCCAGGGCCAGCGGGGTGGACTGCGTTGCGGTGGTGGTCATGCTCGCTCCGATGCGGCGGACTGGAGGCGCGGGGCGGCTCCCGGACGCTGCGTCGCGTCCGTGGGCACCGGCCCCGTCGTGGTGGTCGGGTCGGGTGGTCGGGCCGGGTCGTGGACGCCGGCCCGACGGCTCAGTAGGAGCTGGTGTCGTCGCCGAGTGCCGACGCGGCGCCGGTCTCGGCGCGGTGTGCGACGTCGTCGAGGATGCGGGCGGAGGCGCTCGTCCCGATGCGGTTCGCACCCGCCTCGACCATCTCGAGCAGGGTGTCCAGACCGCGGACGCCGCCCGAGGCCTTCACGCCGGTCTCCGCACCGACGGTCTGGCGCATCAGACGGATGTGCTCGACCGTGGCGCCCCCGCCGGCGAACCCGGTGGAGGTCTTCACGAAGGCGGCGCCGGCGGACTGCGCGGCACGGCTGGCGGCGACGATCTCGTCGTCGGTGAGGAACGCCGTCTCGAGGATGACCTTGACGACGGTGCTGCCCGCGGCGTCGACCACGGCGCGGACGTCGGCCTCGACGCGCTCCCAGTCGCCGGACTTCGCGGCGCCGATGTTCTGCACCATGTCGAGCTCGAAGGCGCCGTCGGCGAGAGCCTGCAGCGACTCGGCGACCTTGGCCCCGGTCGAGGTGGTGCCGTGCGGGAAGCCGATGACGGTGCCGACGCCGACGCCGGTGCCCTGCAGGCGCTCGACCGCGTGGGCCACATCGCTCGGGCGCACGCACACGCTGAACACGCGGTAGGCGGCGGCTTCGTCGAGCTGGGCGTCGACGTCCGAGCGGGTCAGCTCGGGCTTGAGGATCGCGTGGTCGATGAGACCACGGACGGCATCGGCACTGATGTTCTCGGGATCGACGGGGAACGCTGCATTGTCCACCCGGCAAGCCTACCCGGAGCCGGACCGCGTACCGTGCCCCGCATGCACGTCCTCGTCACCGGGGCCACCGGGTACATCGGCGGTCGCCTCGTCCCACGTCTCCTCGAAGCCGGGCACAGCGTCCGGGTCTTCGTCCGCACCCCCCGGAAGCTCCAGGACGTCCCCTGGCACGACGACGTCGAGATCGCCGAGGGTGACCTGCAGGACGCCGCAGCGGTCCGCGCCGCGGTGCAGGGCGTCGAGGCGGTCTACTACCTCGCGCACGCCATGGGGGCCGAGGGCGACTTCGAGCGGGCGGAGCGCCAGGCTGCCGAGACGATGGCGCACGAGGCGAAGGCCGCCGGTGTCCGCCGGTTCGTGTACCTGGGCGGTCTGCACCCGGACGGCGAGCTGTCGAAGCACCTCCGCAGCCGGAAGGAGGTCGGGGACGTCCTGCTCCGCTCCGGCGTGCCGACGATCGCGTACCAGGCCGGCGTGGTGATCGGCTCGGGGAGCACGTCGTTCGAGATGATCCGGCACGTCACCGACGTCCTGCCGTGGATGCCCGCGCCGCGCTGGGTCCGGAACCACATCCAGCCGATCGCGGTCCGCGACGTCCTCTACTACCTGGTGCAGGCGCTCGAGATCCCGGCCGACGTGAACCGCACGTTCGACATCGGCGGGCCGGACGTGCTCCGCTACGGCCAGATGCTCAACGGCTACGCGGTCGAGGCGAAGCTGCCGCAGCGTCCGATCTCGGTCCTGCCCGTGCTCACCCCACGGCTCGCGGCGCACTGGTTCAACGTGGTGACGCCGATCCCCAGGAAGCTGGCGACCCCGATCATCGAGTCGCTCCAGTTCGAGTGCGTCCAGCGCGAGCACGACATCGACGACGTGGTGCCGCGGCCGAAGGGCGGACTCACCTCCTACCGTCGCGCCGTCCGCCTCGCACTCAGCCGGATGCGCACCGGCGAGGTCGAGACGAGCTGGCGGAACGCCACCCTCGCGGCGACCCCGGCGGACCCGCTGCCGAGCGACCCCGACTGGGCCGGCCACACCGTCTACGTGGACGACCGGAAGCGGCACTCGTCGGCCAGCGCGGAGGACGTCTGGCGCGTCGTCGAGTCGATCGGCGGTGAGAACGGCTGGTACTCCTTCCCCCTCGCGTGGGTCGCTCGCGGCTGGATGGACAAGATCGCCGGGGGCGTGGGCCTCAGCCGGGGTCGTCGTGACCCGAAGCGGCTCGAGCAGGGCGACGCCCTCGACTGGTGGCGCGTCGAACGACTCGACCGCGGGCGCTACCTGCGGCTCCGCGCCGAGTTCAAGTCGCCCGGCCGCGCCTGGCTCGAGATGACCGTGACACCCGCCGAGGACGGCGGCAGCGACTACCGGCAGCGGGCGATCTACTTCCCGCAGGGCCTGTCCGGACGCCTGTACTGGTACTCGATCCTGCCGTTCCACGGCGTGATCTTCCCGGGCATGGTGGAGCGCATCACCGCCGCCGCCGAGCGCGAGTCCTCGCACACGGAGTCGACGGGGCGGAACTGGACCCAGCAGAATGGGAACCCGGAACCGGTACACGAGGAGGCCGCATGACCACGGACGCAGCACAGACCGAGGAACGCAGCACGGTCCTGTTCCTGGGTGACAGCATCACGGCGCAGGGCTCGTGGGACGCCTGGTTGCCCGACGAGCGAACCGTCAACCAGGGCGTCGGGGGCGACACCACCGACGGTGTCCTGGCGCGCCTCGACGCCGTGATCGCCGAGCAGCCCGAGGTGATCGTGCTCCTGATCGGCACGAACGACTTCGGCAACCACCGCGCCAGCGTCGAGCACGTCGTCCGCGGGGTGGAGTCGGTGCTCGTCACGCTCCGCCGCGAGCTGCCGGGCGTCCGCCTGCTGCTCGTGTCCATCCTGCCGCGCCAGGCCGAGTACGCCACCAAGATCGAGGAGGCGAACCGGCACCTCCGCCAGTTCGTCGCCACCTGCCACGCGCAGTACCTCGACGTCTGGCCGGCGCTGGCCGACGGGGACCACCTCGCCGACCGCTTCACCGACGACGGCCTGCACCTCACCGACGAGGGCTACCAGGCGTACGTCGGCGAACTCGTGCCGGCGCTCGAGCGCGTCCGCGGACTCCCGCCGATGTCCCGTTCGATCCAGGCCATCGACCTCGACGGGGCCACCGCCTGATGGCAGCGCGGAAGGGGCGGCCCCCGGTGGGGTCGTCCCAGCACGGCGTGCCCGCCGGACCCACCGTGCCGAGCGGACCGGCACCCACGGCGGGGCGCGGGAAGGGCGACCTGCCGCCGTACACCCGGCCGGCACTGGCCCCCGCGCTCCTCGCGGCGGTGGTGCTCCTCGCCTGCGTCGCGATCGTCGACTCGTCCGGCTTCGTGTTCGCCCGGTGGGGCGTGACGGTCCTCAGCCTCATCATCCTGGTGTTCGCGGTGCGCGGTCGCGCCTGGTGGGCAGCGGTCCTGATGGCGGCCGTCGCCGTGTGCTGGAACCCGCTCGCCGTGGTGCCGATCACCGGCGAGGTCTGGGCGGCCCTGCAGCTCGTCGCGGCCGCCCTGTTCATCGTCGTCGGCATCGTCGTCAAGGTGCCGCGCGAGACGGAGACGACCCGCGCCTCCAGGCCGTAGCAGCGGCGCCCACCGGCCCGACCGGACGCCGCTCGCGCTGGCCGGCCCACCGTCGGGCCGAGCGTCCGCCTGGACGGTAGGATGCGGAAGGCCGGGTGCAGGACCCGACCGCACGACCCGAAGGGCATGGATGAGCAACGAGACCGAGCCGGTGACCGAGAGTCCTCTGCTGAACCCTCGACCGTCGTCCGGCGGTCTCGACCGACCCGACGTCGTCGTCCGGAAGGGCCGTCTGACCCTCGTCAACGGCCACCTGACGCCACAGCAGTCGATGATCGAGGACCTCCTGTTCCTCGACGACGCACTCACCGCCGGTGACGTCGACCACCTGCTGATCCGCGGCAACGACCAGCGGCCGGTGATCGCCCTCGACGAGCGCGACCGGCAGCGCGCGGAGAGCGCCGTGATGGCCGCCGCCGCGAACGAGCCGTTCTACGCGAAGCCGCCCCGGAAGCCCGCCGTGCTCGTCATCGACGACGGACTGGGCTCCGTCGACGAACCCGTCCTCCGCGTGTTCCGCCCCCGCGTCGAGCCGCTCGGTCGGCTCCGCTACGGCGCCGAGACCAGCGTGCAGCTCGAGTTCTGGCGCGTCACCGACACCGAGGTCCTCGCACCGGTCGAGAACGCCCTGATGCGCCGCAGCCTGCCGATCGACGAGTTCGTCCTCGTCGACATCGAGCGCTACGGCCGGACCTGGCGCACCGTCGAGCACATGTTCGACGACCACGTCTCGGACATCCGCTTCCCGATCGACATCGTCTTCTCGTGGGTGGACGGCAACGCCATCGAGTACCAGCGTGCCCGCCAGGCTGCGCAGTCCGGTGCCGTGCTGGGGGAGGGCGACGACGCCCCCGCCCGCTTCCGGCAGATCGACGAGCTCAAGTACGCCCTCCGATCGGTGCACACCTTCGCGCCGTGGATCCGGCAGATCTACATCGCCACCGACTCCCCGGCGCCGGCGTGGCTCGCCGACCACCCGAAGGTGCGGATCGTGCGGTCGGAGGAGTTCTTCGCCGACCCGTCCGTCCTGCCCACGCACAACTCGCAGGCCGTCGAATCGCAGCTGCACCACATCCCGGGCATCAGCGAACACTTCATCTACTCGAACGACGACATGTTCTTCGGCCGCACCGTCGACCCGTCGGTGTTCTTCAGCCCGGGCTCGGTGACGAAGTTCATCCTCGCGACGACCCGCATCGGCCTCGGCTCGAACAATCCGGCGCGCAGTGGCTTCGAGAACTCCGCCCGGGTGAACCGTCGCCTGCTGCAGCAGCGGTTCGGTGCCGTCACCACCCGGCACCTCGAGCACGCACCGACCCCGCTGCGGGCCTCGATCATGACGGAGATGGAGCACGAGTTCGCGGACGAGTTCCGGTCCACGGCGGCGTCGCGCTTCCGGGCGGCGGACAACATCTCCGTGACCAACTCGCTGTACCACTACTACTCGCTGCTCACGGGCCGGGCGATCATGCAGGAGAACGCCGAGGTCCGGTACATCGACACGACGATGCAGTCCGGGTTGCGGGCGCTCGACGACCTGCTCAAGAAGCGGAACGCCGACTTCTTCTGCCTCAACGACGGCAGCTTCCCGGAGGTCAGCGACGAGGAGCGGACGCAGCGCGTCACCGACTTCCTCGAGCGGTACTTCCCGTTCCCCGCGCCGTGGGAGCGTCGCGGCGCCTAGGACGCGAAGCGGCCCGTCGGGCCGCTCCGGCGCGCTCGTGACGCCCCCACCTCCGGCCTGGAGGCACGGTGGCGGCCCGCCACCGCGCCTCCGGGCCGCCAGCGGGTCGCGCATGCGCGACGGCGCCGAGATCGCACTTCGGCGCGCCAGGCGCGCGCGGGAGACCGCCCGACTGCGATCTCAGCGGTGGACGGGGGAGACCGGGACCGAGTCCAGCGTGAACACCGGGATGCTCGACGTGACCGGAGCGGGCTCGGCTGCTGCGGGGATGGTCACCCCGGCGGCTGCGAGGCGTGCCTCGGTCTGGACGGCGGACACCGGCTCGCCCACGGTGGCGTAGTGGCCGATCGGCACGATCGAGTGCACGACGTTGTGCCCGTACACGTGCACGAGGTTGAACGACTGTGCGCCGTCCTGCCCGCGAGTCCCGCCCTGGTACTCGCTGAGGTCCTGGGTGTAGCAGGTGGCACTCGCCACGGACACGGGGATGCCGGCGAACACGGCGCTCGTCGAGTAGTGCAGGTGCCCGGCGATGATCGCGATGACGTCGCTGCCCTCGACGACCTCGGCCAGGGCGTCCTGGTCGCGGAGTTCGACGAGCACGGCGAGGTCCTGCACGCTCGGCACGGGCGGGTGGTGCATCGCCAGGATCGTGCCGTGAGGGGCCGCCTCGGAGAGGACCTCGGCGAGCCAGTCGAGCTGCTCGGGGGAGACCTCGCCGTGGTGGGCGCCGGGGACGCTCGTGTCGAGGGTGATCACGCGGAGGCCGTTGACGTCGTAGACGAAGTCGACGGGACGGTTGGTCGGTTGCAGCCCGAAGAGCTCCTGGCGGAACGCGCCGCGCTCGTCGTGGTTGCCCATCGCCCAGATGACCTGCGCGCCGATGCGCTCGGCTGCCGGCTCGATGATCGAGCGGATCCGGGCGTAGGCACCGGGTTCGCCCTTGTCGGCGACGTCACCGGTGACGACGATCGCCTCGGGGCGGGTGCCTGACGCTTCGATCTCGGCGACGATCTCGGTCAGCCGCGCGGCGGAGTCGACGTCGCCGTAGAGATCGCCGTCACCCGCCAGGAGGTGGGTGTCGCTGAGGTGGAGGAGGAAGTGGTTCGGCCTGGGGTGTTCGGCCGTCCGGCTGTCCATCGGGGTCTCATTCCGTTGGCGGGGTGCGTGGTGCAACACAGTGCCACACCGTCCTGGACGAGTCCAGCACGTGTCGGTGAATCCACCGTGAACGTGGGTCGGCGTGTTCCCACGAGGCGAATGAACGAACCCCCCGACCACGAAGTGGCCGAGGGGTTCGATCGTTCTTGCCGAGGGACCTAGTGGTTGCCGGCGCCGATCGCGGGGGCGGGGTGATCGCCCTCGATCTCGGGACCGTGGTGAGCGGCGTGCGCAGCCTCGAGTTCTGCCTTCGTGACCGGCGTGATCCGGTCCTCGAAGAAGAAGCGCGACATCCCGGCGCGGATCTTCTGCACGCTGCTGATCTTGCCCTTCGCGTTCGGGCGGATCATGAGCGGCTTGTACTCGTTGAACTGCAGGAGCTTCCAGCGCTCGTACTCGTCGAGCTGCTCGTGCACCTCGATGTACTCGCCGTGGGGGAGTCGGACGATGCGGCCGGACTCGTACCCGTGGAGCACGATCTCGCGGTCCTTCTTCTGCAGGGCGAGGCACACGCGCTTGGTGATCCAGAAGGCGACGAACGGACCGAGGACCGTCGTGGCCTGGATCACGTGGATCACGTGTTCGATCGACACCATGAAGTGGGTCGCGATGATGTCCGACGACGCGGCGGCCCAGAGGCTGGCGTACAGCGTGATGCCGGCGGCACCGAACGCCGTGCGGGTCGGAGCGTTGCGCGGGCGGTCGAGGATGTGGTGCTCACGCTTGTCACCGGTGACCCAGCCCTCGATGAAGGGGTAGAGCAGGATCGCCAGGATGAGCAGCACCAGCACCGCGATCGGCGCGAGGATGTTGAACGACACCGTGTAGCCGAACCACACGACCTCCCAGTGCGGCGGCACCAGACGGAGCGCACCGTCCGCGAAGCCGATGTACCAGTCAGGCTGGGTACCGGCGGACACGGGGGACGGGTCGTACGGGCCGTAGTTCCAGATCGGGTTGATCGTGAACAGCGACGCGATGAGGGCGAGGATGCCCGCGACGATGAAGAAGAACCCACCGGCCTTGGCAGCGAACGCGGGGAGGATCGGCACGCCGACCACGTTCTCGTTCGTCTTGCCGGGGCCCGCGAACTGCGTGTGCTTGTTGATGACGACGAGCACGAGGTGGACACCGAGCACCGCGACGAGGATCGCCGGGAGCAGCAGGATGTGCAGCGTGTACAGGCGGCCGACGATGTCGGTGCCCGGGAACTCGCCGCCGAACAGCAGGTAGGCGATCCACACGCCGATCACCGGGACACCCTCGATCATGCCGACGATGATGCGGAGACCGTTGCCGGAGAGCAGGTCGTCGGGGAGCGAGTAGCCCGTGAAGCCCTCGGCCATGGCCAGGACCCAGAGCAGGAAGCCGAACACCCAGTTGAGCTCACGCGGCTTGCGGAAGGCACCCGTGAAGAACACGCGAGCCATGTGCAGCATGATCGAGGCCACGAACAGCAGGGCCGCCCAGTGGTGGATCTGCCGGACGAAGAGCCCGCCGCGGATGTCGAACGAGATGTTCAGCGTGGACTGCAGCGCCGTCGACATCTCGACGCCCTTGAGCGGGACGTACGAGCCGTTGTAGACGACCTCGGCCATCGACGCCTGGAAGAAGAACGTCAGGAAGGTACCGGAGAGCAGGACGACGACGAAGCTGTACAGCGCCACCTCGCCGAGCATGAAGCTCCAGTGGTCGGGGAAGATCTTGCGACCGACCTCTTTGACGAGGCCCGAGATGCTGGTGCGCTCGTCGATGTAGTTGGCGACCCCGCCGATGATGCGGGATCCGCGCTCCGGTGCCGGCTTGGTGTCGGTCGCAGGTGCGGTGGTGGTGGTGCTGCTCATCAGCGTTCACGCTCCCAGAAGGACGGTCCGACCGGCTCGTGGAAGTCGCTCTGGGCAACCAGGTAGCCGTCGTCGTCGATCGCGATAGGAAGTTGGGGGAGAGGGCGTGCGGCCGGGCCGAAGATGACGTCGCAGTTGTTCGACACGTCGAACGTCGACTGGTGGCACGGGCACAGCAGGTGGTGCGTCTGCTGCTCGTAGAGCGCGACCGGGCACCCGACGTGGGTGCAGATCTTGGAGTACGCGACGATGCCGTCGTACCCCCAGTTCTCGCGACCCTTGGCGGGGTTCAGGTCCTTCGGGTCGAGGCGCATGAGGAGGACGGCGGCCTTGGCCTTCTCTTCCAGCATGTGCTCCGAGTCGAGCATCCCGTCGGGGATGACGTGGAAGACCGAGCCGATCGTGACGTCGGACGCCTTGATCGGGAGACCGGTCGGGTCCTTGGTCAGGCGCATGCCCGACTTCCAGAACGTGTGGCGGAGCAGCTCGTTCGGGTCGGCCGCCGGCGCGAGGTCGCGCACCAGGACGATGCCGGGGAGCGGGAACGCGGCGAGGGCACCGATCATCGAGTTGCGGATCAGCTTGCGACGGCTGAAGCCGGACTCCTTGTCGGCGAGCTGGAAGGCCTCCACCGCCTTGGCACGGGTCGCGTCCGTGCCACGGGTGGTGTGGCGGAGCTCCGAGATCTCGCGGTCGACGACGAGCGACTTCGACCAGTAGACCGCGCCGAGGCCGAGCGCGAGCAGGGCGAGGGCGATCGACAGGCCGAGGAAGAGGTTCGCGGTGCGGACCGTCCCGAAGTCGTCGGACGAGATCGGGAAGGCGACGTAGGCGGCGATCGCGAGGACGCTGCCGACGATCGACAGGTAGAAGTACGTGGCGACCTGACGCTCGGCCAGACGCTGCTTCTTCGGGTCGACGTCCGTGCGGCGCGGGCGGTGCGGCGGCTCGCCCGGGTTCTCGAACGGGTCCGCGGGGAGGACCGCGGTGCCGGGCGCCGACGGGGTCGCGCCGTGCTTCTCGACAGCCGAGGACGAGTTCAGTGCCTCGTCGTCGTGCTCTGCCATGGTGTTCCCTTCAGTGTCGTTCGACACGGACGATCAGTTGGACTTCGCGGTCAGCCAGACGGTCATCGCAACGACCGCGCCGAGTCCGAAGATCCAGATGAACAGACCCTCTGCCACCGGGCCGAGGGAGCCGAGGGCGAAGCCGCCGGGCGACTTGTTGTCCTGCACGTACTTGAGGTACGTGATGATGTCGGCCTTCTGCTGGGGCGTGAGGTTCAGGTCGTTGAAGACCGGCATGTTCTGCGGGCCCGTGACCATGGCCTCGTAGATGTGCTTGCCGGACACCGACTGCAGGTTCGGGGCGTACTTGCCCTCGGTCAGCGCGCCACCGGCGCCGGCCACGTTGTGGCACATGGCGCAGTTGATGCGGAAGAGCTCCGCACCCTCGGCCGCGTCGCCGTCCTTGCCGTCGGTCAGGCTCGAGGAGGGGACCGACGGTCCTGGGCCGAGCGATGCGACGTACTCGGCGAGGGCGTCCACCTGCTCGTCCGTGAACTGCGCGGGCTTCTCTTCTGCCTGGGGGCCCTGTGCGGCCATCGGCATGCGACCGGTGCCGACCTGGAAGTCGACGGACGCGGCACCGACACCGATGAGGGACGGACCCTCGCTGGTGCCCTGGGCCGAGAGGCCGTGGCAGGTGGCGCAGTTCGAGGCGAAGAGCTTCTGGCCCTCGTTGACCTTCGACTGGCTGGAGGCCGCCACGGTGCTCGTGCTGTCGTCGGCGTTGGCCGAGGAGCTGAACAGCGCGTACGCACCGCCGGTGGTCATGAGACCGACGACGATGAGCGACACGGTCGCCATCGGTGAACGGCGGCCCTTCTTGGACTTGCTTCTGTTGAACATGCGGAGGGGGCTATCCAGTTCCTACTTGAGAAGGTAGATGACGGCGAAGAGGCCGATCCAGACGACGTCGACGAAGTGCCAGTAGTACGACACGACGATCGCGGTGGTCGCTTCCTTGTGACCGAAGTTCTTGGCGGCGAACCCGCGGCCGAGCGTCAGCAGGAAGGCGATGAGGCCACCCGTGACGTGGAGGCCGTGGAAGCCGGTGGTCATGTAGAAGGCCGAACCGTAGGCGCTGGACGAGAGCGTGACGCCCTCGTGCCAGAGGTTCGCGTACTCGAAGATCTGCCCGCAGACGAAGATCGCGCCCATGCAGTACGTGACGAAGAACCACTCCGTCATGCCCCAGTCCTTGGGGTTCCAGCTGGTGCGGTGCACCTGGAAGCGCTCGGCGGCGAAGACCGCGAACTGGCAGGCGAAGCTGGACAGCACCAGGATGATCGTGTTGACCGAGGCGAAGGGCACCTCGAGCTTCGACGTCTCGGTCGCCCACAGTTCGGGCGAGGTGCTGCGCAACGTGAAGTAGATCGCGAACAGGCCGGCGAAGAACATGACCTCGCTGCCCAGCCACACGATCGTCCCCACGGCAACGGCGTTCGGCCTGTTGAGGACCGGACCGCTGGCGGATCTGGAGAGAGGGGTGCTAGTCACGTCCTCCATTATGGCCGAAACCCCAGACAGTGTTTTCGCAGGAGACTGGCGGGTCTCTCGAATTCACTACGATCAGGTGCATGTTCGACCTCCTCACCTGGCCGTCCGTGATCAGTTCGCTCATGGCTCGCAAGGACCTGACCATCAGCCAGTCCACATGGGCCATGCAGGAGATCGTGCAGGGCCAGGCGACGCCGGCGCAGATCGCGGCCTTCGTGGTGGCCCTCCGCGCGAAGGGCGAGACGGTCAACGAGGTCGTCGGTTTCCGTGACGCGATCCTCGACGCCGCCGTGCCGCTGGACGTCGACCCGATGGCCCTCGACATCGTGGGCACCGGCGGCGACGTGGTCGGCACCGTCAACATCTCGACGATGGCGGCCATCGTCATCGCCGCGACCGGGGTGCCCGTCGTGAAGCACGGCAACAAGGCGAGCTCGTCGAAGTCGGGCTCCAGCGACGTGCTCGAAGCGCTCGGCCTCGACCTCACGATGGACGCCGCGCGTGTCGCTGACACCTTCCGGCGTGTCGGGATGACCTTCGCGTTCGCGAGCTCGTTCCACCCCGGATTCGCCCATGCGGCCGCGGTCCGGCGCGAGATCGGTGTGCCGACGGTGTTCAACTTCCTCGGCCCGCTGGTCAACCCCGCACGGTGCGAGGCGAACGCGGTGGGCGTCGCCCAGCTCGAGCTCGTGCCGATCATCACGGGCGTGTTCCAGACGCGCGGGGCCACGGCGCTCGTGTTCCGCGGTGACGACGGACTCGACGAACTCACCACCACCGGGCACAGTCACATCTGGGAGGTCAGCGGCGGCCGCGTCACCGAGCACGACCTCGACCCGCGGGACCTCGGGATCGCCCGCGCCCGCCTCGTGGACCTGCAGGGCGGTGACCCGGTGCACAACGCCGGTGTCGTGCACCGGGTCCTCGCGGGGGAGTCCGGTCCGGTCCGCGACATCGTCCTGCTCAACGCCGCGGCCGGCATGGTCGCCTTCCGGCTCGCGCAGGACCCGGCCCAGGTGGACCGGCCGATCCTGCAGCGGTTCCGCGAGCAGTTGCTCGTTGCCGCCGACGCGATCGACTCCGGCGCAGCAGCGCGCAAACTGGACGAGTGGGTCAACGCCTAGCCACGTGCCCTGCACGCAACGGCCTGGAGGCCCGGTGCCGGTCCGTGGGACCGGCACCGGGCCTCCAGTGCGTTGCTGACCTCAGTGCGTCACGGACGTGACTACTGGACGTCCTCGTCGACCCAGTCGAAGGTCTTCGTGACGGCCTTCTTCCAGAGGCGGATCTGGCGGTCGCGCTCGGCGTCGTCGAGCTTGGGCTCCCAGCGCTGGTCCTCCTGCCAGTTGGCACGGAGCTCGTCGAGGTTCGCCCAGAAGCCGACCGCGAGGCCGGCCGCGTAGGCGGCGCCGAGCGCCGTCGTCTCGGCGACCACCGGACGCACCACCGGGACGTTGAGGATGTCCGCCTGGAACTGCATGAGCTCGTTGTTGGCGGTCATGCCACCGTCGACCTTGAGCTCCGTCAGGTCCACGCCGGAGTCCGCGTTGACGGCGTCGAGGACCTCGCGGGTCTGCAGCGCCGTCGCCTCGAGGGCGGCACGGGCGATGTGACCCTTGTTGACGTATCGGGTGAGGCCGACGATCGCGCCGCGGGCATCCGGACGCCAGTACGGCGCGAAGAGACCCGAGAACGCCGGCACGAAGTACACGCCGCCGTTGTCCTCGACGGTCTTGGCGAGGGCCTCGACCTCCGGGGCACTGCCGATGAGACCGAGGTTGTCGCGGAGCCACTGGATGAGCGACCCCGTGACGGCGATGGACCCCTCGAGGGCGTAGTGCGTCTCCTGGTCGCCGAGCTTGTAGCCGACGGTGGTGAGCAGCCCGTTCTCCGAGCGGACGATCTCCGTGCCCGTGTTGAAGATGAGGAAGTTGCCGGTGCCGTAGGTGTTCTTCGACTCGCCCTGGTCGAACGCCGCCTGGCCGAAGGTCGCCGCCTGCTGGTCACCGAGGATGCCCGCGATCGGGACCTCGCGGAGCAGGTTGGACGACTCGACGTGGCCGTAGACCTCCGAGGAGCTGACGATCTCCGGGAGCATCGACTTCGGCACGCCGAAGTCCGCCAGGATGTCGTCGCGCCACTGCAGGGTCTCGAGGTCCATGAACAGCGTGCGGGACGCGTTCGTGACGTCGGTCTTGTGGACACCGCCGTCCACACCACCCGTCAGGTTCCAGAGGACCCAGGTGTCGGTCGTACCGAAGAGCAGGTCGCCCGCCTCGGCCTTCTCACGAGCACCCTCGACGTTCTCGAGGATCCACATGATCTTCGTGCCGGCGAAGTACGTGGCGAGCGGCAGACCGACGATCGCCTTGTAGCGGTCGGTGTCACCGTCGGCGAGCTTGTCGACGATCGACTGCGTGCGGGTGTCCTGCCAGACGATCGCGTTGTAGACGGCCTTGCCGGTGGTCTTGTCCCAGACCACCGCGGTCTCGCGCTGGTTCGTGATGCCGACCGCCGCGACGTCGTGGCGGGTGATGTCGGCGCGGGACAGGGCCTGGCCGATGACCTCGCGGGTGTTGTCCCAGATCTCGGCGGGGTCGTGCTCGACCCACCCGGCACGCGGGAAGATCTGCTCGTGTTCCTTCTGTCCGACGGAGATGATCGAGCCGGAGTGGTCGAAGACGATCGCTCGCGTGCTGGTCGTTCCCTGGTCGATGGCGACGATGTAGTCGGCCATTGGTGCTCCTTACGGGTTCGTTCAGTGGGGGTGGTGGAGTCGTGGGTCCCGACGCGGGGTCTAGGCGAGGGGGAGCAGGGCGTACGAGAGGCCGGCTGCGAGGGCACCGCCGACGAGGGGGCCGACCACGGGCACCCAGGCGTAGGCCCAGTCGCTCGAGCCCTTGCCCTTGATCGGGAGGAAGGCGTGCGCGATGCGCGGACCGAGGTCACGTGCCGGGTTGATCGCGTACCCGGTCGGGCCACCGAGGCTGACACCGATCGCGATGACGAGGAAGGCGACCGGGATGGCGCCGAGCTCGGACGGGGTCTTGCCGTTGGTGAAGGCGATGACCACGAAGACGAGGACGAAGGTGCCGATGATCTCGGTGACGACGTTCCAGGCGTAGGAGCGGATGGCCGGGCCGGTGGAGAAGACGCCGAGCTTCGCGGCGGGGTCGGGCTCCTCGTCGAAGTGCTGCTTGTAGGCGAGCCAGACGATGACGGCACCGATGATCGCGCCGATCAACTGGGCGAGCCAGTAGAGGAACATCTCGCCGACCGTGATGTTGCCGAGGATGGCCTGCGCGAGGCTCACCGCCGGGTTGAGCTGGCCGCCGGACTTGTACGACACGGTGACACCGGCGAAGACCGCGAAGCCCCAGCCGATCGTGACCATGAGGAAGCCCGCGCCGAAGCCCTTCGACTTCGTGAGCGAGACGGAGGCGACGACGCCGCCACCGAGGATGATGAGCATCGCCGTACCGACGAGCTCAGACAGGAAATTGACGCCGATGCCGTCCATCGGTGACCTCCAGTGCGTGAGGGTGGGGGTCCGGTGGTACAGCGCCGGCACTCCCCGTTGAGTGATTGAGGCCGAGCATACTGACGGGGATCGACGCGGGGCGATGCGATCGTGAGCGAACTGCGGGAAAGTGCACGAACGTGCAGGACGGCTGTGCGTCCGACCCATCCAGGGCCCCTGCGCGGCGGAACCGCGCTGCACGAACGTGCACAACCCACGAACGACTGCGCGGGCTCGGGATGTAGATTGAGGCAACTCCGGTCGACGACGGCGGTGTGCTGCCCTCGCGACCCCCTCACCCGTGGAGGTCAGCATGAAGAAACTCATCAACGATCCGCAGGCCGTGGTCGACGAGACCGTCCGCGGGTTCGCCCGTGCGCACGCCGGGCACGTCGTCCTGGTCGAGGACCCGATCCACATCCACCGCGCCGACGCTCCGGTGTCCGGCAAGGTCGGGATCGTCAGCGGTGGCGGCAGCGGCCACGAGCCACTGCACGCCGGGTTCGTCGGGTACGGCATGCTCGACGCCGCCGTCCCCGGACCGGTGTTCACCAGCCCCACGCCCGACCCGATCGTCGCCGCGACGAAGGCCGTCGACGGGGGAGCGGGCGTCCTCCACATCGTGAAGAACTACACCGGCGACGTCCTCAACTTCGAGACCGCCGCCGAGCTCGCCGGGATGGACGACATCCGGGTCGAGTCGATCGTGGTCGACGACGACGTCGCCGTGCAGGACTCGCTCTACACGGCCGGTCGCCGCGGGGTCGCGGGCACCGTCGTGGTCGAGAAGTGCGCCGGCGCCGCAGCGGAACGCGGTGACGACCTCGACGCCGTCGCCGCCGTCGCACGGCACGTCAACGACGTCACACGCTCGATGGGCCTCGCGCTCAGCTCGGGCACGGTGCCGCACGCCGGTGAACCCTCTTTCACGCTCGCCGACGACGAGGTCGAGCTCGGCATCGGCATCCACGGCGAACCCGGCCGTGAGCGCATCCCGATGGCGCCCGCCGACCAGCTCGTGGACCGCGTGCTCGAACCGATCCTCACCGACCTCGACGCACCGGCCGGCTCGAGGCTGCTGCTCCTCGTGAACGGCATGGGCGGGTCCCCGCTGTCCGAGCTCTACATCGTGTACCGACGCGCCGCCGAGGTGCTCGCCGACCGCGGGTACGAGGTCACGCGTAGCCTGGTCGGCGACTACGTGACATCCCTCGAGATGCAGGGGTTCTCGCTCACCGTGACGGTGCTCGACGACGAACTCACCGCCCTCTGGGACGCACCGGTGGAGACCCCGGCACTGCGCTGGGGACGCTGAACCACCGCCCACCATCCAGGAAGGAACACGAATTGGCGCTCGACACCGCATGGGCCATCGAATGGGTCCGACGCACTGCCGCGACGATCGACGAGCACCGGGCCGAGCTGGTCACGCTCGACCGTGAGATCGGCGACGGGGACCACGGTGAGAACCTCGACCGCGGCTTCCGCGCCGTGCTCGAGGCCGTCGAGGCCGGTTCGTTCGACACCCCCGGGGCCGTGCTCAAGGTCGTCGCGACGAAGCTCATCTCGACCGTGGGCGGAGCGGCCGGCCCGCTCTACGGCACCGCGTACCTCAAGGCTGCGCAGGCGGCGGGTGACGCGACCGAGCTCGATGCCGACACGCTGGTCGCCGTGCTCACGGCCGCCTGCGACGGCGTCGTCTCCCGCGGCAAGGCCGCCGTCGGCGACAAGACGATGGTGGACGCCTGGTCGCCCGCCGTCGACGCCGCTGCAGCCGCCGCAGCCGACGGTGACAGCCCCGAGCAGGTGCTCGCGGCTGCCGCCGACGCCGCGGTGACCGGTGCCGAGTCGACCGATCCGCTCGTCGCCCACAAGGGCCGTGCGAGCTACCTCGGGGAGCGCGCGATCGGGCACCGTGACCCCGGCGCGCAGTCGTCGGTCTACGTCCTCCGCGCCGCGGTCGACGCCGCCGGGGACGCCGCGTGACCGTCGGCATCCTCGTCGTCTCGCACAGCGCGGCGATCGCGAGCGGCACCGTCGAGCTGGCCCGTCAGATGGCCGCCGACGTGCCGCTCGTCGCCGCCGGCGGGACGGACGACGGGGGCATCGGCACCTCGTTCGAGGCGATCACCGCCGGCATCGAGGAGCTCGCCGGTGCGGACGCGGTGGTCGTCCTGTGCGACCTCGGTTCCGCCTACCTGACGACGGACACCGCCCTCGACTTCCTCGACGACGACGCCCGCGCTCGGGTGCACGTGTCCCGGGCCCCGCTCGTCGAGGGGACCGTCGCCGCAGCGGTCGCCGCCCAGACCGGCGGCGACGTCGACGCGGTCCTGGCCGCTGCCGCGTCTGCCGCAGCGTCCGAGGCGGACGCACCCCGTGCCTCCAGTGCGTCCGACGACCAGCCTGGAGGCGCGGTGCCGGGTGCCGGGACCGGCCCCGTCGACGACGTGGCCGCGTCCGAGAGCGTCGAACTCGTCAACGAGACCGGCCTGCACGCCCGTCCCGCGGCGGAGTTCGTGAAGACCGCGGCGAAGTACGAGGCATCCGTGCACGTGAACGGCGTGGACGCGAAGAGCCTGCTCGCGATCATGGCGCTGGCGCTGCCGAAGGGTGCGACCGTCACGATCGAGGGATCGGGACCGGACGCGCAGGACGCGGTCGACGCGCTCGTGGCGCTCGTGCGGTCGGGCTTCGGCGAGTAGCCCCCTGGTTCCGTCGCCGGGTCAGGTGATGGAGACGGTGCCGGCCAGGTCGAGGTCGGACGGACCGCCGGTGACACCGGCGTCCGCGAGGAGCGTCGCGCCGAAGACGGCGCTCCAGAACGTCCGGGCGTCGCGGCCGACGCCGCTCGGGCTCGACCAGCCGCGCTCCGTGACGACCCGCTCGAGGTAGCGCTCCGACTGCCGGAACAGCACCGCCAGCAGGAGCCTCACGCGCTCGCGCTGCGCTGCGTCGTCGCCGGCCGCCCCGAGCGCGCGCACGACGAGCAGGGTCGACGGCATCGCCAGAGCGGTCCGCGCGAGGACCTGGCGGAACGCCTCCGCCGACCGTGCACGGCGCCCGGACGCCTGCAGCCGCGTGGTGTCACGGAGGAACAGCGCGAACGCGGCGTCGAGGACCAGGCGGTCCTTCGAGCCGAAGTGGTGGGTGATCTGGTTCGGGTAGACCCCGGCCGCGCGCGCGATCTCGCTGACCGTCACGGTGCGGTGCGACTCGCTGCCGTCGTGCGCGGCTGCACCGCTGAGCAAGCCGGCCGTGGCGGCGAGGATCTTCGCGCGGGTCGCTGCGCCGCGGGCGGTGCCCGGTCCCTCGGTCGTGGTTGCCATGTCGGAATTGTACGTGGTACAACTCAACTTGTTCAACGTACAAGAAGGAGTCTTGAGTGGACATCTCCATCACCGGCTACGGCGCGGTCTCCCCGTTCGGCCACGGCGTCGACGTCCTCTGGGACGCCCTGGTCGCAGGGCGTTCCGGCGTGCACGTCCTCGACCGCTCCGGCACCCACTGGGACCAGGTCCCGATCCGCGTCGGGGCCGATGCCGCACTCGACGCCGACGGCGCGCTCGGCCGGGTGCGGGCGAACCGCCTCGACCGCAGCCAGCAGCTCGCCCTCGTCGCCGCCGAAGAGGCCTGGGCCGACGCCGGTGCACCGAGCGTCGAGGGCGACCGGCTCGCCGTCGTGGTCGGGACGGGCATCGGGGGAGTGGAGACCCTCCTCGACGCCCACGACGTCCTCGGCACCTCGGGGGCCCGGCGCGTGTCGCCCCGTACTGTGCCGATGCTCATGGCCAACGGAGCCGCCGCCCAGATCAGCATCGCGTTCGGCGCCCGAGCGGGTGCCTACACGACGGTGTCGGCGTGCGCGTCCGGTGCCGAGGCGATCGCCGTCGCAGCCCGGTTGATCGTGACCGGCGAGGCCGACGTGGTCATCGCCGGTGGCACCGAGGCCGCGGTCACCCCGGTCACGATGGCCTCGTTCGCCCAGTCCCAGGCACTCGCCAAGCCCGAGGGCGACGACCCCGCGACGCTCTCGCGCCCGTTCGACGTCTCGCGGCGCGGGTTCGTGCTCGGCGAGGGCGCCGGGTTCGTCGTCCTCGAGCGGGCGTCCCACGCCGTCGCCCGGACCCAGCGGTCCCACGGCACGCTCGCCGGGTGGGGGATCACCTCGGACGCGCACCACATCACGGCGCCGCTCGCCGACGGCAGCGAGCAGGAACGGGCGATGACCGCGGCGATCCGGATGGCCGGGCTCACCGGCGCGGACATCGACCACGTCAACGCCCACGCCACCAGCACGCCGGTCGGGGACGTCGGCGAGGCCGCGGCCATCAACCGGGCCGTCGGCAGCAGTGCGATCGTCACGGCACCGAAGAGCGCGATCGGGCACATGTTCGGCGCCGCGGGTGCGGTCGAGTCGATCCTGTCGCTTCGGGCGATCGAGACCGGTGTCGTCCCGCCGACCCTGAACCTGCAGCACCAGGACCCGGCGATCGACCTCGACGTCGTCACGGGTGCCCCGCGCACCGCTCGACTGCGGTCGGCGCTCAACAACTCGTTCGGGTTCGGCGGGCAGAACGCGTCGCTGGTGTTCACCGCGGTCTGAACCGTCGCTGACCGGGGCCGCCGCGATCCGAGCAGACGCGACGCGGGAGATCAGGACGGAGCCGAGGTGAACTGCTGCAGCCCGGTCACCCGCAGGAGGTCGAGCTTCGCCGCGTCCTCCGTGCCCGGCACCACGGTGTAGACGACGATCCTGAGGTCACCGCCAGGGACGCTCAGCACGTCGCAGTCGATCTCGATCGGCCCGACCGGCGTGTGCACGGTCTTCCGACTGGCCCGGTGCTCGGCGATCCGGCCGGTGTCCCAGCGCCGCTCGAACTCGGACGACCCACGACGGAGGCGGGCGACGAGCTCGGCGAGGTCACGGTCGGCCGGGTAGCGTCCGACGGCGGCGCGGAGGTCGGCGGCGAGGTCGCTCGAGAAGTCCTCCTGGTGGGCGTCGTCCCACGCGACGCCGTCGTGGCCGTGCATGAAGTGCCGCCACACGAGGTTCCGCTCGATGCCGGAGTACTGCTCGGGGTCGCCGTTCACCGCGGCCCAGAGGTCGTTCCACAGGACGATGTCGTGCGTCGCCGTGAACACCGCCAGCGGCACGTCGCCGAGCCGGTCGACGATGCGCTGCACACCGGGCGTGACGTGCCGGGGGACGATCCCACGCGACGGCGGCGCGGCCCCGGCGACCCGGAACAGGTGGTCACGTTCCGCCACGGTCAGCCGCAGCGCGGTCGCGAGGGCACCGAGCAGCTGCGCCGACGGGTTCTCGGCGCGGCCCTGCTCGAGCCGCACCACGTAGTCGACGCTCACTCCGGCGAGCGCAGCGAGCTCTTCGCGTCGGAGACCCGGGGTCCGTCGGCCGGGACCCGCGGGGAGGCCGACCTCTTCGGGACGCACCCGGTCGCGCCAGGAACGCAACACACTCGCGAACTCGCTCATGTGCACCATCATCGCCCCGCGCCTCCAGGCCTTCCTGGTACTGGTGGTCCCACTGTCGACCCGTGCCTGGGGGAACCGACCCCGGACCGGGATGGTGGGGGCATGACAACGACACTCATCACCGGAGCCAACCGCAGCCTGGGGCTCGAGACCGCCCGCCGCCTGATCGAGGCGGGGCACACCGTGTACGCCGGGATGCGCGACCCGGCCCGTGGGGACGACGCCCGTGCGCTCGGCGCCCACGTCGTCCAGCTGGACGTCACCGACCAGGGGAGCGTCGACCGGGCGATCGCGGAGATCCCCGAACTCGACGTCCTGGTGAACAACGCCGGGGTCCTCGGGACCTCGTTCGGGGTCGACGACCTCGACGCGGCCGCGATCGGCTCCGTGCTCGACACGAACGTCACCGGCGTGGTGCGGGTGACCCAGGCGGCGCTGCCGCTGCTGCGCGAGTCCGCGAACCCCGTCATCGTGAACGTCGCCTCGGGTGTGGGCTTCGCGCGGTGGCTGTCGACGCCGGGCCGTGACGAGTTCCCGGTGCCGTCGATCCCGTACGCGGCGTCGAAGGCAGCCGTCATCGCGTTGACGGTGCAGTACGCGAAGAACCTGCCCGGGTTCCGGGTGAACGCGAGTGACCCCGGGTACACGGCGACGGAGTTCAACGGGTTCGGCGGGCACCAGACGGTGACCGAGGGGACCGACGCGACGGTGGCACTGGCCACGATCGGCGCGGACGGACCGACGGGGGAGTTCCACGACCGCGAGGGTCGCGTCGAGTACTGACCCCGGCCCCGGCCCCGGCCCCGACCCCGGCCCGGCCCGGACGTTCGTCGACCGGCGCGGAGGGCTCAGCCCTTCGCGCCGGTCGTGGCGATCCCCTCGACGAACTGCCGCTGTCCGATGAAGAACAGGATGATCATCGGCACGGTGGTGATCACGGACGCGGTGATGATGAGCTCCCAGTGGAACTCGCCGCCGAAGCCGAACTGGTCGACCATCGCCTTGAGCCCCCGGGGGACGGTGAAGGTCGCGGAGTCGCGAAGGTAGATGAGCGGCTTCATCAGGTCGGTCCAGCTCGCCTGCGCCTCGAACAGCGCGGTGACGACGAGGGCGGGCTTGCAGAGTGGCAGGGCGACCGACCAGAACACCCGGAAGTTCCCGGCACCGTCGACCGTCGCCGCGTCGAAGGTGTCGCGGGGGAGTCCGAGGAAGAACTGTCGGAGCAGGAAGACGTAGAACGCGGACCCGAACAGGTTGCCCGCCCACAACGGCGTGAGCGTTCCGGACTGCCCGAGGGCGTTCCAGATCATGAAGGTCGGGATCATCGTCACGGCGCCGGGGAGCATCATCGTGGCGAGCACCAGTCCGAACAGCAGGTTCCGCCCGCGGAACCGGAAGTACGCGAACCCCCAGGCCACCATCGCGGACGTGAACGTGACGGCGACGGTCGCGAGGACGGTCACCACGAGGGTGTTCGCGATCCACAACGCCATCGGCGCGGACTGCCAGATCGTGACGTAGTTGTCGAGCGTGAAGGTGCGCGGGATGAGCGCGTTGTCGAAGACCTGACTCCGGGGCTTGAACGACGCGCTCACGAGCCACGCGAACGGGTAGAGGAACACGACCGCGCAGACGACGAGCGCTGCGATCGTCAGGCCGCGACGCCAGCCGCGTCCGGCTTCGTGGTCCGGGCGCGCAGCGCGGGCACCCGCACCGCTCGCGGTACCAGCGATCCCGGCTGCACCCGCTCGCACCGAGCGGGGTGGGACCGGCCCCAGGCCGACGCCGGCCGTCGTGTCGGGGGAGGCCGTGCCTCCAGGCAGTGTGTCGGCGCTCATGCGTCACCCGCTTCGTAGTGGACCAGGCGTCGGGAGACGCGGATCTGGACGATCGTGACCGCGAGGATCACGAGGAAGAGCACCCACGCCATCGCGGAGGCGAAGCCCATGTGCAGGTACTCGAACCCCTGCTGGAACAGGTAGATCACGTAGAACAGCGCAGCGTCGTTGCCGTACGCCGAACTCGAGGCGCCGAAGAACGCCGTGTACGACTCCGTGAAGGTCTGGAAGGACGCGATCGTGGTGACCACGGTGACGAAGAAGATGCTGGGGCTGATGAGGGGGAGCGTCACCCGGAGGGTCCGCTGCCAGGGGCCCGCGCCGTCGAGGGTCGCGGCCTCGAGCAGGTCGGAGGGGACCGCTCGGAGTGCGGCGAGGAAGATCACGACGCTCGCCCCCACCGTCCAGAGGCTCATCAGGACGAGGCCCGGCTTGACCCAGGCGGGGTCGGTCGTCCACGCCGGCCCGTCGATGCCGACCAGCGCCAGCGCACGGTTGACGAGCCCGTCCTGCCCGTTGAAGACCAGGAGGAAGAGCGCACCGACGGCCACCGCCGGCGTCATCTTCGGCAGGAAGAAGACGGTGCGGAAGAAGCCCGAGCTGCGGCCGGCGCGTGCGAGCAGCAGAGCGAGTGCGAGGGAGACGAGGACGTGCGCGGGGACCTCGAGCACCGTGTACAGGACCGTGTTGCCGAGCGAGAGGGCGACCTTGGGGTCCTGGAAGAGCTCGACGTAGTTGTCCCAGCCGACCCACCGCGCGGCGTGGAGCACGTCGTAGTCGGTCATCGACAGCCACGCGCTCTGCAGGATCGGCCAGAGCGTGAACACCAGGAACCCGATGATCCAGGGGCTGATGAAGAGCAGGGCACTCGTTGCTTCGCGACGTCGGCGGCGGCGCACGCCGGTGCGGAGGGGCGGCGTCCCCGACTGGTCGGTGCGCGCCCGTCGGCCGGTCCGGATCGTGGTCATCGTCGTCCTTCCTCAGCCCAGGCGTCGTCGAGCGCCTGCTGCGCGACCCGCTGCGCCCGGTGCATCGCCGCCTCCGGTGTCGCCTGCCCGTTCAGCACGCTGTTCACGCCGTCCTGCCAGGCCTTCGCGAACTCCGCCGCCGCCGGGTTGGCCGGTGCCGAGACGGCGTGGTCGTTGGCCGTGTAGATCGCGCGCACGGCCTGCACCCACTGGTCGTCCGACGCGCGACCCTGGTCCGCCGCCTGATCGAGCGCCAAGCGTTCGATCCGCGCGTCCGCGACGCGGTTCGCGGTCAGGAGGCCCGTGAACTGCTTGTCGGACGCGTCGCCTTCGCGGATCCGCGCCTCCGCGGCGTCGAGCCAGGCATCGACGCTCGTCATGGTCACGGCGTAGCGGCAGGCGAGCTGCGGATCGCGGGCGTTGACCGGCACCGCCCATGCGCTCCCGCCGGCGAACGCGATCGGGTCACCCGTACGGTCGCGGAACGCGTCGAACTGCAGGTGGACGTCGGGGCTCACGTCCTCGAGGACGTTGACGTACCAGTTGTCCATCGGCTCGGCACCGAGGGCGCCGGACGCGAACGGGTTGTCCTCGCCGAACAGGTCGGCGGCGTCCCGGACGGCCTTGACACGCCCGAAGCCGCCGGCCGGCTTCGTCAGCGACACCGCGTACTGCAGGGCCTCGACCACCGCCGGGTCGTCGAGCTGCGCGGTGCGACCGTCCGCCGAGATCGGGCTGGAGCCGTTCGCGAGGGTCCAGAGCCAGAAGAAGTCCGGGAGCTTCGAGTCCACCCCGAGCACGTCGAGGCGCTTGCCGGTCGTCCGGGTCATCGCCGCGTTCGCGGCCGACATCGCCGTCCAGTCCGAGCCGTTCACGTCGGACATCGTCAGCCCGGCGCGGTCGAGCAGGTCGGTGGACGCCATGGCGACCTGGAGCTGGTTGAACTCCGGGACGCCGTAGACGTGTCCGCCGTGCGAGACCTGGGCGAGCGCGGTCTCGCGGAACTGTGACGTGTCCGTGTCCGACCCGCGGAGACACCGGTCGAGGGGGAGGAGCGCTCCCTGCGTCGCGAGGGACCCGACGTCGTCGCGGGATGCGTAGACGAGGTCCGGCGGATCGCCGGCGGCCACCGCGGACAGGAACGTCTGCGTGTCCAGTGCACCCTGGGCCATCGCGACACGGACGTCACCGCCGAGGGCCTTCCGGGCATCGCGGTCGCGGGTCTTCGCGACGTCGTCGCCGAGGCCGAAGCCCATCACGTCGAGCGTGCCGGAGAGGTGCGCACCGGTCGAGTAGTCGACCTTGCTGTCGTCCCGGGGCTGGATGCCGGACGCGCAGCCCGACAGGAACAGGCCGACGACCACGAGGGAACCGACGGTGGTGGCCCTGGTCCGCATCCTGCTCCTGCGATCTCCGGACACCGTGCCTCCATCCCGCGCCCACCGTCGGACGCATCCCCTGCTTCTCCTTCTACTGGTCTTCGCGCGGGCCGGACATCGGCCCGCGCGGAGGGGACAAACCATCCCGCGTCCGAGGACGGCGGCTTCTGGAGGTGGTCTCGACGCAACCAGGAGACGGACTGGAGGCCCGTGGTGACCCCGCCACGGGCCTCCCGACCGTCGGTCCCCGCGTCTGCACCCCGCGACACGCGTCGTCCGCCGGGTCCTGCATCACGGGTGGAAGTCACCCCCGAACCCCGGGCCGGGCCGCATCATCCAGCCGTCAGCATCGGGCAGCCGCCGGAACCCGAACCGCTCGTAGAGGCCGTGCGCATCCGCCGTGAAGAGGGCGAACCGCTTGAGGCCGAGCGGCTCGATCGCCGCGGTGACGCCCTCGATCAGCGCGACGCCCACACCCCGCCCCCGTGAACCGGGATCGACGAAGACGTCGGCGAGCCAGCCGAAGGTGACCCCGTCGGTGATCACACGTGCGTACCCGAGCTGCTGCCCGGTCGCGTCGTCGTACACACCGAAGTTCCGGGACCCGGCGATGATCGCCAGCTGCGTGGCACGGTCACGGCCGCGCGCCCAGTACGACTGCTCACTGAGCCAGTGGTGCACGCGGTCGACGTCGAGGTCGTCGGGATCGTCGGAGAAGCGGATTCCGTCCATGCCCACCAGTGAAGCGGAGGCCCTGGCGGCCGGACAACGGCCGATCCGCGATCTGTGGACTCCCGGCGTGCCAGGGTGCCTGTGGGGGAGTGCGGACCCCGCCGGTCTGCCCGTCCGGGCTCTTGCCGTCTGCCAGGATGGCGCCATGCGCGCAGTGCAGTACGAGCAGTTCGGGTCCGTGCCGTCGATCATCGAGCTCCCGGACCCCGTCGCGCCCGAGGACGGCGTGGTCGTCGGGGTCGCCGCGACCGGGGTGTGTCGGAGCGACTGGCACGCGTGGAAGGGTCACGACGACTCGGTCCGGCTGCCGCACGTGCCCGGCCACGAGTTCGCCGGCGTCGTGTCGTCCGTCGGGCCGCACGTGACGCGGTTCGCCGTGGGGGATCGCGTGACCGCGCCGTTCGTCTTCGCGTGCGGGGAGTGCGCCCAGTGCCTCGACGGCGCCACGCAGGTGTGCACACGACAGCAGCAGCCGGGCTTCACCCTGCCCGGCTCCTACGCCGAGTCGGTCGTCGTCCCGCACGCGGACGTCAACCTGGTGGCGCTGCCCGATGCCGTCGGGTTCGCCGAGGCGGCCGGGCTCGGGTGCCGGTTCGGCACCGCGTACCACGCACTCCACGCCCGCGGCCGCGTCGTCGAGGAGGAGTGGGTCGTCGTCTACGGCTGCGGCGGGGTCGGGCTGTCGACGGTGATCGTCGCCGTCGCCGCAGGTGCACACGTCGTCGCGGTCGACGTCTCGCCCGCCGCGCTCGCCCGTGCCGAAGCACTCGGCGCTCACCCTGTCCCGATGGACGACGACGTCGTCGACTCCGTCCGGACGATCACCGGCGGCGGGGCGCACGTCTCGGTGGATGCGTTCGGCAGTCGGGCGACCTCGGTGGCGGCGGTGGCGTCGCTCCGTCCGCGGGGTCGGCACGTCCAGGTCGGTCTGCTCCTCGACGACGAGGCCACGCCGGCGATCCCGATGGGGAAGGTGATCGCGGAGGAACTCGAACTGCTCGGCAGCCACGGGATCGCCGTGGGGGAGTACGCGGCGATGCTCGACGACGTCGTCACCGGTCGGCTCCGTCCGTCCGAGTCCGTCGGTCGGACGATCCCGTTCGACGACCTGCCTGACGCTCTCGTCGCGATGGACCGACCAGCGACGTCGGCCGGCATGACGGTGGCGGTGTTCTGACGCTCGACGAGGCTCAGCCGATCGTGATCGCGACGAGTCCCGCCACCCCGGCCAGGTAGAGCAGCACGACGACGAACGAATCGACCCCCATGCCGGCGATGCGCGTCTTCGGCCGGAAGACCAACCCGACCGCGTAGACGAGGGTGAGGAGCGCCGCGATCGCGGTCAGGTAGACGTCACTGGCGTTAGCCTGGGGGAGGATCGCCTTCCCGGAGATCAGCGTCGCCACCAGGAAGAGCACCGGCAGGAACGCGTTCCCGCCGAAGATGTCGCTCACCGCCAGGTTGTCGTCGCCCTGCTTGACGGCCTGCAGCCCGGTCGAGATCTCCGGCAGGCTCGTGGCGAGTGCGAGCACGGTGGCGCCGAACAGGACGCCGGACAGCCCGATCTGCGACGACGCGGCGTCGCCGGCCCGCTCGAGCACCACGCCGGCGACGAGCGTCGCGAGTGCGGACACCGAGAACACCACGGCGGCCTTCGCCGTGCTCGGTTGCTTCGTCGCCGTCGCCGTCGCCGTCGCCGTCGCCGACTTCCGCGTCCGGTGTGAGCTCGGGTGCGGAGTGGTCGTGTCCGGAGCGGCACCGTCCTGGTGCCAGGGGAGTCCCTTGCCGGCACCCTGCACGAGGAAGAGTCCGACGAGCCAGATGATCGCGATGAGCACGACGTCCGGCGTCAGGCGCAGCGCGATGAGGTCCGGCGGGAGCTGGCTGCCAGCGATCACGACGGCCAGAACGGCGACGACCACGATCGCCTCGAGGACGAGACCGAGCGACGCCGCTCGGTAGGTGATCGGCTTGACGCCCTTGCCTCGGCGGCCGAACACGTCGAGCACCGCGATGACGACGGTCTGCAGCGCGATGCCGCCGAGGATGTTCCCGGCGGCCACCTCGATCGAGCCCGACGCTGCGGCACTGACGGTGATCGCGATCTCCGGCAGGTTCGTCGCCACGGCGAGCACGATCAGCCCGCCGAGGGCGCTCCCGAGGTGCAGGCGGTCATCGAGGACGTCGGTGGTCTTGGAGAGTTGGATGCCGGCGATCCAGATCACCGCCGCGCCCGCGACGAAGATGACGACCAGCAACCAGAGGGGCAGTGAACTCACATCGGGACACACAACTCCGGTGCAGCCGAGCGTGCTTCCGGCCGGCCCGTTCCGCCTGAGTTGACATAATATGCATTATCGGCGCTGAGCCCTCTTCACGCCCAGAGCGGAGGGCTCCCTCACGTGGCCGCGAATCCCAGCTGGTCCGCCAAGCAGCGACGTTGGCTCGACGAACACCCGATCAGCGTCCAGCCTCCGCTGGCCACGGCCTCCTCCTTCGTTGCCACTCCCGGCCCTCAGACGTTCCCGGCCGATCCGAGTCGACCGCAATGGGAACGGTCAGGCGCGGACCGGCAAAGGCTCTACGGACGGACAGCTGCGCAGGTCGAGCCACGAACGATCAGTTTGGTGGGCAATTCGATCCGCTCGCCAGGCCGGGCCGCACCCGATCTCAGTTCACGAATGAACTCGACCGATCGAGCGGCCATCTCGCGGATAGGTTGACGCACGGTCGTGAGAGGTGGTGCCAGCGAGGCCGCAAGTGGCGTGTCGTCGAAACCGATCACCGAAAGATCCTGCGGGATCCGGAGACCAAGGGTCGCCGCTGCTCTGTACACGCCTGCCGCCATCGCGTCGTTACAGGCGAAGACGCCGATTGGCAGCGGTGTTTGGCGCAACACCGGGCGGAGAGCAGCCGCCAGATCCGCGTCCGTCCAGGAAGCCCGCACCGTTCTGATCTCGGCGCCCGGAACCCGCTCCAGAACGGCCGCTCGAAAGCCTGCCTCGCGGGCCCTGCCGAATCGGAATGGAGGGTCCCCCACGACGACCATGAACCGTACGAAGCCAAGGTCCGCTAGGTGCGCACCCGCATCATGCCCCCCTGCCTCGTCAGTCGTCCCTACGCTCTCGAGTTCCCTGTGCGAACCCGAACGGGGATCAAGCAAGACGACGGGGATGTTGAAATCTCGAAGTCGCGCGAGTTGAGTTTGCGTCGGGCGGATGAGCCCAAGGATGACGCCTCCAGACTTCCGAGCTGCCGCCCGAGTTGGCCAATCGTCGGCGGGATCGTCGCGTTCGGCCGTCAACACCAGGTCGTACCCCAACCGCGCCGCAGCTGACCGCGCCCCGCTGACGACCTCGTCGGTCCACGGGTCATCGAAGACGCCCAGAACAAGCTCGATCATGCGCGGATCGCTGGTCGATGGGCGACCTCGCGGTGTCGCAGCCCGCTGATACCCGAGGTCCCGAGCCACGAGCTGGATCCGCGAACGTGTCTCCCCCGGCAGATCGCCGCGACCCGACAGCGCCCGTGACACGGTCGAGAGTGACACCCCGGCCGCACTTGCTACATCGGCCATCGAAACCCGAGAGACGTTCTCCATCGAACCGCGCTCCTTCGCAACGTGAGCGTCATCTTATTGCGCAACTCGCGTACGGCGCCACTGTTTCACACCTTACGATCGGCCCATCAACGGAGATCCTCGGACGCCAGCCGACCGAACGGCTGCCACCGGTAATCGCACCAAAGCAGGTAGGTCAATGACGACGACAGTGAAGACGCCCGCCCTCGCACCGGTGGCCCCGGCCGATCGACACAGTCCCCGACGCCGGCGGAGTTCGGTCGGACGCGCTCTGTGGTGGTTCGCCCTTCCCGCACTCGCTATCTACCTCCTCATCGTAATTGTCCCCACGGTCCAGGGCGCGTACATGTCGCTGACCAACTGGTCAGCGTTCAAGCCGAATGCGGAGTTCATCGGATTCGGCAACTTCGTCACCCTTTTCCAGGGCGACTCGGGTACGGCCGCGCTGCGAACCCTCTTCATCGCGATCGCGACGGTGGTTATCCAGAACGTACTCGGACTCCTGCTCGCGCTCGTGCTCAGCGGGCCGCTCAGGGGGCGGAACATCTTGCGAACGATCATCTTCGCACCGATGGTGGTATCCCCCCTGGTGGTGGGATATCTGTTCAAGTACATCTTTGGCCCTCCGGGGACGGGCGCGATCAACGTCGCCCTCCAGTCCTTCGGCGTCCAGCAGATCGATTTCCTTGGCAACCCGAACACGGCGCTCTGGATCATCATCGTGGTGGTCGTGTGGCAGTTCACTGGTTCGACCATGATCATTTACCTTGCTGGGCTACAAGGTGTGCCCGCGGAGTTGCTCGAGGCAGCTTCTCTCGACGGGGCGGGGACGTGGGGGAAGTTCCGAAACATCACGCTGCCGCTACTGGCCCCCGCCGTGACCATCAACCTCATGATCGGACTGATAGGCGGCCTGAAGATTTTCGACCAGATTTTCGCTATCACGGGCGGCGGGCCGGCTGGCTCGACAGAAACGATCTCAACACTTATTTACAAGTACTTCTCCCAATACGGCTCGTACGGACTCTCTGCGGCCCTCGCCGTACTCCTTGCCATTGGTGTTGCAGCCCTCTCGCTTATCCAGTTCGCCGTACTTCGACGTCAGGATCGAAACGCATGAACGCCTCGAAGATCGGTAGCGCCGGAGCGCACGTTTTTTCCTACGGCAGCAGCCTGCTGTTCCTCATCCCCGTGTACCTCTTGATCAATCTGGCGATCCGCCCCGCCGACGATTTCACGCCCGCCTTCGTACCGAGTACCCGGGCAACAGGAGACAACTTCGTCCAAGCTTGGACGCAGTCTGGACTTCCTTCGGCCATCGTGACGAGCATGCTCGTCACGACCGTCTCGTGCCTCGCGATCTTGATCGTGGCGACAATGGCCGCTTATCCGCTGGCGCGGTCCACCGCACGGCTCGCTACTTCGACGTTCTACTTCTTCCTGATCGGGTTGCTGCTCCCCGCCCAGGTCGCCCTTTTGCCGCTCTATGTGACAATGCGCGACCTCGGCCTGCTCGGAACGCCCTGGGCTCTCATCGTCCTGTACGTCGGCGGGAACATGCCGTTTGCCATCTTCTTGACAACAACGTTCCTCCGCTCAAGTGTTCCTCTCGAGTACGAGGAAGCAGCACGCATCGATGGTTGCAGCGACTCTCGCGTGTTCTTCCACGTGGTCATTCCTTTGCTTCGCCCGGTGCTCGGCACCCTGATCATTTTGGTTGGAGTGGGAATCTGGAACGATTTCTTCAGCCCTTTGCTCTACTTGGCAGGCAGCAGCATCTCCACGATTCCCGTTGCAATCTTCCAATTCGTAGGCGCTTACGCGACTAATTGGTCCCTCATCTTCGCCGCCCTCATAATATCGATGGTTCCTGTGCTGACGATTTACCTAGTATTCCAACGGTACGTCATCCAGGGGTTCGCAGGGGGGCTCAAGGGCTAATGGCCTCTAGCGGCGACGACAGAAACTTCCGGCGTTCGGCCGGTCGAAATCACCTCCCCCATCAAAAGCAAGCTCAGAAAGTAGGATCGATGAAGATTCGAACTGGCCTCGCGGCCGGCGCGCTGATCATGACCGGCGCACTCCTCGCAGGCTGCTCAAGCAGCGGAACCCCCACGGCCGCAAGCTCGGACGGAAAGCTCACCGGGACGGTCACGGGCATCTGGGACTCGACCTTCAAAGATTCGATCGATCCGGTTGCGAAAGCCTTCGAGAAGGAACACCCTGGCGTGAAGATGGACATCACCTACCAGGGGGGCGACCTCAGCGGCGTCCTGAGCACTCAGCTACAGGCGGGAACTGCGCCCGACCTCCTCATCACCTTCCCTGGCGGAACCCCGGGCACGGGTGGAGGCACGACGGTCGTCACTCTTGCCTCGCAGGGAAAGCTCCTCGATATCTCGTCGTCGCCTTGGACCAAGACAATTCCAGACCAGTGGAAGAGCGAGGTGAACTACAAGGGTAAAACCTACGCTTATCCTGGGATCGCCCAGGGCATGGGGGCCGTGTACGACAAGACGACCTTGGACAAGTACGGTCTGACAGTCCCGAAGACCATCGACGAGGTGTACAGCCTCTGCACCGCTGCGAAGAAGGCTGGCGTCTACGCCTACGCGCAGGGCCTTGGCGACGCGCAAGGTGGGCCGCAGATGCTTTCGTACGCGCAGACGGCGTCACTCGTCTATGGTCCGGACCCGGAAGCGACCAAGCAGACCACCGCAGGTACCTTCAAATTCGCCAAGTCCGGGTGGAAGGACCAGCTCGAGATCTACAAGAAGATGTTCGATATGGGCTGCTTCGGCGACGGGGCACTCGGCCGCGACCGGACACAGGGCGCCGACGAGGTCGCCGCCGGCAAGGCTTTGGGTATCGTCGATGTCTCGGCCGTCCTTGGATCCATCGGGGCGAAAGCCCCGAAGGACGAACTGACCTTTGCACCAATGCCCGCGACGGACAACCCGAAGGACACCTTCGCAACCGCGTTGCTCGGTTACACCATCGCCGTGAACGCGAAGGCAAAGAATCCCGCGGCCGCCCAGGCTTTCCTGCAGTTCCTCTCTGAGCCAGACCAGATCGCAACACACGCAGCCGCGTTCGCTGCGCTCCCTGCAATTCCGCAGAAGGACTACAAGGCACCCGCGTCACTCAACGAGTTCGCGAAGTACATCGAATCGGGCACCTTCACCAAGCTGCCCGTGTGGCCGAATGCGGCAACCCAGCCCGCGATCAACGAGTCCATTCAAGGGCTCCTCCTCGGCAGGGACACCGTGAACGGGACACTTGCGAAGGTCCAATCGGCTTACGACAAGGGCGTCGAGTAGGTCGACCACTGCAATCCCGGCCCGCCGCCTCCTCGCCGATGAGGCGGCGGGCCGAATCCGTGGCATCTGCTCGCCGCTAGGTCCCCTTCTTCAGGAGAACGCCGTGAAAACAAGTCAAACGCACCCCGATGCCGCGGGTCGTCGGTCGAAGCACCACAGTGGCAACTCCGCCATAGCACCTATTCTTCAGGGATTCTATCCCGATCCGACAGTATGCCGGGTTGGTGACGACTACTACCTCGCGACTTCGAGCTTCGAGTATTTCCCGGGCATCCCGCTTTTCCACAGCACCGACCTTGTCAGTTGGACACAGGTCGGCCATATCCTCTCCCGACGGACTCAATTCCGGCGAGGCGCCGGCGCGGACTCTACTGGAATCTATGCCGGCACGCTCCGCTATCATGCAGGTCGATTCTGGTACGTCACTACGAATGTGAGTGACTTCACCGCCGGTCAAATCGTCGTCTCGGCGACCGATCCAGCGGGTCCATGGACGGAGCCGACTTTCATCAGCGAAGCGATCGGCATCGACCCCGACCTCTGCTGGGACGAAGACGGACTCTGCCTCCTCACTTGGAAAGCGATGGACTTCACGACCGAAACGGGCATAATGCAAGCCCGGGTCGACCTCGGATCCGGCGAGCTTCTCGACGAGCCCTATCCAATCTGGCAAGGAAGCGGACTGGATGCCGTTGAAGGCCCACACCTGTACCTCATCGACCAGTGGTGGTACCTGCTGCTGGCAGAAGGAGGCACTGAACGGGGGCATTCCGTGACCGTTGCCCGAGCACCTTCTCCCCGCGGACCGTTCGAGACGCACCCTCAGAACCCCATATTTTCCCGGCGAAGCGTGATTTCTCATCCCGTTCAAAATGTCGGTCATGCCGACCTGATTCAGCTGGCGGACGGCGGCTGGGCTGCCGTGTATCTGGGAGTCCGAAATCGAGGGTCAACACCGGGATACCATGTGCTCGGGCGTGAGACCTTCCTCGGCGCAATTGACTGGGTTGGAGGTTGGCCCGTCTTCGATGATTCAGCATTCGACATTCCTCCCTCTCTCACCTCGTTCCAGGACAATTTCACGACGACACGACTCGATGACCGCTGGGTCGTACCGGGTTCTGAAGCGGAGCAAGTTGTCGCTTGGGACCCGGAGGGCGGCCTTCGATTGCTGCACGAGAATGGCACCAGCGGTTTGTTGTGCACGCGGGTGCGCGATCTTCGTTGGATCGCGGAAGCTGTGTTTACAGGGTCTGCCAGGTTTTTGCTCCGGGTTGATGACAGGCACTGGTACGGGTTCTTTGTGGAAGCCGGGACCGTTCGAGCGTTGGCCCGTATCGGTGAAATCGAGCACACCCTCAAAAGTGTCTCGACGGGAAGCTCGAGAACGATCCTCCGTATTCGCAGCATCCCACCGCGGCCGCAGCCGGAACCCCTACGGTTAGCGGGTCCAGACGAGATCGTCTTATCCCTGGTGGAGAACGAAGGCGAGATCGAACTCGGTCGACTCGACGGACGCTACCTCTCGACTGAAGTTGCCGCTGGATTCACAGGGCGCATGCTCGCGGTCGGCCCCGGAGATGCGCAGGGGCGGCTCGAATCATTCGTGTACTCGGCAGACTGACACTCGCTGGATACCTCGTCCACAAAACCCTCGAGAGAAACGGAACGCGCATGCCGAGCAGAACCGAGACGTCAGGCGGCACTAGTCCTGAGTCCATTCAGGGATGGGCCCAGCCCCGATTCGAGTCCGTGATCAGGACCTTCGCTTCCACTATCCCGGACGACCGTCAGACAGGAGGTGCCTTAGCTATCTGGATCGACGGCCAACCAGTCGTCGAGGTCCACGCTGGCGTCGCCGACGGCCGCACCGGTGAGGCTTTCACCGCGCAGACATTGCAACCGATTTTCTCGTGTTCAAAGGGCATTGGAAGCCTCCTGATCGCGCTGCTCGTTGAGAGAGGAACGATCGAGTCCTTCGAGACCCCGGTCTCCACGATCTGGCAGGAGTTCGGAGCGTTCGGGAAGGACAAACTCACGATCGGGGACGCCCTAGCTCACCGAGGCGGTGTCTCTGCGCCGCGCATCGACTTGACACAAGAGCAGATTTTGGACGGCTCAACGCTCGCAGCCACCCTCGCGGCGCAACAGCCGCTCTGGGAGCCGGGCGCGGACCATCATTACCACGCACTCACCCACGGAGTTTTTGCCGAGCAGATCATCGCGCGACTCACCGGTTCAACTATTTCTCAGTTCCTCCAGGAGGAACTCGCGGAGCCCCTCAGCGCAGAGGTGTTCTTTGGTCTCTCCGACGAGCAAGTCCCTCGGCTCAGTCACTGGGTGGACGCTGAGAGCGAGTCGAGTCAGTTCTCGAACGGATCCCCCGCCTCCGGATCGGTTGCCTCGTTCTGGCATGGCCGGGCGATGACCGTGGGCGGAGGCATCGGCATACCCGACTTCAATCGCCCTGAGGTCCTCCGCCGTGTCCTCGCCGGCGTTACCGGTGTCGCGACCGCGTCAGGCTTGGCCCGCATCTGGTCGTCGACAGTGACTCCGACCCTCGGCGTCCGGTCAATCAACGACGCAACGGTCGAGATGCTCCGGGCCCCGCGAAGCTCCGGACCTGGCCGTTTCCCCGTCGACTCTCCTCCCTACCAGGCGTGGGGTGCCGGCGTGATGATCCCCTCCGGCTGGGAGCCCTACCTCACCCCGCTGTCCTTCGGCCACGATGGGGCCGGAGGGCAAGTTGCGTTCGCCGACCCGGAGAATCGTCTCTCATTCGCCTATCTGACGAACCGGATGGGTGACTGGTCCCGCGGGCAGCGGATCGTCACGGCGCTTCACAATGTCATCGGAGACTGAGCGACGCGAAACACCGCAACTTCATCACCATGCTGTTGAACCCGTCACAGATACCGGAAGAACCTCATGCCACAGTCCCACCGCAAGCTCGCAGACGGCCGATACATGCTGCACGGCGAACCGTTCCTGCTAGTCGCCGGCGAGATACACAACTCCGGGTCGAGCACTCCCACGGCAATCGAGAGGTCGTTCGACGCAGCAACGCGCCTCGGTGTGGACACAGTGCTCGCTCCGATCGCCTGGGAATCGATCGAACCAGAAGAAGGACTGTTCGAGTTCGCACTGGTCGACATCCTCGTCGACGCCGCTCGGGTGCGCGGACTGCATCTGATCCCGCTTTGGTTCGGCACGTGGAAGAACGGCATGTCGACCTACACCCCGATCTGGGTCAAGGGCAACAGCGAACGCTTCCCGCGAATCATCAACTCAGCCGGACTCGTCCTCGAGTCTGTAACCCCGTTCTCCGACGCGGCGCGTGACGCGGATGCCCGTGCTTTCGCGGCCCTGATGCGTCATCTCGCAAGTATCGACGATGGTGAAACGGTACTTATGGTGCAGGTCGAGAACGAAGTCGGTGTGCTCAGCGATGCTCGGGACCGCAGCTCGCTCGCTGAAGACCACTGGAACAAGCCAGTGCCTTCCGATGTCGCGGCAGCCATATCCGCTGCCCAAAACGGGCGCCTGGCAGACTCGTACGAACGTGGCGGCCGCTCTACTTCCGCCGGCTGGCCGGCTCTGCTTGCGGACGAGGCGGATGAGGCGTTCATGGCAGCCGCTTACGCGCGCTACATCGAGACCGTGGCCCGGGCCGGTCGTGCCGAGTTCGACGTGCCGATGTTCGTGAACGCCTGGGTGGATGCCAACGCATCCAACGACGGTGGCGACTCCCAGCTCGCCCTCGCGGGCGGCGCTCGGCCCGGCGACTACCCCAGCGGCGGGCCGCTTCGACACACCGCCGCAATCTGGAGGCACCTCGCGCCGTCGCTCGATTTCCTCGCTCCGGACCTCTACTTTGGCAGCTTTGACGCCGTCGCCGACGCGTATCGAGCGATCGACGGCGTCCTTTTCATCCCGGAGATGCAGTGCAACCGCACCGGCGTGGAACAAATGTTCCGGGCGGTCGGGGAACTGGGCGCCATAGGAGCCGCACCTTTTGCGTTTGACCTCATGTCGGAGGAGGACGATAGCTACCGCGAAGTGCAGGACGCTTTTGCTCTTCTCCGCTCCCTCAGCATGCTGTTGGGACGGCACCCCAACGCTGAGCTCTGCGGTTTTACATTGACAAACGAGGAGCCATCTCGTTTGCTCTTCGGCGATATGCTTGAAGTCACGTCGAAACACATGTCTGAAATCTTCCCGTCCTCACAAAACGGCGTTGGCTGTGTTGCTCGAGTTGGTTCAAACGAGTACTTCATTGTTGGCCGTGGCTTCGCAATTCGTCCGCTAGACGGTGCGGGAGGGCGCGGTGCTTGGGCGGCTGTCGAGGAGCTGGAGCGGGACGGCGAGGCCTTTGTAGCTCAGCGACGACTCAACGGTGACGAGATCGGCGGCGGTGAGTGGATTCGCCTGCCGATTCTGAACCAGGGGCAGTCGGAGCTCTTCCCCATTCGCCAGAACCTGCAGTTGTCCGGCGTGCTGCGCGTAACCACGTACACGGCAAGTGCCGCTCCCGGCCGAGCGGCGGCTAGGATTTCGGAGGCTCGGTGATCTACTCAGTTCAGCTCTGGTCGGTGCGCGACCAGTTCGCTTCAGACCCAACACGAACCCTTGAGCAACTCCAATCGGCGGGCTTCACTGCGGTGGAGCCATTCGACCTCGTCGACTTCGCGGACAATCATGCCGACACCGCGAGCCGACTCGGTCTGAGCGTCCCGTCGGCACACGTGCCCCTCATCGGGCAGGCGGACCTCAGTGCGGTAGTCGGCGCGGCATCCGCACTGGGCACTCGCACACTCATCGATCCCGGCCGCCGCGACGGCTGGGACGACCCTATGGCGTTCCGCGATTTCGCAAACGATCTGAACGGGCACGCGCGAACGTTAGGGCCGCACGGCTTGCGAGTTGGCTATCACAACCACTGGTGGGAATTCGCGACGTCCGGCGACAGCACAGCGCTCGAAGTCTTCACAGAACTTCTACATCCCGACGTCGTTCTCGAACTGGACATCTACTGGGCATCGATCGGAGGCGTCGATGCTGCCGCGCTGCTGCGACGGCTCCGGAAGCGAGTTTCGTTGATGCACGTGAAGGACGGGACAGTCACGCCGAATCCGCCGTTCGGGAGTCAGGTGGTTGCGGGGTCAGGCGAAGTGCCAATCGCTGAGGCACTCGCTGCAGCCCCGCAGGCACTGCGCGTGCTTGAGTTCGACGAATACCCTGGCGACCTGATGGGCGCGCTGGAGCTTGGCCTCCGGGCCGTCAAGGAGCTGGACGCGCAGCGGTGAGCGCTGCGCCGGTGGGTCCTGTCGGGGTCGGCCTCATCCGCGCCGGTGCCATCAGCCCGACCGATCTCGGAACGCTCACACGGTGCCCGGACGTCTGCGGTTCATCGCGGACGTTGGCCTCAACAAGGCCGAGGCGCAGGCAACGGTCTGTGGAGTGCCCGGATCGGGAAGCGTCGATGAACTTCGTTCCCATGACCCCGTCGAGATCGTGGTGAACCTGACGGTACCGATGGCCGTCGCCGCGGCGATGGCGATGCGAGCCCTCGAAGCCGGCAAATGGGTCTGGTCAGAGAAGCCGCTTGCCGTCGACCGGTGCTCCGGTAGAGCCGTCGCCTTTGCCGCGGCGTCCGGTCTCGGAGTGGCGAGCGCACCCGACACGTCTCTTGGCCCTGCACTCCAGTCCGCGGCGCGCACCGACGGACTCATCGAGGCGCAGGAGCCCGCCCATGCCTTCTTCCGCAGTCCGGGAATCATTGAGTCCACGGACTCGCGCGTTTTGGTCGACGTCGTAAGTACCGTTGAACCCGCTGCCGAGGAATTAGATCCCCCTCAACGCACCCTGACCTAGTCAGCGTTACTTCCGAGGAGCGCCAGAATACCGTCGGCTACCCTCTCCATGCCGGCGCCCGTGGGATGGAAGGCGGTGCCGTCGCCGAAGTGCTTCTCGAATCCTCGGGTGTACGGGTTTTCGCTCCCGACGCAGTTCTCAGTACCATAGGCTGATGCTGGCAGAAGATCCGCGCCGGTTTGAAATGCGGCCGTTTCAATGGCTGTGGACAACATTGCAGCCAACTCGCGGAAGTGTCGTATTTCCGCACTGGTAAAGGGAAGAGCTGGTCCCTCAACGCTGCCAGCATGGAGAACGGGCAGATAGTCCACGAGAAGAACACGGCTCGCTGGTGCCCGCCGCCGACATTCGACAACGATGCGTTCGAGGGATGTGGCGGTGCGGAGGCGATGGTATTCGCTAGGCATCACCAGAGTTGACCGGTTGAGCATCTGCCGCCCGAAGCTACGAGTAATCCTTCTACCCCGCAAGGTGTTCGCTTTCGCGCGTGCGACCATGCTCCCGATGTACTGCAGGTCGTTTCCGCCGGCGGTCACGAGGACCAGATCCGTCCCAGGTAGGACACTCTCGATCTGCGGGCGGAACGAGTGCGAGCGAATGCGTTGTGCTTCATGCAGAACATTCGCCGTCGTTGCTCCCGAAACCGACACGTCGACGAGCCGTCCACCGAGCGCACGACTGACGAGGTGTGCGGCATTTCTGCCCGATCGGCCGGCAGCTTTGTCGGTCACCGGTTTGATGCCGGGGCCCGCAGCAAACGAGCCTCCCACTGCCGCAACGATCAGATCTGATGCGCTTCCATGAGAGCGGGTGGCTCCGTCAACCGTTCTCATTCCCTGATCCGTCGTAGCAAGCTCGGCTTCAGAACGCTGCTCCGCCCGCGGGCAACCATGAGCCAGAGCACGAGAGTTGCACTTCCCATAACCGATCCGATCACGATCCCGAGCGGACCAAACGTTGAGACTCCAAACGCCCCCACCACCGGCGCTGCCGCGCCAGCAAGACCGAAGTTCACCGCCCCCATGAAGGCTGCTGCAGTCCCCGCGTTCGCAGCTTGATCAGCCAACCCGATGGCGCTCAGGCACGGGCCGCAAGCTCCGGCGAGCCCCAGGAAGAGCAGCATAATCATGCACACGGGATAGAGGCCCGGTGATTGTGCAGGGATCAGATTCAGCCCGAGACCCGTCACCGTCATCGTCGGAAGCACCACGTGAAGCACTCTCAGCGGAGAAGTACGCTCAGCGACGACTGCGGAGACCTGGGTCCCGACTACAAACGCCACGGCGTTCACAGCAGAGATGATCCCGTATTCTTGCGGGGACAACCCAAACTCTCGCTGGAACAAGAAAGAGGAGGTCGACAGGTAGGAAAAGACTGACGAGACGATCAGACCACCGATCAGCGAGACGCCCGCGATTCGGGCGTTTCCGAGAAGCTTGCCGTAAGCGAGAAGCACGGCATGTTTTGATTGCGAGTGCGTTCGGTGCGTTCGAGGATGCGTCTCAGGAAGCCGACGGAGACAAAGCAGGAACATGACGGATCCGTACACGGCGACGGTCGCGAAGATTCCGCGCCAGCTCGTGAAGTGCATGAGTTCGGCGCCGAGGAACGGAGCCACTACGGGCGCTATGCCGGTGAAGAGTGCCAGGTGCGCCAAGCCCCTAATCAGACGTCGACCGTCTGTGACATCCCGGATCATCGCCACGGCCACGACACCGCCACCCGCGGCCCCGACGCCTTGAACGACTCGCAAAGCGAGCACCCAGCCGACGTCCGGGGACGCAGTAATCGCAACGCTGGCGGCAACATGAGCGGCGGTTGCAAGCAAAAGCGGTGTACGTCGACCGACCCTGTCACTCCATGGCCCGACTACTAGTTGCCCGAGTGCGAAGCCCACTGTCGCCGCACTCAACGTGACCTGGATCAGGGGCGGCGTTGTCCCGAGATCTTGCTGCATTTGAGGAAATGCCGGCAGATAGAGGTCAATTGTGAGTGGCCCCAAAACGGCTAGCAGCCCGACTACGATTACGAGCCGAGCGGTCAACTCCTCAGGCTCAGCGGCAGTTGAATCAGCTGATGTCACGAGTCACTCCGGGAACGGGGGCGAATCCGGATCGGAACCGGCAGGTACTGATTAGAGCCCACATTGTCATGCGGGAGCCGATCTTCCGTGCTGGTTGCGCAAAATCCCCGTACCAATCGACGTTAACGGGCGCTGGGTTGGCCACCGTCCTGACGAAGTGCCTTTCTCGAGGACGGTTCCGGGGTGCCGCGATTACTCGGCGCGACACCCCGGGGGTGTCAGCGGACGACCACGTCCGTCCGATCCAGGTTGAGGACCGTCGTGAGGACCTGCGACTTGTCGCCGTCACGCTGAGCCCCAACCCTGACCGTCGGGTAGTACGTTCCTGCCGTGCCGTAGCGGGCAGAGAGGTGCAGTACGAGGGTGGTGCTGCCGGACGGAATCTTCAGCTCGCGGAAGCTCCCGTATCCCTGAGGATCCCAACCGATGGAGACGATCGAGCCGGTCCCACGGGGCACTTGGACGCGAGCGCTGAAAGTGACGGACTTTCCAACCCGAACGTCGTGTCGCTTCGCCGCCGCAAGGGCTGTCAGCTCGACGAGAGGCTGGACCCCTCCCCGATTGATCGAGTCCGAGAGCAACACTTGATTGTCCTGCGTGACCCGATACGAGCTGGACTTCGCCGGCGCTACGTCGCGCTCAACCCAGGCTGTGAGGTCGTCGAGTGCACGGTAGACGACAGGGGCGTATCCGACCAGGCGATCCGCCCCCGCTCCGGTGCGGTTTTCGGGGTTGTGATCGGCGTTCTCGGTGAACCAAACACGGAACCGACTGTCGACTGCTGCTCCCAGAGCGGACTGAACCTGCTTGGCGTACCACGCACCTTCCCACGGGTACGCATCGGCGTCGATCGTGCTGTTGACCGCAATGGTCTTGACGTTGAGCGCTCCGCTGAAGCTGGCGCCGCCGGTGATGCTCGAAGAAATGATGCGCGCGACGTTCATCGAACGCTGAGGGAAGGCCGGTGTGCCGTTGAACGTGCGGAACTGGTCGTAGGCGGCGCCGAACCCTGTCGAAGGAATCGTATAACGGTGATAGGCCATAAGCGCCAGTCGCGCGCGAAGCGACGGGTCTTTTGCCACACTCTGTCGGAAGAATGTGCCCAACGCTGAGTGCTCGGTACCAAGGTAACCTGGCTTGCTCCAGAAGTCGTCAACATAGGTTGAGTCGATCTGAGGCACGAGTGTCACGAAGCCGTCGAAGGCGACTGTCGTGGCCAAGTAATCGAAGTCTTCCCAGGCCTTCAGAGGGATTCCCATTCGGGTGGCTTCCTTCAGTACCGAGGCCTGCATCGGCGACAGGCCGGCATACGGGTTCCCACTCCCCCCAGGACGCTCGGCGGCCTCGATCTGATCCTTTTTGTCTTTCAGTACGAAGGTCGCCAGCGCGCGCACTGAGAAATTGTGGATCACCGAAAGAGGCGACCCCTGCACGATAGGAACGGCCCCCTGCCAAACACCGGTCGTGTACTCGAGCGCGCCGTCGACCTGGAAGGCGCCGCCGCTCCAACCGTAGAGGTAGCCGAAGATTCCGGCACTGTCCACTCCGTAGTAGTTTGCTGCCACGGTGCGCGCAAACTTCGCCGCCGCCGCGGCGTGACGGTAGCCGGCCGCTCCACTGGTCTGGACGCTGTAGCCACCGTGACTTGTTGCGAAAGCAACACTGTTCAGTGGCTCTTGTCCGTCCAGCGGGTAAGTGAACTGGAAGAATCGGTTGCGCCACTCGTCCTTCGCCGGAAGGTAGATGCGAAACGAGACGTTTGTCCCGTCGAAATGACCTTGCACCAGGTGGACAGTCGACGGTTGCGTTACGTCGGATTGGCTGTCGATAACAGGAACCGAATAGGCGGGGTCGACACAGGTCGCGTCGACGGATACCGACGCACCAGGTGATTTGGCGAGGCATGCGCCAGACGTGGTACTGGCATGTGCTGGCGAAGCGAGGGGACTCAGCGCGAGAACTGCCGCCATTGTGGCGGCAGCGATGAACAATGTGCGTTTCAATCTGTGCTCCAGCTTCTTCGATGGGAGATGCACGGTGTAACACCCGCATGAATCGGGCGGAGGGCGGGAGGTAGCGGCGCCTTCCCAACCTCTGACTCGCGTCCGTTAGTCGGGTCGCGATTTGTCCGGCCCGGTCTGCCCTTCTTTGGACTGGTCGCCGGGCGGAGATCCCAATTATGCGGATCTGCGAGTCGGAGCGCGCCGTTTTGCGCAAGTCGCCGGGTCCGCCGTCTTTGACACGCGATCGCCTCTCGGGATAGACGGACTCGCGCTGGACGGCCTGTCTCCGCGGCGGCGAATTGGTGTGGTCGACGTTGGCACGGGGTCGGGACCGATGGTGCTCGAACGCTGTTCAGGCTCCGACGACCAGGCCTGCTACCTCGTCAGTGCGGCGTCGCCCCACGTCTCGGGAAAGCGGATGGGCGCTGCGCGCCGGTCTCGGTAACGGTAGCGATGAGTGTGTGGGCGCGCTTGCGCTTCGCCTTCGTGCCCTAATGGGCGGCACCACCTCAGTAGGTTGCCCGTCCTCCGCTGATGTCGTAGACCGCGCCAGTCGAGAAGCTGACGGCGTCCGAGCACAGCCACGATACGAGTGCCGCGACTTCCGCAGGCTGACCCAGGCGCCCCATCGGGATCAAACTGGTGATGTGCGCGAGCACGTCGGGGTCGGTTGAGTCGTTCATGGGCGTGGCAATCACAGCTGGTGCGATCGCGTTGACCAGCACGCCGGACTTTGCCAGTTCCTTACCGGACGACTTCGTCAACGCGATCACGGCCGCCTTCGAAGCAGAGTAGATCGAAAGGTTTGGGTTGCCGTCCTTGCCGGCCATGCTCGCGAAGTTCACCACACGGCCCCAGCCGCGCTCGGCCATACCAGGTACGAATGTGCGCATCGTGGACGCGACACCGAGGACGTTGACGGCGAGCACCTTTTGCCAGTCCGAAGTCTTCGTATCGATCAGCGGGATCCCGGGGCCAACGATGCCCGCACTGTTGACGAGAACGTCGACCTGACCGACTTCTGCTGCGGCTGCAGCGAGGGCGTCGTCGTCGGTCACGTCCACGTGGAGATCGGCATCGCCGCCGATGTCGAGGGTGACGACGCGAAGTCCGTCTGCTCGCAGTTTCTCGGCGCACGCAGCGCCGAGACCGCTGGCACCGCCGGTCACGAGCGCAGACCGCCCTCGCTGCGCGGGATCCGTGGTGGGGGGTTCTGGACGGGTTGCTGCCGACATCGTTCACCTTGTTATCTGTTCGTGACTTGTTGAGTGAGCGTCAGTGCGCGGGACCGGTTGGTTCCTGCCGCATGGCGCGTGTGGCTTCGTCGAGGATCTGGAGGACATGTCGGTACGGCGCGCCGGTGGCGCGAGTCATCCCGAGTTCGCAGGTGCGGTTGAGCGAGGCGTGTTCCGCGCTGGCCGCACGGTGCACGTCCGCCGCTTCTGCTCGTGTGGCCGAGGCTGTCAGCTCCGGGTGGAGCATTCCGCGGTCGCCGGCGAACGCGCAGCAGCCCCAGTCCTCGGGGACGACAACGCGCTCAGAGGCAGCTGCGGCGACCCGCAGGAGCGCCGGGTTGATGCCGAGGCGGCTCGACGAGCACGTCGGGTGGACAGTCAGGGACGGGATCTTCGCCCCGGTCGGTAGTGCCGGGAGGACGAACTCGTCGACGAAAGCTACTGCGTCGATGACGCGGATTCCAAGTTCGCCGGCGGACGAGAGGAGGATCTCGAGGCCCTCAGTACACGATGCTGCGTCGCACACGACAGGAAGCGAGCCGTCCTGAGTTGCACGGCGAAGTGATTCGCCGACACGGCGCTTCATCGTGGCGTACCCGGTCGTCAACCCCTTTGATTTCCACGGAGTCCCGCAGCAGAGCGAGGGGATGTCGTCTGGCGTTCGCAGCTGAATCCCGGCGCGTTCGCACAGGCGGATGAAGGACTCGCTCACGCCGTCGTCGCCGACTGGGCCGAACATTGTGGTCGTGCAACTCGAGAAGTAGACGGCTGCCGCTTGGTCCGATGCGATGACGCGACGCCGGTTACCGCCGCCGGGGAGATCGTTGCTGTACTCGGGCACATTGTCGTCCCCTGCGATCGCTCTGAGGGCTGTGGTCGCCGCTTTCGGTAGCGCGCTCGGGGTTGCCCTCGCGATGGACAGCGCCGAGCCTCCGATTCTGGTGACCGTACGCCAATGTGTGGCGGAAGCTCTCCACGCAGCCTGCACGGGCGCGCTGACGTCCTCTCCGCGCAGCCGGCGAACGAGGTCACCCGTGTTGATCAGCACGGGACAGGCGGTTTGGCACATTCCGTCAACGGCGCAGGTCTGAATCGCGTCGTAGTCGTACTCTCGTTCGAGGGTTGCGACCAGAATGGCGTCGCCTGCGTCCCGGGCGCGGGCAATCTCGCGGCGGAGAACGATGCGTTCTCGCGGAGTCGTGGTGATGTCCTTGCTCGGGCAGACGGGTTCGCAGTACCCGCATTCGACGCACCGGTCGACCTCCTCCTCGACAGGGGGCGTGGTCTTGAGGTGTTGCGTGTGCGAGGCCGGGTCCTCGTTGAGGAGAACTCCCGGGTTGAGCTGAGCGTGAGGGTCGATGAGCCGCTTGATGGCCCACATGACTTCGTAGAGTTCGTCGCCGTACTGCCGGCGCACAAACGGCGCCATGATCCGCCCGGTTCCGTGTTCTGCTTTCAAGGTTCCGCCCTGCCCGAGCACGAGCTGCACCATGTCCTCGGTGAATGCTTCATACCGGACGAGCATCTCCGGCGAATCGAACTGCTCATTGATCATGAAGTGGACGTTGCCGTCCTTCGCGTGCCCGAAGATCACGCTCTCCGGGTAGCCGTACCGGTCGAACAGCTCCGTCAGCGCGGAGCACGTGGCGTAGAGCCGTTCGACCGGGACCGCAATGTCTTCGAGCAGCGCCGTTGTCCCCGATGGGCGGCTCCCCGCAACCGCCGTGTAGAGGCCCTTCCTGATGTGCCACAGTTGCGCGCGCCGTGCCGGGTCCGTGCTCATCACCGCTGGGTCGGCGAGGGGCAGCTCGCGGAGGACTTCGGGTACCCGGGCAAGCTGCACTTTCAGTTCGTCGGCGGTCTGCTCCTGGTACTCCACAAGAAGCGCTGCGTGACCGACCACATTGAGGTTGCGGAGCGACTGCGGCGCAGATGGGTCTCGCTGGCCGACGCGCAGGCTGGTGGCGTCGAGGAGTTCGATCGTGGCGAATCCGGCGGCAACCAGGCTCGGCAACGAAGACGTTGCGCCTGCGAGGTCGTTGAACACCAGGAGACCGGTGGCCACGTGAGCGAGGACGGGCACCGTTCGGAAGGTCGCCTCGGCGACGAAGGCGATTGTGCCTTCGCTGCCGATGACGAGGTGCTCGAGGATATCGACGGCTCGGTCGTGGTCGAGGAAGGAGTTGAGTCCGTACCCCATGGTGTTCTTCAACGCGAACAGGTCGCGGAGAGCCGACACGGAACGTTCGTCCCCTCGGACCCTGTCGCGCAAGCCTAGGAGCCCAGCATGAATGACGGGTTCGTCGCGAAGGAGCCGTTCATCGGCATCGGCGAGCGAAGTGTCCACCACTGTCCCGGACGGCAGGACCAGGATGCTGGAGTCGAGTGTGCGGTATGTGTTCGCCTCGACACCACAAGCCATACCGCTGGAGTTGTTCGCGATGACGCCGCCGATCGTGCAGGCGATCTCACTTGCTGGATCGGGTCCGAGCTTCCGGCCGTAGCGAGCGAGCCGCGTGTTCACTGCTCGGACTGTCGCGCCTGGGCCGGTGCGCACACGCGCGCCTTCGTCGAGGACTTCGATCGAGCGGAAGTTGCGTCGAGTATCGATGAGTACTCCGGCGGTCCCGGCTTGACCGCTGAGGCTGGTCCCACCGGAGCGGAACGTGACCGGCGTGCCGTCTGTCCGCGCGACCTCGAGCACTGCGGCGAGCTCCTCGACGTCGGACGGCGTGACGACGACGGAGGGGGTCAAGAGGTAATGCGAGGCGTCGTGCGCTGCGGCCAATCGGTCGGACGCACGAGTTCCGACGGACTTGCACACCGTTTCGAGGGCGGCGCGAAGCGTGTCCGGGACGGGCCGTAGCGTGTCAGTGGGACTCACGGCTCATCTTCGATCCGCTCGAACCGACCAGGAAGTCGAGATCGGCACCCGTGTCGGCTTGCATGACGTGATCGACGTACAGACGTTCCCAGCCGCGACGCGGTGCGGCGAATCCAGCCAGCGTCGCCTGGTTCGGGCGACGCGCGGCGAGTTCGTCGGCGGGAACGTCGATGTCGATGCGGCGCCCCCGAACATCCAGCGCGATCCAGTCGCCGGTCTGCACGACGGCGAGTGGCCCGCCAGCGGCGGCTTCGGGAGTGACGTGCAGAATCACGGTCCCGTACGCCGTTCCGCTCATGCGACCGTCACAGATCCTGACCATGTCGCGTACCCCTTGCTCGAGGAGCTTCTTGGGCAGGGGCATGTTCGACACCTCGGGCATGCCGGGATACCCCTTCGGACCGCAGCCTCGAAGGACCATCACGCTGTCCGCGTCGATGTCCAACTCGGGGTCGTCGATGCGGGCGTGGAAGTCCTCGATTGAGTCGAACACCACCGCCCGTCCACGGTGTTTGAGCAGGTGCGGTGATGCAGCGGCGGGCTTGATGATCGCGCCCCCTGGCGCGAGACTGCCGCGGAGCACGGTGATCCCGGCGGCCGGCTGAACCGGACGGTCCCGCGGGGTGATGACGTCCGCGTCCCATACTGGTGCGTCATCGAGGTACTCGACGAGTGGGCGACCGGTGATGGTGAGCGCCGTCGGGTCGAGCAGGTCGCGGACCTCCCGCAGGACCGCGAGGAAGCCGCCCGCGCGTTGGAAGTCGTCCATGAGATATCTGCCGGCGGGTCGCAGATTGACCAGGAGCGGCACCTCAGAGCCGATCCGGTCGAAATCGTCGATGGATAGCTCCGCGCCCAGCCGTCCCGCGATTGCAAGCAGATGCGGAACGGCGTTCGTCGATCCTCCGATCGCAGAAAGTGCGACGATCGCGTTGTGGAAGTTCGCTCTGGTGAGGAAAGACGACGGCGTGCGCCCTTCGGCGACGAGCTGCACAGCGACCCGACCAGTCTCGTGCGCGGCCTTGAGCAGCCGACTGTCCACCGCGGGAGTGCCAGCCAAACCGGGGATGGTCGTGCCGAGCGCCTCGGCGACGAGCGCCATGGTCGACGCCGTCCCCATGGTGTTGCAGTGTCCGCGCGTTCGGATCGTCGCTTGCTCCGACTCCAGGAATGACTCCTGGCTGAGCGTTCCCGCGCGGACCTCTTCGCTGAGCCGCCATACGTCGGTGCCGCACCCGAGGGGTTCACCGCGGAAGTGCCCGGTGCTCATCGGTCCCCCCGGCACGACAACGGCGGGGATGTCGACGGACGATGCGGCCATGAGCAGCGACGGGATCGTCTTGTCGCAGCCGCCGAGGAGGACCACCCCGTCGATCGGATTGGCGCGCAGCATCTCCTCCGTCGCCATGGCGGCCATGTTGCGCCAGAGCATGGCTGTCGGCCGGACGTTCGTCTCCCCGAGCGAGACCACGGGCATGTTCAGCGGAACACCGCCGGCCTCGTACACGCCGTTCTTCACGGACTGCGCGACCTCGTCGAGGTGCGCGTTGCACGGTGTCAGGTCGGACGCTGAGTTCGCGATCGCGATCTGGGGCCGTCCCTCGAACGCGTCATCTGGGGCGCCACGGCGCATCCACGCGCGATGGATGTACGCGTTGCGGTCGTCTCCCGCGTACCACTCAGAACTCCGGAGGTCCAACACCATTGTTTTCCAACTTTCGGAATTTGTGTCCACAGATTGAAACTTGTGGGTAGCCTAGGCCACACTGAGCAGCGACGTCGACAAGGACGCCATCGCCACCGAACTTCTGAAAGACACTCGATGACGGCCACGATGCAGCCAAGCCCACACAACGACGGACGACTCGTCGGCTCCGATCGCGTACTGGCGGTCCTGGTCGAACTCGCTCGACACCACGAAGGCACGACTCTCGACGACATTGCCCAGAACATCGAGGGCTCGAAGCCGACGGTCCACCGCGCGCTCGCATCGCTCTGTCGCGCGGGCCTGGCACAGCAAGACGCACGAGGCCACTACGTCCTTGGAGACGAGTTCCTTCGGATGGCCTTCACCCACCACGCCGCACGACCAGACCACCTGAGGATTCAACCGATCCTCGAGCGGCTCGCGGAACGAACCGGTGAGACGACTCACTACGCAGTGCTCGACGGTCGATCAATCGTCTACCGCGCCAAAGTGGATCCGACACGCGGCTCGATGCGGCTGACATCCACCATCGGAGGCCGCAACCCAGCCCACACCACTGGCGTCGGAAAACTCCTCCTGGCCTACGCGCTCCGGAGCGAGGACGACATCCACGAATGGATCGGTGACCGACCCCTCGAACGACCGACGGACCGGTCCATCACCGCTGTCGAAGCGATGCACGCAGAGTTCCAACTCATCCGTGAACGCGGTTACGCGCTCGATGACCAAGAGAACGAGATGGGCGTCAACTGTGTCGCGCTCCCCTACTTCCGAACGTCGTCGACGGTGCCCGACGGGGGCGTCAGCATCAGCGGCATTGCGCACCGAACGAGAATCGAGGATCTTGTGAACGACCTCCCCGCGTTACGCCACATCGTCGAGGGCCAGGCGAAGCGAGCATGACGCGCTTTCACGCGCGGGTCGCTTCCGCGGACCGGTTCGTGCTCGGCGAAGGACCTGTCAAGACCGGTGAGGACGGCGTGCTCTGGGTCGACATCGTTCGCGGGCAGGTGTTCCTCGGCGTGATCGAGGACGGTCAGGTCATCGAGACCGCACGACATCAGTTCGACGGAATGGTCGGCGCAGCTGTGCTCGCCGACTCCGGCGTACTTCTTGTCGCATCGCAAGAGCAGCTCGTGGTCGTCCACACAGACGGGCGCCGAACGGCCGGGCCGCGCATCGTGCCCGCGGATTCGGCGCGACGCAGCAACGATGGCGCCGTCGACCCAATGGGCCGGTTCTTGATCGGGACGCTTGCGCTCGGGGACAGTGCCGGCGGCGAGGCGCTGGTCCGCATCGAAGACGATGGGACTCCCACAGTGATCGACGACGACCTATCCCTTTCGAACGGGATCGCCTGGGCGCCCGATGGCAAGGTGCTCTACAACACGGACACCATCCCCGGAGTCATCTGGGCCCGACCCTACGATGCAGAATCCGGACGAATCGGTGCGCGCCATGAACACCTCCGGATCAGCGATGGGTTCCCCGACGGTATCTGTGTCGACACCGACGGCTGCATCTGGGTCGCAATCTGGGGCGCAGGAGAGGTCCGCCGCTTCTCCCCCCACGGCGTACTCATCGACACCGTCGCGGTGCCCGCGCCCCACGTGTCGAGCGTCGCGTTCGTCGGTAAGGCCAGCCATCAGCTCCTCATCACAACGGCGTCCCGGGACCTCAGCGCCGCCGATCTCGACGAGTACCCCGATGCCGGACGACTGTTCCTCGCCGACGTTCATGCGAAGGGCATCCCGACCGCGCCGTGGTCGGCGTCGTGGTCGTCCAGCTCCTGAACCCGCACCACCCCCCGATCGAAAAGGACCAACATGTACCTCATGCGTATCGGCGCCGTCGGCGCCGAGAAGCCCGCCGCCCGTGTCGACGAGGATTCCTACGTTGACTTGTCGGACGTCATCGATGACTTCGACGAAGCTTTCTTTGGCAGCGACCGCATAAAGGAAGTCGCGGCGCTTGTCGACGAGCGCGCACAGCGCGGCGAGACGCAGCTGTTCTTCGGGAAGCGCATCGGTGCCCCCATCGCCCGACCACACCAGATTCTCTGCATCGGGCTCAACTACAGCGACCACGCCGCCGAAACCGGGCAGGCGATCCCGTCAGAGCCGATCCTCTTCACGAAGTCCCCCAACACCCTGATCGGACCGGACGACGACGTCCGGATCCCCCGCGGGTCGACGAAGCCGGACTGGGAAGTTGAACTTGGCATCGTGATCGGCAAGCGCACGAGCTACCTCGACTCGGTCGAGGATGCCGCTGGTGTCATCGCCGGGTACTGCGTTGTCAACGACGTCAGCGAACGGGCGTTCCAGATGGAGCGGAACGGTCAGTGGTCCAAGGGTAAATCGGCGGAGACGTTCAATCCTGCGGGCCCGTGGTTGGTCACGCCGGACGAGATCCCCGACGTGAACAACCTCGGCATGTGGCTCGATGTATCCGGGACGCGACGCCAGACAGGTTCGACGTCCACGATGATCTTCGACCCGTACTTCATCGTCCATCACCTCAGCCAGTTCATGGTCCTCGAGCCCGGCGACCTCATCAACACCGGCACCCCACCCGGAGTCGGCATGGGACTCGACCCGCAGATCTGGCTTCAACCCGGGGACGTCATGGAACTCGGAATCGACGGACTTGGCTCACAGCGACAGCACGTCCTGGCGCCCCGCTGATGCGCGCCTTTGTCGTTACCGCGCCCGGTGAGGGTGGCGTGCGAGACGTTGCATCCCCGACCGCGGGTCCCGGCCAGGTCGTCATCGACGTCCACAGAGCAGGTGTCTGCGGCACTGACGTTGAGTTCTTCACCGGGGAGATGCAATACCTTCACGAAGGACACGCCGCGTTCCCGATGCGACTCGGCCACGAGTGGATGGGTGTCGTCAGCGCAATCGGGGAAGGTGTTGACAGCGCCTGGCTGGGCCGCCGAGTTACGGGCGACACCATGCTCGGGTGTGGAACGTGCCGCCGGTGCCTTCGCGGCCATCAACACGTCTGCGAGTTCCGGTTCGAAGTGGGAGTGCGAGGGGGGTTCCCGGGCGCCCTCGCGGAGCAGCTCGCCATGCCGGCAACGGCGTTGCACGCACTTCCTGACGAGGTTGACGACACGCTCGGCGCACTCGTGGAGCCCGGCGGAAACGCGCTCCGGTCAGTGTGGGGTGCGAACGTCCACCCGGGCGACCGGATCCTCGTCCTCGGCCCCGGCACCATCGGCCTCCTCGTCGCCAAGTTCGCGAAGGCGCAAGGGGCCGAGGTGCACCTGATGGGACGGTCCGAGCGGTCGCTAGAGTTCGCTCGGACGCTGGGATTTGACGGCGTGTGGAGTTCTGAAGAACTCCCCGTCTTGCCGTTCGACGCCGTCGTGGACGCATCGAACGCGCCGTCGCTGCCGGCGCGCGCAGTCGAACTCGTCGAGCCCGGTGGCCGTGTGGTGTTCGTCGGCCTCGCCGGCTCCCCCAGCTTGCTCGATACCCGAGACGTCGCTCTGCGAGACGTCACCGCGGTTGGTGTGCTGAGCGCATCGCCGGGTCTGGCTGGGACGATTGAGCAGTATGCGTCGGGGGCGGTGGACCCCCGCGGCCTGGTTGCTGGAACCGTTGGTCTCGATGGCGCTGCCGGGGTGCTTGCTGGCGTGCGACCGGACAGATCCGGGCCCGGGCCGAAGATGCACATCGACCCAAGGATCTGACTAGGGACGACTTCGCCAGACTCGTCGCCGTCATGACCGGTGATGCGGGCCGATGAATCTGGGGACTGCTGCAGGTTGCGTTGACTCGTTCGTTGAGGCCGCGAGTGCGACCCGTGGGTTGATGATCGTCTCGTACTCGATCGGGGTCAACTTCCCCAGACCTCGTTGCCGGCGTCTCCGGTGGGAGGTCGCCTCGATCCAGGTGATGGTCGCCAGCCCGAGCTCTTCCCGGGTCGCCCAGCGTCTCCGGTTCCGGACGTTCTTCCGCAGGAGCGCGAAGAACGATTCCATCGCCGCATGGTCCGCGCACGCGCCGACCCGCCCCGCGATCCGAGTGGACGACCGTCCCGGTCGGGTTCCGGCGGTGCACCGCCATCCGCAGGGCCGCGACGGTGAGCGGGGACCGCACGCGATCGCCGAGTGAGTAACCCACGATTCGGCGCGAGCAGGCGTCCTTGACCGCGCAGAGGGAGAGCGTGCCCGCACCGGTCGGGTGCTCAGTGATGTCGGTCAGCCAGAGCTTGTCGAGGTCCGGCGCCGTGAACGCACGCCGGACCCGGTCGTCGTGCACCGGCGGCCCGGCCTTCCGGTTCAGGCCACGCTTCTTCGCATGCAGCGACCACAGCCGCTGCTGCGAGCACAACCGCCACACCCGCCGCTCCGACACCCAGCGGCCGGCAGCACGAAGGCCATCCGCGATGAACCGGTACCCGAACGTCGGATCGCCCCGATGCGCATCGATCGCTCCGTTGGTCAGGTGCGCGTCCGCCCAGTCGCGCTCGGTCACCGGATCAGCACGCCACCGATAGAAGAACTGCTTCGAACAACCCAACACCCGACAGGCCACCGCGACAGGAACACCGTCGTCGGCGAGTTCGAGGACCAGCGGGTAGATCATCTTGGGAGTTGCGACTGTGCGAAGTACGCGGCCGCCCGGCGGAGGATCTCGTTCTCCTGCTCGAGCAGCCGGATCCGTTTCTGCGCGTCCCGCAGCTCCGCCTGCTCCACCGCTTCGCCGACGGCACCGCTGCAACACTGAGGTCCTCGTACCGGACTGGCTCCCAGGAAACATCCAGCGGAACGCGGACGACGTCGTCCACGCCGAGGACCGGCCGGTCGTGCGTCACGATCGTGTCCTCAGTCACAAGACTGCGATCCTTCCACACCGTCGGACTGGAGGCACGGATCACGGTGGCCGATCGGCTCGGGTGATCCGCGCCTCCAGTCCGACCACCACCACGCGCTGATCGCACGTCATCCGTCCGACGCGACCCACTTCGTCCTCGCGGCGAGCCGCGTCATCCGCCGGGGTGATGTCGCGGGAGCCGCCGTACCGGACGATCGACACCATGCACACGAGTCCCGCCGATGCGGCCACCCGCGCCACCGCGTCGGTCCCCCAGCTCGTCGTCCACGACGACGCGATCCGTGCGAACACGGCCGCCTTCGCAGCTCGCACCCACGGACGACTGATGGCCGTGCTCAAGGCGGACGGCTTCGGACACGGCGCGATCGCCCGGTCCGTCATCGACGCGGGCGCCTCGTCCATCGGTGTGACGACGATCGACGAAGCGCTGGCGGTCCGCGCCGCCGGCGCCGCGGTGCCGGTCCTCAGCTGGCTGAACCCGATCGACGCAGACTTCGCCGGCGCGGTGCTCGCCGACGTCGACATCGCGGTGTCCGGTGTGGAGCTCCTCAGCGCGGTGAGCCGAGCTGCCGTCGGGACCGGCCGACGAGCCAGGGTGCACCTGCACGCGGACGTCGGCATGGCACGGGACGGTGCGCCACCGGAGACCTGGGCGGCGCTCTGCACAGCGGCGTTCGAGCTCCAACAGCACGGGAGCATCCGGGTGGTCGGGGTGATGGGCCACATGTCGTGCGCCGACCGTCCCGCCGACCCGCAGAACGACCGCGAGCGGCTGCTGTTCGACAACGCGGTCCGTACCGCACGGCGTCGCGGACTCGCCGGCTTCGTGACCCACCTGGCGGCGACCGCGGCGACGATCACCGGCGTCGGGGGCACGCACGACGTGCACCGCATCGGCGCCGGTCTGTTCGGGATCGACCCCTCGGGCACCTCGACGGACCTCGAGCCGACCCTGTCGCTGACCGCGCCGGTGATCGCGACGCGGGAGATCGCGGCCGGCACGGGCATCGGGTACGGACTGGACCACGTCGCGGACCGCCGGACGAACCTGGCGCTGCTCCCCCTCGGCTACGGCGACGGACTCCCCCGGTCGGCGTCCGAACGCGCCGAGGTGCAGGTCCGCGGGCGCCGCCGTCCCCTGGTCGGCCGGTTCTCGATGGACATGGTCGTCGTGGACACCGGCGACGAACGACTCGGGCTCGGTGAGACCGTGACGCTGTTCGGGCGCGGCCACGACGGCGAGCCCACCGTCACGGACTGGGCCGGCTGGGCGGACACCATCGAGCACGAGATCGTCACCCGGATCGGCACACGCGTGGCCCGGGTCCACCGCTCCACCACGTCGATCGACGACCAGGAAGCCTGCGATGCACACCGATGACCAGCTCCCGGCCGTCCGGCGCGTCGCCGTCCTCGGCGGTGGGGTCAACGACGAGCACGACGTCTCGCTCGCCTCGGCGGCGGCGGTCACCCGCGCGGTGCGAGCACTCGGACTCGAGGCCGTCCCCGTGACCATCGGCCGATCCGGAGCGTGGGGCCACACCGGCGGACCGCCGCTCAGCGCTGCGGATGCCGTCGCCGTGCTCAGCACCTGTGACGTCGCGTTCCCGGCACTGCACGGTGTCAACGGCGAGGACGGCGCCGCCGCCGGACTGCTCGCCATGATCGGCGTCCCCGTCGCCGGCTCCCCCGTCCGCGCCGGCGCACTCGGGATCGACAAGTGGGTCACGAAGACGCTCGCCGAGGCGGTCGGCATCCGGACCGCACCGTCAGTCCTCGTGGCGCCCGACGCCGACACGGCCTCTCTGCCGTTCGCACCACCGTTCGTGGTGAAGCCCACCACCGGCGGCTCGAGCAACGGCGTCTCCGTCGTGCGGTCGGTCGAACAGTACGGACCGGCCCTCGAACTGGCACGCTCCACCGGCGACGCCGTCCTGGTCGAGCAGTTCGTGACGGGCCGCGAGGTCGACATCGCCGTCTTCCGCGACCGCTCCGGAGCGCTGCGATCCGGCGCGACGCTCGAGATCCGCGTGGCGGACGGCGACGTCTTCGACCGTTCGCAGAAGTACGACGGCACCGCCGACTTCACCGTGCCGGCCCGTCTCGACGAAGCCGGTCACGCAGCCCTCGAGGCGGCCGCACACACCCTCTACGATCGGCTCGGGTGCGCCGGCGTCGCCCGCTTCGACTTCTTCGTCACGACGGACGGCATCCTCCTCAACGAGGTGAACACCTGCCCCGGCTTCACGGAGCAGTCGCAGGTCCCACGGATGTTCGCCGCGGTCGGGCTGCCGTACGTTGCGCTGGTCGACGAACTGCTCACCGCAGCCGTCGCCGCGGACTGAGGGTCAGGAGTCGCTGTCGGCTGCGGGGTCCTCGCCGTCGGTCGGCACGTCGTCTGCGTCGATCTCGAGGGCGGCCTGCTCGTCGTCGCGTTCCTCGAGCACCTCGCGATCGGTGTCGGGCTGCTCCGGCTCGGCGGCCTGGGTGGTCTCTTCGGCGGGGTCAGGCTGGCTGTAGCTCATGCGCGGGACGCTACGCGGGGTGCCCTGAGCGGGTGTCCGGCAGTCCGCAGGACGCGCTGACGGCGAGCTGACGCTGCGCCACGACGGACTGGAGGCGCGTGGCGGTGCCGCCACGCGCCTCCGGTTCCCGAGATCGGACGCTGCACGCGTCGTCGGGTCACGACCCGACGAGGGGATGCGGACGAACGTCGAGCTCCGTGCTCGGCCGGTCAGGACTGGCTGAGGACGACCGCCGTGAGGATGTACCCGATGATGCCGATCACGATCGCGACGGCCGACAGGATGATCCCGGCGAGGACGATGCCACGGTTGAGCCCACGACGCCGCGCCAGGATGCCCAGCACGAGGCCGACGATGCCGGCGACGACGCCGACGAGTGCGAACAGGAAACCGCCGACGACGCCGACGATACCGAGCACGAGGCTCGCGATGGCGAGTCCGTTGCTCGAGCTCGCCGGGGCACTACCGGGGGTGTTGGCTGCGGGGTAGTTCGGTCCACCGTTCTGGTTGGACATGAGGGCTGCTCCTTCGATCCGGACGCTCGACGAGCGGCCGGGCAGCCGCCGGCCGGGTAGCCGTGCATGAGCGTCTCTCGACACGCTAGACCGAGTTCACGGCTCGCGTTCAGGATCGGCGCCCTCCGCGTTCGGTGGCTCAGGCTCCCACTCCAGCCCCGCCGGCTCACGCGCCGACGTAGTCCGCGAGGTGCTCCCCTGTCACCGTCGACCGGCCCGCGACGAGTTCCGCGGGGGTGCCTTCGAACACGACGCGCCCGCCGTCGTGCCCGGCGCCCGGGCCGAGGTCGATGATCCAGTCCGCGTGCGCCATGACGGCCTGGTGGTGCTCGATGACGACGACGGTCTTGCCGGAGTCCACGAGCCGGTCGAGCAGCCCGAGCAGCTGATCGACGTCGGCGAGGTGCAGACCGGTGGTCGGCTCGTCGAGCACGACGACGCCGCCGCGGTCCCCGAGGTGCGTCGCCAGCTTGAGTCGCTGCCGCTCGCCGCCGGACAGCGTCGTGAGCGGCTGCCCGATCGTCAGGTAGCCGAGCCCGACGTCCACCAGCCTCGAGAGGATCGCGTGTGCCGCCGGGAGCTTCGACTCGCCCGCGGCGAAGAACTGCTCCGCCTCGGCGACGGGCATCGCGAGCACCTCGCTGATGTCCTTGCCACCCAGGCGGTACTCGAGCACGGACTGGTCGAACCGCTTGCCGCCGCACTCGGCGCACGGGGTGGCGATCCCGGCCATCATCCCGAGGTCGGTGTAGATCACACCGGCCCCGTTGCACACCGGGCAGGCACCCTCGGAGTTCGCGCTGAAGAGCGCCGGCTTGACCCCGTTCGCCTTCGCGAAGGCCTTCCGAATCGGTTCGAGCAGGCCGGTGTACGTCGCGGGGTTGCTGCGCCGCGAACCCCGGATGGCCCGCTGGTCGATGGCGACGACGTCGTCACGCGGAGACAGCGATCCGTGGATGAGCGTGCTCTTGCCGGACCCGGCGACGCCGGTGACCACCGTCAGGACCCCGGTCGGCACGTCGACGTCGACGTCCTGGAGGTTGTGTGCATCGGCACCGCGGATCTCGATCACGCCGGTCCGATCGCGCACCCCGGACTTGACCGACGCCCGGTCGTCCAGGTGCTTGCCGGTGACCGTCCCGCTCCCCCGCAGTCCGTCGACGGGCCCCTGGTAGCAGAGCGTCCCGCCGTGGGTCCCCGCACCCGGCCCGAGGTCGACGACGTGGTCGGCGATCGCGATCACCTCGGGCTTGTGCTCGACGACGAGGACGGTGTTGCCCTTGTCGCGGAGCCGGAGCAGCAGCTCGTTCATCCGCTCGATGTCGTGCGGGTGCAGGCCGGTGCTCGGCTCGTCGAAGACGTACGTCACGTCGCTCAGCGACGAACCGAGGTGCTTCACCATCTTCACGCGCTGCCCCTCGCCGCCGGACAGCGTGCCGGTCGGACGGTCGAGCGACAGGTAGCCGAGGCCGATCTCGACGAACGAGTCCACCGCGTCCCGCAGCCCGTCGAGCAGCGGTCCGACCGTCGGTTCGTCGAGTCCGTGCAGCCAGCCCGCGAGGTCGGTGATCTGCATCGCGCACACGTCGGCGATGCTCTTGCCGGCGATCGTCGAGGACCGGGCGACGTCGTTCAGCCGCGTGCCGTCGCACGACGGACACCTGGTGAAGGTGACCGCGCGGTCGACGAAGGCCCGGATGTGCGGCTGCATCGCCTCTCTGTCCTTCTGGAGGAACGACCGACGGACGCGTGGGATCAGTCCCTCGTAGGTCATGTTGATGCCGGCGATCTTGCGCTTCGTGGGTTCGCGGTACAGGAAGTCCTGACGCTCGGTCTCGGTGAAGTCGCGGATCGGCTTGTCCGGCTCGACGTAGCCGGACTCGGCGTACATCCGGACCATCCACCCGTCGGTGCCGTACCCCGGGATGGTGATCGCCCCGTCGGCGAGGGCCTTCGAGTCGTCGAACAGCTGGGTGAGGTCGATGTCGGTCACGGAGCCGCGCCCCTCGCAGTCGGCACACATGCCGCCGAGCCGCGAGAACGAGACCTTCTCGGCCTTGGCGTCCTTCCCCTTCTGCACCGTGATCGCTCCCCCGGCGGTCACCGTGGCGAGGTTGAACGAGAACGCGTTCGGGCCGCCGATGTGCGGTGTCCCCAGGCGGCTGAAGAGCACGCGGAGCATGGCGTTCGCGTCGGTCACCGTGCCGACCGTCGAACGTGGGTCGCCGCCGATGCGCTCCTGGTCGACGACGATCGCGGTGGTGAGGCCGTCGAGGAGGTCGACGTCCGGGCGGGCCAGGGACGGCATGAACCCCTGCACGAACGCGCTGTACGTCTCGTTGATCATCCGCTGCGACTCGGCAGCGACGGTCGCGAACACCAGTGAGCTCTTGCCGGAGCCGGACACCCCCGTGAACACCGTCAGGCGGCGTTTCGGCAGGTCGACGTCGACGCCCTGCAGGTTGTTCTCGCGCGCGCCACGGACCCGGATGCGGTCGTGGAGGTCGGCGGCGTGCTCGGCACTGGGTTCCATGACGCCAGGCTAGCGGTGACGTGTGACGTTCTACAGGACGGTTCCGCACTGGAACCGCCCGGTTCAGGACGGCGCGTGGCGACGGACGAGCTCCGGGAGCTCGGCCGGCTCGAACTCCTCGTCGGTGGCGTCCAGCTCGTCGGCGGTCCACCAGCGCGACTGCAGGATGTCGACCTGCTCGTCGTCCGTCCACTCGGCATCGGACAGGACGAAACCCGGCGTCCGGACGACGTAGAACTCGGCGTGCCCGCGGTCGTGGTCGGCGAGGTCCCACTCGACGTCGAAGTCCCACGACCACACCGGCTCACCCGGCTCGTCGATGACGAGGCCGGTCTCCTCGCGGAGCTCACGGACGGCGGCATCGCGGTGGGTCTCCCCCGGGTCGACGCCACCACCGGGCGTGATCCACCGGTGCGCGCCGTCGGACGAGGGCGACTTCGTGTCCATCAGGAACACACGCCCCTCGGGGTCGAGGAGCAGGATGCGGGAGGTCAGTCGGAGGCCGGGCTTCGCAGTCACCCGACCGACGCTACCGCGCGAGCGCGCGCCCGTCAGGACCCGCGCGTGCCCGTCAGGACCGCTTGCCGAGGAACTCGGTGACGTCGCCCACGAGCTTGGTGTGGTCGGCGGGGATGGGCTCGATGGCGGCGGCGGCGATCTCGGCGGCGAACTCCGACACACTGTAGAGCTTGCCGACGGCCTCGCGCCGGCCCTCGATGGCGCCCGGGTTGAGGCGGTTGAGGAGCGTCGCGGTGATCGTGCCCTCGATCATGTCGCCGGAGACGACGACGAACTCGATGCCCGCGGCCTCGAGCTGCGGGACGAGCTCGCGCAGTGCCAGCTCGCCGGCACGCTTGCTCTTCGCGACCGGGATGTACTCGTCCATCGTCTCGGCGGTCTCGACGAAGTGGGCCTGGTGGCTCGTGACGAAGACGACGCGCGAGCCGGCGGGCATGTGCGGCACGGCGGTCTGCAGCATGTCGACCTGGGCGTCGCGGTTGAGACGGAGGGCGTAGTCCTCGCCGAGACCGGACTCCATGCCGCCCGAGGCGTTCAGGACGAGCAGGTCGATGCCGCCCCACTCCGCGACGACGGTGTCGACCATCGCCTGCACGGAATCGTGGTCGGTGAGGTCCGCGCCGACGGCCAGCGCGGAACCGCCTGCGGCGACGATCTTCTCGGCGATCTGCTCGGCGCGCTTGGCCTTGTTGCGGTAGTTGACGACGACCTTGGCGCCGGCCTCGGCCAGGTAGCCGACGGTGTCGGCACCGATGCCGCGGGACGACCCCGTGACGAGGGCGCGCTTGTCGGTGAGGGATCCGGGGGCGAGGGGGTTGCTCACAGTCGTGTTCTCCAGGTCTGTTCCGGCGGTTCGGCCGCCGTCGAGCCTACCAACCGCCTGGGCGTGGGCCGCCCGGTGCTGATATGTTGAACGGAGTTGGACCGGCCGTCGCGATGCAGCGCACAGCCGCACGCGACCGAGGGAGGGAGATCGCGTGAACGGGATCGATTGGATCCAGACCGGCATCTGGATCGGACTGGTGCTCTTGCTGGGTGTCGTCGAGATCTTCACTCTCGACTTCATCTTCATCATGCTCGCGGCCGGTGCCGCCGGAGGGTTGATCGCAGCACTCCTCGGGGCGCCCTGGTGGCTGTCCGCGCTGATCGCCGCCGCCGTCGCGCTCCTGCTGCTGTCGCTCGTCCGGCCGCGCCTCATCGCGGCGCTCGGCCGGAACGCCGACCCGCACCGCACCAACGTCGAGGGACTCATCGGGCTCCGCGGCACCGTCGCCGTCGGCTTCACGTCGTCCGCCCCCGGCCAGGTCCGCCTGGCGAACGGCGAGACGTGGAGCGCCCGCATCTCGTCCGACTCCACTGACCGAACACCGCCGCTCGGGACCCCCGTGGTCGTCGAGTCCATCGAGGGGTCGACGGCTGTCGTCCGCCTCGGAGAAAGGGCCACCTCGTGACCATCTCAGCCGGGACGATCGCTCTGCTCGTCCTCATCCTGGTCGTCGTCATCTTCGTGATCGTCGTCCTGTCGCGTGCGATCCGCATCGTGCCGCAGGCAACCGCGGGCATCGTCGAACGACTCGGGAAGTACCACAAGACCCTCAACCCCGGGTTGAACCTTCTGGTCCCGTTCATCGACCGTCTCCGACCCCTGCTCGACATGCGCGAGCAGGTCGTCTCGTTCCCGCCGCAGCCGGTCATCACCGAGGACAACCTGGTCGTCTCCATCGACACGGTCGTCTACTTCCAGGTCACCGACGCCCGCGCCGCGACCTACGAGATCGCGAACTACCTCGGCGCGGTCGAGCAGCTGACGACCACGACGCTCCGCAACGTGGTCGGTGGCCTCAACCTCGAAGAGGCCCTGACCAGCCGCGACAACATCAACGGGCAGCTCCGCGTCGTGCTCGACGAGGCGACCGGCAAGTGGGGCATCCGCGTCGGCCGAGTCGAGCTGAAGGCCATCGAACCGCCCGTGTCCATCCAGGACGCGATGGAGCAGCAGCTCCGTGCCGAGCGCAGCCGTCGTGCCGCGATCCTGCAGGCCGAGGGCACCAAGCAGTCGCAGATCCTCGAGGCCGAGGGCCAGCGACAGGCCGCCATCCTCGCTGCCGAAGGTGACGCGAAGGCCCAGGTCCTCCGGGCCGAGGGTGAAGCGCAGGCGATCGCGACCGTTTTCGACGCCATCCACACGGGTGACCCGGACGACAAGCTGCTCTCCTACCAGTACCTGCAGACCCTGCCGAAGATCGCCGAGGGCAGCGCGAACAAGCTCTGGATGATCCCGAGCGAGTTCACCGAGGCGCTGTCCGGCATCGCCCGGGGCTTCGTCGGCGGTCGCACGGGCAGCGGTCCGGTCGCGGGCGGTGGCGCGGGCGGCGACTTCCTCTCGCGGATCTCGAAGCTCGCGAACGAGAGCCTCGCGAACACGGCGTCGGCGGACGGTGCGGCTGCTTCGGCACCGCGACCGGACGCGACCGCGGCGGACATCGTCCCCGAGTCGGAGCTCGACCAGCGTCTGGCGGAGTCGAACCGCAGCGTCGACGAGCACCTCGCGGCAGCCGACGACGAGGCCGAGCAGCAGCTCGGCGCGACGAACGGGCAGTCGGCCAGCAGTAGCAGCACCGATCCGCAGCAGCCGGGCGATGCCTCCGGCCACCGCACCAGCGACGGCTCCGGACGCCGCTAGTCAGCACGGCCCCGACACGACGACGCCCGCCTCGGATCACCGGGGCGGGCGTCGTACTGTCGAGCGTCGTACTGTCGAGCGTCGTGCTGTCAGTCGCAGGGATTCAGGCTCGGGGGTTCAGGCGCAAGCGGTCGAGCACGGCGCGTCAGGCGCCGCGGCGTGCACGGAGGAACTGGAGGCGCTCCTGCAGCAGTTCCTCGAGCTCTTCGCGCGAGCGGCGCTCGAGCAGCATGTCCCAGTGCGTCCTGGGGGCCTTCACGTCCTCTTCGGCGACCTCGACGGGGATCCCGTCGTCGCCGAGCAGTCGACCTTCGCGACCGGAGCGGGGCTCCGACCAGGTCTGCGGGACGTCTGCATCTGCGGAGAAGACGATGTCGAACGTCTCCCCCGATTCCGTCTGGTAGACCGCGCGCTTGCGGTCGGAGAGCTCGACGCCCTCCTCGCTCTGGAGACTCTGACTCCCGAGCCGCATGCCGCGGAGACTCCGATCAGCCATGTGTGTGCTCCTCTCGCTCGTCTGCCCTCTCCAACACTGTCCCACGCCACATCAATCCCACCCAGGCGCATTCACAGTCCGTTCCCAGTGCGGGACCGCGGTGCTCAGGAACGCGGGCGATCAGGGGAGACGGCTGTCGCGCGAGCGCCGGGACCACGGCGCGCAGGCGAGCAGGACGAGCAGCCCGCCGAGCGACAGCAAGAGCGCGATCCACCCGGACGCCACGGTGGCCGGGGTCGTCGTGGTGCCGAGCGGCACATCGGTGATCATCGACGTCGCGGTGTACGCCGGGACGCGGTCGATCGTCCGGCCGCTCGGGTCGATGACCTGCGAAGCACCGACGGTCGAGATGTTCACGAGCGAGCGACCGGTCTCGATGGCGCGCATCCGGGCGATCTCGAGCTGCTGCAGGTTCTCGTCGGTGCCGTCGAAGTCCGCGTTGTTCGTCTGGGCGAGGATGACCTGCGCGCCGCCCCGCGCCATGTCCCGGGTCAGCCCGTCGTCGACGATGTCGAAGCAGATCGCGATGCCCGCCTTCACGCCGGCGACCGAGAGCACATTCGGCTTCGTGCCGGGGCTGTAGTCCCGCTGGAGCAGTCCGATGAGGGACGGCGCGAGCTTGGAGAAGAACCACCGGTCGGGCACGTACTCGCCGAACGGCACCGGGCGCTTCTTGTCGTAGGAGGACTGCCACCCGTTCGCCGTCCACACGAACGAGGTGTTGTGCAGCACGCCTGACGACGTCTGCGTGATGGCCCCCGCGACGATCGGCGCACCGACTGCGTCGACGACCTGGTCGAGCGCCGAGGCGATCACCGGCTGCTGCCGCGGGTCGAACTCGGCGGACCCCTCGGGCCACACCACCAGGTCGACGCCCTTCGCGTCGACGTCGGTCGCGGCGACCTGCGCGTTGAGCACCTCGCCCGGCGCCGCACCGTCGAAGTACCCGGCCGGACCGTCGCCCTGCACCGACTCGATGCGGATCGTGCCGTTCGTCGCGGTCGGCCACGCGGGTACGGCGAGCACGGCGGCGACGAGGAGCCCGGCGGTCGCCACACGCATCGGCAGGCGCAGGGTCACGCCCGGCGCTCGGGGCGCCACGAGCGCGAGGGAGAGCACGACCGCGGTGCAGTAGACGACGACGAAGGTCAGCCCGAGCACGCCCACGTACGCGGCGAGGTGCGTGAACGGACCCTGCGACTGCGACAGCCCGACGCGCCCCCAGGCGAAGCCCCCGTAGGGCCAGCTCCCGGAGAACCACTCGCGTCCGGTCCACTGTGCGGCGACCACGGCCGGGAGGCCCCACACGCGTCCGGCGGTCGACGGCACCACGCGCGCGACCCAGCGGTACGCGAGCGCGATCGCCACGCTGCCGAGCGCGAAGAACGCGGCCTCGAACAGCGCGAGCGCGAACCACGGGACCGGACCCAGGTACCGGCCGGCCCAGGAGATCGCCGGGACGTAGAACGCGGCCCCCGCGACGTAGCCGAGCCAGGCGGCGCGACGGGCGCGCTGTCCCATCGCGGCGAGGAGCATGCACGCCAGTGCGGGGTACGCCAGGAACCACCAGCCGGGCGACGGGAACGACAGGGCGAACAGCACCCCGCCGATCACCGCGAGCGGGAACGCCTGTGCGAGCGGCAGCGCGTCGAACGGGCCACGGGCGTCCGCGGGAGCACCAACGGCCGGGGAGTCACGCGGGATCGCGGTGAAGCCGGCGTCTCGCGGACGCACGACGGACTCGGAGTGCTGCACCGTGCCTCCAGTCAGACCGCTGCGTACGCGACGATGCCGCGGCGCACCGCGTCCGTCGCCCGCCGGGCGGTCTGGGCGAGCGCGTCGTCGCCGGCGTTCCGGATCTGGTCGAGGAGGTCGATGACCTGCTTCGACCAGCGGACGAAGTCGCCCGCCGGCAGGTCGAGCGTCCGCAGGACGTCGTCGAGCGCCGAGCCGGACGCCCACCGGAACATGCCGACCGCCATCGCCGGGGTCGGCGGCTGGGAGCCGGCGAGCCGGGCGTCACGCTCGATGTCGTCGAGGCGGGACCAGATGGTCAGGGTCTCGTCGAGTGCGGGGCGGAACGCGCCGCGGGGCAGCGCGTGCTCCGTGCCCGGAGCGTCCTCGCGACGGGGCTGGTAGATGATCGTCGCGGCCATCGCGGCGAGCTGGGCGGGCGTGAGGTCCTTCCAGACCCCGGCCTCGAGGCACTCGGCGACGAGCAGGTCCCGTTCGCCGTAGATGCGCTGCAGCCGCCGGCCGCCCGCGGCGACGGTCGCCTCGCCGTTGCCGGTGTCGACGAGGTACCCCAGCTGCAGGAGCACGTCGGTGACACGGTCGAACGTCGTCGCCACGGCGCCCGTGCGGGAGCGGATCTGCTGCACGAGCTTGTCGTTGGCGCGCTTGAGCTTGTACCAGCGCTCGGACCAGCGGGCGTGTGCCTCGCGGTCGGGGCAGGCGTGGCAGGGGTGCCGCTGCATGCGCCGACGGACCTCGGTGATCGCGGCCTGTCGCTCGGCACGGGCGCCGTGCGAGGCTTCGCGCCCGCCGGGCACGTTCGTCCGCTCGAGGTCGGACAGTTCACGACGCAGGGCCGCGTACTCGGTGAAGTCGCCGAGGTGGCACTGCATGGCCTGCTGGTAGCCGTCGAGCGACTCCTGCTGCGACCGGACCTTGCGGGCGAGGTCCACCACGGAGCGGTCGGCCTGGAACTGCGCGAACGACGTCTCGAGGACCTCGCGCGTGCGCTGCCGGCCGAACTGCTCGATGAGGTTCACGGCCATGTTGTAGGTCGGCTTGAACGAGGAGTTCAGCGGGTACGTGCGACGACTGGCGAGCGAGGCCACCGCCTGCGGGTCGAGGCCGTCGGACCACTGGATGACCGAGTGCCCCTCGACGTCGATCCCGCGACGGCCGGCACGACCGGTGAGCTGGGTGTACTCCCCCGGCGTGATCGGCACGCGTGCCTCGCCGTTGAACTTCTCGAGCTTCTCGAGGACGACCGTGCGCGCCGGCATGTTCACACCGAGCGCCAGGGTCTCCGTCGCGAACACGACCTTGAGGAGCTTGCGCTGGAAGAGGTCCTCGACCACCTCCTTGAAGGCGGGGAGCAGGCCGGCGTGGTGGGCGGCGACGCCGCGCTCGAGGCCCTCGAGCCACTCCCAGTAGCCCAGGACGGCGAGGTCCTCGTCGAGGAGGGTCCGGCAGTGGTACTCCGCCGTCTCGCGGATCTCGTTGCGCTCCTGCGCCGTCGTCAGGGACAGCCCGGAGCGCAGCACGTTGCGGACGCCCTGGTCGCAACCGTTGCGGCTGAACACGAAGAAGATCGCGGGCAGCAGCATCCGCTCGTCGAGCATGTGGGCGATCTTCTCGCGGTGGAGCTTCTCGGTGCGCGGCCCACGGCGGTCGTGGTAGCCGCCACGCCCCCGGCTCCCCCGGTGCCCGCCGCCGTTCCGTTCGCTGCGCGCCGCACCCCCGACGAGGCGCAGGAGCTCCGGGTTCACCCGGTTCGTCGCCGCTGCGCCGCTGGAGTCGAACAGGTCGACCATCTTCGACCCGACGAGCACGTGCTGCTCGAGCGGCACCGGACGGTCCTCGGAGACGATGACGTCGGTGTCGCCGCGGACGGTCTGCAGCCAGTCGCCGAACTCCTCGGCGTTCGACACGGTGGCGCTGAGCGAGACCAGGCGGACCTCGGTCGGGAGGTGCAGGATGACCTCTTCCCAGACCGCGCCGCGGAACCGGTCGGCGAGGTAGTGCACCTCGTCGAGGACGACCCACGCGAGGTCGTCGAGCAGGTCGGAGTCCGCGTAGATCATGTTGCGGAGCACCTCGGTCGTCATCACGACGACACGGGCCCGCGGGTTCACGTTCGTGTCGCCGGTGAGGAGCCCCACCTCGGACTCGCCGTAGACGTCGACGAGCTCGGAGTACTTCTGGTTGCTCAGCGCCTTCATCGGCGTGGTGTAGAAGACCTTCGCCGTCGGCTGGCGCATCGCGAGCCAGATCGCGAACTCCGCCACGATCGTCTTGCCGGCACCGGTCGGCGCGGCGACGAGGACACTGCGCCCCTGGTCGAGCGCGTCGCACGAGGCCAGCTGGAACGGGTCGAGGTCGAAGCGCAGGTCGGCGCGGAACAGCTCGAGGTTGCGGGAGCGGCTCCGGACCTTCGCGGCGGCGAACCGCTCCGCAGCGCTCGGTTCGGCGGTCACAGTCCGTACTCTTCGTCGAGCTTCGCCTGGCGCTTCGCCATCCGGCGGTCGTGCAGCCACGTGACCGCGCAGGCCGCGACGTAGAGCACGATCATCGGCACGGCGAGCAGGAACATCGAGATGACGTCGGCGCTCGGCGTCACGATGGCGCAGAACACCAGGATGCAGAGGATCGCGATGCGCCAGGACTTGATGATCGACGACGCCGACAGGACGCCGACGAAGTTGAGGAGCACCAGGAAGACCGGCAGCACGAACGCGATGCCGACCGCCACGATGAGCTTGATGACGAAGTCGTAGTAGGCCTTCGCGTCGACGATCGAGGTGTCCTGCGACGACACGAAGCTGCCGAGGATGCCGACCACGTGCGGCAGGATGTACCACCCGAAGTAGCAGCCCGCGAAGAACAGCGGGATGGCCGTGCCGAGGAACCCGAACACGTACTGCTTCTCGCGCCGGACCAGCGCCGGGACGATGAACGCCCAGATCTGGTAGAGCCACACCGGGCTGGCGATGACGATGCCGATCGTGATCGCGATCTGCAGCTTCAGGTCGAACGCGCCCGTGATCATCGGGAAGTTCAGCTCTGCCGTGTGCCCACCGACCTTGGCGAGCTGGGCCACCGGGGAGCGCAGCGAGTCGAGCACGAACGGGGTGAGGAACCACCCGCCGACCGCGCAGACCGCCACCGCGATGACGGCCTTGAAGAGGCGGTTGCGCAGCTCGATGAGGTGCTGCCCGAGCGACATGCGGCCGTCGGTGTCCTTCGTCGGACGCCCGGTCCGCCTCGCTCGCCCGCGCGCGGTCGTCGAAGCCATGCACCGATCCTACGGGACCGGGGCCGACAGTCTGCCGCGACTGTCTCGGGGGCGACCCGAGTCTCGCGGTGGCGCGACGTTCGCGAGCCGAGTCTCGCGGTGAGCGACGGTTCGCGGGGCGATGACCACGAGGAGTGTCGCTGGACGCGAGACTCGGGCGGCGACCGCCGGCCGGCGGCCGCCGGCGGGCGCCGCGCCGCGGCCGCCTGGCGCCCGGTGTCAGTCGGCGGCGAGGGCCGCCGCCGCGAAGTCGCGGACCGCGGCACGCGCGGCCGGCGGGTCGAGCACCACGGCGCGCCCGGGCAGCCCGGCGACGAGCCGCACCACACCGTCGAACCCGTTCGAGGCCGCGAGCCGGATGCGCACCCGACCGTCGCCGTCCGGGGCGTCCGCGGTGTCGGCGAGGAAGTCGGCCACGAGCGGCAGCGACGACGAGTCGAGCTCCACCGTGACGATGACGTCCTCGGCGGCCTGTTGGAACAGGGTGTCCGGGATGACGACGTCATCGATGGACTTCTCGGCGGCACGCTCGTCGACCTGCACGCCGGACATCCGGTCGAGGCGGAACGTCCGGAGGGCCTGGCGGTCGAGGTCCCACGCGCGGAGGTACCAGTCGGTGTCGATCGACTCGACGCGGAGCGGGTCGACCCGACGCGGACCGCCCTGGGTGCGCGGACCGGCGTACTCGAAGGCGAGCCCGCGACCGTCGGCCATCGCACGGCGGATCGTGGCGAGGGCGACGTCGTGCAGGTCCTGCCCGACCGCGACGTTCGCCGCCGCTCCCCCGGCACCGCGGGACAGCTTCGCCATGAGCGCGCGGATCGCGTCACGGTCGGCGGCCTCGGGCAGCGCGGAGAGGTACTGGAGGCCGGCGATGAGCGCCGAGGCCTCGCGGGCGGAGAGCCGCGGGGAGTCGTCGATGGCGACGAGGTTCGTCAGGACGATCATGTCGTTCTGGTCGAAGTCGTCCCAGGCGATGTCGAACAGGTCGCCGTGCTGGTACTGCATCGTCTCGCCGGGCACGCCGGACACCGCGATGAGCTCGACGGCACGGCGGATCCGGGCCTCGGGCACGCCGAAGTGCCGCGCCGCCTCGGCCACCGAGACGCGTTCGCGGTCGATGAGGTACGGCACGAGGGCGAGCAGGAACGCGAGCTTGTCCTGCGCCTGCAGCGGTTGCTGGTCAGCCACGGGCGACTCCCTGCTGGTCGTCGGCGGTTCCCTGCTGGTCGTCGGCCGCGGACGTGTGGTCGGCGACCAGGGCACGCAGCCGCTCGGTCACGCGGTCGCGGAGGTCCGCCGGCTCGAGCACCCGCACCTCGGGCCCGAAAGCGGCCAGTTCCTCGGCCAGGATCTGCGGGTCGACGTGGTGGAGGACGAGCACCCCGGCCTCGTCGGTCACGGTGTCACGGCGACGGGCGAGTCGTCGTTCGGCGTCGGACCCCGGTGCGACCCGGATCCGCGCGGTGCGCTCGGCCCAGATCCGCTCGAGTTCGGCGAGTGCGCGCTCCCCGGCACCCGCCGGCGCCGGGTGCTGCCCGACCTCGTACTGCGCGACGGGGCCGACGATCCGCGAGAGCAGGTAGTTCTTCTCGCTGTCCGTGGCGAACTCGTGCGCGGTGAGCATCCACCGGCCGCCGTGCTGCACGAGCGCGAGCGGAGCGACCTGGCGGCGCCGGGGTTCGTGCTGCCCGGGAGTGATGTAGTCGAACCGGACGGCAGCGGCGCGGTCGAGCGCGGAGCGCAGCGGCTCGAAGGCGACGTCACGGGCTCGGAGCCTGGGCGCGTAGGCGTCGACGCCGATCACCCCGGCACCCGCACCGTCGTCGTCCTCGGACCCGGCCGATCGGACCTTGAGCAGGCCCCGGCGGGAGTCGGCCGACAGTGCGCCTTCGCGCCAGGCCATCGCCGCGAGCGACAGGAGCGCTGACTCGTCCGGTGTGAACCGGACGTCGTCGGGCAGGTCGTACTCGCCCTTCGGGATCCGGTAGCGGAGCGTCTGGTTGTTGCCCGCGGCTCCCGGGGTCTCGATCGTCTCGAGCGGGATGCCGAGTTCGCGGACGTCGTCCTTGTCCCGCTCGAACTGGCGCTCGAGCGAGGCGTTGTCACCGCCCGGGCTGAACCGCTGGCGGTAGCCCTGCACGTTCGCGAGGATCTCGGACTTCGTCAGGCCGGACTCCGTCGAGAGCAGCGCGAGGACCAGGCTGAACAGCCGTTCCTCGGCAGGCACACGGGGCACACGGGTCGCTGGCACGAGCCGATCCTACGGCAGCGCGGGTGCACCGAAGTGCACCCGCGCCGCGGTCCGTGGATGGTCGGACGGGGTCAGCTCGACATCTTCCCGAGCACGTCGATCACGTACGCGTAGGCCGTGCCCTGCTGGTGCACGATCGCCAGGACCTGGTCCCCGACGCGGTGGCCGAGGATGGCCTTGCGGATGCCCTCCTGGATCTGGCCCTTCGCGAGCGGGACGGTCTGTCCGCCGGAACCGTCGGTCCAGCTCGAGCCGGCGACGGATGCCTCGGAACCCTCCGTCCCCCAGGTCACGGCGGTGTACTTGATGACCGCGGTGTCCTTCGCGGTCAGGGTCGCGCCGGAGCCCTTGCGGAGCAGGTGCGTCTCATCCGAGGACGGTGCGTTCCACGACGGGATGGTGATGCCGGGCGCACCGGAGGGTGCGAGGACCACGGCGGGCATCTTGTCGCCGGCGAGCTGCGGCGTGCCCGTCGCCCGGGCGTCGAAGGCCTTCTTCACGTCGATGACGGCGACGACGGCGTCCTCCGTCTTCTTCGACGGCGTCTCGGTGCTGCCGGTGCTGCTCGAGCTCAGCGCGCTCTTCGGCAGGGCGACCGCGAGGCGGTCCCCGACGTGGGCGCACTCGAGCGAGGCGCCGAGCGCGCCGTAGTTGGACGCCCCCGCGGTGATCGGGGCGGTCTTCCCCGAGTAGCCGCTGGTCTGCGCGACGTCACCGGTGGCGCCGTCGACGAGGGTGTACTCGATGAGGACCGGGGTGCCGTTGCCGATCTGGCGCCCGTCGCCCTGCTTCAGGACGGAGACCTGCGTGCCCTTCGTGGTGAGGCCACTGGGGATCGACACCTTCGGCTGCTTGCCGAATGCGCCGGAGGCGGTCACGGCCTCGGACGCGGCACCGGGGGCGGCGCAGCTCGACGGCGTGGTGCCGGCCCCGCTGGACGCGCAGCCGGTGAGCGCTGCGGCGAGGCCGATGGTGACCAGGAGTGCGGGGATGGTGCGCACGGACCCTCTTTCCGTTCGATGCAGGACGGGCACGGTGCGTAGCCTACCGGGCGTCTGCAGCAGGCTCGTCCGCGGGTGACGCGGCGGGATCGACGTCGGGCGTCGACGCTTCGGCGGCGGCCACCTTCCGCGCCTGGGCGGCGGCCTGCCGGGCGACCTTGCGGAGCTTCTTGTCGCTGGCGGAGCGCTCCCCCACGGCGCCGGGCGTCCAGGCCTCGACGTCCTCGTCGGAGAACTCGGCCTTGCCTGCGCGACGCTTCAGGTTGGGGAGGACGACCCCGTCGGCGAGACGGCGCGCCGTGATGAGGAACCCGGTGTGCCCGACCATGCGGTGGTCGGGGCGGACCGCGAGCCCCTCGACGTGCCAGGTGCGGACGAGGGTCTCGCTCGACTGCGGGTCGGTGTAGCGGCCGGTGTCCCGGAGCGCCTCGGCCGTGCGGGACAGCTGCGTGGCGGTCGCGACGTAGCAGACGATGAGTCCGCCGGGCACGAGGGCGTCGGCTGCGGCGTCGACGCACTCCCACGGGGCGAGCATGTCGAGCACGACCCGGTCGACGCTCTGCTCGTCGGTCGCCCAGGGCAGCTCCTCGACGAGGTCGCCGACGGTCACCGACCAGTTGTCCGGGACGGCCCCGAGGAAGGTGCCGACGTTGCCGCGGGCGATGGCGGCGAACTCCGCACGGCGCTCGAACGACTGCAGCTGCCCGGTCGGCCCGATGGCCCGGAGCAGGAACAGCGAGAGCGCACCGGAGCCGACGCCGGCCTCGACCACGCGGGCACCCGGGAAGACGTCGGCGAACGCGACGATCTGCGCCGCGTCCTTCGGGTAGACGATCGCTGCACCCCGCGGCATCGACATCACGTAGTCGTTCAGGAGCGGGCGGAGCGCGAGGTACTCGTCGCCCGTGCTCGCCCGGATCACCGACCCGTCCGGCTGCCCGATGACGTCGTCGTGCCGGAGCACGCCGCGGTGCGTGTGGTACTCGCCGGCGACCTCGAGCGAGAGCGTGGTGAGCTTGCCCTTGGGACCCGTCAGCTGGACCCGGTCGCCTGCGCGGAACGGCCCGCGCGGCGGAGTGTGCGGGGCACCGCCGGCGGTGTGCGGCAGGGCCTCGATCGGGTTCGGGAGTGCGTCGGTCATCGTGCGACCTCCTGGGTGCGGGCCGCGAGGGCCGGGCCGGTCAGCTCGATGAGACGGTCGACGTCGACGTCCCGGAGGGTGGTCAGGTGGACGTCGCCGCCAGCGATCTCGGACAGCGGGACGATGTGCTCGACCGCGACCGTCACGGCGCCGGACGCGACGGCCGAGGCCACGCCGGTGGCGGAGTCCTCGATGGCGATGCACGCGGTGGGGTCGACACCGAGCTGGGCAGCGGCGGACAGGTAGGCGTCCGGGTACGGCTTCGGACGTTCGACGTCGTCGCCGGCGACGACGACACGGAAGCCACGGTCGCCGAGCGCCTCGGCAGCCACGAGGGCCATCTTGCGGCGGGACATCGTGACGAGGGCGGTCGGGATGCTCCGGGCGTGCAGCCCCTCGATGAGCTCACGCGCACCCGGACGCCACGGCAGCTCGGCGTCGCGGAGCCGCACCATCACGTACTCGGTCATCCACTGGATGATCTCCTCGACCTCCATGTCGACACCCTTGTCGCGGAGGAGCTCACCGGAGCGTTCGAGGCCGCTGCCGACCAGCGACAGGCCGTCCTCGTGGGTCCACTCGGCGCCGTAGCGCTCCGTCAGTTCGACCTGGGACTGCTGCCAGATCGGCTCGGTGTCGATGATCGTGCCGTCCATGTCCCACAGCACGGCTGCGGGCGGGACGAGGGCGGAGGGATGCGCGGTCACGGGCGACGAGTCTACCGGGGCACCCCCGCACCGTTCCGCTCACCGCGGACGAGCGGGCGCGCGGACTCCCCGCGGCCCTATCCTTATTGCTGCGAATCGTGTCCGGCCGTGCGCGGCCTCCGCCGCTCCCGCCCCGCTCCACCACCAGGAGGTCCCGTCCGTGCCAGAGCACTCCCCCTTCAGCGACGGCCGACTGCTCGTCGTCGCGTTCGAGGGCTGGAACGACGCCGGCGAAGCGGCGAGCGGTCTCGCCCGGCGCATCGTCGAGTCGCTCGAGCTCGACGAGCTCCGCGAACTCGACGGTGAGCGGTACGTCGACTACCAGTTCAACCGGCCGAACGTCGGTACCGACGAGAACGGCGTGCGCGGCGTCCAGTGGCCCCGGATCGTCCTGTACGGCCCCGGCGCCGAGGGCCGTCCGGTGATCGGCGCGACCGGCTCCCCCACCGAGCGCGACGTGTTCGTCCTCGTCGGCCCCGAGCCCTCCCGCACCTGGCGCGCCTTCTGTGCCGAGATCATCGACCTCGCCGACGTGTACTCGATCGACGCGGTCGTGTTCGTCGGGGCGATGCTCGCCGACGTCCCGCACACTCGTCCGATCTCGGTGTTCGTGTCGAGCGAGAACGCGGGCGTCCGCGCCGCCTTCGACGTCGACAAGTCGTCGTACGAGGGGCCGACCGGCATCCTCGGGGTCCTCGCCGACGCGATGGACAAGGCCGGTCTCACGACGCTGTCCCTCTGGGCCTCGGTGCCGCACTACGTGCACAACTCGCCGTCGCCCAAGGCCACCCTGTCGCTCCTCGACAAGATCGAGGAACTCACCGACGTGACCGTTCCGCGCGGCAGCCTGCTCGACGACGCCACCGAGTGGGAGGAGGGCATCGACGCCCTCGCCGCCGATGACGAGGACATGGCGTCCTACATCGGCCAGCTCGAGCAGGCGCGCGACACGGTGGATTCGCCCGAGGCCTCCGGCGACGCCATCGCGCAGGAGTTCGAGCAGTACCTGCGACGTCGGGAGCGCAAGGACGGCAAGGACGGCGGGACCGCCGGCGGTGAGGGATTCCGACCGCCGCACCCGCCGCAGTAGGCGCGATCCACCCGGGCCTGGAGGCGCGGTGCCAGCTGGCACCGCGCCTCCAGGCCGTCAGGGGTGACGTCGGGCGCGGGGCGCCCCGCTCAGCCCAGCCGGATGCCCAGCAATGCGTCGACGAGGTCGACGAGGTCCGGCGTGACCGCCGTCCCGCCGGCGATGGCGGTGTCGACGGCGGCGACCGCACCCGGCGTGTCCAGGTCGTCGGCGACGCGCGCTCGGACCCGCGCGATCACCTCGGCGGCATCGTCGGCGTGGCCTGCGTCGGCCCCGGAGACCCACGCGTCCCACGTCGCCAGCCGCGTCGTGGCGCTCGTCAGCTCGGTGTCGAACCACTCCCAGTCGTCGGAGTACTTGTGCGACAGCAGTGCGAGCCGGATCGCGCGCGGGTCGGCGCCGTCGTCGAGCAGCCCCCGTACGGTGACGAGGTTGCCGAGCGACTTCGAGATCTTCTCGCCCTGGTAGGCGACCATCCCGGTGTGCACGAACGCGTTCGCGAGCGGCTGGTGCGCGAGTGCCGCGGCGTGCCCGGCGCTCATCTCGTGGTGCGGGAAGACCAGGTCGCTGCCGCCGCCCTGCACGCTGATCGGCAGGCCGAGGCGGTCGCCCGCGATGACGCTGCACTCGATGTGCCAGCCGGGTCGCCCCGGGCCGATGACCGTGTCCCAGCTCGGTTCGCCCACGCGGGCGGCACGCCACAGCAGCGGGTCGAGGGGGTCGCGCTTGCCGGCGCGGTCGGGGTCGCCGCCCCGCTCGGCCGACAGGGCGAGCATCGTCTCTCGGTCGAGTCCGCTCTCGTCGCCGAGCGTCCAGGACTCGGTCGGACGGTTCACGTCGAAGTAGAGGTCGTCGCCCTCGGACTCGGGTGTCGGGACGGCGTAGGCGTAACCGGTCTCCTGCAGGAACGCGACGGCCTCGGCGACGCGCTCGACCTCGTCGGTGACGGCCACGTAGTCGTCCGGCGGGAGGACGCGCAGCGCCTCCATGTCGCGGCGGAACAGGTCGATCTGCGAGGCGGCGAGCTCGCGCCAGTCGACGCCGTCACGGGTTGCGCGCTCGAGGAGCGGGTCGTCGACGTCGGTCGTGTTCTGCGCGTACTCGACCTCGAGCCCGGCGTCGCGCCAGACGCGGCCCAGCGTGTCGAACGCCAGGTACGTCGCGGCGTGGCCGAGGTGCGTGGCGTCGTACGGGGTGATGCCGCAGACGTAGAGCGCCGCACGCTCCTCGCCGCCGGTCGGGTCGAGGGGTTTCCCGCTCGCCGTGTCGTGCACGACCGGCCGAGGGGCGGAACCGGGGACTTCGGGGACGGACGGGACCTGCCAGGCCCTCACGGCTGGATCACTCCGAGCGACAACAACACGATGAGCACGATACCGAGTGCGATCCGGTAGACCACGAAGGGGAGGAAGCTGCGCTTGCTGATGTAGTTCATGAACGCCGCGATCACCACGAAGCCGACGACGAACGCGACGACCGTCGCGATGAGCGTGTCGGCCAGGCCGAAGGGCGCGCCGTGGTCACCGAGGCTCGTCGCGGCCTCGTACAACCCGGACAGGAACACCGCGGGAACGGCGAGCAGGAACGCGAACCGTGCGGCCGCCGGACGGGTGTAGCCGAGCGCGAGGCCCATCGACACCGTGGCGCCGGACCGGGAGACCCCGGGCACGAGCGCGAGCACCTGCGCGAGCCCGATCAGGATGCCGCCCCCGAACGTCATGTGCTCGATGCGCCGGACCTTGCGGCCGAGGACGTCGGCGAACCCGAGGACGATGCCGAACACGATGAGCACGATCGCCACGATCCACAGCGAGCGGAAGGTCGTCTCGATCGAGTCCTTCAGCAGGATGCCGGCGATGCCGATCGGGACCGTACCGATGATCACCAGCCAGCCGAGGCGGGCGTCCGGGTCGTTGCGCGGCACCGTCCTGCCCGACAGCGACCGGAACCAGCGCCCGACGATCCGGGTGATGTCCCGCCAGAAGTAGATGAGCACCGCTGTCTCGGTGCCGAGCTGGGTCACCGCGGTGAACGCCGCACCCGGGTCCTTCGCGTCCGGCAGGAACAGCCCCACGATGCGGAGGTGCGCACTCGAGGAGACGGGCAGGAACTCGGTGAGCCCCTGGACGAAGCCGAGGAAGATCGCCTCGAGGATGTGCACGCGCGGGCCTTTCGGGGAGGACTGTCAGAACACCGCCACGACGGCGACCATGCACAATATCAGTACGTGGCGAGCAGGTCCCCGAGGACGCGCCGACCGAACGCCAGCGAGTCGAGCGGCACGCGCTCGTCCACCCCGTGGAACATCGCCGGGAAGTCCACGCCGGCCGGCAGCTGCAGCGGCACGAACCCGTACCCCGCGATGCCGAGCGTCGAGAGCGCCTTGTTGTCCGTGCCGCCGGAGAGCAGGTACGGCAGCACCGGAGCGCCCGGGTCGTGACGGCCGAGGACGTCGCGTACGGCGTCGACCAGCGGACCGCCGAAGTCCTGCTCGAGACCGATGTCGCGGAAGGACATCACGACCTCGACGTCGTCGCCCGCCAGTTCGCGCACGCGTTCGAGCACGGACTCCTCGTCGCCGGGCAGGCAGCGGATGTCGACCAGCGCCTCGGCGTGGTCCGGGATGACGTTGTGCTTGTAGCCGGCGGTGAGCACCGTCGGGTTCGACGTGGTGTGCAGCGCCGCGTGGATGAACCGGGAGGCCGAGCCCGTCGCGAGGGCCACCTCGTCCGGCCCGGTGACCGTGGGGTCCACCCCGAGGAAGCGTGCGACCTCGGCGACCATCGCGTCCGTCGTCGCCGACAGCCGCACCGGCCACTCCTCGCTGCCGATGCGCGCGACGGCCGCGGCGAGCTTGGTGATCGCGTTGTCGCGGATGACGTGCGAACCGTGCGCAGCCGTGCCCGTGGCGACGAGCTTGATCCACATCAGGGCCTTCTCGCCCGTCTGCAGCAGGTAGGCGCGCCGGTCGCCGAGCGTGATCGAGTACCCCCCGACCTCGCTGATGGCCGCGCTCGCCCCGGCGAAGACCTCGGGGTGGTGCTCGACGACGTGGTGCGAGCCGAGGACTCCCCCGGCCTCTTCGTCGGCGAAGTACGCGATCACGAGGTCCCGCTCGGGAGCCCCCTGCTGCGCGATGACGTCCGACAGCGAGGTCAGCATCATCGCGTCCATGTTCTTCATGTCGACCGCACCGCGACCCCAGAGCGAGCCGTCCTGCACGACGCCGCCGAACGGGTCCACCGACCAGTTCGCCGGGTCCGCCGGGACCACGTCGAGGTGCCCGTGCACCACCAGCGCCGGCTTGTCGCGGTTGCGCCCCGGAACCGGCGCGACGACGCTCACCCGGTCCGGCTCCGACTCGAACAGCTGCGGCTCGAGCCCCAGCCCGCGGAGCTTCGCCTCGACGTAGTGCGCCGCCTCGGTCTCGCCGCGGGACTTGCCGTTGCCCCAGTTCGTCGTGTCGATGCGGATGAGGTCGCGGGCGATCGCCGCCGTTGCCTCGAGGTCGGTCAGCGTCGCCTCCGGGTTCGTCATGCCCGCAACGCTACCGGTCGCCACCGACCCCGCCGCGGCCCGTGACACCGCGGGACTCGCCCGGGATGCGCGACCGTGTTCATCGGGCGTTCAGACCCGTGCTAGTGTCTTCTCTCGGCAGGAACGCCGGGGAAAACCCGGGAAACAGACACCAGACACCCTGTCCGGGTGGCGGAATTGGTAGACGCGCTAGCTTGAGGTGCTAGTGCCCGTATTAGGGCGTGGGGGTTCAAGTCCCCCCTCGGACACAGAAATGCATGCCCCCTGACCTTGCGGTCGGGGGGCATTTCTGTTGTGTCTTCCCGGCGAGTGCCGCCATCGCTGGCGCTCAGGGCGTCACCGCCTCGCTGCGCCGCTTCGCTTCGCTCAGGGCGGTCGCTGCGCCACTTCGCCGCTTCGCTGCGCTCAGGGCGGTCGTGCGTGCGGTGCGGGTGCGGTGGGGGTGGGTGCGGCGGTCGGTGCGCGTGCATCATTCGACACCGCACCCGTCGATCGACACGTGGAACGTCGGAACATGCACACGCAGTCGATGCGCGTGCA
>NZ_FNKG01000003.1:0-431608 GCF_900101675.1 Curtobacterium sp. UNCCL20 | reverse complement strand
CACCGTGCGACACCGCACCCGTCGATCGACACGTGGAACGTCGGAACATGCACACGCGGACGCATCAGTGCCGGGAGGCACGGCTCCGCTCCGCCTCGGGCCTCGCGCCCGGCGGTCGGTCCCCACCACTGCCGCACGCAACAGTTGCAGGCGCGCGGGAGCGACAAGGCCGACGTCGTACGACATCGACGACGTCGCACCTGCGCGCGCGCAACAGTTGCACGCGCGTGGTTGCGACGCGGCCGGTGTCGTACGACATCGACGACGTCGTTCCGAGTCGGCAGCGCCGCTCAGCGCCGCCGCACCCGCCGCACCCGCCGCACCACCAGCACCACGGCCCCCAGCGCCGCGAGCCAGCCCCAGTTCGCCACGACGGGATCGAGCAGCTGGTGCCGCCAGTCCCGCCGCGACGACCCGAGTCTCGAGGCGACGGGGTGCTTCCCGCGCTCCGCCCGCACCCCGGTCTCCCGGATCACCCGGTCCGGCCGGCCGTGCAGGGCATCGGTCACCCGGTGGACGCCGACGTCGAGCCGGTCCCCGACGACGAGCAGCATCCAGTGCGCCAGCCGCCCCTCGCTGAACCGTGCGTACGCCAGGCGGCGCACCGCTCCCGGCACTCCCCGGAGCGGCTGTGCGGTGCCGAACACCGGCGTCACGTGGGCGTGCTCGATCGAACGCTCCCGGCCGGAGGCGCCGGGCTGCTGCGACGGCACCTCCCAGTGCGCCCCGGTGGCCGAACCGGCCGACCGGGAGAGCTTCGGCACCGACGGCCGGTCGGCGAGGTCGAGGTCGCTCCCCCACCCGGGGATCCGGGCGCGGAGCTCCTCGGCGGACGGCACCCGCCGCGGTGGATCGGCGATGTACGGGGTGTGGTCGGACATGTCGGGCCTCCTCACGGCACGACGACGGTCTTGATGCAACCGTCGAGCTTGGACGAGAACACGTGGTAGCCCTCGGCGATGTGTTCGAGGGGGATCCGGTGCGTGATGATGTCGCTCGGCTTGAAGTGCCCGGCCTGGATGTGCTCGAGCAGCCGCGGCCACTGCCGCTTCACGGGTGCCTGGTTCGCGTGGATCGTGACGCCCTTGTTCATCGCGTCGCCGAACTTGACCGCGCTCGGGATGGGCCCGTAGGCGCCGATCGCCGAGACGGTGCCGCCCTTCCGGACGCCGTCGATCGCCCAGTTGAGCGCCGTCGGCGATCCGCCCTGCAGCTTGAACTTCGAGGCGGTGACCTGCTGGGTGAAGTTCCCGTCCGCCTCTGCTCCGACGGCGTCGATCACACTGTCCGCACCGAGGTAGTCGGTCTGTTTCTTCATCTCGAGCACGACGTCGTCGACCTCGGCGAAGTTGATCGTCTCGGCGTGCGCGAACGTCTCGGCCTTCTCGAGCCGGTACTCGAGCTGGTCGACCACGATGACGCGACCGGCGCCCATGAACCACGCCGAGGCCGCGGAGAACAGGCCGACGGGCCCCGCGCCGAGCACCACGACGGTGTCGCCCTCGCGGATCGAGGCCAGCTGCGCCCCGAAGTACCCGGTGCTGAGCGCATCGGTCATCAGGAGCGCGTCCTCGTCGTCGAGCCAGTCCGGGATCACCTGCGGCCCGACGTCGGCGAACGGCACGCGTACGCGCTCCGCCTGCCCGCCGTCGTACCCGCCGGTGGTGTGCGAGTAGCCGTAGATGCCGCCGACCGCGGTCGCGTTCGGGTTCACGTTGTGGCAGTTCGAGAAGAGTCCGCGTGCGCAGAACCAGCAGCTCCCGCAGCAGATGTTGAACGGGACCATCACGCGGTCCCCGACGGACAGGGTCTCGACGGACGAGCCGATCTGCTCGACGACGCCGATGAACTCGTGCCCGAACGTGTGCCCGACGCGGGTGTCGGGCATCATCCCGTGGTAGAGGTGCAGATCGGATCCGCAGATCGCAGCCCGCTCCACCCGCACGATCGCGTCGTTCGGGTGTTCGATCCGCGGGTCTGGCTTCTCCTCGACACGGACCCGGTACGGCCCGCGGTACGTCATCGCGCGCATGGCGCTCCTCTCACTCGAAGCGCCCACGCTGTCGCGGCGTCAGTGGGAGGCGGTCCAGGTCCGCGCATCGTGAACAGGATCAGTCGGTCGGGTGCCGCTGTTCGCCCGCCAGCCGACACGCGAGCCACCGTCGTGCCCCGGGGACGTCGTCGAACACCCCGTCGTCCTGCGCGTCGGCGGCTGCGGCGAGGAGTCCGTGGAACGTCGGGCCGGGGACGAGTCCGGCGTCGATGAGGTCTCGGCCGGTGAGCAGCGGAACCTGCCGTCGCGCGACCTGGTCGGACGACATCACCCGGAGCCAGGTCCACGCGGGGCTGCTCGTGGACGCCGTTCCCCGGCCGCGCGCGTCCGCTTCGCACACGCGTGCCCACGCCTCGGCGGTGCCGAGCGACCCGCCGAGTCGGCGCAGGAGCCGACGGGCGGCCGGGACCGACGGCGCGGCTCCACCCGTGGAGTGCGCCACCATGTGCTCGCGGACGAGGACCACGATCCGGTCGACGAGGTGCCGAGGCGCACCGACTCGACGCAGCAGGGCCCGCGCGGCGACGGCACCGGACTGCTCGTGGCCAAGGCTCCGGATCCGGACCCCGCCGTCGGGCCGGGGCTCGGTCCAGGTGCCGTCGCCGGCCTTCCCAACGTCGTGGAGCAGCGCCGCGAGCACGATCACGACGCGGTCGTCGCCGGTGATCCCGTCGGCGGTGCACTGCTGGGCTGCCCACTCGGCAGCGAGACCGGCGTGCACGTGCACGGGGCCCTCCGGGTGCCAGCCGGGGTCCTGCGGTACGTCCCGCATCGCGTGGAGCTCGGGGAAGTGTGCGTCCCAGCCGGTCGCGTGCAGGAGGTCCAGCGCGGCGACGAGGTGATCGCCCCCGGCGGCCTTCCGGAGCTCCGGCCAGACGCGTTCCGACGCGATCGACCCGTACGTGTCCCGGAGTGCACGCGCCACCGAGACCGTCGCGGGGTCCACCCGCAGGCCGAACCGGGCGACGAGCTGCACAGCCCGCAGCACCCGAAGCGGGTCCTCGCCGAAGCGGTCCGACGTGTGCCGGAGCAGGCCGACGGCCGCGTCGTCGATGCCGCTGAACGCGTCCAGGTACACGGCGTCGACGGGGTCCCACGCAACGGCGTCGATCGTGAAGTCGCGACGCTCGGCCGATCGCACGAAGGACTCGTCGTCCGTCCCTGGGACGAGCGCGACGTCCAGGTCGGCGCCGTCGAACACGACCTTGAGCACTTCGAACCGGGATCCCGCACGCGTCACCACGGCACCGGCACGTCGGAGGGTGACCGCGACCGCCTCGGGGTCCTCGGCACCGTGCAGCTCGACGTCGACGTCGCCGTGCGCGACGACCGGCACCGACCGTCCTGCGTCCCGGAGCAGGGCGTCGCGCACCGATCCGCCCACGACGAGCGGGCGCCCGACGCCTCCGAGGACGGCGAGTGCGGCCACGGCTCCCCCGGTCAGGCCGAGGCCGCGACGCGGATCGTCGGGGCCGGGGCAGCGGTGCAGCTCGCGCGGACGGCGCGGGCGGCCGCACCGCACGCAGCTGGTGGGTCGGGTGGTGCTGGTGTTCACGAGACGGGCGCCCTCCGGGACCTCCGTGCGTCGGCACCGAGGGAGTCAGTCTGCCGCACCACGGCCCTCGGACGCGACCCCGCGACGGCCTGGAGGCGCGGTGCCAGCTGGCACCGCGCCTCCAGGCCGTCAGACGGTCGCGTCTCGCTCTTCGACGCCTCGACGAACGTGCGACCGCTGAGCCGAGTTCGGTCTCCTAGCTCTTCGACGCCTCGACGAAGGTGCGACGGGGGTCCGTCTCCTTGATGAGGGAGGTCGCATCGCGACCGGAGACGGCACCCGTGACCCAGCCGATGACGATGCGTGCCTTCCGGTTGAGGGTCGGCATCGCGTACACGTGGTACGCACGGTGCGCGAGCCACGCGAGCAGGTTCGTCATCTTGATGCCCTTGATGTTCGCCGCGCCCTTGGCGACACCGTACGAGGCGACCGTGCCGATCGACGGGTGGCGGTACTCCTCGAGGGGCTTGCCGGTGATCGTGGCGACCACGTTGTCCGCGGCGACGACGGCCTGACGGACGGCGTTCTGCGCGTTCGGCGGGTAGTACGCCGGCTGCTTGTCCGCGGTGAGGTCGGGGACCTGCGCCACGTCGCCGAGGCCCCAGACACCCGGGACGACCTCGTGGGTCTCCTCGTTCTCGACCTGGAGCTTCGCGTTCGCGGCGAGGTGTCCCTTCGGACCGCGCGGCAGGTCGGACGCGTCGAGGAGCGGGTTCGGCTTCACGCCGGCGGTCCAGACGATGAGGCCGGCGGCGAACTCGTCACCGTCGGAGAGCTTGACGACGCCGCCCTCGCAGCTCGGCATCGTGGTCTTCAGGCGGACGTCGATGCCGCGGGCACGGAGCGACTCGAGGGTCCACTTCGACAGGTCGGGGCCGACCTCCGGCGCGACGCGGTCGAGCGCGTCGATGAGGACCCAGCGCGGGTGCTCGCCGGCGAGCGACGGGTAGGTCTTGATGGCAGCCTGCGACACGTCGAAGAGTTCACCGATCGCCTCGACGCCGGTGTAGCCACCGCCGACGAAGATGCTGGTGAGGAGGCGGCGACGCTCGTCCTCGTCGCGGGTGGCAGCGGCCTTCGCGATGTTGTCGAGGAGCTTGGCGCGGACGTAGGCGGCCTCCTCGACGGTCTTGAATCCGACGCCGTGCTCCTCGAGCCCGGGCGTCGGGAAGGTGCGGGTGACCGAACCGAGCGCGACGACGAGCTGGTCGTAGCCGAGCGTGCGCTCGTCGCCGCCGGCCGTGGCGACCGAGACGGTCTTGTCCGCAGACGAGATGCCGGTGACCTTGCCCTGGATCACACGGGTCTTCCGGAGCGCACGACGGAGCTCCACCGTGACGTCCTTCGGCGCGATGTGGCCGCCGGCGACCTCCGGCAGGAACGGCAGGTACGTGTAGTACGTGTTCTGGTCCACGAGCGTGATGCGCATCGGCACGGTCGCCGCGTGCTTCTGGAGCTGCTTGACGGTGGTGTAACCAGCGGAACCGCCGCCGAGGACGAGGACGTGAGGGATCGAGTCTGCCATTCCTCCGGTCTACCGGAGATTTGCTTGGCGCGTCATGAGTTCCGCGGCCTGTCGCGGAGCCGCCACCACGCGGTCTCGGCGAGTTCGATCCCCATGTAGACGCCGTGGGGGGTGCGGCGGGACTCGGTGAGCGAGAACCGCCGCAGACGGTAGCCACCGCCGAAGCGGTCGATGATCGCCTCGGGCGAGGACTCCGGGTCGCGTTTGACGTACCAGGTCCGGTCGTCGACCGGTTCGATCACGGCAGGGTCACCGACGGCCGCCGATCCGGGAGCGCAGGATGTCGATGCGCTTCTGGATCTGCTCGATGCTCGCCTGCGCCACGGCCGGCCCACCGCTGATCCGGCGGAGTTCGGCGTGGATCGCCCCGTGTGGTTCGTTGGCGTGCCGCGACCAGATCGACACCAGCCGGTGCAGCTCGGACCGCTGCTCCTTGATCGTCTGGTACATCGGCCGGTTCTCGGGCTCGGCGACCTTGGGGAGTCCGTCCTTGGGCACACGACCCTTGGCTCGCTTCGCCTGGGTCGCCTGGCGTGCCCGGAGCAGGTCGCGCACCTGGTCGGGTTCGAGGAGCCCGGGGATGCCGATGAAGTCGAGTTCCTCGAGCGAGCCGACCTCGCCGCCGGTCCCGAACTCGCCGCCGTCGTAGAGCACGCGGTCGAACGACGCCTGCGAGTCGAGGGCCTCGAAGGGCTGCACCTCGAGCAGGCTCTCGGAGGCGCGGTCCTCCTTGTTGGCCTCGGCGACCATCGCGTCCTCGGGGTTGTACATCCCGTCGTCGGCGTCCTTGGGGCGGTCGAGTGCGTGGTCGCGTTCGAGCTCGAGCGACGCCGCCAGGGCCATCAGCCCGGGGACGCTCGGCAGGAAGACACTGGCGGTCTCGCCCCGGCGGCGGGCGCGCACGAAGCGGCCGATCACCTGTGCGAAGAACAGCGGCGTGCTCGCGCTGGTGGCGTACACGCCGACGCAGAGCCGGGGCACGTCGACGCCTTCGGACACCATGCGAACAGCGACCATCCAGCGCGAGGTGTCCTCGGCGAACGCCTGGATCCGGCTGGAGGCGGCGGCCTCGTCCGAGAGCACCACGGTCGGACGCTCGCCGGTGATCTGCTGGAGGATGCGGGCGTAGGCGCGGGCCGTGGTGGTGTCCGTCGCGATCACGAGTCCACCGGCGTCGGGCACCCCGCGTCGGACCTCGGTGAGGCGCTTGTCGGCGGCAGACAGGACCGCCGGCATCCACTCGCCCTCGGGCGAGAGGGCGGTGCGCCACGCCTGGGCGGTGATGTCCTTCGTCACGGGTTCGCCGAGCGACGCCGACATCTCGTCGCCCATCCGGGTCTTCCAGCGCATCTGCCCGGCGTAGGCCATGAACAGCACCGGACGGACGACGCCGTCCTTCAGCGCGCGGCCGTAGCCGTAGTTGTAGTCGGAGATCGAGGTGCGGATGCCCTGCTCGTCGGGGGCGTACTGCACGAACGGGATCGGTGCGGTGTCCGAGCGGAACGGGGTCCCCGACAGGGACAGGCGGCGGGTGGCCTTGGAGAACGCCTCGCGGATGCCGTCGCCCCAGGTCAGAGCGTCACCGCCGTGGTGGACCTCGTCGAGGACGACCAGGGTGCGGCCGCCCTCGGTGATCTTCTGGTGGACCTCGGGGTTCATGCCGACCTGGGCGTACGTGATCGCGACGCCCTGGTAGTGCCGGCCGAACATGCCGTCACCGTTCTTGAACATCGGGTCGATGCGGATGCCCACCCGGTCGGCCGAGTCGGCCCACTGGCGCTTCAGGTGCTCGGTCGGTGCGACGACCACGATGCGGTCGACGGTGCCGCGGGCGAGGAGCTCGGTGGCGAGTCGGAGCGCGAACGTCGTCTTGCCCGCGCCCGGTGTCGCCGCCGCGAGGAAGTCGCGGGGTTCCTTCTCGAAGTACTTCGTCAGCGCCTCGATCTGCCAGGCGCGGAGCTTCGACGCGGTGCCCCAGGCCGCACGGTCCGGGAACGCCGGGGAGAGGTGCTGGACGGCGGAGTTGCCCGCGGCCTCGGCAGCGGCCACGGCGTCGTCGTGGGCTGCTGCTGCGGTGCCGTCGGGGTCTGCTGCTGCGGTGCCGTCGGGGTCGGTCGGGCCGGTCCCCGTCGCGGGCGCCGCGGTGTCGTCCCACAGCGCCGCGGACTGGTCCCCTGCCGCTGGCTGGTGCGCCCCTGGCTGATCGGTGTACTCGGCTGCGCTCACTTCACCCGATTCTACCGTCACCCTCGGTCCTGCCGAGCGTGCGGGACGTGCCCCTCGGGCGTGCCGCGGACCAGCGATGCCGGTCGCAGCACCCCGGCGCCGAAGCGCGCGGCGACCGCGTCCACCGTCGTCTCCGTCTCGCGCCACGGCGCGTCGTCGTCCCAGAGCGCGTTGCTCGCGGCGGCCGGCACGAGGTTCTCGCCACGCACGCCGATGAGCCGGATCTGGTTGCCCGGCCGGTGCAGGACGTCGTACAGGTCGACGGCTTCGCGGTGCAGGCGTTTCGCGACGTCGGTGGGTTCGGCGAGGGTGCGGGACCGGGTCAGCGTGGTGAAGTCGGTGTAGCGGACCTTGAGCGACACGGTCCGTGCCTGCACCTCGGCGCGGCGGAGCCGGACGGCCACCTTGTCGGCCAGGCGCAGGAGTTCGCGGGCGACGTCGTCGCGCTCGGTGAGGTCGTGGCCGAAGGTGACCTCGTGCCCGATCGACTTCTCGCCGACGCCGTCCTCCACCACCCGCGGGTCGCGGCCCCAGGACAGGTCGTGCAGGCGCTGGCCGCCGGCGGGCCCGAGCGCGGAGACGAGGGAACCGAGCGGTGTGTTCGCGAGGTCCCCCACCGTGCGGATGCCGCGCCGCTCGAGGGTCTCCTGCGTCTTCCCGCCCACACCCCACAGCGCGGAGACCGGCTGCGGGTGCAGGAACGCGACGGTGTCGGCCGCGGGCACCACCAGGAGACCGTCCGGCTTCGCCCGGCTGGACGCGAGCTTCGCGACGAACTTCGTCGACGCGGCGCCGACGGAGCAGTGCAGCCCGGTCTCGTCGAACACGGCGCGGCGGATGGCCTGGCCGATCTGCCACGGCGTGCCGTAGAGCCGGAGCGCCCCGGCGACGTCGAGGAAGGCTTCGTCGATGCCGAGCTTCTCGACGCGCGGGGTGAAGCGGTCGAACACGGCCATCACGGCGGCGGACTTGTCGCGGTACTTCTCGAAGTGGGGTTCGACGATGATCGCGTTCGGGCAGCGGCGCTTCGCGATCGCCATCGGCATGGCGGAGTTCACGCCGTACTTGCGCGCTTCGTAGGTGGCGGCGGTGACCACCGAGCGGTCCGAGTCGTGGCCGACGATGACGGGCAGCCCGATGAGGTCCGGTCGGTCGAGCAGCTCCACCGAGGCGAAAAAGGCGTCCATGTCGACGTGCAGCACGCTGGCCGTCAGGTCGTCGACGGGCGCGTCGGACACCAGTCGGTTGCGTCCGTCCTGCTTGCTCACACGCCGATGATGCCAGCCCCCACCGACATCGCCCGCGTCAGCCGAGCGGCGCGAGTGGCCCGAGCACCGACGCGGCGATCGTCCGCGCCGCCGAGTCCCGCGACGACGGGTGGTACTGCCCCGCCCGCACGTCACGCGACAACCGCGCCAGCTCGCCGGAGGCCCGGTAGGCGCCGCCACCGACGACCCGCATCGCCTCGTCCACCACGTGCTGCGCCGTGTCGACCGTGCGCGCCTTCGTGCCCACGAGCAGCGGGAACCACCGGCTCCCGAGGTCGTCGGCCTCGTCGACGGACCGAGCGAGCGAGGACACCTGCAGCTCGACGGCGTCGACCGCGCCGCGGATGTCCGCGATCGCCCGGCGCACGTCCGGGTCCTGTGACCGCGGCGTGCCGTCGAGGGAGACCCGGTCCGCGACCGCGGCGGCCGCGAGCGTCACGGCCCGTTCGGCGATCCCGACGTACACCGAGGCGATGAGCAGTTCGAACGCGGCGAAGACCCCGAACACGAGGGGGTCCTGGTTCGGCCCGACCGGCAGCGACCGCACGATCCGGTCCGCCGGGACGTGCACGCCACGCAGCGTCGTCGTCCGGCTCTGCGTCGCCCGCATCCCGAGCGTGTCCCAGTCGTCGAGGTGCTCCACGTCGCCGTCGCTCCGGAGCACGAACCCGTGCACGAGGCGCGGCTCCGGCCCGGTGTCGTCCTTGCCGAACACGCTCAGTACGTCCCACGCGGGCGCGAGCGAGGTGAAGACCTTCGTCCCGGTGAAGCGGTAGCCGCCGTCGCGGTCCGGCTCCGCCGTGGTCGACGAGTCGAACAGGACGGCGTCGTTGCCCGGCTCGCTCACACCGAACGCCAGGAGGTGGTCGTCCGCCGCGTGGTCGGTGACGGCCTGGAGGAACGACTCACCCCGTCGAGTGACGGCGCGCGCCGCCTGCACCCACACCTGGTGCATCCCGAGCGCGAGTGCGGTCGCGGGCGCGGCCTGCGCGATGCTGCGCTGCACCGCGGACGTCGCGGCGAGCCCGAGTCCGGACCCGCCCTGCTCGACGGGCACCCCGATGCGCAGGTACCCCGCAGCGCGGAGCTCGTCGAGGTCCTCGGCGCAGAAGGCGTTCTCGGCGTCGTACCGCGGCGCCCGCGCGGCGATCCGTGCGAGGAGGTCCTCCGGCACGGCCCAGGCGGACGCTCCCGTGTTGGCCTTCGTCATGACACGAGACTATGGTCCGAGACGTGTCAGATCGTCATCCCTGGTCCAGGTACGTCGCGATCGGTGACTCGTTCACCGAGGGGATCGGTGACCCCGACCCCACCGTCCCCGGGGGCAACCGGGGTTGGGCGGACCGCGTGGCCGAGGTCCTGGCGAACCAGACGGACGACTTCGCCTACGCGAACCTGGCGATCCGCGGGCGGCTGCTCCAGCAGATCATCGACGAGCAGGTGGAACCCGCCCTCGCCCTGCACCCGGACCTCATCACCGTGTCCGCCGGCGGCAACGACATCATCCGGCCCGGGTCGGACCCCGACGAGCTCGCCGAGAAGGTGGACCGCATGGTCGAGCGGCTCCGGAGCGACGGTGCGACGGTCGTGCTCTTCACCGGGCCCGACGTCGGGATGACACCGGTGCTCGGGATGGTGCGCGGCAAGACGGCGACCTACAACGAGAACCTGCACGCGATCGCGCTGAAGCACGGTGCGATCGTCGCGAACATGTGGGCGCTCCGGGTGCTGCGTGATCCGCGGATGTGGGCGCCGGACCGACTGCACCACTCCCCCATGGGGCACGCGACCGTCGCCGCCGCCGTCCTCGACGCCCTCGGTGTCGAGCACGGTCTGGCGCCGTTCAACCCCGAGCCGCTCGAGGCCAGGCCCTGGCGCGAGGCCCGCGCCGAGGACCTCGGCTGGGCGCGCGAGTACCTCGTCCCGTGGGTGGTCCGGCGGATCAAGCACACCTCCTCGGGCGACGGTGTCTCCCCGAAGCGTCCCGAGCTCCGCGACGTCCTCGAGCACAAGTCCGACACCCCCTGACGCCGTGACCATCCCCCGCCTGAACACGCGGAACGGGCTCCTCGGCGTCGGGACCGCTGCCGTGGTGGTCGGCCTGCTGGCCGGGTGTTCCGCACCACGGGTGATCGGCGAGCCGTACGCCGGCGCAGGGCGAGGAACCCTCGCCACCGACCCGAGCGACACCGGTCCCACCGTCGGGTGGGTGCGCGAGGGCGAGCGGTTCTTCGTGACGACCTACGGGTCGTCGAGCTGCCCGATCGCGCCGACCCGGCTGGAGTCGAACGACGACGGACCGATGGTGACCATGACCCGGACCGGCGGTGACGCCTGCACGGCTGACTCCGGTCCGGCCTCGTACGCGCTCGACCTGCCCGAGCGCTTCCACGGGCGTGAGCGGGTCACGGTGTCGCTCCGGTTCGAGGACGACGGCCGCGTCGTGCGGCGGGAGCTCCGGCGCTCGGACGACGCCGGGTAGCGCGCCCGACCGCGTCAGTCGGCGGGGCGGGCGAGAGTGAGCGCGCCGTCGTGCAGCGGCTCCGTCGCCCAGCGGACCCCGGCCGTGCCGGCGTGCTCGTCGATCCGGAGCCACAGCATGTGCGGTGTCTCCACGAACCGGAGCGCGACGAGCACCGTGCCGGCGGGTTCGGTGGCCCCGCTCGCGGCCAGGGCGCCCTCGACCGCCCAGCGCCCGTCACCGACCGGCACCGACGCCGTCCGGCCGTCGCCCTCGATGGTGAGCCGGACCCCGTCGGCGTCCCGCTCGAGGCGCACGGCGTCGAGGACGCCGTCGGGCCGCACCCGCAGCGGACCGTGGCCGAGGTCCTTCGGAAGTGATCCCCCGCTCACCGGAGGCAGTCCCAGGGAGGCGAGTCGCGCCTCCAGGCCGCTGTCCCCGACCGCATCTGCGTCCGCAGCGTCGATGGCGGGCAGTAGGTGCTCCCACGCAGCGTCGAGGACGGCCTGCATGTCGAGGCTCTGACCGGTGATCGCGAGGACGACGTCCTGCTCCGGCAGGACGACGCAGAACTGGCCGTACGCGCCGTCGCCGCGGAAGCCGTGCCGGGCCATCCAGAACTGGAACCCGTACCCCTGCCGCCAGTCGGGGTTGGCCTCGTCCGGGTTCTCGACCTGCGTGCTGGTGGCAGCGGCGACCCAGTCCTCGTCGAGGATGCGCTCCCCCTCCCACACACCGTGCTGCAGGTAGAGCTGGCCGAGCTTCGCGACCGCCTCGGTCGGGGCGTAGCAACCGCTGTAGCCGAGCTCCGCGCCGGTGGCGTCACGGGTCCACGCGAGGTCGTCGATGCCGAGCTGGTCGAGCAGCCGCGGGCGGAGGTAGTCCACGAGGGAGCCCCCGCTGACCCGGCGGACGATCGCGCCGAGCGTGTACGTGCACGGCTGGTTGTAGGCGAAGACCGTGCCCGGCTCCTCGTCGGGCGGGAGCAGCAGGAACCCGCGGACGGTGTTCTCCGGGTCGAGGGCCCGGGCACGCTCGATGGTCTCCTCGCGGTGGCCGCTCGCCATCGCCAGGAGGTGGCGGACGAGGATCCGACGGCTGCGTTCGTCGGTGATCTCGGCGTCGAGTTCGGGGAAGTACGAGAGCGCGGTCGCGTCGAGGTCGATCAGTCCCTCGCGCACGGCGATGCCGACGGCGGCCGCGGTGAAGCTCTTGCTCAGCGAGTAGAGCAGGTGCACGCGGCCCGGCTCGTACGGAGCCCACCATCCCTCGGCGGCGACGCGGCCGTGGCGGAGGAGCTGGAAGCCGTGCGGCTCCACGCCGGGTGTCGACTCGAGCGCGTCGAGGAACGCCGCGATGCCGCGGGCGTCGATGCCGAGGGTGGACGGGGCAGTGCGGGGGAACGTCGTCGTCACGGGGTCGACACTACGACGATCGTCAGTACGCTGTCCGGATGCGCCGTACGCTGCCGCCCCTCCTCGTCGCCGCCCTCGCGGCGCTGCTCCTCGCGGGGTGCACGGCGCAGGACCCGGTCGATCGCGCGGCGCTCGAACAGTGGAAGACCGATCACGACAGCGCGGCCGACGACGACCTCGGGGTGCTCGCTGCCGACGTCGACCCTGCCGACCCGTCGCCCTCGAGCAAGGACGGCATCACGATCACGTTCCCGGAGCCGGAGGACATCGATCACCTCGAGTTCACCTGCTTCGGCGACGGGACGATGTCCGGCGGGCTGACCATCCGGTCGGGCAGCACGAGTCGGAACACGCAGTCCGCGGAGCCGATGTCCTGCGTGGACGGGACACAGCGGTTCCCGCTGCCGCGCACTTGGCGGAAGGCCGTGGAGGAAGTCACCTTCGATGCGTACGACGCGTCGAAGGAGAGCACCTGGCAGCTGCGGATCGTCGGCGGCTGAGATCGTCAGCGGCTGACGACCGCGCCGTCTCCAGCATCCGCCGGCCACTGATCGACGTGCGTGGGTCCGCGGGCCTCGAGTCACTGTCGACGCTCCGGTCTCGTCAGGAGCGCGAGCGGGGTAGCGGCTCCACGTCGGGGACGGGGTCGGTGGCGAGCCGCGCGTGCGTCTCGACGTCGAACCGTTCGTCGCCGTAGCGGAGCCGCTCCCGCTCGGTGCCCTCGACCACGAAGCCGGCGCGGTTCGCCACGCGGCACGAGGCAGGGTTGTTCGTGCGGTGCCCGAGTTCGAGCCGGTGCAGGCCGAGGGCGAAGGCGTCGTCCGCCGCTGCGACCACGGCCCGGGTCGCCAGGCCGTGCCCGCGCGCCGCAGGGGTCAGCCAGTAGGAGATCCACGCGGTGCCGTGGACGTACTCGATCGCCGTCGCGCTCACGCTGCCGACGACGGTGTCCGTGGCGTCGACGACTGCCCAGTTGCGAGCGTGCTCGTCGTGCCGGTACCGGGTGGCGATGAAGGCGGCGGCCGCTGCGTCGTCGGCGAACGGTGCACCGCCGAGCTGTCGCGCGACCTCCGGGTCCGTCGACGCTCCCCGGAGCAGCGGGGCGTCGGCGGTCGACCAGGGGCGCAGGTGCACGGTGGGTTTCGCTCACGCGCCCTGGAACGGGTTGGTCCACCGCCACCAGACCCCCGGGTCGTCGATGGGCCGCTCGAGCACGAGCGGCACCGTGACCGGGTCGTGGTCGGAGATCGTGAACCGCACCTTCCCGACCCGCTCCCCCTTGGTCCCGAGGGTGATCGTGTCGAGGTGGGTCGTCGCGGAGACCGTCGTCTTCCCCCACACGAGGACCTCCGCCGCCGACTTCGACACGGCGTCGGCGTGGTCCTTCCACGGGGTCGAGAACGTGCCGAAGGTCTGCCCCGCGTGGGTGAGCGTGACGACCTGGAAGTTGTCCGCCACGGTCCGGAGCAGCCGTTGGACGTCGGCGTCGAGCGAGTCGTGGTCGACCCCGCCGAGCATCGCGCCGACGACGGTGACCTGCTTGCCGCCGCGCTCGTAGGTGGCGGCGAAGAGCAGGCACGCCCCGGCCTCGTCGAGCGTGCCGGTCTTGATGCCCTCGACCCCGTCGAGCCCGAGCAGCTTGTTCGAGTTCTCGATCTCGCCGACGTTCGGGACGGTGACCTGCTTGGTGCCGACGATCTCCTTCACCACGGGGTTCGCCAGGGCGAGCTGTCCGAGCTTCACCAGGTCGGTCGCGGTGGAGGTGTTGTGCGCGTCGAGCCCGGTGGGCTCCTCGATGGTGGTGTGCTCGAGTCCGTGCTGGTCGAGCCACTTCGCCGCCGCGGCCTTGTACGCGTCCATCGACCCGTACGCCCAGATCGCGAGCGACCCGGCGTAGTTGTTCGCGGACTTCATCAGCATCACCTGGAAGGTCTGGTACTCGGAGAGCCGCAGGCCCGAGGGCATCGGGGCGACCTCGCCGTTCATCGCCAGGTACTTCGCGTAGAGCGCCTGCATGCCCGGCGAGAACGTGATCGTCGGCCCGGCCTCACCGGTGCTGAGCGGCTCCTTCTCGAGCACCACGAGCGCGGTGACGACCTTCGAGATGCTGGCGATCGACCGCGGCTTGGTGTCGCCGCCGGTCCGGAGGCTCTCCGGGAAGTCGGTCGCCTGCACGGCGGTCGCGCCGTACCCGGGGAAGTCGAGCGTCGGGACGGTCGACGTCGGTGCCGAGTAGGTGGTGGCGGACGCACTCGCCGGGGCGAACGGCACGACCGCCGCGGCGGCGAGGTACCCGATCGCCAGCACGAGCACGGCGATGACGGAGATCGTCACCGGCCTCCGGACGGCGGAGCGGGGGCGACGGACGACTGCTGACACGGGAACCGAGCGTAGCGGGGGCGGGTCCTGCGAGGCTGCGAGGACCCGCCGCCGGTACGAGGATCGCTCGCCTACGAGCGTGCGAGCGCGGGGTCGGACTGGAGGCCCGCGGCGGCCTGGGTGCCGACGGTCGCGTCCGCGTCGGTGCCGGTCGCGTGCCCCTCGACGCCGGTCCCGTCGGTTCCGCTCCGGCGCGGGAACGTCCACCTCCGGGACAGGTACGCGAACACCGGCCCGGCGGCGTTCATCGCGACGACCGACACCCACGCGGCCCAGAGGTTGCCGGGCGCGAACCCGAACCCGCCGAAGTACGCCGCGAAGAACGACGCGAACCCGAGGAACATCCCCGGCACCAGCGCGACGACCCGCACCCGCCCGGTGAACATGAGCGCCGTGTTGAACACGAGGATGACGACGCCGAGCACGACGTTCTTCGCGAACTGCCCCTCCCCGAGCACGGTGCCGACGTTCTGGTCGACGAAGACGATGACCAGGGCGAACGCGGACCCGACCGGCATCGTCGCCCAGAGGCGGGTCGCGTTCCGGAGCGTCGGCTTCGCACCGAGCAGGAACATCGCCGCCCAGCTGATGAAGATCGCCCACGTGGGCAGGTTCAGGGCGGTGCCGCCGATGAACGCCGTGGCGCCGGCGAGCACCGAGGCGACGATCTCGTGAGGGATCCGTTCACGCATTGCTGAGCTCCTTCGTCGGGGTGTTGCGGCTGAGGGTGATGGTGCGGACGGTCCGTGCGACGATCCGGCCGCGCTTGACGACGAACGCCCGGTCGGGCCGGTCGAGCAGGACACCCGTCGGGTCGGTGGTGGAGAGCACGACGAGGTCGGCGTCGGCGCCGACGCGGATCCCGTACCGGTCCCCCACACCGACGACCCGCGCGGCCCCGGTGGTCGCCATCGCGAGCACGCGGGCGAGGTCGTCGGGGCCGGACAGGTGCCCGACCTGGGCGAGCAGGAGGCCGATGTCGAGCATGTCGGCGTTGCCGAACGGGGTGAACGCGTTCCGGACGTTGTTCGACGAGTAGGCCGCGGTGACCCCGGCCGCCCAGAGCTCGCGGACGGGGACGACGCCGCGCCGCACGTCCGCGTCGTCGCGCCGGCCACCGAGGTGCAGGTCGGTCGCCGGCAGCGGGACCACGGCGACGTCCGCCGCGGCGAGCCGGGCGAACAGGGCCGCGCGCTCCGCTGCGGGCAGGCTCGCGACCGACGTCACGTGTCCGAGTGCGACCCGGCCCTGCATGCCCCGCGCGACGACGGCGTCGGCGACGTACCCGGCGAGGGCGTACCGCGGGTCGCTCGTGTCGTCGGCGAAGTCGGCGTGCATGTCCGCCGGGACGCCGAACTCCTCGGCGAGGTCGAGGACCGTCTCGACGTGGGCGTGGCAGTCCGCCAGGGTCAGCTCGTTGTACGTGCACCCACCGATCACGTCGGCGCCGTTCCGCAGCGCCTCGCGGAGCAGTCCCAGCGTGCCGGGGGCCTTGCGGATGCCCTCCTGCGGGAACGCCACGACCTGCAGGTCGAGCACGTCGCGGTACTCGTCACGGAGACCGAGCAGGACGTCGACGCCGATGAGCCCGACGATCGGGTCGACGTCCGGGTGCGCGCGGACGAGCGTCGTGCCGTTCGTGACGGCCTGGTCGAGCACGGCTCGTGCCCGGTCCCGGACGGTCTCGTGGGTGAAGCCGCGCTTCAGCTCCCCCGTCACCGAGATGGCGCCGGCGAGGGTGCCGTCGGGGTTCGGGCGCTCCCGGTCGAGCAGGGCCTTGTCGACGTGCAGGTGCGCCTCGACGAGCCCCGGGACGACGACGCGGCCGGCGCAGTCGACCACCTCACCGTCGGCCGGTGCGCCGCGGAGGGCGTCGTCGGCGCTCGCCGGAGCCGATGCCGTCACCGCGGTGATCACGCCGTCGGCCACGGCGACGTCCACCAACCCGGGGGTGTCCACGAGTCGGGCGTTCCGGAACAGCAGGTCCATGACGACCCCTTCCTGATCGATGCGGGTTGCCGTGGACCACCCTCGGCCCGCCGTGTTTCCGGCTGCCGCGCCCCGTGTGACGAGCGTGTAAAAGATGGTCGTACCAATGAACCAAGCGGACCAATGACCGTAGGGTGCTGCTCATGCAACGAGGACGAACCCTGAGCGCCGCGACCGCCGCGCACCTCGGGCGCCTGGTCCTCGACGACCTGGTCCCCGGGGACAAGCTGCCCCCCGAGCGGACCCTCGCCGAGGACCTCGCCGTGTCCCGGACCACGATCCGCGAAGCACTGCAGGAGCTCGAACGGCGCCGCCTCGTGTCCCGGACGCCCGGGCGCGGCACCGTCGTCCTCCCCCGCTCCGTCGAGGCCGCCGAGGTGCTCGACCGCTTCTCGGACGACCCGTCAGAGACCGAGCACGTGACCGAGTTCCGGGCCCTGGTCGAGCCGCAGATCGCCGCGCTCGCCGCACTCCGCGCCGACGAGTCCGACCTCCTGCAGCTCGAGCGGGTCCTCGCCTCCACGCACGCCGGACTCAGCCCCGCCGAGTCCCTCGCGCAGGACGTGGCCTTCCACGTGCAGGTCGCCCGGGCCTCGGGCAACCCGCTGTTCGTCTCCCTCTGCGAGCTGAGCAGCGGGTGGGTCGAGGACGTCCGGGCGAAGTCGCACAGCACGAGCGAAGGCCGTCGGTCGTCGTTCGAGTGGCACCAGCGCATCCACGACGCGATCCGCGAGCACGACGAGGACGCCGCCCGCCGGGCGATGACCGACCACCTGACCGACGTCGCCCACCTGGTCGAGAGGAAGCACCACCCGTGACCCAGTCCCTGCCGTCGCCCGTCCCGCAGCGCGTGGCACCGCCCACCGTGCTCCAGCCCGGCACCGGACCGATCCGCGCCGCCCACTACCTCCCCACCGAGGTCGAGCACACCCTGTGGGGCCGCCTGCCGAACGGGGCCGACCGCCCGGCGCTGACCGTCGCCGCGGGCACCGAAGTGACGATCGACACGGTCAGCCACGAGGGGATCCTCCCCGACCAGGGCAGCGATCCCCTGGCGTTCTTCGCCCGGCACGGGGTCCCGCCCGAGCAGGTGCTCGACGACGCGGTGGCCATCGCCCGGAACGGCCACCGCGACCCGACCACCGACGGACCGCACGTCGTCTCCGCACCGATCGCGATCGAGGGCGCGGAGCCCGGCGACGTCCTCACCATGACCGTGGTGGAGACGCTCCCCCGCGTGCCGTACGGGGTCGTCTCGAACCGGCACGGCCGCGGCGCCCTGCACGGCGAGTACCCGGTGGACGGCCGGACGGTCAGCGTCTTCGCCGACGTGGTGACCGACGACGACGGGGAGTGGGGACGGATCCCGCTCACCGAGGCCCGCGAACGCTTCGCCCGCTTCCCGCTCGCCCCCTTCCTCGGGATCATGGGCGTCGCGACCCCGGGCGAGCGCCTGCACTCCGTGCCGCCCGGCCGCCACGGCGGGAACATCGACGTCAACCTGCTGCAGGTCGGCGCGCAGCTCCACCTCCCCGTCCTCGTCCCCGGCGCCCTGGCGTACGTCGGCGACCCGCACTTCGCCCAGGGCGACGGCGAGGTCGCGCTCACCGCGATGGAGGCCTCGCTCCGCGCCACCGTCCGGTTCGACCTCACGCCCGCGGCGGACGCGGCAGCGCAGTTCGGCGACCTGGTGTGGCCGCTCGTCGAGACGCACGAGTTCCTCGTCCCGACCGGCCTCGACCCCGACCTCGACGAGGCCGTCCGGGCCTGCGTGCGGCACGCGGTCGCGATCCTCGGTGCCCGCCACGGCATGGAACCGCACCTGGCGTACGCGTACCTGAGCGCCGCGACCGACTTCAACATCTCGCAGGTCGTCGACCTCGTCACCGGCGCGCACGCCCGGATCCGCAAGGCCGACTTCGAGGGGAACCGATGACCACCGACACCGACACCGGCACCCGCAGCACCGCCAGCGCCCCCGCCGGACTGCTCGACGCGCTCGAGGCGTACGAGGCCGCACTCATGGCGAACGACCTCGACGCCCTCGACGACGCCTTCGTCGACACCCCCGGCACGATGCGCGGGGACGACCGCGGCCTGCTCGTCGGGCACGACGCGATCAGCGCCTTCCGCGGCGCGCGCGGCGGTGTCCCGTCCCGTCGGCTCTCACGCGTCGAGGTCCGCACGCTCGCCGACGACCTCGCGCTCGTCGTCACCGTGTCGACGTTCGCCGCCGGCGGCGACGGCCTGCAGACACAGCTCTGGCGACGCACCGACGGGACCTGGCGGATCGAGGCCGCGCACGTCACCGGACGTCCGAAGCCGTTCGACACGACGATCTGGCGCGCCGTCGGCGACCCGCTCGTCGCACCGACCGGCAGCGGTCCGCTCGACGGCACGACGGTCGCGGTGAAGGACCTCTACGCCGTCCCCGGGCACCCCGTCGGTGCCGGCAACCCCACGTACCTCCGCGAGTCCGCCCCGCAGACCGTGCCCGCAGCGGCCGTCGCCGCGCTCCTCGACGCCGGCGCCGCGATCCGCGGGATCGCGCGCACCGACGAGTTCGCCTACAACCTCACGGGACGCAACGAACACCACGGCACCCCGCCGAACGGGGTGGTCCGGACGGCACTGCCTGGAGGCTCGTCCAGCGGCTCCGCGTCGGCCGTCTGCCTCGGGATGGCCGACATCGGACTCGGCACGGACACCGCGGGCTCGGTCCGAATCCCCGCCTCGTACCAGGGACTCTGGGGCCTCCGGACCACACACGACGCCGTCCCCCGCGACGGACTGCTCCCCCTCGCGCCGTCCTTCGACACCGTGGGGTGGCTCACCCGCGACCCGGAGCTGCTCGTGCGGTCCCTCGACGCGTCGGCCCCGGACGACAGCGCACCGGACGACGACGCGGCTCCCGAGGTCGTCGTCGTCACGGACCTGCTCGAGGCCGCCGAGCCCGCCACGCAGGACGCCTTCCGCGCGTTCATCGGCGACGACGTCCCGACGACGACGCTCGCCGACCTCGGGATCCCGCCGCTCGAGGAGCTCCGCGAGACCATGCGGCTCGTGCAGGCCGCGGAGGCCACGGCAGCCCACGGACCCTGGATCGCCGCGCACCCCGGCGCGCTCAGCACCGTCGTCGGCGACCGGTTCGCCGCCGCGGCCGCGAACCCGCCCGGGCCGACCGCCGAGGCCGTCGCACGCCTCGCCGCCCTGCGTACGACGATCCGCGCCGCGGCCCAGGGCCGGGTCCTCGTGTTCCCCACCGCCCCCGGACCGGCACCGGCGCTCACCGCCGACACCGACGCACTCGAACGCACCCGCACCGCGACCACCGCGATGACGAGCCTCGCGAGCGTCGGCGGCCTCCCCGCGGTCAGCGCCCCGGCACTCACCGTCGACGGCGCCCCGGTCGGCGTCAGCCTCGTGGGAGCCGCGCGCACGGACCGTGCCCTGGTGCGCACCGCGGAACGGATGCTGCGCGGCTGAGACGACCCGCGCCTCCCGGCCCCGTCAGGACCGCCGCGCTACCGCGACCGCTGCGCGTGCGCGACCGCCCACAGACCCACCGCGCTCGCCGCGGCCACGTTGAGCGAGTCGACGCCGTGCGACATCGGGATGCGGACCGTGGTGTCCGCGGAGGAGACCGCCGCGTCCGTGAGGCCCTGGCCCTCGGTCCCCATCACCAGGGCGACCTTCTCCGGGACGTCCTGGACGAACGCGTCGAGGTCCACCGAGCGGTCCGTGAGGGCCATCGCAGCGAGGTGGAAGCCCTGCGCCCGCAGCTCCTCGCCGGCCGCCGGCCACTCGCCGATGCGCGTCCACGGGACCTGCAGGACGGTGCCCATGCTCACCCGGACGCTCCGCCGGTAGAGCGGGTCCGCACAGCGCGGGCTCACGAGGACGGCATCCGCGCCGAGTCCGGCGACGCTCCGGAACACGGCCCCGACGTTGGTGTGGTCGACGATGTCCTCGAGCACGACGACGAGCTTCGCGCCCCGCACGACGTCGGCGACCTCGGGCAGGGCCGGGCGCTGCATCGCGGCCAGCGCTCCCCGGTGCATCCGGAAGCCGGTGAGCTCCTCGAGCAGTGCGTCCGGCCCGACGAACACCGGGCCGTCGTGGTCGGCGACGAGCGGGAGGACACTGTCCAGCCACTTCTCCTGCACGAGGATGCTGCGGGGCACGTGCCCGGCGCGCACCGCACGCTCGATGACCGTGTTCGACTCGGCGATGTACAGGCCGCCCTCGACCTCGCTCACCCGGCGGAGCGCGACGTCGGTCAGGCGGGCGAAGTCGTCGAGGCGGGGATCGTCGAGGGAGTCGATGCGGACGGCGTGCACGGGGCTCGTTTCGGTGTGGTGCGGGCGGGTTGCCGGACCGTGGGCCCGGTGCGGTCCGGGTTGCGGCCAGGCCGGGGGCCGACCGTGGGCCGGGTGGGAAGTGACCGGGACGGTCGGCTGTTGAGGGTACCGTGAACACGATGGCGACGAGCGAACAGCCCAGCACCGCGGACCCGGCCGGTTCGGCCGCCTCCGACATCGACCGCGCGGTCGAGCTCCTCGCCGGCAAGCGCATCGCCGTCCTGTCCGGCGCCGGGCTCAGCACCGACTCGGGCATCCCCGACTACCGCGGTGCGGGTCGCGTGGTGCGGAAGCCGATGACCTTCCAGGAGTTCCGCGCCGACCCCGCGAAGCGCCAGCGCTACTGGGCCGGGTCGCACCTCGGCTGGCGCACGTTCGCCGCAGCACGACCCAACGCCGGACACCGTGCACTCTCCGCCCTCGAACGCGACGGCATCGTGAACGGGGTCATCACGCAGAACGTCGACGGGCTGCACCTCCGCGCCGGGTCCCGCCGCGTGGTGGAGATCCACGGCTCGATGGACCGCGCGGTGTGCCTGACCTGCGGGCAGGTGTTCTCCCGCGCCGACCTCGCGACCGTGCTCGATCGTGAGAACCCCTGGATCGACGAGCCCGGCTCCGTGCAGCTGCAGCCGGACGGTGACGTCGAGATCACCGACGTCGAGCGCTTCCGCGTGCCGGACTGCTCGGTGTGCGGCGGGGTCCTGAAGCCCGACGTGGTGTTCTTCGGCGAGTTCGTCCCGGCCGAGAAGTTCCGCGAAGCCGTCTCCATCGTGGCCGAAGCCGAGGCGCTCCTCGTCGTCGGCTCCTCGCTCACCGTGAACTCCGGCGTCCGGCTCGTCGACCACGCCGCCCGCCGCAAGCTGCCGGTCGTCATCGTGAACCGAGGCGCCACCCGCAGCGACCGCCGTGCCGCCGTCAAGCTCGACGCCGGCACCACCGAGACGCTCGAGGCGCTGGCAGCGCGTCTCGACCCGTCTGCGATGATCGAGCGGTGACGACGCTCCTCTACCTGGTCCGGCACGGCGAGACCGACTGGAACGCGCAGCGACGCATCCAGGGCTCGACCGACATCCCCCTCAACGCGATCGGCCGCGCACAGGCCGCATCGACCGCCGGCCTCCTGGAACGCCGCAGGTTCGACGCCGTCGTCGCGTCACCGCTCTCGCGGGCGTTCGAGACCGGCTCGATCATCGCCGAACACCTCGGGCTCGCCGTCCCCACGACCTACACCGGCCTCGCCGAGCGGTCCTACGGCGAAGCCGAGGGACTCACGAACGACGAGGTGCTCGAGCGGTACCCACACGACGACATCCCCGGCCGCGAGTCCCGGAGCGCCCTGCTCGGCCGCGTCACCGAGACGCTCGGTGAGATCGCCGTCCGCTACGACGCCGGCACGGTCGTCGTCGCGACGCACGGCGCGGTGATCCGCAGCGTGGTGAACGCCGCGGCGCCCGGCACCGCTGACCGGCTCAGCACGCCGATCCGGAACGGCTCCGTGCACTCGTTCCGGTGGGACCCCGAGCGGTTCCACGCCGAGCTCGTCCGGTTCGACGACCCGATCGACGACGTCTCGGACGCGCCGGGCCGGTACGCGTTCGACTACCAGAACCCGCTCGAGCGCCGGGCATAGCAGCTCCGCCACCGCGGCATTGTCGGACCCGGCGGACTATGCTCCGGAGCACTCGCAGACCCGCGCGTGCAAGGGGGCTGACATGACGTACGACCGACCAAGCGGCAGTGGAGCACGGCCGGGCTGGCCCGAGGCCGGGGACCCGGACGACCTCGACCGGGCGTTCGGCCCCGGGACCGCGTCGGTCCCCGTGCGCACCACCGGGCAGCGTGTCCGTCGGAGCGCCCTGGTCGGCGTCGGGGTCGTCCTCACCGTCGGGGTGATCGCCGTCGTGCTCCTCACGATCATCGGCAGCGTGCAGGACGGCGTCGGCGGGGTCTTCCCGCGACCCCAGGCTGCGCTCGACCGGTTCGACTCGGCCGCGGGACAGCTCGACGGCGTCCAGCGGGTCGAGGACGGCGAACCGACCAAGACCTCGTTCGCGAGCTACGACGTGACCACGACGGTCATCACCGCGCCGACCCTCTCCGACGCCGAGCGGACCGCGGTGGTCGATGCACTGAGCGACGCCGCCGACGAGGCCAGCGGCAACGGCGTCCGGGTGTTCGCCGTCGCGGACCTGGGTGTGTGGGAGATCGGGATCTCCGCCGACGGGAGCGTGACCGACAAGCGACTCGCACTCGCCCGCCAGCTCGACGCCATCGGCGGGGTCTCCGGGGTCGCGTGCTCGTGGGACGACCAGGGGCCCTCGGACGACTCCGCCGCGCAGACCATCACCGTCGAGACCCGCGGGACCGGGCGTGCGCTCGGGGCGATCCTGGCGAAGGCCACCGAGCAGGCGCACGCCGTCTTCCCCGGGGCCACGATCACGTCCGCCGAGCCGGAGTCTTGACGCGCCGCGCGGCCGCGCCGCGCCGCGCGGCCGCGCCGCGCCGCGCGCGGCCGCGCCGCGCGCGCTGCCCCGCCGCGCGCGGCGGCCGAGTCTCGCGGTCAGCGACACATCACGCGCCGCCGCGCCCGAGAGGTGTCGCTCAGCCCGAGACTCGGCCCAGCGGAGCGCGCGGCGCGGGAGCGCGCAGCGCGCTGCGCGTCAGCGCGACGCCCGGTCCGCGACCGCGCGCTCGACCGCTCGGACGACCTGCTCCGCCGAGTCGGCCCACCGGAACCGGGCCGCCCGCGCGACCGACGTCTCGGAGGCGGCGTCCCACCGTGCCTCCAGTCGGCGGACCGCAGCCGCGACCGCTGACGGCGACGACGGTTCGAAGTACTCCGCCGCACTGCCCCCGATCTCGCGGAAGATCGGGATGTCGCTGACCGCCACCGGCGTGCCGACCCCCATCGCCTCGACCAGTGGGATCCCGAAGCCCTCGTCGTACGAGGCCGTCACGAGCGCGGTCGCCGTCCGCAGCACCGACAGGTACTCGTCGTCGGAGGCCCCGTCGTGGAAGACGATCGACCCGGCGGGGGCGAGTCCGGCGAGTCGTTCCCGGTCGGCATCGGAGACCCGGGACATGCAGTGCAGCACCCAGTCGGCACCGAGCAGCGGCATCGCGGCCGCGAGGGTCTCGACGTTCTTGTACGGCATGAACGACCCCATGTAGACGAGGTGCTTCTCGCGCGCACCGCCCTCGGGCCGAGGCTCCGCCGGGTCAGCCGCGTTGTACGCGACCGTCACGGGGCGCTTCGTGAGCCGATGCGCATCGATCAGTCCGGCCGTCGTCTCGGAGACGGTCACCACGCCGTCGGCACCGTTCAGGAGCACGCGCTGCGGCACCCAGCTGAGGTGGAACGCACGCCAGCCGAGCCGGAGTGGCCACGAGAACTCCCGCGGTGGCGTCCGGTTCCGGTAGTAGATGAGGTCGTGCAGCGTGAGGACCAGCGCGTAGTCACGGCCGCGCGAGCCCATGGTCTGCATCGGCGAGAACACGGCGTCGAGGGCGAGCCGGTTCACCTTCCGCGCGACGAGGGGTTCCCCCGCCTCGGTCGGTGCGGGCAGCAGTTCCCACGGCAGTCCCGAGGGCAGTGACTCGAGCTGACGCTCGTCGTGCACGAGCAGCGTGTAGTCGTGGCGGTCCGGCAGGTGCGCGACGACTCCGGCGGTGAACCGGCTGATGCCGTCGTGGCGCCCGATCCGGACGTACCGGCAGTCGATCCCGACCCGCAGGCGCGTCACGACGCCGCTCCCTCGGACGGCTGCCGGGAGGCGCGGGCCGGCTTGGCCTTGCCCGCCCCCTTCGAGCGCTTGGGCGCGTCCGACATCCGACGCAGGACCGCCTCGGCCGCCACGTCGGGCGTCTCGTAGTGCACGAGGTGCCCGACGTGCGGGATCACGACGAGCTCAGCGTCGCGGAGCCGCTCGGCCAGCGCCTGCTGCTCGGGCACCGCCGTGATGTCGTCGCGCTCGGCCGCGATCATGAGGACCGGCACGCCGATGCGGTCGGCGTACTCGGACACGTCGTGCGACACCGAGGTGCGGAACGCCTCGAGCACGCTCGTGCGGTTCGCGAACGCCGAGAAGTATCGGTCGTGCTGGTCGTGCACCCACCGGCGGAGGTCGCGGTCGTGCGACTTCAGCATCGCGACGCTCATCGCCCGGACGATGGCCGGGTTCCGGAGCAGCCCGAGGCCGAGCGGCTTCGGCAGCATGGCACCGGCTCGGTAGTAGCTGATCGCGATGCCGGTGCCGACGGCGCGCGGCCCCTGCAGTGCGGGCGCGGCGATCGGGTTCACGAGGACGAGCAGCCGGGTGTCGAGCCCCGCGGCGACGGTCGCGGCGACGACGATCGAACCGAACGAGTGCCCGAGCACGACCGCGTCACGGCCGAGGCCCAGCGCCGCGTGGAACCCGTTCAACCACGCGACGTACGAGTCGATGTCCGACACCGGCAGCGGATCCGACACGCCGAAGCCCGGCAGGTCGGGGACGATCACGCGGACGCCCCGCAGGTGCGCGGCGATCGTCTCGAGCCCGTGGTGGTCGCCGCGGAAGCCGTGCACGGCGAGAACGGTCCGGGCCGCGTCCTCGGGGCCGTAGACCCAGAAGTGGGTGGTGCGGCCGTCGACCTGGACGGAGCGGTGCACGACCGGGGTGGCGGCCATCAGCGACTGGTACGGGGAGAGCACGGGCGGTTGCATCCGCGCCAGTCTACGAACCAGCACCGCCGCGCCCGTGCCCGCCCGGGGTGAATCGTGGAGAACTCGCAGCGGCGACGCGCCTGTGGAGGACGAGCCGCGCCTCCAGTCCGACCTGCAGTCCGCCCTTTCTGCGGACAACCGGACCAGCAGCGGCCTAGCGTGTCCAGGGTGACGTTCACCGCCCCGATCCAGCTCCCAGGCCTGACACTGGACCCGCAGTGGTACAAGCGCTCGGTGTTCTACGAGTGCATGATCCGCTCGTTCGTCGACTCGAACGGAGACGGCATCGGCGATCTCCAGGGCGTCATCGGCAAACTCGACTACCTGCAGTGGCTCGGCGTGGACGCCCTCTGGCTCCCGCCGTTCTTCAAGTCGCCGATGCGCGACGGCGGCTACGACATCGCCGACTACAAGGCGATCCTCCCCGAGTTCGGCACCCTCGACGACTTCCGTGAACTCGTCACCAAGTCGCACGAGCGGAACATGCGCATCGTCATCGACATGGTGATCAACCACACCAGCGACCAGCACGAGTGGTTCCAGCAGTCCCGTGAGGACCCGGACGGTCCGTACGGCGACTTCTACGTGTGGCGGGACACCGACGAGGACTACCCGAACATCCGCATCATCTTCGTCGACACCGAGGAGTCGAACTGGACGTTCGACCCGGTCCGCCGCCAGTTCTTCTTCCACCGCTTCTTCTCGCACCAGCCCGACCTCAACTTCGAGAACCCGGCCGTCGTCGAGGCCGTGTACGACGTCGTCCGGCACTGGCTCGACCTCGGCGTCGACGGCCTCCGACTGGACGCTATCCCCTACCTGTTCGAGTCCGAGGACGGCAACGGCGAGGGCGAGCCGGAGACGCACGAGTTCATCAAGCAGCTCCGCGCGATGGTCGACGACGAGTACCCGGGCCGGGTGCTCCTCGCCGAGGCGAACCAGTGGCCGCGTGAGACCGCCGCGTTCTTCGGCACCGACGAGGAGCCCGAGTGCCACATGGCGTTCGACTTCCCGGTCATGCCGCGCATCTTCTACTCGCTCCGTGCGCAACACGCCGCCGAACTGAAGGCGATCCTCTCCGAGACCCTCGACGTGCCGTCCTCCGCCGCGTGGGGCGTGTTCCTCCGCAACCACGACGAGCTCACCCTCGAGATGGTCAGCGAGGAGTACCGGCAGGCGATGTACGGCTGGTACGGCTACGACCCGCGGATGCGCTCGAACATCGGCATCCGCCGTCGCCTCGCCCCGCTGCTCGACAACTCCCGCGCGGAGCTCGAACTCATCCACGCGCTGCTGTTCTCGCTGCCCGGTTCGCCGTTCCTCTACTACGGGGACGAGATCGGGATGGGCGACAACATCTGGCTGCCGGACCGCGACTCCTCCCGCACGCCGATGCAGTGGACGCCGGACCGGAACGCGGGCTTCTCCACCGCCGACCCCGGGAAGCTCTACCTGCCCGTGGTGCAGTCCCTCGTGTACAACTACGCGCAGGTCAACGTCGAGGCCCAGCTCGCGCAGTCCCGTTCCCTGCTGCACTGGGTGCGGAACGTCATCCACGTGCGGAAGGCGCACCCCGTGTTCGGCCTCGGCACCCTCGACGTGCAGGACACCTCGAACGACTCGGTGCTCGCGTTCGTCCGCTCGTGGGAGGGCTCCGGGCAGCAGTTCGGGCCCTCCGCCGAGGACGTGCTCTGCGTGTTCTCGTTCGCCACGAACCCGACGTCCGTGACGATCTCGTGCCCGGAGTACGCCGGCCGGCCGCTGTACGACCTGTTCGGAGGCGGGTCGTTCCCGTCGTTCGACGAGGACGGCACCGTGACGTTGACGCTCGGGACGCAGTCGTTCTACTGGCTGCACATCGGCGCGCCGGTCGGGTAGGCGCTCGGTCGGCGCTTCCGGCGCGGCGGGCGGTGCTCGGCCGTCGCCGCGGTGGGCGGCGGGCGGCTGTCGACGATGTGAGCGCGTTGGGCGGCTGTCGGCCCCGTGGGCGCGTTGGGCCGGCTGTCGGCACCGTGGGCGCGGCGGTGCCTCGGCGTGTCGGTGCGTGCCGTTAGCCTGTGCCCGTGACGTTCCCCACAGCGCAGCTCGACTCCCCCGCCCCCGCGCAGGACCTCTCCGGCCGACCGTGGTGGCACGCACTCGGCGTCTTCGACCTCGAGACCACCGGCGTCGACGTCGAGACCGCCCGGATCGTCACGGCGCACGTCGGCCTGATCGACATGACCGGTCGCTCCATCGTCGAGGGTGCATGGCTCGCAGACCCCGGCGTGGAGATCCCCGAGGGCGCGGCAGCGGTGCACGGCATCACCACCGAGCGTGCCCGGGCCGATGGGCGCCCCGCCGGTGACGTCGTGGCCGAGATCATCGCCGCGGTCGAGGCTGTGTTCGCGCGCGGCATCCCGCTGGTGATCTACAACGCCCCGTACGACCTCACCGTCCTCGACCGCGAGGCCAAGCGTCACGGCATCGCCTCCCCCGTCATCGGCAACGTCGTCGATCCGCTCGTGATCGACAAGGCGCTCGACACCTTCCGGAAGGGCAAGCGCACGCTCGAGGCCGCGTCCGAGCTCTACGGCGTGACGCTGTCGGACGCGCACGACGCCGGAGCCGATGCGATCGCTGCCGGGCGTGTCGCACAGGCCATCGCGGCGAAGTACCCGCAGGAGCTCGGTGTCTCGGCCGAAGAACTCCACCGGAAGCAGGTCGGGTGGTGCGCCGAGCAGGCCACCTCGTTCCAGGACTACATGCGGAAGAAGCGCGACCCGTCCTTCACGGCCGACGGTCGCTGGCCGCACCGCAACGCCGGCTGAGGGCACCCGCGCCGCCGCGCTCCGGTGCGTCCGCGCCGCCCGCGCTGCGTCCGCGCCGCCTCCGCTGAACACCGGTGTTCGTTCTATGAACCGGCACATCCCAGGGCGCGACGGACGAACACCGGTGTTCAGCGATCCGTCGCGAGGTCCCGCACAACCAAAGTCTGCCGGAACCACGTCGAACCGCGGTTCCGGCGTGCTTCGGTTGTGCGGCACCGAACCGAACCGCAAGCGCTGGCCGCGCCGAGCCACAGCCACAGCCACAGCCACAGCCACAGCCACAGCGACAGCCGGGCGCACCCGGGCCCTCGGCGGGCGCGAAACACCGGTGCCTGCACTCCGCACCGGCGCATAGCAGGGCGCGACCGACGAACACCGGTGTTTTGCGCCACGCCACGCCACACCACGCCACGCCAAGCCACACCCCGCCCCCACCCACCCGCCCACACACAACGAAGCGGGCGGCCCTCCCGGAGGAGGACCGCCCGCTGTGGGAAGAGTCGGCTACCTACTTGCCGAAGCCCTTGAAGCGCTGGTTGAACTTCTCGACGCGACCGGCCGAGTCGAGGATGCGCTGCTTGCCCGTGTAGAACGGGTGCGAAGCGGACGAGATCTCGACGTCGATGACCGGGTAGGTCGCACCGTCGAGCTCGATGGTCTTGTCGCTGTTCGCGGTCGAACGCGTCAGGAACGTCTCACCGGAGGCCAGGTCGCGGAAGACGATGGCGCGGTACTCGGGGTGGGTGTCGGTCTTCATGGAGATTCCTCGGATAGCGGTGATGGAAGTGCGCGAGAGCGCCGGAAGTCTGCGGCTTGCGCCAGCCGTCTACGTTACCAGACAGCGAGCCCGAACGGGAGCAGCCGCAGTGAGCGTGTCAGGCCGCGCGAGCCGTGTAGCGGCCGGCGTCCTTGGTCACGGTGAGCTCGATGCCGAATGCCTCGGTCAGGGTCGAGGCGGTCAGGACCTCGTCGATGGGGCCGGCGGCCTGCACGTGCCCGTCGGCGAGCACGAGGGCGTGGGTGAACCCGGCGGGGATCTCCTCGACGTGGTGGGTGACGATGACGATCGCGGGCGAGTCCTCGCTCTGGGCGTAGCCGCCGAGGGTCCGGACGAGGCTCTCGCGCGCGCCGAGGTCGAGCGACGCGGCCGGCTCGTCGAGGAACAGGATCTCCGGGTCGGTCATCACGGCCCGCGCGATCTGGACGCGCTTCTGCTCGCCGTCGCTCAGCTCACCGAACGTGCGGTCGGTGAAGGCGCCGAGGCCCCACTCGTCGAGCACGCGCTGCGCACGGCGGACGTCGAGCTCCTCGTACTCCTCGTTCCAGCGACCCGTGACCGAGTAGGCGGCGGTGAGCACCACGTCGATGACCTTCTCGGTCACCGGGATGCGCCGGGCGAGCGCGGTCGACGCGAAGCCGATCCGGGGGCGCAGCTCGAACAGGTCGGCGCCGCCGAGCTCCGTGCCGAGCACCTCGACCTCGCCCGAGGTCGGGAACGTCTGCGCGCCCGCGACCTGGAGCAGCGTGGTCTTGCCGGCACCGTTGGCACCGAGCACGACCCAGCGTTCGTCGTCCTGCACCTCCCACGAGATCCCGTCGAGGATGGTGGCCCCGTTGCGGACCACGGAGACGTCTGACAAGCGCACGACCGAGGGCATGCGACCAGCCTACGGGTTCCGGCCGAGCACCTCGTCGTACACCTGGCGTGTCCGGGTGGCGATGGCGTCCCACGTGAACTCGGTCTCGACGCGGAGCCGTCCGGCGCGACCCATGAGCTTCGCCAGCCCCTCGTCGGCGAGCACCTCGTTGAGGGTCGCGGCGAGGTCGGCGACGAACGTGTCCGGGTCGGTCGGGGTGCCGGTGCCGTCCTGCGCCTGGTCGATCGGCACGATGCGACCGGTCAGACCGTCGGCGACGACCTCGGGGATGCCCCCGGTGCCGGTCCCGACGACGGGGATGCCGCACGCCATCGCCTCGAGGTTGACGATCCCGAGCGGCTCGTACACCGACGGGCAGACGAACACGGTGCCCGAGGACAGCACGTTCACGATCTCCTGGTGCGAGAGCATCCGGTCGATCCACACGACGCCCTCGCGCTGGTCCCGCAGGTCGGAGACGAGCGACGTGACCTCGGCCATGATCTCCGGCGTGTCGGGAGCGCCCGCGCACAGGACGATCTGCACGCCCTCGGGCAGGGACGCGACGGCGCGGAGCAGGTAGGGCAGCCCCTTCTGCCGGGTGATGCGTCCGACGAACACGACGCTCGGCTTGGACGGGTCGATCCCCAGGGCGCGGACGGCGTCCTCGTCGACGGTCGGCTTCCACTCCTCGATGTCGATGCCGTTGTAGACGACGTGCACCTTCGCGGGGTCGATCGACGGGTACGAGCGGAGGATGTCGGCGCGCATGGCCCTGGAGACCGCGATGACGCCGTCCGCGTGTTCGAACGCCTCGCGCTCCATCCAGCTGGACAGGCGGTAGCCCCCGCCGAGCTGCTCGGCCTTCCACGGGCGGAGCGGCTCGAGGCTGTGGGCGGTGACGACGTGCGGGATGCCGTAGGTCAGCTGCGCGATCCGGCCCGCCGAGTTGGCGTACCAGGTGTGCGAGTGCACGACGTCGGCACCCTCGACGTCCGCCGCGATGGCGACGTCGGTGCCGAGGGCCTGCAGCGCGCCGTTCGCCTGCTCGAGGCCGTCCGGGGTCCGGTAGGCCCACACGTCGGCTTCGTCGCGGAACGCCCCGAAGGCACGGACCCGCACCTCGGTGTCGGTCCCGGACCGCAACGCCGAGGTCAGTTCGGCAACGTGGACACCCGCTCCGCCGTAGACCTCCGGCGGATACTCCCTGGTCAGCAGATCGACTCGCACGCGTTCAACGTAACGGGTTCCCACCGCGGACGCCTACTGTGAGCGGCATGGCACCAAAGAAGGTATTCGGCATCGTGCTCGCCGGAGGCGAGGGAAAGCGGCTCATGCCGCTCACGGCCGACCGCGCGAAGCCCGCAGTCCCGTTCGGGGGCAACTTCCGCCTCATCGACTTCGCGCTCTCCAACCTGGTCAACTCCGGGCTGCAGAAGATCGTCGTCCTGACGCAGTACAAGTCCCACAGCCTCGACCGCCACGTCGCGAAGACCTGGCGCATGGAGGGCATCCTCGGCTCCTACGTTGCGTCGGTGCCGGCCCAGCAGCGGCTCGGCAAGCGCTGGTTCGCGGGTTCGGCGGACGCGATCCTGCAGTCGCTCAACCTGTTGCGCGACGAACGCCCCGACATCGTCGTCGTGGTCGGTGCGGACCACGTGTACCGGATGGACTTCCACCAGATGGTCGAGGCGCACATCGCCTCCGGCCGCAGTGCCACGGTCGCCGCGATCCGGCAGCCGATCGAGCTCGCCGACCAGTTCGGTGTCATCCAGGTCGCCGACGACGACCCGACCAAGATCGAGGCGTTCCTCGAGAAGCCGAAGGACGCGGTCGGGCTCGCCGACTCCCCCCACGAGATCCTCGCGTCGATGGGCAACTACGTCTTCAACGCAGACGCGCTCGTCGACGCGGTCCTCCGCGACGGTCAGATCGAGACGTCGGACCACGACATGGGTGGCGACATCGTGCCGGACTTCGTGGCCCGTGGCGACGCCGGTGTCTACGACCTCAAGCGCAACGACGTGCCCGGCTCGAACGAGCGAGACCGGTACTACTGGCGCGACGTGGGGACGATCGACTCGTTCTACGACGCGCACATGGACCTGATCGCGCCCGTCCCGGTCTTCAACCTGTACAACCAGGACTGGCCGATCTTCAACCAGCAGACGAACCTGCCGCCGGCGAAGTTCGTGCGCGACGCGAACGGCAACACCGGCTCGACGGTGGACTCGCTCGTGTCGCTCGGCTGTCTGGTCTCCGGGGCGCAGGTCGAGCGCAGCATGATCGGCCCGTGGTGCTCCATCGACTCGGGCGCGAAGGTGCTCGACTCGATCGTGTTCGAGCGGGCGTCGATCGGCGCGGGTTCGACCGTGAACCGCGCGATCCTCGACAAGGACGTCGTCATCGCACCGGGCGCGCAGGTGGGCGTCGACCGCGAGGCGGACGAGGCGCGCGGCTTCACCGTCACCCCGTCAGGGATCACCGTGGTCGGCAAGGGCGTCCGGGTCGAGGCGTAGGCACCGAGACTCGGGAGCAGACCGAGATCCGGCCTGGAGGCGCGGCTGACGTCACACGGACGAGCCGCGCCTCCGACAGTCGGTACCGTTGGTGCGTGCCACGCTTCCTCGTCGTCCTCGATGCCGATTCCACGCTCCTCGAGGACGAGGTCATCGAACTCCTGGCGGACACCGCCGGGACCCGGCCGCAGGTCGCCGCGATCACGGAGCGCGCCATGCGCGGCGAGATCGACTTCGCGGAGAGCCTCCGGGAGCGTGTCGCGACCCTGGCGGGCCTCCAGGCCGACGTCTTCCGCCGCGCACAGGACGCGGTCCGTGTGACGCGGGGCGCTGACCAGCTGGTCCGTGGCGTGCACGACGCCGGCGGGACCGTGGGGGTCGTGTCCGGTGGCTTCCACGAGGTCCTCGACCCGTTCGCCGAGCGGCTGGGACTCGACCACTGCCGCGCCAACCGGCTCGAGGTGCGGGACGGCGTCCTGACCGGACGCGTCCTCGGCGACGTGGTGGACGCGCACGCGAAGGCCGACGCGCTCCGCGAGTGGGCAGCCGTCGACGGCGTCCCGCTCGCCCGCACCGTCGCGGTCGGCGACGGCGCGAACGACCTCGAGATGATGCGCGTCGCCGCCCTGTCGGTGGCGTTCGACGCGAAACCGCGCGTCCGTGAGCAGGCGGACGTCGCGGTCGTGGACCGCGACCTGTCCGCCGTGCTGGCGACCCTCGGGCTGCGCGGCTAGCGCCACCGCAGCGGCGTGGTCAGTGCCCCATGCCGAGGCCGCCGTCGACCGGCACGACCGCGCCGGAGATGTAGCCCGCGCCGTCGCCGGCCAGGAACAGCGTGGCGTCCGCGACGTCGTCGACGGTGCCGTAGCGGGCCGCGGGGATCTGCTTCTTGAACTCGGCCTGCAGTTCCTCGGGCAACGCCGCCGTCATGTCGGTCTGGATGAAGCCCGGGGCGACGACGTTCGCGGTGATGCCGCGCGAACCGAGCTCCCGGGTGATCGAGCGGGCCATCCCGACCAGGGCGGCCTTCGACGACGCGTAGTTGACCTGGCCGACCTGACCGTAGGCACCCACGACGCTCGACATGAGCACGATGCGGCCGAACTTCGCCTTCATCATGCCCTTCGTGGCGCGCTTGACGACCCGGAAGGTGCCGGTGAGGTTGGTGTCGATGACGCTCGTGAAGTCCTCCTCGGACATGCGGAGCAGCAGCTGGTCGTTCGTCACGCCGGCGTTGGCGACGAGGACCTCGACGGGGCCGAGCTCGGCCTCGACCTGCGTGAAGGCTGCGTCCACCGAGGCGGTGTCCGTGATGTCGGCCTGGACCGTGAGTGCACCCTCGGGGCCGCCCTGACCGCTGCGGGACGTGACCGCGACGCGGTGGCCGTCGGCGACGAAGCGCTCCGCGAGGGCTCGGCCGATGCCGCGGTTGCCGCCGGTGATGAGGACGGTACGGGGGGTGCTCATGGTCGCTCCGTTCGGTGTGGGGTGCACGGCGCGCCGGTGCCAGAGGCCGGTCGGACACGCCCGGACGAGCGTACCCGAGCCGATAGCCGCACCGGTCCCCCGCGTGCTGCTCACATCTGTCGGTGGTCGGGCTTAGGCTGGACCCTGGGCAGAGGAAAGAACATCGGATGAAGACGACGCACAGCATCACGTCCCTCCCGGACTCACCGGAGCAGGATCGCGCGCACCGCCTGTCCCGCTACGTCTGGCAGATGGCAGTCCGTGTGGTCTTCTTCGTCGGAGCGGTCCTGGTGTGGTCCACGTGGCACACCTGGCTGGCGGTGATCCCGATCGTCCTGGCTGGGGTGATCCCCTGGGTGGCGGTCGTCATCGCGAACGCGGGCAACCACCAGGAGAGCGACATGGTCTCCCCCGCCGGCTCGATCCAGCTCTACGACGCCGTCGACCCGAACCTCCGCGAACAGCAGGAGGACGCCCGGGCCGAGGCCTACCGTGCCGAGCAGGACCGCCTGCGCGAGGAAGCCCAGCACGCCCAGGAAGAGTGGCAGCGCAACGGTGACCGGTCCCGCGTGTGGGGCCGTCGCTGATGGGTGCCACGTTCGACCTGTTCACCGAGCCGGGCTCGACCCCGGTCTGCTCGCGTGCCGGCTGCGTCACGACGGCTGCGTGGCGCATCAACTGGCGGAACCCCCGCATCCACTCGATCGACCGCGTCAAGATCTGGGCCGCGTGCGACGAGCACCGTGACTTCCTCGCCGACTACCTCCGCTCCCGGTCCTTCCCGGTGCGCGTGACCGGCATGCACGAGGACGTCGACCGACTCGACGACGAACGCGACCCGGCCGACACCCCGAAGAACGACGTCGGTGTGCGCGCGGCCGGTGAGCGTCGGTGAACGACCAGTTCGACCCGACCTCCCGGTACGGCCGGCGCCACGCCCAGAAACTGGCCCGGGCGGCGGCAGCGTCTCGACGAAACGGCGCAGCGGGCTCCAGCCCGGACGACGCCGGCAGCGTGCACGGCGACGACCGCGACCCGGACGAGCCCTTCGTCGGCTGGCGGTTCGTCAACAGTCGGCGCTGGCTCGGCTACTTCGCGATCGCCGTCGCGTTCGCCATCGTCTGCACGCTGTTCGGCATGTGGCAGTGGGACCGCCGGAACGAGGCTGTCCGCCAGAACGAGCAGGTCGCGCAGAACTACGAGCACACCCCGGTCCCGCTCGACCGGGCGCTGCCGAGCGCCGGCAGCTGGGACGACTCGAAGACCTGGCTCCGGGTCAGCGTCACCGGCCGCTACGACGTCGACGACCAACTGCTCGTGCGCAACCGCGTGCACAACGGGCAGCCCGGGTTCGAGGTCCTGACGCCCCTCGTCACCGCCGACGGCCGTGCGTTCGTCGTCGACCGCGGCTGGGTGCCCACCGGCAACCGGCAGGACGCCCCCGACCACGTCCCCGCTCCGCCGTCGGGCGAGGTCACCGCGATCGTCCGGCTGCAGCAGAGCGAGCCGCGCATCCCCGGACGCACGGACCCCGCACACACCGACCAGGTGCAGTCGGTGACGCTGTCCGACGTCGCGAAGAAGGTCGACCCGCCGATCTACACCGGCGGGTACGGGCAGCTCGCCTCCGAGTCCCCGGCACCGGCCGAAGCACGACCGCTCGGCTGGGACCGCCCCACGGCTGACACCGGCCTGCACCTCAGCTACTTCATCCAGTGGTTCATGTTCGCCGCCGGCGGGTTCGGGTTCCTCGCCTACCTGATGGTGCAGGAGTACCGGAACCTCAACCAGGACGACCCGGAAGAGCGCGAGCGCGCCCTCGAGCGACAGCGCCGCAAGGACGCCAAGCCGAAGACGGACGCCGAGATCGAGGACGAGCTGCTCGCGTCCCGCCGCTGACCCAGCGCCGCCACACCGGTCGATGGCGCACCCAGCGGACGGACTGGGGGCGCGTGGCGAACCCGCCACGCGCCTCCAGTCCGACTCAGCGCACCACGCGCACCACGCGCGTCACGCGAGGCGCCGCGCGCGTCACGCGAGCTCGATGAGCTCCGCGTAGTCCTTGTTCCAGTGGTCCTCGGTGCCGTCCGGCAGCAGCAGGACACGCTCCGGGTTGAGCGCCTCGACCGCGCCGGCGTCGTGCGAGACGAGCACCACGGCACCCTCGTAGCCCGCCAGCGCACCGAGGATCTCCTCGCGCGACGCGGGGTCGAGGTTGTTCGTCGGCTCGTCGAGCAGCAGCACGTTCGCGCCGGAGACCACGATCATCGCGAGGGACAGGCGGGTCTTCTCACCACCGGAGAGCACGCCGGCCTTCTTGTAGCCGTCGTCACCGGTGAACAGGAACGAGCCGAGCACACGTCGCGCCTCGGTCTCGTTGAGCTCCGTCGACGCCGACACCATGTTCTCGATGACGGTGCGGTTGACGTCGATGTTCTCGTGCTCCTGGGCGTAGTAGCCGATGCGCAACCCGTGGCCCGGCAGGATCTCACCCGTGTCCGGCTTGTCCGCGCCCGCGAGGATGCGGAGCAGCGTCGTCTTGCCGGCGCCGTTGAACCCGAGGATGACGACACGCGAACCGCGGTCGATCGCCAGGTCGACACCCGCGAAGATCTCGAGCGACCCGTAGGACTTCGAGAGTCCCTCGGCCATCAGCGGCGTCCGACCGCAGGGCACCGGCGTCGGGAAGCGCAGCTTCGCGACGCGGTCGGCGACGCGCTCGTCCTCGAGGCCGGCGAGCAGCTTGTCCGCACGGGCGACCATCTGGTGCGCGGCGGCGGCCTTCGACGCCTTCGCCCCGAACCGCGCTGCCTGGTCCTTGAGGGTGGCGGCCTTCTTCTCGGCGTTCGCACGTTCCTTGCGACGACGCTCCTCGTCGGCGGCGCGCTGCCGCTGGTAGAGCTTCCAGCCCATGTTGTAGACGTCGATCGACTGGCGGTTCGCGTCGAGGTAGAAGACGCGGTTCACGACCTCGTCGACGAGTTCGACGTCGTGGGAGATGATGATCACGCCGCCCGGGTACGTCTTCAGGTGCTCGCGCAGCCAGACCACCGAGTCGGCGTCGAGGTGGTTGGTCGGCTCGTCGAGGATCATCGTCTCGGCGTCCGAGAACAGGATCCGCGCGAGCTCGATGCGGCGGCGCTGACCACCGGACAGGGTCTTCAGCTGCTGGTCGAGGATGCGGTCCGGCAGCTTGAGGTTCGACGCGATCGAGGCCGCCTCGGCCTCGGCCGCGTACCCGCCGAGGGCGTTGAACTGGTCGTCGAGGCGGCTGTACCGGCGCATCGCCTTCTCGGCCACGGCGGGGTCGTCGCTCGCCATGTCGAGCGTGGCCTGGCGGATGCCCTCCACCAGCTCGCCGAGCCCACGGGCGTCGAGGATGCGCTTGCGGGCGGTGTCCTCGGGGTTGCCCGAACGCGGGTCCTGCGGCAGGTAGCCGATCTCGCCGGAACGCTCGATCTTGCCGCCGGTGGGCTGGGACTCCCCCGCCAACGCCTTGGTCATCGTGGTCTTCCCCGCGCCGTTCCGGCCGACGAGTCCGATCTTGTCGCCCTTCTCGACGCGGAAGGAGACGTCCTCCATCAGGAGGCGAGCCCCGACGCGGATCTCGAGTTCGTGCACGGCAAGCACAGCAGACGTCCAATCAGTTGGTGGATGTGCACAACGGTGTGTGCGGGAGGTGCACCGCTACGCTGACGGGACCGATGGTCCCGAACGGGACCAGCAGTCCATTCTAGGAGAATCCATGACGAACGCCACCGGGTTCGCTCCCCGCGCAGTCCTCGCCGACCGTCTGCGCACCCACGGCCTGGCCACCGACGCCGCCCTGATCGCCGGAGGCGCGCTGTTCACCGCCGCCATGGCGCAGGTCGAGGTGCCGATGTGGCCGGTGCCGATCACCGGGCAGACCCTGGCCGTCGTGCTCGTCGGTGCGACCCTCGGTGCCCGCCGCGGCATGCTCTCGCTGCTCGTGTACGCCGTCGCCGGTCTCGCCGGTGCCCCGTTCTTCGCCGACATGCAGGGTGGCCTGCAGGCCCTCGCGCTGCCGAGCTTCGGCTACGTGATCGGGTTCATCCCCGCCGCAGGGCTCGTCGGCTGGCTCGCCCGTCGGAACTGGGACCGGCACGTCGGACGCGCCGCAGTGGCGATGCTGGCCGCCAGCGCGATCCCGTTCGTGACCGGCCTGCCGTACCTCGCCGTCGCCCTCGGGCAGCTCGGCGCCCCGAACGACGTGCAGTCGGTCCTCGCCGCGGGCCTGTACCCCTTCATCGTGGGCGGTGTCGCGAAGGCGCTCATCGCTGCGGGCGTCCTGCCGCTCGCGTGGAAGCTGGTCGGCCGCCGCTGACCCGCACGCGCAGAACGGCCCCGCACCTGTCCGGCGCGGGGCCGTTCTGCGCGCGGAGGGCACGTCCCGGACCGAGCGGGCGCAACGCGCGGGGACCGAGCGGGCGGAACGCGCCGCCGGCGTGCGCCGAGCGGGCGCAACGCGCGGGGACCGAGCGGGCGCAACACGCCGCCGGCGTGCGCCGAGCGGGCGCAACAGGCGGCTGGCGGGCACCGAGCGTGACGTATTCGGCTCGCTCGCGCCGCGCCGCCCGGGGGCGCACGGACGGACGGGAGGCGCGGTGCCAGCTGGCACCGCGCCTCCCGTCCGTGTGTGGTCGCGACTAGATCGAGAACCCGAGCGCGCGCATCATCTCGCGCCCGTCGTCGGTGATCCGCTCCGGGCCCCACGGCGGCATCCAGACCCAGTTGATCCGGAACGCGTCGACGATGCCGTCCAGCGCGTTGGCGGTGTCACCCTCGATGACGTCGGTCAGCGGGCAGCCGGCGCTCGTCAGCGTCATGCTGATGACGAGTGCGGTCGCCTCGTCGTCCCAGGCGAGGTCGTAGATGAGCCCGAGGTCGACGATGTTGACGCCGAGTTCCGGGTCCTGGACCTCCTTGAGGCCCTCGACGACCTCGTCGAACTTGTCCGGTGCGAGTGCCGTGATCATCAGTTGCCCGCCGCTGCGGCCTGCACGTAGCGGTCGTAGCCCTCGTTCTCGAGGCGCTCGGCCAGCTCGGGGCCGCCCTGCTCGGCGACCTTGCCCGCGACGAACACGTGCACGAAGTCCGGCTTGATGTAGCGGAGGATGCGCGTGTAGTGCGTGATGAGCAGCACGCCGAGGCCGGTCGAGGCCTTGGCACGGTTGACGCCCTCGGAGACGATCTTCAGCGCGTCGACGTCGAGGCCGGAGTCGGTCTCGTCGAGGACGGCGAACTTCGGCTTGAGGAGCTCGAGCTGCATGATCTCGTGGCGCTTCTTCTCGCCGCCGGAGAAGCCCTCGTTGACGTTGCGCTCGGCGAAGGCCGAGTCCATCTTGAGGTCGGACATCGACTTGCGGAGGTCCTTCACCCAGCTGCGGAGCGCCGGAGCCTCGCCGTCGATCGCCGTCTTGGCGGTGCGGAGGAAGTTCGACACCGTGACGCCCGGGATCTCGACGGGGTACTGCATCGCGAGGAACATGCCGGCGCGGGCACGCTCGTCGACGCTCATCGCGAGGACGTCCTCGCCGTCGAGGGTGATCGAGCCACCGACGACGTTGTAGCGGGGGTGCCCGGCGATCGTGTAGGCGAGGGTGGACTTGCCGGAGCCGTTCGGCCCCATGATCGCGTGGATCTCGCCCTCGTTGATCGTCAGGTCGACGCCCTTGAGGATCTCCTTGGTGCCCTGATCGGTGTCGATCGAGACCTGGAGGTCACGGATTTCGAGAGTGGACATTGCGTTCCTTCGGTTGCAGCTGTGGTGCGGCGTCAGCCGCGGGAAGTGTGTGGGGACGGTGCTCAGTCGACCGGGACGGGGTCGTGCACGTCGACGTAGACCTCGCCGTCACGGACCTCGACCCGGAACACCGGGACGGGCTCGTACGCCGGGAAGTTCTGCGGCTTGCCGGTGGCGAGGGAGAACCGGGACCCGTGGGCCCAGCACTCCAGCGTGTCACCCTCGATGAAGCCCTCGGCGAGGGAGATGTCGCCGTGGGTGCACGTGTCGCCGATGGCGTGCACGGTGCCCGCGGAGTCCTTCACGATGGCGACCGCGGTGCCGTCGACCACGGCGCGCATCGGGCTGTCCACCGCGATGTCCGCCTCGGCACAGACCTTCGTCGACATCAGGAGGTGGCTCCCGCCGGTGCGCCCTCGGCGGGAGCGGCCAGGACCGTGCGGCCCTCGGCGAGCTCCTGCTCGACCGCGGCGATGAGGCGCTCCTCGAGCTCGGGTGCGCCGATCTTCTGGATCACCTCGACCAGGAAGCCGAGCACGACCAGTCGGCGTGCTTCCTCTTCCGGGATGCCGCGGGACTGCAGGTAGAACAGATGCTCGTCGTCGAAGCGGCCGGTGGCGCTGGCGTGACCGGCACCCTCGATGTTGCCGGTCTCGATCTCGAGGTTCGGGATGCTGTCCGCGCGCGTGCCGTCGGTGAGGACCAGGTTGCGGTTCTGCTCGTACGAGTCGGTGCCGTCGCCGGCGCGGCCGATGAGCACGTCGCCGATCCAGACGGTGTGCGCACCCTGCCCCTGCAGCGCGCCCTTGTAGTTGACCCGACCGCGCGTGTTCGGCGCGTCGTGGTGCACGTAGACCTGCTGCTCGATGTACTGCCCGGCGTCGGCGAAGTACACGCCGTACATCTCGGTGTCGGCACCCTGGGCGCCGAGGTGCGTGGACGGGTTGACGCGGATCACGTCACCGCCGAGCGAGACCACGACGTGCTTGAGGAAGGCGTCGCGGCCGACCTCGGCGAAGTGCGTGGACACGTGCACAGCGTCGTCGTCCCAGTCCTGCAGGCTGACGACCGTGAGTCGGGCGTTGTCCTGCACGACGATCTCGATGTTCTCGCTGAGGAGTGCGGTGCCGCGGTTGTCGAGCACGACGATGCCCTGTGCGTTCGCCTCGGCCGTGATGACCGTGTGGGCGGCGCGGGGCTGCGAGCCGAAGTCGGAGCGGGTCAGCGTGATGAACTCGTGCGACTCGGTGGCCTTGACCGTGATCGCCAGCACGGCGTCACGAGCGGTCCAGGCAGCGGCTGCCGCACGGTCCTCCGGCAGGCCCGCAGTGCCGACGCGGGGGTCGTCACTCCGGCCCCACTCGACGTCGGCGCCGTCGGACTGCCGGGCGAGGAACGGGTAGGCGGAACCGTCGAGACCACCGTCGAGGAGCGGCTGGAGCTTCGCGAGGGGTGCGAACTTCCAGTTCACCTCGCGGCCGGTCACCGTCGGGAAGGCGTCGATGTCGCCGGACTGCGGACGCTCCGAACGGGTCTGGACGGGGATGTCCTTGCCCTTCGGGGCGTCCCAGCCGCCGTCCGAGTGCGCACCGGCACCGTGCTGGACGGGGGCCTGAGCGGGCTCGGCCGGCGCGACCGGCTGGTCGATGTGGGGAGGGGTGGAGCTGGACATCTAGCCGACGGATCCTTCCATGCTCATCTCGATGAGCTTGTTGAGTTCGAGTGCGTACTCCATCGGGAGCTCGCGGGCGATCGGCTCGATGAAGCCGCGGACGATCATCGCCATCGCCTCGTCCTCGGGCATGCCGCGGGACATGAGGTAGAACAGCTGCTCCTCGCTCACGCGGGAGACCGTGGCCTCGTGGCCGAGCTGGACGTCGTCGACGCGGATGTCGATCGCCGGGTAGGTGTCGCTCCGGCTGATCGTGTCGACGAGGAGCGCATCGCAGCGGACCGTGTTCGCCGCGTGGTGCGCGTTCGGATCGACGCGGACCTCGCCGCGGTAGCCCGCTCGGCCACCGCCACGGGCGATCGACTTCGAGACGATCGAGGACGTCGTGTACGGCGCCATGTGGATCATCTTCGCGCCGGCGTCCTGGTGCTGACCGGGACCGGCGAACGCCACGGAGAGCGTCTCGCCCTTGGCGTGCTCACCGGCGAGGTAGATGGACGGGTACTTCATCGTCACCTTGGAGCCGATGTTGCCGTCGATCCACTCCATCGTCGCGCCCTCGTGCGCGATCGCGCGCTTGGTGACGAGGTTGTAGACGTTGTTCGACCAGTTCTGGATCGTCGTGTAGCGAACGCGGGCGTTCTTCTTCACGATGATCTCGACGACGGCCGAGTGCAGCGAGTCCGACTTGTAGATCGGGGCGGTGCAGCCCTCGATGTAGTGGACGTAGGAGTCCTCGTCGGCGATGATCAGGGTCCGCTCGAACTGGCCCATGTTCTCGGTGTTGATGCGGAAGTACGCCTGCAGCGGGATCTCGACGTGGACGCCCTTCGGGACGTAGACGAACGAGCCGCCGGACCAGACGGCCGTGTTCAGCGCGGCGAACTTGTTGTCGCCGGCCGGGATCACGGTGCCGAAGTACTCCTCGAAGATCTCGGGGTGCTCGCGGAGCGCCGTGTCGGTGTCCATGAAGATGACGCCCTGCTGCTCGAGGTCCTCACGGATCTGGTGGTACACGACCTCGGACTCGTACTGCGCGGCGACACCGGCGACGAGGCGCTGGCGCTCGGCCTCGGGGATGCCGAGCTTCTCGTACGTGGCGCGGATGTCCTCGGGGAGGTCCTCCCACGACTGCGCCTGCTTCTCGGTGGAGCGCACGAAGTACTTGATGTTGTCGAAGTCGATGCCCGTCAGGTCGGCACCCCAGGTCGGCATCGGCTTGCGGCCGAACAGCTGGAGGCCCTTGAGCCGGTTCTTGAGCATCCACTCGGGCTCGTTCTTGAGGTTCGAGATGTCGGTGACGACCTCTTCCGAGATGCCGCGGCGCGCGGAGGCACCTGCGGTGTCGGAGTCGGACCAGCCGAACTCGTATTGCCCGAGCCCTTCGAGCTCGGGACGGTCGATGAGCACGTCGGACATGGTCTCCTCGTTTCCTTCTCGCGGCAGCGTGTGGGTCGCACCCGTTCTGTGGGCGTCAACCCGTGGCGTCTGGACGCCATTCCACCGCACACCGCCGACACGATCTTCACGTGCAGGGCGGCCACGGTGTTGCTCCCTCGCAACGTCGATGGTTCCACGCAGTCCTGGGATCCGTCGGCGATCTCGGCTCATTCGGAGCCGGCGCCTGCCTAGACTTGACTGCTGCTGAACCCTCGAATCCTACAGGTTCACCGGACGGAACAACAGGAAGGCACCACCCTCGTGACTCGCGTCGGATCCCCCGTCGACCAGGATGTCCGGACCGCACCGTGGTGGTCGCTCCCCCGCGTCGTCGACCAGCGTGTGGTCGTCCTCGCCTGGGCGTCGTTCATCGTCGAGGTCGTGCTGATCGGCACCGGCGGCCTCGTGCGCCTCACCGCGTCGGGCCTCGGATGCCCGACGTGGCCCAAGTGCACGGCGGATTCGCTCGTGTCGACGCCGGAGATGGGCGTGCACGGCATCATCGAGTTCGGCAACCGCCTGCTCACCTTCGTGCTCGTCGTCGTGGCCATCGCGATGTTCCTGCTCGTGGTCCGGATGCGTCGAACGCGCCCCGAACTGTTCTGGCTGGCGTTCGCCCAGGGCGCAGCCATCCCGGTGCAGGCGGTCATCGGCGGCCTGAGCGTCCTGACGAACCTGAACCCGTACGTCGTCGGCCTGCACTTCGTCGTGTCGACCGGGCTCACGGCGGTCACCGCCACCCTCGTGTACCGGGCGATGAACGGCCCGCGCACCGCGGTGCGCCTCGTCCCCGCCTGGTACTCCGGCGTCGTCCGCGGCACGATCGCCGCCGTCGTCGTCACCGTCCTCGTCGGCATCCTCACGACCGGCAGTGGACCGCACGCCGGAGCGGACGAAGCCGTCGACGGCGGTCGCCTGCACCGCACGGGCCTCGACCCGGCGATCCTGCAGCACGTCCACGCGGTGCCGGCCTACGTCCTGTTCGCACTGACGCTCGTGCTCGTCGTCGGCGCCGTCCGGCTCCGCCTGTCGAGCAAGTGGGCGCTCGTGCTGCTGATCGTCGAGTTCGTGCAGATCGCCGTCGGACTCACCCAGGCGCGCACGGGCCTGCCGGTCGGGCTGGTCGGCACGCACATGGTCCTGGCGGGGCTCCTCGTCGGTGCCGTGACCGTGCTGACCCTGTCCACGCGCGGCACCGCCGGTCGCCAGGCGGTCCGGGAGCCCCTGCGCGCCGACGCCTGACCCGCGCTCGCACCGCGTCTCCGACACCCCACGAGTCGATCGACTGGTGGGGTGTCGTTCGTTGCGTGCGCAAGGAGCGAAACTGCCGACGTCGTACGACAGCGACGATGTCGCGCGCGGGCGCACGCAACAGCGCGCGCCCGCAACGGGCGACACTCTCGTCGTCGTACGACAGCCGCGATGTCGCAACGGGTCGGTCCGGGCGGGGCACCCGCCCCCGGCGCACCCACGAGACGGCCTGGAGGCGCGGTGCGGCGCCGCCACGCGCCTCCAGGCCTGCGACGGGTCGCGCGCCGACCCACCCGCGCCGGGCGCGGCTGTCGGCGCACGCCGACCCAGCCGCACGGAGCGCTGCGTCGGCTAGAAGGTGAACACCTGCGGCAGCAGCGGGTCGATCCCCACGGCGATGAACAGCAGGGTCAGGTACGTGATCGAGCTGTGGAACACCCGCATCGGCTGCACGTGCTCGACGTGCTGGATAGCCCGCGAGTACAGGCGGTGCGACTCGACGACGAACCAGATGCCGCCGGCGAGGGCGACGACCGTGTAGAGCGGCCCCATGTGGGCGACCGGGATGAGCAGGAGCGAGCAGACGAGCGTCGCCCAGGCGTACAGCACGACCTGCAGGCCGACGACCGTGCGGCCGCGGACCACGGCGAGCATCGGCACGTCGGCGGCGTCGTAGTCGTCGCGGTACTTCATCGAGAGCGGCCAGTAGTGCGGCGGCGTCCAGAGGAAGATCACCATGAAGAGGATGACCGGGGCCCAGGTCAGCGAGCCGGTGACGCCCGCCCACCCGATGAGCACGGGCATGCAGCCGGCGGAGCCGCCCCAGACGATGTTCTGCGGGGTGCGGCGCTTGAGCCAGAGCGTGTAGACGAACACGTAGATGAGGATCGCGATGACGCTCAGCGTGGCGGCGAGCCAGTTCACGAGGAACCCGAGCACCGCGGTCGACAGGATGCCGAGCACCCACGAGAAGACCAGGGCCTCACGGTCGGAGAGCTCACCGGTGACGAGCGGACGCGTGCTCGTGCGCTTCATCAGCCGGTCGATGTCGCGGTCGATGTAGCAGTTGAACGCGGACGCGGACCCGGCGGACATCGCGCCGCCGAGCATCGTCCAGAAGACCAGCCAGAGGTCGGGCACCCCGCGCTCGGCGAGGAACATCGTCGGAGCCGTGGTGACGAGGAGCAGCTCCATGACCCGCGGCTTCGTCAGCGAGACGTACGCTCGGACCTTGCGGGACAGCGGCGATCGGGGTCGATCGGTGTCGGGCCGGGTCACGGTGGCAGTCGGCAAGGGAACCTCAGTCTGTTCGCGTCAGCTCACACGCTCGGTGGACGGCTCCGTCGTCGTCGGGGCGTGCGCGGACCCGGAATGCTCACGGATCACCGACAGTTTACGTGATCGAGGCGCCGCGACGATGCCCCGCCCCGCCATCCGGACCGAAGTCGACCCCCGACACGCCCGACCGGCGGACACGACCCCGGGACGCCGAGTGAACAACTCGCGTCACCTGAACCCCTTCTGAGTGCATGGTCACTATGCTGGAGTCGCCCTCCCGCAGTGCGTGCCCCGATGACGTCGGCCGCGATGAGCCGGTCGGCCGCCGCGAGACGGCAGCACGACTCCGGCCCCGGGATGGCGATCATGTCCGTGCGATGGCACGAGCCCTCGCACATGTCGCATCAATGAAGGGTCAACATCCAAGTGGCTGAATTCACCTGGGACGCCATCGACCGGAAGGCCGTCGACACGGCCCGCGTACTCGCCGCCGACTCGGTCGAGGCCGCCGGCAACGGTCACCCCGGCACCGCGATGAGCCTCGCACCGCTCGCACACCTGCTCTTCCAGAAGGTGATGCGTCGCGACCCGAGCGACTCCACCTGGATCGGCCGCGACCGCTTCATCCTCTCCGCCGGTCACGCCTCGATCCTGCAGTACGTGCAGTTCTACCTGCACGGCTACGGCCTCGAGCTCGAGGACCTCCAGCACCTCCGCAAGTGGGGCTCGAAGACCCCGGGACACCCGGAGTACGGCCACACCGACGGCGTCGAGATCACGACCGGCCCGCTCGGCCAGGGCCTCGCCTCGGGTGTCGGCTTCGGCTACGCGCAGCGCTTCGAGCGCGGCCTCTTCGACCCGGAGACCGCCGACGGCGAGTCCCCCTTCGACCACTTCACCTACGTGATCGCCGGCGACGGTGACATGCAGGAGGGCGTCACGAACGAGGCCGCCAGCCTCGCCGGTCGCCAGCAGCTCGGTCGCCTGGTCGTCTTCTACGACTCGAACCAGATCTCGATCGAGGACGACACCGACATCGCCTTCTCCGAGGACGTCGCGGCTCGCTACGAGGCGCTCGGCTGGCACGTCCAGCACGTCGACTGGAAGAAGACCGGCGAGTACTCCGAGGACGTCGAGGAGCTCTACCGCGCCGTCGAGGCCGCCAAGGCCGTCACGGACAAGCCGTCGCTCATCGTCCTCAAGACGATCATCGGCTGGCCGTCGCCGACCAAGCAGAACTCCGGCAAGATCCACGGTTCGGCACTCGGCGCCGACGAGCTGAAGGGCCTCAAGGAGGTCCTCGGCTTCGACCCCGAGCAGACCTTCCACGTCGACCCCGAGGTCCTCGAGTACACCCGCGGCGCCGTCGCCAAGGGCCAGGCCGAGCACGCCGAGTGGCAGCAGACCTTCGACGCGTGGGCCACCGCCCACCCGGAGCAGAAGGCGATCCTCGACCGCATCAACGCCGGCGAGCTCCCCGAGGGCCTCGAAGCGGCGCTGCCGGTCTTCCCGACCGACAAGGCCGTGTCGACCCGTGCCGCCTCCGGCAAGGTCATCAACGCGATCGCGCCGCTCATGCCCGAGTTCTGGGGCGGTTCGGCGGACCTCGCCGAGTCGAACCTGACCACGATCGAGGGCGCCAAGTCCTTCGGTCCGGCCGAGGCGTCGACCAAGACCTGGAGCACCGACCCGTACGGCCGCGTGCTGCACTTCGGCATCCGCGAGCACGCGATGGGCTCGATCCTCAACGGCATCGTCCTGCACGGGAACACCCGCCCGTTCGGCGGCACGTTCCTCATCTTCAGCGACTACATGCGTCCGGCGGTCCGTCTCGCCGCCCTCATGAAGGCGCCGGCGATCTACGTCTGGACCCACGACTCCATCGCCCTCGGCGAGGACGGCCCGACGCACCAGCCGATCGAGCAGCTCAGCGCGCTCCGTGCGATCCCGGGTCTCGACGTCGTCCGTCCGGCCGACGCGACCGAGGTCGCCTACGCCTGGCTCGAGATGCTCAAGCACAAGGACCGTCCGGCCGGCATCGCGCTGAGCCGCCAGAACCTCCCCGTGTTCGAGCGCGGCGAGGGCGACGCCTCCGGTGAGGTCTTCGCTTCCGCGAAGAACGTCGCCAAGGGCGCGTACATCCTGGCCGAGGCGCCGAACGGCACCCCGGACGTGATCCTCATCGCGACGGGTTCCGAGGTCCAGATCGCGGTCGACGCCCGCGAGCAGCTCAAGGCCGAGGGCATCAACGCCCGCGTCGTGAGCGCCCCGTCCCTCGAGTGGTTCCGCGAGCAGTCGGAGAACTACCAGGACCAGGTCCTCCCGAAGGACGTCACCGCCCGCGTGTCGGTCGAGGCCGGCATCGCCATGAGCTGGCGCGACATCGTCGGCGACAAGGGCCGCAGCGTCTCGATCGAGCACTTCGGTGCCTCGGCCGACTACCAGACGCTGTTCAAGGAGTTCGGCTTCACGACGGAGCACGTCGTGGCCGCCGCGAAGGAATCGATCGCGGCTTCCTGACCCGTCCGGGCCGGGTCCGGTTCTCCGGATCCGGCCCTTCTTCCGGGAGGCGCGGCTCGGCTCCGCCCCGCGCCTCCCGGACACCAGACCACGACTCCACGGCCCGCAGTCACATCCACGACTGTGGCCAGTCGATGAAAGAAGAAGAGAAACACATGGCTGACAACACCCCCACCGCCGCCCTCTCCGCGGTCGGCGTGAGCATCTGGCTCGACGACCTCTCGCGCGAGCTGCTCGAGACCGGCAAGCTCACCGAGCTCATCGAGCAGAAGAACGTCGTGGGCGTCACCACGAACCCGACGATCTTCGCCTCGGCCCTCGCCAAGGGCGAGCGCTACGACGCGCAGGTCAAGGAGCTGGCAGCCGCCGGCACCGAGGTCACCGACGCGATCTTCGAGATCACCACGCAGGACGTCGCGAACGCCTCCGACGTCTTCAAGCCGATCTACGACGAGACCAAGGGCTTCGACGGCCGCGTCTCGATCGAGGTCGAGCCGGGCCTCGCCCACGAGACCGCGAAGACCATCGAGCAGGCCAAGTTCCTGTTCGAGAAGGTCGGCCGCGAGAACGTCCTCATCAAGATCCCCGCGACGATCGAGGGCCTCGAGGCGATCACCGAGGTCATCGGCGCCGGCATCTCCGTCAACGTCACGCTGATCTTCTCGCTCGAGCGCTACCGTGCCGTCATCGACGCCTACCTCGGTGGGCTCGAGAAGGCCAAGGCCGCCGGCCACGACCTCTCGAAGATCCACTCGGTCGCGTCCTTCTTCGTGTCGCGCGTCGACTCCGAGATCGACAAGCGTCTCGACGCCGTCGGCACGGACGAGGCGAAGGCCCTCAAGTCGAAGGCCGGCATCGCCAACGCGCAGCTCGCCTACCAGGTCTGGACCGAGGCGTTCTCGACCGAGCGTGCCCTCGGCCTGCTCGAGGCCGGTGCGAACACGCAGCGTCCGCTCTGGGCCTCGACCGGTGTCAAGGACCCGTCGCTCCCCGACACGCTCTACGTGACCGAGCTCGCCGCCCCGAACACCGTCAACACGATGCCGGGCAAGACGCTCGACGCCACGTTCGACCACGGTGAGATCCACGGCGACGCGATCGCCGGCACCTTCGACGACGCGCAGGGCGTGCTCGACCAGCTCGCCGCCGTCGGCATCGACTACGACGACGTCGTGGCGCTGCTCGAGAAGGAGGGCGTCGACAAGTTCAACGTCTCGTGGGGCGAGCTCGTCGACACCGTCAAGGCGGCACTCGACGGCGCCAAGTAGTGACGGTCTCCATCGCCGCCAGCGGTGACGCGGCGCGGGCCATCGACACGGTGGTCCCGCGCCTCGTCACCGACCTGGTGGCCTCGGGCATCACCGCCCAGGACCCCGAGCTCTGGGGTCCCGCCGCCGAGACCGAGGCGTCGAACCGGCTCGGTTGGGTGGAGGCCGTCTCGGTCTCCCGCCCGCTCGTCGCCGAGGTCACGGCGCTGCGGGAGTCGCTCCGTGCGGAGGGGATCGACCACGTCGTCCTCGCCGGCATGGGCGGCTCGTCGCTCGCGCCCGAGGTGATCACCCGGACGTCCGGTGTCCCGCTGACCGTCCTCGACTCGACCGACCCCGCGCAGGTCCGCGCCGCGGTCGAGCACCAGTTGGACCGCACCGTGCTCGTCGTGTCCTCGAAGTCGGGTTCGACCCTCGAGACCGACTCGCAGCGCCGTGTGTACGAGCAGGCCTTCCGCGACGCCGGGATCGACCCCGCCGGACGCATCGTCGTCGTCACCGACCCGGGCTCCCCGCTCGAGGCCGAGGCGACGGCCGCCGGCTACCGCGTCTTCACCGCCGACCCCACCGTCGGCGGCCGCTACTCCGCGCTCACCGCGTTCGGCCTCGTGCCGTCCGGCCTGGCCGGTGCGGACATCGAGGAACTGCTCGACGAGGCCGACGCCATCTCGGCGCTCCTCTCGGTGGACATCGACGAGAACCCGGGCCTCGTGCTCGGCGCGGTCCTCGGTGGCACCGATCCGCTGCGTTCCACGATCGCGATCGTCCCGGACGGCACCCACATCGTCGGGTTCGGCGACTGGGTGGAGCAGCTGATCGCCGAGTCCACCGGCAAGGACGGCCGCGGCCTGCTGCCGGTCGTGCTCGGTGTCGACTCCCCCGAGGTCACCGCCGGTCTCCCCGACGTGCAGGTCATCCGGCTCGTCGGCTCCCGTGACGACGAACGCCACGTCGCCGAGGGCGAGGTCGAGATCACGGGCACGCTCGGTGGGCAGTTCCTCGTGTGGGAGTACGCCGTCGCCGTCGCCGGGCGCCTGCTCGGCATCGACCCGTTCGACCAGCCCGACGTCGAGGCCGCCAAGGTCGCGGCGCGCGCGCTGCTCGACGACCGTCCGGCGCCGACCGAGCCCGCGTTCACCGAGGGCGGCATCGCCGTCCGCGCGACGCCGGGACTGTCGGTCGGGACCACCCTCGCAGAAGCCGTCACGGGCCTCCTGTCCGAGATCGACGCAACCGGCTACCTGGCCGTCCAGGCGTACGTCGACCGCGCCGCCAACCGAGAGCTCGAGTCGCTGCGTGACGCCCTGGCGGCGCGCACCGGGCGGCCGGTCACGTTCGGGTACGGTCCGCGCTTCCTGCACTCGACCGGCCAGTACCACAAGGGCGGCCCCGCGACGGGCGTCTTCCTGCAGATCGTCGCCGACGAACCCGAGGACCTGTCGATCCCCGGCCGTCCGTTCACGTTCGGTCAGCTCATCCAGGCCCAGGCCTCCGGCGACGCGAGTGTCCTCGCGGCGAACGGCCGCCCGGTCCTGACCCTCACGACGACGGACGTCGCCGCTGCCACCGCAGCACTGGCATCCGCCGTCACCCTCTGACTCTCGAAGGAGTTCACCGACTCATGTCACCGGTGGCAATCACCCCGGAGCACAACCCGCTCCGGCTGCCGACGGATCGTCGACTGAACCGGATCGCGGGACCCAGCACCCTCATCATCTTCGGCGTGACGGGCGACCTGTCCCGCAAGAAGCTGATGCCCGCGGTCTACGACCTGGCGAACCGGGGGCTCCTGCCGCCCGGCTTCGCACTCGTCGGGTTCGCTCGGCGTGACTGGGAGGACCAAGACTTCTCCCAGCTCGTCCACGACGCCGTCAAGGAGCACTCCCGCACCCCGTTCGACGAGGACGTCTGGCGTCAGCTCGAACAGGGCATCCGGTTCGTCCAGGGGTCGTTCGACGACCCGGAGGCGTTCCGCGAACTCAAGCGCACCGTCGACGACCTCGACGCGGAACGCGGCACGCTCGGCAACCACGCGTTCTACCTGTCCATCCCGCCGAAGATGTTCCCGGTCGTCACCGAGCAGCTCAAGCTGTCCGGCCTGACCGAGAAGCGCGACGGGTCCTGGAGCCGTGTGGTCGTCGAGAAGCCGTTCGGCTCCGACCTCCGCACCGCGCGCGAGCTGAACGCGATCGTCGAGAGCGTCTTCGCTCCGGACGACGTGTTCCGCATCGACCACTACCTCGGCAAGGAGACCGTCCAGAACCTGCTGACGCTCCGGTTCGCGAACCAGATGTACGAACCCATCTGGAACTCGAACTACGTCGACCACGTGCAGATCACGATGGCCGAGGACATCGGCGTCGCCGGACGTGCCGCGTACTACGACGGCATCGGCGCAGCGCGCGACGTCATCCAGAACCACCTGCTGCAGCTCCTGGCGCTCACCGCCATGGAGGAGCCCGTGTCGTTCAAGGCCGCGGACCTCCGCGCCGAGAAGGAGAAGGTGCTCTCCGCCGTCCGTCTGCCGGAGGACCTCGCCACGGCGACGGCCCGCGGGCAGTACGCCGGCGGGTGGCAGGGCGGCGAGAAGGTGCTCGGCTTCCTCGAGGAAGCGGGCATGAACCCGGAGTCCGGCACCGAGACGTACGCGGCGATCAAGCTCGACATCGCCACGCGTCGCTGGCAGGGCGTCCCGTTCTACCTCCGCGCGGGCAAGCGACTCGGACGCCGGGTCACCGAGATCGCGATCGTGTTCAAGCGCGTCCCCGAGGACGTCTACGGCAACACGCAGTCGCCGCTCGGCCAGAACGCGCTCGTCATCCGCGTGCAGCCGGACGAGGGCGTCACGCTCCGCTTCGGCTCGAAGGTCCCCGGCGTCGGCACGCAGGTGCGCGACGTCACGATGGACTTCGGCTACGGCCACGCGTTCACCGAGGCATCCCCCGAGGCGTACGAGCGACTCATCCTCGACGTGCTCCTCGGCGACCCGCCCCTGTTCCCCCGTCACCAAGAGGTGGAGCTCTCCTGGAAGATCCTCGATCCGATCGAGGAGTTCTGGGCATCGCAGGGCCAGCCCGAGCAGTACCGTCCCGGCACGTGGGGCCCGGCGTCCGCCGACGCCCTGCTCGCCCGCGACGGCCGGACCTGGAGGCGTCCATGAAGATCGACATGCCGAACACCACGGTCTCGAAGATCCAGAAGAAACTCGTCCACATCCGCGAGGAGGGCGGCGCCGTCGCCCTCGGTCGTGTCCTGACGCTCATCATCTCGACGGCCCTGGGCCACGAGGAAGAGGCGATCGAGGCCGCCAACGAGGCCTCGCGCGAGCACCCGATGCGCGTCATCATCGTGTCGAAGAACCACGGTGACACGAAGTCCCCGGGTCGTCTCGACGCGCAGATCCGCGTCGGCAGCGACGCGGGCGCGAGTGAGGTCATCGTCCTCCGCGCCTACGGCGAGACCGCGACCGACGAGGAGAGCCTGGTCACGGGCCTGCTCCTGCCGGACGCCCCCGTCGTGGCGTGGTGGCCGCAGACCGCCCCGGAGCAGCCGGCCGCGTCGGCCCTGGGCCGCATCGCCCAGCGACGCATCACGGACGCAGCCGCGCAGAAGGACCCGAACGGTGCGATCGAGGCGCTCGGTGCCTCGTACGTCCCCGGTGACACCGACTTCGCGTGGACCCGGCTCACCCTCTGGCGGAACCAGCTCGCCGCGGCGCTCGACCAGCCGCCGTACGAGCCGGTCACCGCGGTCGAGGTCTCGGGAGCGTACGACAGCCCGTCGACGATCCTCCTGGCCGCCTGGCTGCAGCTGCAGCTCGAGGTGCCGGTCACCGTCGTCACGTCGCCCCGCGCGACCGGGTCGAGCGGCATCCACGGCGTGAAGCTCGTGCGGGAGTCCGGCGCCATCGAGCTCGAGCGGTCCCTGGTGGACGTCGCGACGCTCTCGATGCCCGGGCAGCCGACGCACGACCTGTCGCTGCCGCGCCGCAACCTGCGCGACTGCCTGGCCGAGGAACTCCGTAGACTCGACCCGGACGTCCTCTTCGGAGACGTCGTCAAGCACGGGGTACCGCAGCTGCGTGAGTCGATCGCCGGCTGAGCAAGCCCCACACGACCGGCCGGTCCCGCTCACCCGAGCACCAGGACCGGCCGGTCGGACCGAAGGCGGTCGTCCGACCGGTCGTCCGCCACGAACACGGGAGTCACGTGACCAACGAACGGCGGGTGCTGGTGCACCCGGACAAGCAGGCCCTCGGCGCTTCGGTCGCCGCACGCTTCATCACGAAGATCATCGACGTGCTCGACGAGCAGGAGCGCGCGGACATCGCCATCAGCGGTGGTTCGGTGTCCTCCCTCGTCCTCGCCGCGATCGGCCAGTCGCCGGCGCGCGAGAGCGTCGACTGGTCGAAGGTGCACGTGTGGTGGGTCGACGAGCGCTGGGTGCCCGCGGGTGACGCCGATCGGAACATCACCGGCACGCAGACGGACTTCTTCGACCACGTCGACATCCCGGAGTCGAACATCCACCCGATCGCGGCGTCCGACGCCGGCCTCACGATCGACGAGGCCGCCGCGCAGTACGAGCGCGAACTCCAGGACGCCGCTCCCGAGGGCGCCGTCGCGCCGCGGTTCGACATCACCCTGCTGGGCGTCGGTCCGGACGGGCACACCGCGTCGCTCTTCCCCGAGTTCCCGCAGCTCGCCGTCACCGACCGCGCCGTGCTGTCCGTCGACGACTCCCCCAAGCCGCCGCCGCAGCGCCTGACGGTCACCTTCCCGGTGATCAACGCGTCGCAGCGGGTCTGGGTCATCCTGTCCGGTGCCGAGAAGGCCTCGGTCCTCGGCCTCGCCCTCGCGGGTGCGGCCGTCGACGAGGTCCCGGTCGGCGGCGTCCAGGGACGCAAGCGCACCGTGTTCTTCGTCGACCAGGACGCCGCGCGCGACGTCCCCGAGAACCTGATCGCGTCGACGTACTAGACCAAACCACCTGACGGACGGGAGGCGCGGTGCCAGCTGGCACCGCGCCTCCCGTCCGTCCGTGGTCCGGTCTCAGGCCGCCCCGGTCGGTGAGATCGCACTTCGGCGACCACCGGCCGCCGGGTGGGCGCACAACGTGCGATCTCGGCGGGACGACACACGGCGCGGACCCGGCCCGCACGACGAAGGCCCCCGCACCTGACGGTGCGGGGGCCTTCGTGCGTCGGACTACTTCGCGGCGGTACCGCGGCGCTGCCGGAGCTGCTGCAGCGCGTCCTCGAGGAGCTGCGCTGCCTCTTCCTCGGTGCGTCGTTCCTTCACGTACGCGAGGTGGGTCTTGTACGGCTCGGTCTTGGAGACCACGGGAGGGTTCTCCTTGTCACGGCCGGCCGGGAGCCCGGTCGACGGCGAGTCCACCGTCTCGGGGATCTCTTCATCGGGCAGGCCCGCGGCGAAGTACCGCACGACCTCGTTCCCCAGGGCGTCCCAGTACGAGATCGCCACCCGCTCTGCCTGGACCCCGCGGTCCTGCTCCCCCATGGGACCCGCGCCGACGCGCGACCCCCGGATTGCACTGCCTCCGCTTGCCATGGATCAGCTCCCCGCCGTGAACTTGTTGATGAGACCGAGCACGATGATGGACACGATCCAGACCAGACCGAGGATCACCGTGATGCGGTTGAGGTTTCGCTCGGCGACGCCGGACGCCCCGAGGTTGCTCGTCACGCCGCCGCCGAACATGTCGGAGAGGCCGCCACCGCGGCCCTTGTGCAGCAGGATGAGGAGCGTGAGCAGGAGGCTCGTGATTGCGAGCAGGACCTGCAGCACGACGGAGAGAATCGCCACGACGTACCTTTCGTGTCAGTCAGCCATCCGAGTATACCGGCCAGGTGGTCGGCCGAGGTCCGCGGGGCTGGGCGTGGCACAGGCCGGTCGCACGGGGCGACCGGCCTGTGGTGTGTTGGTCTGCCTGGTCGGTCAGAGACCGACGTGCTGCCGGAAGCGCGCGATGGCCGCGAACTCCTGCACGTCGAGCGATGCGCCACCGACGAGCGCGCCGTCGATGTCGGGCTCACGGAGGAAGCCGGCGATGTTGCCCGACTTCACCGAACCGCCGTAGAGCACACGGGTCGCCGCAGCGGCCTCGTCGCCCCAGGCCGTAGCGATCCCGCGACGCAGTGCGGCGCAGTCCTCCTGGGCCTGCTCGGCCGTTGCCGCCTGGCCGGACCCGATCGCCCAGACCGGCTCGTACGCGACGACGATCTCGGACGGCTTCACGGCGTCGAGGACGACCCCGAGCTGCTCGACCGGCACGACGCCCGCGCCGCGCTGTTCGCGCTGCTCGCCCGTCTCACCGACGCACACCACCGGCACGAGGCCGTGCTTGACGGCGGCGGCGGTCTTCGCGGCCACGACCTCGTCGGTCTCCCCGTGCAGCGTGCGCCGCTCGGAGTGTCCGACGATGACGTACTGCGCGTCGAGGGCGGCCAGGAACGCACCCGACACGTCACCGGTGTAGGCACCGGAGTCGTACTGGGACAGGTCCTGCGCGCCGAAGCGGATGGGCAGCTTGTCCGCCGAGATGAGCGTCTGCACGCTGCGGAGGTCGGTGAAGGGCGGGAACACCGCGACCTCGACGTCGTCGAAGTCGTGGCGCGCGTCCTTCAGCGTCCACGCGAGCTTCTGCACGGTGGCGATCGCCTGCAGGTGGTCGAGATTCATCTTCCAGTTGCCGGCGATGAACGGCGTGCGGCTCATGCGGACCACCCCAGTGCTTCGAGACCGGGGAGCGACTTGCCCTCGAGGAACTCGAGGCTCGCACCGCCACCGGTCGAGATGTGCCCGAACTGGTCGTCCGAGAACCCGAGCGACCGGACGGCTGCTGCGGAGTCACCACCGCCGACGACCCCGAGGCCGTCGACCTCGGTGAGCGCCTGGGCGACGGTCTTCGTGCCGGCGGCGAAGGCCGGGAACTCGAACACGCCCATCGGGCCGTTCCAGAACACGGTCTTCGAACCGGACACCGCGGACGCGAAGCGCCGAGCGGTCTCCGGGCCGATGTCGAGGCCGATGCCGTCGGTGCCGAACGAGGACGACTCGATCGCGTCGGCCGCCACCGTCTCGTGGTCGGCGTCGGACGCGAAGCCGGACGCCACGACCACGTCGGTCGGCAGGTCGATCGTCACGCCGAGCTCCTTGGCCCGCGACAGGTACTCGCGGACGACGTCGAGCTGGTCCTGCTCGAGCAGCGACTTCGCCACCCCGTGGCCCTGGGCCGCGAGGAACGTGAAGAGCATGCCGCCGCCGATGCAGAGCGTGTCCACCTTGGGCAGGATGTGGTCGATGACGCCGAGCTTGTCGCTGACCTTGGACCCGCCGAGCACCACCGTGTACGGGCGTGCCGGGTCCTTCGTCAGCTGCTCGAGCACGCCGAGCTCGGTCTCGATGAGCGAGCCCGCAGCGCTGGGGAGCGCCGAGGCGAGCTCGTAGACCGACGCCTGCTTCCGGTGCACGACACCGAAGCCGTCGGAGACGAACGCGTCCCCGAGTGCGGCGATGCGGTCCGCGAAGCCACCGCGCACGGCGGCGTCCTTCGAGGTCTCCTCCGGGTTGAAACGGAGGTTCTCGAGCAGCAGGACGTCGCCGTCCTCGAGTGCCCCGGCGGCCGCCGTCGCCTCGTCGCCGACGGTCTCGCCGACGAACGTGACCTCTTTGCCGAGCAGCTCGGAGAGCCGCTGGCCGACCGGCGCCAGCGAGAACTCCGGCTTGGGCTCGCCGTCGGGGCGTCCCAGGTGGGAGATCACGATGACGCGGGCGCCGGCGGTGATGAGGGTGTTCAGGGTGGTCAGCGACGCGCGCACGCGACCGTCGTCCGTGATCACACCGTCCTTGAGCGGGACGTTCAGGTCACAGCGGACGATGACGCGCTTGCCGGGGAGGTCGCCGAGGTCCTCGAGGGTACGGAGGGCCATGCTCAGAGTCGCTCGCCCACGTACTCGGTGAGGTCGACGAGGCGGTTCGAGTAGCCCCACTCGTTGTCGTACCAGGAGGTGATCTTCACGAGACCGCCGATGACCTTGGTCAGGCCGGAGTCGTAGATCGACGAGTGCGGGTCCGTGGTGATGTCGGTCGACACCAGCGGGTCCTCGCTGTAGAGCAGGATGCCCTTGAGCGGGCCCTCGGCGGCCTCCTTGTAGGCGGCGTTGATCTCGTCGACGGTGACCTCGGACTTGGTCTCGAGGGTGAGGTCGGTGATCGAACCGGTCGGGACCGGCACGCGCAGCGCGAAGCCGTCGAGCTTGCCGGCGAGCTCCGGCAGGACCAGGCCGATGGCCTTCGCCGCACCGGTGGAGGTCGGGACGATGTTCAGGGCCGCGGCACGGGCACGACGGGGGTCCTTGTGCGGGCCGTCCTGCAGGTTCTGGTCGGCCGTGTAGGCGTGGACCGTCGTCATGAGGCCACGCTCGATGCCGAACTTGTCGTGGAACACCTTGGCGAGCGGCGCGAGGCTGTTCGTGGTGCAGGACGCGTTCGAGATGATGTGGTGGTTCGCGGGGTCGTACTGTCCCTCGTTCACGCCGAGGACGATGGTGACGTCGTCACCGGAGGCCGGGGCGGAGATGATGACCTTCTTGGCGCCCGCGTCGATGTGCTTCTGCGCATCGGCTGCCTTCGTGAAGAAGCCGGTCGACTCGATGACGATGTCGACACCCAGCTCGCCCCAGGGGAGGTTGGCGGGGTCGCGCTCCGCGAGGACCTTGATCGCCTTGCCGTCGACGACGATGTTGTCGCCGTCGAGCTCGACCGTTGCCGGGAGCTTGCCGGTGATGGAGTCGAACTTCAGCAGGTTCGCGAGGGACGCGTTGTCGGTGAGGTCGTTCACCGCCACGATCTCGAGGTCGCTGCCCTTGGCCAGTGCGGCCCGGAAGAAGTTACGGCCGATGCGGCCGAAGCCGTTGATACCGATCTTGACGGTCAATGGATCTCCTGGTGGGTGTGGAGCGCCCAGGGGGCGCTGCTTTCGGAGGCGCGGACCCTGCGGGCCCACGTGTGGTGGACGATACGCCCCGTAACGTCGCCGTAACGACCCTAGCAGTCGGACACTGCGCGGCCGTCTGCGTGACGGTCCGTCCGGACGGTCGCCACAGGGGTCCGAGATACCGGCCACAGACGGACGGGAGGCGCGGTGCCAGCTGGCACCGCGCCTCCCGTCAGACGGATCGGACGACCGCTCTCAGGCCCCTTCGAGCTCCTCCGGGACGCTCGCTTCCGTGCCGGGGATGCCGAGGTCCGACGCGCGCTTGTCGGCCATCGCGAGCAGGCGGCGGATGCGGCCGGCGATGGCGTCCTTCGTCATCGGCGGCTCGGCGTGCTGGCCGAGCTCGTCGAGCGACGCGTCGCGGTGCTGCAGACGCAGCGAACCGGCGTACTGCAGGTGGTCGGGGACCTCGTCGCCGAGGATCTCGAGGGCGCGCTCGACGCGGGCGCACGCGGCGACGGCGGCCTGCGCGGAACGGCGGAGGTTCGCGTCGTCGAAGTTGACCAGACGGTTCGCGGTCGCACGGACCTCGCGGCGCTGCCGCATCTCCTCCCAGTCCGCAGTGGTGCGGGCGGCACCCATCACGGTGAGCATCTGACCGATCGCCTCGCCGTCGCGGATGACGACCCGGTGCACGCCGCGGACCTCACGGCCCTTCGCGGCGATGCCGAGACGCGACGCGGCACCGACGAGGGCCATCGCGGCCTCGTTGCCGGGGCACGTGACCTCGAGCGCCGCCGCACGACCCGGGTCGGTCAGCGTGCCGGAGGCGAGGAACGCGCCACGCCAGATCGCGGCGAGGTCCTCGCGGTTGCCGGTGGTGAGCCGGTTCGGCAGACCACGCACCGGACGCCGACGAGCGTCCATCAGGCCGGTCTGACGGGCCAGGGTCTCCCCCGCCTCGAGCACGCGCACCAGGTAGCGGGTGCCCCGACGAGCGGACGCGGACGACCCCACCGACGCCTCGCTCCGCACGCCGTACAGCTCGGCGAGGTCCTTCCGGACACGGTGGACGATGATCCGGGTGTCGAGTTCGACCTCGACCGCGATCCTGCCCGAGATGACGTGCAGGCCACCCGCGAACCGCAGGATGGTCGCCAGTTCGGCGGCGCGGACCGTGTTGCGGTTCACGACGACCCGGGCCAGTTCGTCCTTGACCTCGGCAGTCAACGGCACAGCATCATTCCTAACGTTTCTTCATGTGGGGTCCGCGTGCCCGGCGCACGACGTGTGGAGCGGCCGGAGGGACGGTCACTCTCGGCCGAGGTCTCGGTTCTTCACACGCACGGCGACGCCAGGCATCCCGCGGAGGAGGTTCGCCATCTCGGCGACGATGGCGACCGAGCGGTGCTTGCCGCCGGTACAGCCGATGGCGATCGTAGCGTGTCTTTTGTTCTCGCGCTGGTACCCCTCGAACACCGGCTCGAGCACCGAGGCGTACCGCTCGACGAACGGACGGGCACCCGGCTGCTCGAGCACGTAGTCCGAGACCGGCTTGTCGAGGCCCGTGTGCGGCCGGAGTTCCGGGACCCAGTACGGGTTCGGCAGGAAGCGCACGTCGGCCACCATGTCGGCGTCGGCGGGCAGCCCGTACTTGAAGCCGAAGCTCATCAGCGTCACCTGGACACCGACGAAGTGGTCGTCGGCGAACCGCTCGGTGACGGCGTTCGCGAGCTGGTGGATGTTGAGGTCCGAGGTGTCGATCACCATGTCGGAGGCCTCGCGCAGCGCGGAGAGCCGGGCGCGCTCACGGGCGATGCCGTCGAGCAGCGTGTCCTCGCCCTGCAGCGGGTGCGGTCGACGCACCTGCTCGAAGCGCCGGACGAGCACCGCGTCGGTCGCCTCGAGGAACAGCACCCGGACCCGCGCCGACGTGCTCGAACGAACCTGCTCGACCGCCTGCTCCGGGTCGGTGAAGAACCGGCCGCCGCGCACGTCGACGACGGTCGCGATCTTCGGGATCTTCTCCCCCGCCCGGTCCGCGAGCTCGGTCAGGGGCGCGAGCATCTGGGTCGGCAGGTTGTCCACCACGTACCAGCCGAGGTCTTCCAGCGCCTTGCCGACGGTGGACCGTCCGGCCCCGGACATGCCGGTGACGATGAGGATGTCGTGCTGTTGCGGCGATCGTGTCGACGCCTGGGCGCTGTCGGTCATCTGGGAGTGGGCTCCGTCGTGGCGGCCCGGGCGCGTCGCCCGGGGAGGTCTCGGCTGCGGGTCAAGGGTATCCCCCGGACGGGGCCTGGAGGCACGGCTGCCGTCACGCGGGAAGGTGCGGACCGTCGTGGGTCACGGACGGGATCCGCGCGGGTGTCCGCTCATCGGCCGGCGGTCGTGCCGGGCTGCCGCCGTCGGCCGAGCTCGCCGCCCCGGTGGGTACGCTCGGTCCGGTCGGGGCGCTCGTGGGTGTCGCCGCGCTCGGCACGCTCGGGTCTGCGGGGGCGCTCGCTGGGGTCACCGTGCTCGGGCCCGCGGGGGCGCTCGCTGGGGTGTCCGCGAGCTTCGACACCACCGCGGCTGCGGTCGCGGGACCGACGCCGGGAACCTCGCCGATCTCCTCCGCCGTCGCCTCGCGCAGTCGGGCGACCGAGCCGAAGTGCTTCAGCAGCGCGTTCACGCGGCTCGGCCCGAGCCCCGGTATCTCGGACAGCCGGGAGCGCACGTCGCGCTTCCGACGGGTCCGCTGGTGCGTGATCGCGAAGCGGTGGGCCTCGTCACGGATGCGCTGGATGAGGAACAGCGCCTCGGAGTTGCGCGGCAGGATCACCGGGAAGTCGTCGTCCGGCAGCCAGAGCTCCTCGAGCCGCTTCGCGATGCCGACGAGGGCGACGTCGTGGACGCCGGCCTCGTCCATCGCACGCTTCGCGGCCTGCACCTGCGGCTGCCCACCGTCGACGATGAGCAGCTGGGGGCGGTACGCGAAGCGCTTCGTCGGCTTCGAGCCCTCGATGACCTCGTCACTCGTGACGTCGGGGACGTCCGGTGCCGCGGCGTCCTCGTCGAGCCGGGCCAACCGCCGGGAGAGCACCTGGTACATGCTGTCCGTGTCGTCGGTCGTCTCGGCGATCGTGTAGCGCCGGTACTGGTCCTTCCGGGGCAGCCCGTCCTCGAACACGACCATCGACGCGACGACGTTCGTGCCCTGCAGGTGCGAGATGTCGTAGCACTCCATCCGGAGCGGGGCCTGGCTCATCCCGAGGGCGTCCTGGATGTCCGCCAGCGCCGCGGACCGGGTCGTGTAGTCGGCCGAGCGCTTCGTCTTGTAGAGCATGAGCGCCTGCGAGGCGTTCTGCGCCGCCGTCCGGGCGAGACCCGCCCGGTCGCCACGCTGTGCGGTGCTGAGCTTGGTGCCACGGCCACCGCGGCGTTCGCTGAGCCACTGCTGGAGCGCCTCGGCGTCCTCCGGGAGCTCCGGCACCACGACCTCGCGCGGCGGCTCCTCGGCCGTCGCGTACTGGCCCTGGACGATCTGCTCGACGAGGTCGCCCGTCGAGATGTCGAGCTCCTTGTCGACGACCCAGCCGCGCACACCGCGGATGCGACCGCCCCGGACGGAGAACAGCTGCACCGCGGCCGCCAGTTCGTCCTCGGCGATGCCGAACAGATCGAGGTCGACGGAGTCGCGGAGCACCACGGCGGACTTCTCGAGCACGGCCTCGAGCGCTTCGACCTGGTCGCGGAACTTCGCGGCCTGCTCGTACTGCATCGCGTCCGCCGAGGCCGCCATCCGCTGCCGCAGCTGCGTGATCACCCGCCGGTCGTAGCTCGCCATGAACTTGACGAACTCCTCGACCAGGGCGCGGTGCTCGGCGATCGTCACCTTCTGCGAGCACGGTCCGCCGCACTTGCCGATCTGCCCCGGGAAGCACGGCTTGCCGGTCTGCATCGCCTTCTTGTAGGACGAGTCCGAGCAGGTCCGGATCGGGAACACCTTGATCATCAGGTCGATCGTGTCGTGCACCGCCCAGATCTTCGGGTACGGCCCGAAGTACTTCGCACCCTTGATCTTCCGGTTCCGCGTCACCATCACCCGCGGCGACTCCTCGCCCAGCGTGATCGCCATGTACGGGTACGACTTGTCGTCCCGGAACTTGACGTTGAACGGCGGATCGAACTCCTTGATCCACGTGTACTCCAGCTGGAGCGCCTCGATCTCGGAACCGACGGTGGTCCACTCGACACTGCGCGCCGTCAGGACCATCCGCCGGGTGCGCTCGTGCAGCGTCGGCAGCGGTGCGAAGTAGTTGCTCAGCCGAGCCCGGAGGTTCTTCGCCTTGCCGACGTAGAGCACCCGACCGGCCTCGTCACGCCAGCGGTAGACGCCCGGGTCGGTCGGGATCTCTCCCGCCTTCGGACGCCACGAGACGGTGTCCGCCACCTACCGAGCACCAGCCTTCTGCTTCGCGCCGGCCTTGGCGGACCGCGCCGTGCGAGCGCCGACGGCCTGCTCCTTGCCGACCCGGGCGTCCTGCGCGTCGAAGATCTCCTTGAGGAACACCCCCGTGTGGCTCTCCGGCACCTCGGCGACGTGCTCGGGGGTGCCGACCGCCAGGATCGTGCCACCGCCGGAGCCGCCCTCGGGACCCATGTCGATGAGCCAGTCGGCGGACTTGATGACGTCGAGGTTGTGCTCGATCGTGATGACCGTGTTGCCCTTGTCGACCAGGCTCTGCAGCACGAGCAGCAGCTTCCGGACGTCCTCGAAGTGCAGCCCCGTCGTGGGCTCGTCGAGCACGTACACCGTGCGGCCGTTCGACCGACGCTGGAGCTCCGTCGCGAGCTTGACGCGCTGCGCCTCGCCACCGGACAGGGTCGTCGCGCTCTGCCCGAGCCGGACGTAGCCGAGACCCACATCGACGAGGGTCTGCATGTAGCGGTGGATCGCGGAGATCGGTTCGAAGAACTCGGCGGCCTCGCTGATCGGCATGTCGAGGACCTCGGAGATGGACTTGCCCTTGTAGTGGACCTGCAGCGTCTCGCGGTTGTACCGCGCACCGCCGCAGACCTCGCACGCGACGTAGACGTCGGGCAGGAAGTTCATCTCGATCTTGATCGTGCCGTCGCCCGAGCAGTTCTCGCAGCGGCCACCCTTGACGTTGAAGCTGAAGCGCCCCGGCTGGTAACCGCGCGCCTTCGCCTCGGGCGTCTCGGCGAACAGCTGCCGGATCCGGTCGAACACGCCCGTGTAGGTCGCCGGGTTCGACCGCGGGGTGCGGCCGATCGGGGCCTGGTCGACGTGCACCACCTTGTCGAGCTGGTCGAGGCCCTTCACCCGGGTGTGCTTCCCCGCGATGTGCCGGGCACCGTTGAGCTGGTTGGCGAGCACCTTGTAGAGGATGTCGTTGACGAGCGTGGACTTGCCCGAGCCGCTCACCCCGGTGACCGCCGTGAAGACGCCGAGCGGGAAGTCCGCGTCGATCGACTTGAGGTTGTTCGCCCGAGCACCCTGCACCGTGATGGTGCGCTTGAGGTTGACCTTGCGGCGCTCGGCCGGCACCTCGATCGCCCGGCGACCGGCGAGGTAGTCCCCCGTGATCGAGTCGCGGTTCTCGATGATCCCCGCGTACGAACCGGAGTGCACGACGTTGCCGCCGTTGACGCCGGCGCCCGGGCCGATGTCGACGACCCAGTCAGCCGTGCGGATCGTGTCCTCGTCGTGCTCGACGACGATGAGGGTGTTGCCGAGGTCCTTCAGCTTGACCAGGGTGTCGATGAGTCGGCGGTTGTCGCGCTGGTGCAGCCCGATGCTCGGCTCGTCGAGGACGTACAGCACGCCCGTCAGACCCGACCCGATCTGGGTCGCGAGCCGGATGCGCTGCGCCTCGCCACCGGAGAGGCCGCCCGCACCGCGCGCGAGGGTGAGGTAGTTGAGACCGACCTCGAGCAGGAACTCGAGCCGGGCCCGGATCTCACGCAGCACGGCCGCGGCGATGTGCGCTTCGCGGTCGGTCAGCGTCAGCTCGTTCATGAACGCGTACGCCTGGTCGAGCGAGAAGCCCGTGACGTCGGCGATGCTGTGGTCGGCCACGGTGACCGCGAGGACCTCGGGCTTGAGGCGTGTGCCGTCGCAGACCGGGCACGGGACCTCGCGCAGGTAGCCCTGGAAGCGCTGCCGCTGCGAGTCCGACTCGGCCTCGGCGAACTTGCGCTCGATGTAGGGCATGACACCCTCGAACCCGCTCGTGTACCGCATCTCGCGGCCGAACCGGTTGCGCCACGACACCGACACCTGGAAGTCCTTGCCCGTCAGGATCGCCGCCTGGACGGACGGGTCGAGCCGGCTCCACGGGGTGTCGAGGTCGAACCCGAGGTCCTTGCCGAGGCCGGCGAGGAGCTTCTCGAAGTACGAGTAGAGCCCGCTCGTGCCCGTCCACGGCAGCAGGACGCCGTCGCGGAGGGACGCTTCGGGGTCCCCGAGCACCAGGTCGGGGTCGACCGACATGCGCGTGCCGAGGCCGGAGCACTCGGGGCACGCACCGAACGGCGCGTTGAAGGAGAACGTGCGCGGCTCGATCTCGGTGAGGGCGAGCGGGTGGTTGTTCGGGCACGACAGGTTCTCGGAGTACGTCCGGACGGCGCCCGGCCCCTCGGCGTCGACCAGGTCGATCGCGACGGTGCCGTCGGTCAGGCGGAGCGCCGTCTCGAGCGAGTCGGTGAGGCGTCCGAGGATGTCGTCGTTCGCGACGAGGCGGTCGACGATCACCGAGATGTCGTGCTTGACCTGCTTCTTGAGCTTGGGCGGGTCGCTCAGCTGGATGCGCTCCCCGTCCACGATCGCGCGGGCGTAGCCGGAGGCCGCCAGTTCCTGGAAGAGGTCGACGAACTCGCCCTTCTTCTTGGAGATCACCGGAGCGAGCACCTGGAAACGCGTGCCGGACTCGAACTCCATGAGCTGGTCGGCGATCTGCTGCACGGTCTGCTTGCTGATCACTTCGCCGCAGACCGGGCAGTGCGGCACACCGATGCGCGCCCAGAGCAGGCGCATGTAGTCGTAGACCTCGGTGATGGTGCCGACCGTCGAGCGCGGGTTGCGGTTCGTCGACTTCTGGTCGATCGAGACCGCCGGGGACAGCCCCTCGATGAAGTCGACGTCCGGGCGGTCGACCTGCCCGAGGAACTGGCGCGCGTACGCGGAGAGCGACTCCACGTAGCGGCGCTGTCCCTCGGCGAAGATCGTGTCGAACGCGAGCGACGACTTGCCGGAACCGGACAGGCCGGTGAACACGACGAGGGAGTCGCGCGGGATCTCGAGGTCGACGTCCCGCAGGTTGTGCACGCGCGCACCCCGCACGCTGAGCGTGGAGGTGCTGTGCGGGGCGGTGCCGCCGGGGATGTGGAGGTCTGCGGGCTCGCCGAAGGCGTTCCGGCCCGACGTCGAGGTTCCGCGGTCAGAGGTGATGGTCATCGTCGTCGATTCTACGAAGCGGGACCGACATTCGGCCGCGATGGACGGTCAGACGAGTGCGTCGAGAGCGAACGCGACCCCGGCGGCGCGCTCGCTGGCCGCCCAGAGGCGGGCGGCCTCGATGCGGTCGTGTGCCCTCGGTTCGGCACGGACCACGGTGGCCGGACCACGGAGTTGCATCCAGCCGGACGGCCCCCAGTACTCCCCCGACCGGACGTCGCTGCCGACCGCCGCGTGCACGAGTGGTTCGGCGCCGGCGTCCTTGCCCTGGGCGAGCAGGCGCTGCGCCGGACGGATCCACGCCGGCTCGGAGCGCGACGCCTGGACGTCCGGCCTCGGTACGGCGAGGACGTCGAGTGCGAGTCCCGGGTGCGCCACGACACTGGCGACCGGTGATCCGGCGTCGGCCAGTCGTTCGGCCAGCTCGAACCCGAACAGCATCACCGCGAGCTTGCTCCGCCCGTACTGCCGGTAACTCGAGTACCGGGCGGCACCGAGCGGGTCGGTGGTCTCGAGGCGTGCCCACCGGTGCGCGATCGACCCGAGGTGCACGACCCGGCCCGCTCGCTGTTCGAGGAGCGGGAGCGTCAGCGCCGTCCAGGCGAAGTGCCCGAGGTGGTTCGTGCCGATCTGCAGCTCGGTCCCCTGCGGGGTGGTGCGCAGCTCGTCCGAGCCGACCACACCGGCGTTGTTCACGATCGCGTCGACCCCGTCCGGCTCGAGCTGCGACAGTTCGTCCGCGGCCGTGCGCACACTGGCGAGGTCGGCGAGGTCGAGGTGGACGTGCCCGAGATCGGCGCCGTCGACGTGCCGGCGGATGCTGTGCTCCGCCGCCGCGGCACGTGTCCGGTCGCGCGTGGCGAGGACGACCCGGTGTCCGGCGGCCGCGAGCTGTTCCGCCGCGTGGTACCCGAGCCCGGCGCTCGCCCCGGTGACGACGACGGTCCGGCGGGCGGCCGACCCTGCGCCGTCAGCGGTGGCGATCCCACCGTCGTCAGCGGACATGCCCCGCCGACTCCATCTGCCGCAGCGCCTTCTTGAGGTCCTGCACCTCGTCGCGGAGTCGTGCGGCCAACTCGAACTTCAGCTCGGCCGCGGCCTGCAGCATCTGGTCGTTCAGGTCGGCGATGGTCGCCTCGAGCTGCGTCGCGCCCTCGCCCGCGATGCCCTCGCGCTTGAGGTTCGGCGTGGGCGATCGACGACCGTCGGCACCCGGGCGCCCTTCGAGCAGCGCCTTCGTGTCGTCGTTCTCGCGCGCCAGGATCTCGGTGATGTCGGCGATCTTCTTGCGGAGCGGCTGCGGGTCGATGCCCCGTTCCGTGTTGTACGCGACCTGCTTCTCACGGCGACGATCGGTCTCCTCGATGGCGGTCTTCATCGAGTCCGTCATCTTGTCGGCGTACATGAGCACCTGCCCCGACACGTTGCGGGCCGCACGACCGATGGTCTGGATGAGCGACGTCGACGACCGGAGGAAGCCTTCCTTGTCGGCGTCGAGGATCGCCACGAGGGAGACCTCGGGCAGGTCGAGTCCTTCTCGGAGCAGGTTGATGCCGACCAGGACGTCGTACACGCCCTGGCGCAGCTCGGTGAGGAGCTCGACGCGCTTCAGCGTGTCGACGTCGGAGTGCAGGTAGCGCACCCGGACCCCGGCGTTCCCGAGGAAGTCGGTGAGCTCTTCGGCCATGCGCTTGGTCAGCGTGGTCACGAGGACGCGCTCGTCCTTCTCGACGCGCTGCTGGATCTCCTCGAGCAGGTCGTCGATCTGGCCGTCGCTCGGCTTCACCACGATCTCCGGGTCGACGAGACCGGTCGGTCGGATGATCTGCTCCACCACGCTGTCCGTGACGCCGAGCTCGTACCGACCCGGGGTCGCGGACAGGTAGACCTTCTGACCGACGCGGTCGAGGAACTCCGCGAAGGTGAGCGGTCGGTTGTCGAGGGCACTCGGCAGGCGGAAGCCGTGCTCCACCAGCGTGCGCTTGCGGGAGGCGTCGCCCTCGTACATCGCACCGATCTGCGGCACGGTGACGTGGGACTCGTCGATGACGATGAGGAAGTCGTCCGGGAAGTAGTCGATCAGGCAGTGCGGGGCTTCGCCGGCGACACGACCGTCCATGTGCCGCGAGTAGTTCTCGATGCCGGAGCAGAAGCCGATCTGTTCCATCATCTCGATGTCGAACGTGGTGCGCATCCGGAGGCGCTGCGCCTCGAGCAGCTTGCCCTGCCCCTCGAGCTCGGCGAGGCGTTCCGCCAGCTCTTCCTTGATCGTCGAGATCGCGCGGTGCATGACGTCGGTGTCGGCGACGTAGTGCGACGCCGGGAAGATCGACACCGCCGGCAGCTCGTCGATGACGTTGCCGGTGAGCGGGTGCAGCGACGACAGCGCTTCGACCTCGTCACCGAACATCTCGATGCGGATCGCGTGCTCTTCGTACATCGGGATGATCTCGATGGTGTCGCCCCGGACCCGGAAGGTGCCGCGCGCGAAGTCGACGTCGTTCCGCTGGTACTGCATCGCCACGAACTTCCGGACGAGCTGGTCGCGCGAGATCGTCTGGCCGACGTGCAGCGCCACCGAGGCGTTCATGTACTGCTCAGGTGTGCCGAGGCCGTAGATGCAGGACACCGTCGAGACCACCACGACGTCGCGCCGGCTGAGGAGCGAGTTCGTCGTGGAGTGCCGGAGCCGCTCGACCTCGGCGTTGACCGAGGAGTCCTTCTCGATGAACGTGTCCGTCTGCGGGACGTACGCCTCGGGCTGGTAGTAGTCGTAGTACGACACGAAGTACTCGACCGCGTTGTTGGGCAGCAGACTGCGGAACTCGTTCGCGAGCTGCGCCGCCAGGGTCTTGTTGTGCGCGAGCACGAGGGTCGGCCGCTGCACCTGTTCGATGAGCCACGCAGTCGTCGCGGACTTGCCGGTACCCGTGGCCCCGAGCAGCACGACGTCGGTCTCACCGGCGTTGATGCGTCCGGCGAGCTCGGCGATCGCCGCGGGCTGGTCACCGCTCGGCGAGTACTCGCTGATGACCTCGAACGGACGGACCGCGCGGGTGGGCTCGATTGACACTGCCATGGGTCCAACGGTAGTCGGCACCACCGACACCGAGCCCGGTGCTCGCCCTGGGCGTATCGTCCACGCCAGGCAGCCTCCAAGTCCGCTGATAGGGACCGGGCATAGCCTCCGATCCGTTCAGCAACCCGAATCCTTCTCACTCCCCCGGAGAGGCCCATGACGACGGCGACCCCCGCCGCACCGCCGAAGGGCACCCCGTTCCGCGGACGCATCCGCGGTCGGGTGCTCATCCTGCTGTGCTTCATGTACGCGATCTCGTACATCGACCGCACCAACATCTCGACCGCCCTCCCCCACATCACCGAGGACTTCGGCTTCAACGAGACGACCGCGGGGCTCATCGTCTCGGCGTTCGCCCTGCCCTACGCGCTCCTGCAGGTCTTCGGCGGCACCATCGCCGAGAAGTTCGGCCCGCGCAAGGCGCTCTTCGTGATCACCGTCGTCTGGGGTGTGGCCACTCTCTGGACCGGCTTCTCGGTCGGGTTCTGGACGCTCTTCGCCGCTCGCGCGCTGCTGGGTCTCAGCGAGGCGGCTGCCTTCCCCGCGGCGACCCAGGCGATGAGCCGGTGGATCCCCCGCGACCGCAACGGCTTCGCGCAGGGCGTCGTGCACTCCGCGGCCCGACTCGGCAACGCGCTCGCGCCGCTCCTCGTCGCCTGGGTGATCGGCGCCACCGGCAGCTGGCGCTGGGCGTTCTTCGCGACCGCGCTCCTGTCGATCGCCTGGGCCATCGTCTGGTTCGTCTGGTTCCGCGACAAGCCCGAGGACTCCGCCGGCATCCAGCAGACCGAGCTCGACGAGCTCCCGCCGGTGGAGACCCGCGCCACCCGCCCGCCGGTCCCGTGGCGCACCCTCGCCCGGCAGATCCTCCCCGTCACGTTCGTCGACTTCGGCTACGGGTGGGTCCTCTGGGTGTTCCTCACCTGGATCCCGACGTTCCTCAGCTCGACCTTCGGCCTGCCGATCAGCCAGTTCGCCCTCTTCACCACCCTCGTCCTGCTCGCGGGCGTCGTCGGCGACACGGTCGGTGGGATGCTGAGCGACCGGATCATCCACCGCGGCGGCGACACCCGGAACGCCCGGCGGACCGTGCTCGTCATCGGGCTGGGCGGTTCGCTCGTCTGCCTCATCCCGCTCGTGATCGGGCAGGGACTCGTCGTCGCGACGATCTCGCTCGCGCTGTCCTTCTTCTTCCTGGAGCTCTGCAACGCGAACCTCTGGGCGATCCCGATGGACGTCGCGCCGCAGTGGTCCGGCACGGCCTCCGGGTTCATGAACACGGGGTTCGGCGTCGCCGGCGTGGTGTCACCGATCGTGTTCGGCGTGCTCATCGACACCACCGGATGGCAGATCCCGTTCGCGCTCTCCTGCGTGCTGCTCGGCGCAGCCGCCGTCGTCGCCTGGTTCATGAAGCCGCAGCGACTGACGAGCACCGACGGCGTCCTCGAGATCGGCGTCCCGAAGGCCGAGCAGCAGTCCGCCTGACCCCGCACGGTGCGGGGTCCCGCCCCCACCACCGGGCCACGGCCACCGCACCGTGCGAGGTTGCCTGCCCGCTACTCGGTGACGACCACCGCACCGTGCGAGGTTCCCGACACCGTGCGAGGCTCCGACCTCGCACCACGTCCGCAACGCCGCACCAGCTGACGAACCCAGCACCGTGCGGCCTGGAGGCGCGGCACCAGCCCGCCACGCGCCTCCAGGCCGCCACCGGCCCCACCACGCGGCCGCGACCAACGCACCGTGCGAGGTTCCCGACGCCGTGCGGGGCTCCGACCTCGCACCACGTCCGCAACGCCGCACCAGCCGACGAACCCGGCTGACGAACCCGGCTGATGAACTCAGCCGACGAACCCAGCTGACGCAACAGCTGACGACCCGGCTACCGCCGACCGACGTCGTCTGTCTCGCCCACGAGGGCGTCGTCGGGCTCGACCGGCTCCGGCGAGCTGCTTCCCGCCGCAGCGGCGGCCGGGGCACGGCCGACCCGCGGGGTACCGGACCCGGTCCGACCCGCCCGCTTCCGGGCCCGCGCCTCACGCTGCCCGCGCGACGCGAGCGACGGCCGACCGGTCAACGGCACGCTGAGCGGCGTCCACCGGAAGGCCTCCGTCACCGCGACGGACAGCACGAGCACGAGCAGGTACGTGACGAGCGTCAGCCACGGCTTCGGGACGATCCGCTCGAGCCAGCTGTCGCCGTAGAGCAGGATCCAGATCATGAACGGGTGGCTCAGGAAGATGCCGAACGACCGGTCCGAGCCGTAGTCGACGACGCGGGCGAGCGGGCTCCCGGGTCGTCGCCGGTCGGCCCACCGCGCCCCGATCGCGAGGAACCCGACGAAGACGGCGCTGCTCCAGAGCACCTGGATCGGCTGGAGCGGTGTGCCGGCGGCGTACAGCGATTGGCCGAGGCCGACCTGCGCGGCCCAGACCGCGAGCGTCAGGACGCCGACCCCGACGAAGCCCCAGAGGACCGCGCGCCGGTGCACCCGGATGAACCGGAGGAACCCGTCGGCGTGGTCGGCCGCGATCGCGCCGGACACGATGAAGAACACGTAGGAGAAGAAGAACTGCTTCTGGTACCCCTGCAGCCAGGCGTCGCTCGCCGGGAAGTACTTGTACCCGGCGAAGACGACGAGCTGGACGACGAGGGAGACGGCGAGCACCGCGACGTGGTGCCCGCGCGTCTTCCGGACGAGCCAGGCGATGACGGGCAGCAGCAGGTACACCTGCATCGTCACGAGCAGGAAGTACAGGTGGTACCACGAGGTGCCGGTGACGATGCCCTCGGCGAAGGTCCGGACGAGGTCGGGGACGTCGCCGCGCCGGGTGCCGTCGAGCAGCCACGACGACACGACGTACACGAACGACCAGGCGAGGTAGGGCACGCCGACGAGCAGGAAGCGCTTCGGCCAGAACTGCGACATCGGTCGGGGCCGGAGCGTGTAGCTGTAGACGAGGACGAACGCGGTCAGCGAGAAGAACACCAGCCGCGTGAAGTGCAGCAGCCCGAGCAGGGCGTTCAACCCGACGTCGTCGGAGGCGACGGTGTGGCTCGTGGTGTGCACCCCGATGACGCAGGCGAACGTGAGGATGCGGAGGACGTCGACCTCGTAGAGGTGCCGCGGCTTCCCCTCGGCGGTGCGCGTCGGGGTCTGTCCACCGGTCACGGCTGCGCCGCCATGGAGCGCACCTTGGCTCGCTGGACCTTCCCGGTCGCCGCACGCGGCAGGTCGGGGACGACGATGATCTCGACGGGGCGGCGGAAGCGGGTGAGCCGGGCCTCGACGCGGGCGGTGAGGTCGGCGACGAGCGCCTCGGTGTCGAGCATCCCGGTGTCGAGCGACCCGGTGTCGAGCACCCCGGATGCGGACGCCGTGGACGCCGTGGACGTGGCAGCGTCCCCGTCCTCGGCCGCCTCGCTCGTCTGCGGGATGACGTACGCGATCGGCACCGCCCCGAGCACGTCGTGCGGCCGTCCGACGACGACCGCCTCGAGCACGCGCGGATCCCCGAGCAGCACGTCCTCGACCTCGGACGGGTACACCTTCTCGCCCCCGCGGTTGATGACGTCGTCGGAGCGCCCGGCCAGGGACACCCAGCCGTCCGCCGACACGGAGCCGACGTCCCCGGTGCTCAGCCACCCGTCGGCGTCGAAGCGTTCGGCCGCCCGGCCGAACAGGTAGTGGTGCACGATCCCGTCGCCGCGGATCCAGAGCGCGCCGACCTCGCCGGCGGGCAGGACGGACCCGTCGTCGCCACGGACCTGCACCTCGGACCCCACCGGGACACCGACGGTGCCGACCCGGGCGGGAGCGTCGAGCGGGGTCGCCGTGATCTGCGACGCACCCTCGGTCATCCCCCAGCTCACGACGAGCGGGACGTCGCCGAGCGCCGCGCGGACCGGGTCCGGCAGCGGCGCCGAGGCACTCCGCACGAACCGCAGGCCGGCCGGGAAGTCGAGGGGTCCGGTCTTCGCGAGCACGGCGAGGATCGCGGGCACGGCGTTCAGCCAGGTGATCCGGCGCTCGGCCAGGAGCTCCCAGAACCCGGTGCGCCGGAACCGTCGGTCGAGCACGAGGGTGGCGCCGGACACCAGGGTCGCCAGCAGCCCCACCACCTCGGCGTTGACGTGGAAGAGGGGCAGCGAGTTGAAGCCGCGGTCCTCCGGCGTGAGCGCGTTGTGCTGCGCCACCGCGCGGGCGACGAACAGCAGCTGCGACTCGGGCAGTTCCACGCCCTTCGGTGTGCCGGTCGACCCGCTGGTGAAGAGGACGACGGAGCCCTCGCCCGGTGCGTCCGGGTTCTCGGACGGCAGGTCGCCGTCACGGATGCCGGCCGGGAGAAACGTGGCCGCGTCGATCCCGCTGGAGGGCACCCCGGGGATGGTCGCGTCCACTGCACGGTCCGACACCACGATGGACGCGCCGCCGATCAGGTCGGCGAGACGGCGGGGTTCGGTGGTCGGCCGACCGGTGTCGACGGGGATCGCCCGCCGCCCGGTGGCGACGGCGGCGAGGTGCACGACGGCGAACGAGAGCGGGTCGCCGAGGTCGACGAGGACCGCTCCGGACGGCGCGACACCGATGGCGTCGAGGGTCGCTGCCCAGGCGCGCACGGCGTCGTCGAGGGCACGGTAGGTCAGGACGCGGTCGCTGCGCGCGTCCTCGAGGTAGCTGCGCTCCCCGTCCTGTGCCGCTCGGGCACGGATGATCGAACGCAGGTCGGGTTCTTCGCCTGCTTGCTGCACGGACTCAGAGTATTGCGGGTTCCTATGTCCGTTCCGAGGAGAACCGGTGGAGCAGCCACTGCCACAGCGGGAGCATCCGGGGTGTGCCGTCCGGACCGAGGGGCGTCGAGTCCTTGATGATCCGCGAGTGCGACTCCCCCGGGGACCCGACGCGGATGTCGGTGAGGATCGCGTGCGGGTCGGCGTCGGTGCCCGGTGGGGCGGTGTCGGTACGGAACGCACCACTCGGGCCGTCGAGCCCGAGGACGCGCCACGACCCCCGGATCCGCGGGCCGAACACGTCGCGGACGTCGTCGATCGCGTACATCCGGGCGACGGGCGTCCTGCCCGGGCGGTCCATCCACGCGGCGTGCTCGGCGCCGAGGGACTCCACGGGCGACGAGAACATCAGCGCTCCCTGCACCGATCGGATGTGGGCGATGTACGCCGCTTCGCCGCCGCCCTGGGAGTGCCCGGCCACCACGATGTCGTTCCACGCGATGTCGTCGTCGCCCCGGACGAACCGTCCCCACCCGCCGTCGGGGTCGTGGTCCTCGAGGTAGCCGATCGCGTCGCGGAACCGGGACACGATCGACCCCGTTGGTCGCACCGCGCTGTAGGCAGACGGACGGCTGCCGTCGAACCGGTTCCGCTGCACCTGGCCGTAGCAGTGCGGATCGGCCTCGCACGTGCCGGAGAGGGTCTTGCCGAGGTTCCAGTAGTCGAGCCCGAGCACGTGGTACCCGTCCTGCAGCGCCGTCCCGAGGAACAGCTGGTAGTCGGCGGGTTTCGCGCGGGTCGCCGGCAGGAACAGCAGCAGCGGTCCGTCGGCGTTGGTCCGCGCGGCGAAGTCGTCGCGGTTCGGTTCGAGTCGTTGGCCGTTGATCGTGCCGAGCCGGAACCGGTGGAACTCCCCCTCGGGACCGTGCTCGTCACCGTGCGGACGGTCCGCCGCGGCCACGCGCCCGTGCTGCTCCACCCGCTGACCGCCGAGGACGTTCGCCGCGACGAGCGACGCGGCGCCGATGGCGACCAGGAGGACGGCGGCGAGGACGAGGAGCACCCGGTGCTTCATCGACCGATGCGCTCCCAGACCGCGTCGGCCGAACGGAGCGTGGCGTCGAGGGTGCCCGTGGCGTCCACGACGTGGTCGGCCAGGGCGAGTCGTTCGGCGTCGCTGGCCTGTGCGGCCACGCGACGCTCGGCCTCGTCACGGGGCATCCCCCGGTGCTCGACGAGGCGTTCGATGCGCTGCGCCGCGGGGGCGTCCACCACTACGACCGCGTCGAACCGCAGGGGTCGGCTGCCGCGGGCCTCGGCGAGCAGCGGCACGTCGTACACGACGACGGCGTCGGGATCGGCTGCCTCGGCCGCGTCGAACGCGAGCTGGGCGAGACGCCAGACCTCGGGGTGGGTGATGCCCTCGAGGTCCTTCCGCGCGGCCTCGTCGGAGAACACGATCGCTCCGAGCGCGGGCCGGTCGAGCGAACCGTCCGCCGCGATCACGCCGGGGCCGAACCGCTCCGCAACCTGGGCCAGACCCGGGCTGCCGGGAGCGACCGCGTCCCGTGCGAGCCGATCGGCGTCGACGATGACCGCCCCGTGCTCCGCCCAGCGACCGGAGACGGTCGACTTGCCCGCGGCGATGCCGCCCGTGAGTCCGATGATCCGCACGGTCACCAGCGTAGCGAGCGAGTCTGCCCGAACGGCCGGAAGCCCGGCACCCCTTCTCAGGGATGCCGGGCTTCCGGGACGGACGAGCCGCTCGATCAGTTGGTCGAGCTGAGCTTCTCGCGGAGCGCCGCGAGCGATGCGTCGTCGGCCAGGGTGCCCTGACCGCTCGCCTCGCTCGTGAACGACGCCGAGGTCGAGGCGCTGGCCGGGAGGTCGAAGCCACCCTGCGCCTCGTCGGCGATGGTCTTCGCGACCTGCGCCTTGTGGGCCTCCCAGCGGGCCTGGGCGGCAGCGTACTGACCTTCCCACTCCTCGCGCTGGGTGTCGTAGCCCTCGAGCCACTCGTTCGTCTCCGGGTCGAAGCCCTCGGGGTACTTGTAGTCACCCTTGTCGTCGTACTCGGTCGGCATGCCGTAGAGCGCCGGGTCGAACTCGGTGCTCTCCGGGTCCACGCCCTCGTTCGCCTGCTTGAGGCTGAGCGAGATGCGGCGACGGTCGAGGTCGATGTCGATGATCTTGACGAAGACCTCGTCGTTGACCGACACGACCTGCTCGGCGAGCTCGACGTGCTTGTTCGAGAGCTCCGAGATGTGCACGAGACCCTCGATGCCGTCGGCAACGCGGACGAAGGCACCGAACGGGACGAGCTTCGTGACCTTGCCCGGTGCGATCTGGCCGATCGCGTGGGTGCGGGCGAAGACCTGCCACGGGTCCTCCTGCGTGGCCTTGAGCGAGAGCGACACGCGCTCGCGGTCCAGGTCCACCTCGAGGATCTCGACGGTGACTTCCTGACCGACCTCGACGACCTCGCTGGCGTGCTCGATGTGCTTCCAGCTGAGCTCGGAGACGTGGACGAGACCGTCGACGCCGCCGAGGTCGACGAACGCACCGAAGTTGACGATCGACGACACGATGCCCTTGCGGACCTGGCCCTTGTGGAGGTTGTTGAGGAACGTGGTCCGCGACTCGGACTGCGTCTGCTCGAGCAGCGCACGACGCGAGAGGACGACGTTGTTGCGGTTCTTGTCGAGCTCCAGGATCTTCGCCTCGAGCTCCTGGCCGAGGTACGGCGTGAGGTCGCGGACGCGACGCAGCTCGATGAGCGAAGCCGGGAGGAAGCCGCGGAGACCGATGTCGACGATCAGGCCGCCCTTGACGACCTCGATGACCGTGCCGGTCACGACGCCGTCGGACTCCTTGATCTTCTCGACGTCGCCCCACGCACGCTCGTACTGCGCGCGCTTCTTCGACAGGATGAGGCGGCCTTCCTTGTCCTCCTTCTGGAGAACCAGGGCCTCGACCTCGTCGCCGACCTCGACGACCTCGTTGGGGTCGACGTCGTGCTTGATCGAGAGCTCGCGCGAGGGGATGACACCCTCGGTCTTGTAACCGACGTCGAGGAGGACCTCGTCGCGGTCGATCTTCACGACGGTGCCGGAGATGAGATCACCGTCGTTGAAGAACTTCAGGGTCTTCTCGACCTCGGCCAGGAAGTCATCAGCCGAACCGATGTCGTTGATGGCGACCTGCTTAGGAGCCTTGGTCGTAGTGGTTGTCATGTAGAGATTGCTCCGAACGGACATGAGTCGGGCCGTGGCGGCACCAGGGTCGAACCCCCGGGCGTGCCGCCGTGGCGGATGGTTGTGTGGCGCGGATTGCGCCGCACAAGTCTAACCGGAGCGGGCGAACGCCCACAACCGGGCCGGCCGGGCGTGTCGCCGCCCGGCCGGGGACGCGCAGACTCAGTCGAGCAGCGCGCTCCGCAGGGTGTCGAGACCGATGCTGCCGAGGGCGAGCGCCCGGTGGTGGAACGCCTTGAGGTCGAAGGACGCGCCCTCACGCGCGGCCACCTCGTCGCGGATGGACTCCCAGACGCGCTGCCCGACCTTGTACGACGGCGCCTGTCCGGGCCACCCGAAGTACCGGGCCACCTCGAACTGGACGAACGCGTCGGACATGTTGACGTTCTGGCGCATGAAGTCGAGGGCGTACTCCCACGTCCACGCACCGCCGTCGGGGTTCGTCTTCTGCAGGTGGACGCCGATGTCGAGGACCACGCGGGCGGCGCGCATCCGCTGCCCGTCGAGCATGCCGAGCCGGTCGCCGTCGTCGTCGAGGAACCCGAGCTGCTCCATCAGGCGCTCGGCGTACAGCGCCCAGCCCTCGACGTGACCGGACGACCCGGAGAGCTGGCGACGCCACGTGTTCAGTTCGCCGCGGTTGTAGACGCCCTGGCTGATCTGCAGGTGGTGTCCCGGGACGCCCTCGTGGTAGACCGTCGTCTTCTCGCGCCAGGTGCCGAACTCGGTGACGCCCTGCGGCACGGACCACCACATGCGGCCCGCGCGGGAGAAGTCGTCGGACGGACCGGTGTAGTAGATCCCGCCCTCCTGCGTGGGGGCGATCCGGCACTCCAGGCGCTTGATCGGGTCGGCGATGTCGAAGTACTTGCCGTCCATCGCGCGGATCGACTCGTCGCTCGTCTCCTGCATCCACCGCTGCAGGGCATCGGTGCCGTGCAGGACCCGCGCCGGGTCGGTGTCGAGCACCTCGATGGCACGGGCGACGCTCGCGCCGGACTCGATGCGGTCGGCGATGCGCTCCTGCTCCTCGCGCATCCGGGCGAGCTCCTCGATGCCCCACTGGTACGTCTCGTCGAGGTCGACGACCGCGCCGAGGAACCGGCGGGAGTGCAGCTCGTACGCCTCTCGTCCGACGGCGTCGACCGGGGTGGCGAGCGGCAGCAGTTCGTGCTCGAGGAACTGGCCGAACGAGCGGTACGCCGCAGCGGCCACCTCGGCCCCGCGCCCGAGCTCGGCGCGGAGCGCGTCCGGCACCGGCGCGCCGCCGTCGAGCGATGCGCCGTCGGCGAGCTGGCGGAAGACGCCGTCCTCGGCCCCGTTCCGAGCGGCCTGCTCGGCGATGAGGGCGACCTGGCGCTTCGCCGGGGTGACGTCCTCACGCGTGCCCTCGAGGAGGGTCTCGCGGATGCCTTCGAGCGCCTCGGGCAGCGCGTGCAGACGGCTGGCGATGTCGTGCCAGTCCGATTCGGTGCCGGTCGGCATGAGGTCGAGGACCTCGCGGACGGCCTGCGCCGGGCTGGCGATGACGTTGAGGTCGCGCAGGTGCAGCTTCCGGTCGAAGGACTCCTGCACCAGGTCGAGCTCGGCGCCGAGGTCGGTCTTGGTGACCCGGTCAACCGAGTCGACGGGCTCGGCGGCGTCGAGCGCCTGCTTGGCGGCGCGGGCAGCAGCGGCCATCGCGGCGGCGCCGGCGGGCGAGGTGTCGCCGTACTCTCCCGTGCGCCCCGGGACGCCGATGTACGTGGCGATGGTGGGGTCGAGGTCGACGAGGGTGGTCACCCAGTCCTCGGCGACCCGGTCGACGGCGGAGGGCTGGCGGACGGGACGGTCTTCGGTCATGCTCACGACACTATCGAGCGGAAGGTGGGACACATGTCCGAACACGAGGGTGTCTTCGCTCCGGGGTCGCCGTGCTGGTCCGACCTCGGTGTCGGCGACGTCGCGGCGGCCCGCACGTTCTACGCCGGGGTGTTCGGCTGGGAGTTCCTTGACGGCCCACCCGAAGCCGGCGGCTACTCGATGGGGATGCTCGCCGGGCGACCCGTCGCCGCGGTCGGTCCGAGGATGGGCGACGACCAGCCGACGGCCTGGACGGTGCACCTCGCCACGGCCGACGCCGACGCGACCGCAGCGGCCGTCACCGCCGCCGGCGGCTCGGTTCTGGCGGCTCCGTTCGACGTGCTGGACGCGGGGCGGATGGGCATCGCCGCGGATCCGACGGGCGTCGTGTTCGGCCTCTGGCAGGGGCGTGGCCACACCGGGTACGGACGAGTGAACGAGCCGGGCGCCGCGTGCTGGAACGAGACCCACACCGCCGACGCAGAGGCGGCGAAGGCGTTCTACACGGCCGTGTTCGGGTACGGCTTCGACGTCGTCGGTGATGCGGCTGAGCCCTACGCGATCGCGAAGCTGCGGGGCGACGGATGGGACGCGGACCCGGTCGCCGGTGTCTTCACACCGCCGACAGGCCTCCCCGGCGGCGGTCCCGGGTACTGGGTGACCTGGTTCGGCACTGCGGACACCGACGCCACCGTGGCAGCCGTCGTCGACCACGGCGGAAGCGTCCTGATGGGGCCGTCCGACAGCCCCTTCGGACGATCGGCACTCGTGCTCGGAGCGCAGGGCGAGCTGTTCGGCGTCATCGCGGTCCCGTCCGCCTGACCGGCGCACGTCCGGACCCGACGCACCGGCGTGACGGCCTGGAGGCACGCCCCCGGTCCGTCACGCCACGTGCGTCAGTGCGCGGCGATTTCCCAGTTCGGGCCGACGCCGACGGACACGTCGAGCGGCACACTCAGCTCGGCCGCGGCGCCCATCCGGGTGCGGAGGATCTCCTCGACCCGGTCCTGCTCACCGGGAGCGACCTCGAGGATGAGCTCGTCGTGCACCTGGAGCAGCAGGTGCGACCCGAGCCCGCCGTCGCGGAGGTCGGCGGCCACGCCGAGCATCGCGATCTTCATGATGTCCGCCGCGGACCCCTGGATCGGCGCGTTCAGAGCAGCGCGCTCGGCGTTCTCACGCAGCACGCGGTTCGGGCTCTTGAGGTCCGGGAACGGACGACGACGACCGAAGATCGTCTCGGTGTAGCCGTCCTCGCGCGCCTGCTCGACGACCCCGCGGAGGTAGTCGCGGACGGCCCCGAACCGGGCGAAGTACTCGTTCATCAGCGTGCGGGCCTCGGACTGCTCGATGCGCAGCTGCTTCGAGAGTCCGAACGGGCTGAGGCCGTACGCGAGGCCGTACGACATCGCCTTCACCTTGGTGCGCATCTCGGGCGTGACGTCGGCCGGCTCGACCGAGAACACGCGCGACCCGACGAAACGGTGCAGGTCCTCGCCCTCGTTGAAGGCCTGGATGAGGCCGGGATCGCCGGAGAGGTGCGCCATGATCCGCATCTCGATCTGCGAGTAGTCGGCGGTGACGAGCGTGGTGAACGGCTCGGCGACCGCGAACGCCGACCGGATCCGACGCCCTTCAGCCGTCTTCACCGGGATGTTCTGCAGGTTCGGGTCGGTCGACGAGATGCGCCCGGTGCTCGTGCCGGTCTGCTCGTAGCGGGTGTGGATGCGCCCGTCGACGACCGAGGCGTCGAGGGTGTCGACGATCTGCCGGAGCTTCGTGGCGTCACGGTGCTGCAGCAGCAAGCCGAGGAACGGGTGCGGGTGCTGGTCCTGCAGGTCGGCGAGGCTGGCGGCGTCGGTCGAGAAGCCGGTCTTCGTCTTCCGGGTCTTCGGCATCGCGAGCTCGGTGAAGAGGACCTCTTGCAGCTGCTTCGGCGAGCCGAGGTTCACATCGTGCCCGATCTCGGCGAAGGCCTGCTGCGCGAGCTCCGCCGCCCGCTCGCCGAGGTCGTGCGACAGTCCGGTGAGCACCGGACGGTCGATGCCGACGCCGATCGTCTCCATGCCGGCGAGCACCGGCACGAGCGGCAGCTCGATGTCGTCGAGCACCTGCAGCGAGGACGCGTCGATGCGGGCACGGAGGGCCGTGGTGACGCGCAGCGTGAACCACGCGTGCACGCCGACGTTCACCGGGTCGGTCTCCGGGACGAGCTGGTTCGGGTCGCCGGTGGGCAGCTCTTCGCCGAGCTCCTGGTAGACGAGGTCGCTGAGCGGCTGCCCCTGCTTGCCGGGCTGGGCGAGCCACCCCATGATGCGGGCGTCGCCGGCGATGCCGTTCACCTCGAAGCCGACGGTCGCGAGGGCCTTGATCGCGGCCTTGGCGTCGTGGAAGTGCTTCGGGGCGTCGGAGGCGAACCAGGCGGCGAGCTGCTCGTAGTCCTTCGCGCCGCTTCCACCGGGCACCAGGACGGCATCGTCGTGGGTGGCGATGCCGATCGTGCTGAGGCGCCCGTCGATGACCTCGACCGCGACCCCGTAGCCGTTCGCCGCCTCGGACGCGTTCCGGCGCTCGAGCCAGTACCCGAGCTCCTCGTCGATGAGCGTCTTGACGGGCGGCGGGGTCGGCGCACCGCTGTCGATCGACCCGGTGGTCTCGGTCGCCTCGGACGGTTCACCGTTGCCCGCGACCTTGAACACCCGGTCGAGCAGCGTGCGGAACTGCAGCTTCGCGAAGAGCTCGCGCACCGCGTTCTCGTCGATCGGACGGAGTGCGACGTCGGCCGGACCGACGGGGAGCTCGACGTCGTTGACGAGCCGGTTGAGCTTCCGGTTCCGGATCGCCCGGTCCTTCTGCTCACGGAGGTTGTTGCCGACGACGCCCTTGATCTCGTCGGCGTGCTCGAGCACGCCGTCGAGCGACCCGTACGCCGTGATCCACTTCACCGCGGTCTTCTCGCCGACCTTGTCGATGCCGATCAGGTTGTCGCTGGTCTCGCCGACGAGCGCGGCGATGTCGGGGTACTGGTGCGGTTCGATGCCGTAGCGCTCGTAGACCTTGTCGCGGTCGTAGCGGGTGAGTTCGGAGACGCCGCGGACCGACGGGTAGAGCAGCGTCACGTCGTCGTTGACGAGCTGGATCGAGTCACGGTCGCCCGACACGACGTAGACCTGGTACCCCTGCTCCGCGCCCTGCCGGGCGAAGGTGGCGAGGATGTCGTCGGCCTCGTAGTCCTCTTTCGTGACGGTCGTGATGCCCATCGCCTCGAGCGCCTGCTGCAGGAGCGGGATCTGCCCCTTGAACTCGGCCGGGGTCTCGGAACGGGTGCCCTTGTAGTCCTCGTACTCGCGCGTGCGGAACGAGAACCGGGAGATGTCGAACGCGACCGCGAGGTGGGTCGGCTTCTCGCGCTGCAGCAGCATGAGCAGCATCGAGATGAACCCGTGGATGGCGTTCGTGTGCTGCCCGTCGCGGTTCACGAAGCTGTCGACCGGCAGCGCGTAGAAGGCCCGGAAGGCGAGCGAGTGGCCGTCGATGACCATGAGGGTAGGCTTTGCGGAGTCCGACACCCGGACAGCCTACCGAGGGCCCCCGACAGGCCTGACCAGCGCGAAAGGCCGCCGACGTGACCGACGAACAGACGCTCACCGGGTCCGCTCCGACCGGCTCGCCGGAGGGCATCGCGAAGCTCGCCGAACGCGGCATGGGCGAGCTGGCCGAGAAAATGGGCATGGTCATCACCGAGCTCTCCGCGGAGCGGGCCGTCGGCACCATCCCGGTCGAGGGCAACCGCCAGCCGATCGGCCTCCTGCACGGCGGCGCGTTCGTCGTCCTCGCCGAGAGCCTCGGGTCGATGGCGGCCACCGTCCACGCCGGTCCCGGCCGCTACGCCGTCGGCATCGAGCTGAACGCCTCCCACTCACGGAGCGCCACGAGCGGCCTGGTCACCGGCACCTGCACGGCGCTGCACCTCGGCAACACGCTCACCACGCACGAGATCGTCCTCACCGACGAGCAGGGGCGGCGCTGCTCCACCGTGCGCATCACGAACATGATCCGCGAAGCCCGCTGACACCGGCGCACCACCGCGCCGATCGGGCACCGCGCCGTCACGAAGGAGTGACCATGTCCATCACCGACTGGAGGATCGAGCTCGTCATGGTGCCGGTCAGCGACGTCGACCGGTCCCGCGAGTTCTACGAGCGCATCGGCTTCACCATCGACCACGACCAGCGCGTCTCGGACGAGGTCCGATTCGTCCAGGCCACCCCACCCGGTTCCGCCTGTTCGATCGCGTTCGGCCAGGGCATCATGTCGCCCGACGTCGCACCCGGCTCGCTGAAGTCGATCCAGGTCGTCGTACCGGACGCCGATCAGGCGCTCGCCCACCTGCAGGGCCTCGGGGTGCACGCCGTCGGGGTCGACGAGATGGCCTGGGGCCGCTTCGTCTTCTTCACCGACCCGGACGAGAACGCCTGGACGCTGCAGGAGCTGCCGAAGCGCGGCTGAGACGCACTCCGCGCTCAGTCCTCCGGCGGCCGCTGCAGCAGCAGTCGGGCGTCGCCGAACCCGAGCCGCCGGTAGAGGGTCTCGCCCTCGACGCTCGAGTGCACCGACGTCCGCTCCACTCCGAGCTCGTCGGCAGCGTCGAGCAGCGCGGTGACGAGCCGCTTCGCGACACCCTGGCCACGCAGGTCCGGGTGGACGTACACGGTCTGGACGTCGGCCGTCAGTCGACGCCCGGGCCGGTCCGGCGTCGGCGGCCGGCCGACCAGTCCGAGCCACGCCATCCCGAGCACCCGTCCGTCGCGTTCCGCAACGACGCACCGGTGCGTGTCCGGGTGCTCAGCGGCGAAGGCGGTCATCGCCCGCCGGTAGGACTCCTGCGTCGTCCCGGGCGTCGCACCGCCCTCGTCGACGCTCCACCGCCAGCGCAGGTCGGCCACCGCGGGCATGTCGTCGGGCCTGGAGGCACGGATCACCACGTCGTTCACGGGCCCCAGCCTGCCAGGTGGTCGGCCGGGCACACAGCGACGCCGCCTCCCCGGTGGGGAGGCGGCGTCGTGGGAGCGTCGGTGAGCGACTACTTCTTGGCGCTGAGCTGCTCGATGATCGCCTTGGCGACGTCGTGCATGGTGAGCCGGCGGTCCATCGAGGCCTTCTGGATCCAGCGGAACGCCTCGGGCTCGGTGAGGCCCATCTTCTCGTTGAGCAGGCCCTTGGCCCGGTCGACGAGCTTGCGGGTCTCGAAGCGCTCGACGAGGTCGGCGACCTCGGCTTCGAGCGTGATGATCTGCTGGTGGCGCGAGAGGGCGATCTCGATCGCGGGCAGCAGGTCGTTCGGCGTGAACGGCTTGACGACGTAGGCGAGGGCGCCTGCCTCGGTCGCGCGCTCGACGAGGTCCTTCTGGCTGAACGCCGTGAGGAGGACCACCGGAGCGATGTGGTTCTTGGAGAGCTTCTCGGCCGCGGAGATGCCGTCGAGCTGGGGCATCTTGACGTCCATCACGACGAGGTCGGGGCGGAGGTCCGTCGCGAGCTGGACGGCGGTCTCACCGTCACCCGCTTCACCGACGACGTCGAACCCGTTGTCGCGGAGGATCTCCACGATGTCGAGGCGGATGAGCGACTCGTCCTCGGCGACGACGACGCGACGGGGTGCTGTTGCAGTTGCTTCTGTGTCACTCACGACATGCAGCCTACTAGACGACGGACGTCGACCACGTCAGAGTTCGTCGATCGCCGCAGAGAGTGTCCCGCACGCCGTGAGCGGTCCTTGTACGAGTGGCGGGACTTGAACCCGCACGCCGTGAGGCAGAGCATTTTGAGTGCCCCGTGTCTGCCGATTCCACCACACTCGCGAGGAGGCCAACAGTACCAGCCCGCCCCGTGCCTCCAGGCCCCCGCCGGACCACGTCACCGACCCTCGAGCACCTCGATCGCCGCCACGAGACCGGCTCGGCGCGGCGACCGCCGCGGCAACGCCGCGAGCAGCGCCCGGAGCACCCGTGGGTCCTCCGCGCCGTCCGGCGTCCGCGCCCACGCGAGGAGCGCGTCGACGCCGCCGTCGGCGACGACCGCCTCGCGGAACCGGCCGCGCACCAGGTCGCGGAGCGCGTCCACGCCCGGCGCCGCGGACCCCGGCAGGACCGGTCCGGCGTACCGGTCGACAGCCTGGAGGCGCGCACCGCGGTCGAGCGCGGACAGCACCGTGTCGACGTCGGTGCGCACTCCTCCGACGCGGTACGGCCGGGACGTCAGGGTCACGTCCGGCGCGGCTGCCGCGAGCACGCGCCGGAGGCGGACGATCTCGGCACGGAGCGTGACGACCGCGCCCGGGTCGCCGTAGACGGCTGCCGCCAGGTCGTCCGCGGGGAGCCCCGCCGGGTTCGTGGCGAGGACCGCGAGGATCTCCGAGTGCCGCGCCGACAGGGGGACGGCCCGGACGCCGGTGCGGAGCGTGGCGATGTCCGCGCCGAGGAGGTGCAGCTCGGCTCCCTCGTGGTTCCGCGTCGCCGTGGGGGCGGGCCACAAGGCGGCGAGGGCGATCTCGGCTTCGGCGGCGGCGACGGTCGCGGTGAGGAGCGGCATCGTGTGCCGGTCGACCGCACGGTCGTCGCCGGTGACGTCGAGCACGCCGACCACCCGGCCGGCGCGGTCGTGCACGGGGACGGCGCTGCAGGACCACGGCTTCACGGCGTTCGCGTAGTGCTCCTCGGACCGGATCTGGACCGGCCGGTCGATGCGCAGCGCGGTGCCGGGCGCACTCGTGCCGACGTGCTCCTCGGCCCAGTCGGCTCCGGGGACGAAGCCCATGTCCTCGGCGGCACGGCGGGCACGCCGGGCCCCGTCGACCCAGACCAGGCGCCCGTCTGCGTCCCCGACCGCGACCACGCAGTCGGCCGAGCGGGTCTCGTCGAGGAGCAGCCGACGGACGACGGGGAGCAGGACCGCGAGCGGACCGTCGCGCCGGGCGGCGTCGAGCTGGTCGTCGTCGAGCGCGAGGCACGGGAGCCCGTCCGGGTCGACGCGGGCCGACCGCCGCCAGGACGCTGCGACGAGCGGGCGGAGCGACCCGGGACCACGCATGCGTCCTCCGTCCGGGTCACCCGCCGCACCGTCGCGTCGGGGTGGTCGGCCGCGCCGTCGCGGTCGTCGCCGTCAGCCTACGTCCGGCGCGCGACCGGGACCAGACCGAGATCCGCGAGCTCGCCGTCGTCGAGCATCCGCGACCGGGTGAGGAACCGTTTGCCCTCCGGGACCTCGAGCGAGAAGCCACCGCCGCGACCGTCCACGACGTCGATCGTGAGGTGGGTGTACTTCCAGTACTCGAACTGGGACTTCGACATGTAGACCTCGACGGGGTCGATCCCGTCCACCTCGAGCGCGCCGAGGAGCACGTCGCCCGAGCCTGTGGTGAACATGCCGACCGGGTAGCACATCGGGCTGGAGCCGTCGCAGCAGCCGCCCGACTGGTGGAACATCAGCGGACCGTGCCGGGCGGCGAGGGAGCGCAGGAGCTCCCCCGCCGCCGGCGTCACCGCCACGCGGGCGGTGCCCGTCGTGGCGCGCGGAGCGTCGTGCGGCATCAGAAGAACCCCATCGGGCCCTCGGCGTAGGACACGAGCAGGTTCTTCGTCTGCTGGTAGTGGTCGAGCATCATCTTGTGGTTCTCGCGCCCGACCCCGGACTGCTTGTACCCGCCGAACGCCGCACCCGCGGGGTACTGGTGGTAGGTGTTCTCCCACACGCGACCGGCCTGGATGTCCCGTCCGGCGCGGTAGAGCGTGGTCGCCTCGCGGCTCCAGACGCCCGCACCGAGCCCGTAGAGCGTGTCGTTCGCGATCGTGATGGCGTCGTCGTAGCCACTGAAGCTGGTCAGGGCGAGGACCGGGCCGAAGATCTCCTCCTGGAAGATCCGCATCGAGTTGTCGCCCTCGAACACGGTCGGCGTGACGTAGTACCCGCCGGACAGCTCACCGCCGAGGTCGGCCCGTTCGCCGCCCGTCAGGAGCTTCGCACCCTCCTGCTTGCCGATGTCGATGTAGCTCAGGATCTTCTCGAGCTGGTCGTTCGAGGCCTGCGCGCCGATCATCGTCGACAGGTCGAGCGGGTGCCCCTGCTTGACCGCACGGACACGGTCGAGACCGTCGGCGACGAATCCGTCGTAGATCTCCTTCGCGACGAGCGCCCGGGACGGACACGTGCAGACCTCGCCCTGGTTGAGGTTGAAGAACGCGAACCCCTCGAGCGCCTTGTCGTAGAACGCGTCCTTCTCCTGGGCGACGTCGGCGAAGAAGACGTTCGGGCTCTTCCCGCCGAGCTCCAGGGTCACCGGGATGAGGTTCTGGGACGCGTACTGCATGATCAGCCGGCCGGTGGTGGTCTCCCCGGTGAAGGCGACCTTCCGCACGTCCGGGTGCTGCGCGAGGGGCGCGCCGACCTCGAAACCGAAGCCGTTCACGACGTTGAGGACGCCGGCGGGCAGGAGGTCCTGGATGAGCTCGATGAGCACGTGGATCGACGCCGGCGTCTGCTCCGCCGGCTTCAGCACGACGCAGTTGCCCGCGGCGAGGGCCGGTGCGAGCTTCCAGACCGCCATCAGGATCGGGAAGTTCCACGGGATGATCTGCGCGACCACACCGAGGGGTTCGTGGAAGTGGTACGCGACCGTGTCGTGGTCGATCTCCCCCGTCGAGCCCTCCTGCGCGCGGATCGCCCCCGCGAAGTAGCGGAAGTGGTCGACGGCGAGCGGGACGTCCGCGCCGATCGTCTCGCGGATGGGCTTGCCGTTCTCCCACGTCTCCGCGACGGCGAGCATCTCGAGGTTCTGCTCCATCCGGTCGGCGATCTTGTTGAGGATGCCCGCGCGTTCGGCCACGCTGGTCTTCCCCCACGCCGGGAACGCCTTCCAGGCCGCCTCGACCGCGCGGTCGACGTCCCGCGAGTCCCCGCGGGCGATCTCGCAGAAGGTCTTGCCGGTGACGGGGGTCGGGTTCTCGAAGTACTGGCCGCCGGTGGGCGGCACGTACTCGCCGCCGATGAAGTGGTCGTACCGGGAACGGAACGAGACGAGCGAGCCCTCCTCACCGGGTGCGGCGTAGCTGGTGGGCGACGGTGCGATGGTCATGGTGGACACCTTTCGACGACTCTGTCGGGGCGCTGGGTCCGCGCCTGTCCCGAACGCTACGTCCGCGCACGTTGCATCCGGTTGCGCGTGGTCACGCCAGGCGAGGACGAAGCGCGAACAACCGTCGGGGGTGGAGTTCGGACAGTTGGGATCGCTGGTGGCTGTTCATGAAGGGCCGTTCGAACAGCCAGGCGAACCCCACCGAGATCAGGAAGACCGCGGGGACCACCACGCCCCACTGCAGCGCCAGCGCCACCACGGTCGGGGTGTCCCAGGCGACGTAGAGGAGGTCGACCAGGGCGAGGATCGGACGGTGGATGAGGTACGCGCTGTACGAGACCAGCCCGATGCGCCGGAGCAACCGCGGCGTGAAGACCCTCCGGAGCCGCGCGGTCGCCCGGGTGTCGGAGCCCTCGACCTCCCTGTTGGTCAGCACGGCGATGAGCACGGCGCCGCCGGTGCCCGACAGGATCCACTGGACCGCGTCGATCGGCGCCGACACCAGCCCGAGCGACGAGGTGAGCCCGACGGCCACCGCGCCGGCGAAGAGCAGGAGGGACGCCGCGACGAGCCAGCCGGGGCGGGCGAACGCCAGCCGGACGAGTCGGTGACGACGCGCACTGAGCTGTTCGGCGGAACCGTGCGTGATCCACGCGATGTACATCCCGAGGCCGAACAACCCGAACGAGAACGGAGCCGACCACTTCAGCACCCCGGTCACGCTCGACAGCGCCGACAGCGCGAACATCGCCCCGACGACCAGTGCAGGATCCACTCGGCGCCACGCCACCAGCACGAGCGGCATGAGCAGGCCGAGCTGCCACTCCACGCCGAGGCTCCACCACGGGCCGACGAGCGAGAAGATCGTCTCCGGCCAGAGGTTGTGGATGAGCAGGGCGTGCGTGACGACGGACTGCCAGGTCAGCGGGAGGTGGTTCGACCACCACGAGACCTCGTCCGCGCGGATCGCCGGCACGGCCGCGATCAGGAGGAGCGTGAGCGCGAGGGCGACGAGGTACGGCGGGACCAGGCGTCGGGTCCGCCGGACCACGTGGCCGCGCAGTCCGCCCCGCAGCACCGCTCGGCGCGCCAGCGAGACCGCGATCATCAACGAGTACCCCGAGAGCACCACGAAGACCGGCACACGGATCTGGGCCGCGCTCATGATCGGTGGGAGCCACGGGATGTCGGCCTCGAGCTGACCGATGCGACCGACGCCCGCAGCGTGCCCGAACACGACGAGGAGCACGAGGACACCGCGGAGGCCGTCGAGGAACGCGAGTTCGTTCCTGGCCGGCCGGGACGAAACTGAAATCTGCTGCTGCACATATCAAATATATCAGCGGATCGGTGATTCGGGAAGGACGGCCGGATGCGCGGTAGCGTCGAGACGAGCAGTTCTGACAGGGAGGAGTGCTCGTGGATTCTCGTGCCGTCCGGACGTTCCGGGTCTTCGTCGTGGTCACCGCGGTCGTGGCGATCGTGCTCGGGGTCGTGGCCATCGTCTGGCCCCGCCCGTCGCTCGTCGTCGTCGCACTGCTCTTCGGCGTCTACCTCGTCGTCGCCGGAGCGCTCCGGGTGTTCGCGGCCGTCCGTGGCCACGGCACGCCCCCGGTGTGGCGGTGGACGTCGGGCATCGTCGGCGCCCTGGTCGGGATCGCCGGACTCGTCACCCTGATCGACCCCGCGGTGCCGCTCGTCGTCTACGCCGTGCTCGCGGGCATCGGGTTCATCGTCGAGGGCATCGCGTCGCTCGTCGGCGGGTTCGTCGGGCACCCGGGCTCCTCGCGGATCCCGACGATCGTCAGCGGCGTGCTGTCGATCCTCGGTGGCGTCATGGTCCTCGTCGCGCCCGGGCTCGCGCTCACGGTGTTCATGGTGTTCTCCGGCATCGCGCTCATCGTCGTCGGTGCCGCAGCACTCCTGCTGCTCCCCCCGCGCGCAGCCGTCCGCCGCTAGCTAGGCGCTCCCCGTGCCGAACAGCAGGCCGAGCCCGTAGGTCACGGCCGCCGCCCCGAAGCCGATCGCGAGCTGCCGCAGCGCCCGGCGGAGCGGCGACGCCCCGCTCAGCACACCGACCACGGCCCCGGTGCCCAGCAGCGCGATGCCGACCAGGACCGCCGCGACCGCGATCGCCGCCCAGCCCTCGAGTCCGAACAGGTACGGCAGCACCGGGATGATCGCCCCGGAGGCGAAGAAGCAGAAGCTCGAGATCGCTGCGCTCATGCCGTTGCCGACGGCCTCGTGGTCGTCGACCGGCGCGGTGCTCGTCACCGCCGTCCCGCCGAGGACCTCGTCGGCGTGGGCCTGCGCCTCCGCCTCGGTCATGCCACGCGCCCGGTACACCAGCGCGAGTTCGTTCGCGTCGACGTCGAGGTCGGCGACGGCGCGACCGGCCTCGGGGTGCGGCGCCGACGCGGTCAGCAGTTCACGCTGGGACCGGACGGACACGTACTCCCCCGCACCCATCGACAGCGCGCCCGCGAGGAGCCCCGCGATCCCGCTCAACAGCACGAAGTGGCGGTCCGCACCCGAGGCGCTGATGCCGATGATGAGCGCGAGGTTCGACACGAGACCGTCGTTCGCGCCGAACACCGCGGCGCGGAACGTCCCCGACAGCCGCATCCGACCGCGGTTCGCGAGCCCCCGGACGACCTCGCCGTGGATCCGTTCGTCAGCGGCCATCCGCGCGGTCGCGTCGGCGTCGTCGGCGTACGGCGAGCGGTCCTCCGCACGCTGCATGAGCGCCAGCACGAACACCGACCCGAAGCGCTTCGCCAGCGTGGCGAGCACCCGGGTCCGCAGGCTTCCCCGCTGCGGCCGGCCGACGTCGTCGCCGAGCAGGTCGAGCCAGTGCTGCTCGTGCCGACCCTCGGCCTCGGCCAGCGCGGACAGGATCGCGCGTTCCTCGCCGTCACGCCGCGACGCGAGGTTCCGGTACACCGCAGCTTCGGCACGTTCGTCGGCGAGGTAGCGACGCCAGCGGCGCACGTCGGCGCGCGGCGCCGTGGATCCGGTCTGGAGGCTCACACCACCCATCTTGCCGTCCCCGGGCGACCTCGGGTCACCACCAGGGCACGTGGTGACCGGGTCCGGTCGGCGCACCACGTGCCCGCGAACGCGACAGGGCGCGGACCGGAGGCGACGTGCGCGGGGTGCGCCGTGCCTCCAGTCCGCGCCCTGTCGGACGTCGGACGCTCGTGTCAGTCGCGGGCGTAGGCCGGAGCGGCCTGCGCGTGCGCGTCGCCGACGCGGTGCACCCGGAGGTCGTTCGTCGAGCCCTCGATGCCGGGAGGGGACCCGGCCGTCACGATGACCCGGTCGCCGGGCGAGGCGAGGCCGTTCTCGAGCAGGACGTCGTCCACCAGCGAGAAGAGCTCGTCGGTGTGGGTCTTCCGCTCCACCAGGAACGAGCGCACACCCCAGGTGAGCGCCATCCGGCGGCGGGTCGCCTCGTTCGGGGTGAAGGCGATGATCGGCAGGCCGTGGCGCAGACGCGACATGCGGCGGGCCGAGTCGCCGGACTCGGTGAAGACGCAGAGGTACGAGGCCTCGGTGAACTCCGCGATCTCGACGGCGGCGAGGGTGATCGCGCCACCGAGGGTGCGCGGCTTCGTGCCGAGCGGAGCGATGCGCTCGAGGCCGTGGTCCTCGGTCGACTCGACGATGCGGGCCATCGTGCGGACGGTCTGCACCGGGTACTCACCGACGCTCGTCTCACCGGAGAGCATGACCGCGTCGGCACCGTCGAGGACGGCGTTCGCGACGTCGGACGTCTCGGCGCGGGTCGGGATCGGCGACGAGATCATCGACTCGAGCATCTGGGTCGCGACGATGACCGGCTTCGCCATCCGGCGTGCGAGCTCGACCGCGCGCTTCTGCACGATCGGGACCGCCTCGAGCGGGAGCTCGACGCCGAGGTCACCACGGGCGACCATGATGCTGTCGAAGGCGTCGATGATCTCCTCGAGCGCGTCGACGGCCTGCGGCTTCTCGATCTTCGCGATGACGGGGAGGCGCTTGCCCTCCTCGTCCATGATCTCGTGCGCACGGACGACGTCCGAGGCGTTCCGGACGAACGAGAGCGCGATGAGGTCGGCACCCTGGCGGATGCCCCAGCGGAGGTCCGCCTCGTCCTTCTCGCTCAGCGCGGGGACGTTGACTGCGACGCCCGGCAGGTTGATGCCCTTGTTGTTCGACACGGTGCCGCCGACGACGACCTCGGTGCGGACCCGGACACCGTCGGTGTCGAGCACGCGCAGCCGGACGCGGCCGTCGTCGATGAGCAGCGGGTCGCCGGGCTTGACGTCCTGCGGGAGGCCCTTGAACGTCGTGCCGCAGATCTCCTTCGAGCCGGGGACGTCCTCGGTCGTGATCGTGAAGACGTCACCGACGGCGAGCTCGTGCGGGCCGTCGGCGAACTTCGCCAGGCGGATCTTCGGACCCTGCAGGTCGACGAGGATCGCCACCGGCTTGCCGAGCTCCTCGGCGGCACGACGGACGTTCTGGTAGTTGGCCTCGTGGACGCTGTAGTCACCGTGGCTGAGGTTGAGTCGGGCGACGTCGACGCCCGCTTCGATGATCTCCTTGACGGTCTCGTACTCCGACGTTGCCGGTCCGAGCGTCGAAACGATCTTTGCGCGTCTCAATGGATTCCTTCGTGGTGGTGGATGGTGCTTGGGTTTCCGCGCTGTGGGGCCGCGCGGAACGAAGCGAGGCCACCAGCACCCTATCGAGTGCTGGTGGCCTCCTGCTCACTGGTCGGTGAGCATCAGATGGAGATGGCCCGGTCGGTCGCCTTGACCGGCGCGGGCAGGATCGTCGAGCCCTCGAGGTACTCGTCGACCTTCGCCGCGGCCGCACGGCCCTCGGCGATCGCCCAGACGATCAGCGACTGCCCACGACCGGCGTCCCCGGCGACGAACACGCCGGGCTCGTTGGTCGTGTAGTCGGCCTGTCGCGACACGGCGCCGGACACGGTGGTCGGCAGACCGAGCTGCGGCTCGAGCGTGTCGGTCTCCGGCCCGGTGAAGCCCATGGCGATGAGGACGAGGTCCGCGGGGATCTCGCGCTCGGTACCGGCCTTCGGGACCCGGCGGCCGTCGAGGTACTCGGTCTCGGCGACGCGGAGGGCACGGACCTCGCCGGCCTCGTTCGCCAGGAACTCGACGGTCGATGCGAGGTAGTGCCGCTCGCCGCCCTCTTCGTGGGCGCTCGTGACCTCGAACACCGTCGGGAACATCGGCCACGGCTGATCCGCGGGACGCTCCAGCGGCGGCTGCTTGCCGATCGCCAGGTTCGTCACGCTGAGCGCGCCCTGACGGTGCGCGGTCCCGATGCAGTCCGCACCCGTGTCGCCACCGCCGATGACGATGACGTGCTTGCCCTCGGCCGTCAGCTGGTTGTCGACCCGGGTGCCGGCGTTCGCCTTGTTCTGCTGGACGAGGTAGTCCATCGCGAAGTGCACGCCCTCGAGGTCGCGCCCCGGGATCGGCAGGTCACGCGGGACCGTGGCACCGGTCGCGACGACGACCGCGTCGTACCGGGACTTCAGGTCGTCCCACGTGATGTCGCGGCCGATCTCGACACCGGCACGGAACCGGGTGCCCTCGGCCTGCATCTGGGCGAGTCGCGCGTCGATCTGACGCTTCTCCATCTTGAAGTCCGGGATGCCGTAGCGGAGCAGGCCCCCGATGCGGTCGTCGCGCTCGTACACCGCGACGGTGTGCCCGGCACGGGTGAGCTGCTGCGCGGCAGCGAGCCCGGCCGGGCCCGAGCCCACGACGGCGACGGTCTTGCCGGTCAGACGCTCCGGCGGGTGCGGGGTGACCCAGCCGTTCTGGAACGCCTGGTCGATGATCGAGACCTCGACCTGCTTGATCGTCACCGGCGGCTGGTTGATTCCGAGCACGCAGGACGCCTCGCACGGCGCCGGGCAGAGCCGACCCGTGAACTCCGGGAAGTTGTTCGTCGCGTGCAGCCGCTCGATCGCCTGCCGGCCCTCACCGCGCCAGGTGAGGTCGTTCCACTCCGGGATGAGGTTGCCGAGCGGGCAGCCCTGGTGGCAGAACGGGACGCCGCAGTCCATGCAGCGGCCGGCCTGGCGTTTCAGCGCACCCGATTCCTGCTGCTCGTAGACCTCTTTCCAGTCCATGAGCCGCACGGGTACGGGTCGACGAGGCGGGAGCTCGCGCTCCTGCACCTTGAGGAAGCCCTTGGGGTCAGCCACCAGTCACCTCCAGGATCCTGTTCCAGACGACGTCGCCATCGGGGTCGAGCCCCTCGTCGACGGCCTGCTGTCGGGTTTCGAGCACCGCCGCGTAGTCACGCGGCAGCACCTTGACGAAGTCGCTCAGGTCACCGGACTCGAGCAGCTCCGTCGCGAGCGTCGACCCGGTCTCCGCCGCGTGGCGGGTGAGGAGGTCGGTGACGATCTCGACGTCGGCGCTGTCGAGCGGCTCGAGGCGGAGTTCGCCGGACGCGAGGGAGTCCGTGTTGACGTTCTCCTGCCGCAGGCCGCGGACGTACGCCGTGCCACCGGACATGCCGGCACCGAGGTTGCGGCCGGTCTCGCCGAGGATGAGCGCGAGGCCGCCGGTCATGTACTCGAGCGCGTGGTCGCCCACGCCCTCGACGACCGCGGTGGCGCCGGAGTTGCGCACCAGGAACCGCTCGCCCACGATGCCGCGGATGAACATGCTGCCCTGGGTCGCACCGTAGCCGATGACGTTGCCGGCGATGACGTTCTGCGCCGGGTCGAACCCGGAGCCGGCGTCGGGGCGCACGACGATCTCGCCGCCGGAGAGGCCCTTGCCGACGTAGTCGTTGCTGTCGCCGATGAGCCGCAGCGTGATGCCCGCCGGCAGGAACGCGCCGAGCGACTGCCCGGCGGAGCCGCGGAGGGTCACGTCGATCGACCCCGACGGCAGGCCGTTCTCACCGTGGCGCAGGGTCACCTCGTGCCCGAGCATCGTGCCGACCGCCCGCTCCGTGTTCCGGATCGGCAGGTCGAGCGTGATCGTCCCGCCGTGCTCGAGGACGTCCGAGGTCTGCTGGATGAGCTGCACGTCGAAGTGCTTCTCGAGCTCGTGGTCCTGCTCGCGGTGGTGCCGACGCGGCTCGTCCGCCTCGAAACGCGGTCCCTTGAGGACCGGCGCGAGGTCGAGGCCGGACGCCTTCCAGTGCTCGACCGCGCGGTCGACGTCGAGGGCGTCGGCCCGGCCGATCGCCTCCTCGAGGGTGCGGAAACCGAGCTCGGCGAGGAGCTCACGGACCTCCTGCGCGATGAACTCGAAGAAGTTCACGACGAACTCGGGCTTGCCCGAGAAGCGCTTGCGGAGCTCCGGGTTCTGCGTCGCGACGCCCACCGGGCACGTGTCCAGGTGACAGACGCGCATCAGGATGCACCCCTCGACCACGAGCGGCGCGGTGGCGAAGCCGTACTCCTCGGCACCGAGCAGCGCCGCCACGACGACGTCACGGCCGGTCTTCATCTGCCCGTCGACCTGCACGACCACGCGGTCGCGCATGCCGTTGAGCATGAGGGTCTGCTGCGTCTCGGCGAGGCCGATCTCCCATGGAGTGCCCGCGTGCTTGAGCGAGTTGAGCGGGCTCGCACCGGTGCCGCCGTCGTGCCCGGAGACGAGCACGACGTCGGCGAGGGCCTTCGTCACACCGGCGGCCACGGCCCCGATGCCCGACTGGCTCACGAGCTTCACGTGCACACGAGCGGACGGGTTCGCCCGCTTGACGTCGAAGATGAGCTGCTTGAGGTCCTCGATCGAGTAGATGTCGTGGTGCGGCGGCGGCGAGATGAGGCCGACACCGGCAGTCGCGTGCCGGGTGCGGGCGACCCACGGGTAGACCTTCGTCGGCGGCAGCTGACCGCCCTCGCCCGGCTTCGCACCCTGCGCCATCTTCAGCTGGATGTCGGTCGCGTGCGTCAGGTACATGCTCGTCACGCCGAAACGTCCCGAGGCGACCTGCTTGATCGCGGACCGGCGCTCGGGGTCGAGCAGGCGGTCGACATCCTCGCCGCCCTCGCCCGTGTTCGAACGCCCACCGAGACGGTTCATCGCGATCGCGAGCGTCTCGTGGGCTTCCTTCGAGATGGAGCCGTACGACATCGCACCCGTGTTGAACCGCTTGACGATCGACTCGATCGGCTCGACCTCGTCGAGCGGCACCGGCTTGCGGGCGCCGTCCCTGAAGCGGAACAGACCGCGGAGCGTCATCAGCTGCTCGGACTGGTCGTCGACCGCCTTCGAGTACTCGCGGAAGATGTCGTAGCGACGCGAACGCGTGGCGTGCTGCAGGCGGAAGACGGTGTCCGGGTTGAAGAGGTGCGGCGGACCCTCACGGCGCCACTGGTACTCGCCGCCGGTCTGCAGGCGCTCGTGCGAGAGCACCGCGCCGTCCTGCGGGTACGCCTGGGCGTGCCGCTCCGCGTTCTCCTTCGCGATGACCTCGATGCCGACACCGCCGAGGATCGACGAGGTGCCGGTGAAGTAGCGGTCGACGAACTCCTGGCTGAGGCCGACCGCCTCGAACGCCTGGGCGCCCGCGTAGCTGGACACCGTCGAGATGCCCATCTTCGACATGATCTTCAGGACGCCCTTGCCGAGCGCCTTGATCACGTTCTTGACGGCCTGCTCCGGCGTGATGCCGCTGATCATGCCCTGGCGGACGAGGATCTCGCAGGTCTCCATGGCGAGGTACGGGTTGATCGCCGAGGCGCCGTACCCGATCAGGGTCGCGACGTGGTGGACCTCGCGCACGTCGCCGGCCTCGACGATCAGGCCGACCTTCATGCGCTGCTCGGTGCGGATGAGGTGGTGGTGCACCGCCGCGAGCAGCAGGAGGCTCGGCACCGGTGCCTGTTCGGCGTTGCCGTCACGGTCGGACAGCACGATGAACTGCTTGCCGGCCTCGATCGCGGCGTCGACCTCGTCGCAGACCGCGGCGATGCGCTTCTGCATCGCCTTCTTGCCGGCGTCGACGCGGTAGAGGCCCTTGATCGTCACGGTGAGGTGGCGACCGGACTCCGTCTCGAAGTGCTGGATCTTCGCGAGCTCGTCGTTGTCGATCACCGGGAAGTCGAGCGTGATCTGCTTCGCGTGCTCAGGACCCGCGGCGAGCAGGTTGCGCTCCGGTCCGAGCCCCATGCCCATCGACGTGATGACCTGCTCGCGGATGGAGTCGAGCGGCGGGTTCGTCACCTGCGCGAACTGCTGCGTGAAGTAGTCGAAGAGCAGTCGCGGGCGCTGCGAGAGCACCGCGATCGGGGTGTCCGAGCCCATCGCGCCGAGCGGTTCGGCACCGGTCTGCGCCATCGGACGCAGCAGGATCCGCACCTCTTCCTCGGTGTACCCGAAGGCGCGCTGGCGTCGGGTGACCGACGCCGGGGTGTGCACGATGTGCTCGCGGTCGGGCAGGTCGCCGAGGTTGATGCGGCCCTGCTCGAGCCACTCGCCCCACGGACCGGACGTCGCGAGCTCGCGCTTGACCTCGTCGTCCTCGATGATGCGACCGGCCTCGGTGTCGACGATGAACATCCGACCCGGACGCAGGCGCCCCTTGCGGACGACCTTGCCCGCTGGCACGTCGATGACACCGGTCTCGGAGCCCATCACGATGAGCCCGTCGTCGGTCACGAGGAACCGGCCCGGACGGAGTCCGTTGCGGTCGAGGGTGGCACCGACGAGCGACCCGTCGGTGAAGGTGATCGCGGCGGGGCCGTCCCACGGCTCCATGAGCATCGAGTGGTACTCGTAGAACGCCCGGAGCTCGGGGTCCATCGCGGTCTGGTTCTCCCACGCCTCGGGCACCATCATCGACACCGCGTGCGGCAGCGACCGGCCGGTCAGCGTCAGGAGCTCGAGGACCTCGTCGAAGGACGCGGAGTCGCTCGCTCCGGGGCTCACGATCGGCAGCAGGGGCGCCATGTCGCCGAGGAGCTCGCTCTGCAGCTGGGACTGTCGCGCCCGCATCCAGTTCCGGTTGCCGCGGACGGTGTTGATCTCACCGTTGTGCGCGAGCGTCCGGAACGGCTGGGCGAGCGGCCACGACGGGAACGTGTTCGTCGAGTAGCGCGAGTGCACGATGGCGAGCTTCGAGGCGAAGCGCTCGTCGCTGAGGTCGGGGTAGAACGGCTCCAGCTGGAGCGTCGTGACCATGCCCTTGTAGACCATGGTCCGGCTCGACAGCGACATGAAGTAGACCTCGGTGTCGTGCTCCGCGCGCTTGCGGAGCCGGAAGGCCTGCCGGTCGAGGGCGATCCCGCTCCACGACGCCCCGTGCACGTCGTGCCGGATCGACGCGACGAAGAGCTGCTCGAACGCCGGCATCGCCGCACGGGCGAGCGTGCCGAGGACCTCGGGACGCACGGGGACCGTCCGCCACCCGAGGACCCGCAGGCCCTCTTCGCGTGCGAGGCGTTCGACGGCGCCCTTCACCGCGTGCCGGTCGTCCTCGTCGAGCGGGAGGTATGCCGTGCCCACGGCGTACTCCCCCGCCGCCGGCAGGTCGAACGGCACCTCGGCTCGGAAGAACTCGTCGGGGACCTGGCAGAGGATGCCGGCGCCGTCGCCGGTGCCCGCGTCCGACCCGACGGCACCACGGTGCTCGAGGTTGCGCAGGGCGCCGAGGGCGGCGTCAACGATGTCGTGTCCCGCGGTGCCGCGGAGCGTCGCGACCATCGCGAGACCGCAGGCGTCCTTCTCGTTCGCCGGGTCGTACATGCCGGTGGCCTCCGGCACGGCGGAGAACCGGCGGTGCGGCGGCACGAGGCCTGCGGACTGGGGTGGCTGGAGCGCCATGGGGAACCGTCCTCACGAGGAAGTGGAACAGGGACGTCGGTGGCCCGGTGGTGCGTTCCGCCCGAGCGGGCGGGACTGGTGCCCGTGCCCGCCGCCAGTGAGGTGCCCTGGCGGCGTGCGAGGTGGTGTCGGACCCGCTTGTGGCGGTTCCAGAAGGGTGTGTCCGGCTGTCGTGTCCGGCTGTCCGGCTGTCGTGGCCGATCCGGGACGGTCATCCGATCCGGTTCGGCCACCCGATCCGGTTCGGCCACCCGATCCGGTTCGGCCACCCGATCCGGTCCGGTCACGCAGGAGGGGTGCCCCCTATGCGCGGCCGGTCGCTGTGGTGACCGGATCGGAGTTCGCGGCGGCCGCCGGAGCGTCGTCGTCGGTCGCCGACCAGGTGTCGTCCGAGTCTACATCGGACTTCGAGCCGGGCTCGCGGCCGGGCAGGTACGGGCTCGGCTCCTTGCCGAGGTGCCGTCGGGACTGCACGGCGAAGATGATGAGCCCGAGCAGGATCGCGGCGAAGGCGGCCCACACGTTGGTGCGGATGCCGAAGAACGTCTCGCTCGTGTCCACGCGGATCGACTCGAGGAAGGACCGACCGAGGCCGTACCAGATGAGGTACAGGGCCAGGACGCGCCCCCACTGCAGCTGGAACTTGCGGTCGAGCAGCAGGATGACGACGACGCCGAGGACGTTCCAGATGATCTCGTAGAGGAACGTCGGGTGGAACAGCGTGCCCTCCGGCAGGCCCTTCGGGTACGCCGCGTTGGACGACTCGATCTGGAGCCCCCACGGGAGGCTGGTCGGCATGCCGAACAGCTCGTGGTTGAAGTAGTTGCCGAGGCGGCCGAAGGCCTGGGCGAGCAGGACGCCCGGGGCGACGGCGTCCACGAAGGCCGTGAAGCGCAGGCCCACCTGGCGGCAGCCGATCCAGGCGCCGACCGAGCCGAGGATGAGCGCGCCGAAGATCGCCAGGCCGCCCTCCCAGATGTAGAGGAAGGACAGCGGGTCGCGCCCGGGGCCGAAGTAGTCGCTCACGTGGGTGAAGACGTGGAAGAGGCGCCCGCCGATGATGCCCGCCGGCACCGCCCAGATGGCGATGTCGATGATGATCCACCGCTCGACGCCGCGGGCGTTCAGCCGGCGGTTCGCGATCACGACGGCCGCGACGATCCCGAGCAGGATGCAGATCGCGTAGGCGTGGATGCGGAAGTCGAGCGGCAGCGACCAGCCGAACACGTCGCGCAGCCAGGCCGTGAGGTCGAAGTACTGCCAGGCCGTGCTCGGGCTCGGGATGCTCAGGAGGGGCATGGAGGTGCTGTCGCCTTTCGGTACTGGCTGGGCGCGGTGCCGACGTGTCGTCGGCCCCGCTCACTGTAGCGCGGGACCCGACCGCTTCTGGAACCGAGCGGCCGGTCCTGTGGGAACTGTGACGTCAGCGGCGCCGTGCGCCGGAGCTGAGGTCCGCCGCGCGGTCGGCGACGCCCTGCACGCCGAGGTCGGCCAGCGCACGCACGAAGGCGGAGCCGATGATCGCGCCGTCGGCGTAGTCGAGGACCTCGGCGACCTGGTCGGCCGTCGAGATGCCGAGCCCGACGCAGGTGCGCTCGACGCCCGCGTCCCGCAGACGCGAGACGACCGTCCGCGCGGCGACGTCGACCCCGACACGGGCACCGGTGACGCCCATGGTGGAGACGGCGTAGACGAACCCGCGACTCGAGTCGACGGCCTGCCGCATCCGGGTGTCGGTCGACGACGGCGCGGCGAGGAAGACCCGGTCGAGGGCGGTGCGCTCGGACGCGGCGATCCACTCGGCGCCCTCGTCGGGGACCAGGTCCGGCGTGATGAGGCCGGAGGCACCCGCGGCGACGAGGTCGTCGGCGAAGCGCTCGACGCCGTAGCGCAGCACCGGGTTCCAGTAGGTCATCACGAGGACCGGGACGTCCGCGCGCTCGGTGATCTGGTGCACGGCGTCGAAGACCTTCGCGACGCGGAACCCGTTCGCCAGGCTCTCCTCGGCAGCGCGCTGGATGACCGGCCCGTCCATCACCGGGTCGGAGTACGGCAGGCCGAGTTCGATGACGTCGACCCCGTTCTCGGCGAGGGCTACGGCGGCGTCGACGCTCGTCTGGAAGTCCGGGTACCCGGCGGGCAGGTAGCCGACGACGGCGCCCGCGCGGTCGGAGTTCGCGGAGTCGATCGTCGTCGCGACCGATCGGCTCGACTTCGCCTGGGCGTGGTCGGTCTGGTCGTGGGTCACAGCTGCACCGCGTTCTCGTCGAGGATGCCGAAGTAGCGACTGGCGGAGGCCACGTCCTTGTCGCCGCGGCCGGACAGGTTGACGAGCACGACGCCCTCGGGGCCGAGCTCCTTGCCGAGCTTCATCGCGCCGGCCAGGGCGTGCGACGACTCGATGGCCGGGATGATGCCTTCGGTGCGGCTGAGCAGGCGGAACGCCTCCATCGCCTCGGTGTCGGTGATCGGCTGGTACTTCGCCCGGCCGATCGACGCCAGGTAGGCGTGCTCCGGCCCGACGCTCGGGTAGTCGAGTCCGGCGGAGATGCTGTGGCTCTCGATGGTCTGGCCGTCCTCGTCCTGCATCAGGTACGACTTCGCGCCCTGCAGGACGCCCTCGCGGCCGAGGGTGATGCTCGCCGCGTGCCGACCGGTCTCGACGCCGTCGCCGCCCGCTTCGAAGCCGTGCAGCGCGACGGACTCGTCGTCGAGGAACGCCTCGAATATGCCCATCGCGTTCGAGCCGCCGCCGACGCACGCGGCGACGGCGTCGGGCAGGCGGCCGACCCTGTCGAGGACCTGCTGCCGGGCTTCTTCGCCGATGACCTTGTGGAACTCGCGCACCATCTCGGGGAACGGGTGCGGACCGGCCACCGTGCCGAGCAGGTAGTGCGTCGAGTCGACGTTCGCCACCCAGTCGCGCAGGGCGTCGTTGATGGCATCCTTGAGGGTGCGTGAGCCGGTCTCGACCGGGATCACCTCGGCGCCGAGCAGGCGCATCCGCGCGACGTTGAGCGCCTGGCGCTCGGTGTCGACGGCGCCCATGTACACGACGCAGTCCATGCCGAAGAGCGCGGCGGCGGTGGCCGTCGCGACGCCGTGCTGCCCCGCGCCGGTCTCGGCGATCAGGCGGGTCTTGCCGAGCCGGCGGGCCACGAGCGCCTGGCCGAGCACGTTGTTGATCTTGTGCGAGCCGGTGTGGTTGAGGTCCTCGCGCTTCAGGATGACCCGGGCACCGCCGGCGTGCTGGGCGAACCGGGGCACCTCGGTGATGATCGACGGGCGTCCGGTGTAGTCGCGCTGGAGGTCGTCGAGTTCCTGCCGGAAGGCCGGGTCGGCCCAGGCTTCGCGGAAGGCTGCTTCGAGTTCGTCGAGCGCGAGGACCAGCGACTCGGGGACGAAGCGTCCGCCGAAGTCGCCGAAGTACGGCCCGTGCAGGTCACGGAGTGAAGTCACGATGGGTCTCCCGGGACGAGCCCGGCGGACCGGGCTGGGATGGGCGTCGTCGTCAGCCGCGGTCGGCGGCTGCGATGAACGACGCGAGTGTGGCGGCGGGGTCGTCGCCCGTCACGAGCGCCTCCCCCACCAGGACGACGTCGGCACCGGCGGCACGGTAGTGCGCGACGTCGGCGGGACCGGCGACGGCGGACTCGGCGACGCGGACGACCCCGTCGGGGATCCGGTCGGCCAGGGAGCCGAACAGGTCTCGGTCGAGCGAGAAGTCGGTCAGGTCGCGGGCGTTCACGCCGAGGATCCGTGCGCCGGCGTCGAGCCCGCGCGAGACCTCGTCGGCGGAGTGCGCCTCGACGAGGACCCGCATGCCGAGCTCTTCCGCGAGGGTGTGGAGCTCGACCAGCTGCTGCTGCTCGAGTGCCGCGACGATGAGGAGCACGACGTCGGCGCCGGACGCCCGCGCCTCGATCACCTGGTACGGGTCCGCGATGAAGTCCTTGCGGAGCACCGGGACACCGACGCGCGCCTTGACGGCTTCGAGGTCGGCGAGGCTGCCGAGGAACTTGCGCCCCTCGGTGAGCACGCTGATCGTCGACGCACCGCCGCGCTCGTAGTCGGCAGCGAGTGCCGCCGGGTCCTCGATCGTCGCCATCGACCCGCGGGACGGGCTGGCGCGCTTGACCTCGGCGAGGATCTTCACCCGGTCGCCGGGCGCGAGGAACGTCAGGGCGTCGAGGGGGGACGCGACACGGTCGAGGTCGCGTTCGACGTCCGCGTAAGGGCGGTCGACGCGACGGGCGGCGGCGTCCTCGAGCGCACCCGCGACGAGGGTCTCGAGCACGTTCGGCATGCCGGACCTACTCTGCGTGGTGCTTGGGGACGAACTTCGGGCCGTCGACGCCGTAGCCGGCCTTCTTCATGACACCACCGGCGATGAGACCGATGAGCACGACGCCGGCGGAGGCCCAGACGCCCCACGCCATGTCGAACCAGAAGAACAGCGTGCCGGCCGCGAATCCGATCAACATGATCACGACGGCGGTCCAGGCTGCCGGCGAGTGGCCTTCGCCGAGTTCTGCGGGCTCAGTGTTGCTCACGGTGCTCCTCGTTCTGCTCCGGCGCCGTCGTTCGACCGGCGCCCGTTCGATCCTACCGTGTCGTCCCCGGGTGCCACGGCGGCCTCGCCGCGCCGACCGGTGCCGCCGGGCGCGTCGGCGTCGACGACGATCGTGGGGTCGACGACGATCGTGGGGTCGACCCCGGCGCTGAGGTCGTCCCAGTCGACGACCGCGTCACGCTGCACGGGAGCAGCCGCGCGGGCCTGGGCTGCGGCTCCCGCGGTCGCTGCGCCGTACTTCCTGCTCGGCCCGGGCCACGAGCGCTGCACGACGAGGACGACGATCCCGAGCAGCACGGCGAGCACCCCGCCGGCGATGCCCACGGCGGGCCAAGCGGAGACGTCGACGGACGACACGACGCGGCGCACCGCGGTGAGGTCGCTGACGCCGGCGACCTCGCCCACGGCACCCTTCGCCGCGGCGATCGGGTCGGCCAGCGCCGAGATGCCGGAGACGACGACGCCGAGGCCGAGCAGGACCTCGACGCACGCGAGGACGATCCGGACCACCCGCCCGGCGATGGTCATCGCCAGGAACAGGGCGAGGCTCGCGATCGCCAGCGCGGTGTACTGCGGGACGACCGCGGCACCGTCCGCGGCGACCTTCGCGGTCACCGCGGCGCCGGCGTGCAGGTGGACGGTGAACCAGGTCTGCGTCCACGCGAGCATGATGATGCCCGCGACGGCGAGACCGGCGACGACGACCAGGGGTCGGGAGCGCTTCACGAGTGCACCCCCCGCATCAGGTTCGCGGTCGCCACGGCGCGGAGCGGGGCAGCCGCCTTGTTCACGGCTTCGACGTGCTCGGTCTCCGGGTCGGAGTCGGCGACGAGTCCGGCGCCGGCCTGCACGCGGGCGACTCCGTCCTTGATGAGCGCGGTGCGGATGGCGATCGCGAGGTCGGCGTCCCCGGCGAAGTCGAAGTAGCCGACGACGCCCGCGTAGGCGCCCCGCTTCGCCGGTTCGAGCTCGTCGATGATCTCGAGCGCGCGCGGCTTCGGCGCCCCGGAGAGCGTGCCCGCCGGGAACGTCGCCCGGAACACGTCGATAGCCGAGGCCTCGGGACGGATGGCGCCCTCGACGCTCGACACCAGGTGCATGATGTGGCTGAAGCGCTCGACCGTCATGAACTCGGTCACCGCGACGGTGCCCGGCTCGCAGACCTTCTGCAGGTCGTTCCGGGCGAGGTCGACGAGCATGAGGTGCTCCGCGCGTTCCTTGGGGTCCTCGAGCAGGTCCTCGCCGAAGCGGACGTCCTCTTCCGGAGTCGCGCCGCGGGGACGGGAACCGGCGATCGGGTGCGTGATCGCCCGGCCGGCCTGCACCTTCACGAGGGCCTCCGGCGACGCGCCGACGATCCAGAAGCGCTCGTCGGCGGTGTCCGCCAGCGACAGGAAGTACATGTACGGACTCGGGTTCAGCGTCCGGAGCACCCGGTAGACGTCGAGCGGGTCGGCCGTGACCTCGTGGTCGAACCGCTGCGAGATCACCACCTGGAACACGTCGCCGTCGCGGATGAAGTCCTTCGACCGCACCACCGAGGCCTGGTACTCCTCGGGTGTGGAGCGGTGCGTCGGCGTGGGCTCGGCGATGTCGAACGCCTCGGCCACGGTCGCGATGCTCGGCGCGACGAGGTCGGCCTGCATCCGGTCGAGGCGGGCCTGCGCGTCGGCCCAGAGGACGTCCGCGTCGTCGGTGCCGTCGTTGAGCGCACTGGCGACGAGCAGCACGAGACCCGTTCTGTGGTCGAGGGCGGCGAGTTCGGACACGAACGCGAGCGCCTGGCCGGGGACGTCGAAGTCCGCCGGGGGCACGTTCGGCAGGTGCTCGAGCTGGCGGACGGCCTCCCAGCCGATGAACCCGACCGTCCCGCCGACGAGCGGCGGGGTACCCGGGATCCGCGGCGTCGCCCAGCGCTCGTGCAGTCGCGCGAGCACCTCGAGCGGCTCGCCCTCGAGCGAGTCGACGGCACGGGACGCCGGGATCCCGGTGTCGATCCACGCGGCACGGTCGCCCTCCTGCGTGAGGACGCCGAAGCTCCGCACGCCGACGAAGGACCAGCGCGACCAGAGGCCGCCCTGCCCCGCCGACTCGAGCAGGAAGGAACCGGGGCGGCCGTCGGCGAGCTTCCGGTAGACGCCGACCGGGGTCTCGCTGTCCGCGTAGAGCGCGCGGACGACGGGGACGACGCGGTGGTCGCCCAGCAGGGCGTCGAACTCCGGCCTGGAGGTCGTGTGCGGCTTGTCGGAGAGCGTGGTCGTGGTCATCGGGTCGCTTCCACTGCCGGGTCGGCCGGCGCGGACGCCGTCACGGGGTCGAGGGGGTCCACGTCGAAGCACCGGTGGGCGCCGGTGTGGCAGGCCGCGCCGACCTGCTGCACCGTCACGAGGAGGGTGTCGTCGTCGCAGTCGAGCGCGGCACCGCGCACGTACTGCGCGTAACCGGAGGTGTCGCCCTTGCGCCAGTACTCGTTCCGGGAGCGGGACCAGAAGGTCACCCGCCCCTCGGTCAGGGTGCGGCGGAGGGCTTCTCGGTCCATGTAGCCGAGCATGAGGACGTCCTTCGACGATTCCTCCTGCACGATGGCGGGGAGCAGCCCGTCCGCACCGAACCGCGCGCGGTCGAGGACCGCGTCCGTGCTGGTGCTGGTGCTGTCGGTCATGAGACTCCTAGCGTACGGCTTGGGATCGGGCTGGAGGGTGCGGCGGGAACAGTGTGCGGTTCAGCGCACGGGGTGCCCGGCTGCGCGCAGCTCGGCCTTCACGTCACCGATCGTCAGCTCGCCCCGGTGGAACACGCTGGCAGCGAGGACCGCATCCGCACCCGCCTCGATCGCCGGGGCGAAGTGCTCGAGCCGACCCGCGCCTCCAGACGCGATCACGGGCACCGAGGACACCGCACGCACCGCGGCCACGAGCTCGAGGTCGAACCCGTTCTTCGTGCCGTCGGCGTCGATGGAGTTCACCAGCAGCTCCCCCGCACCGCGCTGGACGGCCTCGCGCGCCCAGGCGATCGCGTCGAGGTCGGACTCGGTCCGGCCGCCGTGGGTCGTGACGATGAACCCGGACGGCATCCGGTCCGACCGCTTGACGTCGAGGGAGAGCACGACGGCCTGCGCGCCGAAGCGGTCGGCGATCTCGCTCACGAGCTCCGGCCGGGCGATCGCCGCGCTGTTCACACCGATCTTGTCCGCGCCGCACTGCTGCAGCCGCGACACGTCGTCGACGCTCCGGACGCCGCCGCCGACCGTGAGCGGGATGAAGACCTGCTCGGCGGTGCGCGTGACCGTGTCGTACATCGTCGCGCGGTTCTCGACCGTCGCGCCGACGTCGAGGAACGTCAGCTCGTCGGCACCCTGCTCGTAGTAGCGTGCCGCGAGCTCGACCGGGTCACCGGCGTCCTGCAAGTCGAGGAAGTTGACGCCCTTGACGACCCGGCCGCCCTGCACGTCGAGGCACGGGATGACGCGGACGGCGAGGCCGTCACCGTCCGTCGCGTCGGCCGCCCCGGGCCCGGCCACCGGTGCGGTCACAGCCGTGCGGCGTGGATCGGGCTGACGAGGATGGCGCGTGCGCCGAGGTCGTAGAGCGCGTCCATGATGAGGTTGGCGTCCTCGCGCGGGATCATCACGCGGACCGCCGACCAGTCGCGGCCGTGCAGCGGCGAGACCGTCGGCGACTCGATGCCCGAGGCCACCGAGGTCGCCTGTTCGAGGAGCGCGGTGGGGATGTCGTAGTCGAGCATCACGTAGCCGCGCGCCACCAGCACGCCCTGCAGCCGGCGGCGGAGAACGTCGATGCCGGGGATCGACTCGTCGGTGGAGATGAGGAGCGCGGTGGACTCGAGGATCACCGGGCCGAAGATCTCGAGCCCCGCGGCCCGGAGCGTGCTGCCCGTCGAGACGACGTCGGCCACGGCGTCGGCGACACCGAGGCGGACCGCGCTCTCGACCGCGCCGTCGAGCTTGACCAGGGTGGCCGTCACGCCGTGCTGCGCGAGGAACTCCCCGACGAGCCCCGGGTAGCTCGTGGCGACCCGGACGCCGTCGAGGTCCTGCAGGGAGCTGTACCGACCGGGGGTGCCGGCGAACCGGAACGTCGAGTCGGCGAACCCGAGCGCGTCGACCTCGTGCGCCGCGGACCCGGAGTCGAGCAGCAGGTCGCGGCCGGTGATGCCGACGTCGAGCGCGCCCGACCCGACGTACGTGGCGATGTCGCGCGGACGGAGGAAGAAGAACTCGACGCCGTTGCGCTCGTCGAGCAGGTGCAGTGCCTTCGGGTCACGACGGCCGGCGTACCCGGCCTCGCGCAGCATCTCGGAAGCGGTCTCGGAGAGGGAGCCCTTGTTGGGCACGGCGATGCGGAGCATCAGGTGGTCTGCTTTCTGTGGGAGTGGTCCGGGACGGTCTGGGCCGGCGCGGGACGCGCCTTCCTACAGATGTCGCCAGACGTCCGCCGGGGTGAGGCCCTTCGCGATCATCAGGACCTGCAGGTGGTACACGAGCTGGGAGATCTCCTCCGACGTGCGCTCGTCGCCCTCGTACTCGGCCGCCATCCAGACCTCGGCGGCCTCTTCCACGATCTTCTTGCCGATCTGGTGCACGCCGGCATCGAGTTCGGCGACGGTGCCGGAGCCCTCGGGGCGGGTGCGCGCCTTCTCGGTGAGCTCCTGGAACAGGTCGTCGAACGTCTTCACGCCCACCAGGCTACCGCCCTGCGCGGCCTCGCCCGCCGTACCGTCCGGACGGGCGCTCACGACCGGCCCTGGAGGGCTGCCGCCGCCGCCGCGCGGAGGTCCGCGATGCGGGACGTGGGCTCGCCGCCGTACACGGCCGAGCCGGCGACCAGTGTGTCCGCGCCGCTCCGCACGGCCTCGGGCACGGTGTCGACCGCGATGCCGCCGTCGACCTCGAGCCAGACGTCGAGCCCGGAGGCGTCGACGGCCGCGCGGGCGTCCGCGAGCTTCGGCATCACCGACGGCATGAACGACTGGCCGCCGAACCCCGGCTCCACCGTCATGAGCAGGATCATGTCGTAGGCGTCGAGGTGGTGCAGCACCTGCGTGATCGGGGTGCCGGGCTTCACGGCCACCGCCGCACGGGCACCGTTCGAGCGGATCGCCGCGGCGGTCGCCACCGGGTCGTCCGCCGCCTCGAAGTGGAAGGTGACACTGGCGGCACCGGTCTCGGCGTACTTCGGGGCCTCGGTGTCGGCGTCCGTGATCATCAGGTGGACGTCGAGCGGCACCGGCGAGACCTGCTGCAGGCGCTCGACGATCGGCAGGCCGAGGGTGAGGTTCGGCACGAAGTGGTTGTCCATCACGTCGACGTGCACCATGTCGGCGGTGTCGATGCGGTGGAGCTCGCGCTCGAGGTTCGCGAAGTCGGCGGACAGGATGCTCGGCGAGATGCGGATCGTCACCGGGCAAGCCTACCGGCGCGCATCAGGCCACGCGGCGGAACAGCGCGACGAACATCGCGTCGGTCCCGATGCGGTGCGGCCACAGCTGCACCGTGTCGCCGTCCGCGACCTGCGGGTCACGAGCCGCGACGGAGCGCACGACCGACGCGGTGTCGACCTGCTCGAGGACCCCGCCGTGGCGCCGCATCAGCGCGTCCACCTGCCCGCGCGTCTCGGCCAGGTGCGGGGAGCAGGTCACGTACGCGAGCGTGCCGCCCGGCGCGAGCACCCGCACGGCGGCGTCGAGCAGCTCGGCCTGCAGCGCCGCGAGCTCGGGGACGTCCTCGGGCTGCTTCCGCCACCGGGCCTCGGGACGACGGCGGAGCGCGCCGAGACCGGTGCACGGTGCGTCGAGCAGGACGCGGTCGAACGTCACGCCGGCGCCGTCGCGGCCGTACCGGCGACCGTCGCCCTCGACCACGGTGACGGTGTCGCCGAACGCGGCGAGGGCCTTGCGGACGAGTCCGGCCCGCGCGGGCACGAGTTCGTTGGCGACGAGGGAGGCGCCGGACTGCGCGGCCTCGGCTGCGAGGAGCGCCGCCTTGCCGCCGGGCCCGGCGCACAGGTCGAGCCACCGCTCCCCCGGGCGCACCGCGGACGACCGGCTCAGCGCGAGCGCCGCGAGCTGCGAGCCCTCGTCCTGCACCCGGAGCCGGCCGGCCGTGACGCCGGGCACCCGGGCGGGGTCGCCGGAGATCCCGCGGATGCCGACGGGCGACACCGGCAGGTCGGGGACGGTCGGCGCGTGGTCGGCGTCGCTGCCGGGAGGCGCGGCCTCCGGATCGAGGTCGGTCTCGGCTCCCGGGTCGGTCGGCGCCGACGCGGTGGGTGGTGCGTCGACCGCGCGGGTCGCCTCCGACGGGCTGTCGCTGTCGCTGTCGCCGTCGTGGTCGTGGTCGGGCTCGGCAGCACGGGCGGTCGCGGCGGCGACGTCCTCGTCGGTGGCGATCCCGGGCAGCGCAGCGAGCTGCACCCGGGGTGCGACGTTGTCGGCGGCGAGCAGGGCGGCCAGCTCGTCGCGGGAGCGCTCGGCGGCCAGGGCGTCCCGGAGCGCGGCCACGACCCACACCGGGTGCGACCAGCGCGCCGCGAGGAGGGCGTCGCCGCCGCGGCCCTCGGTGATCAGGGCGTCCCACTCGTCGTCGGCGCGCGCGCCGACCTTGCGGAGCACGGCGTTGACGAAGCCGGTGGCGCGGTGGGCACCGACCTCGCGGGCGAGCTCGACCGTCGCGGAGACGGCGGCGTGCACGGGCGTCCGCATGCCGAGCAGCTGGTGCGCGCCGAGCCGCATCACGTCGAGCACGTCCGACTCGATGTTGTCGATGCGGCGACCGGAGGCGAGGGCGACGATCGCGTCGTACCGGCCGAGCATCCGGATGGTGCCGTAGGTGAGTTCGGTGGCGAAGGCCGCGTCGCGGGCGGTGAGCCCGGCGCGGCGGATCCGCGTCGGCAGCAGGAGGTTGGCGTAGGCGTCGTCGACCTGCACGGCGCGGAGGACGTCGAAGGCCACCCGCCGGGCGCTCGTCTGGCGCGGGCCGTGGTTGCGCCGCTGCGGCGAGTTGCTGCGCGGTGCAGAGTTGCCGCGCTGTGGTGCGTTGCCGCTGCTCATGCGAGGACCTTCCCGTCCAGCTCGCCGAGACCACGGGCCCAGGCCGCGGCGTCCATCGCCTTCTTGCCCGCCGGCTGCACCTTGGTGAGCACCAGCGGGTCGTCAGCCGTCCCGACGAACACCCGGCCGCCCTGGACGGCCAGCGCACCGGGGGCGAGGGACGGGGCGGGGTCCGCCGCGCCTCCAGGCCGTTCGCTGCGGAGCAGCTTCACGCGGGTCTCGCCGAGGTGGGCGTACGCGCCGGGCTCGGGGGTGACACCGCGGAGGCGCGCGTGCACGACCGCGGAAGGCCCCGCGAAGTCGATCCGGCCGTCCTCGATGGTGAGCTTCGGGGCCGGTGTCGGCTCGCCGGACTGCTCGGTGGCGACGGCCGTGCCGGCGGCGATGCCGTCGACGACGCGTGCGACCACGTCGGCACCGACCTCGGCCATCGCGGCGAGGACCTCGCCCGAGGTCGCCTCGGGGTCGATGTGGAACGGCTCGGCAGCGTAGACCGGGCCGGCGTCGAGCGCCTCGACGAGCTGGAACACCGTCGCGGCCGTGCGGGTGTCGCCGGCCATCACGGCACGCTGCACCGGGGCGGCGCCGCGGTACGCCGGCAAGTCGGAGAAGTGCAGGTTGACCCAGCCGTGCCGCGGCGCGTCGAGCGCGGGCCGGCGGAGCAGCGCACCGTACGCGACGATGACGCCGAGGTCGACGTCGAGCGCGGCGATGCGGGCGGTGACGTCGTCGTCGACCCGCGAGGCCTCGATCACCGGGAGTCCGAGCTCGGCAGCGACGGCGGCGACCGGGGTCGGCGTGAGGACGCGCTTCCGGCCCTGCGGGGACGCCGGCCGGGTGAGGACCGCGGCGATCTCGTGCTCGGACGCAGCCAGGCGGCGGAGGGTGGGGACAGCCGCAGCGGGGCTGCCGGCGACGACGAGACGCATGGGTTCGATCTTCCCACGTCCGGGGCGGCGGTCCTGCGCGGGTGTCCTCGTGCTCAGGACCACTGGTCGCGGACGACCGGCCCGACCTGCGTCGCACCCGAGCTCCGGCGCGCCCGGACGAGCAGCACGAGGGACTCCGGCGAGTCGATCTCCACCAGCCGAGCGGGTCCGACCGTCCGGTTCCAGTCGCGGGCGAAGGCCTCGGCGTCCGCTCGACGTCGCCCCACCGCTGCCGGGACGGCGAACGACCGCTCTCCGCGGGTGACCGTCCGCGCGATCCACAGGGACAGGGCGAGGAGCGGCGCCCTCCGGATCGTCGCGGTGTCGGTCCGGCGCACCTGCAGGATGAACCGCGGGGTGCGCACCGGTCCGAAGAACTCGGCGAGGGCGTCGGCGACCAGGCGTCGGTCCGCCGGTCCCCCGCCCAGCACCTCCATCGAGAAGCGCTGCGGGACACCGCCCACCAGCTCGGCGCTGACCCGGACGTCGCCCTCGCCGAACGCCGGGACGCGCCCCGCTCGGTGCAGCGCGTCGACCACGACCCGCACGGCGCGCCGGTACGCCCCGACGGTGCTGAACCGCTGCCGGAGCGCCAGGCCGAGCTGCTTCGCCACCGGCCAGCTCAGTCCGACGCCGACCACGAGCACGACGAGGACCCCGAGCAGCGCGGCGACGACCGATCCGTACCGCACGAGGTCGGCGAGGACGCGGACGCTCTGGGCGAGCAGCCACAGCACGACGGCGAGGACGACCGCCAGGATGCCCTCGGCGGTGGGGCCGGTGCGGAACGGCTGCGTCCGCGCTTCCTCGACCACGGCCGCCACGCTCTCGCGGTCGGCGTACGGTTCACCGACGCGCCACGCGTCGTAGCTCGCCTCGCGGGTCGGGAGCTCCGCGGCGACGGCGTCGTCGAGCGCGGGGATGCTCGCACGCGGCACCTTGCCGACGATCGCAGCGAGCCGAGCCGCCTGCGCATCGGTCAGCGCGATCTGCGTCCCCCGGACCACCTGGGTGGCGTCCTCGCGCAGGAGCCCCCAGATGCGCTCGTGCTTCCGGTGCATCCGGGAGACGTCCGGCGCGGCGGCCAGGCGGACGTCCGTCGGGAGGACCGCGGTGACCGTCCAGTTGTGCGCCACCTTCCGTGGCCACGACGGGTCGAGGCGGAGCGTCCGGCCGCGGAGCTGCTGCGTGGCCGACGAGGTCGCGACGGCGGTGAGGTCGACGAGAGTGTTCGCGGCCGGGCAGTCCCAGCCCTCGCCGAGCAGCCCGCGGGTGCCGACGACGAGCCGGGTGGTGCCGTCGGTGAGGAGCGCGGAGACGGCGGCGAGCACGCCGGCCGAACCGGTCCCGGGGGTCTCGACGGCGAGGACACGGTCGTCGCCGTCGACCCGCTCCACCCTGCACGGTGTGCCGAGTTGCCGTTCGAGAGCGGGCAGCAGGTCCTCGGCGTCCCGGGCAGCGATCCGGAGGTGCCGAGCGGTGACGAGCACCGGACGGAGGCCCGCGAGCGAGAACTCGGCGGCGAGCGTGCCGAAGGTGCGGAGCGCCCCGCCCGTGGCGACGGCGCTCCCCCGACCGTTGCCGTGGGTGGCGTGGTCGGTCACCACGACGGCCCGGACGCGGTCCGCGGTGGGCTGGGCGAGTTCGAGGCGCAGGATGTCCACCACCCCGCGGTCCTTCGCGGCGGACGATGCCAGGACCGTGTCGATCGGGTCGCGCCCGCGACGGACACCCCGGTCGGTCAGGGTGAACCCGAAGTCCACGATGGACCGCTTGATGCGCTGCCACTGCTCCGCCCGCTCGGGATCGGGCAGGAGCCGGTCGAGGGCGTACCGGGCGAGCAGGCGGATCCGCTGCTCGGTGTCCGGCGGGTTCCGGACGTCGGCGGGCAGGAGCGTGAGCAGCGGGTGCTCCGGCGCGAACTCGGCGAGCATCCGACCGGCGGATTCGGCGACCGCGAAGTCGGCGGAGAACGCGGCGGCGAGACGCTGCTCGGGGGTGGCCTCGGACAGGGACGGATTCGGCTGCGGGTGAGTCGGCGTCGTCGCCGGGGGTTCCGGCTGCAGCGTCTCCTCGAGCCACGCCCGGCCGTCCGGTCCGGCGAACACGCTCCCGATGAGCTCGGCGAGCCGACGCTCGTGGTCACGGAGGAAGGCGAGCTCGTCGGGTGTCGGCTCGACGAACCAGACGTGGTCCCGGTAGGGAGCGAGGTTCCCCTCCTTCACGACCGCCGGGGTCGGGACCTCGTAGTCGACGTCACCGAGCAGCGCGGTGTAGGTGTCGTGGGCGTCCCGGTCGTCGGTGGACGGCAGGGTCGCGGTGAGCCCGATCACCACCGGTTCGGCGCCGGCGGCACGGATCCGCGCGAGCAGGTAGGCGACGACGAGCGCCCAGTGGTCGAGCAGGTGGTGGCACTCGTCGAGCACGACCGTCTCGACGCCGTGCGCCACGAGCCGGTCGACGAGCGCCCGGGCGTTCGGGTGCAGCGCCTCCGCGAGCACCTCCGGGTCCGCACGCGCCAGACGCTTCCGGATCGCCCGGGACCGCCGCCGGACACCGCTCCGGTACGCGTCCGGGTTGGCGGTCCGGAGGGCGTCGATCCACAGCTCGGCCTGCGCCTCGTCACGGCCACCCGCCACGAGCTCCCGCCGCCAGTCCGCGACCGCGAGGTCGGTGAGCGGACTGCCGGCGTCGAGGACACTGAGCATCTGGTAGGTCAGCGTCGTGAGGTCGCCGGGGTGCTCCGGGTCCTCGGAGACCGTCGCCCCACCGTGCAACGCTGCGGCCGTCCGGGCCCACTGCTGCCGGATCGTGGCCGTCGGCGCGAGGACCAGCGCCCGGGCACCGTGCCGTCCGGCGAGGAGCAGCCCGAGGAGCGTCTTGCCCGCCCCCGGCGGTGCGACGACGTGCGCCGGGTCCCCGGGCACCACCGGGACCCGGTCGAGCACGTCCCGCTGGTAGGTGCGGAGCGTGCCCTGGTACCGCCATCCGGACAGTGGTCGCGTGCGTTCCCCCGTGGTCACGGACCGAGTGTCCCATGCACGCGGCACCGACTGTTCTCTGTGCACCGCCGGAGAGCCGCCTGCGTAATGTCTGGCGACACCGACGGAAGGAGCACCATGACCGGCCGAGAACTGCCACTCCCGGACTTCGACCACATCCCGCTCGGCAACCTCGCGGAGCACGTCGTCCCGCTCGACCGCGACCAGCTCGGCGTGCTGGTCGACCACGAGACGGCGCACGGCAACCGACTGCCGGTGCTCGAGGTCCTCCGACACCGGATCGCAGCACTCGACGACGGCGCCGAGCCCACCGGTTCGGTACCCGACCAGCTGCCGGAGGTGTCCGGCGCGACGCCGGCACCCGCCGAGGTCTCCCCCGCCACCGCCGGCCCGAAGATCAACCCGCCCTCGCAGGGCGTGCCCACCAACCCGGCGCAGCCGCGCCGCTGACCGTCAGGAGTCACCATGACCGACGTCACCACGTCCACCAACCGCTACGCCGGTTCGTCGATCCAGAAGGCCACGCTCGTGGTCGGCATCGTGTTCCTGCTCGTCGGGATCGCCGGCTTCATCCCCGGGTTGACGACCGGGGACCTCGCCGGCGCCGGCCACGAGTCGATGGCGATGCTGCTCGGCGTCTTCCAGGTGTCGGTGCTGCACAACATCGTGCACCTGCTGTTCGGCGTCGTCGGGCTGCTCGCAGCGTCCCGTGCCACCGGGTCGCGGATGTACCTCGTGATCGGCGGCATCGTCTACTTCGTGCTCTGGATCTACGGCCTGTTCACCGCGGGCCACAGCTCCGGCGCGAACTTCGTCCCCCTCAACAACGCGGACAACTGGCTGCACCTGGTCCTCGCCGTCGGCATGGTCGCCCTCGGCATCGTCCTGCCGCGCGAGCGTCGTCGTCCGGTCGGTCCGGTCGCCTGAGGCGTCCACGACGAAGCCCCGCCCGGCGTACCGGGCGGGGCTTCGTCGCGCGCGGTGCCGGCTTCATCGTGCGCCCCGGGCACCGTCGCCGTCAGACGGCAGCAGCGCGGGACGCCACGAACGCGTCCACGCACCGGCGGACCTGCTCCTCGGTGTGCGCCGCGGAGAGCTGCACCCGGATCCGCGCCTTCCCCTTCGGTACCACCGGGTAGCTGAACGCCGTGACGTAGATCCCCCGCGCCTGCATCTCGTCGGCGATCCGGGCGGTCAGCGCCGCGTCGTGGAACATCACCGGGACGATCGGGTGCTCGCCCGGCAGCAGGTCGAACCCGGCCTCGGTCATCAGCGACCGGAACAGCGCGGCGTTCCGACCCAGCCGCGCACGCGCCTCGTCGGAGCGTTCGATGAGGTCGAGGGCAGCCACCGTGCCCGCGGCGATGACCGGCGCGAGCGAGTTCGAGAACAGGTACGGACGCGACCGCTGCCGGAGCAGGTCGACGATCTCCCGGCGGCTCGACACGTACCCGCCCGACGCACCGCCGAGCGCCTTGCCGAACGTCCCCGTGTACACGTCGACACGGTCCGCGACCCCGCACAGCTCGGGCGTCCCGCGGCCGTGCTCCCCGACGAAGCCCACCGCGTGCGAATCGTCCACGATGACGAGCGCGTCGTAGCGCTCGGCGAGGTCGCAGATCTCGGCGAGCGGCGCGATCGAGCCGTCCATCGAGAAGACGCCGTCGGTGACCACCGCACGGAACCGGGCCGACGAGGCGGCGGCGAGTTGCGCCTCCAGGTCCGACACGTCCCGGTTCCGGTACCGGAACCGCTGCGCCTTCGACAGCCGCACGCCGTCGATGATCGACGCGTGGTTCAGCTCGTCGGAGATGATCGCGTCCTCGGCGCCGAGCAGCACCTCGAAGAGGCCGCCGTTCGCGTCGAAGCACGACGAGTAGAGGATCGTGGCCTCGGTACCGAGGAACCCGGAGACCCGACGTTCGAGGTCGAGGTGCAGGTCCTGCGTGCCGCAGATGAACCGCACGCTCGCCATCCCGTAGCCCCAGCGGTCGAGGGCGGCCTTCGCCGCGTCGACCAGGTCGGTGGAGTCGGCGAGCCCGAGGTAGTTGTTCGCGCAGAAGTTGAGGAGCTCTGCGCCGTCCGCCTCGATCGCGGCACGCTGCGGTCCGGCGATGCCACGTTCGTGCTTGGTCAGTCCCGCGGACTCGATGCCCGCGAGCTCCGCCGTCAGGTGGTCCTTGATCGCGCCGTACATCAGATCTCCGTCCAGTCGATGACGACCTTGCCGCCGTCCGCGCTCGCCGCCGCGGCGAACGCTGCCTCCCAGTCGCGGGCGGCGAACCGCGCCGAGACGATCGAACCGATGCGGTCGCGCAGCACCTGGCTGGTCTGCAGCACCCCGCTCATGGTCTGCCAGGTCTCGAACATCTCGCGGCCGTAGATCCCCTTGACCGTGAGCATGTGCGTGACGACCTTGCCCCAGTCGACGGCGATCTCGCCCGTCGGGAGGCCGAGCATCGCGATCCGTCCGCCGTGGTTCATGTTCTCGACCATCGCGGGCAGGGCGCTCGGCGCACCGGACATCTCGAACCCGACGTCGAATCCCTCGCGCATCCCGAGCTGCGCCTGGGCCGCACGGATCGGGTCCCCGTCCCCGCCGACGTCCACACCGAGGTCCGCCCCCATCGTCTCCGCGAGGGCGAGCCGGTTCGCGCTGACGTCGGTCCCCACGACGAACCGGGCGCCGGCGTGCCGAGCGACGGCGATCGCCATGAGCCCGATCGGACCGCAGCCCGTGACGAGCACGTCCTCGCCGACGAGCGGGAACGTGAGCGCGGTGTGCACCGCGTTGCCGAGCGGGTCGAACAGCGCGCCCACATCCGGGTCGACGTCGGTGTGGTGCACCCACACGTTGGCGCCGGGCAGCGTCAGGTACTCGGCGAACGCCCCGTCCCGCTGCACCCCGAGCCCGGTGGTCCGGATGCACATCTGCCGTCGGCCCGCTCGGCAGTTGCGGCAGGTCCCGCAGACGATGTGCCCCTCGCCCGACACCCGGTCCCCCACGGCGACGTCGCGGACGGCGGACCCGACCTCGGCGACCTCGCCGAAGAACTCGTGCCCGGGGATGAGCGGGGTGGTCACGGCCGAGGCGGCCCAGGCGTCCCACCGCCGGATGTGCAGGTCGGTCCCGCAGATCCCGGTGCGGAGCACCCGGATGAGGACTTCGTCATCGGTCGGGACCGGCACCGGCCGTTCCGTCATGGTCAGTCCCGGAGCAGTGTCCGGTTTGTACAGCGCCCTCATCGGCGTCATCCGCGTCACCTCGTCGTGCGTGATGTGTCAGTGGTGGCGGCTCGTGACCGCCGTCGACCAGCCTGGCACAGGTGCGGGCGCGCGGCCGTGCACGTCGTGTGCACGGGGCGGCGGGCGCGTGCGCGGCGCGTGCGGTGCGGTGCGTGCGCATGTTCCGACATCCCACGCAGCGATCGACAGGTGGAACGTCGAAAGATGCACACGCAGCCAGTGCGTGCGCATGTTCCGACATCCCACGCGGCGATCGACAGGTGGAACGTCGGAAGATGCACACGCGGGGAGTTGCGGCCTGGAGGCACGGCGCGCGCCCGCCACGCACGAGGCGTCCCCGGAAGCGCGGCCCGGTCAGACCTCGCTGAACGGCTCCGCGTCGTCGAGACGCACCCGGAGCGACGGCGCCGCTCGCCGTCGGTTGCCCCCGGGCAGCACCCGCCGGGTCGACGAGCGCCGGATGACCTCGGCCTTGAGCGTCGCCGCCACCTCGGCGCCGTGCGCGTACGGGAACCGCACGATCGCCCGGACGGTTCCGGGGACGGCATCGCCCTCGACCGGCACCGGGCCGAGCACCGGACCGGCCGTCGCACCCTCGAGCGCTTCGACCGCGGCGGTCACGGCCTCGTCCGTCCCGGTGAGGGTCGCGACCCGCACGGCCGGCGGGAAGTGCAGCTCACGGCGGTCGGCGAGTTCGTCGTGCGCCGGACCGTCGAGCCGCCACAGCGCCATCGCCGTGGCCAGCTTGCCGCCGATGCCCACCAGGTACGTCTCCGCTCCGGGGGCACCCTTCGCGGCGGCGTTCGTCCAGAAGCGCAGGACGTCCTCCTGCACGCGGAGTCCTTCGCGGGCGAGCATCCGCTCCCCGTCGAGGAGGAGCACGCACGCGTACCCGCCGGGCACCGAGGGCTCGGCGCCGCGTGTGGCGACGACGACGGAGGGTCGGGCCGGGACCTCGTCGAGGGGCCGGGACCCGTCGGCGACGACGATGCGGGTGCCCGGGAAGGCCCGGCCGAGTTCGTCGGCGGTGCGCTGCGCCCCCTGTCCGACCGGCTTCACGGTGCCGTTCCCGCAGGTCGGGCAGCGGAAGCCGACGGCGAGGGCGCCGCAGAACCGGCACTGGGGCGTCGCGCCCCGGTGCGGGCTGCCGAGCGGACCGCCGCAGATCCGGCAGTGGGCACGCTCCCCGCACTCGGCACAGACCATGCCGGTGCCGAACCCCGGGCTGGCGACCTGCACGAGGACCGGGCCGTGCTGGCTGGCCTCGCGCGCCGCACGCCACGCCGAGCTCGGGATCCGGGCCTGGGCGGCGAAGCCCTCGGCCCCCGTCTGCTGGATCGTCGGGATGACCTTCGGGGCCTTCGCGCGGAACGGCGTGACCTCGTCGAGCCAGCGCAGCTCGACGAGCCGCTGGACGTCGGTGCTCCGCGCGTGCGAGACGAACAGCAGCGCTGCGCCGGACTGGGCGGCCCGGACCAGGGCGACGTCGCGGGTGTGCACGTACGGGGCCCGGGGTTCGATGAACGAGGCGTCGCCGTCGTCCCACGTCGCGATGAGCCCGAGTTCGGCCGCCGGCGCGTACACCGCCGTGCGGTTGCCGATCGCGACCACCGCGTGGGTGCGCGCCTGCAGCAGGGCCTTCGCGCGCTGCCCGTTCGTCTGCTTGGCGTCGAACCGGACGACCCGCTCCGGGGGCAGCACCGCGAGCAGGGCGCGCTCGAGGTCCATGACGTCGCGGAAGTCGGGCACGGCCACGACCGCGGACTGCTCGGCTGCGATCGCGTGTGCCGCAGCCTGGGCGAGCGTCGCCGCCCACCCCGGCACCCAGACGGCGTCGTCGCCGTCCCCGAGCGCGACCGGGTGGGGGACGGCGGCGACCGCAGCACGCCCGTGGTCGGCGACCAGTGCCTCCAGGACGCCCTCGGCGTAGCCCGTGACGGGCGGAGCGGTCACCGGCGGAGGCGACCACGTCGTGTCACGGGCCAGCCAGGCCTTCTCGGCGCGGACCTGGCGGGTCGGGACGGCGAGGCGCAGCACGTCGGAGGCGACGCCCGCCGCACGGTCGGCGACGGCGCGGGCCAGCGTCCAGATCTCCGGCGCGAGGACCGGCATCGGCGAGACGACCGTCTCGATCGCGCTGAGTTCGCCCGGGTAGTCGCCCTCGTCGACGATCTCGACGACGTACGCGTCGGACATCCGCGCACCGGTCCGCAGCGGGACCTTCACGCGCACCCCGGGCACGCAGTCGTCCTCGAGCTCGGCCGGCACCCGGTAGTCGAACAGACGGTCCAACTGCGGGAGCGGCGAGTCGAGGACGACGCGCGCGACGGTGGTCACGCGGTGCCTAGACGGCGGCGGCGACGAGTCCTGCGGCGGCGCGGAGTTCCTCGACGCGGTCGAGCGCTTCCCAGGTGAACCCGGGGAGCTCGCGGCCGAAGTGGCCGTACGTCGCGGTCTTGGCGTAGCGCGGCTTGAGCAGGTCGAGATCGCGGATGATCGCGGCCGGACGCAGGTCGAACACCTGGCGGATCGCCGCTTCGATCGTGGCGTCGTCGACGTGGCCGGTCCCGAAGGTCTCCACGTACAGCCCGACCGGCTTCGCACGGCCGATCGCGTAGGCGACCTGGACCTCGAGACGGTCGGCGAGGCCCGCGGCGACCGCGTTCTTCGCGACCCAGCGGAGGGCGTACGCCGCCGAACGGTCGACCTTCGACGGGTCCTTGCCGCTGAACGCACCGCCACCGTGACGGGAGGCCCCGCCGTAGGTGTCGACGATCACCTTGCGACCGGTGAGCCCGGCGTCGCCCTGGGGGCCGCCGATCTCGAAGCGGCCGGTCGGGTTCACGATGACGTCGACGTGCGACGAGTCGAGGTCGACCAGGTCGAGGACCGGTCGGATGACGTGCTCGGTGATCGCCGCGGTGAGCTCGTCGAGCGTCACGCTCGGCGAGTGCTGCGTCGAGAGCACGACGGTCTCGACGGTCTTCGGCACGACGCCGTCGTACCCGACGGTGACCTGGGTCTTGCCGTCGGGCCGCAGGAAGGTCAGCTCGCCGGACTTGCGGACCTCGGCCAGACGCTCGGCCAGGCGGTGCGCCAGCCAGATGGCGACCGGCATGTACTCGGGGGTCTCGTTCGTCGCGAAGCCGAACATGATGCCCTGGTCGCCCGCGCCCTGACGGTCGAGCGGGTCGACGCCGGCACCGGAGCGGGCGTCGAGCGACTCGTCCACACCCTGGGCGATGTCCGGCGACTGCGCGCCGATGGAGACCTCGACGCCGCAGGTGTGCCCGTCGAACGACACCTCGGACGAGTTGTAGCCGATGCCCGTGATGACGTCACGGACGAGCTTCGGGATCTCGACGTAGCCGGAGGTCGTGACCTCGCCCGCGACGTGCACGAGCCCCGTGGTGACCATCGTCTCGACGGCGACGCGTGCGTGCGGGTCGACCTCGAGCAGCGCGTCGAGGATCGTGTCCGAGATCTGGTCGCAGATCTTGTCGGGGTGCCCCTCCGTCACCGACTCGGACGTGAAGAGGCGCAGAGCAGCTGCAGTCACCGGGGTCAGTCGGAGGGCTGCTGCTGCTTGGTGACCGTGAGCTTGTCCTCGTTGATCTCGTGCAGCGCGACGGACAGCGGCTTGTCGTCGATCGTCGAGTCGACCAGCGGGCCGACGTTGTCGAACAGCGAACCCTCGTGCAGGTCGGCGTAGTAGTCGTTGATCTGACGCGCGCGCTTCGAGGCGAAGATGACGAGCGCGTACTTCGACTCCACCTTGGCGAGCAGGTCGTCGATGGGCGGGTCGATGATGCCCTGGGGGTTGGCCATGGTGTCTCCTGTCGACGGAACGAACGGAGCGCCCGTCAGGGCGCAGAGAACAAGTCTACGACCTCGCGTGCCGCGGTGCCGACATCGGAGTTCACGATCCGCACGTCGAACTCGTCCTGCGCGGCCAGTTCGACCTTGGCGGTGTCGAGCCGGCGAGCCTGTTCCTCGGCCGATTCCGTGCCGCGGCCGATGAGCCGACGGACGAGTTCCTCCCACGAGGGCGGCAGCAGGAACACCAGGACGGCCTCGGGCATGGCGTCGCGGACCTGCCGGGCACCCTGCAGGTCGATCTCGAGCATCACCTTGTCGCCGGCGTCGAGCGCGCGGTCGATCGGCGGGCGCGGGGTGCCGTACCGGTACGAGTTGTGCACGGTCGCCCACTCGAGGAGTTCGCGGTCGCGGATCATCCGGTCGAACTCGTCGTCGTCCACGAAGAAGTAGTGCACGCCGTCGACCTCGCCCGGGCGGGGCTTCCGGGTCGTCGCGGAGACGCTGAGGTTGACGTCCGGGTACTGCTCGCGGATGTACGCGCTGACGGTGCCCTTGCCGACCGCGGTCGGGCCGGCGAGGACGACGAGCTTCGAGGTGCCGCGCTTCCGGCCGCGGGCCGCGAGCCAGTCCGCCAGCTCGGAACGCTGCCGGGTGCCGAGGCCGCCGAGGCGCTTCGACGGCGCGATGCGCAGGTCGCCCATGATCGATTCGGCACGAGCCGGGCCGATGCCGGGCAGGCTCGTCAGCAGGTCACGGACCCGCAGGGACTTCTCGGCCGGGGCATCGGCGTCGGACCACGCGGTCCGGGCGACGTCGAGCGCGGAGCGCTCCCCCGACGCGATCGCGGCCTTCACCGCGGCGCGGGCACGGCGGGCCGCCACCGCTGCCTGCGCGGCGGCGACCCGGTCGACCTCCGGCGGGTTCCGGTGGGCGGGCAGGTCGTCGCGGTCGGACGTCATGCGGCCGCTCCCAGTGCGGTGCGGATGCGGTCCGCCCGGTCGGCGACGAGCGCGGCGACCCCGTCCGGTCCGTCGGTCAGCAGCCCGCGGGACTCGCTCACGAGGACCTGCTCGGCGCGTACGCCGTACAGGGAACGGAGGTCCTCGATGCGGGCGCCCTGGGCACCGAAGCCCGGAGCGAGGACCGGCGCGGAGCCGATCGTGTCCGCGTCGATGCCGAAGTCGTCGAGGTCGAGGGTGGCGCCGAGCACGAGCCCGACGTCACCGAGGGGCTGGTCGCCGCCGGCCCGGTTGTCGTCTGCCACGTCCAAGACGATACCGGCAGCCACGGACCGTCCGGCCCACGGGCCCTCGGCGAGGACCGCGGTCTGCAGGACCCGGGCCTCCGGGTTGCTCGTCGCCGCGAGCACGAAGACCCCGGCGCCGTTCCGGCGCGCGACCTCGACGGTCCCCGCGAGCGACCCGTAGCCGAGGTACGGCGAGACCGTCATGGCGTCGGCCGCGAACGGCCCGTCACGGTCCAGCCACGCGAGCGCGTAGTCGTCCCCCGTCGTGCCGATGTCGCCCCGCTTCACGTCGGCGACGACCAGGAGGCCCGCATCGCGTGCACGACGGATGGTCGCGTCGAGCGCACGGTAGCCCGCCACCCCGGCCGCCTCGAAGAAGGCGATCTGCGGCTTCACGATCGCGGCCCGGCCGGCGGCGGCGTCGACGAGGGTCGCACCGAAGACCGTCAGGCCGGCCTCGTCGCGGCCGAGCCCCCACGCCGCCAGCGTGGCGGCGTGGGGGTCGATGCCGACGCAGAGGGCTGAACGGGACCCGATGGCGGCGGCGAGCCGGACGCCGAAGGAGGCGGTGCCTCCGGGCTGGGACGTCCCCACGCTGGCAGCCGTCACCAGGTCGCGCGCTCGAGCGCGTAGTCCTGCAGGCTCCGCACGGTGTGCGGCGAACCGATCGTCTCGATCGCCGCGACCGCCGCCCCGAGCTGCGCGATCGTCGTGAACAGCGGCTTGTCCGCCGCGACCGTCGCCGCACGGATCTCGTACCCGTCCGCACGACCGGCGGCACCCGACGGGGTGTTGATCACGATGTCGACCTCGTTGCGCGCCAGCAGGTCGACGACGCTCTCGCCACCCTCGCTGTACTTGCCGACGAGCGTGACCTCGATGCCGTTGCGCTGGAGCACCTCGGCGGTGCCCTCGGTCGCGGTGATCGTGAAGCCGAGCTGCTGCAGGCGGTGCACCGGCAGCACGACCTGGCGCTTGTCGGTGTCGGCGACGCTCACGAACACGGTGCCGCTCGTCGGCAGGCCGCCGTACGCGGCTTCCTGCGACTTGAGGAACGCACGCGGGAAGTCGCGGTCGATGCCCATGACCTCGCCGGTGGAGCGCATCTCGGGGCTGAGCACCGAGTCGACGACCTGGCCGTCGCGGGTCCGGAACCGGCGGAAGGGCAGGACGGCTTCCTTGACCGCGATGGGCGACTGCATCGGGACGAACGCACCGTCGCGGGCGGGCAGGAGCCCCTCGTCGACGAGCGCGGCGATCGTGGTGCCGGTCATGATGCGGGACGCGGCCTTGGCGAGCGGGATGCCGAGCGCCTTGGAGACGAACGGGACCGTGCGGCTGGCGCGGGGGTTCGCCTCGAGCACGTAGAGCACGCCGGCGCCGATCGCGAACTGCACGTTGAGGAGCCCCTGCACGCCGATGCCGCGGGCGATCTTCTCGGTCGCGTCGACGACGCCCTGGATCTCCGCCCGGCCGAGGCCGACCGGGGGCAGGGTGCACGCGGAGTCGCCGGAGTGGATGCCGGCCTCTTCGAGGTGCTCCATGATGCCGCCGATGTAGAGCCGCTCGCCGTCGTACAGCGCGTCGACGTCGATCTCCACGGCGTCGTCGAGGAACCGGTCGACGAGCAGCGGGAGCTCCGGCCCGATGATCGCCTGGTCGGCCATCCGGTCGAAGTAGTCGGCGAGGGTGGCGGTGTCGTAGACGATCTCCATGCCGCGGCCGCCGAGCACGAAGGACGGGCGGACGAGGACCGGGTAGCCGATCTCCTCGGCCACCGCGGTCGCGCTGGCGAGGTCGTGGGCCGTGCCGTTCCGCGGGGCGAGGAGGCCCGCCTGGTCGAGGATCGCGGAGAACTGGCCGCGCTCCTCGGCGGAGTCGATCGCCGCCGGGCTGGTGCCGAGGATCGGGATCCCGGCCGCCTCGAGCGGCTTCGCGAGCCCGAGTGCCGTCTGACCACCGAGCTGCACGACCACGCCGACGAGCTCGCCGGACGCCGCCTCGGCCTCGATGACCTCGAGGACGTCCTCGGTCGTGAGCGGCTCGAAGTAGAGCCGGTCCGAGGTGTCGTAGTCGGTCGACACGGTCTCGGGGTTGCAGTTGATCATGATCGTCTCGAACCCGGCGGCGCTCAGCGCGAAGGACGCGTGCACGCAGGAGTAGTCGAACTCGACGCCCTGCCCGATGCGGTTCGGACCGGAGCCGAGGATGACGACCTTCTTGCGGTCGCTCGGGACGACCTCGGTCTCGGCGTCGTACGACGAGTAGTGGTACGGCGTCAGGGCCGGGAACTCACCCGCGCAGGTGTCGACCGTCTTGAAGACCGGCCGGATGCCCAGTGCGTGCCGTGCGTCGCGCGCGTCCTGCTCACTGAACGGCTTTGCGTCGGTGCTGCGCAGCGACGCGATCTGCACGTCGCTGAAACCGTGCTCCTTCGCCCACCGCAGGGTGTCCGCGTCGAGCGTCTCCGCGTTCTTGACCTCGTCGGCGACCTCGTTGATGAGGACGATCTGGTCGATGAACCACGGGTCGATCTTGGTGGCCTCGAAGACCTCCTCGGCGGTGGCGCCGGCGACGAGTGCCTGCTGCACCGTGACGATGCGCCCGTCGGTGGGGATCGAGGACTTCTCGAGCAGGGCGGCCTTGTCGAGCTCGGCAGCCGGGACATCCCAGTGGAAGCTCGACCCGCGCTTCTCGAGGCTGCGGAGCGACTTCTGCAGCGCGGTCGCGTAGTTGCGGCCGATCGCCATCGCCTCGCCGACGCTCTTCATCGTCGTGGTGAGGGTGGCGTCCGCCGCCGGGAACTTCTCGAACGCGAAGCGCGGGGTCTTCACGACGACGTAGTCGAGCGTGGGCTCGAAGCTGGCCGGCGTCACGCGGGTGATGTCGTTCTCGATCTCGTCGAGGCGGTACCCGATCGCGAGCTTCGCGGCGATCTTGGCGATCGGGAAGCCCGTCGCCTTCGACGCCAGCGCGCTCGAGCGCGAGACACGCGGGTTCATCTCGATGACGATGACGCGCCCGTTCGACGGGTCGACGGCGAACTGGATGTTGCAGCCACCGGTGTCGACGCCGACGCGGCGGATGATGTCGATGCCGATGTTCCGCATGTTCTGGTACTCGCGGTCGGTCAGCGTCAGCGCGGGGGCGACGGTGATCGAGTCGCCGGTGTGGACGCCGACCGGGTCGACGTTCTCGATGGAGCAGATCACGACGGTGTTGTCGTAGTTGTCGCGCATCAGCTCGAGCTCGTACTCCTTCCAGCCGAGGATCGACTCCTCGAGGAGGACCTCGGTCGTCGGGCTGGACTGCAGGCCGTCGCCGACGAAGCGGACGAGTTCCTCTTCGTTGTACGCGAAGCCGGAGCCGAGGCCACCCATGGTGAAGGACGGCCGGACGACGAGCGGGTAGCCGAGGTCCTCGGCGAAGCCCTTCGCCTCCTCGAGGGTGTGCGCGATGTGGCTGCGGGCCACGTCGGCTCCGGACTCGAGCACGAGCTCCTTGAAGAGCTGGCGGTCCTCACCGCGCTGGATCGCGTCGACCTTGGCGCCGATGAGCTCCACACCGTACTTGTCGAGGATGCCCTCGGCGTCGAGCTTGATGGCGGCGTTCAGCGCGGTCTGCCCACCGAGGGTCGGCAGCACGGCGTCCGGCTGCTCGATCTTGATGATCTCCTCGAGCGACGCGCTCGTGATCGGCTCGATGTAGGTCGCGTCGGCGAAGTCCGGGTCGGTCATGATCGTCGCCGGGTTCGGGTTGACGAGGATCACGCGGACGCCCTCGGCACGGAGGACGCGGCACGCCTGGGTGCCGGAGTAGTCGAACTCGGCGGCCTGCCCGATGACGATCGGACCGGAGCCGATGACGAGGACGGAGTTGATGTCTTGGCGCTTCGGCATCAGTTGCTGCTTTCGTTCGTCGTGACGTCGGCCTGGGAGCTGCCGGTCGTCGGGTCTGCTGCCGGGGTGGTGGCGTCGGCGGTCGCCGCGTCGAGGGGCGTCCCGTCGCGCCTGGCACGCACGAGGTCGGCGAAGCGGTCGAACAGGTACATGCTGTCGTGCGGACCGGCGGCGGCCTCGGGGTGGTACTGCACGCTGAACGCCGGCACGTCGAGGGCGCGGAGGCCCTCGACCACGTTGTCGTTGAGCGAGTAGTGCGAGACCTCGACCCGGCCGAACCCGGCCGGCGACTCGATGACCTCACCGAGCGGCGCGTCGACCGCGAAACCGTGGTTCTGGCTCGTGATCTCGACCTTGCCGGTCGTGGTGTCGAGCACCGGCTGGTTGATGCCGCGGTGGCCGAAGGGCAGCTTGTAGGTGCCGAAGCCGAGGGCGCGGCCGAGCAGCTGGTTGCCGAAGCAGATGCCGAAGAACGGGCGACCGGTCTTCAGGCTGTCCTGCAGCAGCGCCACCTGGGCGTCCGACGCCGCCGGGTCGCCGGGGCCGTTCGAGTAGAAGAGCGCGTCGGGGCCGAGTGCTTCGAGCTCCGCCGCGGTGATGTCCTGCGGCACGACGTGCACCTCGAAGCCGCGGGCGGCGAGGTAGCGCGTCGTCGAGGCCTTCACGCCGAGGTCGAGCACGGCCAGCGTGCCGATCTGCTCGCCGACCGCCGGCACCACGTAGGTCTCCGGGGTGGACACGACCGCCGAGAAGCTCGCCCCGGCCATCGTGGCCTGCGACCGGACCGCGTCCAGCTGCGACTCGGCGGACAGCGCCGCGTCCTCGCCGCTGAACACGCCGCCCTTCATGGCACCGGCGTCGCGGATCCGGCGGGTGAGCGCCCGGGTGTCGATGCCGGAGATCCCCACGATGCCGTCCCGGACGAGGTGCTCGTCGAGCGAGGCGTTCGCGCGGTGGTTCGACACCACGCGGCTGGGGTCGCGCACGACGTACCCGGCCACCCAGATGCGACGGGACTCGGGGTCCTCGTCGTTCACCCCGGTGTTGCCGATGTGCGGCGCGGTCTGCACCACGATCTGCCCGGCGTAGGAGGGGTCGGTGAGGGTCTCCTGGTAGCCGGTCATGCCGGTCGCGAAGACCACCTCGCCGAGCGTGCGCCCACGGGCGCCGTAGGCCCAGCCGTCGTACCGGGTGCCGTCTTCGAGGACCAGTACGGCCCGTTCGCGTGTCATCAGTTCGTCCCTTCGCCCGCGGTGTGCGGGTGGTTGTGCTTCGTCGACAGTCCCTGCAGGGCGACGAGTGCTGCTGCGTCGCCCTCCGGGAACCGGAAGTAGGTGTCGAGGTCCGTCGCACCTGCGGCGCCGGTCGCCGTCCATCGCAGACGGACCAGTCCCCCGGGCTCGACCACACGGTCGATGGCCCACGTGGCGCGGTCGGCGCCGCGGACGGCGTCGGCCTCGATCCACCGGTCGGGCGTCCCCGCGAGGTGCAGGACCACACCGGTGTCGTGGACGGTCACACCGCCGCGACCCCGGAACCCGAGTCCGCCCGCCGTGATCCGTTCGAGCGGCTGGTCGGCGCGGGTCGTCGCGACGGTGAAGCCGTCCCACGACCCGGCCGCCGGTGACAGGTCGGCCGGGACGCTGACTGGAGGCACGGCTTCCGCCTGCTTCCTGACCCGCGTCCGCCAGGTGCGCGCCATGGCGACGAACAGCAGGACGACCAGGGCGAGGATGATCGCCCCTTCGGTCCAGCGGAGCGTGTCGCCGCTCATGCGGTCGCCCCGATCCGGGTGGCGCGGGCGTGCGCGGCGACCGTCTCGGCATCGACGAGCGTGCCGTCGAGGACCGTGGCGGCGCCGTGGTGGAACGTCGCGACGACGCGGCCGGGGAGCCGCATGCCGAGGTACGGCGAGTTCTGGGACTGCCCGGCGAGGTCACCGACCGAGAACTCGCGGCTGGCGGCGGGGTCGTAGAGGGTGATCTCGGCCGGCGCACCCTCGGCGATCCGCTGGCCGTGGCCCTCGACCTGCCCGATCCGTGCCGGCGCCTCGGAGAGCACCCGCGCGACGTCGGCCCAGTCGAGCTGCCCGCTCTCGACCACCGCGGCCTGCACGACGCTCAGCGCCGACTCCAGCCCGACCATGCCGTTCGCGGCCGCGGGCCACTCGCAGCACTTCGCCTCGGCGGTGTGCGGGGCGTGGTCGGTCGCGACGATGTCGATGGTGCCGTCGGCGAGGGCGGCGCGGAGGGCGTCGACGTCCTCACGGGAGCGCAGCGGCGGGTTCACCTTGTACCGGGCGTCGTACCCGGCGGCGCCGTCGCGCCCGGCGATCAGGTCCTCGGTGAGGACGAGGTGGTGCGGGGTGACCTCGGCGGTGACGTCGATGCCACGGGACTTCGCCCAGCGGATCACCTCGACGCTGCCCGCGGTCGAGACGTGGCAGACGTGCAGCCGGGCCCCGACGTGGTCGGCGAGCAGGACGTCACGGGCGATGATCGCCTCTTCGGCGACGGCCGGCCAGCCCGCGAGTCCGAGCTCGGACGACAGCCGACCCTCGTTCATCTGCGCACCGATGGTCAGCCGCGGTTCCTGGGCGTGCTGCGCGAGCACCCCACCGAAGCCCTTGATGTACTCGAGCGCCCGGCGCATCAGCAGCGGGTCCGCGACGCACGACCCGTCGTCCGAGAAGACCCGGACCTTCGCCCGCGAGGTCGCCATCGCCCCGATCTCGGACAGGTGCGTGCCCTGCAGCCCCTGCGACACCGCACCGATCGGGCGCACCGTGACGTAGCCCGCGTCGTCACCGAGCGCCTGCACCTGCTCGACCACGCCGGCGGTGTCCGCCACCGGGGAGGAGTTCGCCATCGCGTTCACCGCGGTGAAGCCGCCGGCGGCCGCGGCACGCGAGCCGGTGAGGACGGTCTCCGACTCTTCGTGACCGGGCTCGCGGAGGTGGGTGTGGAGGTCCACGAGACCGGGGAGGGCGATCAGACCGTCCGCATCGACGACCGTGGCACCGGCCGTGTCGAGACCGGACCCGACCGCGGCGATGCGTCGTCCCTCCAGGCGGATGTCGGCACGCGAGCCGTCGACCAGCTGCGCGCCACGGATGAGGTGAGCGGTCATGCGACGGACTCCTTCGCTTCGTTGCCGGTCAGGGCCAGGTAGAGGACGGCCATCCGGACCGAGACGCCGTTCTCGACCTGCTCGACGACCGTCGAGCGCGGGTCGTCGGCGGCGACGCCGGCGATCTCGAGCCCCCGGTTCATCGGCCCCGGGTGCATGATGAGCGTCCGTTCGGCGAGCCGGCCGAACCGGGCCGCCGTCAGCCCCCAGTGGCGCGTGTACTCACGGGGGTTCGGGAAGAACGCGTCGTTCATCCGCTCCTGCTGGATCCGCAGGGTCATCACGACGTCGGGGTCCTCGGCGAGGGCCGCGTCGAGGTCGTGGTGCACCGCTGCACCGAACGGGGTGCTCGACACCGGCAGGAGGGTCGGCGGGGCCGCGAAGGTCACGCTCGCGCCGAGGGTCTGCAGCAGCCAGGCGTTGCTCCGGGCGACGCGGCTGTGCAGGACGTCGCCCACGATGAGGACTCGGACGCCGTCGAGCGCCTTCCCGCGGCTGGCGTCACCGTGCAGGCGTCGGCGCATCGTGAAGGCGTCGAGCAGGGCCTGGGTCGGGTGCTCGTGCGTGCCGTCGCCCGCGTTCACGACCGGGACGTCGATCCAGTCGGCGTCGGCGAGGACCCGCGGGGCGCCGGACGCGCCGTGCCGCATCACGATCCCGTCGATGCCCATCGCGCCGAGGGTCTGCACGGTGTCCTTGAGGGACTCGCCCTTCGAGACGCTCGACCCCTTCGCGGCGAAGTTGAGGACGTCGGCGGAGAGGCGCTTCGCGGCGGCCTCGAACGAGATGCGGGTGCGCGTGGAGTCCTCGAAGAAGAGGTTCACGACGGTCTTGCCGCGGAGGGCCGGGAGCTTGCGGACCTCGCGGGAGTTGACCTCGGCCATCTCCTCGGCGACGTCGAGGATGTGGATGGCCTCGGCGCGGGAGAGGTCGGCGGTGGAGAGGAGGTGCTTCACGCGACGCCTCCCTGCTGGCTGCCCGGCTGCTGGCTGCCCGGGTGTTGGCGGCCCGGCTGCTGGCTGCCCGGGTGTTGCCTGCCCGGCTGCTGGCTGCGCGGGTGTTGGCTGCCCGGCTGCTGGCTGCCCGGCAGCTGGCTGCCCGGCTGCTGGTCGGCCGGCTCGGGCTGTTCGATGACGACCTCGTCGGCGCCGTCGGTCTCGGTCAGCCGGAGCGTGACCCGCTCGTCGGACGCCGTCGGCAGGTTCTTGCCCACGTGGTCCGCGCGGATCGGGAGCTCACGGTGTCCCCGGTCGACCAGCACGGCGAGCCGGACCGCCCGCGGCCGACCGATGCCCTGCAGCGCGTCGAGCGCCGCCCGGACGGTCCGGCCGGAGTACAGCACGTCGTCGACGAGCACGACGACCTTGCCGTCGATGCCGCTCGTCGGGATCGTGGTGCGCTGCGGCGCCCGGCCGATGCCGTGCCCGAGGTCGTCGCGGTGCATCGTGACGTCGAGGGTGCCGACGCGCTGCGCGCTGTCCGCCGCCCACTCGGGCTCGATGTCCGCCAGGACGCGGCCGAGTCGCTCGGCCAGGACGGCACCCCGTGTCGGGATGCCCAGGAGCACGAGGTCCGAGGCGCCGTGGTTGGCCTCGAGGATCTCGTGCGCGATGCGTGTCAGAGCACGCGTGATGTCGGAGTGCTGCAGGACCGTTCTGGTACCCACGCCGACCTCCTTCCCCGCCTCACCGGACGGACTTAAAGGATGCTGACGTGGTCAACCCTACCGGGACTCCTGGTCCCCTGCGACCGTCCGACCGGACGGTGCACGACCGCCGGCGACGGCTCCGAGCACGCCGTTGACGAACCCGGCCGATTCCTCGGTCGAGAGCGACTGGGCGAGCTCGACGGCCTCGGCGATGGCGACGGCGTCGGGGACCTCCGGGTTGTACCGGAGCTCCCACACGCCCATCCGCAGGATGCAGCGGTCGAGTACGGGCATCCGGGCGATCGACCAGCCCTGCGCGTGCTCGACGATGACCTTGTCGAGCTCCGCGCGGTCGTCGTCCACGCCGGTGACGATCTGGCGCGCGTAGTCCCAGCTGGAGGCACGCTCCGGCTGGTCCAGGTGTCGGACCGTCTCCGTGGCGAGGACGTCCGAGATCGGGAGTTCCCGCACCTCTGCCACGTACAGCATGTCGAGGGCGCGCTTGCGGGCCTTCGAACGAGCACTCATACGGTCAGCGCCTAGGAGTTGACGCGGCCGAGGAAGCTGCCGTCACGCGTGTCGATCTTCACCACGGTGTCGGTCTCGAGGTACAGCGGGACCTGGATCTGGTAGCCGGTGGCCTTGATCGTCGCGGGCTTGGTGCCGCCGGAGGAGCGGTCACCCTGCAGACCCGGCTCGGTCTCGATCTCGGTGACGATCGACGTCGGGAGCTCGATGTAGAGCGGCGTGCCCTCGTTGATGGCGATGGTGACCATCGCGGACTCGAGGAGGAAGTTCTTCGCGTCGCCGACGACCGTCGCGGGGACCGGGATCTGGTCGTAGGTGTCGGTGTCCATGAAGACGTACGAGTCGCCGTCCTCGTAGAGGTACTGGTAGTCACGACGGTCGACCGTCGCGGTCTCGATCTTCGCACCAGCGTTGAAGGTGCGGTCGACGACCTTGCCCGACACGACGTTCTTGAGCTTGGTGCGCACGAAGGCGCCGCCCTTGCCCGGCTTGACGTGCTGGAACTCGACGACCGACCAGAGCTGCCCGTCGATGATGAGAACGGCGCCGTTCTTGATGTCAGTGGTACTGGCCATGAGTCTTCGATGTCCCGTTCGGTCGTGTGTTGTGAATGTCTGCGGGCCGCTCGGGACCCGTCTCGGGCCGCTCGGGCCCTGTCCGGCGCCGCTCGGGTCCCGTCTCGGGGCACCTCGGGCTACGTCCGGGGCCGCTCGCGTCCCGTCTCCGGGCCGCTCGGGCCACGGACGAGTGTAGCGGACGCGCTCACTCGCGCTTCCGCGCCAGCGCTGCGTCGATCGCCGCCCACGCCAGCAGCACCACCGCCGCTCCGCCGAGCAGCGCGCCAGCAACTCCGGTGGAGAGCACCGCGGTGGGGCGTGCCGGCAGCGACAGGTAGACGATCGCCAGGATCCCCGCGCCGGACCCGAGCAGCACCAGGAGCACGCGTCGGATCACGCCGTTGAGCGTCTGGCGGTCACGGCGGTCCGAGAACAGCCGGATGTTGACCGAGAGCTTGCCGCTCTCGATCGCCTCGCCGATGCGGTCCACCCGGCGCGGGAGCCGTCGCGCAGCCGTCACCGCGCCGAACAGTTCGCGGACGGCGACGTCGCGGAGCTTCCCCGGGCTCAGCTGGTCGCGGATCTGGTCGCGGGCGAGTCCTCGGGACTCCTCGAGCAGGTCGAACGACGGCGCGAGGGTCCGGAGCGTGCCCTCGAAGATCGCGAGCGCCCGGGCGGCCGCGACGAAGTCCGGCGGCGCCTTCAGCCGGTAGCGCCCGAACACCTCGACCGCGTCGTCCACGGTCTCGACGCCGATCCGGGCACCGGGGCCGAGCTCGTCCGCGACGAACCGCGCGATGTCGCGGCGGAAGTCCGGTTCGTCCTGGGCGTCGCGGACCGGTGCCATCCGGAGGACGGCGTCGGCGATCCGCGAGGTGTCGTCCTGCAGGTACGCCGCGAGCAGCTCCTGCACGATGTCGCGGAGCCCGGGGTCGAGCCGCCCGACCGACCCGAAGTCGATGAGCGCCGGGCGCCCGTCGGGCAGCAGGATGACGTTCCCGGGGTGCATGTCCGCGTGGTAGATCCCGTCGAACACCACCTGCCGGAGGAACGCCCGCAGGATGGCACGCATCGGCTCGTCGAGGTCGCGATCGGACCGCGCGGCGCGGAGGGCGCTCAGCGTGTCGCCCTGGAGGAACTCCATCACGAGCACCCGGCGGCCGGACAGTTCCTCGTGCGGCGTCGGGAAGACCACCTCGTCCGGACGGGCGCTCCGAGCCTGGGCCGCACGCAGTGCCGCCAGGTTCCGGAGTTCGGCGCTGAAGTCGACCTGACACACCAGATCGGCCGCGTACTGGGCGGCGACGTCCTGCACGCCGACCTGGCGTGCCTCGGCCGACCACCGGGCCATGAAGCGCACCACCCGGAGCGCGATGTCGACGTCGCGACGGACTGCCTGGTCGATGCCCGGACGCTGCACCTTCACCGCCACTTCGGTGCCGTCCTGCAGCCGTGCGCGGTGGACCTGCGCGATCGACGCTGCAGCGACCGGAACCGGGTCGAACGAGCGGAACACCTGGTCCACCGGGGCGCCCAGTTCGCGTTCGAGCAGCGCTGCGACGTCCTCGGGAGGCGCCGGACGGACGTTCCGCTGCAGGTGCGCGAGGCCCTCGGTCCACTCGTCCGGCAGCAGGTCGTCGCGCGTGGAGAGCAGCTGGCCCATCTTCACGAACCCGCCGCCTGCCTCTTCGAGGGCACGTCGCAGGTGGTCGGCCTGCTTCGCGCGCAGTTCGGAGGTCGCGGGGTCGTGGGAGAAGTCGAGCCGACGGAACGGGAGGAGTTCGTGACGGCGGGCGATCGCGAGGAGTTCGGCGAAGCGACGACCGCGGGTCCGGAGGGTTCCGACCGGGGCGTCGGGAGCGCCGGACAGGTCGCTCAGGCGGGGCGGGTTGGGCACGGGTGCAGTCTGCTCCCCCGGCCTGAGTCGCCGCCGGTCCCTCCTCCACAGCCTGGAGGCGCGGCTCGTCCTCCACAGATCGGCTCACCTCCGGCGCGGGCTCGCGTCCACGGCGTCAGGCTGCTCGGCATGGAGACAGCACTGGTCACGGCACTCATCGCCGCAGGCGCCGCCGTGGCGGCTGCTGTCGTCAGTTGGTTCGGGGCGTTCCAGAACCGACGAACCGCCGACCGGGACCACGCGTGGAAGCGGTTCACCTGGTCGGTGGCGCAGCACGCCGACAGCGCGGCATACGACATCTCGACAGCTGTGCTGCGCGAACTCGAATCCGTACCGTGGTGGTCGAAGCAGGACCAGCGGCTGGCCACCAGCGCGTTGCGACGACGCGTCCACTTGAGACGCCCGAATCCACAGGGAGAAGAGGACTGATGCCGATCTTGCCACCGCTGCCGGATGCACCTGGGATCGATGCGGATGACGAAGAGCTCTGGGCTTGGGACAACGGCGCCACGGTGGCGGAGTTCCACGAGTACCAGCGCACCGGGGTGGTGACCGTCTCCCAACGGGTGAAGTGGTGGTGGCGACGGACCCGACGCGTCCTGCGCTGACGCGCCCGGAGTCTGGTCGCCGACCCGGACCGTCAGGCGCCGTCGCCGTTGTACCGCGCGGTGGTGCCGGCGTCGACGAGCTCCCGGAAGCGGTGCAGGGCGGCCTCGGCGCCGACGCCGTGCTCCTGGTGGACGGCGATGCCACGGGCGATGAGCTGCTCCCGCCAGTCCTCCGGCACGGGGCCCTCGTCGAAGCCCGTGATCCGCTCGACCGTGGCGCAGTCGGCGGCGTACTCCACGGCGGACACCCCTGACCACAGCAGCGCGCCGAGGCACATCACGCACGGTTGGGCGTTCACGACGAGGACTCGGCGGCGGCCCACGTCGCGGCCGAGGTTCCACGAGCCGGTGCGTGCGTGCGCCAGTCCGAGGGTGACCACCTCGGCGTGCATCGACGACACGTTCGAGTGCAGGACGAGGTTCACGCCGATCGAGACGACCTCGCCGGTCTCCTCGTCGACGACGGTCGCGGCGAAGGGGCCGCCGGTGCCCTCCTCGACGTTCCGGGAGGCCAGGGCGGTCACCAGCGCGAACCGCTCGGCCCGGGTCGGCAGGGCTTCGGGCAGGGCGGCCTGTTCGTCCCGGAGCCAGTCGGGCACGCCGACACGGAGCTCGGTGGGGAACGGGGCGAGGACTGGTCCGGACATGGCGAGGACGCTAGCCCCGGTTGGTTTCGAGGGTGTTTCCCGGTCGAAACGCATCCGAAACACCCCGCCCGTACCGTCGAAGGCACACCGGTGGACGCCGGGCACCACGCAGGAACCCACCGGGAGGGAAGCGATGACCGCGTACGACTCGGCCTACTCGCCCCGCCGCTGGCCGCGTGGTGCGATCGCGCACGGGCACTGACCGAGCGCCCCCGTCGAACGATCGAGACGCGACCGTTCGCCGCACAACCGCCGCTCCCCCGCCGGGCACCGGCCACGTCGTGGACGTGCGCCGACGCGCTCGCGCACCCCGCGCCTCCCGTCCGACGTCGTCCGGACCGGGCCAGCGCGCACACCTGCCGTCCCTCCGAGAGGAACCCCGTGAAGCCGATCCACCTCGCCCTGTTCCTGTTCCCCGGCTACCACCTCGGTGCCTGGCGCCTGCCCGATGCCGTCCCCGAGCTCGACCTCGGGATCGAGCACTACGTCCGCGCGGCCGAACTCGCCGAGGCCGCGAAGCTCGACGCCCTGTTCTTCGAGGACCAGGCGGCCGTCCGCCGCAGCAACGACATCCTCGCGGGTGACGTGTACGGCGCGGCGAACCCCCGCTCGATCCACTTCGACCCGACGATGCTCCTGCCGGCGCTGGCGATGCGGACCACGCACCTGGGGCTCGCGGCGACCTCGACCACGACCTTCAACGACCCCTTCAACCTCGCGCGTCGGTTCTCCACGCTCGACCACATCAGCGGCGGCCGCGCCGGGTGGAACCTCGTGACGTCGTTCAACGAGGACGAGGCGCAGAACTTCGGCCTCGACGCACACGTCCAGCACGCCGCCCGGTACGAGCGGGCGAGCGAGTTCGTCGACGTCGTCACCGGGCTCTGGGACGGCTGGGAACCGGACGCGATCGTCCGTGACAAGGAGTCCGGCACCTACTTCGACGTCGAGAAGATGCGGTTCCTGCAGCACGAGGGCGAGCACTTCCGCGTGCGGGGACCGTTGACGACGGGGCGGAGTCCGCAGGGTCGGCCCGTCGTGTTCCAGGCCGGCGCCTCCGAGCCCGGACGGGAACTCGCCGCCCGGACGGCCGACGTCGTGTTCACGCTGCAGTCCGACCCGGACGCGAGCCGGGCCTTCCGCGACGACATCCGGCAGCGTGCCGAGCGGTTCGGGCGCGACCCGGAGCACGTCAAGATCCTGGTCGGGATGACCCCGATCGTCGGGGCCACCGACGCCGATGCCCGTGCGCTCGCCGACGAGATGATGGCGCTCATCCCCGACGACCTGGCCCTCAGCAACCTGAAGCCGCTCGCGGGCGGGGTCGACTTCCGCGCGTTCGACCCGGACGCACCGGTGCCCGAGCTCCCCGAGTCGAACGCCGGCAAGTCCCACCGCGAGGCGATCATGGCCGTGTCACGCGACCAAGGGCTCTCGACCATCGAGACCGCGCGGTACTTTGCCGAGGGCAGCTACCGGAAGATGATCGGCTCCCCCGAGACGATCGCGGACACCATGCAGGAGTGGTCCGAGGCGGGTGCGTGCGACGGCTTCCTCGCGGTGCCGACGCACTTCCCCGCCGGGGTCGAGGCCTTCACGCAGCAGGTCGTGCCGGAGCTGCAGCGGCGTGGACTGCACCGCACCGAGTACTCCGGGCCACACCTGCGAGATCACCTGGGGGTCCGGAAGTACTGAGGGACCGCTGAACCGTCGGGCTAGACCCCGACCTCTTGGTAGGCAGTGAAGAGCAGGTGGTCCTCGGGACCTTCGAGGGTGACCGGCTTGCCGACGCCGTCGAGGATGATGAACCGCAGCATGCCGGCGCGGGCCTTCTTGTCACGACGCATCGTGGCGAGGAGGCCCTCCCAGCGGCCGATGCCGTAGGTCGTCGGGAGTTCGAGGGACTCGAGGATCGCGCGGTGCCGGTCGACCGTGGCGTCGTCGAGGTGGCCGGTCAGGCGGGCGAGCTCGGCGGCGAAGACCATGCCGACGGACACCGCGGCGCCGTGCCGCCACTGGTAGCGCTCGGCGTGCTCGATCGCGTGGCCGAGCGTGTGCCCGTAGTTGAGGATCTCGCGGCGCCCCTGCTCGGTGAAGTCGTCGGACACCACCTGCGCCTTGAGCTCGATCGCGAGTTCGACGACCCGCCGAAACTCCGGCGTCGAGGGGTCGGTGACCCGGGCCACGTCGGCCTCGACGTTCTCGAGGATCTCCGGGACGGCGATGAACCCGGCCTTCACGATCTCCGCGAAGCCGGTGAGGATCTCGTTGCGCGGCAGCGTCCGGACGAGGTCGATGTCCGCCACGACGGCGCGGGGCGGGTAGAACGCACCGACGAGGTTCTTGCCCTCGTTCGTGTTGATGCCGGTCTTGCCGCCGACGCTGGCGTCCACCATGCCGAGGACGCTCGTCGGGATCGCGACGTAGGGCACACCGCGGAGCCAGGTGGCGGCGACGAAGCCGGCGAGGTCGGTGACCGCACCGCCCCCGAGTCCGATCACGGCGTCGGTCCGGGTGAAGTCGGACTGGCCCATGATCTGCCAGCAGAACGCGGCGACCTCGACCCGCTTGGCACCCTCGGCGTCGGGGACCTCGGCGATGAGGGCCCCGAGGCCGGCGTCGGCGAGCAGGTCGCGGAGGTCGTTGGCCCGCGCGCCGAGGGTCGGCGCGTGCACGATGAGGACCTTGGCGACACGGGGGCCGAGCAGCGCCGGGACCGAGCCGAGCAGCCCGTTGCCGACGGCCACCACGTATCCGTCCTCGCCGCCGACGCGGATCTCGGTGGTGCCCTCCGGCAGGGTCGACTCGGTCACGGTGCTCCTTCGGTGGTGGTGCGGGTCTCCGGGCGGACGTCGTTGCCGAGCCACGCGACGACGTCGTCGACGACGTGCGACATCGGGCGACGAGACGTGTCGAAGACGGCGTGCGCGAGTTCGGCGTAGGTCGCCGCGCGCTCGTCCATGATGGTCTGCCAGGCGTCGATGCCGCCGTTCGCGAGCAGCGGTCGGTCGCTGCCGGCGATGCGGTCCGCGACCGCCTCGGGCGACACGGTGAGCAGGACGACGCTCGCGCCGGCCATCGCCTCGCGCGTGGCGGCGTGGGTCACGGCGCCACCGCCGACGGCGATCACACCGCCGGTCGCCATCGCCGAGCGCACGGCCGCGGCCTCGAGCTCGCGGAACGCGGGCTCACCCCGGTCGGCGAAGATGCCCGGGATCGGGCCGTGCTCCCGCACGATGGCGCGGTCGGTGTCGGTGAACGGGACACCCAGCGCCTTGGCGACGCGCTTGCCCACGCTCGACTTGCCCGCGCCCATCGGCCCGATGATGACGACGGGTGCGGACAGTGCCGCGCTGCTCACCAGGCCGACGTGTGCTCGGCGGCCTCGGTACGGCGGCTGCGCAGCGTCTCCGGGATCGCCGCGAGGTACGCGTCGAGGTTCCGCTTCGTCTCGACGACGTTGTCGCCGCCGAACTTCTCGAGCACGGCGTCGGCGAGCACGAGCGCGACCATCGCCTCGGCGACGACGCCGGCTGCGGGGACCGCGCAGACGTCGGAGCGCTGGTGGTGCGCCGAGGCGTCCTCACCGGTGGTGACGTCGATGGTGTGCAGCGCGTGCGGCACCGTCGCGATCGGCTTCATGCCGGCACGGACGCGCAGCACGGTGCCCGTGGACATGCCGCCCTCGGTGCCGCCCGCGCGGTCGGTGGTGCGGATGATCTCGCCGTCCTCGCGGTACAGCTCGTCGTGTGCCTCGGAACCGCGACGAGCTGCGGTGGCGAACCCGTCGCCGACCTCGACGCCCTTGATCGCCTGGATGCCCATGATCGCCGCGGCGAGGCGGGCGTCGAGACGACGGTCCCACTGCACGTGCGAGCCGAGGCCCGGCGGGACCCCGTAGAAGAGCACCTCGACGACGCCACCGAGGGTGTCGCCGTCCTTCTTGGCCGCCTCGACCTCGTCCACCATGCGGGCGGAGGTCTCGGCGTCGAAGCAGCGCAGCTGGTCCTCGTCGAGACGGTCGACGTCGTCGGGCAGTGGCAACGCCGTACCGTCCGGCACCCGGACCGTGCCGACCTGCAGGGTGTGCGCGACCGAGCGGATGCCGAGTTCGGCGAGGAACGACTTCGCGACCGCCCCGAGGGCGACCCGGGCAGCGGTCTCGCGGGCGGAGGCGCGCTCGAGGATCGGACGGGCTTCGTCGAAGCCGTACTTCTGCATGCCGACGAGGTCGGCGTGACCCGGGCGCGGCCGGGTGAGCGGAGCGCTGCGCCCGCGGGAGGCGTCGGTCTGCTCGACGGGCTCGGGGTTCATGACCTCGACCCACTTCGGCCACTCGGTGTTGCCGATGCGGATCGCGATCGGGCTGCCCAGCGAGTACCCGTGCCGGACGCCGCCGGAGACGTGCAGCTCGTCCTGCTCGAACTTCATGCGTGAGCCGCGGCCGTAGCCGAGCTTGCGCCGCGCGAGATCGGTACGGATGGACTCGAACGACACCGGGACACCCGCGGGCAGGCCCTCGAGCATCGCGATGAGTTCCGGTCCGTGGGACTCACCAGCAGTCAACCAACGAAGCATGGTTCCCATCCTCCCACAGCGGACCGCCGGGCTACGCGCCGAGGTCCGCGCAGACCGCCGGGGTCCGCGCTGACCGCCGGGCTCCGCGCCCGGCGGTCAACGGCGGCTACTGGTAGTCGGGGTGCGCGCGCAGCCAGGCCTGGAACTGCTTCACCGCGGCCAGGTGCTGGTCGTAGGTGTCCGAGAACACCGTCTCACCCGTCTCGAGGTTCACCGTCACGAAGTACTCCCAGTTCCCCGTGGCCATCTTCGTCACCGCGTTGATGGCGATGTCCCCCGGGTTCGAGATCGGCGCCGGCGGGAGTCCGTCGTGCACGTAGGTGTTGTACTTGTTCGACGCGTCGGCGCGCTCGGCGTCGGTCGTCGTCACCGTGTGCGTGTTGCCCGTGCCGTAGGCCACCGTCGCGTCGGACTGCAGCTTCATGCCCGTGTCGAGCCGGTTCTGGAACACGCGCGCGACCTTCGGGTAGTCGGCCGCGAGCCCGGCTTCCTTCTGCACGAGGGACGCGAACACGATCACGTGCTCCTGGTCGGCCTCGGCGACGCCCGCTGCGGCGAGGTGTTCCTTCATCGTGTCGACCATCGACTTGAAGTACTGCGTGGCCGTCCACCCGGGGTTGATCGGGTAGGTCGCCGGGAAGAGCCAGCCCTCGAGCGTGGTGGCGTTCGCCGGCAGCCCGTAAGCCGAGAGGTCCTTCGCCGCGGCCGACACCTGCGCTTCGCTGAGACCGGCCTTCGAGACCATGCCCGCCTCGATGTCCTTGAGGGCGGTGCCCTCGGGGATGACGATCGACGCCTGGACGCGGTTCTTCGCGTCCTGGAGCGCCGCGAGGGCCGACTTCGAGCTCATCTTCTTCTTGAGCGCGTACGAACCAGGCTGGAACTGCACGTCCGGCGAGGCCAGGAGCAGCTTGTAGAAGACCGTCGAGTCCTTCACGACGCCGCTGCGCTGCAGCGTCTTCGCGACGTCCTCGCCGATGTCGCCCTGCTTGATCGTGATGGTCACCTTGCTGGTGCCGCCGCCGGTGTAGTCGTCCGACTCCTGCTTGCCGGTCAGCGCGCCGACGACCTGCTGGATCTTCGGCGCGGCGAACGCGTAGGCGGACACACCGCCGGCGAGCACGACCGCGACGATGACGATGCCCGCGATGAGCGGTCCGCGACGTCGCTTCGGACGCGGCTCGCGGGGCTCACGTGGCGCCCTGGAGGCTCCCCCACGTCCGCCGCGACCGCCGCGACCGCCGTCTCCCGCGCCTCCAGAGCCGTCGTCGCCCGGCGTGGGGCCGTCCCGACGGACGTCGCCCGGAGTGGCGGCCCGCGCGCCTGCGGCGGCGCGTCGCTCGTCGTCGCTGACGTGCACCTCGCCGGTGAGGAGCGCCTGGACCTCGGGGTGGAGCTCGTCGACGCGCTGCGCGACGGGGGCGTCGGCCGGGGACGTGGGTCGGGCGGAGCGGTCGCGCGTCGGGGGACCCGCGTCGAGTCGTGCGGTGTCCGCTCGGGTCGTCTCGGGGAACCGGCCAGCGCGGGCGGCTTCAGCAGCGCGAGCGGTGTCGGCAGCGCGAGCGGTGTCGGCGGCGGCGTCGCGAGCGGCGTCGTCAGCGCGAGCCGCGTCGGTAGCGGCGGCGTCGCGAGCGGCGTCTGCGTCGCGGGCCGCTTCGGCCGCGCGGGCCTCGCGCCGCGACATCGGCCGCGCGTACGGCGTCGTGGCGGGGTCGACCGCGTCGCCGCGATCATCGGGTGTGGCCGCGCGGTCGGAAGTCGTCTTCCGCCGCTCGGCGTCGTTGCCGGGCGCGATGATCGCGTTCCAGTCCAGGTCGTCTGCCAACGGTCCTCGGTCTCTCGGTCGGGAACTCCGCCTGGCTCGGATCCTGGGCGACGGTGTGGCAGCCGCGGTCAGGTGAGCACTGCGCTGTGCGCGTTGGTGGTGCGCACGTTCAGGGGAGCGTGGCCCCCGGTGGGGCACTGGACGCACGCTCGTGGTCGAGCGCGTGTTGCAGAATGATAACAGCGGCCGCTTGGTCGATCACGGCTCGGGACTTCTTCGTGTTCTTGCCGGCCTGGTGCAGCCCCCGCTGCGCCGTCACCGTCGACAGACGCTCGTCGACCAGGCGCACCGGCTTGTGCTCCGCCAACCGCCCGGCGAACTCTCGGGCGTCGGCCGTCGACGGGGTGTCCCCGCCGGACATCGACAACGGCAGTCCGACGACGATCTCGAGCACGTCGTACTCGTCCGCGATCTCGACGATCCGCCGGACATCGGTCGTGTCGTCGCGGCGGACCGTCTCCACCGGCGTCGCGAGGAGCCCGTCACGGTCGCAGACCGCGACCCCGATCCGGGCGCGACCGACGTCGACGCCGAGTCGCCGCCCGGAACGGATCGCCACGGTCAGGCCGCGAGCCGGTCGGTCACCGCACGGAGCGCCGCCGGCAGCGCCGATGCGTCGGTGCCGCCACCCTGGGCGAGGTCCGGCTTGCCGCCGCCACCACCACCGAGGACGCCGGCGGCCTCCTTCGCGAGGGGGCCCGCCTGGACGCCCGCAGCGCGCGCCGCGTCGTTCGTCGCGACGATGACGACGGGCTTGTCGTTGATGACCGCACCGAGGACGACGACAGCTGCACCGTCGCCGAGCTGGCTGCGCACCCCGGTCGCGAGGGCACGGAGGTCGTCACCGGACTGCAGCCCCTGGACGGACTCGGCGACCACGGTGGTGGTGCCGACGGTCGTCGCCTGCCGGGCGATCGACGGCACGCGCTGCTGCAGGTTCGCCGACTCGAACTCGGCGACCCGCTTCTGGGCGGTGCGGAGGTCCTCCATCAGGGACTGGACACGGGTGGGGAGGTCCTCGCGCGGCGCCTTGAGCGCGCTCGACAGCTGGGACACGATGGTCCGCTCGACGGCGAGGTCGCGGAAGCCCTCGAGTCCGACGAGCGCCTCGACGCGGCGGTTGGTCGAGCCGACGCTCGACTCCCCCACCAGGTTGACGAGGCCGACCTGCGAGCTGGACGCGACGTGGGTGCCACCGCAGAGCTCGCGGGACCACGGGCCGCCGATGTCCACCATGCGGACCTCGGCTCCGTACTTCTCGCCGAACAGCGCCTGTGCACCGAGGGACTTGGCCTCGGCGAGCGGGAGCACGCGCGTGGAGACCTCGAGGTCGGAGCGGATCGCGGTGTTCACGACCTCCTCGATCTCGGAGCGGGTCTCGAGCGACACCGGCTGCGACCAGGAGAAGTCGAGACGCATGTAGCCGGACTTGTTGTAGGAACCGGCCTGCAGCGCCTCGGGGCCGAGGATGTCGCGGAGCGCCGCGTTCACCAGGTGCGTGGCCGAGTGGGCCTGCGTCGCACCGCGGCGGTACTCGGCGTCCACGACGGTCGTCGCCGGCGCACCGACCCCGACCTCGCCGGAGCGGACCTGGACCGTGTGGCTCCAGAGGCCGGCGACCGGGCGCTGCACGTCGAGCACCTCGAGGTCGAAGCCATTGCCGACGATCGAGCCCTGGTCGGCGTCCTGGCCACCGGACTCGGCGTAGAGGGAGCTCTCGCCGAGGATGACCTCGGCGATGTCGCCCGCCACCGCACGGTCGACGCTGACGCCACCGACGATGATGCCGAGGATGGTCGTCTCGGCCTCGAGCGCGTCGTAGCCGAGGAAGGTCGTCTCGCCCTTCGCACGGAAGGCGCTGTAAACGCTGAGGTCGGCGAGGGCGGTCTTCTTGCTCTTCGCGTCCGCCTTCGCACGCGCACGCTGCTCGGACATCAGGGTCTCGAAGGCGGTCCGGTCGACGTGGACGCCGGCCTCTTCCGCCATCTCCATCGTCAGGTCGATCGGGAAGCCGAACGTGTCGTGGAGGAGGAACGCGGTGTCGCCACCGATCGACGGCGCACCGTCCTGCTTGGCCCGTTCCACCGCGACGTCGAGGATCGTCGTGCCCTGCGCGAGGGTACGGAGGAACGTCTCCTCTTCCGCGTAGGCGATCCGCGCGATCCGGTCGTAGTCCTCGCCCACCTCGGGGTAGGCGTCGCGCATGGCGTCGCGGGACGCCGGGAAGAGCTCGGGGAAGGTCGCACCCTCGACGCCGAGCAGGCGCATCGCACGCACCGTGCGCCGGAGCAGGCGCCGCAGGATGTACCCGCGGCCCTCGTTCGACGGGCTGACGCCGTCGGCGATGAGCATGAGCGCCGACCGCACGTGGTCCGCGATGACGCGCATCCGGACGTCGTCCTCGTGCACGGCGCCGTACCGACGACCGGAGATCTCCGCCGCCTTGTCGAGGACCGGACGGACCTGGTCGATCTCGTACATGTTGTCGACGCCCTGCTTGATGAAGGCGACGCGCTCGAGCCCCATGCCGGTGTCGATGTTCTTGTTCGGCAGCTCGCCGGTGATCTCGAAGTCGTACTTCGACCGGACGTCGGCGATCTGGTACTGCATGAACACGAGGTTCCAGATCTCGACGTAGCGGTCGTCGTCGGTCGCCGGACCACCGTCGATGCCGTACTCGGGCCCGCGGTCGAAGAAGATCTCGGAGCAGGGGCCGGCCGGGCCGGGCTGACCGGTCGACCAGTAGTTGGTGTCCTTGCCGAGCCGCTGGATGCGGTCCTCGGGCAGGGTGGAGTGCTGCTTCCAGAACGCGATCGCCTCGTCGTCCTCTTCGTAGACGGTGACCCAGAGGTCGTCCGCCGAGAACCCGAGACCGCCTTCGTCCTCCGGCGAGGTCAGGAACTGCCAGGCGTACTGGATCGCCTGCTCCTTGAAGTAGTCGCCGAACGAGAAGTTGCCGTTCATCTGGAAGAACGTGCCGTGCCGCGGGGTCTTGCCGACCTCTTCGATGTCGTTCGTGCGGATGCACTTCTGCACGCTGGTGGCACGCGGGAACGGCGCGGGGACGAGCCCGGTCAGGTACGGGATGAAGGGGACCATGCCGGCGACCGTGAAGAGCAGCGAGGGGTCGTCCGAGACGAGCGAGGCGGACGGGACGACGGTGTGGCCGCGGTCACCGAAGAACTGGAGCCAACGGCGGCGGATCTCTGCGGTCTGCATGGTGCTTCCTGATTCAGGTCGGCGGGAGGGGGCGGCGAGTGCGGTCCGGAGCGGCGGGATCGGCGTCGTCAGACGTCGGTGCGGAGCTCGGCCTCGCGGGAGCGGTAGCCGTCGGCGACGGCACCCGTGAAGGCCTTCGTGCGAGCGTTCACGTCGGCGAAGAAGCGCGCCCCACCGGGGGTGTTCGCGACCCGGTGCGCGACGGCGAACCCGATGACGACGCCGACGGCGACGAAGAACAGCTGCTTCACGGTGCCTCTCCCTCTGCGCACGCGAGCGGTGCGTGCCCAGACGATCTTACTGGCGGTGCCGGCCGGGAACGCCGAACGGCGGGCCGCCCCGTGGAGAGGACGACCCGCCGTTCGGGTGTGATCAGTGGATCAGCGAGCTGCGTAGTACTCGACGACGAGCTGCACTTCACAGGTCACGGGGACCTCGGCGCGCTTCGGACGACGGGCCAGGCGGGCCTGGAGCTTGTCGATCTCGACCTCGAGGTAGCCCGGGACCTTCGGCAGGACTTCCTGGTGCCCACCGGCGGCGGCGACCTGGAAGGGCTCGAGGGACTCGGAGCGCTGCTTCACGTGGATGAGCTGGCCCTCCTTCACGCGGAAGGACGGACGGTCGACGAGCTTGCCGTCGACCAGGATGTGACGGTGCACGATCAGCTGACGGGCCTGCGCGGTGGTGCGGGCGAAGCCGGCACGGAGCACGAGGGCGTCGAGGCGCTGCTCGAGGAGCTCGACCAGGTTCTCACCGGTCAGGCCCTTCGTCTTGCGGGCCTCTTCGAAGACGATGCGGAGCTGCTTCTCGCGGATGCCGTACTGGGCGCGCAGACGCTGCTTCTCACGGAGGCGGACGGCGTAGTCGCTGTCCGCACGACGGCGGGTGCGGCCGTGCTCACCGGGGCCGTAGGGGCGCTTCTCGAGGTAACGGGCCGCCTTCGGCGTCAGCGGGATGCCGAGCGCGCGCGAGAGGCGGGTCTTGCTGCGGGTGCGTGACTTGGTAGACACAGGGTCCTTTTCTCTGTACTGAACTGAACTGATCGTCGACCACCGCACGCGCACGTGCGATCGAACCCGACGAATGGGATCCAGAGGGATGAGCCTGTGGGATCGGACGGCTACAGTCCGAACCTCTGCCCCCGTGCCACAGCGGCGGGTACTCCCGCTCCGTGACACTCTGTCCTCGACGCAGCCGCACGCGAGGACCAGGACGTAGGCCCGTCAACGATAGCAGCATCCGAACCGGGGGTGAAGCACCCCGTCGAGGTGCGTCGCGCTACTCGCCGCGGGTGATCTTCCGGAGGCGCTCGAGCCGGGGACCGACCTCGCGCTCGTACCCGTTCGCGGTCGGCGTGTAGTACTCGGTCCCGTCGAGCGCGTCCGGCAGGTACTGCTGCTCGGCGACACCGTGCTCGGCGTCGTGCGAGTAGACGTACCCCTTGCCGTGCCCGAGGCGCTTCGCCCCCGGGTAGTGCGCGTCGCGGAGGTGCATCGGGACCACCCCGAGCCGGCCGGCCTTCACGTCGGCGATCGCAGCGTTCACCCCGTTGTAGGCGGCGTTCGACTTCGGCGCGGTCGCCAGGTACACCACGGCCTCGGCGAGCGGGATCCGTCCCTCGGGCATGCCGATGAGCTGCACCGCCTGCGCGGCGGCGACCGCGATCGGGAGCGCCTGCGGGTCGGCCATGCCGATGTCCTCGGACGCGGAGATGATGATCCGACGGGCGATGAACCGCGGGTCCTCGCCCGCCTCGATCATGCGCGCCAGGTAGTGGAGCGCGGCGTCGACGTCGCTCCCCCGGACGGACTTGATGAACGCGCTGATGACGTCGTAGTGCTCGTCGCCCTGCCGGTCGTAGCGGAGCAGCGCCCGGTCGACGGCGGAGGCGACGGTGTCCGCGTCGACGATCGGCACCGCGGGGACACCGTCGAGCGCGGCGTCGTCGTCCGGGTCGCCCTGTGCGGCGATCGCCGAGGACGCGGCGGCCTCGAGCGCGGTCAGGGCACGCCGCGCATCCCCGGAGGACAGCCGGACGATGGCGCTGCGGGCCTCGTCGCCGAGGACGACGGAGCCGCCGAGGCCGCGCGGGTCCTCCACCGCGCGGTCGACGAGCATGCCGAGGTCCTCGTCGGTGAGGGGCTTGAGCGTCAGCAGCAGCGAGCGGGAGAGCAGCGGGGAGATCACCGAGAACGACGGGTTCTCGGTGGTGGCCGCGATCAGGATGACCCACCCGTTCTCGACCCCGGGCAGGAGGGCGTCCTGCTGGGCCTTGCTGAACCGGTGGATCTCGTCGAGGAACAGCACGGTGGTGCTGCCGTAGAGGTCGCGGTGGGTGAGGGCCTTCTCCATCACCTCGCGCACGTCCTTCACACCGGCGGTCACCGCGGAGAGCTCGACGAACTCACGGCCGGACTGTCGCGCGATCGCCTGCGCCAGCGTCGTCTTGCCGGTGCCGGGCGGCCCCCAGAGGATGACGGAGACGCCGCCGGGGTTCTCACGCGTGCCGGTGGCGAGCTGCACGAGGGGGCTGCCCCGACCGAGCAGGTGCTGCTGACCAGCCACCTCGTCGAGACTGGTGGGGCGCATCCGGACGGCGAGTGGGACGGAACCCTGCGCGAGCCCAGCGCGACCGCCTGTCGTGGGCGCACGCATGCCCGAACGGTCCGCTGCCATGCATCCAATCGTAGGCCGACCCACTGACAGGGGCGCGCCTCCAGGCCGTTGGCATGACCGGTTCCGCTACGCTCGTCGCACAGTCGACGAGAGGTCCGAAGAGCACCGTGGCACCGAAGAACCAGGCGCGAGACAACCGGGAGGCGCGCGAGCGCCTCCGCCTCTACAAGGCGCGGCAGGGCCTGCACGACCGGCAGCGACGCCGCCGCCTGCGGGACAACCTGGTGGGCGCCGGGGTGCTCGTGCTCGTCGCCGCGCTCGCGACCGGATCGCAGCTCGCGTTCGCCGGGTCGCACGGCTCCGAGAAGACGGCGTCCGCCAGCGCGAGCGCGACGGCCACGCCGACGCCGTCCGCCAGTGCGACCGCGGCCAACACCGGCGACGTGCCGAGCAAGTCGATCGCGAAGGACGCCACCTGGACCGGCTCCCTCACGCTCAACAAGGACGTGAAGCTCGGCATCGAGCTCGACGGGAAGAAGGCGCCGCAGGCCACGAGCGTCGAGATCAAGCTCATCCAGGAGCAGTTCTACAACGGCACCACCTGCCACCGGCTCGCCGACAGCGACGGGTTCGAGTTCCTGCAGTGCGGCTCCGCGAACGGCGACGGCACCGGGGACGCCGGGTTCGAGTACGGCCCGCTCGAGAACGTGCCGAGCGACGGGAAGTACGAGAAGGGCACGATCGCGATCGCCCGCAGTTCGACCGCGTACTCGCAGAGCACCCAGTTCTTCATCGTCTACGGCGACACCACGCTCGACGGCTCCACCGGCGGCTACACCGTCGTCGGGAAGGTGACGAGCGGCCTCGACGACCTCGTGTCGAAGATCACCTCGAAGGGCATCGCATCAGCCGGCAGCGACGGCACCGGCGAGCCCAAGGTCAGCACGAAGATCACCGGCGCGACGATCGCGCAGGAGAAGTAGTCCACAGGCGCGCCGTCCGGGCGGGTCGCAGAGGCCGTCCGTGCAATAGGCTGACGACCTGACCGTGCCGACGGCGACGTCGGTGATGCACGACCACGATCGAGGCGAGACCTGTGGGATCTGACGAAGCAACGACCTGGGGCCGGGTCGACGAGAACGGGACCGTGTACGTCCGGTACGAGGACACCGAGAAAGCGGTCGGTGAGTACCCGGACGCGACCCCGGACGAAGCCCTCGCCTACTTCGCGCGGAAGTACGCCGACCTCGAGGGGCAGGTGAAGATCGCCGAGCAGCGCGCTGCGCGTGGTGCCTCGGCGAACGACGTCGCCCGCACGGTGGAGCACCTCCGCACCCTCGTGGCCGAGGCGCGCGTCGTCGGTGACCTCAAGGCGCTCGAGACCCGCGTCGGCGCCCTCACCGAGCAGCTCGGCTCGCTCACGAAGGAGCAGGCGGAGCAGGCGCAGCAGGCACTCGCGGATGCACTGGCGCACCGCACCGCCCTGGTGGAAGAGGCCGAGGCACTCGCTGCGGTCGACCCCGCCCGAGCGCAGTGGAAGCAGATCACCGCGCAGCTCGACGACGTCTTCGCGCGGTGGCAGCAGCACCAGCACGACGGCCCGCGCATCCCCAAGAACGAGGCGAACGAGCTCTGGAAGCGATTCCGGGCCGCCCGCTCGACCGTCGACCAGCACCGTCGTGCGTTCTACTCCGAGCTCGACGCGCAGCACCGCGACGCCCGCAACCGGAAGCAGGAGCTCGTCCAGCAGGCCGAGGCCCTCGCGCCGCGCGGGTCGGACGCCATCCCCGCGTACCGCGAACTGCTCGACGACTGGAAGCAGGCCGGGCGAGCGGGCAAGCGGCACGACGACGCGCTCTGGGCACGTTTCAAGGCCGCCGGCGACGTGCTGTTCGAGCAGCGGCACGCCGAGGCTGCCATCGAGAACGAGGAGTACTCCGAGAACCTCGTCGCGAAGCAGGCACTGCTGACCGAGGCTGAACCGCTGCTGCAGGCGACTGACCGGGTCGCGGCTCGCCGGACGCTCACGGGCATCCAGCGCCGGTGGGACGAGATCGGCAAGGTCCCCCGCGGGGACGTCCGCCGCATCGAGGACCGTCTCCGCGCGGTGGAGGACCACGTGCGCAGCTTGGAAGACCAGCACTGGAAGGCGTCCGACCCCGAGCGCAAGGCCCGGCAGAACGGGCTCGCCAGCCAGCTCGAGGACGCCATCGGCAAGCTCGAGGCGGAGCTCGCCGACGCGCAGGCCTCCGGCGATGCCCGCAAGATCAAGGACGCGCAGGAAGCGCTCGACGCCCGCAAGATCTGGCTCGACGCGCTCGGCGGCTGACACCCGGCCGTCCGTCTCGACGAAGCCCCCGTGACCGATCGGTCACGGGGGCTTCGTCGCGCGGGGCGTCGGTCGCGCGGCGCACGGGTGCGCGGGTCAGCGGGCGCGCGGCGCGCGGGTCTGCGAGCTCGCACGGTGCGAGGTTCCGCGCCTCGTGGGAGTCTGCAGCGCCGCACCGGGCGAACGACCTCGCACCGTCCGGCGAGGCTGGCACCGTGCGCTGGCGCTGTGGAGCGGGCACCGTGACGCCCGCGGAACGTCGCACGGTGCGAGGTTCCGCGCCTGGCGAGAGCCTGCAGCGCCGCACCGGGCGCAGAACCTCGCACCGTCCGGCGAAGCTGGCACCGTGCGCCGCGCGCGTGCGCCGTGCCGTGCCGCCGTGCCCCCGTACCGCCGGGCAGCGTCAGACGGGCGCGGGAAGCCCGAGCAGCAGCCGGATGTCGCGGTCGTCCTGGCGCATCTGCGCGGCGAGCTCGTCCATCGACGAGAACTTCACCATGCCGCGCACGTAGGACACGAAGAGCACCGAGATGGTGTCGCCGTAGAGGTCGATGTCGACGTCGAGCAGGTGCGCCTCGATCTGCTTCGCGGGCACACCCTCGAACGTCGGGTTGTTGCCGACCGACACGGCAGCCGGGTACACCGTGCCCTCGTGCAGCACCCGCGCCGCGTAGACACCGTCGGCGGGGACGAACCCCTCGCACGCCGGGTCCAGGTTCGCCGTCGGGTAGCCCATCGCCCGGCCACGCTGGTTGCCGTGCACGACGACGCTCCGGACGGCGTGCTCGCGGCCGAGGAGCCGTGCGGCCTCGGCCACCCGCCCGTCGCCGAGGAGCTCGCGGATCCACGTGGAGGAGACCCGGCGTTCGCCGTCGGGCCGGACGTCGTCGACCAGGTCCACGTCGTCGATGAGCTCGACGGTGAAGCCGTGCCGCTCACCCAGTGCACGGAGGAGTGTGACGTCGCCGGCACCCTTCGCGCCGAAGCGGAAGTCGCTGCCGACGAAGACGAGCCGGGCGTGCAGGGTGTCGACGAGGATCTCGGACACGAACGCTCCGGGCGCCTTCGACTGCAGCTCGTGGTCGAACCGGAGGAGCAGGGTGGCGTCGACGCCGACCTCGTCGAGGAGCTCGCGGCGCTGGGCGATGCTCGTCAGGGCCGGTGGGACCTTGACCGGGTCGATCACGGTGAGCGGGTGCCGGTCGAACGTCACGACGGTGGAGACGAGTCCCTGCTCGTGTGCGGCTCGCTCGAGGTGCGCGATCACGGCCCGGTGCCCGACGTGGACGCCGTCGAACTTGCCGATCGTGACCGCACTCGGCCCAAAGCCCTGGGCCACGTCGGCGATGTCGTCGTAGTACTGCACGTCGACCCCCTACTCGCCGGCCGGCACGGTGGACGTGGGCGCGTCGGTCGCTGCGTTGTCGGGCGCTCCGGCGGTGCGGTGGTGCTTCCGGAGCCACCAGAGACCGGCAGCCGGGAGCACGAGCGGGGCGAAGGCGTACCCGAGGCCGTAGTACGACCAGATCGTGTCGTCCGGGAACAGCGCCCGGTCGAAGAGCGAGAGCGTCCCGATGACGAGCACACCGGTCATCTCGAAGACGATGGTGACGCAGGCGACCCGGTACCAGAACCGACCGGGGACGATGAGGGCGATCATCGCGACGATGTACACGACGGCCGCGACGGCGCTCAGCGTGTAGGCGAAGGGCGCGAAGTCGAACTTCTCGATGATCTGGACGACGCTCCGACCGGTCGCCGCCAGCGCGAGCACGCCGTAGACGGCGATGAGGACGCGGCCGATGCCGGTCGCGAGTGAGGATCTGGTCGCCATTGCACCGATTCTACCGACGGCCGGGCCCGACGATGACGCAAGGCGTCAGGACGAGCCCGACGATGACGCAAGGACGGGGCGGACTCGACCGGCACGCGCGCAGCCGTCGACAGGCTCTGCGTCAGTTCAGCGCGAACCAGATCTGGTACATCCGGTACAGCATCACGGCGACGGTGAAGGCTCCGGCGCCGAGGACGACGGTGCTCCACTTGGTCCGGTCGATGAGCGCCCACACGATCGTCGCCGGCGGCACGAGCAGCACCGACACCGCGTAGACGCCGAACTCGAGGGCGTTCCCGACCGGCGGGCTGCCGACGGCCGGCAGGACCAGCGCGATCACGCCCTGCGCGAGCAGCAGGAGTTCGACGAGGACAAGCGACCCCACCGTGTAGTCGTTCGGCTTCCAACCGATGAAGCCGACGACCACGGCGAACAGCCCTGCGACCACGGCGATCACGAGCTGCACCCACATGAACCACTCGATCACGCGTTCGCTCCGCCGCTCGTGGACGACACCGTGTGCGCCGTCGGGAAGTTGGTGATGACGCGGAGGAGTCCGCGCCGGACCGAGACGAGTCCGACGAGCCGGTCTCCCTCGGTGGCGACGGCCGCGACCGGGCCGTCGGTGTCCGGGTGGTCGGCGGCGACGCGCTTACCGTCGGCGAGGTCCTTCGCCGCGTCGGCGTCGAGCGGGACGGCGGGGAACAGCCGTCGGGCGATGTCGACCGGCCGGGCGAGTGCGGCGCGGACGTCGACCGCGTCGTCCTCGAGGTCGATCGCGTCCGCCACGTCGAACGGGCCCACCTGCTCGCGGCGGAGCGCCGTCAGGTGCGCACCCGTGCCGAGGGCCGCGCCGACGTCACGCGCCAGGGCTCGGACGTAGGTGCCTGACGAGCACGTCACGACGACGTCGAGGTCGACGACGGCGACCTCGTGGCCGTCGACGGTGACCACCCGGTCTCCTCGGCCGGTGACGTCGAACCGTGAGACCGTCACGGTGCGGGACTTGAGGACGACCTCTTCGCCCTTCCGTGCGAGGTCGTAGGCGCGCCGGCCGTCGACCTTGATGGCGCTGACGGTCGAGGGGACCTGGGAGATCTCGCCGCGGAGGGCGGCGACCGCGGCCTCGACGGCAGCGTCGGACACGTCGGCCGAGGCCGTTCCGAGGGCCGCCGTGGGGTCGCCGTCGGCGTCGTCGGAGTCTGTGGAGACACCGAGCCGGATCGTCGCGGTGTAGGTCTTCCCGAGGCCGACCAGGTGGGTCAGGAGCCGGGTCGACGGGCCGACGCCGAGGATGAGCAGACCGGTCGCCATCGGGTCGAGGGTGCCGGCGTGGCCGACCTTCTTCAGACCGAGGCGGCGCCGGGCGATCGAGACGACCCGATGGCTGGAGATCCCCTGCGGTTTGTCGACGAGGAGGATGCCGTCGGGCGCGGTTTCGAGCACCGTAGGAGATTACCAGCGGTGCAACCGGTCAGTGGGCGCGATCCATCGGTCAGGTGTCTGCCTCAGCAGGCGTCGTTCCACTCGCGCCGCGGGTGCTCCGGGTCGGTGACGTCGAGCACCGCCGACGCGGCGATCTTCACGTCGGCCCGACGCTCGAGACGACCGTCCTCCTGCTCGGCCCACAGGGACCACCGCCAGAGCCCACGCGCACCGTGCGCCAGCACGCCGTGCCCGTGGACCACGAGCACGCCGTCCCCGGCGCCGGTGGAGCGGAAGGGTGCGACGAGGTCGGCGCGCAGGGCGTCGACGTCGGCGGAGGGTGCGGCCGCGGCCATGGCGGAGACACCGTGCTGCTCGAAGCCGGCGACGAGCCCCGCGGCGACGCGCTCGAGGTCGACGCCGTCCTGTCCGTCGATGCCGATCACGGTCCGGTTCGTGCCGACCTGCGCGATCACCTCGGCTGCGATCGCTGCCATCGTGTCGGTCTCCTGGGGTGCCCAACGTGCCATGCACCCACCGTAGGCTGTCGTGGTGAACGCGAGTCGGGCCTCCAGGCAGAATGTGGACAACCCGACGACGCGAGACGGTGTGGAGGAACCGGCCACGGCGACCCGCCCCGACCCGGCCGCGACCACGCGGCCCGACATCGCCACTCCGCTGATCACCTGGTTCCGCCAGGAGGCACGCGACCTCCCCTGGCGCCGCCCCGGCTTCCCCGCGTGGGGCACGCTCGTCAGCGAGATCATGCTGCAGCAGACGCAGGTGGCGCGCGTGATCCCCCGCCTGGAGGCATGGCTCACCCGGTGGCCGACACCTGCGGACCTCGCGGACTCACCCCCGGCGGACGCGGTGCGCGCGTGGGACCGGCTCGGCTACCCGAGACGGGCGCTCGCGCTGCACGCGGCGGCGACCGCGATCGCGGAACAGCACGGCAACGTGGTGCCGCGGGACGTCGACGCACTGCTGGCGCTGCCCGGGATCGGCGACTACACGGCGCGGGCGGTCGCGGTCTTCGCGTACGGCGACCGGCACCCGGTCGTCGACGTCAACGTGCGCCGCGTCCTCGCCCGCGCCCTCCTCGGCCAGGGCGAACCGGGCCCCGCGAAGGCGAAGCAGGACCTCCCGCTGATGGAGTCCGTCCTGCCCGCCGATCGTGACGACGCCGCCGCGACCAACGCCGCGGTGATGGAGCTCGGCGCGCTCGTCTGCGTCGCCCGCTCCCCCGCCTGCGACGCGTGCCCGATCGCGGACCGCTGCGCCTGGCGTGCAGCGGGCTACCCGGAGCACGAGGGGCCACGGGCACCGAAGCAGGCGAAGTTCGCCGGCAGCGACCGGCAGGTGCGTGGCCTGATCATGGCCGAGCTCCGGGCGTCCGACGTGCCCGTCACCCGGGACGAGATCGAACCGGTGTGGCCGGACGCCGAGCAGCGGGAACGTGCGCTCGCGTCGCTCCTCCGCGATGGTCTCGCGGAGGGCGACGACGCGAGCGGCTACAGCCTGCCGGAGGGCTAGGCGCGGGCCTGGTCCTCGTCGCCGTCTTCGTCCTCGTCGCGCTTGTACGGGTCGGCGTCGCCGGCGTACGTCGCACCGGCGGCGGCGGCGCGGACCTGCTCGTCGCGCAGCTGTGCCTGCACGAGCAGGTCCTCCATGTGTGCCGAGGTCTCCGGCAGGGCGTCGGCGATGAACTCGAGCGACGGCGTGAGCCGGGCGGTGATGTTCTTGCCCACCTCCGACCGGAGCATGCCGGTCGCCGCCTTGAGCGCGGCGGCGGAGTCGGCACGCTCCTCGTCGGTGCCGTAGACGGTGTAGAAGATCGATGCGTGCTGCAGGTCACCGGTCACACGGACGTCGGTGATCGTCACGAACCCGAGCCGCGGGTCCCGGAGGCCCTTGTCGAGCCGACGTGCGACGACTTCCTTGATGCGGTCCGCCATCTTGCGTGCGCGCTGCGGATCGGCCATTGGTGCCTCCTGAGGCAGTGGCGGGACGCTTCCCGCCGGTGGTCCTGGTGAAACGGGGTCGGGCCCCGGTCCCCCCGTGGGGAGGCCGGGGCCCGTCGGGACCCGGTCCCCCGCGAGGGGAGGCCGGGGCCCAGGGAGTCACGCGATCAGTCGCGCGGCTTCTCGACGAGCTCGGTGGTCTCGATCTCGTCACCGATCTGGATGTCGTTGAACTTGCCCAGACCGATACCGGCTTCGAAGTCCGTGCGGACCTCGGTCACGTCGTCCTTGAAGCGACGCAGCGACTCGATGGCCAGGCCATCGGCGATCACCACACCCTCGCGGATGACGCGCGCCTTCGCGTTGCGCGTGATCGTGCCGGAGCGGACGATGACACCCGCGATGTTGCCGAACTTGGAGGAACGGAACACCTCGCGGATCTCGGCGACACCCGACTGGACCTCTTCGTACTCGGGCTTGAGCATGCCCTTGAGGGACTGCTCGATGTCCTCGAGTGCGTTGTAGATGACCGAGTAGAAGCGCACGTCGATGCCTTCGCGCGCCGCACGCTCACGGGCCTTGACGTCCGGACGGACGTTGAAGCCGATGACGATGGCGTTGTCGATCGTGGCGAGGTCGATGTCCGACTCCGTGATCGCACCGACACCGCGGTGGAGGATGCGGAGCTGGACGCTGTCGTCGACCTCGATGTCCAGGAGCGACTGCTCGAGTGCTTCGACAGCACCGGAGACGTCACCCTTGATGATGAGGTTGAGCGACTCGACCTTGCCCTCTTCGAGTGCACGGGTGAAGTCCTCGAGCGAGATGCGCTTGCGGGCCTTGGCCAGCTGGGCGTTGCGCTCGGCGGCTTCACGCTTCTCGGCGATCTGACGAGCCGTACGGTCCTCTTCGGTGACGAGGAACGTGTCACCGGCGCGGGGCACCGAGGACAGACCCTGCACCTGGACCGGGCGGGACGGGGTCGCGGCCTTGACCGCTTCGCCGTTCTCGTCCGTCATCGCACGGACGCGGCCGTAGGCCGTGCCCGCCACGATGGCGTCGCCGACGTGCAGCGTTCCGGACTGGATGAGCACCGTCGCGACCGCACCGCGCCCCTTGTCGAGGCGTGCTTCGATCGCCACACCGCGGGCGTCCTTGTCGGGGTTCGCACGCAGGTCGAGACCAGCGTCGGCGGTGAGCAGCACGGCGTCCAAGAGGTCCTGGATGCCGATGTTCTGCCGAGCCGACACGTCGACGAACATGACGTCGCCGCCGTACTCCTCGGCCACCAGGTTGTACTCGGTGAGCTGCTGCCGGACCTTCGCCGGGTTCGCGCCCTCCTTGTCGATCTTGTTCACCGCGACCACGATCGGCACACCGGCCGACTGCGCGTGGTTCAGCGCCTCGATCGTCTGGGGCATGATGCCGTCGTCCGCCGCGACCACGAGGATCGCGATGTCCGTCACCTGGGCACCACGAGCACGCATGGCCGTGAAGGCTTCGTGACCCGGGGTGTCGATGAAGGTGATCGGGCGCTCGATGCCCTCGTGCTCGGTGACGATCTGGTACGCACCGATGTGCTGGGTGATGCCGCCGGCTTCGCCCTCCACGACCTTCGAGTTGCGGATGGCGTCGAGCAGGCGGGTCTTGCCGTGGTCGACGTGACCCATGACGGTGACCACCGGGGGCCGCTGCTGCAGCACCGAGTCGTCCTCGTCCTCGAGCTCTGCTTCGAGGTCGATGTCGAAGCCCTCGAGGAGCTCCTTGTCCTCGTCCTCGGGCGAGACGATCTGGATCTTGTAGCCCAGCTCCTCGCCGAGGACCTCGAACGTGGCCTCGTCCAGCGACTCGGTCGCGGTCGCCATCTCACCGAGGTGGAACAGCACCGTCACCAGGTTGCCGGGGCTCGCGTCGATCTTGTCGGCGAAGTCCGAGATGCTCGCACCCCGGCGCAGACGGACGATCGTGTTGCCGTCGCCACGCGGGACCTGCACGCCGCCGAGCGACGGCGCCTGCCGCATCTCGTACTCGGCGCGCTTCGTCCGCTTCGACTTGCGGGCACGGCTCTTGCCGCCACCGCGACCGAACGCACCAGCGGTACCGCCACCGGGGCCACGACCGCGGCCACCGCCACCGGCGGGACGCGGGCCGCTGAAGGCCGGACGCGGGAAACCGCCACCGGCACCACCACCCGGACGACCACCGGGGCCACCACGACCGCCGCCGCCCTGGCCCGGGCGCTGCCCGAAGCCGTTCGGACGACCGGCCTGGCCGGGACCACCGGGACGCGGCGCACCCGGACGGGGAACACCCGGACGCGGCGGAGCCGGACGCGGAATGCCGTTGCCACCACCGGCGCCACCGGCACCGGGTGCGGGGCGCTGGCCCATGCCCTGGTTCGAGGAGTACGGGTTGTTGCCCGGACGCGGCGGGCGCGAGCCCATGCCCTGGCTCGACGCGTACGGGTTGTTGCCGGGACGTGCACCCGGCTTCGGGCCGCCCGGCTTGGGGCCGGCTGCGGAGCCCGGCTTCGGGGCGCCACCGGGCTTGACGGCGTCGGCCTTCGGGGCTGCCGAACCGGCATCGCCCTTCTCTGCTGCTGCCTTCTCGGCCGCTGCGGCCTTCCGCGCTGCCTCGGCCTCGGCCTGGCGCTGCGCGACCGACTTCGGCGCACCCGGGGTGGGCGCGGACGAGTCGGTGGAGGTGTCGTCGGCCGTCGTCGCCTCGGGCGCTGCCGAAGCAGGCGCGGGACGGGCGGGGCCGGGCTTCATGCCGCCGGGCTTCGGCGCACTGCTGCCCGAGGCCGCTGCGGGCTTCGGGGCGGCGGGCGCGTCGCTCTTGGGCGCAGCCGTGCCGGGCTTCGGCGAGGCCGAGCCGGCGGGTGCCGCGGCGGGCTTCGACGCGGGAACGCCGTCAGCCTGCAGCGCAGCACGGAGCTTCCGCGCGACGGGGGGTTCGACGGAAGAGCTCGGGCCCTTGACGAATTCGCCGAGTTCCTTGAGTTTCTCCATTGCGGTCTTGCTGTCGACACCGAGTTCGGATGCGATCTCGTGTACGCGTGGTTTTGCCACTGTTCTCCTTCACGGGTCCCACCCCGTGAAGGGGCAGGACTCAATGGATGACGGGTCTCATTTCGAGCCGCTCATCAGTTGTCCATAAGCCGTTCAGCCTGTTCTGTCATGTCCCGGTGACGCGCCTGCTCTGCAGCGCTGAGCGCTTCGAGGTAGTCGCGAACCGCGGACGTGTCCGGTTCATGATCCAGCCGGAGCGCCCGGCGGAAAGCCCTGCGCTTGGCGGCCTGATCATGTGCTTCGACCGTCGGTGTGAGCCATGCCCCCCGACCCGGCATGACTGCCTTCGGGTCCGCCACGACGCGACCGTCGCTCAGGGCGACGACACGGAGGAGGGAGGACCGGGGTGCACGACGGCGACTGCCGATGCATGTTCTGACGGGAACCACCTTACTCCTCCCCTCCGTCGACCGCGATCCGGCACGCCCGGACCGGACGTGCCACGAGCGAAACCGCTCAGTCCTCGCCGTCCAGGATCGAGTCCGGCTGGATGTCGATCCGGGCGCCCGTGAGCTTCGCGGCGAGGCGGGCGTTCTGCCCTTCCTTGCCGATGGCGAGCGACAGCTGGTAGTCCGGCACGAGGGCGCGGACGGCCTTCGTCGAGGCGTCGAGCACGAACGCGCTCGTCACCTTGGCCGGCGACAGGGCACTCGCGACGAACGAGGCGAGGTCGGACGAGTAGTCGACGATGTCGATCTTCTCGGCGCCGAGCTCCGTCGTCACCGCGCGCACGCGGGCACCGAGTTCACCGATGCAGGCACCCTTTGCGTTGACGCCCGGTTCGTTCGCCTTCACCGCGATCTTCGTGCGGTGACCGGCCTCGCGGGCGAGCGAGGTGATCTCGACGACACCCGACGCGATCTCCGGGACCTCGAGCGCGAAGAGCTTCCGGACGAGGCCCGGGTGCGTGCGCGACACGGTGATCTGCGGGCCCTTGGCACCGCGTCCGACGCTCGTCACGTAGACGCGGATGCGGGAGCCGTGCTTGTAGTCCTCGCCCGGGACCTGCTCCTCGGGGGGCAGGATCGCCTCGACGGTGCCGAGGTCGACGTGCACCATCTTCGGGTTCGGGCCCTGCTGGACCACGCCCGCGACGATGTCGCCTTCCTTGCCGCGGAACTCGCCGAGGATCTTGTCGTCACCGATGTCGCGCAGGCGCTGGTTGATGACCTGCTTCGCGGCGAAGGCGGCGATGCGGCCGAAGTCGTTCGGCTGGTCGACTGCCTCGCCGATGACCGTTCCTTCTTCGTCGCGCTCGGGCACGAAGACGGAGACCTCGCCCGACTTGCGGTCGAGCTCGACGCGCACCTCGGCGTCGACGGGCTCCTCGTTCTCGGCGCGGTGCTTCTGGTACGCCGTCAGGATGGCCTGTTCGATGATCTGGACGAGTTCGTCGAACGGGATCTCCCGTTCACGCTCCATGAGTCGCAGGACTGCGAGATCGATCTTCACCGAGGGCCTCCGTATTCAGATGAGTCGCTCCCGCGGATGGAACTGCGCGGAAGTCGGCGACCAGACTACCGCACTGCGGCTCGCGGACCCGGCCCCGCGACGCACTGGAGGCGCGGTGCCAGCCGGCACCGCGCCTCCGGTCGGACCGTGGACGCGACTAGATCGCGCGCACCGCCTCGAGCAGCTCGGCGACCGGCAGGTCGCGGCGCTCGCCCGACGCGCGGTTCCAGAGCTCGACGACCCCGTCGGCCGCGCCGCGGCCGGCGACGACCACGATCGGCATGCCGAGCAGCTCGGCGTCGCGGAGCTTGACACCCGGCGAGACCTTCGGCCGGTCGTCGTAGAGGACCTCGTACCGCTCCCCCTCGAGCTGCGCGACGATGTCCGTCGCCAGGTCGTAGGCGACGCCGTCGCGGCCGGTGGCGACCACGTGCACGTCGAACGGCGCGACGTGCTTCGGCCAGGCCAGGCCCTTCTCGTCGTTGTGCGCCTCGGCGAGGATCGCGAGGATGCGGGTCACGCCGATGCCGTACGAGCCCATCGTGACGGTGACGAGCTTGCCGTTCTCGTCCTGCACCTTGAGCCCGAGCGCCTCGGCGTACTTGCGACCGAGCTGGAACACGTGCCCGATCTCCATGCCGCGGGCGGTCTCGAGCGGCCCGGAGCCGTCCGGGGCCGGGTCGCCCGCTCGGACGTCGGAGACCTCGACCACGTCGTCGGCGACGAAGTCACGGCCGGCGACGAGCCCGGAGACGTGCACGCCACGTTCGTTCGCGCCGGTGATCCAGCTCGTGCCGTCGACCACGCGCGGGTCGACGAAGTAGCGGATGCCGGTGGCGCTGTCCGCCCCGAGGACCTGCGGGCCGATGTAGCCCTTGACCAGACCCTTGTGCTTCCGGAAGTCGTCGTCGCCGGCGGCCTCGACCTCGGCCGGGGCGAAGGCCACCTCGGCACGCTTCAGGTCGACGTCGCGGTCACCGGGCAGGCCGACCACGACGACCTCGCGCGTGCCGTCGAGGTGCGTGAGCGCGAGCACGACGTTCTTGAGCGTGTCCGCCGCCGTCCAGGGCGCGTCGTCGCGCGGGGCGACCTCGTTCGCGTGGGTGACGAGCGTGTCGATCGTGGGGGTGTCCGACGCGGGCAGGAGCACCGCTTCCGGCTGCCCCTCGATCGGCAGCGCGTCGGGGACCGGCGTGACGTAGGCCTCGACGTTCGCCGCGTACCCGCCGGCGCTCCGGACGAAGGTGTCCTCGCCGACCGCGATCGGGTGCAGGAACTCCTCGGACTTCGAGCCGCCCATCGCCCCGGCGTCCGCCTTGACGATCGCGTACTCGAGCCCGAGGCGGGCGAAGATGCGCTCGTACGCGTCGCGCATCACCTGGTAGCTCCGGTCGAGCCCCTCGTCGGTGACGTCGAACGAGTAGGCGTCCTTCATCGTGAACTCGCGGCCGCGCAGGAGACCGGCGCGGGGACGTGCCTCGTCGCGGTACTTGTCCTGGATCTGGAACAGCGTGACCGGCAGGTCCTTGTACGACGAGTACAGGTCCTTCACGAGCAGCGCGAAGAGCTCCTCGTGCGTCGGGGCGAGGAGGTAGTCGGCGTCCTTGCGGTCCTTGAGGCGGAAGATCCCGTCGCCGTACTCGGTCCAGCGGTTCGTCGCCTCGTACGGCTCGCGCGGGGCGAGTGCCGGCAGCAGGACCTCCTGCGCGCCGGCCGCCTCCATCTCCTGGCGGATGATGCTCTCGATGCGCGCGCGGACCCGGAGGCCGAGCGGCAGCCAGGCGAAGATGCCCGGGGCCTGGCGACGGATGTACCCGGCGCGGACGAGCAGCTTCGCGCTCGTCACCTCGGCGTCGGAGGGGTCGTCGCGGAGCGTACGGAGGAAGAGATGCGAAAGCCGTGTGACCACGGGGCAAGCCTAGCGGCGTGCGGTGGGCGGGACGGGCGCGGGGTCGGGATCGGGCGGCCGGGGCGAGCGCGGGGTCGGGCGGCCGCGCCGCGCACGGTGCGACCGGGCCGCGCACCGTGCGAGGTTCGTCAGTGCGTGCCACGTTCGCCGCCCCGTGCCGCGCTGCAAGCTCGCACGACCCCGCAGACGTCGCACCGAATGACGAGGCGCGCACGGTGCGCACCGACGGACGGGAGGCGCGGTGCCAGCCGGCACCGCGCCTCCAGTCGGATGGGTGGTGACGGCTAGACCGTCGTGACGACCTGCGGGGTACCGGTCGCGGCGGCCGGGCCCATCTCGTCGGCGATGCGGTTCGCCTCGGCGATGAGGGTCGGGACGATCTCGGACTCGGGGACGGTCTTGACGACCTGGCCCTTGACGAAGATCTGCCCCTTGCCGTTGCCGGAGGCGACGCCGAGGTCGGCCTCGCGCGCTTCGCCCGGGCCGTTCACGACGCAGCCCATCACGGCGACGCGGAGCGGGACGGTCATGCCCTCGAGCCCCTTGGTGACGTCGTTCGCGAGCTGGTACACGTCGACCTGCGCGCGGCCGCAGCTCGGGCAGGAGACGATCTCGAGCTTGCGCTCGCGCAGGTTGAGGGACTGCAGGATCTGCAGGCCGACCTTGACCTCTTGCGCGGGCGGAGCGGAGAGGGACACACGGATCGTGTCGCCGATTCCCTCGGCGAGCAGGATGCCGAACGCGGTGGCGCTCTTGATCGTGCCCTGGAACTCCGGACCGGCCTCGGTCACGCCGAGGTGCAGCGGCCAGTCACCGGCCGCGGCGAGCTGGCGGTACGCCTTCACCATGACGATCGGGTCGTTGTGCTTGACCGAGATCTTGAAGTCGTGGAAGTCGTGCTCCTCGAAGAGGCTGGCTTCCCAGACGGCCGACTCGACGAGGGCCTCGGGCGTGGCCTTGCCGTACTTCTGCAGCAGGCTCGGCTCGAGCGACCCCGCGTTCACGCCGATGCGGAGCGAGACGCCGGCGTCCTTCGCCGCGCGGGCGATGGCACCGACCTGGTCGTCGAACTTCCGGATGTTGCCCGGGTTCACACGGACCGCGGCGCACCCGGCGTCGATCGCCTGGAAGACGTACTTCGGCTGGAAGTGGATGTCGGCGATCACCGGGATCTGCGACTTCTTCGCGATGATCGGCAGCGCGTCGGCGTCGTCCTGGCTGGGGACCGCGACACGCACGATGTCGCAGCCGGAGGCCGTGAGCTCGGCGATCTGCTGGAGGGTCGCGTTGATGTTCGTCGTCGGCGTCGTGGTCATCGACTGGACGGACACCGGAGCGTCGCCACCCACGAGTACCTTGCCGACCCGGATCTGCCGGGACTTGCGGCGGGGGCTGAGGGTTTCGGGGACTTTCGGCAGACCGAGGTTCACTGCAGGCACGAAGTGCACTCTACGCGCTCGGGATGACGCGCTCGGTGCTCGCTGACAGGTCCGCCGCCGAGTCCACCACGGTGATGAGCGGGGCGTAGAGGCGCATCGCGGCGAGGGCGCGCTCGTGGTCCTCGTCCGATGCGCCGGCGCAGGCCTCCGCCACGACCGTCACCCTCGCGCCGGCGTCGGCCGCTGCGAGTGCGGTCGACAGGACGCAGCAGTCCGTCGAGACGCCGGTGAGCACGAGGTGCGGGTGGTCGCCGACGACCGACCGGAGGCTCGTCCCCCACTTGCCGAAGGTCGTCGCCGTGACGACGGGGTCGCGCCGGTCCGCCGCTGCCGAGGCGAACGGTTCGGTCAGGTCCCAGAGCGGATCGGTGTCGGGCCGGAGGGCGAACGACCAGTCGCGGTAGTACGGCACCCACGCGCCCTGCGGGTGCTCCGGTGCGACGAAGCGGGTGAAGACCGTGCGGCCGGTGAACCAGGGCAGCAGGCGTTCGATGCCCGCGGTGGCGTGGTCGAACCGGGGCGTGGCCCACGGACTGTCCCCGGTGAAGACCTGCTGCACGTCGATGACGACCAGCCAGGCGTCGTCCGGGACGCCGTCGACGTCGGTGATGGTCGTGCTCACCGGGACGTCTCCTGGCGGCGGACGGACCCGCGGGCGAGCAGCAGCGTGCCGAGGAACCCGACGAGCAGCGCGACGAGGACCCCGAGGTTGGCGTAGGCCCAGGCGCCGGTCCGGCCGCCGAGACCGAATGGCTCGAGCAGGTACCCCTGCCAGTTCAGCCAGGCCGGGACGCCCGACGTGTTCGTGACGAGCCCCCAGCCGAGCGCGGTGCCGACGAGCACGAGCGCGATGGCCGCCCACCGGACGTCGCCGTAGCGCCCGCGGCGGTCCTCGAGCTCCGTCTCGGCGTAGTCACGGCGACGCAGCAGCACGTCGGCCACGAAGACGCCCGCCCACGCGGCGATCGGGACGCCGAGCGTGATCAGGAAGGACTGGAACGGCCCGATGAAGTCGGGGGCGAAGAACACGACGTACACCGCTCCGGCGACCATGAACACCCCGTCGACACCGGCCGCGACGGGCCGGGGAATGCGGACGCCGGTGCTGAGCAGGGCGAGCCCGGACGAGTAGATGTCGAGGACCGCGCCGCCGACCAGCCCGAGGATCGCCACGAGGGCGAACGGGATGAGGAACCAGACCGGCAGGATCGTCGTCAGTGCGCCGATCGGGTCCGCGCCGATCGCGGCGTTCAGGTCCTTCGAGGAGCCGGCGAGCAGCACGCCGAACACGACGAGGATCGCCGGTGCCAGCGCCCCGCCGAACGTCGTCCAGCCGACGACACCGCGCGTGGACGAACCACGCGGCAGGTACCGCGAGTAGTCGGCAGCCGCGTTGACCCACCCGAGCCCGAAGCCGGTCATCACGAGGACGAGCGCGCCGATCACCTGCTGGGCGCTCCCCGCCGGCATCGCCGCGATCGCCTGGAAGTCGATCGACGGCACGGCCAGCACGACGTAGACGACCGTCAGGACCGCCGTGATCACCGTGATCCAGGTCTGCAGTCGCATGATCACGTCGAACCCGGCGACCCCGGCCCCGACCACGAGCGCGGCGACCACGAGCAGCGCGACGAGCTTCGTGACGACACCGGCATCCCACCCGAGTTCACGGAGGACCGTCGACGTCGCGAGGACGGCCAGCGCGGCGAGGGCGGTCTCCCACCCGACCGTCAGGACCCAGCTCAACCCCGAGGGCAGCCGGTTCCCGCGGACGCCGAAGGCCGCCCGGCTGAGCACCATGGTCGGCGCCGATCCCCGCTTGCCCGCGATCGCGACGATGCCGCACAGCAGGAACGAGAACACCACCCCGACGACGCTCACGACGGTGGCCTGCCAGAACGAGATGCCGAACCCGACGACGAACGACCCGTACGCGATGCCGAGGACGGAGATGTTCGCCGCGAACCACGGCCAGAACAGGCCGCGTGGGACGCCCTTGCGGTCGGCTTCGGCGATGACGTCGGTCCCCTGCCGCTCCACCGTGCGGACCTCGGGCGTGCCGGCCGCTCCGGCGCGGGTCTCGGGCGCTGTGCTCATCCGCTGAGCGTATCGCCGCAGGGCCTACCCGAACAGGTTCACCGGCCGCACGATGTCCGCGTAGATGAGCAGCGCGCTCATGCCGGCGAGCAGCACGACCACGACCATCGTCAGCGGCATCGTCTTCGCGAGGTCGATCGGGCCCGGGTCCGCCTTGCCCACGAGCCGGAACGAGCGACGCTTGACCGCCTCCCACAGGGCGCCCGCGATGTGCCCGCCGTCGAGCGGCAGGAGCGGCACCATGTTGAGGACGAACAGGCCGATGTTGAGCGAGGCGAGCAGGCCGAGGATCGTGTACGCCTTGTCGACCACGGGCACGCCGCTCATCGACGAGACCTCACCGATCGCGCGGCCCACGCCGACGACCGACACCGGGCTGTCCTGCGACCGCTCCTGCGCCCCGAACGCCGCGTTCCACACCGCGACGAGCCGCTGCGGCAGGTCGATGATGAGGTGCGCCGACGCCGAGATCTGCGCGCCGGTGGCGGGCAGCACCGCGGCGGGCGACTGCCGGACCAGCGACTGGCCGATGCTCACGCCGACGACACCGACCTGCTGCGTCTTCGTCGTGCCGTCGTCGTTCTTCGCGACCGTGCCGTCCGCCTCGTAGACGTCACGGGTGGCCGTGGTCGGCGTGATGTGCAGCGTCTTCTCGGCGCCGTCCCGCTCGACGACGACGGTGACGTCCTTGCCGGCGGACCGCTGGAAGGCCTCCGACACCTGGGTGATCGTCGGGTCGGACTCGCCGTTCACCGACCGGACGACGTCGCCCGAGCGGATGCCGGCCTGCTTCGCAGGGGACACCGCGTCGCCCGCGGTGCAGGTCGTCGCCTGGCTGGTCGGGAGCACGCAGTCGACGCTCGAGGTGAACGTCGTCGTCGGTGCGCCGAACCCGACGAGGAGGACGCCGAACAGGAAGATCCCGATGACGAGGTTCATCGCCGGGCCCGCGACCATCACGATGATCCGCTTCCAGGGGGTCAACCGGTAGAACGCCCGCGAGTCGTCGCCGCCCGAGTCCGCGATCTGCTCCGCGCTGGCCTGCCGGGCGTCCTGCACGAACGCGCCGTACATGCCCGTGTTCGTGATCGCGCTCGGCCGCCCGGATGCGCGGGGCTTCAACATGCCGACCATCGAGATGTACCCGCCGAGCAGGATCGGCCGGATGCCGTACTCGGTCTCACCCCGCGTGAACGACCACATCGCCTTGCCGAAGCCCAGCGAGTACTGCGTCACCTTGACGTTGAACAGCTTCGCGAAGGACAGGTGCCCCAGCTCGTGGAGTCCGATCGAGACCAGCAGGCCGATGATGAAGACGACCACGCCGAGGACGAAGAGCAGGACGGATTCGACGGTCACCGGGAAAGGGTACGGGACGGTTCCCATGACGGAGCCGAGCGCCGTCTGAGAGGTGATCCGGGCCTCCAGGCAGGCCTGTGCGTCACGTCCGCGATCTGCCGCCGCCGATGCGGCCTGGAGGCACGGATCGCGTCAGCGGGACAGCGTGCGGTCCGCGGTGGCGCGCGCCCAGCGCTCCGCTGCCAGCACACCCTCGAGCGTCGACTCCCCCGCGGTGTGCTCGTCGACCACGCGCTCGACCGTCTCGACGATGTCGAGGAACCCGATCGCACCCGCGTGGAACGCGGCCACGGCCTGCTCGTTCGCCGCGTTGAAGACCGCCGGGAACGTCCCGCCGAGCTGCCCGACGCGCTTCGCCAGGGCGACCGCACCGAACGCGTCGTCGTCGAGCGGCTCGAAGGTCCAGGTGCTGGCCGTCGTCCAGTCGAGCGGCACGCCCACGCCGGGGACGCGCTCCGGCCAGGCCAGCCCGAGCGCGATCGGCAGCCGCATGTCCGGCGGCGACGCCTGCGCGATCGTGGAACCGTCGACGAACTCGACCATCGAGTGCACGATCGACTGCGCGTGCACCGTGACGTCGATGCGGTCGTAGGGGACGTCGAAGAGCAGGTGGGCCTCGATGACCTCGAGTCCCTTGTTCACGAGCGTCGCCGAGTTCGTCGTGACCACGAGGCCCATGTCCCACGTGGGGTGCGCGAGCGCCTGGGCCGGGGTGACGTCGCGGAGTTCCGCCCGGGAGCGACCGCGGAACGGACCGCCACTGGCGGTGAGGACCAAGCGTCGGACCTCGGCGGGCGTGCCGGAGCGGAGTGCCTGCGCGATCGCGGAGTGCTCGCTGTCGACCGGCACGATCTGGCCGGGAGCCGCCGCTGCCTGCACCAGCGACCCGCCGACGATCAGGCTCTCCTTGTTCGCGAGGGCGAGCGTCGCTCCGGACTCGAGCACGGCGAGTGTCGGGCCGAGCCCCACCGAACCGGTGATGCCGTTGAGGACGACGTCGGCCTCGACACTGCGGACCAGGCGTTCCGAGTCCTCGGCGCCGAACGCCGTCTCGCCGACGCCGAAGCGGGCGGCCTGCTCGGCCACGAGCTCGCGGTTGCTGCCGGCGGTGAGACCGACGACCTCGAAGCGGTCCGGGTTGCGGGCGATGACGTCGAGCGCCTGCGTGCCGATCGAACCGGTGCTGCCGAGGATGACGATGCGGCGCTTCGCGGCCGCGGTCGGGCCGGTCGCGTCGGCGCCCGTCAGGTCAGCGCTCGTCACGTCAGCCCTTCGCGAGGATGTCGACCACGAAGACGAGCGTGGCGTTCTTCGGGATGCCCGAGCCCTCCTGCGGGTTGGCGCCGTAGCCGTCTTCCGGCGTGACGACGATGAGGACCTGCGAGCCGACCTTCTGACCGACGAGACCGGTCACGAAGCCCTTGATCAGCGAGCCCTCGGAGATCGTGAACGTCGTGGGTGCGCCCTTCGACCACGAGGAGTCGAACTCCTTGCCGGTGTCGTAGACGACGCCCTTGTACTGCACGAGCGCGGTGTCGCCGTCGGCGATGGTGTCGCCGGTGCCCTGCTTGATGACCTCGGGCGTGGTCTTCGTCGGAGCCGCGACGCCCTTCGGGATGGTGATCTCGGGCTCGCCGTCGGCCTTGTCCTCGACGGTCGGGAGCTTCGGGTCCTGCGGCTGTGCCTTGCCTGTGGCCTTCGTGGGGGTCTGCGCGACGACGTCCGCGACGACGACGATCTCGCCGCCGGTGTTGAACCCGAGCGCGGAGGACTGGCCGACCGCTGCGACGCGGTCACCGACGTTGGTGCAGGCCAGCAGGGCGCCGAACCCGGAGCCGCCGACCGAGAGGACCTGGGGGTTGCCCTGGTCGAAGCCGACCGTGCCGAGCTTCTTCGCGTCGGAGGCCTGGTAGACGCTGTACGACACCTGCGCGTACTCGCCGTCCTTCAGCGCCGCACCCTTGCCCCGCACCACCGTGCTGGCCTGCGGCTTCGACGCGGACAGCCCGCCCGTGAACTTCACCGTCGGCGCGGTCTTGCCGCCGAAGTCCCCCGTGACGGTGATCGCCTTGGACGATGCTCCGGGCTTGGGGCAGGAGGTGATCGCCGCCGCGGTCGCGCTCGAAGAGGCGGTCGGGGTGGCCGACGAGCCGCCCGAGCCGGAGCCGGAGCATGCGGCGAGTCCCAGCACGACGGCGGGGACGAGGGCGATCGGGAGGAGACGCAGACGCTTCACGAGGCCCTAGTCTGCCGCACGGACCTTGGTGTGCGGGACGTGGTGCACAGGGAACGCGACGGAGCGGGCGATGAAGCAGAGGCTGTTCGCCGTCGCGTGCGCGGCCTCGGCGTCGGCGACGCGGTCCTCCTCGAGGATCGTCACGACCGGGTGCAGCGTCGTCTCGGTGAGTTCGCCGGACCCGTCGCGGTTCAGGTTGAGGCTCGCCGTCGCACGGTCCTCGTAGTCGACGACGGTGAAGCCCTGCATCACCGCGACGTGCAGGTAGCTCAGCATGTGGCACTGCGCGAGTGCCGCGACGACGAGCTCCTCGGGGTTCCACCGGTCGCGGTCGCCGCGGAAGGTCGGGTCGGCGGAACCCTCGATGTCGTGCTTGCCGTCGGCGTGCACGTCGTGCTCGCGGCCGTAGTCGCGGTAGCCGCTCGTTCCGGTGCCGCGGTCGCCGGTCCAGCGGACGGAGACCTCGTAGGTGTGGTCGGTCACGGTCGGGCTCCTTCTGTCGGTCGTGGTCCGGCGCGGTTTGCGCTGTCGGTCGTGGGTCGGCGTGGTGCGAGCCGGTCCGGATCGGCGTGCTGCTCACCGGTCCGGATCGGCGTGGTGCGAGCCGGTCCGGATCGGCGTGCTCGCAACGGTCGCCCGTCGGCGCCTCGCTACGATTGCGGCATGACGGTGAGCCACGATGTCCGCACTGATCGCCATCCTCTCACCGCCGAGGGGTCGGTCGAACTCGCGGTCATCGACCGCAACGGGTTCGACGAGAGCCGCCACGTGGGGGCCGGTGTGGTCGTGTCCGCCGACGGCACCGTCATCGACTCGGTCGGCGACGTGCACGCGAGCATCTACCCGCGCTCGACGATGAAGCCGTTCCAGGCGCTGGCGGTCCGTCGCGCCGGGGCGGTCTTCTCCGACGAGGAACTCGTCCTCACCACGGCCAGCCACGCCGGTACCGCGGCGCACCAGGCGATCGCCCTGCACATGCTCGAGTCGTTCGACCACGTCGAGTCCGACCTCGGGTGCCCGCCCGACCTGCCGTTCGACCGGGCGACCGCCCGCACCATGACGGAACCGCGGCGCCTCGCCATGAACTGCTCGGGCAAGCACGCCGGCATGCTCGCGGCCTGCCGGGTCAACGGTTGGGACGAGGAAACCTACCTCGACATCGCGCACCCGCTCCAGCAGCGCGTGCGGTCGACCGTCGAGGAGTTCACCCACGAGACCGTCGACGTCGTGGGGACCGACGGCTGCGGTGCTCCCGTGTTCCCGCTCACCCTCGCCGGACTCGCCCGCGGGTTCGCCGGCGTCGTGGCACGAGCGGAGTCCGACACTGCGGCCCTGACCGATGCGGTGCTCGACCACCCGTGGGCCATCGACGGCATCGGTCGCGCCAACACCGTCACGATCGAGCGGCTGCGGGTGCTCGCGAAGCTCGGTGCCGAGGGCGTCATGGTGATGGGACTGCCCGGCGGAGCAGCGGTCGCGGTGAAGAGCCTGGACGGGTCCCAGCGTGCCGGCACCCTGGCCGCCCTGACCCTGCTCGAGCGGAACGGCCTGGTCGACTCGGCGGGCGTCGCCGACGTGATGGCAGCCACCGGCGAGAAGGTCCTGGGTGGCGGCGTGCCCGTGGGTTCGCTGCGCGTCGGTGCCGGCCTGCTCTGAGGTCACGACGGCGCCCCGAGCATCGGGAGCGCCGGCGAGAGCAGCGTGCCGTGCGGTTCGCCCGGCCGTCGCACCGCGCACCCGTAGCGCGTGACGTCGATCGCGACGTCCCACCGTCGCGGGTGGTGGCTCGGGCCGGGGACGAGCACGAGGCTCGCCTGCGTCGGGCCCGCGGGATCGAGGACGAGCGCCGCGCAGCCCTCGGGGAGGTCGTGGCGGCAGTCGCGGTCCGTCGCGACGCTCCTGCTCCGCAGCACCTCGCCACGGAGGTCGGTGGCCGACGCCGCGCGCACGTCGGTGCCGGACCGCTCCGCCGTGTCCTGCAGTTGCACGCCCAGCGCCCGGAAGACGGCCGTGGCGAGGACGCCGGTCCCGACGACCACCAGGTGCACGCCGCCGGCGGTAGGGACGTCGACCGCTTCCCCCTGCTCACCTGTGCCCAGTCGGAGGACGCGCTCGTCCGGCCCCGTGTCCACCTCGGCCACGGCCAGGACAGCCGGCGGCCCCAGGACGACGTCGTCCACGAACCCCGCGGCGCGGGTCCACCGTGCCAGCAGGACGTCGAGCACCGCACAGCACCCGGCGGCCGTCAGCACGACCGCTCGAGGGGCTCCGCTCACCGGCGCCAGGGCACCGGCGACGGCGAGCACCATCGCCGAGGCGACGAGGAAGCAGCGGGCGGCGATCGGGGTCATGCCGACCAGCACACCACCCACCGGTGCCGTCGAGCTCGTCCGCACGGGCATCTGTGGAGACGAGAGCAGCGCACCGCCCCTGTGGAGGAGCGGTGCGCTGCTGGCGTCAGTCTGCGCCGGTCACTGCACGAGGAAGAACTGCTCCCCGATGTCGACCCGGGCGCCACGCTCCACGCGGTAGCGACGGCCCGGCTCGCACCGGCGGATCGACCCGTCGATGTGCCGGACGACCGTGCCGTTGCCGGAGAACCGGTCCGAGACCCAGAGGTCGTCGCCGTCCCGACCGAGCTCGAGGTGCGTCTTCGACACCGACTTCCCGGGGTCGTGCACCGTGAGGAGGTCGTCGAACCGCTCCCCCGGCTGGGGACGCGGCAACCGTCCGACGAGGCCGGTGCCGTGCACCCCGAACCGTTCACCCGTGCTGAAGTGCAGGACGAAGGGTGCGTGCGTCGGGGTCTTCGAGACGATGCGCGTCTCGTCGACGTCGTCGTCGTCACCATCCGCGCTCGTCGGACCCCCGTCGTCCGACCGGGCCGGAAGTGGGAGCACGGGCCCGGTGACGCCGGGGCCGCCGGGGACGGGTGGGAGCGGCGCTGCGGACGGGATCCGCAGGGCAGCGGTGTCCGTGGCGGACGGCGCTGAGGAGGGCACCGTGGCGGAACCCGGGGCGGGTGGGATCTGCGGGAGCCGCGGCGCGACGGCGTCACGCGCGTCGGCCACGGGCACGGCGGCACCGAGCGCGGCGGCACCGGGCGCGTCGGCGCCGGGCACGTCAGCATCGGGCCCGCCGGCCACGGGTGCGTCAGCGTCGGGCGCGCCGGCGGCGGACCCGCCGGTAGCCGGCTCATCTGCAGCTGGCTCGTCGCTCACCGGTCCGGCGTGCGCACCGCGCGGGCGCAACGGGGCCCGCGGGGTGTCCTCGTCGGGTGTCTCGGTGTCAACGTCCGCGGCGGAGGCGTCGGACGGGTCCTCGTGCCCCTCGGCAGTCCCGGCGTCGTCCGGAGCGTCGGTCTCGCCCGCGGGTGCCGCGGCTCCCGCGGGTGCCCCGACGGAGTCGTCTGCTGCCCAGTCCGGTCGGTCCATCGGCAGCGGCACGATCTGACCGGTGAACGCAGCGGTGACGGCCGGCCGTACCGCGCCGCACTCCCCGCAGAAGATGTCGTCGGGCTCGAGGCGGTGACCGCACACGTGGCACGTGGTCGCCTGCGATCCCGGGGTCACGAGCGGTGCCGGGCGCGTGGCCCGACGGTCGATCAGGGGTTCGACGACCGCGGTGTCACCGGGTCGTGGCGGCTCCGCCACCGATGACGGTTCGTCGGAGTCGGTGGCAGCAGCCGACGAGTCCTGCTCGGTGGAGGCATCCTGCTCGGTGGAGGCATCCTGCGCGACGGCGGCGTTCGACCGGCCGACCCACCAGGACGGACCGGCTGCGGGCACTGCGGGCGTCTGCTCCTGCGGCGGGCTCCACACCGGCGGAGCGACATCGGGCTCACTGTCGTCCGCAGACGCAGCACCGTCGCCCGTTCCGGCGGCACCAGCAGTCCCAGCGACGGAGTCGACGCGGCCGGAGTCGTCGGGCGCCTGCACCGGAGCGGGGCCAGCCGCACCGGATCGCTCCGCGAGGCGGGTGACCTCCGGGTCCTCGGACTCGGCGGGGTAGGCGTTCGGGTCGAGGGTCGGCTCGTCCCGGGGTTCGCTCGGCTGCTCACCGGAGGCCGCACTGGTGGCGCCGCCGTCCTGCTGCGCTGACCAGTCCCGCAGGCCGGAGTCCGCGCGGTGCACGTGCGTCGGCGCGGAACGGGGAGCGTTGTCGTCGGGGCGCTGCACCGGCACCGGGGCCGGCGGCTGCACGTCCCGGCGGTCGGCACCGGTCAGCCACGCACGCGTCGCAGGGTCGAGGGTGGCTTCGGGCAGCCACGCATCGGCCGCCGGGTCCTGTCGTCGACCGTGCAGGTCGGGCTGCTGGAGCGGCGGCGGCGGTGCCTGTTCGACGGGGGGCGGTGCGACCGGCCGTCGACTCGCCGCAGCGGTCACCGCACGCCCGCACTCACCGCAGAAGATCGCTCCGTCCGGGAGCATCGATCCGCAGTGTTCGCATCTGATCACGGGGTCCCTCTGTCCTCACTCGGCCGTCCACGACGCTCGCCGGCCTGCAGGCCATCGTAGTCACGCGGTCCAGCCGGACCCTGGCCGCGCGCACCGCGTCGACCCCGGCTCGCGACCGCGGCGGTCACCGATGACCCCGCCGCACGGGAGGCGTCGGCGATCCGGAGCGACCGGATCGACACCGCTGCCCGGATCCGTTCCTTGCGGGTCCGTCCGGCCCGCAGACTCGAGATGGCGTCGTCCGTCGCGGACCACATCCGGTCCGCCGTGGAGACGTCGGCGTCGTTCGGGCCGAACACCGACCGGTCGGCGAGGGCCGCCAAGCCGGTGCCGCCCTCCCCCGGTGCGCCGACGACGGCCTCACGCCGGGTCGCCGACCGGTCGACGTCGTGCCCGCGGTCGACCAACGCATCGCGGTACTCGTCCCAGGCACCGACGATCCGGCCCCGAGGCGTGGGCGCACGGCGACGACGACGGCGACGGATGCGCTTGAGCAGCAGGATGACTCCGAACGGCAGCAGCACGAGCGCGACGAACCCGAGGGTGGCGAGGATCCACGGCAGTGCCGCGAGCAGGATCTGCAGCCACAGCGGCTGGACGGGTGGCGTGTTCCGGTCGCTCTGCGGAGGCGCCTGCTGCGACTGGTCCTGCTGCTCGGCGGGGGGCGGCGGGACGACGGTCTCCGGTCGGGTGACGGGCTGCGGGGTCTGCTGCTGCTCGTTCGGGATCTCGCGCACGGTCGGGTTCGGGTCGAGCATCACCCAGCCCCACTGCGCCGTGTCCACTTCGACCCGGGCGGTGACGTCCGAACCGCGGAACGTGGTGGTGCGGCCGGACGACGACCCGGCGCCCTTCGCCCCGGAGTCACCGCCGGCCGAGAACCCCATGACCACTCGCGCCGGGAACCCGAGCTGGTTCGCCATCAACGCGGCGGCCGCGGCGTACTGCTCCTGGTCGCCGATCATCAGCGGGGACGTCAGGAGCTCCTGGATGCGGTCCGCACCGTGTCCCGAGCGGCTCGCACGGTCGTCACCCACACCGTGGCTGACGTAGCCGTTCCGCTTGAGCTCCTGGATCACCGCGACGAGCTTCGCCCCGTCGGTCTCGGCATCGCCGGAGTACGCGTCGACGGTCTCACGGACCGCATCCGGGACCGAGCGGGGCGTCGGGACGGAGGCGGAGCCCGGGCGGGCCGACGCCAGCTGGTCGTCGCTCGGCTGGTCGGGCAGCACCGCCGTGAGGTCGTACCGGGTGCCGTCGTCGACACCACCGACGACCGCGCCGGTCCCCGTGGACCCGTTGTAGAAGAACGCCCCGCGTTCCTGCTCGGCACCGGAGCCGGTGAACTCCACGCGTTCGAGGTCACCGACCGTCGGCAGCCACACGCCGCTGTAGCCGTCGACCGTGACGCCGACCCGGACCGTCGTTCCGCGGACCCCTCGGACGTCGACCGAGGTCGGGACCCGCTCGAAGGTGCCGGATGCCGTGGAGCCGTCGGACCCGCCCACCCGGTAGACCACGCCGTCGTACGTGTCGAGCGTCGCGATCCTGACGAAACCGTTCGCGGGCAGCCCGGTGACGCGCAGCTGGGTGGTGTCCGCCTCGGCCTGTTCCTCGTAGGCACGGAACCCGCTCAACGGGCTCACGTAGTCGCGCGGGTCGAACGGCTTCACGACGTCCGTCCGGGCGACGGTCCGGCCGACGGACGGCGGCGCGACGAGTCCGAGTCCGGTCGCCACCACCGCGGCCGCGACGATGGTCCCGGTCCCGACGAGCGCCGGACGGAGCACCGAACGGACGACCGGTACGCGGGTCCCGATCGTGGTCGCCACCGCGACGGCACGACGCGCGTGCCGCACGGTCAGCGCCCAGACCAGGGCGATCCCGGTCAGCACGACGGCCGTCACGATGGACGTGTCCAGCCGGCTCGGCCCGATCACGACACCGGCCGCGAAGAGCACCAGCGCCGGGATGCTGGCGAGTTCTTGCCTGGAGGCGCGGGTCGCCACGCTCACGGCCGTCACCGTGGCGATCAGGAGCGTGACGAAGTACGGCACGAGGAGCGACTCGTAGGACCCCACCGGCAGGCTGATGGTCACCAGCCGCTTCCACCCGAGGGCGACACCGGCGAAGAGATCGACGAGTCCCTGCCCGGTGGGCAGGATCCCGTTCGCTTCGCCCGGCACCGCCGCCGGCACACCCGTGAGGGCGAAGGCGGCGACGGTCGCGACGGCGACGACCGCGGTCGGTAGTCGCAGGACCGTCCCGATGAGGGCGACGAGCGTCCCGAACACGACGGCGGTCACCGCGGCGACGATCATCGCGTCGTCCCGGTAGACCGGCCACCATGCGGTGCTCGCGACCGCGAGGAGGAGCCAGACCGCCAGGGTTCCGCCGACGAGCCGCGTCGGGGTGAGCCGACGGGCTTCACGGCGGGCGTCCCGCCGGACCGTCTTCCGCGCCCGGGTGTCCGGGCTCGCTGCGACGCTCATGCCGCCGCCGAACGGTGCAGGGCGTGGCGGAGGTCGTCGAGGTAGCCGATGGTCATCACGGTCAGCCCGGCGACCCGCAGGAACCGCGGCTGGGCCTCGGGCTCGCAGATCACCGCGACGACCTCGACTCCCACGGGGAACCGCGTGGCCGCGAGGCGGAGCGCCGGGAGCTCGACGGTCGACCCGACCACGAGGAACGCGACCGAGATGCCGGCCGTGTCGTTGCCGACGATGCGGGACACCTCGGCGATCGGCAGGCACGCGTCCGCCAGCCCCACCGACGCGAACTCGTCCAGCAGTCGGGTCGGTGTGACCGTCGGGAGCGGGTGCACGGCGTACACGGCACGCTTCGCGAACTCAGGCGTCCGCTCGGAGACCACGACGGTCACCTCGCGGCCGTCCCGGATCGCCCGGGTGCCGAGCGACGCGGCGGCACTGACCGCGAGCTCGAACTCCTCGTCGTCACCGAACTCGGCACGCGACACGGCCAGCGCGATCACGAGGTGCGACCGCCGGGTGTCCTCGAACTGCCGGACCATGAGCGCGCCGGACTTCGCCGTCGACTTCCAGTGGATCGTCCGGGGGTCGTCACCGGGCATGTACTCGCGGATCGCGTGGAACGCGATGTCCGACGGGGACAGGTCCGTCGTCGCCTGCCCCTCGAGGTCTCGGACCAGGCCGGTGCTCGTCGACGGGATCGCGATCGTCCGCGGGTGCACGATCACCTGCTCGCGGGCCGTCCAGACCACCTCGCGACGGACCAGGCCGACGGGGTCCGCCCGGACACCCGTCACCGGTCCGACGTCGAGGACGCCGCGACGCACCGTGGGCACCGGGACCTCCTGCTCGAACGTGCCCCGAGGAGTGATCGACGGGATCGCGACGTCCACGAGCCCCGACCCCACCGGCACCTCCACCGTCGTCGGGACGGACGGGAGCCGCGCCGGGTTCTCCGCCGTCACCACCACGCCGGCCGCGTCCCCGACCGCTACCCGGTGCTGCGGCAGACGCATCCGGATGAGCAGGCGCGAACGGCCGATCAGCGCGACCGCGGCGACGACCACCAGGAGCGCTCCCGCGAACCCGACCACGACGACCTCACGCAGCCCGAACCGGTACCCGAGCACGAACGCGACGAGCGTGAGGGCCGCCACCGTCCAGCCCAGGCCGGTGACCACGGACGAGACCTCGGCCCACCCGCGCTTGACGAGCCTCCAGGCCGTCGCCCAGGCCCGTGCGAGACCGACGACCGCCTCCGCTGCCACGCCCTCACGGTCACCGACCAGGCGCGTCCGGACGTTCGTCAGGCCGGCGACCGTCCCCGTGCGTTCGTACGCCGTCGTCCCGCGACGCGACCGCGTCGAGGACGGGCGGCGCGACCGCGTGGAGACGGGCCGGCGATCGGTCACGACGCCGACCGGTCCGCGGGCGGCGGGGTCTCGACGAGGAGCTGCGCGACGACGCTGGTGGCGCTGACGCCGTCGAACTCGGCCTCCGCGTCGAGCACGAGCCGGTGGGCGAGAACCGGGACGGCCAGCGCCTTCACGTCGTCGGGCGTGACGTAGTGCCGGTTGTTCAGGGCCGCGAACACGCGCGAAGCACGCATCAGGCCCATGGCGCCACGGACACTGACACCGAGACGGACCTCACTGGCCGAGCGGGTCGCGTCCACCAGGCGCGCGACGTAGTCGGCGATCACCGGGTCGACGTGCACCGTCCGCGCGAGCGCCGCCATCTCGGTGATCGTCGCGGCGGGCACCACGCTCGCCAGCGGAACCGAACTCGACGGGGCCGACGAGGTCTCGAGGATCTTCACCGTCGCGGCGTGGTCCGGGTAACCGATCGACGCCTTCATGAGGAACCGGTCCAGCTGGGCCTCGGGCAGACGGTACGTGCCGGCCTGCTCGATGGGGTTCTGCGTCGCGATCACCATGAACGGCGCAGCCAGGCGGTGGTTGACTCCGTCGACCGTGACCGCGGACTCCTCCATCGCCTCGAGGAGCGCCGACTGGGTCTTCGGGCTCGCGCGGTTGATCTCGTCAGCGAGCACGATGTTCGAGAACACCGGGCCGCGGTGGAAGTCGAACTCCTGCGTCTTCTGGTCGTACACGCTGATACCGGTGATGTCGCCCGGCAGCAGGTCGGGGGTGAACTGGATGCGGTTCGTCGAGCCCTGCACACTCTGCGCCATCGCACGGGCGAGGCTCGTCTTGCCCGTACCCGGGACGTCCTCCAGCAGGAGGTGTCCCTCGCTGAGCATCGCCGTGACCGCGAGGCGGATCACGAACGTCTTCCCGAGGAGCACCTGCTCGACGTTTGTCACGATGCGGCCTGCAACGTCGGCGAACCAGGTGGCCTGCTCCGGGGTCATGCTCATGCGGTGTCGTTCCTCGTTCTCGGGGATGGCGATAGGGGCAGCGTACGGCGAGTGGCGACTGGGATTCGTTACTCGGACGGCGCGGTGGACGGGTCCGTCGCGGGCGGATCCGCGGGCGACACTGGCACCGCGGCCGACAGGTCACCGGTGGTAGTCAGGCTCGATCCATCGCCGAGCGACAGCGTCAGCGTGGCTTGCACGCGAACCGAGCCAGCGAGCAATGGCGGACTCGGTGCCGCGGCTGATGCGTCCCACGATTCAGTCGTGAACAGGCCGCTACCGTCGTCGCTCCCGTACCACCGCGCCGTATACCGAACGCTCATTCCGGCACCAGATGGTCCGTCGACCGCGATCGGGGCGCCCTGCTTTGCTGCGTCGACCGAAGCAGTTGCATCGAGAGCGGCCGCACGCACCTGTTTGGACTGCGCATCCTGCGTGCAGAACGAAGTGCCGGGACCGCCGCAGGCCCGAAGCGTCACGGTCACAGGGACGTTCCGAGCACCGCCGCCGGGTACACCGCTCCAGGACTGGCCCGGTTGCAGGGTGACGGGGGTGCCGCTCCCCGTCTCGAGCAGGTAATGGTCGACGTCCGTTCGCGGCGCGGTGATCAGCGCGTTGGGCAAGCTGGAACTCTCAGACGTCAGCGCCACAGTCGGGGTGTCCGTCCCGTCCGGTCGCTGGTACGCCGTGGTCTCGGTGTACTGGACGTTGCAGAAAAAGCCGTTCGACACTGTCACCGCGAAGGTGCGCTTCCCGCCGCCCACACCGGTCACCGTCGTAGGGCTCGACGAGCCCAACGACCCTCCGGGCAGGTTGTTGCAATCGATGTTCCCGGACTGGAACACGCCGTAGCTCATCGAGGGGCCTCCGGCCGCGTCCGCCGCGCCCCAGGTGACGGTCACGACGGACTTCCCCGCGCCGTCGTCGTTGCTGCCGACGTTTGCGGAGACGTTCACGGGCTTGCCGGGGACGCCGACCGCGGAGCCCGTGGCCGACGCGGAGTTCCACTGGACGACCGTGCCGTTGCGGTCCGCGCCGTTCCGCGCGGAGACCGTTAACTTGTACTGCGCGCCGCTCTGCGCGCCGGTGAAGGACGTGCTCGTCGACGTGCCGGTGCTCCGGCTCGTCGACAGCCCCGAACCCTCGATCGTCACGACGTAGTTGTTCACGGCCGTGCCGTTGTTCGGAGCGTCGACCGCGTTCCAGGCGACGTCGAGCTGGTTGGGCGTGCTCTTGCTCGGTGACACCGTGATGCCCTTCGGCGGCGCCGGCACGAAGTCGGCGCTCACCGCGCTGGACTCGGCGGAGGCCTTCGAGTCGCCGACGGCGTTCGTCGCGATGACGCTGAAGCGGTAGGACGACTTGGGGTCGAGTCCGGTGATCGTGCAGACGGTGGCCGTGCCGCAGTCCTTCGAGACACCACCGGTGCCCTGCAGTCGGTAGCCCGTGATCGGCGAGTTGTTCGCCTGCGGGGTGGACCAGGTCAGCGTGGCCTGGCCCCCCTGGTAGGAACCGGTGCGGCTCGGAGCCCCGGGAGCGTCCGGCACGTCCTGCACGGAGATCGTCACGTCGCCCCACACGTACCGGTCAGGGTCGTCGGTGGCGTCGGCGACCTGGTACTGCAGGTGGGTGTCGGTGGCCTTGGCCTGGTCGGAGACGCTGACCTGCAGGCGCGACTTGTCGGCGCTCGGCGTGACGGTCACGCCACCGGGCAGTCCGCCGCCGAGGCCCCGGATGTTCACGACGCGGAGGCGCTGCTCCGGGAACGGGTTCGTCGGCTGGTCGTTCTGGAGCACGTCGATGGTCGTGGTCTGGCCGCGCTTCGTGACGGACCGATCCGCTCCGGGTTGCACGAGTGGTCGGGTGGAGGCGACGACATCGACGGCGATCGATCCGGACCGTCCGGCGTTCGCGTCGTCGGCGACGCCGATCCCGATCGTCGCGGTGGTGTTCTTCTTCGCACTGTCGGCGACCTTCACGGTGAGCTTCTGCCCGGCGATGGTCGCGGTCGTGCCGTCGTTCGGCTTGCTGATCACCGAGTACCGGAGCTCCGGCAGGTCCTTCGGGTACGGGTAGTCGGTCAGCTTCGTGAGGTCGATCGTGCGCGACTCCCCCGGCTGCATGTCGACTGCCGACCCGGTGAAGGCCGGCGGCTGGTTCGAGCGCGGCGTAACCTTGATGGGGAGGACGAGCGTCGCGACGCGTCCCTTGCCGCCGTTCGCGTTCGACCCGTCCGTGACCTCGAACGAGATCGACGCGTTCCCGTAGTAGAGCTTCGAGGAGGTGAACTGCAGCGTCGAGGAGTCGACGACGAGGTCCTGCCCGCTGGCGTGGGTCGCCTTGACGGTGCCGTCGTCGGTGACCTTCGCGGTCTGGCCGTTCGCCGTGACGACGTACTTCGACAGCGGGATCTTGACGGTCGCCTCGCTCTTGACGGTGATGGCGCCGGCGGTCCGGTTGACCTGGGGCAGGGCGTCGTCGAAGCCGGGCACGTGGATGAACCCGTACGAGACGATGTCCGGGTGGTCGATGCGCGCGACCGAGAACGGGATCACCTGGGAGTCGTCGGTCAGCCGGACGACGATGCGCTGGTCCTCTGTCGCACGGGCGGTGTCGCCGTACCCGTCGACCACGCCGACCTTCAGGTCGGCCGCGGTGCCCTCGGCGAAGAAGACGTTGTCGAGCACGTCCACCGTCACGCTCTGCCGGTGCATGATGTCCTGCAGGTCGAGCGTGGTGTCGTCGACCTCGGGCCGGAGCGGCTGGGCGTCCGGGTCCACGGTGACGGTGAGGAACGCGGTGCTCGCCCCACCGTTCTCGTTCGCGACGGTGTAGAGGACCGCGAAGTCCCCGGTCTTCGCGGACTTCGGTGGCGTGACGCGGATCTGCTGCTTCTGCAGGACCTTAGCGGTGACGTCCTGCGCCGTCGGCTCGGCCTTCGTGACGGTCAGCTGGCCGCCCTCGGGGTCGGAGTCGTTCTGCAGGACACGGACCGTGACGGAGCCTCCGGGGCGGATCGTGACGTGGTCCGCCTCGGCCACGGGGTTCGACGCCTGCTCGGCGCGCGGGGCGATACCGACGCGGACGGTGCCGGTCGCGCGGGCGCCGAGCGCGTCGACGACGGTGTACGTGAACTCGTCCGTGCCGGCTGAGTAGTCGCCGGCCTCGTAGGTCAAGGAGTCGGCCGCGACGTCGCTGACGGAACCCTTGTCCGGGTTCGACCCGACGCCGACGAGCTGCACGGAGTCGCCGTCGGGGTCGATGCCGTTGAGCGGGATCGACACGCGCACGGACTGTCCCGCGACCACCCGCGCGGTGACCGTCTGCGGAACGGGCGGGTTGTTCGTCGCCGCGTCCTGCTCGCGGACCGAGATCGACACCGTCGCGTCCGCGTACTGCCCGTCGGGCCCGGCGACCCGGTAGACGGCGGTGTAGTTGCCCGGCGTGGTGGGGGCCAGGTACCGGAGGTGGTCACCGGAGACGAAGAGCAGGCCGCCGTCGCCCGGGACGTTCTGCACGAGGTCCGGTTGCAGGGTGAGGGGCTCCCCCTCGGGCTGCGTGTCGTTGTCGAGCACGTCGATGTTCGCGACGTCGCCGACGCGGACCGTCGCGGTGTCGGGCTGGGCGACCGGCGGCTGGATGCGGTCCGGCTTCGGGATCTCGACGACCGTGACGGTGCCGGTCGAGGACGCCAGCCCGTTCGTCTCGGTGTACCCGAACGACACCGGTCCGTCGAGCGGCGCGGTGAGCGTGACGCGGACGGTGTGCTGGTCGAGGATGCTCGCCTGCACGCCCGAACCCCGGTCGGGTCCGTCCAGCGCGGTCACGAGGAGCACGCCGCCGGCCGGGTCGATGTCGGTCGCGGTGACGTCGGTGTCCTTGGTGGAGAGCGTGTTGACGAACACCGTCTTCGGGGTGGTGATCGGCGCGGTCGAGGCGTCCGGGGGCGCGAGGACGGTGACCCGGACGATGCCGCTCGAGGTCTTGGTGCCGTCGGTGACCGTGTACTCGAGCTGGTGGTCGCCCGCGCTCGCGCCCTGCACGCGGAACGTGCCGGCGTCGTAGCTCGGGGTGACCGTCAGTCCGGTGGCCGAGGACACGCTGGTGAGCGTCACGGTGCCGTTGCCGCCTCGGACGTGCTCGAGCGGGTCCACGGTGAACGCCTTGCCGGCGTACCCCTGCACGGGGAACGGATCGGCGTACAGCGGAACAGCACCCTGTTTCGCGACGTGCACCACGACCGACCCGCGGCCGTCGTCACGGCCGTCGCTCACGACGAGCTGCACGGCACGGTCGCCGGTGCGTGCGCTGGCGTTGCGGTAGTCGAGGAGGCCGTCGGGCGTCGTGGAGACGCGGTCGCCGTCGGACGCCGTCGCGGACTTCAGGTAGACGGGGTCGCCGTCCGGGTCGACCCAGTCGCCGAGGACGTTGGTCACGACGTGGCCGTTCTGCACGACGTCGGCGGAGGTGTCGCGGACCTGCCGCGGTGCGTCGTTCACGGAGTCCGGTCGGACCGTCACCGTGACGGTCGCGGTGTCCGATCCGCCGTTGCCGTCGGTGATCGTGTACGGGAACGAGACCGTCCCGGTGGCACGGGCGGACAGCGTGATCTGCAACCGCTGGCCGTCGCCGACGATCGCCACGTCGCCGACGGCGTCGGCGACGGTGCCGACCTCACTGATGACGATCGGGTCGCCGTTCGGGTCGTAGTCGTTGAGCAGGACCGGGAGGCTCGTGGTGCGTCCCGGACGAGCGCCGAGGTCGTCGTCGACCGCGACGGGCGGCTTCTGGTCCTTCTCGACCTCCGGGTCGTCGTCGGACACCTGCTCCTGCTGCTGGTCGTCGTCCTTCTTGATGAGGTCGGCCCAGTTGTCGATGACCTGGCCGCTCCGGTCGATCGCCCAGGAGCGACCGCTCTGCGGGTCGTTGGCGACGACGGTCTCGCCGTTGTGCAGGATCTGCAGGTCGCCCGTGCCTGCCGTGTCGGCGAGCCGCTGCAGCCCTTTGCCCTCGCAGCTGTCCATCGCCTGCCCGCCGGCCCACGCGGCGTAGGTGCAGGAACCGACGACGGTCGGCCGTGCGGCGCGACCGGACACCTGGAGCGCCGTCGTGGTGACGGCACCGGAGGCCGAGACCCGGACGAGACCGGCCGTGCCGGCGACGACCACCTCGGAAGCATCGTCCGTCGACCGCTGGAGCGACGGCGACGACCCGACCCGGTCGCCGAGGTCGACGGTGTCCCCGTCGACGGAGATCTCCCCCGTGGTCCGGTCGAGGACGGCCACGTGCCGGCCGAACGACGCCACCTGGAAGTCGTCGGACCGGTTCATCTTGACCGTCCACCGCTCGGCCACCGACAGCGAGCTGCCCACGGCGACGAGCGACGCTGTGCCGGTCTTCGGCGAGTACACGGCGACGTGGCTGTCCGAGGCGTCGAACACCGCGTCGGCGCCGAGCGTCAGGTCGGCCTTCGTCGACGCGTCGAACTCGCCGAGGTCCTTGGCGGGGGTCGCCCAGACCTCGCCGGTGTCGCCGTTGCCGATGACGGCCGTGGACCCGGCGAAGAACACCTGCGGCGACCCGGCCGGCAGGGTGACCGGGTCGGCGACGGTGGCGTCGGCGACGTCGACCTTCGCGACGGTGCCCTTCGTCTCGTCGACGCTGTAGACGGTGGACCCGCGCTGCAGGACGGACAGGCTGTCGCTCGCGGTCTCGACCGCGGTGTTCAGCTGGAGCACCCCGGTGTTCGCGCGGCCGACGGCACCGTACTCGGCGGACGGCACCCAGACCGTCCCGTCACCGAGGTCGACGCGCTGCGTGTGGTACCCGGTCGACGCGATGGCCGCGGTCGCGACGACCGCGCCGACCACGATCGAGGCACCCACCGTGATCGCTGCGGAGCGGTGCTTCGCGAGGAGGGCCCGGATCACCCGGTGCTCCCGATCGTGGCGCACTTCTGGGCGCTCGCGACGCCGGTCTTGCCGTCGCGGTTCACGGCGACGGCGATGCACTCCTCGTCGCCCTTGTCGCCGGAGACGACGAAGCTCGTGCCCGTCTGCTGGCTCGAGGCGCCGTTCGACGAGATGACGTAGGTGTCGCCGTTCCGGAGGCCGGGGTCCGGCCAGGTGAACGTCACCGAGGCCGGGGTCGTCTCCGCACGGACGTCGGACACCACCGGGATCGCTCCGGCTCCCAGACGCCCGACGACGATCACGGTGGCGATGGCGAGGGCAGCGACCACGACGACCGTCAGCGACGTCGCCCAGACGAGCGTGGACCGGGACCGTCGGCGCTGGCGCGTCACGGAGCCGGTGCGGTGGACGGTCCCGACGCTCTGGGCCCCGGCGGCCGACGACCCACCGACCACGGCCTTCCGCGTGCGCCGCCGAGCGCCCACGCGGGACGGTGGCTGGAGTTCGCGGATCATCGTGCGGTCGCCGGACGGCGTCGGTGTCGCGACCGCCCAGGCCTCCACCGCCACGTCCGCCGACGTCTGCGGGATGCCGAGCTCTGCCTCGACCTGCTGGAAGCCTCGGACGAGCTCCATCACGGTCGACGGGCGTCCGGCGACCCCGCGCGACATCGCCGCGGCCAGCAGGCGTTCGAGCGACGGCGGGACGTCCGTGCGCCCGGTCGGCTTCACCCCGCCCTTGTCGATGCGTCCCATCAGGTCGGCCGCGCCGTTCTTCCCACCACGGATCTCGAACGGACTGCGACCGGCGAGGAGCGAGTAGACGGTGGCCGCCAGCGAGTAGACCTCGGACTGGATGGTGCCGCGGGACTCGTCGATGAGGACCTCCGGCGCGGACCACGGGATCGACATGCCGACGGGCTCGTCCGGGTCGGACCCGCCGATGGTCGCCGCGATCCCGAAGTCCGACAGCACCGGGTTGCCGTACGCCGTCAGCAGGATGTTCGACGGCTTGATGTCGCGGTGGAGGACGCCTTCGCGGTGCGCTGTCTCGAGCGCCGACCCGATCCGGATGCCGACCGACAGCACCTCGGACACCGGGATCGGTTCGCGCCGGTACCGCTCGCTGAGTGACGACGAGCAGAGTTCCATCACGAGGTACGGCCGGCCGTCCGACGCAACGCTCGCCTGGAACACGGTGAGGATGGAGGGGTGGGTGCTGAGGCGTGCCATCAGGTTCGCCTCGGCCTGGAACATCTGCCGGACGCGGTCGTCGACGACTTCGTCGAGGAGCACCTTCACGGCGACCTGCCGTCGGGGCATGTCCTGCTCGTACAGGAAGACGTCGGCGAAGCCACCCGAGCCGAGCACGTGCACGGGGCTGAACCCGCCGATCACCGGCGGGTCGGACGGCAGGCGTCGCGCCATCGTCTTCCCCTTCCCGGCCGAGCGGCCAGCTCTCTCGTCACGGCCCTGCCATTGTACGAACCGTGTGCGACCGACATTCCGCACACCGATGCACGCGGAGGGTCAGGGGTCCCCCAGTTCGGGGGACAGTCAGTGGCGCGGGAGCGTGTCTTCCACGTCCCCGTCGTCCGGTGCCTCGTCGACCTGCAGGACGACCACCGTCACGTTGTCCCGGCCACCGGCGACGACCGCGTCGCCGACGAGCCGCTCGGCGAGGTCCTGTGCGCCCGGCACCCGGGCGGCGATCCGACCGATGCCGGCGTCGCCGAGTTCCTTGGTCAGTCCGTCGGAGCAGACGATGTACCGGTCTCCCGCGCGGAGGGGCAGCGTCCACCAGTCCGGCTCCGGGGGTTCGCCGAAACCGACGGCCCGCGTGATGACGTTGCTGTCCGGGTGTCGTTCGGCGTCCTCGGCACGGAGGAGACCGGCGTCGACCATCTCCTGCACGACCGAGTGGTCCACCGTGACCCGGCGGAGCACCCCGTCCTCGATCCGGTAGGTGCGTGAGTCCCCCACGTTGAAGACGAGCGCTGCCGGCTGTCCCTGCGCCGCGACGAGCGCGATGCCGGTCACCGTGGTGCCGGCACCGATCGCGTTGCCACCGGCCGCACGCTCGATGTCGGCGGTCGCGAGGAGGAGCGCACGCTGGATCGCCTGTCGGGTCGTGAACGGACTCTCCGTCGCCTGCTCGAGCCGCCGCACCACGGCGTCGCTCGCACGGTCGCCCGCGAGGTGGCCGCCCATGCCGTCCGCGACGACGAAGAACGGCGCCGCGACGATGTAGCTGTCCTCGTTGTGGTCACGGCGCCGACCCACGTCGGTCGCCGCTCCCCACGACAGCGTCAGGTTGGTGCCGTCGGCACCGGGGACGTCGATGGCGTGCGCAGTCGCTGCTCGGCCGAGTTCGGTCACGTTTCAGGATCGCTCTCTGGGGGTTCGGGGCGTGCCGGTGGGTGGTTCGGTGGGCCACGGGGGAAGTGGCGGGAGGTCCTCCGTCGCCGGTGCGACCCGGAGGTGCGGCGAGAGGACCTCGATGACGTTGCCGTCACCGATCTCGACAACCGTACCCGTCAGCACGACGTTGGAGGCACCTGCGGGCATCCGGAACGGGGCCGCGCCGGGTGGACGGACGACCGTACCGTTGGTGGACCGGAGGTCGTCGACGACCGCGGCTTCGCCCTCGGCGTGCACCAGCAGGTGTGACGAGGAGACCTGGCCGCTGCCGGAGGGCACGGTCACGAGTTCCGGGACGGGACCCCGCAGGATCCGCGGCAGTGCGGGGCGCCGGCCGATGATGACGGGACGGTCCAGCCGCAGCACCCGCTCGCCGATCCGGATGGACGGGACCCGGGTCGTGGGCACCCGGGTCATGGGTACCGACGGGACGGACGGGAGGCCCGGCTCGGCTCCGACGACCGTGCCCGGTCGCTCCGTGGCCGGGTTCACGGGCCGCACCACCGTGTCGTCCAGCGAGTCGCCTTCTGGACGGGGCGGGACGGTCCGAGCGACCACCGTGTCGTCGGTATCCGGACCGTCCACCTGCTCGGGCGATGTCGGTACCGGACGGATCACGGTGTCGTCGAGCGCGTCGCTCACGCGATCGCCGGACAGCGACGCACGAGGTCGACGGACGACGGTGTCGTCGATGTCGTCATCGCGCACTCGAGTCCTCCAAGCGTGGTCGACACCACCGTAGACGATCCGGTCCGCCGGTCGTCATCGACGCTCCCACGAGGGTGCGCTGCCCGCGCGGACGGAACGGAGCACGAGCCCGGCGAGCGGGTCGTCGGACCGGGTCTCGAGCGCGTACTGCGCGCGGGTCTGAGCTCGCGCCGCCGATCCGAGCGCCCAGGCGCACCACGACGCCATCGCGAGGGCACCCGCTGCCCCGGTGGCGGTGTCGGCGGACGGGTCCTCGGTACGCCACCACTGCCAGGCGCCGGCGAGGCGGTCACCGGCGATGCGGAGCCGAGGACGGTCGGGCGCCGGACCGGCGCCGGACAGCGCGGGCGGCGTCGGGTCGTGGAACGGGTCGAACGCTGTCAGCGCCCGCGGATCGGGGTGGTCGGGATCGGCCAGGAACGCGATCAGCGTGAACCGCGGGGCGAGTGCGCCGCACGCGGTCAGCACGGCGACGGCACCGGCGCGCGGAAGCGGGTCGGCACCGGGAGCGACGAGCGCGGCGCACGCGGCGGGGAGGGTGATCGCGGCCGCGATCTCGCGCGGGTACCGGACTCCGGCAGCGGGGTGGGTTCGTGTCGTGACGGGGATCATGCACGCCAGCGAAACGCACCACGGGCCTCCAGGCCGCCGTCGACCGGCCATCTGTGGACCGCGCGCCAGCAGCCCGCCCCTGTGGAGGAGGAAACGGGACCGCCGGTCAGGCGGCGACCGGCTCCAGGCTCTCAGCCACGAGGTCCCACCCGTCGTCGTGCGCCTCGAAGCGCACGTCGTTGGCGGTCGCCCAGGACAGCAGCTCCCCCACCGTCGAGACCTCCGCGCCGGTGCGCGCGAGCAGTCCAACGAGGCGACCCTTCGCCGTCTTGTTCCAGTGGTTGAGCGCCTTGCGGCGACCACTGCCGTCGACGCTCACGACCCGCGGCACCACCGCGCCGGGCACGGGTCCGAGCTGCCGGTACCCCTCCGACCGGAGGTCCAGCACCAGGCCACCCGCGACGCGCTCCCCGAGGACCCGCGAGGACGGAGCGGGCCAGTGTGCCGCGAGCCGGAGGGAACCGAGCCGCGAGTCGTGCGACAACCGGTACGCCGGCACCGGGTCACCACCGCCGATCGGTCCGAACATCGCGGACTGCACGACGACGTGCTCGAACCACCAGGTGCGCGTCGCGGCGTCCGCGTCGGGAGCGCCCAGCGGATCGTAGAGCACGCCCGTGTAGCGGTCGATCGCCGCCATCGTGCCCGAGGTCTCGAGCGAGAGGTTGCGGAACCGCTCGGCGATCGACTTCGGACCGAGCTTCAGAGCCGTCCGAGCGGTGGACTCCTCGGAACTGACGGAGCGGGCCGCGGTGATCACCGCGGCCCGCTCGTCGGCCAGTTCCGGGAACGACAGCGCACGCAGGTCGAGCGTGCGCTCCGTGTCCCCACCCTCCCGCTTCGTCTCCGAAGGCGGGAGGAGGACGGTCAGTCCGGTCAGGACGCCAGCGCGGCCTGCCGCGCCACAATCGTGACCGTGTCGTGCTCGACCGACAGGAAGCCGTCCTCGGCGTCCGCCGCCACCGTCGAGCCGTCGGCTCGGGTGATGCGGACCTGCCCCTGCGCGAGGGTCGCGAGCAGCGGCTCGTGTCCCGCGAGGATGCCGATCTGGCCCTCTGTCGTGCGAGCGACGACCATGGTGGCCTCGCCCGACCAGACCTCGCGGTCGGCCGAGACGACGCTCACGGTGAGTGCCGCCATGTCAGCGGTTCTCCTTCTGGATCTGCGCCCACTTCTCTTCGACGTCGTTGATGCCACCGACGTTGAAGAAGGCCTGCACGGCCACGTGGTCGAACTCGCCGTCGGCGATGGCGCGGAAGGACTCGATGGTGTCCTTCAGCGGGACGGTCGAACCCTCGACGCCCGTGAACTTCTTCGCCATGTACGTGTTCTGCGAGAGGAACTGCTGGATACGACGAGCGCGCTCGACCGTGATCTTGTCCTCTTCGGAGAGCTCGTCGACACCGAGGATGGCGATGATCTCCTGCAGTTCCTTGTTCTTCTGGAGGATCTGCTTGACGCGCGTCGCCGTCTCGTAGTGGTCAGCACCCAGGTACCGGGGGTCCATGATCCGCGAGGTCGAGGTCAGCGGGTCGATCGCCGGGTAGAGACCCTGCGACGCGATCTCACGCGAGAGCTCGGTGGTGGCGTCGAGGTGCGCGAACGTGGTCGCGGGCGCCGGGTCGGTGTAGTCGTCAGCCGGCACGTAGATCGCCTGCAGCGAGGTGATCGAGTGACCACGCGTCGAGGTGATGCGCTCCTGGAGCACACCCATCTCGTCGGCGAGGTTCGGCTGGTAGCCCACCGCGGACGGCATGCGACCGAGCAGCGTGGAGACCTCGGAGCCGGCCTGCGTGAAGCGGAAGATGTTGTCGATGAAGAGGAGCACGTCCTGCTTCTGGACATCGCGGAAGTACTCCGCCATCGTCAGCGCCGACAGGGCCACGCGGAGACGCGTTCCCGGCGGCTCGTCCATCTGGCCGAACACGAGGGCCGTCTTGTCGAAGACACCCGCCTCTTCCATCTCGCCGATGAGGTCGTTGCCCTCACGGGTGCGCTCGCCGACACCGGCGAACACCGAGACACCACCGTGGTCCTGCGCGACGCGCTGGATCATCTCCTGGATGAGGACCGTCTTGCCGACGCCCGCACCACCGAAGAGGCCGATCTTGCCACCCTGCACGTACGGCGTGAGGAGGTCGATCGACTTGATGCCGGTCTCGAACATGGAGGTCTTGGACTCGAGCTGGTCGAAGGCCGGGGCCTTGCGGTGGATCGGCCAGCGCTCGGTGATCTCGAGCTTCTCGTCGGTGTTGAGCACGTTGCCCAGCACGTCGAAGACCTTGCCCTTGGTGACGTCGCCGACGGGGACCGAGATCGGAGCGCCCGAGTCACGGACCTCCTGGCCACGGACCAGACCGTCGGTCGGCTTCAGGGAGATGGCGCGGACGAGGTCGTCGCCGAGGTGCTGCGCCACCTCGAGACCGATCTCCTGCGACGAGTCACCGATGGTGATCGTCGTGAACAGGAGGTTGTACATCTCGGGGATGGCGTCGTGCGGGAACTCGATGTCGACCACGGGGCCCGTGACACGGGCGATCCGGCCGACACCGGGCGCCGACGACGTCTCGACCGCGGTGGTGGCGGTGTCGGTCATGGCTGGTGCCTTCCTGAGGGATTCTGTCCGCGAGCTGCGCGGACGACTACTTCTTCTTCGACGAGAGGGCGTCGGCGCCGCCGACGATCTCGGAGATCTGCTGGGTGATCTCGGCCTGTCGAGCGTTGTTCGCGAGACGCGTGAAGTCGCGGATGAGCGAATCGGCGTTGTCGCTGGCCGCCTTCATGGCCTTCTGCCGGGCGGCGTGCTCGGAAGCAGCCGACTGGAGCATGGCGTTGAAGATGCGGCTCTCGATGTAGACCGGGAGCAGTGCGTCGAGCACCGCGTCGGCGTCCGGCTCGAACTCGTAGAGCGGGAGCGGCTCGTCGTTCGACGGAGCCTCGACCCCGTCGACGACCTCGAGCGGGAGCAGACGGACGACCTGCGGCTCCTGCGTGGCGAGGCTGAGGAACCGGTTGAAGACGATGTGGATCTCGTCCACGCCGCCCTCGGCCGTGTCCTGGAGGAACTTCGACACGACCGCGTCGCCGATCTCCTTCGCCGTCGAGAACTCCGGCAGGTCGGTGTTGCCGACCCACTGCTGCTCCGACGCACGCTCACGGAACGCGAAGTACCCGACGGACTTGCGTCCGACCAGGTAGAACACCACGTCCTTGCCCTCGCTGCGGAGCAGGGAGGCGAGCTCCTCGCCCTGCTTGAGGACGTTCGTGCTGAACGCGCCGTTCAGGCCACGGTCCGAGGTGAACAGCACCACGGCCGCACGCGTCGACGACTCCGGCTCGGTGGTCAGCACGTGGTCGACGTTCGAGAACGTCGCCACGGCCGACACCGCACGCGTCACGGCCCGCGAGTACGGACCCGACGCGGCCATGCGCGCCTGTGCCTTCTGGATGCGCGACGCCGAGATCAGCTCCATCGCGCGGGTGACCTTCTTCGTGGTCGTCGCGGAGCGGATTCGCTGCCGGTAGACCCGGACCTGTGCTGCCATCTAGCGACGACCCTTGACGATCTGCTCCTGGTCGACGTCGTCGGCCGAGGCGGCCTCGAACTGCTCGGACCCGAGCGTCTTGCCGTCGCTCGTCTGGAAGCTCTTCGAGAACTCGTCGATCTGCTTCTCCATCTCGGCGACGGTGTCGTCGCTGAGCTGGTTCGTCTCACGCAGCGTGTTCAGCACGTCCGAGTTGCGACGCAGGTGGTCGAGCAGCTCGGACTCGAAGCGCAGCACGTCGGGCACGGGGACCTCGTCGAGCTTGCCGTTCGTGCCGGCCCAGATCGAGACGACCTGCTCCTCGACCGGGTACGGCGAGTACTGCGGCTGCTTGAGGAGCTCGGTCAGACGCGCACCGCGCTCCAGCTGACGACGCGACGCCTGGTCGAGGTCGGACGCGAACATCGCGAACGCCTCGAGCGAGCGGTACTGCGCGAGCTCGAGCTTCAGCGTGCCGGACACCTTCTTGATCGACTTCACCTGGGCGTCACCACCGACGCGGGACACCGAGATGCCCACGTCGACAGCGGGACGCTGGTTCGCGTTGAAGAGGTCCGACTGCAGGAAGATCTGGCCGTCGGTGATCGAGATGACGTTGGTCGGGATGTACGCCGAGACGTCGTTCGCCTTCGTCTCGATGATCGGGAGGCCCGTCATCGAACCGGCGCCGAGCTCGTCGGACAGCTTCGCGCAACGCTCCAGCAGACGGGAGTGCAGGTAGAAGACGTCACCCGGGTAGGCCTCGCGGCCCGGCGGACGACGCAGGAGGAGCGACACCGCACGGTAGGCCTCGGCCTGCTTCGACAGGTCATCGAAGATGATGAGGACGTGCTTGCCCTGGTACATCCAGTGCTGGCCGATGGCCGAGCCGGTGTACGGGGCGAGGTACTTGAAGCCGGCCGGGTCGGAGGCCGGGGCGGCGACGATGGTGGTGTACTCCATCGCTCCGGCGTCCTCGAGCGCGCCCTTGACGGAGGCGATCGTGGAGCCCTTCTGACCGATGGCGACGTAGATGCAGCGGACCTGCTTGTCCTCGTCGCCCGACTCCCAGTTGGCCTTCTGGTTGATGATCGTGTCGATCGCGATGGCCGTCTTGCCGGTCTGGCGGTCGCCGATGATCAGCTGACGCTGACCGCGGCCGACGGGGATCATAGCGTCGATGGCCTTGATGCCGGTCTGCAGCGGCTCGTGCACCGACTTGCGGGACATGACGCCCGGAGCCTGGAGCTCGAGCGCACGACGGCCCTCTGCGGCGATCTCGCCGAGACCGTCGATCGGGGCGCCGAGGGGGTCGACGACGCGACCGAGGAAGGCGTCGCCGACGGGAGCCGAGAGGACCTCGCCGGTGCGGGTGACTTCCTGGCCCTCTTCGACGCCGGCGAACTCGCCGAGCACGATGGCGCCGATCTCGTCCTCGTCGAGGTTCTGCGCGAGGCCGAGCGTGCCGTCCTCGAAGCGGATGAGCTCGTTCGCCATGACGCCGGGGAGGCCCTCGACGTGTGCGATGCCGTCGCCCGCGTCGATGACGTGCCCGACCTCGGCCGTGGAGGCCTTCGTCGGCTCGTAGTTCGAGACGAAGTCCTTCAGGGCATCACGGATCTCATCGGGGCTGATGGTGATGTCTGCCATGGGATTTTCCTTGTGGTTTTCCGGGGCCCTTCGGCTCCGAGAGGGTGATGCTGCCCGGTGGGGACAGTTCCCGTTGTGGACTTGGGGTGGCGGGTACGACCGTACGCTCAGCCGGCGAGCTGGAGCCGGAGGTCGGCGAGGCGCGTGGAGACGGTGCCGTCGATGACGTCGCCGCCGACCTGCACCCGGACCCCGCCGACGACCGCGGGGTCGACGACGTGGTTGACGGTGATGTCCTTGCCGTACCGCTCCGACAGACCGCGTGCGACACGGGCCGCCTGCGCTGCCGAGAGCTCGGTCGCGGTGATGACGGTCGCCACGAGCTTGTCGGACTGGTCGGCCACGATGCGCGAGGCGTCGCGGACGAGCTCACCGATCCGGCGGCCGCGGGGCTGCTGGACCAGGGCCGACAGGATCGTCACGGTCTGCACCGAGGCCTTGGCACCGATGAGACGCTCAACGAGCGCGCTCTTCTCTGCCGGGCTGCCGAGCTTCGTGCCGAGCGCCAGCTCGAGACCAGCGTCCGAGCGGACGGCGGTCTCGAAGGCGAACAACTCGGCCTCGATCGGCGTGCCCGGTTCGGCCGTGGCCGCGACGGCGCGGACGCCCGCGTCCTCGATGCCGGCCAGCAGGTCCTGGTGCGACGACCAGCGCGAGCCGGCGACCGCGGTCAGGACCGCCCGCGTTGCCGTGGACTGTCCGGCGAAGACGCGGTCGATGAGGACCTTCTTGCCGACGGTGTCCGCGGTGGGGTCCGCGAGGAGCCCGAGCAGCTGCGACGCACCGGCGATCACACGCCCGGAGGCGAGGATCTCAGCACCGGTCGCCAGGTCGGCGCTGCCGCCGAGATCGGCGAGCACCGCCCTCGTGGACGACAGTGCTTCTCTGGTGGCGCTGCGCATGCTCAGCGCTCCGTCTCTGCCTGCGACGCCTGCGCGTCCTGCGACGACTCGAGGTCGGCGAGGAAGCGGTCGACGACCGCAGTGGCCTTGGCGTCATCCTTGAGGGACTCACCGATGACACCCGACGCGAGGTCGAGCGCGAGCGAGCCGACCTCGGAGCGGAGCGACTGGAGCGCGCTCTGGCGCTCCGCCTCGATCTGCGCCTGGGCGTTGGCCGTGATGCGCGCAGCGTCGGCCGAGGCCTGCTCGCGCACCTCGTTGCCGATCGCCGTGGCGTCGGCCCGAGCCTGCTCGCGGATGCGAGACGCTTCGGCACGCGCGTCGGCGAGCTGCTTGTTGTACTCGTCGAGTGCGGCGGCGGCCTGCTCCTGAGCGGCTTCCGCCTTCTTGATGCCACCCTCGATGGCCTCGGTGCGCTCATCGAGCATCTTCGTGATGCGCGGCGTGACGACACGCCAGAACACCAGGAAGATGATGACGAAGGCCACCGCCGACCAGATGATGTCGTACCACTCGGGGATCAGCGGGTTGTGCGCTGTTTCCGCCGCGAGGATGAGTGCGGTCTGCATCAAGGAGCCTTACGCGAAGATGTAGTACGTCGCGATACCGATGAAGGCCAGGGCCTCGGTGAAGGCGATACCGATGTACATGAGGGTCGTCAGTCGGCCCTGGAGCTCGGGCTGGCGGGCGACGGACTCGATCGTCTTGCCGACGACGATGCCGACGCCGATGGCCGGGCCGATCGCTGCGAGGCCGTAGCCAACCGTCGCGATGTTGCCGTTGATTGCCGCGAGAACGGTCGTTGCGTCCACGTGTTTTCCTTTCGAGGTGCGGGCCCGACGGATGCCGGCCCCGTAGGGGGTCAGTGAGGAATCAGTGCTCGTCGGCCAGCGCCAGCTGGATGTAGACGGCGGTGAGGAGCATGAAGACGTACGCCTGGAGCAGTGCGACGAGGATCTCGAAGAAGCTGAAGGCGATGCCGAAGGCAAGGGTCCCGACGCCGAACACCGAGAACAGGCTGTGCGACTCGACGAAGAAGAACCACGTTGCCGAGAAGAACAGGACGAGCAGCAGGTGCCCGACGACCATGTTCATCAGGAGTCGGAGCGTCAGGGTGACCGGACGGAGCACGAACGTCGACACGAACTCGATCGGCGTCACGATGATGTAGAGGTACCACGGCACCCCGGGCGGGAAGAGGGCGTTGCGGAAGAACGTGCCCGGGTGCTTGCGGACGCCGGCGTAGATGAACGCGAAGTACGCGATCAGGGCCAGCAGCATCGGCATCGCGATACGGCTCGTGCCCTGCAGGTTCAGGAACGGGATGAGACCCGTCAGGTTCATGAACAGTACGCCGAAGAAGATCGTCGACAGCAGCGGGAGGAACCGCTTGCCGTCCTTCTCGCCGAGGTTGTCGAAGGCGTTGCGGCGCACGACGTCGAAGCCGTACTCGATGAACGCCTGACCCCGGCTCGGGACCAGCTTGAGCGACCGGGTCCCCACGAAGGCGAACACCAGGAGCACTGCGACCGCGATGAAGCGGATGATGACGAGTCGGTCGATCTCGAACGGCGTCCCGGCGAAGAAGATCGCATCCGGGAAGAACTCGTTGATCGACGGACCATGGAACTCGGCGGCCTTACTGCTCCCCGCCGCAACGGTGTTGGCCGCAGCGGTGAGGGACAGGGGAAGAGCGTGGGATAGCAGCGCTGTCTCCTGTGTCGGCGCGCGCACGTCATGGCACGCGATGGTGGACTGTGTGGAGGCTGTCACGACCGAGCGGGGCTCCGGACGCGGACGCAACAAACCCTATCAGGTGTGAGAGCCTTCCCGGGCTCTCAGCCGCGTGGGTCGTCCTTCTCAGGATCCGCAGAGCCTGGCAGGGGGACGTCGATCGGCACGCGGCCCTTGGCGACGACGGCCACGTCGATGACCAGGGAGCCGATCACACCGGCGATGATCGCGATCGCGAGCACCGGCGTGTTCACCCAGTCGCGGTCCTTCAGCAGGACCAGCACGACGATGAACACGATGAACTTCACGAGGAACATCCCCATGATCGTGCCGAAGAAGGCACCGGAGATCATCTGGCCCCGCGAGAACCGGATCGCCAGGAGCACGCTCACCGCGGTGAGGCCGCAGAACACGACGCTCATCACCGCGCCGATCAGTCCGCCGGCGAGTCCCGGGCCGCCGGCCACGAGGAAGCCGACCACTCCCCCGACGACGGCCAGGCCGAGCGCGAGGACGGCCCCCTGGACGAGGATCCGGCGGAAGAGCGGGCGGACGTGGTCGAGGCCGTTGGGTGCGGTCACGAGGGGTCTCCAGAGGTCGAGCGGTCGGTGCTGGCGGGGCGCTGCTTCGCGGTGCGGGACGGCCCGGTGACCGGACGGTCACGGGACGCCGCGGCCCGGTCGAGCGGGTCGAGGCTCGCGTCCACCACGGTGGTCGAGCGGGTCGCGGTCTGCGCGGCGAACTCGGCGCGTTTCCGCCCGAGCGGTGCGAACGTCGCGATCGCGCACGCGGTGAACCCGACGGCGACGAACACGACGACCCAGTACCAGTCCACGAAGAGGAACAGCAGGCAGCCGAAGGCCACCGTGGCGGTCCACGCGTAGAAGACGAGCACGGCGTGGAAGTGCGAGTGTCCCATGTCGAGCAGGCGGTGGTGCAGGTGCTTCCGGTCGGCCGAGAACGGCGACTTCCCCGCGCTCAGGCGCCGGGTGACCGCGAGGCCGAAGTCGAGGATCGGCACGATCAGGATCGCGAACGGCAGCAGGATCGGGATGAACGCCGGCAGCAGCGCCTGACGTGTCTGCACCGCGGCGGGGTCGATGTTGCCCGTGACCGACACCGCGCTCGTCGCCATCAGGAAGCCGACCAGCAGGGCTCCGGCGTCGCCCATGAAGAGCTTCGCCGGGTGCCAGTTGAGGATGAGGAACCCGGAACACGCCCCGACGAGCACGGCGGTGAGCAGGGACGGCAGGTTGAAGAAGAACTCCGTCTGCACGACCACGCGGTTGATGAAGAACGTGTAGAGGAAGAACACCCCGCCGGCGATGATCGCGACGCCCGCCACGAGCCCGTCCAGACCGTCGATGAAGTTCACCGCGTTCATCACGAGCACCACCGCCAGCACGGTGAAGATCAGGCTCATGTACGACGAGCCGACGCCGAGCGTGTTGCCGATCGGCAGCGACACGATCGCCACGCCCTGCCACGCCAGGATGCCGGCGGCGATGATCTGCCCCGCCAGCTTCGTCATCCAGTCGAGGTCCCAGATGTCGTCCGCGACACCGAGGACGACGATGATCGTCGCACCGGCGAGGACCGCCAGGACGCGGTTCGGCTCGGAGAACACGAGCCGGAAGTAGTCGGTCCCCGCGATGGACGGGAACAGGAACCAGGCGGCCAGCAGGGAGACGATCACGCCGATGTACATCGCGATGCCGCCGAGCCGCGGGGTCGGGGTGCGGTGCACGTCCCGCTCGCGGACCTTCGGGTACCACTTGTACTTCAGCCCGAGCTTCCACACGATCCAGCTCATGCTGAAGCTCACGACCGCCGCGATGGCCCCCGCGAGCAGGTAGTACTTCATCCGACGAGGTCGGCTCCGACGACCCTGGTGATCTCGTCGTCGGAGATCACGCCGTGCCGGACGATGCGGAGCTTCCCACCGTCGGTGAGCCCGGTCGCGTCGACGATCGTGGAGCCGGTCGAGGCGGCGAAGCCCTCGTGCACCTCGAGCGGTCCGCCGTCGAGGTACACCGCCACGCTGTCGCCGAGCATCGCCTCGGCCTGGTCGACGTCCATCGCGGCCGGGTCGCCGGTCGAGTTCGCGGAGGACACCGCGAGCGGCCCCACCTCCTGCAGCAGTTCGAGCGCGATCCGGGAGTCCGGCATCCGCAGGGCGACCGTGCCCCGCGTCTCGCCGAGGTCCCAGTCGAGGGACGGCTGGGCACGGAGGATGACGGTCAGACCGCCCGGCCAGAACTCGTCGACGAGGTCCCGCACCTGCTGCGGGATGTCGCTGGCCAGCGCCTCGAGCGTCGGCGGCCCCGGGATGAGGACCGGCGGCGGCGACTGGCGGGTGCGGCCCTTCGCGTCGAGGAGGCGCTGGACGGCGGCCGCGCTGAAGGCGTCCGCGGCCACGCCGTAGACGGTGTCGGTGGGGACGACGACGAGCTCTCCGCGTCCGAGTGCGGCACGTGCGAGCCGCATCCCGGTCAGGAGCCCGTCGGAGTCGGTGCAGTCGTATCGGGATGCCATGACTCGACGATGATAGTGCGACACAATGGTGGACATCGTGAACGAGACCTCCGCGCCCCCGCTCCTGTTCCTCTTCGACATGGACGACGTCCTGGTCCGGTACGACTGGAAGGTGCGGATGGCCGCACTCTCCGAGTTCACCGGACACGAGTTCCAGGAGCTCCGCCGGCGCTGGTGGGACTGCGGCAACGAGCAGCGCGCCGAGGCCGGCGGGTTCGCCGACGGGGACGAGTACCTCGCGGCGTTCGAGCGCGCGATGGGCTGCGACGTCCCGGAAGCCGAGTGGGCGCGGATCCGCGGCTCCGCGATGACCGAGCTGCCGGAGCGCATCGAGGCGGTGCGGATCGCCGGCGAGCACGGCCGGGTCGCGCTCCTCACGAACAACGGTCCGCTGGCCGGCCGGTGGATCCACCGCTGGGCGCCGTCGCTGCCGCCGCTGTTCGGAGAGCACCTCGACACGTCGAGCAACTTCGGCGCACGGAAGCCCGAGCCCGAGGTCTTCCGCCGTGCCCTCGAGCACCACGGCGTCCCCGCCGAGCGCACCTTCTTCGCCGACGACATGCCGGAGAACATCGCGGGCGCCCGGAGCGTCGGCATCCACGGCGTCCTCGTCGAGCGCGACACCGACCTCCGCGACGAGGTGCGCGCGTTCGTCGCGGCGCAGGAACGCACGGCGACCCCGGTCGCGTAGACCGGTCGGACGGCCTGGAGGCGCGGCTCGGCGCGCTCTACCGGGTCGCGGTGGTCGTGCGGTCGCGTCCGGTCAGGTCGCGGTGCGTCTCCGGGGAACGGAACCCCCGGCGTGCGAGCACGTCGCGGACGCCGGCGCCCTGCGGTTCGGCGTGCTCGATGACGAGCACTCCCCCGGGCACGAGCAGGCGCCACGCGGTCTCGGCCAGCGCACGCACGGCGTCGAGCCCGTCCGGTCCGCCGTAGAGCGCCATCGCGGGATCGTGGTCACGGACCTCGGGGTCGATCGGCACGGCGTCGTCGGGCACGTACGGCGGGTTCGACACGACGACGGACACCGTGCCGTCGAGCTCGGACAGCGCGTCCGCGAGGTCCCCCTCGACGAGCCGGACCGTCCCGCCGTGGGCGTCGATGTTGCGCCGGGTCCACGGGAGCGCCTCGGGCGACCGCTCGACGGCGTACACCACGGCGTTCGGCACCTCGGTGTCCATGGCGATCGCGATGGCGCCGCTGCCGGAGCCGAGGTCGACCGCGATCGGCTCCGAGACCGGGACCGCGCGGAGTGCGTCGATGCCGAACTGCACGACGCCCTCGGTCTCGGGCCGCGGCACGAACACGCCGGGGCCGACCGCCAGGGTCAGCGCCCGGAAGTACGCCTCGCCGGTGATGTGCTGCAGCGGCTCGCGGGTGACGCGCCGGGCGACGGCGTGCCGGAACCGCTCGACGTGCTCCGACGCGATCGCACCACCTGTCATCGCGCGGGCCTGCACGGCGCCGCGCGAAGTGTCGGTCGCCCACGCGAGCAGCAGTTCCGCGTCGACCTGCGGGGTGGGCACGCCCGCGCCGACGAGCGCCGCGGTCGCCTCCCGCAGGAGGCGATCCGCGGCGAACGTGACGGGCCCGTCGGAGGTGATCCGCGCCTCCAGGCCGTCTGCCGTGTCGTCGGTCACGCGTCCTGGTCGCCGATGGCGGCCAGACGTGCCTCTTCGTCCGCCGTGATGGCGGACTGGATGACGGGCTCGAGCGCACCGTTCATGACGCGGTCCAGGTCGTACGCCTTGTACCCGGTGCGGTGGTCCGCGATGCGGTTCTCCGGGAAGTTGTACGTGCGGATGCGCTCGGAACGGTCCATGCCGCGGATCTGCGACTTGCGCGCGTCCGAGGCGATGGCGTCGAGCTCCTCCTGCTGCTTCGCGAGGATGCGGGCGCGTAGCACGCGCATGCCCGCCTCCCTGTTCTGCAGCTGCGACTTCTCGTTCTGCATCGCGACCGTGATGCCCGTGGGCAGGTGCGTGATGCGGACCGCGGAGTCCGTGGTGTTGACCGACTGACCGCCGGGACCGGAGGACCGGTACACGTCGATCTTCAGGTCGTTCTGGTTGATCTGGACCTCTTCGGGCTCGTCGACCTCGGGGAACACCAGCACGCCCGTGGTGGAGGTGTGGATGCGCCCCTGCGACTCGGTCGCCGGCACACGCTGCACGCGGTGCACGCCGCCCTCGTACTTGAGGTGCGCCCACACGCCCTGGGACGGGTCGGTCGTGTTCGACTTGATCGCGACCTGGACGTCCTTGTAGCCGCCGAGGTCGGACTCGGTCCGCTCGAGCATCTCGATCTTCCAGCCCTTGGACTCGGCGTAGTGCGAGTACATGCGCAGGAGGTCGGCCGCGAAGAGCGCCGACTCCTCGCCGCCCTCACCGCCCTTGATCTCCATGATCACGTCGCGCCCGTCGTCCGGGTCGCGCGGGATGAGCAGCCGGCGGAGACGCTCCTGGCGCTCCGACAGCTGCTCCTCGAGCGCCGGGACCTCGTCCGCGAACGCCTCGTCCTCACGGGCGAGCTCCTGGGCGGCGGCGAGGTCGTCCCCCGCCGCCTTCCAGGCCTCGTACGCGGACTTGATCTGGTTGAGCTCGGCGTACCGCCGGTTCACCTTCTTCGCCCGGGCCGCATCGGCGTGGAGCGCGGGGTCCGACAGCTGCTGCGTCAGGTCCTCGTGTTCCGCCAGCAGCCCTGCCACCGACTCGAACACGCGTTACTCCTGGTGACCGTTGTGGTGGCCACCAGTGGTCGGGACCGACTTCTGCACCTGCACCAGGAACTCGACGTTCGACTGCGTCTCCTTGAGATTCCGCAGGACGATCTCGAGGGCCTGCTGCGGGTCGAGCCCGGCGAGGGCCCGGCGCAGACGCCAGGTGATCTTCACCTCGTCCGCGGAGAGCAGCTGCTCCTCGCGACGGGTGCCGGAGGCGTTGACGTCGACGGCCGGGAAGATCCGCTTGTCCGCGAGGTGGCGGTTGAGGCGGAGCTCCATGTTGCCGGTGCCCTTGAACTCCTCGAAGATCACCTCGTCCATCTTCGACCCGGTCTCCACGAGCGCCGTGGCGAGGATGGTCAGCGAGCCGCCGTCCTCGATGTTGCGCGCGGCGCCGAAGAAGCGCTTCGGCGGGTACAGGGCCGACGAGTCGACGCCACCGGAGAGCACGCGACCGGAGGCCGGCGTCGCCAGGTTGTAGGCGCGACCCAGGCGGGTGATCGAGTCGAGGAGCAGGACCACGTCGTGGCCGAGCTCGACGAGGCGCTTCGCACGCTCGATGGCCAGCTCGGCGACCGTGGTGTGGTCCTCTGCCGGACGGTCGAAGGTCGAGGCGATGACCTCGCCCTTCACCGTGCGCTGCATGTCGGTGACCTCTTCGGGCCGCTCGTCGACGAGGACGACCATCAGGTGCGCCTCGGGGTTGTTCTTGGCGATCGCGTTGGCGATGGCCTGGAGCACGACGGTCTTGCCGGCCTTCGGCGGGGAGACGATGAGACCGCGCTGGCCCTTGCCGATCGGCGACACGAGGTCGATGATCCGCGTGGACAGCTTGCCCGGCTCGGTCTCGAGGCGGAGACGCTCGTTCGGGTACAGCGGCGTGAGGTCCTGGAAGTCGACGCGGGCGGCGGCCTCGTCAGCGGTCTGCCCGTTGACGGAGTCGACCTTCACGAGCGCGTTGTACTTCTGGCGGCTCTGCTGCTCGTTGTCCCGCGGCTGCTTGATCGCACCGACGACGGCGTCGCCCTTGCGCAGGTGGTACTTCTTCACCTGGCCGAGGGACACGTACACGTCGTTCGGTCCCGGCAGGTAACCGGTGGTGCGCACGAAGGCGTAGTTGTCGAGGACGTCGAGGATGCCCGCGATCGGGATGAGGACGTCGTCCTCGGTGATCTCCGGCTCGAACTCGTCGTTCTGGCCGCCGCGGCCGCGCTTGCGGTCACGCTGGCGCCGGCTCCGGCCGTTCTCGGCCTCGTCGGCGGCGTGCTGCTGGGCCTGGGCCTGCTGCTGCTGGGCCTGCGTCTGCTTCTGGCCCTGCTTCTGCTGGCCGTTCTGCTTCTGGTCGTTCTTGTCGTCCTGCTGGCCGTTCTGCTGCTGGCCCTGCTGGTTCTTCTGGCCGCCGTTCTGCTGGCCGCCGTTCTGCTGACCGTTCTGCTGGCCGTTCTGCTGCTGGCCCTGCTTCTGGTCCTGCTTCTGGTCGGCGGAACCGTTCTGGTCGTTCTGCTCGCCGTCGGCGTTCTGCCCACGACCGCGACCACGGCCACGGCTGCGACGGCCGCGACGCGAACCGCCCTCGCCCTGCTGGTCGGCGTCGGACTGGTCCTGGCCGGAGCCGTTCTGGCCGTCCTGCGCGTCGTCGGCGTCGCGTGCGTCGTCGTCCGACGCTGCCGACTGCTCGTCGCGGGCGCCCTGCGCCTGCTCGGCCTGCTGGCCGTTCTGCGACTGCTGACGGTTCTGGTCCTGCTGGCCCTGCTCGGTCTGGGCTCCGCGGCCACGACCGCGGCGCTGGCCGCCGGTCTGCGCGGCTTCCTGGGCGTCCTTCTCGGCGCGCACCTGGTCGAGCCCGGCGAGGAGGTCCTCGGTGCCGGTGTGGGCGTGGTTGGTGTGCTCGGCGGCCGAGGTCGGCGCGGCGTTCACGGTGCCGCCGGAGGATGCGCGGCGCGAGCGACGGGCACGCGAGGACGCGGGCTGCTCGGCCGGGGCCTCGGTCGCGGAGGCGGCCTCGGCCGGCTCGGGCAGCGTCGGCTGCGCGGCCGGGGCCTCGGTCGGAGCGGCCGCGGCGGGTGCCTCGGCCGGGACGACGGCGGCCGGGGCTGCCGGTGCCTCGTCCGTCACGGGACGCTTGTCCTCGATCGAGGCGATGAGGTCGCCCTTGCGGAGCTTGGAGAGCCCGGTGATGCCGAGCGAGGAGGCGATGCGCTGGAGTTCCGGGAGACGGAGGGCGCGCAGATCGCTGGGGATCTCCACCTGGGTGGAGTCGTTGTTGGTCAAGATCGGTGTTTCCTTTCGAACCGCAGAACGCGGAGAGTTTCCACCGTCCCGGATGCACGGGTATGCATCGACCGCCGTTCAGACGACGGACCGGGATTCGGTGATCAGAAAGAGATTGCCCCCGCGCACCGGACCCTGCGCGGCGAGGAGAATTCCTGGCGCCTACGCGGGTTCGGCTTCGAGCGCCGAGTGCGGCACCACTGTAGCACCACCCAGATCGACGGCCAGCATGAGCGCCCGCCAGTCGGATTCGCCGTGGCGCGACACGAGTTCCGCGGCCGTCAGGCGCTGCGCGGGGTCGCTGCCGAGGACCAGGAGGCTCGGGCCGGCACCGGAGACGACGGCCGCGAGACCGTGCTGGCGGAGCAGGCGGATGAGGGCGTCGGTCTCCGGCATGGCACTGGCGCGGTACGCCTGGTGCAGTCGGTCCTCAGTCGCCGCCAGGAGGAGCTCCGGGCTCTGGATGAGCGCCGCGACGAGCAGGGCCGAGCGGGAGACGTTGAACGCGGCGTCCTCGTGCGGGACGCTCGCGGGCTGCAGGGAGCGGGCGAGCTTGGTCGAGAGCGTCGACGTGGGCACGAAGACCACCGGCGCGACACCGCGGTGCACCAGGAGCCGCTTGTAGGCGGGCCCCTCGGCGGTCATCCACGCGATCGTCAGACCACCGAACAGGGCGGGGGCCACGTTGTCCGGGTGCCCCTCCATCTCGGTCGCCAGTCGCAGCAGGGTCGAGGCGTCGAGGTCGACCACGCCCTCGAGCAGGCCGCGCGCCGCCATCAGGCCGGCGACGATGGCCGCGGCGGACGACCCCATGCCGCGGCCGTGCGGGATCGCGTTCCGGGCGTGCAGCTCGAGCCCGGGCTGCGGGACACCGGCGTGCTCGAGCCCGCGGCGGATCGCCCGGACGACGAGGTTCGTGTCGTCCATCGCGACCTCGCCGGAGCCGACGCCCTCGACCGTGACGGTCGCACCGGGTTCCGGGCGCACCCGCACGACGACCTCGTCGTACAGCGAGAGTGCGAGCCCCAGGGAGTCGAAGCCGGGACCCAGGTTGGCGGACGTCGCCGGGACCCGCACGCGGACCGCCCGTCCGGCCGGTACAGCGATGTGGGCGGTGATGCCCTCCCCCGGTCCGGACGAGCGGTCGGTGCTCACGCCGCGCCGACCAGTCCGAGCACGTCGGCGATCGCCGTGGTGTCGACGGGCACGCTCGTCGGCGTGACCTCGCCGCCGTCCTGGGTGCGGAGGGCCCACTGCGGGTCCTTCAGGCCGTGACCGGTCACGGTGATGACGACCTTCGCGCCCTTCGGCACGACGCCGGCGTCGGCACGCTCGAGGAGACCGGCGACGCCGATCGCGGACGCGGGCTCGACGAAGACGCCGACCTCGGCCGACAGGATGCGGTGCGCGGCGAGGATGGCCTCGTCGGTGATGGCGCCGAAGTAGCCGTCGGTCTCGTCGCGGGCCTCGAGGGCGAACTGCCACGACGCCGGGTTGCCGATGCGGATCGCCGACGCGATCGTGTCCGGGTGCTTGACGACCTCGCCACGGACGATCGGGGCGGAGCCGGCGGCCTGGAAGCCGAACATCCGCGGCAGGCGGGTCGAACGTCCGGCGGCGACGTCCTCGCGGTACCCGCGGGAGTACGCCGTGTAGTTGCCCGCGTTGCCGACCGGCAGGAAGTGGAAGTCCGGCGCGTCACCGAGCACGTCGACGACCTCGAACGCGGCGGTCTTCTGCCCCTCGATGCGGTCGTTGTTCACGGAGTTGACGAGGTGCACCGGGTAGTTCGCGGCGAGGTCACGCGCGATGTCGAGGCAGTCGTCGAAGTTGCCCTGGACCTGCAGCAGCTGCGCGTCGTGCGCGACGGCCTGGCTGAGCTTGCCCATCGCGATCTTCCCCTCGGGCACGAGCACGGCGGCCGTGATGCCGGCGTGCGTCGCGTACGCGGCGGCGGACGCACTCGTGTTGCCGGTGGAGGCGCAGATCACGGCCTTCGCCCCGTGCTCGACGGCCTTCGAGATCGCCATCGTCATGCCGCGGTCCTTGAAGGAACCGGTCGGGTTCATGCCCTCGAACTTGACGTAGACCTCGGCGCCGGTGCGCTCGGACAGCCGTCGCGCCGGGATGAGCGGGGTGCCGCCCTCACCGAGCGTGACGATGGGCGTCGCCTCGGTCACGTCGAGTCGGTCGGCGTACTCGCGCAGGACTCCCTGCCACTGGTGGGCCATCAGGCTCCCCTTCTTGTTCGTTCGGGCGTTCGTGTGGGGTACGACGACGTCGGCGCCGACGACCCCGTGGTCGGTCAGGCGCCGACGACCCGCAGGACGCTGGTGACCTCGGCGACGACGTCCTCGTTGCGGAGCGCCACCACCGTGTTCGCCAGGTCGGACTCGCGCGCCAGGTGCGTGCCGATGACCAGTGTGGCCGTCGCGTCGGCGCCGGTGGCGACGGTCTGCTCCACCGTCTCGACGCTGACGCCGTGCTTGGCGAGCACGCCGGCGACGGTGGACAGCACGCCGGGGGCGTCCGTCACGTGCAGCGTGATCTGGTAGCGGGTGCGGACCGTGCCGATCGGGAAGACGGGCATCGCGGCCTGGGTGGACTCTGCGACTCCCGGGCCGCCGATGACGTGCCGGCGTGCGGCCGACACCAGGTCGCCGAGGACGGCGGACGCGGTCTCGACCCCACCGGCTCCGGCGCCGTAGAACATCAGGTCGCCGGCGGCCTCTGCCTCGACGAACACGGCGTTCTTCGCACCGTGCACGCTCGCCAGCGGGTGCGACTCGGGGACGAGCGCCGGGTACACGCGGGCGCTGACGCCCTCGGTGCCGGACTCGTCGGTGAGGCGCTCGGCGGTCGCGAGGATCTTCACGACGTAGCCGGCCTTGCGTGCGGCACGGACCTGCTCGATCGTGACGGACGTGATGCCCTCGCGGTGGACGGCGGCGAGCGGCACCGAGGTGTGGAACGCCAGCGACGCCAGGATCGCGGCCTTCTGCGCGGCGTCGTAGCCCTCGATGTCGGCCGTCGGGTCGGCTTCGGCGTACCCGAGCTCCGTCGCGGTGGCGAGGGCGTCCTCGAAGGTCGCGCCCTCTCGGTCCATCAGGTCGAGGATGAAGTTGGTGGTGCCGTTGACGATGCCCATGATCCGGACGATCCGGTCCCCGGCGAGCGAGTCGTGCAGCGGCCGGATGATCGGGATCGCACCGGCGACGGCCGCCTCGTAGTAGAGCTGCGCGCCCACCTGCTCAGCGGCGGCGAAGAGCTCCGGGCCGTGCGTGGCGAGGAGTGCCTTGTTGCCCGTGACGACGTCCGCGCCGGACTGCAGCGCCTGCAGCACGAGCGTCCGCGCGGGTTCGATGCCGCCGATCAGCTCGACGACGATGTCCGCGCCGAGGATCAGCGACTCCGCGTCCGTCGTGAAGAGCTCCTTCGGCAGGTCCACGTCACGTGCGGCGTCGACGTCGCGGACGGCGATCCCCACGAGCTCGAGGCCCGCTCCGGCGCGCGATGCCAGCTCGTCACCGTGTTCGAGGAGCAGCCGGGCCACCTGAGAACCGACCGAGCCGGCTCCGAGCAGCGCGACGCGGACGTTGCGGTATTCGATCATCTGGGAGGTGTTCCTATCGGTGGGGGTCAGCCCGGTCGGTCGGGTCACCGACCGGTGCCGGGCACGGGCGCGACCCCGGTGTCGCGGGCGAGGAGGTCGTCGATCGACTCGCCACGCACGAGGATACGGGCTGCACCGTCGGCGACGGCGACGACCGGCGGACGACCGACGTGGTTGTAGTTGCTCGCGAGGCTCCAGCAGTAGGCACCGGTGGCGGCCACGGCGAGGAGGTCCCCGCGCTGCACGTCGCCCGGCAGGTACTCGTCGTTCACCACGACGTCGCCGCTCTCGCAGTGCTTCCCGACGACGCGGGTGAGCACGGCCGGGGCGTCCGACGTCCGGACGAGCCGCGCCGTGTAGTCGGCACCGTAGAGCGCCGGACGGACGTTGTCGCTCATGCCGCCGTCGACGGAGACGTAGGTGCGGGTCGCCGAGACGCCGGGCACGCCGGTCTGGTCGTCCGGCAGGGTCACCGGCTTGATCGTCCCCACGCGGTACAGCGTGATCCCGGGCGGACCGACGATGTACCGCCCCGGCTCGACCGCGACCTCGGGCACCGGGATGTCCCGCTCGGCGCAGGCCTCGGCCACGATGGTCGCCAGCGCGTCGGCGACGTCCTCCGGCTCGAAGGCGGAGTCGGCCTCGGTGTAGTCGATGCCCCAGCCGCCGCCGAGGTTGAGCTCCGGCACCGGCCCGGACGCCACCAGGGTCGCGTGCACGTCCATCAGGCGACGAGCAGCCTCGCGGAAGCCGGACTCGTCGAAGATCTGCGAGCCGATGTGCGAGTGCAGCCCGACGAACGCGAGCGAGGGCTCGGCACGCACGGCCTCGGCCGCGTCCACCGCTTCGCTGAGCGGGATGCCGAACTTCTGGTCCTCGCGCGCGGTGGCGAGGTAGTCGTGGGTGGAGGCGTGGACGCCGCTGTTGATCCGGATGCGCACGCGCTGCACGATCCCGGCCTCGGCTGCGGCACGGGCGACGCGCCGCACTTCCTCGTGGCTGTCGAGGACGATCGTGCCGACCCCGACCTCGACCGCACGGGCGATCTCGGCGTCGGACTTGTCGTTGCCGTGGAAGCCGAGCATCGCCGGGTCGGCTCCCCCGGCCAGCGCCACCGCGAGCTCGCCACCGGTGCAGACGTCGAGCCGGAGGTCCGCCTCGGCCATCCACGCGGCGACGTGGGTCGTCAGGAACGCCTTGCCCGCGTAGTAGACGTGCGCCCGGGTGCCGATGCGCTCGAACGCCTCGGTGAAGGCGTTCCGCACCCGGACCGCCCGCGACTGGACGTCACGCTCGTCGACCACGTACAACGGCGTGCCGTACTGCAGGACCAGGTCGGACGCACTGACGCCGCCGACGGCGAGCTCGCCGTCGTCGGTGCGCGTCGCGGACGCCGGCCAGATGCGCGCCTCGAGCGCGGACGGGTCCGACGGGAACCGCAGTCGCTGCGGGGCAAGGGGGTTCTCGCTCACGGGACCCGATCCTACCGAGCCGAGCCGTGCCTCCAGGCCGCGTTACGCGCCACGCACCCGGCCGGACGCGCCGCACCACCCGGCCACGCGCCCGGCCGCCCGCGCCCAGCCGCTCAGTCGCAGGTCCCCACGGTCTGCAGCCCCTGCTCGTTGAGCGGCAGCGAGTCGGCCGTGACGCGCACCGACGCCTCGGACGAGGTGATGTCGAGCGACCGCACGCGGAGCTGCGACGGCAGGAACCGGGCGGTGCACACCTCGACCGGCACGTTCGTGACGCCCGGGATCGAGTCCACCTTGAGGCCGAGCGCCGAGTTGGTGATCCGCACGGTCTTCGGGGTGATCGTGATGCCCGTGCCGTCAGCCTGGGCGACGACCGCGCCCTTCGCCGCGTAGGTGATGTCGTAGCCGAGCACGGCGGTCTTGCCGGAGAGCTCGACACCCCCGTCGGCCAGGCTCAGCCGGTCGAACAGCGGGCTGTACTTCGCCAGGTCCTTGACGCTCGACGCCGCGAGGGTGACGTTGCCGTCCACGTCGTGCACGTCGCCCTTGCCGTCGATCGGGACGTCGTGCGCGGTGACGTCGGCGGCGAGCGGGACGCCGTCGACCGTGAGCTTCTCGGAGGAGATCTCCACGTCGTCGAGGCTCCCCCGGATCAGCTGCGGCATGACGACGCCGTTCGCGTGCGCCTCGACCGTGCCGGTGGCGCCGTCCGGCAGGGACTGCTCGACCTGCTGGGCGATCATGCGGTCGACGACGCCGCGGAGCACGAACTCGGCGACGACCACGAGCGCGGCCAGGACGAGCACGACGGCGACGAGGACGACGGGCCAGCGGCGGCGTGTGCGAGGGGTCGGGGTGGCGGCGGACATGCGTCCCACCTTGCCAGGGTGATCTCGTTGCGAGCCTGGAGGCCCGTGGGACGCCCGCCTCGCGGGTCGCGGCGCGCGGGTGGCCGCGGCTACGGCCCGGTCGGTGCGTCGGCCCGGTGGTCGCGTCGGCGGGCTGGTCGTTACGCCGGCCCGTTCGGTGCGGCGCACAACCAAAGTCACCCCGAACCGGGGATCGCGTCGGTTCGGGGTGACTTCGGTTGTGCGGAGTGTGCGAGCGCCGGGCGCGGCGGCTACGCGTGTGCGGAGCGAGCGCCGAGCGCCGGGCGCCGGGCGTCGGGCGCCGGGCGCGGCGGCTACATGCGCTCGGGCGCCGTCACGCCGAGCAGACCCAGACCGTTGCGGACGACCTGGCCGGTGGCGTCGTTCAGCCACAGGCGCGTTCGGTGCAGGTCGGTCACGGTCTCGTCGCCGAGCGGCGTCACACGGCAGGCGTCGTACCAGCGGTGGTAGAGCCCGGCGAGCTGCTCGATGTACCGGGCGATGCGGTGCGGCTCGCGGAGCTCCGCCGCCTGCCGCACCACGCGCGGGTACTCGGCCAGGGCACCGAGCAGGGCGCTCTCCGTCTCGTGCGTGAGGAGCGAGGCGTCGAACGCGGACCGATCCACCCCGGAGGCGGCGGCGTTCCGCGCCACGGACTGCGTGCGGGCGTGCGCGTACTGCACGTAGAACACGGGGTTGTCGTTCGTGCGCTTGACGAGCAGGTCGAGGTCGATGTCGATCGCGGTGTCGCTGGCGAACCGGACGAGCGAGTACCGGCCAGCGTCCACGCCCACGGCGTCGACGAGGTCCTCCATCGTGACGATCGTGCCCGCGCGCTTCGACATGCGCATCGGCTCGCCGTCCTTGAGCAGATTGACCATCTGCCCGATGAGGATCTCGAGGTTCTTGCCCGGCTCGTCGCCGAACGCGGCACACATCGCCATCATCCGGCCGACGTAGCCGTGGTGGTCCGCGCCGAGCATGATCAGGTTCCGCTCGAACCCGCGCTCGCGCTTGTCGAGGTAGTACGCCAGGTCGCCCGCGATGTACGCCGGTTCGCCGTCGGACTTGATGACGACGCGGTCGCGGTCGTCGCCGAAGTCGGTCGTGCGGAGCCACTCGGCACCCTCGGCCTCGTACATCGCGCCCGCCGAACGGAGCCGGTCGATGGCACGCTCGACGGCCTTCGACTCGTGCAGGGCGTTCTCGTGGAAGTACACGTCGAAGTCGACGCCGAAGTCGTGCAGCGACGCCTTGATGTCCGTGAACATGAACTCGACGCCTTCGCGCCGGAACAGCTCCTGCGCTTCGTCGCGGGGCATGTCGCGGACGTCGGTGCCGGGCTCGAACGTCGCGATGACGCGGGCCGCGATGTCCGAGATGTACGCGCCGCCGTAGCCGTCCTCCGGCGTGGGCTCGCCGAGGGCCGAGGCCACCAGGGACCGCGCGAACCGGTCGATCTGCGCACCGTGGTCGTTGAAGTAGTACTCACGCGTGACGAGGCCACCCTGCGCCTGGAACACCCGGGCGAGGCTGTCGCCCACCGCGGCCCAGCGCACGCCGCCCATGTGGATCGGGCCGGTCGGGTTCGCGGACACGAACTCGAGGTTGATCCGGACGCCGTCGTAGAGGTCGCCGTTCCCGAAGGACGAGCCGGACTCGACGATCGTGCGGGCGATCTCGCCCGCAGCAGCGGCCTCGAGCGTGATGTTGATGAACCCGGGGCCGGCGACGTCGACGGTGGCCACGCCGTCGAGCTCGGTCAGCTCGCTGGCGATCTCCGTCGCGAGCTCGCGCGGGTTCGTGCCGAGCCGCTTCGCGAGCTGCATCGCGGCGTTCGACGCCCAGTCGCCGTGCGCGCGGTTCTTCGGACGCTCGAGGGTCACGTGGGACTCCTCGACGGTCACGGTGTCGGACGCGCCGCGTCGCTCGACGATCCCGGTCAGGATCGACAGGTACGCAGCGGAGAGTTCGGCAGGAGTCACGAGGGTCGAGTCTACCGGGATGCCCAGGTCCTCCCCGGTCGATGCACCATCATGGCGGGATGACCACCCGCAGCCGCGTCCGGGCGATCAGCGCCGCCGTGCTCACCGTGTCCGCGTCCGTCCTGCTGGTGGCGTGCTCGGGCGGCGGCAGCCCCGCCCCGAGCGCGAGTCCCGCGCCGGTCGGCAAGCGGGTGACGCAGACGTGCGGCGACCTGCTGCCCGCCGGGTCGCTCGACGTGTACGGCACGACGTTCGCCATCGACCGCGGCTACGAGCCCGAGAAGGGCTCGCCGGCTGCCCGGATCGCCCAGCAGCGCGGGCGCGTCTGCCAGTGGAAGGCCACCGACGACACCGCGACGACCATCACCGTCGCCGTCGCGGACCTGCCTGAGAAGTCGCTCACGAACCTCAAGGACGCGCTCTACCAACGGGGCGGATCCGTCCCCACCTACCGCGTTGAGGGGTACTTCTCGCTCACCGACGGCGTCGGTCGCGCCGACGCCTTCGCGGATCCGTACTGGATCACCGCGTCATCGACGCTCTTCACCGAACCCGGCGGTGCCCAGCCCGTCATCGACGCGGTGCGGGCCGTCGTGCAGCCGACCGCGTCCGCCACGCCGGCCGGCTGACCGCAGGATCCGACTGCCTGGAGGCGCGTGGCGGGGCCGCCACGGGCCTCCCGTCCGACACGCGGCCGGGCCGCCACGGTGTCCAGGAGACCGTCACGGACCTGCTACGGTTGGAGACACCCAGGGCCCCCATAGCTCAGGGGATAGAGCACTGCCCTCCGGAGGCAGGGGCGGAGGTTCGAATCCTCCTGGGGGCACAGTGACATCCCCGCGGAAGCAGACGTCTTCGCTCCGCTCAGTCGGCTGCCCGCGATGTCGGCTTCGCCGACCGTCCCCCGTCCTCGGTTCCGGTGTGGCCGTCGCCAGCTCCGCTCAGTCGGCTGCCCGCGATGTCGGCTTCGCCGACCGTCCCCCGTGGTCGGTTCCGGTGTGACCCTCACCAGCTCCGCTCAGTCGGCTGCCCGCGATGTCGGCTTCGCCGACCGTCCCCCGTGGTCGGCCCCGGTGAGGCCGTCGCCAGCTTCGCTCAGTCGGCCCGGCAGGCCCCATCAGCTGCGTCCCGCTGTAGCGTCGACGCATGACGATGACGTTTCCCCAGCCCGAGGTCGAACCGCTCCGAGGCGGACCGGTGCTCCGGTGGGGCGTGATCGGACCGGGCGTGATCGCGAACGACTTCACGGCGACACTGCACGCGAACTCGGACCAGCGCGTCGTCGCCGTCGGCTCCCGCTCCCCCGAACGCGCCGCCGCCTTCGCCGCACAGCACGGTGTCGCGCACGCGCACGACTCGTACGAGGCCCTCGTCGCCGACCCCACGGTCGACGTCGTCTACGTCGCGTCGCCGCACCCGCAGCACCTCGGACACGCCCTCCTGGCGATCGCCGCCGGCAAGCACGTGCTCGTCGAGAAGCCGATGACCACCTCGGCAGCGGACACCCGCACCCTCGCCGAGGCCGCCCGCGCCGCCGGGGTCCTCGCGATGGAGGCGATGTGGACCCGCTACCTCCCGGGCACGACCGTCATAGCCCGGTTGCTCGCAGACGGCGTCCTCGGTGACGTCCGTCTCGCGTCGGTCGACGTCGGCTGGCCGCACGAGCCCGACCCGGCCGACCGGATGTTCGACCCGGCCGCCGGCGGCGGCGCGCTCCTCGACGCCGGTGTCTACGGGCACTGGTTCGCACGCTTCGCCACCGGCGCCCCGGTGACCAGCAGCACGGCGGGGGCGGTCTCGGATCGTGGGGTGGACCTCCAGTCCGTCACCGTGTCGACGGCGGACGGCGGCGCGCAGTCCGTGGTGACCACGTCGATGACGGCGTGGACGCCGGGCCTGGCGGTCATCGCGGGCAGCCGCGCGACCGTGCGGTACACCGACCACTTCGTCTTCCCGGCGTCGTTCGCGGTGCACGACGGCTCCGGCGAGACGCCCTGGGCGGAGCCCACCGGACTGCAGGGCCGTCAGGGGCTCGTGTGGCAGGCCGCGGCGCTCGCCCGGTACGTCGCGGACGGCCGGACGGAGTCGCCGCTGCACTCGCTCGACGACTCGATCGGGGTCGCGGCGGCGCTCGACGCGGCGCGCGCATCCCTCGGGCACGGTGGCGGAGGGATGCCGCGTGCCGGCGACGCACCGCGTGGCGGAGGCGAGCCGCGTGGCGGCGGCGAGCCGCGTGGCGGAGGCGAGCCGCGTGCCGGCGGCGCACCGCGTGCCGACGCTGCACCGGCTGTTTCCGAACCGGTCACATCGACCCCCTAGGATCACGGGCCGGTCGTCCCGCACACGACCGGGAAGAGGACTCGATGCCCAGCGCCACCGGGAACCCGCAGCACGAACTCGCCCGCGGCGAGCACGCACCGTCGCCGCGGACCCTGCTCGACGTCCTGACGGCCACCACGGCCGAGCACCCCGACGCTCTCGCGCTCGAGGACCCGGCGGGCACGATCGACTACGCGACGCTCCTCCGACTCGTGCACGAGCGTGCCGACGACCTGGCGCGACACGGCGTCCGGCGGGGTGACCGCGTCGGCGTGCGGATCCCCTCCGGCGGTCGTGACCTGTACGTGTCGATCCTCGCCGTGCTGGCGGCCGGTGCCGCGTACGTGCCGGTGGACGCCGACGACCCCGAGGAACGCGCCGCGCTCGTCTTCGGCGAGGCCGGTGTCGTCGGCGTGATCGGCGCGGGCGGGGTGCTGCACGTGTCCGGGATGCCGGATGCTGCACCGTCGCCGGTGACGGACCCCGCGGCGAGCGCCGAGGCCCCCGGGCTGACGGACGACGCGTGGATCATCTTCACGTCGGGGTCCACGGGGGTGCCGAAGGGTGTGGCGGTGACGCACCGGTCGGCGGCGGCGTTCGTGGACGCCGAGGCGCGGATGTTCCTGCAGCGGGCGCCGATCGGGCCGGGTGACCGGGTGCTCGCGGGGCTGAGTGTGGCGTTCGACGCGTCGTGCGAGGAGATGTGGTTGGCGTGGGGGCACGGTGCGTGTCTCGTGCCGGCGCCCCGGTCGCTGGTGCGGACCGGGGTGGACCTGGGCCCGTGGTTGATCGCGCACGGGATCACGGTGGTGTCGACGGTGCCGACGCTGGCGGCGCTGTGGCCGGACGATGCGCTGGAGCAGGTCCGGTTGGTGATCTTCGGTGGTGAGGCGTGCCCGCCGGAGCTGGCGGCGCGGATCGCGAGCCGTGACCGGGAGCTCTGGAACACGTACGGCCCGACGGAGGCGACCGTCGTCGCGTGCGGCGCTCTCATGGACGGGTCGTCGCCGGTGCGGATCGGGCTGCCGTTGGACGGGTGGGACCTCGCGGTGGTGGACGCCGCGGGGCAGCGGGTCGAGCCGGGTGGGGTCGGTGAGCTGGTGATCGGCGGGGTGGGGCTCGGCCGGTACCTCGACCCGGCGAAGGACGCGGAGAAGTACGCGCCGTTCCCGGAGCTCGGGTGGGAGCGGGCGTACCGGAGTGGTGACCTGGTGCGGTACGACCCGGAGGGGTTGGTGTTCCAGGGGCGTGCGGACGACCAGGTGAAGCTCGGCGGTCGGCGGATCGAGCTCGGTGAGATCGACGCGGCACTGCAGGCGCTCGAGGACGTGGCGGGTGGTGCTGCGGTGGTGCAGCGGACGCCGGCGGGCAACCAGGTGCTGGTCGGGTACGTGGCGCCGGTCGCGGGGGCGTCGATCGACACCGCGGCGGCGAACGCCCGGTTGCGGGAGGAGCTGCCGGCGGCGCTGGTGCCGCTCCTCGCAGTGGTGGAGTCCCTGCCGACCAGGACGTCGGGGAAGGTGGACCGTGCGGCGTTGCCCTGGCCTCTGCCCGGCTCGACCGACCAGGCGATGCTGCCGGACACGGTGGCGTGGATCGCGGAGCGGTGGGCGGCGATCCTCGGGGTGCCGGTGTCGAGCGTCGACGACGACTTCTTCGCCCACGGTGGCGGTTCGCTCACGGCGGCGCAGCTGGTGTCGGCCATCCGTGAGCGCTTCCCGACGACGACGGTGGCGGACGTGTACGACCACCCGCGGATCGGCGCTTTGGCTGCGGCGCTCGACGACTCCGGTCCGGTGGTGTCGGTCCCCCGTGACGTCCGTCCGGTTCCGCCGCTGACCGGGTTCCTGATGACGCTGCTCGGGCTGCCGGTGCAGGTCCTCCGCGGTCTGCGGGTGCTGACGTGGACGGCCCTCGTCGCTTCGGTGCTGCACGCCACGACGCTGCCGTCGGTACCGGTGCTGCCGTGGCCGGTGCTGGTCGTCGCGCTGCTGCTCTTCGTCACCCCGATCGGGAAGATGGCGGTGACGGTCGTGCTCGCGCGGCTGATCCTCGTCGGGGTCCGGCCGGGTGACCATCCGCGTGGTGGTTCGGTGCACGTGCGGGTGTGGCTCGCGGAGCGCATCGCCGAGGCGGTGGACGGCCCGTCGACCGCCGGGGCGCCGTGGATCAGCTACTACGCGCGGGCGCTCGGTGCGCGGATCGGCAAGGACGTCGACCTGCACACGCTGCCGCCGGTGACGGGGATGCTGACCATCGGCAAGCGGGCGTCGATCGAGCCGGAGGTGGACCTCGCCGGGCACTGGGTGGACGGCGACGTGTTCCGGATCGGTCGGGTCCGCGTCGACGCGGACGCCGTGGTCCACAGCCGCACGACGCTGCTGCCGGGAGCGCACGTCGGCACCGGTTCCGAGGTGGAGGCGGGTTCGGCCGTCACCGGCCGGGTCCCCGACGGGGAGCGCTGGGCGGGGTCGCCCGCGGAACGCGTCGGGTCGGCTCGACACGACCGGGAGGCGCGCCCCGCGTCCCGACGTCGGTGGCTGCTGGCGTACGGCGCCGGGTCGGTGGCCGTGGCCGGGTTGCCGGTGGTCGGTGTCGCCGCCGGGGTGGCCGTGGCGTGGCTGCTCGTCGGACCGGCGCCCTCGATCGGGGACGCGGTGCTCCGCGCGCTGGCGTGGGTGCCGATCGCGACGGTCGTCGCCGGCGCCGTGTACGCGCTGCTCGTCGTCGCGTCGGTCCGGCTGCTCGGGATCGGCCTGGTCGAGGGGCGGCACCCGGTGCGCTCCCGCACCGGCTGGCAGGTCTGGTCGACGGAGCGGGTGCTCGACGCTGCACGGACCCTGCTCTTCCCCCTGTACGCGTCGCTCGTGACCCCGGTGTGGCTCCGGATGCTCGGGGCGAAGGTGGGGCGGAACACCGAGATCTCGACGGTGCTGCTCATCCCCGCGCTCACGCAGATCGCCTCCGGGGCGTTCCTCGCCGACGACACCATGGTCGCCACCTACGAGCTCGGCGGCGGACGGGTGCGGATCGGTCGGTCGAAGGTCGGCCGTCGGGCGTTCCTCGGCAACAGCGGGATGACGGGTGCTGGGCGATCGGTGCCGCGCGAGGCCCTGGTGGCGGTGCTGTCCGCGGTGCCGAAGAAGGCGAAGCGCGGGTCGTCGTGGCTCGGGTCGCCACCGGTCCGGCTCCGTCGCGCCGCAGCCGAGTTCGACGAGGAGCGCACCTTCCGCCCGTCGCGGTCCCTGAAGGTCGCGCGCGGCTGCTGGGAACTGCTGCGGCTCATCGCGCCGATGGTGTCCGCGGCGATCGCGCTCGGCGTCGTCGGGTCCCTGCTCGCACTCTGGGCCGCGGTCGGCATCGGCTGGACCGTGCTGCTCGCCGGCCCGGTGCTCATCGTCGCGGGCGCCGTCGCCGCGGTGGTCTCGACGATCGCGAAGTGGGCGTTCGTCGGCCGGATCGCCGCACGGGAGCACCCGCTGTGGTCGTCGTTCGTCTGGCGGAACGAGGTGCAGGACACCTTCGTCGAGACCGTCGCCCGCCCCTGGTTCGCCGAGCAGGCCACCGGCACGCCCGCACTGGCCGCGTGGCTGCGGAGCCTCGGGGCGACGATCGGCCGGGGCACCTGGTTGGAGACGTACTGGCTGCCCGAGGCCGACCTGGTGACGATCGGTGCCGGAGCATCGGTGGCGCGCGGGACCGTCGTCCAGACCCACCTGTTCCACGACCGGGTGATGCAGCTCGACACCGTGCGGCTCGACGCCGGGTCGACCCTCGGCCCGCACAGCGTGGTCCTCCCCGCAGCCGGCATCGGGACGGGCGCCACCGTCGGGCCGGCGTCGCTCGTGATGCGCGGGGAGCAGGTGCCCGGCGGGACGCACTGGGCGGGCAACCCGATCGCACCGTGGTCCGGAGCGCCCGCCGTGCCGACTGCGCCGGTCTCGCCCGCGGCAGTGTCCACTCCGCCCGCCGGCCCGGCCGCGGACCGCGTGGGCGTGGCAGACTGACCGGCACCGTGACCCCGAAGAACGCTGTGCCGACGACCGCCTCGCCGACGAACCCCGTCCCGACGGGGCCGGATCCCGACCCGTACACCCCGCACAGCGGCGACCGGCGGTGGAACGCACTGCACTACGACCTCCGCCTGGAGTACCGGGTCGCGACGAACCGGCTCGACGGCACCGCGGTGGTCACGGCGCGGGCGGCGGCCGACCTCGACCGCGTCGTCCTCGACCTGCACGGCCTGACGGTGGACCGGGTCGACGTCGACGGGAAACGTGCGAAGAAGAGCTCGACCGCGACGCACAAGCTCACCGTGACACCCGCAGCACCGATCGCCGCCGGCGTCGAGTTCACGGTGCACGTGAAGTACCGCGGCACCCCGCACCCGCTCCGGAGCCCCTGGGGCCAGATCGGCTGGGAGGAACTGACCGACGGCGTCATCGTCGCCGCGCAGCCCACCGGCGCCCCGTCCTGGTTCCCCTGCAACGACCGCCCGGACGACAAGGCCACGTACCGGTTCGAGATCACCGCCGAGGCCGCCTACGACGTCGTGGCGAACGGCGACCTGCTCGGCAAGGAGCGTGCCCGGGCCGGCACCACCTGGACCTACGCCACCACCGACCCGATGGCGACGTACCTGGCCACGGTGCAGATCGGCCGGTACCGCACCACGAAGCTCCGCGCGGCGGGCGTCCCGGTCACGCTGCACCACCCCGCCGACCTCGCCGCGGCCGCGAAGACCGACTTCGGGCAGGTGCCGGAGATGCTCGCGCTCTACGCCGAGCGCTTCGGTCCGTACCCGTTCCCCGCGTACGGCGTCATCGTGACGGACGACGACCTCGAGATCCCGCTCGAGGCACACGGCCTCGCCGTCTTCGGGCGGAACCACGTCGACGGCGAGCACGGCACCGACCGCCTCATCGCGCACGAGCTCGCGCACCAGTGGTTCGGCAACTCCGTCACCGTCGCCCGCTGGCGGGACATCTGGCTGCACGAGGGCTTCGCCTGCTACGCGGAGTGGCTGTGGTCGGAGCACCGCGGCGGCGACACCGCGGACGTCCTCGCCGCCCGGTACCGGGACGGGCTGCTCGAGCAGCCGCAGGACCTCGTGGTCGCCGAGCCGGGCGCGAAGGACATGTTCGACGACCGGGTCTACAAGCGCGGGGCCCTCGCCCTGCACGCGGTGCGGCGGTCGATCGGCGACGACGCGTTCTTCGCCGGCCTCCGGGCCATCACCGAGCGGCACCGGCACGGGTCGGTGCTGCCGGAGGACGTGCTCGACGCGTTCGCCGGGACCGCGGGTGTCACCGTCGACGCGGTGCGGGCGCTGACGGCTCCGTGGATCGACGAGCCCGGGGTGCCGCCGCTCGGCTGAACGGACGCCGCTCGGTCAGGAGGCGACGATCGTCGCCTGTCGGTCGGGCTCGCAGCTGACCTCTGCCCAGACTGCGTCGAGCGACAGCCCGACCACGCCGGCGACCGAGGCGATCGTGGAGAACGCCGGCGTCGCGATGCGCCCCGTCTCGATCTTCCGCAGCGTCTCGGGCGAGATCCCCGCCGCGAGCGCGGTGTCGAGCATCGAACGCGCACCCCGGGCCTGCCGGAGCAGCGCCCCGAGGCGACGACCACGAGCGACCTCGTCGGGACTGAGCGGGAGACGGACCATGTTCCCACTCTAATACCGGTCTTTCTGTACCGGTATGATCATCCCATGATCGAGATCCTCACCCCGTCCGAACTCGAGAAGGCCCGCGCGACCGGCGCCCTCGTCGGCACGATCCTGCACACCCTCCGGGACCGCATCCGCGTCGGGACGAACCTGCTCGAGATCGACCGCTGGGCGAAGGCGATGATCGAGGAGGCCGGCGCCGTGTCCTGCTACGTCGACTACGCGCCCTCGTTCGGCCGCGGAGCGTTCGGCCACCACATCTGCACCGCCGTCAACGACGCGGTCCTGCACGGCCTCCCCCACGACCGTGTCCTCGCAGACGGCGACCTCCTCACGCTCGACCTCGCCGTGACCCTCGACGGCATCGCGGCCGACGCGGCCACCAGCTTCGTCGTCGGCACCCCGGAAGCCGCCGACCTCGCGCTCGTCGACGCCACCGAGCGCGCACTCGCCGCGGCCATCGACGTCGCCGGGCCGGGCGTTCGCATCGGCGACCTCTCCCACGCGATCGGCACGGTCCTGAAAGCCGCGGGGTACCCGGTGAACACCGAGTTCGGTGGCCACGGCATCGGTTCGACGATGCACCAGGACCCGCACGTGTCGAACACCGGACGACCCGGACGCGGCTACAGGCTCCGACCAGGACTCCTGCTCGCCCTCGAGCCCTGGGTGATGGCGGACACCGGCGTGCTCGTCACCGACCCCGACGGGTGGACACTGCGGAGCGCCACCGGAGCCCGGACGGCCCACACCGAGCACACCGTCGCGATCACCGAGGACGGCGTCGAGGTGCTCACGCTCCCCCGCTGACCGGCAGACCCCCGGCAGCGACGGCGACGACGACGTCGTCCTCGGGGTACAGCACCGTCACCGGCTGTGGACGGCCATCGAGCACCGCGACCCCGCGGGCCAGATCGACGTCGACGGAGACGGGGTCGACCCGGAGGCCCCGACCGTCGCGCTTGAGGACGGCCTCCTTCACCGCCCAGCAGGCGGCGAGGGCGCGGACGTCACCCTCGGCGCGTGTGCGCTCCCCGGCCGTGAAGACGTCGAGCGGTGCGGCTGCGACGCGGGAGACCCGCTCGACGTCGACGCCGACGACGTCAGGGGCGACGGCGATCGCCAGGACACCGGAGGTCCGTGCGAGGCTCACGCCGACGGCGCAGCCGTCGGCCTCGGCCCACGGACGACCGTGGTCGGTCCCGCCGCAGTGCGGACAGACGCGCCCCGCGCGCACGACCGAACCGTCGCGGCCGGTGGCCGACACGACGGCGGCGAGCAGCGCCTCCCGGTCGTCGTCACGGGTCGCGCCGGGCGCTGACAGCGTCAGGGCCACTGCCTGGAGGCGCGGGAGACTCACACGGTGAGCCTACGGGCGCGCGCACTCCTGATCAGTGCGCGAGCCGGTTCCGGCGGACCGGATCAGGCGTGCGTGAGCGCGATGAGCGCGACGTTCATGGTGCTGTACAGGCCCTCGGAACGGGTGGCCTGGCGGACTCGGCCACGGAGGACCTCGTACCGTCCGTTGTGCTCGCGCACGAACCCGATCACGCCGCTGGCGGGCGTCGACACGCGGTGGTAGCCGTCCTCGAGTGGGACGACCTCGGTGCTGGTTGTTCGCTCCATTGCTGTTCCCCTGTCTCGTTCGTCGTCGAACGCGACCCCGAGCATACCCCGGTCCGGGGGACAACACGTCCACAGATCGGGGGTTCCACGAGGGTTCGCCCACAGTCTGTCCGACCGTTGCGTGGCGTGGATAGACTCCGGGCAACAGCGCTCCGGGGCGCGGTTCCGAGGTCGTTCGGCACCGGCGCACCGGCGACGGACGGAGGACGGATGCGAGCGGTCCAGGGCGGATCGGCCACGGGCAGGACGAGGACGAACAGGGGGACACCGCGACTGATCGGCAGGCTCGCCGCAGCGCTGGCCGCGGTGCTCATCGTCCTGGCGCCGGCGACGGCGGCCCACGCGACCGCACCCGTCGACCTCGACGGCGGGTACGTCGTCGACGAGGCGAACGCGCTCAGCTCCGCACAGCAGTCCCGCGTCGAATCCGCCGTCAAGGACCTCTACGCCGACACCGGGACGCAGCTCTACGTCGTGTTCGTGCCGGAGTTCTCCGACCCCTCGGACCACACCGAGTGGGGCAACGCGACGATGCAGCTGAACCAGATCGACAGTGACGGCATCCTGCTCTCCGTGGCCGTCGACGAGCGGAACTACGACGTCCACCAGACCGACACCTCGTCGATCCCGGAGTCCGACGTGCAGACCGCTGTCGACGACGACCTGGTGCCCGCACTCAAGCAGAACGACTGGTCCGGCGCCGCCGTGGCCTTCGCGAACGGGCTCTCCGCGACGCAGGCACCGCCGAACCTCACGTGGCTCTGGATCCTGCTCCTCGTGCTCGTCGTCGGTGCCGTCGTCCTCGTGCTCGTGATCCGGGCGCGCAACAAGCGCCGGACCGCCGCCGCGACCAAGGCGCAGGAAGAGTCGCTCGCCGGTCTCGAGCGGACCGCTGGCGGTGCCCTCGTGACGATCGACGACGAACTCCGCACCGCCGAACAAGAGGTCGGGTTCGCCACGGCCCAGTTCGGAGCCGATGCCGCGAAGCCCTTCGCCGACGCCGTCGCCGCGGCCCAGCAGGCCGTCCGCAAGGCCTTCACGTTCCAGCAGCAGCTCGACGACGAGATCCCGGACACCCCGCAGCAGCGCGCCGACTGGGCGAACCAGATCATCGCGATCTGCGAGCAGGCGCACGCCGCGATCGAGGAACAGACCGAGGCGTTCGACCAGCTCCGTTCGCTCGAGGACGGCGTCGACGAGGCCGCGGTCGCGCTCGCGCAGGCCGTCGCCGCCGCACCCGCATCGGTGCAGGCGGCCGCGTCCGCGCTCGATCACGTCCGCGCCGCCTACACCGGCCGGACACTGGCGACCGTCGCCGACAGCGTCGACCAGGCGCAGCAGGTGCTCGCGTACGCCACCGAGCGGTCCCAGGCCGCCACCGCCTCCATCGCAGCCGGTGAGAAGGGCGAGGCGGTCGTCGCCGTCCGGGACGCCCAGCACGCCCTCGCCCAGATGCAGCAGCTCACCGCCAGCGCCACCGCCGCCGAGCGGACCTTCGCCGAGGCCACCGCACGTGCCGAGGCCATGCGCACCGACATCGAGGGCGACGTCGCGGCCGCGAAGACCCTGCGGGCCGGCGGGCCGGAACTGGCCGCCGCCGTCACCCGTGCCCAGACCGTGCTCAACCAGGGGCTCGACCCGAAGGACCCGATCGCCGCCGTCGACGCCCTGACGAAGGCGAACACCGAGATCGACCAGGCGATCGCGGCCGCTCGCGGTGCCGAGGAGCAGCAGCGCCGCGCGGCCCGAGCCCTCGACGACGCGCTCCGCGACGCGCGGAACCGCATCAGCCAGGCACGCGACTTCATCTCGTTGCACCGGGGCGCCGTCGGGCCGACCGCCCGGACCCGGCTGTCCGAAGCCGGACGCGCGCTCGACGACGCCGTGCAGCTCGCCACGACCGACCCCGGGCAGGCACTGCAGGCCGCACGCGCTGCCGAGCAGTACGCGGCGGCGGCGATGGACGAGGCGAACAACGACATGGGCGGCTGGGGCGGCGGAGGCGGCCTCGGCGGCGGGGGCGGCAACGGCGCCCAACTCGGCGGGCTCGTCACCGGGCTCGTCCTCGGCGGGCTCCTCGGCGGACGGGGCGGCAGCTACGGCGGCGGTTCCTTCGGGGGCGGCGGCTTCGGCGGCGGGGGCGGCTTCGGCGGGGGCGGCGGCTTCGGCGGGGGTGGCGGCGGAGGCGGCGGCGGGTTCTCCGGCGGCGGCCGCTTCTGACCCGGCACACCCGGCACACTCGACACCACGACCAGACCTTCCACGAACCTTCCACGAAAGGGAACAGCAATGGCAAAGCAGACGATCTTCGGTCGCATCTCCTCGCTCCTGAAGGCGAACATCAACCAGCTCATCGACAACGCCGAGGACCCGCAGCTCATGCTGGACCAGCTCGTCCGTGACTACACGAACAACATCGCCGACGCGAAGACGGCGATCGCCCAGACGATCGGCAACCTCCGCCTGCTCGAGCAGGACAACGAGGAGGACGTCCGCGCCGCCACCGAGTGGGGTCAGAAGGCCGCGAACGCCTCCGCCGCCGCCGACAAGTACCGCGCCGAGGGCAAGACCGCCGAGGCCGACAAGTTCGACAACCTCGCCAAGATCGCGATCGGCAAGCAGATCGCCGCCGAGGACGAGGTCAAGCAGCAGGCGCCGTCGCTCGCCACCCAGAACCAGCAGGTCGAGCAGCTGAAGCAGGGCCTCGCGGGCATGGAGCAGAAGCTGCAGGACCTCAAGGCCAAGCGCGACAGCCTGGTCGCCCGCTCCAAGACGGCCGAGGCGCAGTCGAAGGTGAACGACGCCATCGGGAACATCGACATCACCGACCCGACGAGCGACCTGTCCCGCTTCGAGGAGAAGGTCCGCCGCGAGGAGGCCAAGGTCCTCGGTCAGCAGGAACTGCAGGCGTCGAGCCTCGACGCACAGTTCGAGAGCCTCGAGGACCTCGGCAAGGACGCCGACGTCGAAGCCCGTCTCGCCGCGCTGAAGGCCGGCGGCTCGTCGAGCATCTGACACACCCCACGGGCGACGTCGGACCCCACCTGACAGACTGAGACGATGCAGTTCCTCGTGGTCGGTCAGTGGCAGGGTTCGGCGTCGTCCCGTGCGATGCGTCTCGGAGACGGAGCCGCCGCGATCGCGGCCGACCTCCCCCGGGCGTCGACGACCGTCATCGACGTGCCCGCCGGCGCCGGCGACCGACTCGAGACCGCAGTCGCCCGGTACACGTCCGTCCTCGCCGTCGCCGAGCGCGTCGCCGAGGAGACCGCGGTGTCGAACGAGCCCGTGCTGGTCGTCGGCGGTGACGGCGCGAGCGTCCTCGGCGCGACCGCCGGGCTCGACGCCGACACCGCGTTCGTCCGGATCGCCGGATCGAGCGGGTTCCGTGCGCTGAACCGCGCGCAGCCGGTCGCCGCCGAGACCGCGGTGCTCCGCATCCTGGTGGACCGTCCGGACGACCTCTTCCCCGCGATCCCCACGGTGCCGGCGTCGTCCGTCGTGCTCGCCGGGGTGCGCGGCGTCGAGGACACCGAAACGGCTTCGCTCGACCGCGCGGGCATCGTGCACCTCGACGTCGACGCCGCCACCCCCGACGCGATCGCCGCCGCCGTGGACGCCACGGGCGCGAGTGCGGTGTTCGTCCACGTCGACCTCGACGTCCTCGACCCGTCGGAGGTCGACGGGCTGCTCGAGCCCGTGCCGTTCGGCCTCGACGGTGCCGGCCTGGTCGAGCGCATCCAGGCTGCGACCCGCGGACGTCGTCTCGCCGGTGCGGCCCTGACCGGGTTCGCCCCCGTCGACCCGGACCGCGCGGTCGACGACCTCGGCGTGATCCTGCGGGCGGTCGGCGCCCTGACGAGCGCGTCCCGGGCCGTCTGACACGCCTTCGCCCGGTCGACGCGTGTCGGACCCCTCGCGGTCGGCAGGCGTCACGCTCGTCCGCGTACGCTCAGCACCATGACGGACTACGACCTCATCGTGATCGGAGCCGGCGCTGTCGGCGAGAACGTGGCGGACTACGCCAAGAAGCGCGGCCTCAGCGTCGCGATCGTGGAGGCCGAGCTCGTCGGCGGTGAGTGCTCCTACTGGGCGTGCATGCCCTCGAAGGCGCTCCTCCGCAGCGGCCACGCCCTCGCCGCGGCGAAGCGGCTCGACGGCGCGAAGCAGGCGGTGACCGGCGAGCTCGACGCAGCTCGGGTCCTCGCTCGCCGCAACTCGTTCACCTCGGACTGGAAGGACGACGGTCAGGTCTCCTGGCTCGACTCGGCCGGCATCGACCTGATCCGTGGGCACGCCCACATCACCGGCGAGAAGACGATCGAGGTCGACGGCACGACGTACACCGCCGCGGCAGCCATCGCCGTGGTCACCGGTTCGCTGCACACCCTCCCCGACGTCCCCGGGCTCGCCGACGCGACGCCGTGGGGCACGCGTGAGGCCACGAGCGCCCAGCACGTCCCCGAGAGCCTGCTCGTCATCGGCGGCGGTGTCTCCGGATCCGAGCTCGCCACCGCGTGGGCGTCGCTCGGGGCGAAGGTCACCCTCGTCGCCCGCCACGGGCTGCTCGGCGGCATGGAGCCCTTCGCGGGTGAACTCGTCGCCGACGCCATGCGGGAACTCGGCATCGACGTCCGCACCGGCGTGAACCCCACCCGGGTCGACCGCGACGAGCACGGCCTCGTCACGACGACCCTCGACGACGGCACCACCGTCGTCACGAGCGAGGTCCTCGCCGCCACCGGCCGGGCCGCCCACACGAAGGAGCTCGGGCTCGAGTCCGTCGGCCTGACCCCGGGCGACTGGCTGCAGGTCGACGACACGATGCTCGTGCACGGCACCGACTGGCTCTACGCCGTGGGGGACGTGAACCACCGCGTCCTCCTGACGCACCAGGGCAAGTACCAGGCCCGCGCCGCCGGCGAGGCGATCGCCGCCCGACACCAGGGCACGCCGCTGCACACCGAGCCGTGGGGCGCCCACGTCGCCACCGCCGACCACGCCGCGGCACCGCAGGTCACCTTCACCGACCCCGAGGTCGCGAGCGTCGGCCTCACCGAGTCGAAGGCCCGCGAGCAGGGGTTGAACGTCCGCGCGGTCGAGTACGAACTCGGCAACGTCGCGGGGGCCTCGCTGCAGGCCGACGGATACTCCGGCCGCGCCAAGATGGTCGTCGACGAAGACCGGAAGGTCGTCGTCGGTGTCACCTTCGTCGGCCAGGACGTCGCCGAGATGCTGCACGCCGCCACGGTCGCGGTCGTCGGCGAGGTCCCGATCGACCGGCTCTGGCACGCCGTCCCCGCGTACCCCACGATGAACGAGATCTGGCTGCGCCTGCTCGAGACCTACGGTCGCCCGGAGTAGCGGTGCGCCGCATCCTCGCGCGGGCGTTCCTCGACTCCCCCGTGTCCCGGGCCGGCTGGGTGTTCGCCACCGGTGTCGGTCTGGCCGTCGGGGTCCCGCTGTCCACCGGCAGGGTGCGGGTCGTCGACGGGCTTGTGGTCTGCACGGGGCTGCCGCGGTGGGTGTTCCGCCGCGGTGGCACGTGCGTCGGCTCGGTCTACCTGACGCGCGACAACGACGGCGACCGGGTGCTCCGGCACGAGCGGGTGCACGTCGACCAGTGGCGGAGGTACGGCATGCTCATGCCCGTCGTCTACGCGCTGGCCGGGCGGGACCCGCTGCGGAACCGGTTCGAGGTCGAGGCCGGCCTCGAGGACGGCAACTACCGCTGACCTGCCCCCGCGCGCCGCCCGCGAGATCGCACTTCGGCGGCGACCGACGGGGCCGACGGCCGCCGAAGTGCGATCTCAGCGGCTGCGGGTCGAGAACGCGACGGGGTGTCGGACTGGAGGCGCGGTGCAGGCCCGCCCCGCGCCTCCCGTCCGCGGCCGCCCGCGCGCGCCGCCCGCGAGATCGCACTTCGGCGGCGACCGACGGGGCCGACGGCCGCCGAAGTGCGATCTCAGCGGCTGCGCCGCGCCGCGCAGCGCCCGCGCGTCAGGCCGCGCGGCGGCGGGGCACCACGAGGGGCGTGCCGGTCTCGGGGTCGGGGACGACCACGCACGGGAGGCCGAAGACGTCCTCCACCAGGTCGGCCGTCACGACCGACGCCGGCGCCCCGGACGCCACGATCGCCCCGTCCCGCATGGCGAGGACGTGGGTGGCGTAGCGCGCGGCCTGGTTCAGGTCGTGCAGGACGGCGACGACCGTGCGACCGGCGGCGTGCAGCGCGGAGGCCAGCTCGAGCACGTCGTACTGGTGCGCGATGTCGAGGAACGTGGTCGGTTCGTCGAGCAGGACGATGTCGGTCTCCTGCGCGAGCACCATCGCGATCCACACCCGCTGGCGCTGCCCGCCGGAGAGCTCGTCGACGCTCCGGTCCGCCAGTTCCACCGTCGAGGTCTGCTCGAGTGCCGCCTGCACGGCCTGCCGGTCCGACCCGGACGACGGGTGCAGCAGGTCCTGGTGCGGGAAGCGGCCGCGGGACACCAGGTCGCGGACGGTGATGCCGTCCGGCGCGATCGGCGTCTGCGGGAGCATGCCGACCCGGCGCGCGACGGCCTTGGGGCGGTAGGAGTCGATGGGGGCGCCGTCGAGGTACACCGTCCCCGCGGTGGGCTTGAGGGTCCGCGCGAAGGACTTCAGCAGCGTGGACTTGCCGCACGCGTTCGGTCCGACGATGACCGTGAGTTCGCCGTCCGGGATGTCGACGTCGAGCGAGGACACCACGACGCGGTCGTCGTAGGCGAGCGTCAGCCCGCGGGCGCCGAGTGCGGTGGTCGGCGCCGCGGCCGTCCCGTTCAGTTCTCAGCCTTGCCGTGCCGCCAGTACCCCATGAACGCCACCTGCTTGCGGTCGAGCCCGACGCCGCGCACGAGGTGCCGGCGGAGCTCCCTCACGCAGCCGGCCTCGCCGGCGATCCAGGCGTACACGGGGCGGTCGTCGGACGCTGCCGGCACGTCCCACAGCACCTGCTCGTCCACGTCGACCTCGGTGAGCTCGACCGCGTCGCCGCAGGACGAAGCAGACCCGGCCGCACCGGACACGCCGGCGGACGCCACCGTCGACGCCCACGCGTGCACCTGGTCGGTCATCCGGACGCCGTGCGAGGCACCGTTCCGGGCGATCCAGCGGACCTCGACCCCGGCGGGCGCGGACACGGGCAGGCGGTCCGCGTCGGTCGGGACCTCGATGAAGACGTGGCCGACGGCGGTGACGTCGAGCGCCTCGAGGATGGCGCAGATGGCCGGCGCGGCGGTCTCGTCGCCGGCGAGCAGGATCCGGTTCGCCGCGCCCGGGTCGAACTCGGCGGCCCCGGTCGGGAGCTCGGCGGGCGAGGACGGCACAGCCGGTCCGACAATGCGGAGTTCGTCGCCGACGCGGCACGAGGCGACCCAGCGTGACGCCGGCCCGGTGTCGCCGTGCGCGACGAAGTCGATGTCGAGCTCGCGGGCGTCCGGCCGGAACGAGCGGACCGTGTAGGTGCGGAGCGGGTTCCGGGTCGCATCCGGCAGCGCTCGCCAGGCGGCGTACCAGTCCTCGCCGTCGGGCAGGTCGGTGAACCCGTGGCCCGGGATCGGCAGCACGATCTTGATCCGCTGGTCGAGTCCGACAGAGGAGAACTCGGCGAGGGCGTCGCCCGCCAGGGTCACCCGGACGAAGTTCGGGGTGAGCGACGAGACGGCTGCCACGCGGACGGAGAAGACACGGTACCGGGCTGCCACGAGGACCAAGTATGGCATGCCTTACCTAACGGATCCAAGGGTCCGGTGCGAGGATCGTGCACGTGCCCGATGCCGACGACGAATTCCGCGACCTGCCCGACCTCGCCCGCGCGAGCGGTGTGACGGAGCCGCTCCGCGCCTCCAGGCAGGTGGTCCGGACCACGGACGGACAGGAGATCGCGGCGATCCGCTGGGGCGCTGCGGGCCAGGAGGCGCGGATCACCTACCTGCACGGGCTCGGTATCGACGCACACAGTTTCGACCAGACGGCGATCGCCGTCGGGGCGCCCGCGGTCGCCGTCGACCTGCCCGGCCACGGCCGGTCCGGATGGCGCGACGACGCAGACTACGCCGCCAGCAACACGGCACCGAGCGTGCTCGCGGCACTGGACGCACTGTCGGTCCCGCCGGGCGTCCTCGTCGGGCACTCGCTGGGCGCGATCCTCGCGGCCCGGCTGGCCGCCGTCGCGCCGGACCGGGTGACCGGGCTCGTCCTCGTGGACATGTCGCCGGACTTCGCGCAGCGGGCCGTCGACCGGATCGCACGGGCGCTCGAGGCCGAGGAGCCGTTCGAGTCGCTCGAGCAGGTCGTCGACCGCGCGGTCGAGGCGCGGGTCGGCGACGACCGCGAGGTCCTCCTCCGCGAAGCCCGGCACACCACCCGCCTCGGTGCGGACGGACGACTCGTCCGGCGCCACCACTTCCCGCACCTGCCGGCCGGCCGGACGTCCTCGGTCGGGCGGTTCGCCGACGCGTGGCCGGACCTCGAGGCCCTCGACGTGCCGATCCTGCTCGTGCGCGGCGACCGCGGCTACGTCTCCCCCAAGCTGCACGCCCAGTTCGCCGAACGGCTGCCGGACGCCGAGATCGTCACGGTCGAGGCACGGCACGCGGTGCAGAACCAGGCACCCCTCGAACTGGCGTCGGCGATCCGGGCATGGGCGAAACGTAACGGTTTGTTGCACCCGATCGAAGAACCGTCGCGGGACGACACCGCCCGCCGGTAACCTCGTGCGAGCGCAGCGACGACCGTCGCCCTCGCGCCCGGAAGGAACCCACACCCCATGAGTCCGCTCCTCCCCCGCAGCACCTCCCGAATCGGACGCACCGTGCTTGCCGCCACCGCGGTCGCCGTCGTCTCCGCGCTGGCGCTGACCGGCTGCTCCGGATCCTCGAACGAGGACGGCGGCGCCGACGCCACCGTCCGCGTCGGCCTCGTGCTCGAGCCGACCAGCCTCGACATCCGCACCCAGTCCGGTGCCGCGCTCGACCAGGTGCTCATCGACAACGTGTACCAGGGGCTCGTCGGCCGCACCGCGTCGGGTGACGTCCGCGACGTCCTCGCGTCGTCGCACGAGGTGTCGAGCGACGGACTCACCTACACGTTCACGCTCCGCAAGGGCACGACCTTCCAGGACGGCAAGGACGTCACCGCCGAGGACGTCGTCTGGTCGCTGCAGGAGGTCAAGTCGAACGCGTCGTACGTCGACTCCGCGCAGCTCGCGAACGTGACGTCGATCGCGTCGCCGTCCGACGGCACGGTCGTCCTGAAGCTCGCGAAGCCGGACTCCGACCTGCTCTGGAACCTGACCGGCCGCGCCGGCCTCGTCCTCGAGCAGGCCGCGAAGAACGACTTGTCCGACACCGCCAACGGCACCGGCCCGTACGAGGTGTCGAGCTGGAAGCAGGGCGACTCGCTCACCTTCACGCGGAACGCCGACTACTGGGGCAGCAAGGCGAAGGTCGCCAAGGTCGTCTTCCGATACATCACGCAGCCGTCCACCGCGGTGAACGCGATGGCGAACGGCGACCTCGACGTGCAGACCTCCGTCGACGGCACGCTCAAGAGCCAGCTGCAGGGCAACTCCGACATCGCCCTGCACACCGGCAAGACGACCGACAAGTACACGCTGGCGTTCAACGACCAGAAGGCCCCGTTCACCGACGTGAACGTCCGCCGGGCGATCCGGCAGGCGATCGACTCGAAGGCGATCATCAAGGCAATCGGCGGCACCGGTGTCGAGCAGGGCGGGCCCATCCCCGAGCTCGACCCGGGCTACCAGGACCTCACCGACGTCGACGCGTACGACCCGTCGAACGCGAAGAAGCTCCTGTCCGAGGCCGGCGCGACGAACCTGAAGCTCACGCTGACCTACGCCAACATCTACTCGGCGACGATCGGCGACGTGCTCAAGTCACAGCTCGCCGACGTCGGCATCACGCTGACGGTCAAGCGCGTCGACTTCGCCACGTGGCTGTCGCAGGTGTTCGAGAAGCACGACTTCGATCTGTCGATGGTGAACCACGTCGAGTCGCGCGACTTCGGCAACTGGGCGAACCCGGACTACTACTTCGGCTACGACAACGCCGAGGTGCAGTCGCTGTACGCCGACTCGGTCGCCGCGACGAGCGAGTCCGAGAAGGTCGCCGACCTGCGGAAGGCCGCGAAGATCGTCAGCGAGGACGCCGCCGGTGAGTGGCTGTACACGGCGACGTCGATCACGGCGGTCCGGAAGGGCGTCACCGGCGTGCCCTACAACGGCACGAACTCCCGGCTCGACCTGTCGAAGCTCGCGGTCAAGTGAGGCGTGACCGGGCCCGCACCGACGACGGGCGTCCGGCGCCCGTAGCATCGCTGTCGTGACCCGGTTCCTGGTCGGCAGGCTGCTGCTGCTCGTCGTCGGCCTGCTCGTGGCGAGCATCATCATCTTCGCCACGCTGCGGGTGCTCCCCGGCGACGTGGCGCAGATCGTCGCCGGCACCCAGGCGTCCCCGGCGCAGGTCGCCGAGCTCCGGCAGCAGCTCGGGCTCGACCGCCCCGTGGTGGTGCAGTACCTCGACTGGATCGGCGGCGTGTTCCGCGGCGACCTCGGCCGCTCGCTCGTGACCGACGGGCAGGTGGCGCCGCAGATCGCGCAGAAGCTGTCGGTGACGCTGCCGCTCGCCGCGATGTCGCTCGTCGCCGCGCTCGTCATCGGGGTGCCGCTCGGGGTCCTCGCCGCGGTGCTCCGGCGTCGTCCCGGTGGCGCCGTGATCGGGTTCGTGGCGCAGGCCGTCGCCGCGATCCCGATCGTCTGGGCGGGCATGCTCCTCGTCGCCCTGTTCGCGGTCACCCTGCACTGGTTGCCCACGCAGGGCTTCCCGCTCGACGGGTGGGACGAGCCGGGGAGAGCGTTCGCGTCGCTCGTGCTGCCGGCGCTGACCATCGGTGCGGTCGAGGGCGCCGTGATCCTCCGCTTCACCCGGTCCGCGACGCTCGGGGTCCTCGACGCCGACCACGTCCGGACCGCGGCGGCGATCGGGCTCACCCGGACGCAGGCCCTCCTCAAGCACGGGCTGCCCTCGGTGGCCCTGACCGTGCTGGCGGTGCTCGGCGTGCAGATCGCCGGGCTCCTCGTCGGCGCCGTCGTCGTCGAGCAGCTGTTCTCGCTCCCCGGCGTCGGACGGATGCTCGTGACCGACGTCGGGCGACGCGACATCACGAAGGTGCAGTCGGAGCTCCTCGTGCTCACCGGGCTGGTGCTCCTCGTCGGCTTCGCGGTCGACGTGGTGCACCGCACGCTCGACCCGCGGCAACGGGAGGTCTCCGAGTGATCCGCCGTCTCCTCGCCCGGCCGACCGGGGTGTTCGCCGTCGTCGTGCTCACGCTGCTCGTGGTCCTCGCCGTGGTGTCGCTGTTCTGGACCCCGCAGGACCCGTTCCGCACCGATCCGTTCCACCAGTGGGAGTCCCCGAGCCCCGTGCACTGGTTCGGCACCGACGCTTCCGGCCGGGACATCGCCAGCTACCTGCTCGCCGGCACCGGGACAACCGTGCTCGTCGCGATCGGTTCCGGCGTGATCGCGAGCGCCGTGGGCATCGTCCTCACGGCGATCGGGTCGCTGACGGCACGCTGGGTCCGCGAGGGCACGGCCGTCCTCCTCGACATCCTCGTGGCGTTCCCGACGCTGCTGACGGCGATGCTCCTCACCGCGATCTTCGGCGGGTCGCTCGGCGTCGTGATCGTCAGCGTCGGCCTCTCCTTCGGCGTGACCATCGCCCGCGTCGCCCGCGGGGAGATCCGCCGCATCGCCCGGAGCGACTACGTCACCGCGGCCCGGGCCTCCGGCGTGGGTGGGGCGGGCGTGCTGTTCCGGCACCTCGTGCCCAACGCCGCGCCGCTCTTCACCGTGCAGCTCTCACTCGCGATGGCGACCGCCGTCCTCGCCGAGGCCGGGCTGTCGTACCTCGGCTACGGCGCCGGGTCGAACACGGCGTCGTGGGGCAGCCTGCTCTCCGACCTGCAGACCTACATCGGCGTGCACCCGTGGAGCGCGACCTGGCCCGGCGCCGCGATCGCCCTCGTCGTCGCCGCACTCTCGCTGCTCGGCGACGCCGTCCGCGACGCGACCGACCCGCGCCTGACCACGAACGACCGCGCGGCGAACGGCCGGGGCCCCGCCGCGCCGACCGGCGCATCCGACCCAGCCGCGACCAGCACCGGGGTGACCGCATGAGCGAGCCGAGCACCGCCCCGAACCCGGGCCCGCAGGTCCGCGGGTCGACGGTCCGCGGGTTGACGGTCCGCGGGTTGACGGTCCGCATCGACGCACGGACGATCCTCGACGACGTCACGTTCACCGTGCCTCCAGGCCGTCGCGTGGGCGTGATCGGCGCATCCGGATCCGGGAAGTCCATGACCTCGCTCGCCCTGATGGGACTGGAGCCGGCCGGCGCTGCCGTGTCCGGCAGCGTGCGGCTCGACGGGACCGAGCTGATCGGTCTGCCGGACCGGCAGCGGGCGCGGCACCGCGGATCCGGCATCGCGATGGTGTTCCAGGAGCCCGGCACCGCGCTCGACCCGCTCCGTCGCGTCGGTGCGCAGATCGCCGAACCCCTGCGGCTGCACCGGGGCCTCGACCGCCGGGCCGCCACCGCGGCGGCCGTCGAGCTCGCCGCATCGGTCGGGCTGCCCGACCCCGAGTCGCTGCTGCGGCAGTACCCGCACCAGCTGTCCGGAGGGCAGCGGCAGCGGATCTGCATCGCGATGGCGATGGCCGGTGAACCGTCGTACCTCGTCGCCGACGAACCCACCACCGCGCTCGACGTCACCACCGAGGCGCGCATCCTCGAGCTCTTCGAGGGGCTCACCGCGGGCATGGTGTTCGTGACGCACGACCTGGCCGTGCTCGCCCGGATCGCCGACTCCGCAGTGGTGCTCGACGCCGGCCGCGTCGTCGAACAGGGGCGGGTCGCCGACCTCCTCGCCGCGCCGCAGCACCCGGCCACGCGGGCCCTCGTCGACGCCGCCCGCGCCACCGCCCGTCGGCCAGGAGGAACCCGATGACCGCCGTCCTCGACGGGGCCGGTCTGCGCCGGACCTACCGACTCCCCCGCCGCGGCCCGTTCGAACCGGGCCCGGTCCGCACCGCGGTCGACGGCGTCGACCTGACGGTCGCCACCGGCGCGCGCCTCGGGATCGTCGGCGAGTCCGGTTCCGGCAAGTCCACCCTGGTACGGCTGCTCGCCGGCCTGGAGGCGCCTTCCGCCGGCACCGTGACCGCCTCCGGACGTCCCGTGGTCGCGTCCGGTTCCGCGGCAGCGATGCGCTGGTTCCGTCGCGAGACCGGGGTGGTGTTCCAGGACCCGTACGCCTCGCTCGACCCGCGGATGCGGGTCGGGGCGATCGTCGCGGAGCCGCTCCGCGCACTGCGGGTCCCCGGGTCGCACGCCGCCCTCGTCCGGGACGTGCTCGCGCGGGTTGACCTGCCGGCGGACGTCGTCGACCGGTACCCGCACGAGTTCTCCGGCGGCCAGCGGCAGCGGATCGCGATCGCCCGTGCCGTCGTGCACTCGCCGCGGATCCTGTTCGGCGACGAGCCGATGAGCGCCCTCGACGTGGTCGTCCGCGCCCGCGTGATCGACCTGTTCCGCTCGCTCGCCGACGACCTCGGGCTGACGCTGGTGCTGGTGTCGCACGACATCGGCGTGGTGCAGCGGCTGTGCGACACGGTCGCGGTGATGTCCGCCGGCCGGATCGTCGAGCACGGGCCGGTGTCGCTGTTGGACGCGCCGCAGCACCCGGTGACGCGGGCCCTGGTGGAGGCGGCGCCGACGCTGCCGTGAGACGCAGGCGGTGGGAGGCGACCACCGCCGGCCCGGAGGCGCGCTGCGGGGCCGGACCGCGCCTCCAGGCCGTCAGGAGCTCACGCTCGGGCGCGCGCCGGCGGGATGCGTGCGCATGCGGCGACGAACCACCTGTCGATCGACGGGTGGGATGTCGCACGATGCGCACGCACCGACTGCGTGCGCATCTTCCGACGAAGCACCCGTCGATCGACGCGTGGGATGTGGCACCATGCGTGTACATCTTTCGACGCGGCCCCGGGCGCCCCGAGCGTCACCACATCGGCGGGTGCCGGCGCTGCCACCGCAGCCGCCGCTCGAGCTGCGCGCCGATGGCGAGGAGGACGCGCTCGCCTCCCGGGCGGCCGATCAGCTGCACACCCATCGGGAGGCCCGCGCCGTCGGGGTGCCCGTCCTCGGTGACCCCGACGGGCAGGGTGATCGCGGGGAGTCCCGACACGTTCGCCATCGAGGTCCACGGGGAGTACGCGCACTGGCGGCGGAAGTCCTCCTCCGGGTCGTCGCCGTACCAGCCGAGCGGCCGCGGGGTCATCGCGAGCGTCGGCGTCAGCACGGCGTCGAACCGGTCGAACGCGCCGATGAGCGTCGCCGAGAAGGTGTCGAGCGCGGTCATCGCGTCGAGGACCTGCGTGCCGGTCAGGGCCTCGCCGCGCGCCACGAGCCAGGCGACGAGCGGGGTGAGGGCGGACAGGTCGATCCCGGGCACCGTCGGCAGCCTGGCCGCCGAGCTCTCCCACGCGACGCGGAACGGCTCGGCGTACGGCACGCGGGGCATCGCGACGTCCTCGACGCCGTGCCCGACCTCGCCGAGGACCCGCACGGCGGTGTCGACGGCGGCGCGGGCAGCGGGGTCGATGACGACGTCGACGGTGTCGTCCCACGGCGACCCGTCGAGGAGCCCCACGACGAAGCGCCCCTCGCCGCGGACGGCCGCCGCGGTGAACGGCCCGTCGCCGACGTCGGGCGTGACGAGGGCGTAGGGGTGCGGCTCGGGCAGCCCGGTCGGCGACACGAGGGCGTCGAGGAGCATGCCCGCGTCGGCGACGTTCCGGGTGAGGGGACCGGCGACGCTGAGTCCGCCGACGCCGGACCGTCCGGGCATCGCGGGCACCCGACCGCGGCTCGGCTTCAGGCCGACGAGGCCGGTCGCCGACGCGGGGATGCGCACCGATCCCCCGCCGTCCGACCCGACGGCCGCGGGCAGGAGTCCGGCGGCGACGGCGACGGCCGCTCCGCTCGAGGAACCGCCCGGCGCGCGGCTGGTGTCGTACGGGTTGCGCGTCACGCCGAACCGGGTCTCGGACGACGAGGACATCCCGAACTCGGGTGACGCCGTCTTGCCGAGACTGATCGCCCCGGCGGCGTCGAGCGCGGCGACGAGCGGGTGGTCGGCGGGGGCGGGCGTGCCCGGTAACGAGGCGGTGCCGTTCCGCGTGGGGACCCCGGCGCGGTCGTACAGGTCCTTGTCGGCGGACGGGAGGCCCCACAGCGGCCGCGACGTCGGCACCCGGTCACCGAGGTGGTCGGCCCGGTCCCGTGCCGCCTCGGCGGTGACGGTCACGAAGGCGCCGAGTTCGGGGTCGAGGCGCTCGATGCGGGCGAGGAAGTGGTCCGTCACCTCGCGTGCGGTCGCCTCGCCCCGGCGGATCCAGTCCCAGAGTTCCTGCGCGGCGAGGTGGTGGAGTTCGAACACGGCTCCGAGCCTATGCGGGGGCACCGGCCGGCGGCTTGCATCCTTCGGAGGAACCCGCCGAGGTGCGTCCGTTCGCCGGTCGTCCCGCGCGCCGCCGCTCCCTAGCGTCGGAGCCATGACCACCACCACCGAAGACCGGCCACTCGTCGGCACCGACACCACCGGGAGGACCGGCATCCGCGGCGTCGTCTCGCGGCACCCGATCAGCTCGTTCGCGGTCCTCGCGCTCGGCCTCAGCTGGCTGGCGTGGATCCCGTACATCCTGTCCCCGCACGGCCTCGGCGTCTGGGACCTGCACTTCCCGGAGTTCCTCGGCAGCGCGCAGTTCTCCGGCGTCCTGCCCGGGGCGCTCCTCGGGCCGCTCGGCGGGGCGTTCCTCGTGACGGCGCTCGCTGACGGCCGCCCCGGGCTCCGTGCCTGGGTCGGTCGGCTCCTGCGCTGGCGGGTCGCCTGGTACTGGTACGCGCTGGCCCTGGTCGGGGTCCCGGCGATGATCGTCGTCACCGGACTGCTGTTCGCCGGCGGCCAGGTGCAGGCGCCGACGATGATGGCCCTCGTCGCGCTCGTCCCCGGGCTCGTCATCCAGCTGTTCACCACGGGCCTGTCCGAGGAGCCGGGCTGGCGCGACTTCGCGCTGCCCCGACTGCAGGCACGCTTCGGGCCGCTCGGCGCCGCGGCGGTGCTCGGTCCGCTGTGGGCGCTCTGGCACATGCCGCTGTACCTCAGCGACTGGGGCGGGTGGCCGGACGCGCACTGGACGGAGCCGCTCGTGTTCGCCCTCTTCACGATCACGTTCAACGTCGTCATCACCTGGGTGTTCAACCGCACCGGCGAGAGCCTGCCGGTCGTGATGCTGCTGCACGTCGGCGTGAACAACACCATCTCGACGCTGTGGGCCGACATGTACCCGGGGATGACCGCGGGCACGATGATGCACGGGCTCGCGATCGTGTCGACCGTGGCGGCGGCCGTGGTGCTGATCGCGACGAGGGGCCGCCTCGGGTACGACCGGATCCCCGCACGTGCGCACGCCCCGCAGGACGCCCGCCTCGTAGGATCGAACGATGGCACCCGCTGACGCGCGCGACCGACGCGGCCCGCGCGACCGCGGCGCGCGCGATCCCGGCCCGCGCGACCGAAGCGGCCCGCGCGACCGACGCACCGACGTCCTCGTCGCCGTCGGCACCGCGGTCGTCGCCCTCGGCCTCCTGCTCGGCCTGCCCCCGCTCGACGCCGCCGATCCCGACGGCGCCGGGGTCAGCAGCGAGCTCGCCGCCACCCTCGGGAGCGGCGCCACCTACCCCGCCGTCGGCGGCACCGCCTGGATCGTCCTCGCCGTCGGGCTCCTCGCCCAGTCCGCCGCCGTGCTCGCCGCACGACGGGCTCCCCGCACGACGCTGCTCGTCGTCGCGGCCGTCCCGGTCGTCGTCGCCACCGCCGCACCGAGCACCCTGTTCGGGCTCACGGCGCTCCCCGTCGTCGTCGCGGTCGTCCTCGCGGCCCTGCGGGTCCCGCTCCCCCGGCTCTGGCCGGCCGTCGTCGGGGCGGCGGCACTCGTCGCCGCGGGCACCGGCGTGAACGGTGCAGCAGCGGACGTGGCGGGCAGCGCTCAGAGCGTCGCCGGGGCCACCGGCCAAGGCGTCCTCCAGGCCGTCGGCGCCGTCGGCATCCCCCTCGTCGTCGCCCTCCTCGTCCGCTCCCGCCGCGAGGTGCGCACCGCCCGCACCGCCGAGGCCACCGCCGTCGACCGCGAGCAGGACGCCCTCGTCGAGGCCGCCGTGTCCCGCGAACGCGCCGCGATGGCCCGCGAGCTGCACGACATCGCCGCCCACCACCTGTCCGGCATCGCGCTGATGTCGGCGGTGATCGACCGGCAGATCGACGCCGACCCGGAGCGCGCCCACGAGGGCGTCCGGCAGGTGCGGGAGCAGAGCACGGCCGTCCTCGAGGACCTCCGCCGCCTGGTCGGGCTCCTCCGCGAGGACGCCCCCGCGGCTCGGAGCGTCGAGACCGTCGCCGGGATCGTCGACCTGGTCGAACGGTCACGTCTCCGCACCGCGGTCGTGCTCGACGTCCTGCCCGGCGACCACCCCCTCGCGGACGGCATCGGGCCGCTCACCCAGCTCGCCGCCTACCGCACCGTGCAGGAGTCCCTCGCGAACGTCGCTCTGCACGCCCCCGGCGCACCCTGCACCGTCACCGTCGACGACCGCGACCCCGACCACCTCGACATCCGTGTCGAGAACGGCGCGGCCACCGTGCCGGCCGTCGGGAGCGGCCCCGCGGGTGGGAACGGACTCCGCGGCATGCGTGAGCGGGCGGACCTGGTCGGGGCGCGCCTCCAGGTCGGCCCCACCGCCACCGGTGGCTGGGTGGTGACGCTCCGCACCAGCCGGGAGGCCCGTCCCGCGACCGACGGGTCGGCCGACGGTTCCGGGGTGGCCCGGTGATCCGCGTGCTGGTGGCGGACGACCAGCCGCTGGTCCGCGCCGGCGTCTCGGCGCTCCTCGCCGCGGAGCCGGACATGGAGGTCGTCGGGGTCGCCGCCGACGGCGGCGAGGCGCTCGCCCTGGCCCGGAGCACCCGGCCGGACGTCGCCTGCCTGGACATCCGGATGCCGGTGCTGAACGGCATCGAGGTCGCCCGGGAACTCTGCGCGCCGGATGCCGACCCCGCGGTGCCGGTGCTGATGCTGACGACGTTCGACATGGACGACCTGGTGTTCGGGGCGCTCGAGGCCGGGGCGTCCGGCTTCCTCCTGAAGGACGCCGAGCCGGACGTGATCGTGGACGCGGTGCGGCAGGTCGCCGCCGGGAACGGCACGATCGACCAGAGCCTCACGCGCCGGGTCCTGCGCGAGTTCGTGTCGCGGCGGAGTCTGCAGCCGGTGACGGGCGACCGGGTCGACGGGGTCCTCACGGCTCGGGAGCGCGACGTCCTGATGCTGCTCGCGCAGGGCATGTCGAACGAGGAGATCGCCGCGGCGCTCGTCGTCGAGGTGTCCACCGTGAAGTCGCACCTGGCGCGGATGCTGCCGAAGCTCGGGGTGCGCTCCCGGCTGCAGGCGGTGGTGTGGGCGTACCAGAACCGGATCGTGGCGGTGCCCGGCGCGGACGAGTCCCCCGCCGGCTGAGGCCGGACCGGCCAGCGGGACCGGCCGGCGGGACCGCTCAGCGCCGGCGGTACCGGATGTGCGTCGTCAGCGGGGAGTGCAGCACCTCGACCGGCTCGAAGTCGAACGCCTCGCCCTCGAAGATCCGCTCCCCGGTCCCGAGCAGCACGGGGGCGATGTCGAGGGTGAGCTCGTCGACCACGCCCGCCGCCAGCGCCTGCCGCACGGTCGATGCCCCGCCGGCGATGTCCACGCCCCGGTCCCCGGCGACCCGGGAGGCCTCGGCGTAGGCGGCGTCGAACCCGTCGGTCACGAAGTGGAAGGTCGTGCCGCCCTCGAGCTCGATCGGCTCGTGCGCGTGGTGGGTGAGCACGTAGACCGGTGCGTGGTACGGCGGCTCGGCACCCCACCAGCCCTGCCAGTCCTGGTCCCACGCGCCGCGGACCGGGCCGAACATGTTGCGGCCCATCACGTACGCGCCGCGGGGACGCATCAGCCAGTCGGTCGCCGTGAGGTCCGCCTCGCCGACGTCGGCACCGGGCATGTGCCAGGTGTGCAGTTCGCCGCCGCGACGGCCGAGCGGCTGGTCGAGGCGCTGGTCGAGGCCGGCGACGAAGCCGTCGAGCGAGATGGACATGTGGCAGGTGGTGTCGGCCATCGGCAGCTGCTCCTTCGGTTCCGTCAGTGCCCGAGGTGCGCGGCGAGCACGTCGCGGACGGTGGTCCACTCGTGGGCGCCGTACCGGTCGTTGTCGACGTGGCGCAGCTCGGCCTCGCCGCTGAACATGCTGACGAAGTACTGCATACCCTGCCACGCGGGGAACGGCTCGTCGTCGTCCGCCTTCGAGAGTCGGCGTCCGACCCGGGCCATCGCCGAGAGCGTGCCCGCGGTTCCGGCCCACTGCAGGCGGAACGGGGTGCCGGTCAGGCGGGACATGGTGTCCGCGACGCTCCGCGAGGTGACCCGGTCCCCCGCGACCTCGACGACGCGTGGCGCATCGGGGTCGAGGGCGACGAGCACGGTGGTGCGGGCGACGTCGTCCTTCGCCGTGAAGTCGAGCACCTGGTCGGCGGACGACCAGTAGAGCACCCGCTGCCGGTCGAACAGGATGAGGGGCGCCTGCCCGGTGAGCATGTCGGTGAAGGCGCCGTTGAGCACCGAGGTCGCTCGGATCGGAGCCGCGTCGAGGTCGGCGGCGAACTCGCGGCGCAGCTCGAAGTTCCGGTTCGTGCCCGGCGTGATCGACCGGTAGTCGGCGGCGTAGTCGGACGGGATGAACCGCTGCACGCCGGCCTCGACCGCCGCGGCGAGGAGGGCACGCTGGGCGTCGACGATCACCGACCGGGTGCCGCTCACCGTCGAGACCACGACCTCGACCCCGGCGAGCGCCGCGGTCAGTGCGGCGTGGTCGGAGTAGTCGGCGCGCACCACCTCGACCCCGTCGTCGGCGGCGAGCCGCTCGGCGGCGGGGCTGTCGGAGCGGGTGAGGACGCGGACGGTCGTGTCGTGCTGCCGGAGCGCACGGACGATGCGTCCGCCGAGGTCGCCGGTGGCGCCCGCGACGAGGACGGTGGTGGTCATGCCGGCCACGCTACGGACCGGCGCTGACACCCGTTCGGCGGCTACGCCTTCTCGACGTCCGAGAACAGGCCGGTGAAGGTCGCCCCGGTGGCGCCGAGCTGCCCGAACAAGGCGCCCGCTTCCTCACCGGCGACCGCTGCCGAGGCGTCGTCGTACGAGTCGAAGTACAGGTCGAGGGTGCGGTGGGCGGGGGTCGGCGTGCCGTCCTCCTTCGGCCACACCTTGCCGGCTTCGAGGCGGCGGAGTGCGGGGAGTCGGCCGGCGGCCTCCTCGAGCGCCGGGTAGGCCTGCTCGAACGCCGCGGGGTCGGTCGGGTTGTCGATGATGAGGGTGATCTTCGTGGTCATGGGACCAGTGTCCGCCTCAGCGCGCCACCGCGCGCGGTGGGGTCGGCTGCGCACCGCCGGACTGGAGGCCCGTGGCGGGTCCGCACCGTGCCTCCAGGCCGTCCTGTCCCACGTCGAGAGCGTGCGGTGCGTCGGTCAGGCGGGTGCCGGGTGCAGCCGTCCGCTGCCGAACGGCAGTGGACCGGTCCGGTAGACCAGGGCCGCCTCGTCGACGACCGTCCTGGTCGCCGCACCGAACCGCCAGGCGCGGTTGTACAGGTACACGCCGATGACCGTCCCGCCGTCGTCCGGTACCGCCCAGGTGCCGATCCCCCACTGGGCCGGGTGTCCGACGCCGTCGATCGTGACCGTCGGCCGGGCGAACCAGGTCAGCAGCGGGCGGGTGATCCGGAGTTCCACGCGGCGCTTCGTCGTGCCGGAGGGTTGTGTCGCTTCCACTGCCGCAGGATACGGGGGTTCCCGGTGCCTCCAGCGCCATCGGGGTTCGATGTGCACGCATCGGTCCAGACATCCCCTCACGTTGAGGTGTATGCGTGGGCGCACAGCAGTTCCGGAACCTTGCAGGGAAGGTCGGTGGACGTGGTGAGTGGTGGTGGGACGGCCGAGACGCACGATGCCGTCGGCGTCCAGGTGCGCGTGGCGTTCGGCGTGCTCGGTGGGGTGGCGTTGCTCGCGGGCATCGCGGCGCTCGTCCTCCCGCACGCGACGTTGTTCGCGGTCGTCTGGGTGTTCGGCATCTACTTGGCGGTCGCCGGGATCTCGCTGCTCGTCCGTGCCGGCGCCGACCGCGGGCGGTCAGGCTGGATCCGGTCCGGCACGGCGGTCGTCGGCATCGTCGTCATCGCGTGCGGCGTCTTCGCGGTCCTGCAGCCGTCTGTCGGCGTGCAGTGGGTGGCGTACGCGATCGGCTTCGCGTGGATCCTCGAGGGCATCGCGCTCCTGTACGCACCCGTCGAGGGCAACCGGGTGCTGGTCGTCCTCGGCGCGGTGCTCAGCGTCCTCAGCGGCGTGGTCGTGATCAACGTGCCCGCCCTCGGAGCCGTCGTCGCCGTCGTGACGGTGGGCATCGTGCTCATCGTCTCCGGGCTCGTCCAACTGGGCATCGCCATCACCTGGGGTCGGGCCCACCGCACCCTCGACACGGAACGGACACCGACATGAGCACACCGACCATCGGACGCATCGTCGTCGGCTTCGACGGATCGGACCAGTCGACGGCGGCGCTCGAACGCGCCGTGGACCTCGCCGCGGCCCTCGGCTCGCCGCTCGACATCATCACCTCGTGGCGGTGGCCGATCACGTGGAGCACGCCGCCGGTGGGGAACTCCTGGTCGCCCCTCCACGACGCCGAGGAGATCCGGCAGCACGCGGTGGAGCTGCTCGAACGTCGGGCGTCGCCCGACCTCGAGGTGATCGCCCGGACCGTGGAGGGCGGCGCGGCCGAGGCACTCCTTGCCGCCGCGGCAGACGCGGGGTTGCTCATCGTCGGGAGCCGGGGACGGGGCGGGTTCCGCGGGCTGCTGCTCGGTTCGGTGAGCGCCGCGTGCATCCAGCAGGCGACGTGTCCGGTGCTCGTGCACCGCGGTGTCGACGAGACAGCGGCGTCGTCCGGCTCCGCACCGATCGTCGTGGGTGTGGACGGCTCGCCCGAGTCGGGGCAGGCCCTCCGGTTCGCCGTCGTGCTCGCCCGGAACCTCGGGCTCGCCGTCCGCACCATCACCACTTGGCACTGGCCGTCGGCACTCAACCGCGACGAGCCGGCGTTCGAGGAGTGGTCGCCGGAGCGGGACGCCCGCGCCACCGCGTCCTCGGCGATCGACGCCGCGGAGGATCTGCTCGACGACGACGTCGAGGTCACCTCGGAGCTCGTCGAGGGTCCGGCGGCGACGGTGCTGCTCGAGGCCAGCCGCGACGCTGCGCTCCTCGTGCTCGGCAGCCGCGGGCTCGGCGGCTTCAGGGGATTGCTCGTCGGTTCCGTGAGCCAGGAGTGCGCGCAGCACGCGTCGTGCCCGGTGGTGGTGCACCGGTCCTGAGCGGCCGGGTCGCGCCGGCTGGCGGCTGGCGGCTGGCGGCTGGCGTCTGGCGTCTGCACGTGGCGGGCCCGAGCGACGGCGACTCGCGCACTTCGCACAACGAAAGTCACCCGGAACCGCCTCGATGCGCGGTTCCGGGCGGTTGTGGTTGAGCGATCGATCGCGGTGCAGTCGCTCGTCGTCACCGGAGCGCTCGTGTTCGGCATCGTCGTGATCGCCGGGGACCACGTCATCGCCGGCTGGGCGATCGTCGCGGTCGCACTGGCGGGGGCGGCACACGCGGGTGTCCTCGTCCGGGTCCTGCGGCGCCCACGCACCTGACCCGCACTTCTCGGTGATCGAGGGCCCCCGGGAGCACTTCCTTGTGATACTTGACCATGCTCGAGTTGGTGAGACCTCAGGTGGGGTTGCACGAGGCATGGTCGGACGCCCACGCGGAGTGGGGTCCGGGGCTGCACGAGGACGGCTTCGGGATCACACCGTACGACGACGTTGAGACTGACGACGGGTTCCGGACGTGGGCCGGCCGGTTGATCGCTCGCCGTGGCGCGTACTGGTGGATCGTCCAGGACGGACGCGTGCTCGGCGGCATCGCGCTCCGCTCACCCGGTGACGAGGGCGTGCAGCAGCTCGGCCACGTCGGCTACGGCATCCGCCCGTCAGCCCGCGGCCGCGGCGTTGCGACCTGGGCCCTCGGTCAGGTGCTCTCGCACGCGTCACGCATCGGCATCGACCCGGTGGTCATCGTCTGCCGCGAGGACAACGCCGGCACGATCGCGATGATGGAGCACTACTCCGCGACCCTCGTGTCGACTGAGCGCCGCGGGTCCGTGCGGGTGCGGCGCTACGCGGTCTCACGGTCGCACAAGCGCCCCGGGTAGCGGCCGTCCGCGGGACCCACGAACGGGAGGCTGCAGCTGCGTCCCGCTTCCGTGAGACTTGCACTGTCATGCTCCCTTCGTCCTCGCTCCTCCGCACGCAGCTCCGCGGCACGGGTCGCCGCGCCCCCCTCGCACTCGCCCTCGCCCTCGTCGCTGTGGTCGCGATGACGGGATGCTCCGAACAGCCGCAGCCCCGCACCGTGGCCGACGGGGACGCGTCCTCCCACTGGATGGAGAAGGTCCAGGACCGGTGGGCAGGACAGCCCGGCGAACTCGGCAGCGGTGCTGGGACGAGCGACGGGTCGAGTCGGCTCTCCCTCGGGGCGAGCGATGACGGGGAGCGAACACGCATCCGCGTCTCCGTGACGTGTCAGGGCCACGGAACCGTGCCGATGGCCGTCTGGAACGGCAGGATCGCCGACGGGAAGCCGACGGGCAAGCGCCTGGTGACGCGCGTCGTCCGCTGCGGACACGACGAGGACCTGTACGTCGTGACCTCGAGCGGGTGGATCACGATCGGCCCGACCGCAGGTGACTCGAGCGTCGGCTGGTACGCCGCTGCCTACAGCGGCGGGGCCGCGGGGACGTCCTGAGTCGATCCTCGTGAGGAGCGGTAGCGGCCGTCACCCCGCCACGTCGGCCCGCTCGGCACCCCACCGCCCGAGCGCGTCGATCGCCGCGCGCAGGGCAAGCCCACGCTCGGTGAGCGCGTACGCACGGGTGTTGTGCCGGAGGGGCAGCCGGACCAGGACCCCGGCCGCTTCGAGCTCCCGCAGCCGGGTCGCGAGCATGTTCGTCGGCACCCCGAGCTCACGCTGGAGGTCCCCGTAGCGCTGCGGGCCCTCGAGCAGTCGTTCCACGATCAGCAGCGCCCACCGTGGGCCGACGACGTCGAGGGCGGCGGCGAGGTCGCTCACGCCGTCGGATCGGTGTCCGGCTTCATCCAGAACGGCGAGTAGTGGTAGCCGTCCAGGTCGTCGAACTGACGCTGGTACATGAACGGGTAGTCGTCGGTGTCGCCGACGCGACCGCCGGCGGCAGCGGCACGCTCGACGAGCGCGTCCACCGCTTCGCGGCTGTCGAGGTCGAACGAGACGGTGACCTTGGACGGGGTGTCGGGTCCGCCGATCAGTTCCTCGACGCCGCCGACGCTGGCGTACATCTCACGGGTGCCGAGCATGACGTACTGCTCGGGGGCGATGGCGAAGCACGACACGTTGTGGTCGGACATCGCCTCGTTGAGGGTCCACCCGAGGGCGGTGTAGAAGGCTGTCGCGCGGTCGACGCTGTCGACCGGGCAGGTGATGAAGAGGCTCATGGGCGCAACACTTGCAAAATACAAGTGCGCCGTCAAGGCGCGGTCCGACGCCGCCCGCGCAGTGGACGCGACGACACGGCGGCCTGGAGGCGCGTGGCGGCGCCGCCACGGGCCTCCAGGCCGTCACGTGGTCACCACGAGCGCGCGACGCGCCCGCCGGATCCGTCGCCTCAGCGCGTCTCGGCCGGTTCGGCGACCGCCGCGGCGGCCGTGATGGCCGCCAGCGCGACCTCCGGGTGGGAGACCATCGACACATGCGAAGCGGCGACCTCGGTGATCGTCGCGCCGGCACGCTCGGCCATCGACCGGAGCACCGCCGGCGGGATGACGAGGTCCTCCGTGCCGATGACGGCCCACACCGGACGATCGGCCCACGACGGCGGACCGGACGGCGCGGTGTTCGCACTCAGGGTGATCGGTCGCTGTCGTGCCGCGACGAGCGCGCGGTCCCGTTCCGGGAGGTCCTGCGCGAAGGCGGTGTGCACCGTCTCCGGCTTGAGGTACGCCTCGAGGTCCCCCTCCGGCGAGCCGGGGTAGGCGATCAGGTCGAGGACGGTGGACGGGTCGGGCACGTCGAGCGCCGAACCGGATCCACTGAGGAGCTGGAAGACGAACTCGCCCTCGGCGGGGATGAACCCGTCGACGTAGACGAGCGCTCGCACGTCGCTCGAGAACGCCGCGTTCGTGATCACGAAGCCGCCGTAGGAGTGCCCCACGACGACCACCGGGCCGGTGGTGCGCTGCTCGACGAACGACGAGATCGCGGCGGCGTCGCTCGCGACTCCCCGCAAGGGGTTGGGCGGGACCAGGACGGTGTAGCCCTCCTCCTGCAGTGGAGCCGTGACGAGGTCCCAGCTGGAACCGTCGGCCCACGCTCCGTGGACCAGGACGATGGTCGGTTTCGACATGCGCGTTTCCTCACGTACCGCCCCGCGGGGCGTGCCGCCGCTCGGCGGCGTGACGTGCCCCGTCGGGTGAGGGGACACGGGAGTGACCGCCGGCGCGACGGGTGCGGCGACCGCGCGGTCCTGAGGGTGCATCGAACGATCGGAGGCTACGCCCGCGAGCGGCCGAGCGCGAGGGGCTGGGCACGACCAATCTCGTCCCGGGTCGTTGCGTCGCGGCTCACGAGGGTGGATCCTTGCCCGATCCAGCTCACGAACGGGAGGCGACGTGCAGCTCTTGCTGACATCCGGGGGTGTGACGAACCCGAGCATCCACGCGGCGCTCGTCGACATGCTCGGCAAACCCGTCGAGGAGAGCCACGCGCTCGTCATCCCGACCGCGCAGTGGGGTCACCCGATGTGCGGTCCGGCGTCGGTGCGGGACCTCATCGCCGGGGGTGAGGACTCGCGGCACTTCACCGGACTCGGCTGGGCGTCGCTCGGGGTCCTGGAACTCACCGCGCTCCCCACGATCGGCGCCGAGCGGTGGGTCCCCTGGGTCCGCGACGCCGACGTCCTGCTGGTCGACGGCGGCGACGCGACCTACCTGCACCACTGGATGCGGGCGTCCGGGCTCGCCGACCTGCTGCCCTCGCTGCCCGACACGGTCTGGGTCGGGGTGAGCGCCGGGAGCATGGTGATGACGCCCCGGATCGGGACGGCGTTCATCGAGTGGCCGTCCGCGCCGGACGACCGCACGCTCGGCGTGGTCGACTTCTCGCTCTTCCCGCACCTCGACGCGTTCCCGCAGAACACGCTCGAGCACGCCGAGCGGTGGGCCGCCGACCTCGGGACGCCGGCGTACGCCATCGATGAGCAGACGGCGATCGCCGTCGTGGACGGCGCGGTCTCGGTCGTGTCCGAGGGCCGGTGGGTGCAGTTCGGAGGGTGAGGACCAGCTCGGTGCCGACGACGCCAGGGGCGTCAGCGGTGTCCGCGGCGTCGGCGGCGTCAGCGGCGTGCTGGCTCAGGCGTCGCGGTAGCGCTTCGCCTCGGCGAGTCGCGCGGCGAGCTCCTCACGTCCGACGGGCCGTCCCTCGCCGGAGTCGTCGGCGCGGAAGTACGGGCGCGTGTACGCCGGGGTGTCGCGCTGGAACCGCCAGCCCTCGGCGAGGGGGCCGGCGTCGAGGGCGTCGTACCCGATGGCGTCCAGGAACTCGACCACCTGCTGCTTCGCGTCGGCGTCGTCACCGGCGATCGCGAGGGTGGAGCGGTCCGCCGAGCCAGTCGGGCGGCCGAGGCTGGCGAGGTGCGGGAAGTAGATGTTGTTGAACGCCTTCACCACGCGCGACTCGGGCAGGTGCGCCTGGAGGAGCTCGGCGGTCGTGGTCGTCTCCTCGTCGAGCTCCGTGATGTGCCCGTCGCGCTCCGGGTAGTAGTTGTTGGTGTCGATGACGGTCTTGCCGGCGAGTTCGTCGACGGGCACGGACTCGTAGGCGTTCAGCGGCACCGAGACGATGACGATGTCGGCAGCAGCGGCCGCTTCCGCGGGGGTGGCTGCGCGGGCCTTGTCGCCGAGCTCTGCGACGAGGTCGGCCAGGGTCTCGGGTCCCCGACGGTTGCTCAGCACGACGTCGTAGCCCGCTGCGACGGCCAGTCGGGCGACGCCGCCGCCGATGTTCCCGCTGCCGATGGTCCCGATGGTGGTCATGCGCTGTCTCCTCGCGTCGGTCGCCCGTAGGATGTTCATCCCAGGGTGTACATGAACACTATCCGATGTACACCGGATTGCGTACATGTGCGCGGATGCAGGAGGAGACCATGGCGAGCCGCCTCTCGACCCCCCTGTCGGTGCCGACCGAGGACGAGTTCGACCTGTTCACCGCGATGGCCGCACTGACCGATCCGGTCCGACGAGCGATCGTCCACGAGATCGCGCAGAACCCCGGCGGCGCCTGCAGCTCCTCCGACTTCGGCGTCTCGAAGTCCGCGCTCACCCGGCACTGGCGCGTGCTCCGCGAAGCCGGGATCATCCGGCAGGAGGTCGACGGCACCCGCCACCGGAACTGGCTCCGTGACGAGGAGCTCGACCGTCGGTTCCCCGGGCTGCTGACACTCGTGCTCGAGGAACACGCAGCGCAGCTGGCTTCGGATTTCGCCGACCCGCCGCCGTCCGGTCTGGGCTGAGCACGGGCGCAGCGCGACCGTTCGCCGCGACTACGACCTGATCGACGGCAGGAGGGACCGCTCGCCGTCGACCACAGCGCGGACGGCCGCGAGCGTCTCCGCCGGCGCCTGCGTCGTGGTGTCGATCACGTGCCCCTCCAGGGCACCGAGGTCCGCGAACTGCGCCCACAGCGACTCGATGGGCCCCTCGTCCACGAGCGCTCCCGGCTCAGCCCTCCCCTGGGCCCGCCGGATCGTCTCGGCGAGCGACGGTCGGAGGACGACGTAGTGGAGCTGCACCAGATCGCCGTCGGCCCCCGGGCGCCGGTCGAGGAAGTGGTGCAGCATCCACGGCCCGACGACGCCGTCGACGACCACCACGAAGCCCCCTGCGGCGTACGCGGCGGCCGCGTCGCTGATGACCCGCATCACCGTCTGGTTCTGCTCGTCGGACTCGGGCAGGAACGGTTCGATCGCGCCGGACACGATGCAGTGCCAGAAGTCGTCCGTGTGCAGGTGGACCGACCGTGGGAACGATGCCGCGAGTGCGCGGGCCGTCGTCGACTTCCCAGCCCCCGGAGGACCGGCGACGATGACGACCGGGGCAGCGCTCATGCTCCGGAGGCTACTCACCGGCGGCGCGTCCGTCCCCGGCGCGGGTCGCGGTCGCGACCGCAGCGGGCCTGGAGGCGCGGTGCCAGCTGGCACCGCGCCTCCAGGCCGTCAGACGGGGACGTCGGCCAGTCGCCCGTGGCGACCACCGCGCTGCCGGGCGTCGTGGTCGGTACCCTGGTCCGATGCTCTCTCGACGCGACGCTGCCATCCGGCTGGACATCCCCCTCGAGATGGCGGCGCACCACGGGATCCCCGCACGCCTGAGCGAGGCCGAGCTCGAGGCGATCGAGCAGGACCCGCCCGCCTGGCTCGTGCAGTCGCGCGCGAACCGCACCGGCACGAAGAAGACGTGGGTGCGCCTCGAGTGCGTGGTGTGCGGCTACAACGAGGACGCGCGACCGAAGAAGTGGTGGCCCGACTGGGACTACCTCATGTGCGACTACCACGCGCCCTACCAGGCGCCGGAACCGACCGCGGGGTTCACGCGGAGCGAGGTCGACGGCATCGGGAGCCGCTTCGTGGCGCTCGTCGACGACCGGGCTGCGGGGTAGTCCCTCGGCGCTCGCGGTGCGGCGTACCTCGTTGCACGCGGTGCGGCGTGCACCTCGTTGCACGCGGTGCGGCGTGCACCTCGGTGCACGCGGTGCGGCGCGTTCCCGAACAGCTCGCGCACCGAAACGTCGGTTAACCGCATCGCCCGCGTCACAGCCCGTCCTGGTGGCTACGCTCGCGGTGACGACCGCTGAGCAGGAGGCATCCGTGGGGGCAGACATCCGGTTCACCGTTGCACGGGACCCACGGGAGTGGGCCGCGCTCGTGGCCGGCAGCGACGGCGCCACCGGATTCCACGACCTCAGCTGGCTGCGGATGCAGTCCGACCTGTACGGCTGGAGCTGCACGCCGCTGATCGTGTGGCACGGGACGGAACCGGTGGGCGTGTTCCCGGTCCTGCTCCAGCGCGGTCTGCTGCGACGACCCGCCTCGCTGCCGTTCCCGTTCGTCGGTCCGCTCGTGCCCGACGCGCTCCTCGTCCGGACGCTGCGGGCCTTCCGGTGGTGGCAGGTCCGACACGGTGTGCCCATCAGCCGGTTCGACCTCGGCCCCGGTGTCGGTCCCGTCGCTGCCGGGCTGACGCACGCGGGGATCGAGTCGAGTCCGGAGCGGACCTACATCGTCGACCTGCGCGGCGCCACTCCCGAGTCCCTGGTGGCCGGGACGAAGCGAGGGGCCCGTCAGGCGCTCCGCGCGGCCGACCGCAACGCGGTGGAGATCCGACGGGCGATCCCGGGCGAGGTCGCCACGCTCCTCCCGCAGGTGCTCAGTGAGTCGTACTCGAGCCGAGGCGTCCCGTCGCCGTACCCGGACGAGATCGGCGAACGCATCGAGCGGTGGGCCGCCGGTCGCGACGACGTGTACGCGGCCACGGCACTCGTCGCCGGAGTACCCGCGGGCGTGATCGTGGCCCTGGCCGGGCAACCCGTCGTCACCGGATGGGCAGGCGGGACACTCCGTGCCCATCGCCACGCGAACCCCAGCACGGTCCTCTACCACCACCTCCTCCGGTGGTCGCTGGACCGAGGGCACACCGCGGTCGACCTGGTCGGGCACGTCGACGAGGGCATCGCCCGGTTCAAGATGTCCCTCGGCGCGACCGAGACGCCCTACACCAACGTCGTCTCGTCGCCGCTCCCCCGTGGCGCGCGAGCCGCTGCACTGTCCGTGCTGAACGCGTCGACCCGACTCCTGCCGTCGCGTGGGTCGGCACCGCGCACTGCGCCGGGTCGAGCGCTCTGAGGCGTCCAGTCAGGCAGACGCGAGCCGGGCGTCGCTGAGCGCGTGACCCTGACCGTGACCGGCGCGGCTCGACACCGCCCGACCCGTGTCGTGCGCGTTGCCCGCGGCCCGTGTCCTGGGTGTCGCCCACGGCCCGTATCCTGCGAGTTGCCCACGGAAGGAACTGCAATGAGCATGGAAGGCGCGGCCTGGAGCTCGCTCTACAAGATCTCGACCGCCCGGGACGGCAAGCACGGGTTCTCCCGTGAGTCCGTCCGGCGGATCATGACGTTCGCCGTGCCATACCGGGCCAAGCTCGTGGTGTTCATCGCGCTCTCCGTCGTGGGGGCGGTCCTCGCGGTCGCGACGCCGGTGCTCGCCGGTCAGGTGGTCGACGTCATCGCTGCCCGGGGCGCGGTCGGCACGATCGTGTGGCTCGCCGTCGTCATCGCCATCGTGGCCGTGGCCGACGCCGCCGCGTCGCTGGTGACCCGCTGGTACTCGGCTCGGATCGGCGAGGGCGTCATCCTCGACCTGCGGACCGCCGTGTTCAACCACGTGCAGAAGATGCCGATCGCCTTCTTCACGCGCACGCGCACCGGTGCCCTCGTCAGCCGCCTCAACAACGACGTGATCGGCGCGCAGCAGGCCTTCAGCGGCACCCTGTCCGGCGTCGTCACGAACCTGGTCGCGCTCATCCTCACCCTGGTCGTCATGCTGAGCACCTCCTGGCTCGTGACGGTCCTCGCGGTGGTGATGCTCCCGGTCTTCCTGATCCCGGCACGCCGCATGGGCACCCGCCTGGCCGCACTGCGCCGCGAGGCCGCCGACCACAACGCCGCGATGAGCACGCAGATGACGGAGCGCTTCTCCGCGCCCGGCGCCACCCTGGTCAAGCTGTTCGGCCGTCCCGACGAAGAGGCCGAGGAGTTCCGGGTCCGCGCCGCCCGTGTCCGCGACATCGGGGTGCGGAGTGCCCTGCTGCAGTTCGTCTTCGTCACCGCCCTCACCCTGGTCTCCGCCCTCGCCCTCGCGCTCGTCTACGGGGTCGGCGGGGCGCTCGCACTCGGCGGACAGCTGAACACCGGCGACGTCGTCACCCTCGCGCTCCTCCTCACCCGCCTGTACGCGCCGCTGACCAGCCTCGCGAACGCGCGGGTCGAGATCATGAGCGCGGTGGTGAGCTTCGAGCGCGTCTTCGAGGTGCTGGACCTCGAACCGCTCATCCAGGAGAAGCCCGACGCCGTCGCGGTCCCCGACGGCCCCGTGGCAGTCGAGTTCGACGACGTCCACTTCGCCTACCCGTCCGCGGACAAGGTGTCCCTCGCCTCCCTCGAGGAGGTCTCCACGCTGGACACCCGCGGCGGCGAAGAGGTGCTGCACGGTGTCTCCTTCCGGATCGAGCCGGGGCAGACAGTGGCGCTCGTCGGGACCTCCGGCGCGGGCAAGTCCACGATCGCCCAGCTCCTCTCGCGCCTCTACGACGTCGACGGTGGTGCCGTCCGACTCGCGGGCTCGGACGTCCGCGACGTCACGTTCGACTCCCTGCGGCACACGATGGGCATGGTGACGCAGGACGGCCACCTGTTCCACGAGACCATCCGGTCCAACCTGCGCCTCGCCCGGCCCGGAGCGACCGACGACGAGGTGTGGGACGCCGTTCGCCGAGCGCGGCTCGAGACGCTCGTCCGGTCCCTGCCGGACCAGCTGGACACCATGGTCGGCGAGCGGGGCTACCGCTTGTCCGGCGGTGAGCGTCAGCGGATGACGATCGCGAGACTCCTGCTCGCACAGCCCCGGGTCGTCATCCTCGACGAGGCGACGGCGGCGCTCGACTCGACGTCCGAAGCAGCCGTGCAAGCCGCACTGAGCGAGGCACTCGAGGGCCGGACAGCGATGGTGATCGCGCACCGCCTCTCGACCATCCGCAGCGCGGACATGATCCTCGTCGTCGAGGACGGTTCGATCGTCGAGCGCGGCACGCACGACGAACTGTTGGCCGCGGGCGGGCGGTACGAGGAGCTGCACCGGACCCAGTTCGCGGTGCAGCGGGCCGTGGCTGCGGACGACGACGCGCCGCGGGGAACCTAGTCGTCCGGACAGCGACAGCCACCACCCCTGCGTTACCGTGGCCCCGTGACGACGATCGACCTCAACAGCGACCTCGGCGAGGGCTTCGGCGCCTGGAGCTCGGGTGACGACCGGGCGATGCTCGACGTCGTCTCGTCCGCGAACATCGCCTGCGGAGCCCACGCCGGCGACCCGGTGATCATGCTCGACACGTGCCGCGCCGCTGCCGAACGCGGCGTCGCGGTGGGTGCCCACGTCGCCTACCGCGACCTCGCCGGCTTCGGCCGCCGACCGGTGCACGTCTCCCCGGACGAGCTGTACGCCGACGTCGTCCACCAGCTCGGCGCCCTGATCGCCGCCGCTCGGGTGGCGGGCACGACGGTCTCCTACGTGAAGCCGCACGGTGCCCTCTACAACACGGCCTGCGTGGACCCCGTCCTGGCCGAGGCGGTGACGCGCGCCGCGGCAGACGTCGACCAGACGCTCGCGGTGCTCGCCCTCCCCGGTTCGGAGCTCCTGCTCCGAGCGGAGCGCCACGGCCTCCGAGCGGTCGCCGAGTCGTTCGCCGACCGCGCCTACGAGCCCGACGGGTCCCTGGTGTCGCGGAGCACGCCGGGCTCCGTCCTGCACGACCCCGCCGACGTCGCCGCACGCGTGCTCCGGATGGTGACGGACGGCGTCGTCACCGCGGTCGACGGCACCGAGATCGCCGTCCGTGCCGACTCCGTCTGCGTGCACGGCGACTCCCCCGACGCTGTCGCGATGGCGCAGGCGATCCGGGCCTCGCTCACCGAGCACGGGGTGACGATCTCCCCGTTCGTCGGATGACCGTCGACGTCCGTGCTGCGGGCAGCGCGGCACTCTTGGTGACGTTCGGCACACTCGACGAGGTGGTCGGCTTCCGCGCCGCCCTCACCGCCCTGACGCTCCCCGGGCTGACGGAGGTCGTCTCCGGCGCGCGCACGCTCCTACTCCGCTTCGACCCCGCACGCACCGACGCCGGACGGCTCCGCGCCGACCTCCTCCGGGTGCACCTGCACGACAGCGACGACGGCACCGCCGACAACGACGCCAGCAACGACAGCAACGACAGCAAGGACGGCAACGACAGCGCAGCGTCGAACGCCGGCACCCCGCTCGTCATCCCGGTCACGTACGACGGTGAGGACCTCGACGACGTCGCCCGCACCACGGGCCGCACCCGCGACGAACTCGTCGCGTGGCACACCGGCCAGGTCTGGACGAGCGCGTTCTGCGGCTTCGCCCCGGGGTTCAGCTACCTGACCGGCACCGAGCCGTCGCTCGACGTCCCCCGCCGCACCACCGCACGCACGGTCGTCCCGAGCGGCGCCGTCGCACTCGCGGGCGAGTTCAGCGCCGTCTACCCCCGGAGCTCCCCCGGTGGCTGGCAGCTCATCGGCCGGACCGACGTCGCGATGTGGTCGCTGGACCACGACCCACCGGCGCTCGCCCCCGCAGGCATCCGGATCCGGTTCGTCGAAGCGGGTCCGGCATGAGCACGGTCACCGTCATGCAGGTCGGCCCGGGCTCGTCGATCCAAGACCTGGGTCGCCCCGGTTTCAGTGACATGGGTTTGGGTGCGGCCGGCGCAGCCGACCGAGGGGCTGCCGCGCTCGCCAACCGCATGGTCGGGAACCGCCCGGAAGCCGCGGTCCTGGAGGCACTGCTCGCCTCCGTCACACTCCGCGCCGACGCACACGTGGTCGCCGCCGTGACCGGTGCGCCCTGCCCGGCGGATATCGTGCGGCCCGACGGTCGGGTCCGCGGTGCCGCCCCGTACGCGGTGCTGACGCTCGCGCCCGGCGACGAGCTCCGGCTCGGCATGCCCGACACCGGCCTGCGATCGTACGTCGCGGTCCGCGGAGGCTTCGCGGTCGAGTCGGTGCTCGGGAGTCGTTCGTGGGACTCCCTCGCCCGGTTGGGCCCCGCTCCCCTGGCCGCCGGCGACGTGGTCCCCGTCGGGACCGACGCCGACGGGTGGCCCGTGGTCGACGCGGTGCCTCCGCCCCCGCTGCCCGACCCCGGTGTACCGGTCGTCCTCGACGTGGTCGCCGGTCCGCGCGACGACTGGTTCACCCCGGAGTGGCGCGCGGCCCTGACCGACCAGGTCCACCGCGTCACGCCGGACAGCGATCGCGTCGGTGTCCGGACCACTGCTGACCGTCCCCTCGTCCGGGTGATCACCGAGGAGCTCCCGAGCGAGGGCGTCGAGACCGGTTCGCTGCAGGTCCCGCCCGAGGGACACCCGGTGCTGTTCCTGGCCGACCACCCGGTGACCGGCGGCTACCCGGTCGTCGCGGTCCTCACCCCGACCGCCGTCGACCGTGCCGCCCAGCTCCGACCGGGCGACGCGATCCGGTACCGGCTCACCGCCTGACCTCACCCCGCGTACCGTCGGTCCGCTGCCGGGTCGTACCGCTGGGATCCCCAGGAGTCGCTGTCCGCACCGGCTGGCACCGGGTGCTCCCCTTGCCAGGCGGCGTCCACCTCGTCGAACTCCGACGCGGTGCACCAGTCGAGTGCGTACACGTCCGACGCTCCGAACGCCACGAACAGCGACGACGTCGGCGTCCTGCCGAGTGATGCACCGCGAGCCGTCATGCAGCCCTGGAACCGGTCGAACGCGGCCAGGTACTCGCTCCGCGTGACGATGCCGTCCTCGGTCGCCTCCTGTTGCGCGGCGCTCGCCGGCGGCAGGGGCGGCGACTGCACCCAGCCGGTGGTGAGCGTCCAGCCGACGCCGCCGGCCGCGCGGAGCGAGAGCGTCCGGCCCGACGCTTCCGACGCGGGGACCCGTCCGGTGACGGGTCGGTCGCCCGGGCACGAAGCGGGCTGTGCCCGGGTACCGGTCCAGGTCGCCGAGAGCCGGCCGTCCCCAGAGCGGCACGCAACCGACCACACGAACTCGTCCGCGCCCTTCGGCGCCGGACCGACCGTCACGGTGTGGGCGCCGGAGCCCACCGTCCCGACCGGGGTCCCGACGACGCGCGCGTACGACGACACCGTCCCCCCGATGACGATGGCTGCGCGACTCTGCGCTTCGAGCGCCGCCGGGTCAGGGCTGGCGGCCGCGGTGATCGCGCCGCCCGCCGCCGCACCCGCGATGACGCAGACCGCGGCGCCGACCGTCGTGCCGACCCGCCACCGCCGCTGTGGACGAGGCGTCTCCGTGACGGCGGTGACCAGCAGCGCCCGGACCGCAGCTTCCCGTGGACTCTCGTGCTGCTCGGACCCCTCAGTGCGGTTGCTCATGGTCGTGCTCCGTCCCAGTCGACACTGTTCGTGGTGGTGGTGCGGTCGCCGAGGCGCGCAGCGAGTCGGGCCCGCGCTCGCGACAGTCGGGACTTCACCGTCCCCGGCGGGATCCCGAGCGCGGTGGCGATCTCGCGCTCGCTGTACCCCTCGAGGACGGACAGCGTGATGATCTGCTGGTCGTTCCGTCCGAGCTGCCGGAGTGCCCGCACGGCGTCGCCTTCCTCGTCCGTGGCGGCGTGGTCGGGCACGGGTTCCGGTGGTGGCAGCCGGTCGAGCGCCGCCCGGTACCGGTGCGCCGCGCGGGTCAGGTTGCGGGCGACGTTCGTCGCGGTGACGAGCAGCCAGGGCAGCATGGATCCGTCGACGAGTCGCACCGTCGCCCGGTTGCGCCAGGCTTCGAGGAAGACGATCGCGACCGTGTCCGCTGCGTCGGCGTCCGCCGGCACGAGGCGCATGCAGTGCCGGAGCACGCGGTGCCGGTGCCGGTCGAACACGCGCCCGAACGCCTCGCCGTCGCCGACGAGCGCCTTCGCCCAGTCCCCGCTGTCCGGTTCGTCCCTCATGCCCTGGAGTGTCCGCGACGACCGGATCGGTTCCATCGCGTCGGGTTCAGTCGAACATCTCGGCGAGCGCCTCGTACGGATCGCCCTCGACGACGTGCGCCGACCGTCCTCCCGGCCAGTGCACGACGCCGTCGTCCGGCCAGCACGGCACCACGTGGACGTGCAGGTGCGGGACGCTCTGCCCGGCATCCGTCCCCGATGCCTGCAGGAGCACGGTCCCCGTCGCGCCGAGCGCGCCGCGCATCCCCCGGGCGACCCGCTGGGCGAGCGCGAACGTCGCGGCCAGCGCGACCGGCCCCGCCCGCAGCAGGTCCACGGTGTGTTCCACCGGCGCGACGAGGGTGTGCCCCGGTGCGAGGACCGAATCGGCGAGCGGTGCGAACGCGACCGCGTGCTCCTCGCGCTCGACCCAGCGCACCGGCGCGTCCCCGGCGATCATCCGGCAGAAGGTGCAGTCCTCCATCCGGTCAGTCTGGCGCGGCACCACGGCACGACCCGCGCGGGACGCGCCGGGTCCGGAACAGTCGGCGCGGTGCCACTGTTGTCCGTGAGACCGACGACGAAAGGTGCACCATGTCGATGACCGTCCTGCTCGAGGTCCAGCTCCGCGACGACCTGCCGACCGAGACCATCGAGGCCGCGATCCGCGAGACCCTCGCCCAGACCGCTGCCTTCGCGGGCAGCGAGTCGCTCGAGGTACTCGTGGACGACGCCGATCCGACCCGGGTGGTCGTCCTCGAGCGGTGGACGACGTCGGACGACCACGACGCGTACGTCGCCTGGCGGGGCACCCCCGAGGGCGCCGCGAACGCACTGGCTGCGATCGTCGCCGCCCCGCCCGTCACCCGGACCTTCGACCGGACGATCGCCCTGCCCTGAGGTGCCCCCACGGCGTGGGACGATTGCGGGATGACCGCCACGCTCGTCGCCAAGGGCCTCGCCGGCGGGTACGCCGCTCGCACGCTGTTCGACTCGCTCGACCTGACCGTCGCTCCGGGGGACGTGATCGGTGTCGTCGGGGCGAACGGCGCCGGCAAGTCCACGCTCCTCCGGCTCCTCGCAGGGGTCGACGAACCGCTCGCCGGCACGGTGTCGCTCGCGCCGGCGGACGCGTTCGTGGGGTGGCTCCCGCAGGAGCACGAGCGGGTCGACGGCGAGACCGTCGGCGCCTACATCGCGCGTCGGACGGGCTGCGCCGAGGCGACGGCCACGATGGACGCGGCAGCGGCGGCGCTCGGGGAGCCGGACGCCGGCGACGCGGTCGCGGACCACTACTCCGCTGCGCTCGACCGCTGGCTCGCGTCCGGTGCGGCCGACCTCGACGAGCGGATCCCGGTGGTCCTCGCGGACCTGGGGCTCGTCGTGTCGTCGGGCGACGACGGGGTCGGCCCGGACTCCCTCATGACGGCACTGTCCGGTGGGCAGGCCGCACGGGTCGGGCTCGCGGCGCTGCTGCTCTCCCGCTTCGACATCGTCCTGCTCGACGAGCCCACGAACGACCTCGACCTCGACGGGCTCGACCGCCTCGAGGGATTCGTCCGGGGGCTCCGCGGCGGGGTCGTCCTGGTCAGTCACGACCGCGAGTTCCTGGCGCGTTCGGTGACCGCCGTCCTCGAACTCGACCTGGCGCAGTCGTCCAACCGGCTCTTCGGCGGCGGGTACGACTCCTTCCTCGAGGAGCGCGAGATCGCCCGGCAGCACAAGCGCGACGCGTACGACGAGTACGCGTCGACGAAGGCCGACCTCGTGTCGCGCGCACGCACGCAGCGCGAGTGGTCGAGCCAGGGCGTCCGGAACGCCATGAAGAAGGCGCCCGACAACGACAAGATCCGCCGCAAGGCCGCGAGCGAGTCGAGCGAGAAGCAGGCACAGAAGGTCCGTCAGATGGAGTCCCGCATCGCCCGGCTCGACGAGGTGGAGGAGCCGCGCAAGGAGTGGCAGCTCGAGTTCACGATCGGCAGCGCACCGCGGTCATCGGCGGTCGTCGCCACCCTCGCCGACGCCACCTTCACACAGGGTGACTTCACGCTCGGCCCGGTCTCCCTGCAGGTCGACGGCGCGGACCGCATCGGCATCACCGGACCGAACGGTGCAGGGAAGTCGACGCTGCTCCGGGCGCTGCTCGGCAAGCAGGAACCCACGACCGGAACGGCGTCCCTCGGGTCCAGCGTCGCCGTCGGCGAGATCGACCAGGCGCGCGCCGCGTTCACCGGGGACCAGCCGCTCGCCGTCGCGTTCGAGACGATCGTGCCGGAGTACACCACGGCCGACGTCCGGACGCTCCTCGCGAAGTTCGGACTCAAGGCGGACCACGTCGGGCGCCCGGCGAACGCGCTCTCCCCCGGGGAACGCACCCGGGCCGGCCTCGCCCTGTTGCAGGCGCGCGGCGTGAACGTCCTCGTGCTCGACGAGCCGACGAACCACCTCGACCTCGCAGCGATCGAACAGCTCGAACAGGCGCTCGACTCCTACGACGGCACGCTCCTGCTCGTCACCCACGACCGCCGGATGCTCGAGACCGTCCGGCTCGACCGGCAGTGGCACGTCGAGGCGGGCCGGGTCACCGAGGCCTGAGTCGCCGCTCGAACGGCTCAGTGGAACGGGCAGCGCCCCGTCCGTGCTGCCCGGACCCGGCCACCCGACGCCGGCTTGGTCGGCAGCCGTCGGCGATCGACCGTGAGCCCCTCGTCGAGGACGGTCACCCGCGGGTCGCTGAGCGCGGCAACCGCGGCCGCGAGCGCCGCGATCGCGACCTTCTCGCCCGGGCACCGGTGCCCCGTCGCCACGTCGGCACCCCCGTGCGGGACGAACGTCGGGATCGCCTCGTAGTCGTCGACGCCGAGGAACCGCGACGGATCGAACCGCCCGGCGTCCGGCCAGGAGCGGTCGTCGGTGTCCGTGCCGAGGATGTCGAGCAGCACCCGTCCGCCGGCGCGCAGTCGTTCTCCGTCGAGCTCGACGTCCGTCGTCGCCCATGCCGGCAGCATCGGGACGAACGGTGCGGTGCGGCGGATCTCCTGGGCGAAGGCCACCGCGACGGGGCCGTCCGTGAGACTCCGACGCTGCACGGTCTCCTCGGCGATGCGACCGCGCCACTCGGGGTGGTCGTGCAGTTCCTTCGCCGCGAACGCGACGAAGCGGGCGACCGCGATCGCGGGACGGATGCTGTTCTGGAGCTCGATGCCGGCGGTCCGGGCCGGCAGGAGCGCTCCCTCCGGGTCGCGGTGCCACGCCCACTCGTGGAGGGCGGTGCCGGCCTTCGGGGTCAAGCGGCCACCCCGCACGGCCTCGACCAGCCGTCGCGCGTGCCGGTCCGACCAGTGCCGGTTGCAGACCGCCAGCAGGTACTCCGGCGAGTACGGCACGCCGAACCCGTCGACGATCTGCGCGAGTCGGCCCGCCCAGCGGGTCGTCGCCGCAGGTGTGCCGGGGAGGCCTGCCCAGCGCATCACCGCGCGTCCGATCGCACCGATGCCGGCGTCGTAGGCCGAACGTGTGCCGCCGGCGAGCCAGGCGTCGAGCTCGCGGCCCCACTCCTCGCCGAGCAGCGGCGTGAGCCTGCGGACCTGCTCGTCCTCGTACGCGACGTCGACGAAGGTCGCCTTGCGGTGCCGGTGCTCGTCGCCGTCGAGCGAGTGGACCGAGCCGATGCCGAACAGCGTCCGTTGCACGATCGACGGCATCGCGCCGTGCCGTGCGGTGCGGGAACCGTCGTAGAAGAGTTCCACGCCCGGAGCGCCGCGCACGAGCAGCGCCGGCTTCCCGAGGAGCCGCAGCGGCACCGCCCGTGCGCCGACCCGGGTCCGGCGCCAGAGGTGGGCGCCGAACCCGTACCCGCGGGTCAGGAGCGAGAGGGAGTCGTCGATCGCCATGCGGCAATGCTGCCGATGACCGCCCGACCGCCCGGTCAGCCTCTCCGGACCGGCACGAGCGCGAGGCGTTCGACGACCTCGGCGCTCTCCTCGTCCGGGGTGCGGTCCGCGGCGATGGTGATGTGGACCTCGTCGGCCTCGGGCGGCTCGAGGGTCGCCAGCTGGGACTGCAGCAGCGATGTCGGCATGAAGTGCCCGGACCGCTGGGACATCCGGTCCTCGATCAGCGCCCCGTCTCCGGCGACGTGCACGAACACGACCCCGGCGGCACGGAGGACGTCGCGGTAGGACCGTTTCAGCGCCGAGCAGGTCACGACGCCGGGCGTGCCGGAGTCGAGGTGGTCGCGGATCCACGCGGCGATGACGTCGAGCCAGGGCCAGCGGTCCTCGTCGGTCAGCGGGGTGCCGGCGTGCATCTTGTCGACGTTCGCCTGCGGGTGCATGGCGTCGCCCTCGGCGAAGTCCCACCCGAGTCGTTCGGCGACCATCGCGGCGACCGTGGACTTCCCGGAGCCGGAGACGCCCATCACGACGAGCACCCGCGCATCGAGCTGGTCTGCCCCGCTCAATGGATGAACACCCCCGCGAGCAGCACCCCGGCCAGGCCGAGCACCGAGATGAGGCACTCGAGCACCGTCCACGTCTTGAACGTCTGCCCCACCGTGGTGTTCAGGTACCCCTTCACCAGCCAGAACCCGGCGTCGTTGACGTGCGAGAGGAACACCGATCCGGCGCCGATCGCGAGCACGAGCAGCGAGGTCATCGGCGAGGACAGGTCGTGCGCGATCGGGGCCATGATGCCGGCTGCCGTCACGGTGGCGACGGTCGCCGAACCGGTCGCCACGCGGACGAGTGCCGACACGACCCAGGCGACGAGCAGGACCGAGATGCCGGAGTCCTTCACCGCGTCGGCGATCACCCCGCCGATGCCGGTGTCGATGAGGACCTGCTTGAAGCCACCACCGGCGCCGACGATGAGGAGCACACCGGCCACCGGGGGCAGGGCGCTCTCGAGCGACTTCGAGACGGCCGAACGGTCCATGCCGCCGCCGATGGCGAAGAAGACCATCGCGTAGACGGCGGCGATCCCGATCGCGATCATCGGCGACCCGAGGAAGTCGAGCAGGTTCACCCATGCTCCGGAGGCGTCGGGCACCGTGGCCTCGCGGATCGCCTGGGCGAGCATGAGCACCACGGGGAGCAGGATCCCGACGAGCGCGACGGTGAACGACGGGCTGCGCGGCTCGCTGATGACGCGGGTGAAGTCGCTCTTGCCGTGCGGCAGGGATGCGGTGTCCTGCGTGGCGGGGCTGCGCCGCGCCTCCCGGCCCTCGTGCGCGGGATCTGCGGAGCCGGACCCGCTGCCGCCACGTGACCCGAAGAGGTCCGGGGCGGGGATGTCGACCCAGCGCGCCGCGAAGCGGGCGAACACCGGACCGGCGAGCACGATGACGGGGATCGCGAGCACGATGCCGAAGGCGAGGGTCGTGCCGAGGTTCGCGCCGACCGTCGAGATCGCGACGAGCGGGCCGGGGTGCGGCGGCACGAACGCGTGCATCGTGGACAGGCCGACCAGGGCGGGCACGGCGATCTTCATGATCGGGACGTCGCTGCGCTTGGCGACCAGGACGATGATCGGGATCAGGAGCACGAGGCCGACCTCGAAGAACATCGGCAGACCGATGAGCGCACCGATCAGGGCCATCGTCCACGGCAGCGCCGCCTTCGACGACTTCCGGACGAGGGTGTCCACGACACGGTCGGCGGCGCCCGAGTCGACGAGCATCTTGCCGAACATCGACCCGAGGCCGACCAGGATGCCGACGCTCGTCATCGTCGCGCCGAACCCGTTGCCGAAGCTCGTCACGGCACCGTCCGGCGCCAGGCCGGCACCGATGCCGACGCCGAGCGCGCCGATCGTCAGCGCGATGAACGGGTGCACCTTCAGCCACGTGATGAGCACGATGATCACGACGATGCCGATGAGGGCCGCGGTGATCAGCTGGGCAACCGGGCCGGACGGGTCGACCGTGTCGGTCGTGCCACCGCCGGCGGCGAGGACCGCGCCGGTGTGGAGCGGGAGAGCGGGAGGCATCGGTGCCCCTTCCTGGAGCCGCTGCTGCGCGGCTCCGTCGCCTTCTGGTCGAGAGCGGTCTGGCGTACTGCACGCCGACCGTCAATAATCTGATTAATCAGACTATACGACGATCCACCGCGCGGCATCCGCCCTCCGGGGCAGTCTGCCGATTCGATGGACTCGGTGTCACGCCACCGCGCGACACGTACTGCAGCGGGGAACGACACCCGCTCGAGCACGGAGGAACGATGAGCACGCCGTCCCGCACCAGCGGCAGCGCGCGCGGCCGCGGGCTGCACGGGCACGTGCTCGACGTGCTCGGGCAGCGCATCGTCGACGGCGCGATCGACCCGGGCTCGGTCCTGCGGCCGGAGCTCGTCGCGGACGAGTTCGGCGTGTCGCGGTCGGTCGTCCGCGAGGCCCTACGTGTCCTCCAGTCACTCGGCCTCGTCGAGCCCCGGCAGCGGATCGGCACGCAGGTGCTCGGGATCGGATCGTGGGAACTGCTCGCGCCGACGGTCATCCGGTGGCGCGGCGCCTCGCCCTCGTACTTCGTGCAGCAGCGAGAGCTCCTGGAACTACGACTCGGCGTCGAGCCCGTCGCTGCGTCGCTGACCGCCCGGGCAGGAGCAGACGGCGGGTCCGGTGCGGCCGAGGTCCTCGCCGCCGCCGAGGACATGCTCGACGCGTGTGCGCGTGACGACAGTCGCGCCTACCTCGAGGCCGACGTCCGCTTCCACCGCGCCCTCCTCGCCGGGTCCGGGAACGCCGTCTTCGCCCACTTCGCGGGCACCGTCGAGGCGCTGCTCCGCACGCGCACGTCGGAGTCCCGCGACACGATCACGCGCTGGACACACGACGCGGCAGCCCGGCACCTCGCGGTCGGGCGGGCGGTCGTCGCGGGCGACGCCGCGGCTGCCTCCGCTGCGGCGGGCGAGCTGGTGCGGGTCACGCGCGACGAGTTCATCGCCGAGGCGCCCGCGGGCTGAGCCCACGCGTCCCGAGTGGAAACGGGCGCAACGACCAGGCACGCGCGTGGGTGGTGACCAGCAGAGGGCCTGGAGGCACGGTGCCGGCCCGCCACGCGCCTCCAGGCCCACACGGACGCACGCTCCGGGCGCGGCGAGCCGCACCGGAACGCGCTACGCGCGCGGCGTCCCCCCGCGCGCGAAGAGGCGCGGCCCGCGCAGACGGAGCCGCATCGTCACCGTGCCGAGCCACCGGTCGTACTTGTAGCCGACCTTGCCCATCCGGCCGACCTCCTCGAAGCCGAGCCGCTCGTGCAATCGGATCGACGCCTCGGCCTGACGGTCGGCGATGACGGCGACGACCTCACGGACGCCGGCGGACCGGCACTCGTCGAGCAGCGCCTCCATCAGCGCACGCCCGAGGCCCTTCCCGCCGGACGCGGCACCGAGGTAGATCGAGTCCTCGACGACACGGTTCGACCGGTCGCGGGGATTCCACGCGTCGACCAGGGCGTACCCGAGCACCTGCCCCGCGGGGTTCACGGCGACGAGGAACGGCAGCTTCCGCTTCCGGATGTCGTCGTAGCGGCGCTTCCACGCGGCGAACGTGAACGCCGACGGGTCGAAGGTCACCGACGAGTTGCGGACGTAGTGCGTGTGGATCTCGCGCACGTCGGGCAGGTCGGTGGGTTCGGCGGCGCGGATCATGTAGGTGAAGGACGCCTCGGCCGGCACCGGGGCACGCAGGTGTCGCGGCAGCACGCGCCGTCGCTGGTATTCCTCCTCGAGCACGGATCCGAGCCTAGGCCGTGGGCGCCGGGTCCGTCGGGAGCGTCGGGTCCGTCGGGAGCGTCGGGTTCGTCGGGTTCGTCGGGTCCGTCGGGTTCGTCGGGTCCGTCGGCAGTCGCCAGTCGACGGCTTCCGCTCCCTGGGCGACGAGCAGCTCGTCCACCTGCGAGAACGGTCGGCTGCCGAAGAACCCGCGCGAGGCACTGAGGGGGCTCGGGTGCGCCGAGGCGACGACCGGGGTGTCACCGAGGAGCGGCCGGACCGATCCGGCCTGCGCGCCCCAGAGCACGGCGACGAGGGGCTTCCCGCGGGCGACGAGCGCACGGACGGCCTGGTCGGTGACGGCCTCCCACCCCTTGCCGCGGTGGCTGCCGGCGTTCCCGGCCTCGACCGTGAGGACCCGGTTGAGCAGCAGGACGCCCTGCGCCGACCAGGGCCGCAGGTCACCGTGCGGCACCGGAGCGATGCCGAGGTCGGACTCGAGCTCCCGGTACACGTTCGCGAGGCTGCGCGGGACCGGGCGCACGTGCGGGTCGACCGCGAAGGACAGCCCGATCGGGTGTCCCGGCGTCGGGTAGGGGTCCTGTCCGACGACGAGGACCTTGACGTCGTCGAAGGGGTCGGCGAAGGCCCGGAGGACGTGGTCGCCGGCGGGCAGGTAGTGCCGGCCGGCGGCGACCTCGTCACGGAGCCAGTCGCCCAACCGGTGGACGTCGTCCTCGACCGGGGCGAGTGCTCGCGCCCAGCCCGGGTCGACCAGGTCGGCGAGCGGGTGCGGTTGCACGGCGTGCTACGCGCCCATCGTCGCGACGGCGACCGACTCCTCGCCGGCGACGACGCGCCAGACGCTGCCGGTGCCGCGGACCTCGAGCGCGCCCTCGCCGACGACGAGGGTGGTGTCCTCGTCGATCGCGAGCCCGGCGGTGACGAACTCCGCCTCGGCGCTCGCGATGAGGCGGGCGAGGGTGCCGGCCTGCACGGCGTGCACGTCGATCGTCAGGTCGACCAGGCCCAGACCTTCGCGGAGCTCCACCTCGTCGAGGCCCTCGGATGCGTCCTCGGGGCAGATCTCCACGCCACCGATGCGCCAGCCGCCGACGAGGGCACGGTCGGACGCGATCATCGCGCCGGCGGAGTAGCCGAGGTAGGGCAGGCCGTCGGAGACGAGCAGGCGGATCTGGTCGACGAGCGGGGCGACCGCGTCGAGGTAGTGCGGGGTCACACCGCCGCCGACGACGAGGGCGTCGACGTCGCTCAGGACCGTGGTGCTGAAGACCTCGCCCGGGGCGATCTCGGTGACGAGGACCTCGGCTGCGCGGGCTCCGCCGAGGACCTCGGCGATGTCGGCGGTCGAGGCCGGGCTGACGGTCGAGGCCGGGTTGACGGTCGGGGCCGGGCTGACGGTCGAGGCCGGGTCGACGGACGCGCCGACGCCGGTTGCGTCGCTCTCGCCGGCGTCTCCGACGACACCCGCGACGGAGAGCAGGGCGATGCGCGGGACCGTGCGGCCGACGGCAGCAGAGCGCGCCGTGGCCTCGGCGAGGAACGGCGCAGCGGCGTCCGAGGCGGCGAAGGGTCCGCCGCCGACGAGGTGGATGCTCACGACTCGGCCGTCACCGGTGCGAGGGCACTCCACGGGAAGGTGATCCAGCCGTCGACACGGCGCCACACGTGGTCCGGCTCGAGGACGGTGCCGGGCTTGGAGTAGAGGCACGCACTGCGGACGTCGGCGCCGGCGTTCCGGACGATGTCGACCACCAGGCGGAGGGTTCGGCCGGAGTCGGACACGTCGTCGACGATGAGGACGCGCTTGCCCGCGAGGCTCGGCGCGTCGAGCGCAGGCGACAGGATGACCGGTTCTTCGAGGCGCTGCTCGACGTCGGTGTAGAACTCGACGTTGATCGAGCCGCACTCCTTCGTGCCGAGCGCGTACGCCACGGCACCGGCGATGATCAGGCCACCGCGGGCCACGGCGACGACGACCTCGGGCTCGAAGCCGGAGGACAGGACGTCCTTGGCGAGCAGTCGTGCGGCGTCGCCGAACTCGAGCCAGCCGAGCACCTCGGGCCCGCTCGTCACGGTCACGGTCGAGGGAGCCTGGGCGGGTGACCCGGAGTCGCTGCTGATCGGCATCCGACCACGGTACCGGCACGGACCCCGCGCTCGCGACCCGCGCGGGCACCCCGGGCGCGTGCGCAACCCGTCCGGCACCGGCGACGCGCGGTGCCCACCCTGCGGTGCTCGCCGCTCAGCTCCGGGGCGTCAGCGGTCCCCGCGCGAGCTTGTGCTGCGCCGACTGCGCCACCGGACGGATCGTCACGAGGTCGAGGTTCACGTGCGCGGGCAGTTCGACCGAGTGCACGATCGCCTCGGCGACGTCCTCCGCCACGAGCGGCTCCGGCACGTTGTCGTACACCGCCGCTGCCCTGTCCTCGTCGCCGCGGAACCGGGTGAGGGCGAACTCGTCGGTCTTCACCAGTCCCGGCGCGATCTCGACGACGCGGATCGGTTCGCCGTTCAGTTCGAGCCGGAGCGCCGCGACGAGGGCGTGCTCAGCGAACTTCGCGGCGTTGTACCCGCCGCCGTTCTCGTACGCGACGTGTCCGGCGGTGCTCGTGACGGTGACGATGTCGGCGTTCCCGGCGGTCCCGGCGCGCTGCCGCAGGTGCGGGAGCAGCGCCGCGACGACCCGCTTCGTGCCGATCACGTTCACCTCGAACATCGCCCGCCAGTCGTCGACGTCGGACTCCTCGACCGAGGCCGAGCCGAACGCGCCGCCGGCGTTGTTCACCAGGACGTCCGCTCCCCCGAGCTCGCCGACGCGTGCGGCGAGCGCCCGGACGTCGTCGGCGTCGGTGATGTCGGCGACGAGCACGTCGGCGCCGGTCGACTCGGCGAGCGCCTGCAGCTTCGCCTCGCGACGGGCGACGGCGAGCACGTCCCAGCCCCGGGAACGGAAGAGCCGGACGGTGGCCGCCCCGATGCCCGAGCTCGCTCCGGTGACGACTGCGCGACGTGGTGCCATGGGTGGAGCCTCCAGGAGAGTGACGACGGATCGAGTGCCGACCGAACGGGCCGACCGAACGGGTGCCGACCGAACGGGTGACCGGTGGATCGGGGCGGCCATCCAACCGTACCGATCCGTCGAGGTCACGATCAGGTAACGTGACCCGGGATGACGACGGATGCCGCCCCTCCAGCGCCCTCGGCGCCCGCCACCACGCTCGAGCCGGGCCGTGGCAAGCGTCGTATCCCGATGTGGGACACGGCGCGCTTCCTGGCGGTGACGCTCGTGGTGATCGGCCACGCCATCCAGCGGCAGACGACGGCCAGTGAGCACGCCCTCGCGCTGTACACCTTCATCTACGCGTTCCACATGCCCGCGTTCGGTGTGATCAGCGGGTACTTCTCGTCCGCGGACACCCCGACGGGCAAGCGGATGCGCCGGACGATCACGGACATCGTCGTGCCGTACATCATCATGCAGACGATCTGGACCGTGGTGCAGGCGATCTTCGAGGGCGGCAAGAAGTTCAACCCGACCCAGCCGACGTGGACGCTCTGGTTCCTGCTCGCGCTCGGGATCTTCCGGCTGATCCTGCCCTACCTGGCGCAACTGCGGTGGCCGCTGTTCTGGGCGATCGTGTTCAGCATCGGTGTCGGCTACTTCGACAACGTCGACTCCACGCTGTCCCTGTCGCGGGCGATCAGTCTGCTGCCGTTCTTCCTGCTCGGGTGGCAGATCAAGCAGTGGGGGGTGTTCGACCGCTGGTACGACGCGCCACGCCGGATCGTGGTCCGGGTGCGGATCGCGGCGGCGGTGGTGTTCGCGGCGTGGGCCGTGGCCTGTGCGATCTGGATCCCGCAGTTCAAGGAGTTCGACCTGCACCACTGGTTCTTCTACGACGACTCGTACTCGGGTCTCGGCGAGGACGCGTGGTGGGCGGGTGCCGTGCGGTTCGGCCTGATGCTGCTCGCGGCGCTGCTGACGGCGTCGTTCCTGCTGCTCGTCCCGCGGCGGAACGTCTGGATTACCCAGTTCGGCGCCGCCACGATGTACGTCTACCTGCTGCACACGTTCCTGCTGTACCCGGTCCGCGAGTCCGGCATCCTCGCGGGGCAGCACTCCGCGTGGCCGTACGTGCTGCTCATGGTCGGCTTCGCGTGCTGCGTCAGCCTGTTCCTCGCGCAACCGTTCGTCCGGCGCGGGATGCGCTGGCTGCTCGAGCCGAACGTCGGCTGGCTGTTCCGCCGCGATCGGTGACGTCCCCGTGGTCGCCGCCGTCAGCCCCGGGCACCATCCTGGCCGGGAGGCCCGTGGCGCGTCGGGTGCGCGCGTTACGTCCCGAGGCGGGCGCGCTGGTCCCCGGCCGGCCACCTGCGTACCGTGAGGCAGGACGTGACGACGCGCCGTGCCTCCAGGCCGAGCGCAAGTCGACCCGACGACCGAACGCACCGGACAGGAGCACGAGATGACCCAGGACGACGCCGCGCAGTGGCGGTTCGAGACCACGCAGATCCACGCCGGCGCACAGCCGGACCCGACCACGGGTGCCCGCGCGACGCCGATCTACAAGACGACCTCGTACGTGTTCGAGAACTCGGACCACGCCCGTGACCTGTTCGCCCTGGCGCAGCCGGGCAACATCTACTCGCGCATCATGAACCCGACGAACGACGTCGTCGAGCAGCGCATCGCCGCCCTCGAGGGCGGCACCGGAGCCCTCCTCGTCGCGAGTGGCCAGGCCGCCGAGACCTACGCTGTGCTCAACATCGCGGGTGCCGGGGACCACATCGTGTCCTCCTCGTCGATCTACGGCGGCACGTACAACCTGTTCAAGTACACGCTCGCGAAGCTCGGCATCGAGACCACCTTCGTCGAGGACCAGGACGACCCCGAGGAATGGCGGCGCGCGGTCCGTCCGAACACGAAGCTGTTCTTCGCGGAGACGATCGGCAACCCGAAGATCAACGTGCTCGACATCGCCTCGGTGGCGGGCATCGCGCACGACGCCGGCGTACCGCTCATCGTCGACAACACCATCGCGACGCCGTACCTCATCCGTCCGTTCGAGCACGGGGCGGACATCGTCGTGCACTCGGCGACGAAGTTCCTCGGCGGCCACGGCACGGTCATCGGCGGCATCATCGTCGACGGCGGGAAGTTCACGTGGTCGGACCACGCCGAGCGCTTCCCGGAGTTCAACACGCCCGACCCCTCGTACCACGGCGCCGTGTTCGCGCAGGCGGTCGGCAACGAGCTGGCGTACATCGTCAAGGCGCGCGTGCAACTGCTCCGCGACCTCGGTGCGTCGAACTCCCCCGACACGGCCTTCGCGCTCCTGCAGGGCATCGAGACGCTGTCGCTCCGCATCGAGCGGCACGTCGCGAACGCGCAGGAGATCGCCGAGTGGCTGGACCGGCACCCGGACGTGGCGTCGGTGTCCTACGCGGGCCTGCCGACCTCACCGTGGTACGCGGCGGCCAACACGTACGCGCCGAAGGGCGTCGGCGCGGTGCTGTCCTTCGAACTCAAGGGCGGCGTGCCCGCGGGCAAGGCGTTCGTGGACAACCTGCAGCTGTTCTCGCACCTCGCCAACATCGGTGACGTGCGCTCCCTGGTGATCCACCCCGCATCGACGACGCACTCGCAGCTCACGCCCGAGCAGCAGCTGACCACCGGTGTGACGCCGGGTCTCGTGCGCCTGTCGGTGGGGATCGAGAACATCGAGGACCTCAAGGCCGACCTGGAGGCCGGGCTCGCCGCGGCCCGCGCGGTCTCGCAGGAGGGGCTGCGCGCGTAGCGTCCGCCTGGGTGGAGGCGCCCGCGCGGGGCCGACCCGGAACGACATGACCGCTGTCGTACGACAGCGGTCATGTCGTTCGTGCGAGTCCGCAACAGTTGCGCACGCGGGGCTGCGACGTGGTCGATGTCGTCCGACGACCACGATGTCGTTCTGCTGCGGCGCGCGACCAGCGCGGCGCGGCGCGTGACCCGCGCGACCCCGCGCCCTGGACCGGCGACGCGCCCGACGTGACGTAACACGGCGGCCGCGAGCCGCGCCTCCCGGCAGACTGGACTCGATGGACTGGCAGACGACCCCCGAGGACTCCGTGCCGTCCACCCTCGTGCCCGGCACCGAACTCGGCACGCTCGGCAAGCCCCCGGTCACCGGCGCCTGGCGCCCGGGCGACAACCCGGGTGCCCGGCACTTCGAGGCCCTCGGCGAGCAGTGGGTGCGCGGTGGCCGGATCCCGGCGGTGCGCGTCGCCTACGAGACCTGGGGCGAGCTCAATGCGGCGCGCGACAACGCGGTGCTCGTGTTCCACGCGCTGACCGGTGACTCGCACGTCGCGGGGCTGCCGGGGCCCGGTCACAAGACCGCGGGCTGGTGGGGCGACGTCGTCGGCCCCGGTCGCGCGATCGACACCGACCGCTGGTTCGTGATCGCGCCGAACATGCTGGGCGGCTGCCAGGGCACCACCGGACCGTCGTCGGTGTCGCCGGACGGGCTCGAGTGGGGGTCCCGTTTCCCGTTCGTCACCGTCCGCGACCAGGTGTCGGTGCAGGCGCAGCTCGCCGACCGTCTCGGTATCGACACCTTCGCGGCGGTCGTCGGCGGGTCGATGGGCGGCATGCACGCCCTCGAGTTCGCGATCGCGCACCCGTCCCGCGTCACCCGGCTGGCCGTCCTGGCGTCCACCGCGCAGACCACGGCCGATCAGATCGCCGCGAACTCGCTGCAGCGATCGGCGATCCAGATGGACCCCGCGTTCGCCGGCGGCGACTACTACGAGGCCGACGCGGGCGAGGGACCCCACCGTGGGCTGGCCCTGGCGCGGCGGATGGCGCTGATGACCTACCGGGCGTCGGACGAGCTCAACGGCCGGTTCGCCCGGTCGTGGCAGAGCGACGTGTCCCCCCTCGGCGACGACGGCCGGTTCTCGGTGGAGAGCTACCTCGACTTCCACGGGAACAAGTTCACCCGGCGGTTCGACGCCTCGTCCTACATCACGCTGACGCACGCGATGGACTCGCACGACGTGGGTGCCGGGCGCGGCGGGGTGGCGGCAGCGCTCGCGCAGGTGACGGCTCGGACGCTCGTGGTCGGGGTCTCGAGCGACCGGCTGTTCCCGATCGAGGACCAGCACCGGATCGCGGCCGGGGTCCCGGACACGCTCGACGGCGACCGAGCGGCCGTCATCGAGAGCGAGTTCGGGCACGACGGGTTCCTCATCGAGCACGAAGCCGTCGGGGCACACCTGCGACGGTTGCTCGACTGACGGGACGGTCCGCGTCCGGGCGGGACACGGTGCGAACCGGATTTGTTCTCATAGCGCGTGCAATAACGATCGCAGAACCATCCGACACGGGACAGCGCGCCGAACACCCCCCAACGGGTGTCGCGCGTGGAATGATGGCGTCGTGCCCCGGGCTGACCGGGGCTCGGTTTTCCCAAGAGCCCCACCAGCTCGCCAGCTCACCGCACACGACGCAGAACGCACCAGGACACCGATGGACTTCATCGCACAGGAACGCGACCGGTTGCTCCGGTCGACCACCCGTGTCGTGGGCATCGTCTGCGCACTCGTCTCGGTCATCGGCATCATCTGCGCACTGGCCGTCCCGGCCGTCCCGCTCGTCGGCGCCCTCGCGTGCATCGCGATCATGATCGGCGCGTTCCTCGTGTTCGGCTGGAACAACTCGGTGTGGTGGACGGCGACCATCCTCGCGTCCGGCCTCGGGGCCCTCGCGCTGCTGTTCTTCGGCGTCGACGAGGGCGTCCGCCCGATCATCGCGGCCGCCGTCGTGCCCCTCGCCGCCGGCAGCCTCTCCGCCCCGCTGATGGCGCAGCGCGGGCACCCGGTCGGCCTCGGCCTGACGATCGCCACCGGCGGCATCGTCGTCGTCGCGATCACCTGGGCGAGCGGCAGCATCCTCGCCGCGCCCGTCACCGGCGCCCTCCTCGGCTGGGTGCTCATCACGGTCGTGACGATCTGGATCTCCCGGAGCATCCCCCGGGTCGCCCGACGCATCTACAGCATCGGCACCGCGCACCGCGCCGAGCGCCAGGCGAGTGAGACCGAGGCCCAGCGACGCCAGGGCGCTCGGCTCCTGCACGACACCGTGCTCGCCACGCTGACCCTCCTCGCCCACGCCGGCGTCGGCGTCTCCGAGCAGGCGATGCGGGAGCAGGCCGCCGAGGACGCACGGCTCCTCCGCCACCTCCGCCTCGGCGCGACGCCGCAGCCGCAGCAGTCCGGCGACTACTCGCTCACCCGCGAGGAGGAGTCGCCCCTCGGGCAGACCCTCGAGTCGGTGAAGCAGCGGTTCGGTCGGATGGGGCTCGAGGTGAGCTGGCACGGCACCGGGCAGGTCCTGCTGCCGACGCACGTGCTCGACGCCTTCCTGCTCGCGCTCGGCGAGTGCCTCGAGAACGTCCGGCGCCACGCCGGCGTCGGCGAGGCCCACGTCACGATCGTGCACGACAACGAGATGGTCCGCGCCATGGTCACCGACTCCGGCGTCGGCTTCGAGCTCGGTGCCGTCAGCGCCGAACGCCTCGGCTTCAAGGAGAGCGTCGTGAACCGCCTCCGCGAGGTCGGCGGCGACGCCAAGCTCTTCTCCGCGCCGGGTTCCGGCACCACCGTCGTCCTGGAGGCCCCCCGATGAGCGGCATCCCCGAGGACACCATCAGCCGCGGACTCCCCGGCGAGACCGTGCAGCCCGCTCCGCGCACCCGCCGGGAGGCACGGGAGCGGTACCGGGGCAGCGAACGTCGGCAGGCCCGCGGTCTGCCCTCCACGTCGACCGGTGCGCGCTCGCTGCGGCAGGCCGCGAAGCCGGGTGCCTCGCTCGGCGCCGGGTACCTCGGCCTCGGCGCCGCCGTCCTCACCGGCATCCAGACCGTCGCCGGCATCGTCTTCTTCCTGATCCGCTGGACCGACTTCACCGACCCGTGGCTGCCCGCCGCCGCGTGGGCGCTCTACATCGTCGCCGCGGTCGGGGTGGGCCTCAGCCTGCTCACCTACGGGGAGCGACTGACCGGCCTGGCGTTCGCGCTCATCTGCGTGGTCCTCGCCTGCGTCGTGACGCTCGACTTCGTCGGCATCTGGCCGGAGCACGACATCGCCCACACGGCATCGGCATCGGTCGCTGCCGGGTTCGCCCTGCTCCCGGTCGCCACACTCCGACCAGCACGGGAGGTCGCCGCGGCCATCGCGGTGCTCGGCCTGGCCTTCATCGGGATGGCCGTCGCCTCGACGCCGATCACGAGCGACACCCTGCCCGGCATCGTGTCGACCCTCGCGCTCGTCACCGTCCCGCCGTCGATCGCGATCTTCGTCGTGCAGCGCTTCCGCCAGCTCGTGCAACGCGAACTCGACCGCGTGCTGGTGCAGAGCAACGTGCAGGCGCCGCAGTTCGCCGTCGGCATGCTCGCCTCTGACGAGCTCGCCCGTCTCGACCTCGCTGCCGAGAAGCTCCTCGACGCCGTCGCGAACGGCAGCGATCCCCTGCCGCTGTCCGACGCCTCGGCATCGGTCGCGGCGTCCCTCGCCACCGAACTCCGGCTGCACCTCATCGAGGGCCGCCGCGAGACCTGGCTGTACCACGCGATCACGGAGTCCGACAACCTCGGGCGCTCGGTCAGCGTCGCCGACCCGCAGTCCCTCGCCGGGCACCTCTCCCCCGCCCAGCGCGACGGTCTGCTGCAGGCGCTCTGGCAGATGGTCGGCGTCGCCGAGGGCCGTGGTGCCCAGGCCGGCTCCCCCGTCGTCTCCGTGACGCTCGGCCCGGTCGGCTCCGACGGCCACCCCGTCACCGACGAGACCATGGACGTCCCCATCGTCTTCGAGTCGCGCGGTGTCCCCCGCCGCCGGCTCGGTCCCACCGCCTGGAGCGCCCTCCAGCGCATCGGTCCCTACACCGACTCGGTCCGGGACGGCGTGCTCCACGTCGTCGCCCACTGCGTCGTGGATCGGCATCCGTCGATGTAGCCGTCGCACGGAACCGGCTGGCCCGAAACTGCCGGACACCCTGACCAGCCTGCCCGTGCCACGTGGCCCCTCCCCATAGGATCGGCCACGAACTCCACCGAGAAAGGACGCCACCATGGCGACTCCAGAGGAACCGATCCGACTCGCACTCGTCGACGACCACAGGATGCTCCTCGGCGCGCTCACGGAGTGGATCCGGAACGCCGCCGACGACATCACGCTCGTCGCCGCCGTCACGACCTGGCCGGAGCTCCTCACGAGCCCGGCGTTCCCGGTCGACGTGGTGCTCCTCGACCTCGACCTCAAGGACTCGATCCCGGTCTCGTTGAAGATCTCGACGCTCAAGACCGCCGGCGTGAAGACCGTCGTGATGAGCACCTACTCGGAGCCGAACGTCGTCCGCGAGGCCCTCGGCGCCGGCGCCCTCGGCTACCTCGTCAAGAGCGAGGACGCCGACATGATCGTCGAGGCGATCCGCTCCGCCCAGCGCGGCGAGCAGTACGTCTCCGCCGAGCTCGACCTCGCGATCAACAGTGGCGACGTCGGCGGTGTCCCGAAGCTCAGCGCCCAGGAGCGTCGCGTGATGGCGCTGTACGGCGGCGGGGAGCCCGTGAAGAGCGTGGCGTACCAGCTCGGCATCTCCGAGGAGACCGCGAAGAGCTACCTCAAGCGCATCCGCGAGAAGTACCGCGTCGCCGGCTTCGACGTCGGGACGAAGGTCGCGCTCCGGAAGCGGGCCATCCAGGACGGCATCATCGTGCAGGACGGCAGCCCGATCGGCCTCTGAGCCCGCGGCTCGCGGCTCGCGGGAGCGCTGCCCGGGAACTCCGCACAACCAAAGTCGGCCGGCGCCACGGATTCCCGTGGTTCCGGCCGACTTTGGTTGTGCGCCGCGCGGTCTGCCTGTCTGCCGGCCCGGTGCCGGCACGCATGTCTCGCACCGTGCGCGGTTGCGCGCCCGGTGCGACGCTGTGACCGCGCACGCAGCGCCGGGCCTCGCACCCCGTGACGAAACCGGCACGGTGCGCCGTCTGCCGCGACAACCCGCAGGCCTGGAGGCGCGGTGCGGGCCCGGCACGCGCCTCCAGGCCCGCACCGTGCGCACTCCGCCACCCCGTGCGCGCTTCCGCGCCCGGTGCGACGCTGTGACCGCGCACGGAGCGCGCAACCTCGCACCGAGTGACGAGCATCACACCGTGCGGTCAGACGGCCAGACGGGCCAGACGGTCAGACGGTCGGGATCGGCGAGGTGATCGGTCCGGTGCTCGGCGACGACGACCGCAGCGACGCCCGGCGCGTGCTGCGACGCTCGGCCCCGTAGCTGATCGTCGTCATGAGGACACCGAGCAGCGCGAGGACGATGCCGAGCCACCCGGGCGCGAGGAAGCCGAAGCCGGCGGCGATGACCGCGCCTCCGAGGGCGGCGCCGAGCGAGTTGCCGATGTTGAACGCCGAGTGGTTGAGTGCCGCGGCGATGGTCCGAGCATCGCCTGCGACGTCCATCAGACGGGACTGCACCGCCGGCGGGATCGCGGACGAGGTCGCTCCGAGGAGGAACGCGCCGAGGAAGACACCCCACACCCACTGCGCGGTGAGCACGGTGACGAGGAGGGCCGCGATGAGGGAGAACATGCCGACGTAGATCGTTCGCTTGACGCTGTGGTCGGCGAGGAGCCCGCCGAGGACACCACCGATGACCATGCCGATGCCGACCACGACGAGGACGAGCGGCACGAACGACTCCGACAGCCCGGTCACGTTCTGGACGAGCGGCGAGATGTACGAGTAGACCGCGAAGAAGCCGCCGAAGCCGACCGCGCCGAGACCCATCACCATCCAGACCTGCGGGACGCGAAAGGCACGGAGCTCCCGGCCGATCGTCGCGTGCTCGTCGCGGGCGCTGCGCGGCACGAACGCCAGCACGGCGAGGAACGTCAGGGCGAAGAGGACGGCGACGACGCCGTACGCGATCCGCCAGCTGGCGACCTGGCCGACCCAGGTGATCGCGGGAACGCCGATGACGTTCGCGACCGAGAGGCCGAGCAGCACCATCGCGATGCCCTTGCCCCGCTTGCCCGGGCCCATGATGTCGCCGGCGACGATCGACGCGATGCCGAAGTACGCGCCGTGGGGCAGCCCGGCGACGAAGCGCGCCACGAGCACGAGGCCGAACGACGGCAGGATCGCGCTCGCGACCGTCGCCAGGACGAACCCGACGAGGAGTACGAGGAGGAGCCCCTTGCGCGGGAACTTCGCCGACATCGCCGCGATCGTGGGCGCACCGACGACGACACCGAGGGCGTAGGCGCTGACGAGCCAGCCGGCGTGGGCGATCCCGGCGTCCGGGTCGACGCCGTACTGGTGCGGCAGGAGCGCCTCGGCGATGTTCGGCAGCAGGCCCATCGCGACGAACTCGGTCGAACCGATGGCGAACCCGCCGAGGGCGAGTGCGATGAGCGCGAGCGCGCGGCGCGACGGCGTGAGCTGGGTCATGGAACCTGTTCTGGGACGGAGGAGCCGGACGGGTTCCGGACGTCGACCCGCGCGATCGCGACGTGCTGCTCGCGCAGCACCGGGCGGTGGAGACGACGGTCCGGGTTCAGCGGCGAACGGGGATCACCGGGTCGTTCGAGCACCCGGTCCCAGCAGTGTAGACCGCTCCAACCGTCCGACGGAAGTCGAACGGACGAATCGATTCGACCGTCTTCGCCCAGTCGCTCGAAGCGTCAGGCTGCGCGTCGCTCCGACGTCGCCGGCGCTGCGGACACGAGCTCCGGGAGCTCGTCGCGGTGGACCCACCCGGAGCCGCACTCGGTGCAGCTCGCCCAGGCGTGCTCGCCCTGCTCATCCGTGTCGATGACGACCGTTCGCAGGTCGCAGTCGGGGCACCAGCCGTCGTGCATCATCACGCGCTCCTCGTCGTCTCGGGGCCACCGGGTGCGGCTCGATGAACCCCATGGGACACCCGACCACCGACATCCGACGGAGGGTCCCGGCGTGTCGTCGACGCCGCACCGACGGCGTCGCCGACCGTCAGCCAGCGGCGTACCGCGCGGACGCCCACCTGCGTCGATCACCCGTCGAGCGCTGCCTCGAGCCGTTCGAGCTTGCCGTCGATCTCACCCGTGTGCCCCGGTCGGATGTCCGCCTTCAGCACGAGCGACACCCGCGTGCCGTACTCGCCGACGGCCTCGGTGGCGCGCTTGACGACGTCCATGACCTCGTCCCACTCCCCCTCGACCTCGGTGAACATCGAGGAGGTGCGGTTGGGCAGCCCGCTCTCGCGGACGATGCGCACGGCCACCGCGACGGCGTCGTGCACGGACCCGTCCGACGATGCGGAGGGACCACCGGACGGTGCGACGGAGAACGCGACGATCATGCGTCCATCCTGCCCCGCGCAGACGTGCCCCGCTCAGACATGCCCCGCGCAGACGTGCCCCGTGCGGACGTGCCCCGCGCAGACCTACGGCGTGCAGGCGTGCGGCGTGCAGACAGACCACCAGCTGCACCGGTGCGCCCCGCGCCGACCCCCAGCCGCACCAGCGCCACCACGCTCCACACCAGGATCCCGACCTCGAGCGCGTTCCGGAGCGTCAGCACCACCAGGATCCACGGCTGCACGGTGAGCACCTGGTCGTAGAAGCCGGGGTAGATCACCTGCGTCAGGAGCGCCATCGGCAGCGCGGCGACGGCGATCGGCAGGAAGCGGCGAGCGCTCGGACGCCCCGCGACGAGCCCCCACACGATCGGGACCGCGAACCAGCCGATGTACTGCGGTGACCCGACCTTGTTCGTGGCGATGAGCGCGGCGACGAAGAGGAGCGCGAGGAGCGGCGCCGCCTCGGTCCGGTGCGCCCCGCGGTGCACGGCCCAGAGCGCGAGGAGCACCCCGGCGACGACGACCACGGCCATCAGCGGCGTGGAGACGGCAGCGGCGGCGTGGGTGCCGGCCCCGGACACCTCGAAGGTCAGGATCTGCTGGTTGTAGTAGACGGCCGCTCCGGGTGCGCCGAACGCTGCCGCCCACATGAACGGCGTCGCGAGCGGCGCCTCGATCTGCAGCGCCCGCCCGGTCTGCTGACCGACGAACGAGAGCAGGTGTGCCGCTCCCCCGTAGAGCACGTCCACGAGGACGATGAGCGCGGTGAGCACGAGCGCCCCGGCGAGGACCCCGCGACGGTGGCCACGGCGGAGCAGCAGGAGCACGGCGACGAGGGCGGCTGGCCACACCTTCGTCCAGGCGCCGGCGGTGAAGAGCGCGGACGCGACCGCGGGCCGCGAGGCGACGAACGCCACCCCGACGAGCGCGAGCACGGTGGCGACGGTGTCGATGCGGCCGAGCCCGATCGGCCCGAGGGTGAGGAGGAACGCGAGCCACCACCACACGACGCGGACACCGAGCCCGCGGAAGCGCCAGAGGAACGCACACGCCACGGCGTCGAGCACGATCACCAGCAGGAGCCAGCCGGTGCCGATCGACCCGACGCCCCCGAGTGCGGCGGCGGCCATCGGCACGATCGCCAGGATCGGGTACACCCAGTCGCTGTCCATCCCGACCCAGAACCCGTCGGTGTGCCCCGTCTCGATCCACCGCTTGTAGGTGATCGTCACGTCGCCGAGCGGCAGGTTGGCGGAGATCGTCGTCAGGTACCAGAGCAGCGCGTGCACGGCGGCGAACGCCACGACGAAGCCGATCAGCTCGAGCCACCGCGTCCTCTGCACCGGACGAGCGTAGCGGGAGCGCCCGCCCCGGGCGGGCGAACGCACCCACCAGCCGGACAGCCACGAAGACCGGCGGCGGCCCTGTCCTCAGCCTCCCCAGAGGATGACGTGTCACCGTGCAACGTGTGACCTCCGACACCCCGCGCACGCGCCGCACGGCCGTCATCTGGATCTCCGTCACCGCCGCCGTCGTCGTCATCGGCGTCGTCACCGCGGTCGTCGGCACGAACCTCTACACGAGCAGCGAGAACGCGAAGGCCTCGGCGGCCCCGTCCGTCGCCGCGAGTCGTGCCCCCTCGACGCTCGACACCGCCGACCTCGCCGGCGAGTGGACGGTCGGCGGCGACTCCGAGGCCGGGTACCGCGTCCACGAGGTCCTCAACGGCTCGGACGTCACGGTCACCGGGCGCACGGACGAGGTCACCGGCAGCGCGACCGTCGACGGCTCCACCATCGCGAAGGCCCGGATCACCGTGCAGGTCGCCGACATCGCCACCGACTCCGAGCAGCGCGACTCGTACTTCCGCGACTCCGCCATGGACACCTCGGCCTTCCCCACCGCGACGTTCGAGCTCTCCGAGCCGATCGCCGACGCCGTCCCGACCGGCTCCGGGACCACGAAGGTCGAAGCCACCGGCAACCTCACGCTGCACGGTGTGACGAAGTCGGTGACCGCGACGCTCGAGGTCGGGCTGAACGGCGACGGCGTCGACATCTCGGGCTCGATCCCGGTGACGTTCTCGGACTACGACGTGCAGGCCCCGAGTCTCGGCTTCGTGCAGGTCGACGACTCCGGCGCGGTCGAGTTCCTCGTGCACGCGACGCCCGGAAGCTGACGCCCGGACCCACGCGACACTCGCGACGCACCCGCGCACGCCGACGTCCGGACCCACGCGACGCACGCACGCCGACGTCCGCGACGCGCGTCACGCCCGTCACGCGACAGCAGCCGGCCTGGAGGCGCGGTGCCAGCCCGCCCCGCGCCTCCAGGCCGCCTGTCGCCGCGTCCGCAAGCTGCGACACCGTCGCTGTCGTACGACAACGACGATTTCGCTGCAGAGCGTCCGCAACTGTTGCGTCCGCAAGCTGCGACAGGACCGATGTCGTACGACATCGGTCCTGTCGTTCCGGGTCAGTGCCCCGGCGGCCCGGCGGCCCCGCCCCCGCCGCCCCGCGCCACCTACCCCCGCGCGTCGCCCTCGACCGCCAGGTCGCGGACGACTCCCGGCAGCTCGGCGATGAGCGCCGTCATCGGGAACGGGCCTCCGCGAGAGGCTCGCCGTGCTGCGATCCCGTGCACCACCGCGGCCGACGCGGCCAGGTGCGCGAGGTCGGACGGCGTCAGCGTGGAGCCGGACGCCTCGACGGCACCCTGCCGAGCCGCCACGAGCGCGCCGAGCACCCCGCCGAGGACGTCACCGGCGCCCGCGGCGGCGAGCCACGGCGTCGCCGACGACGCGACCAGCCGGACGGCGCCGTCGGGTGTCGCCACGTGCGTGGCGGAGCCCTTCAGGAGCACGACGCTGCCGGTCCGCGACGCCGCCCGGAGCGCCGCGGCGGCCGGGTCCTGCTCGATCTCGGCGCGATCGACTCCCAGGAACGAAGCGAGCTCACCCGCGTGCGGCGTCAGCACGGCGAGCGGACCGAGGTCCACGAGCGGGATCGCGCCGGCGTCGACCACCACCGGCATCCCGTCGTCCGAGGCGTGCCGGAAGCCGTCGGCAGTCGCGGTGTCCAGCTCGTCCAGCGACCCCGCCGAGATCCCGGAGCCGACGAGCCACGCCTGCACCCGCCCGACGCCCGACACCGCCTCGGGCCGCCGGGTCAGCACGTGGTCGGTTGCCCGCGACGGCCCGACGTACCGGACCATGCCGACCCCGGTGTGGACCGCAGCGTCGACGCCCAGCACGGCGGCGCCCGGGTACTGGTCGGACCCGGTCGCGACGCCGAGCACCCCGCGTCGGTACTTCGTGGACTCGCCGTGCGGGACGGTGATCCAGGCGGCGGCGTCGGACGGGGCGAAGGGGACGAAGTCGTTCACGGCCGCCACGTTACGGTGGAGCGCATGAGCCTGTTCCTGCCTGGTCGCGTGGTGGTCTTCGACTACGGCGAGGTGATCAGCCGGACGCCGCACGCCTCCCGCGACACTCTCGTCGCTCTGACCGGGGTCCCGGCCGACGAGCTCTTCCCCGTCTACCAGGAGCTCCGGCACGACCTGGACCGCGGCGACCTCTCGGTGGTGGCGTACTGGCGCGCGATCGCCGAGCGCACCGGCCGGTCCTGGAGCATCGCGGACATCCACCGGTTCTGGGCGGTCGACTTCACCGGCTGGTTCGAGGTCGAGCCGGAGACGCTCGCGATCGTCGAGGAACTGCACGACGCCGGCACCCGGCTCGCGCTGCTGTCGAACGCGGGCTTCGACTTCGGCGACCCGTACCGCCGCTCCCCGATGGGCTCCCTGTTCGAGACCGTCGTGGTCAGCGCCGAGGAGCACGTGCTGAAGCCCGACGCATCCATCTACCGCACCGCCTGCGAGCGTCTGGGAATCGACCCGGGTCAGATGGTGTTCGTCGACAACAGGGCCGAGAACGCCGCCGGCGCGGAAGCGATCGGGGCGCTCGGCCACCACTACACGTCGCCGGAGGCGCTGCGCTCGTTCCTCACCGAACTGGCCGCGCAGCCCGCACCGACGCCCGTCCCCTGAGGAGCCCGCGTGACGCACGCCCTGTTCGAACCGATCACCATCCGCGACCTGACGGTCCGCAACCGCATCTGGGTCTCCCCGATGTGCCAGTACTCGGTCGAGGCCCAGGACGGCGTCCCGACGCCGTGGCACCTCGTGCACCTCGGTGGCTTCGCCAAGGGCGGTGCGGGAGCGGTCGTGGTCGAGGCGACCGGCGTCGTGCCGGAGGGGCGCATCAGCCCGCAGGACCTCGGCCTCTGGAACGACGAGCAGCGGGACGCGTTCCGCCCGATCGTCGACTTCATCCACTCCCAGGGTGCCGCCGCCGGGGTGCAGCTCGCACACGCCGGTCGCAAGGCCTCGACGTTCCGCCCGTGGGAGGACCACGGCTCGGTCCCCGCGGACCAGGGCGGCTGGGGCACGGTCGCCCCGTCGCCGGTGGCCTTCGACGGGTACGCCGAGCCGCGTGAGCTCGCGACCGAGGACATCCGCGTGGTGGCCCTGGCGTTCGCCGCCGCCGCCCGCCGTTCGGTCGAGGCCGGGTTCGACCTCGTCGAGATCCACGCCGCACACGGCTACCTGCTGCACCAGTTCCTCTCCCCGCTGTCGAACCACCGCACCGACTCGTACGGCGGCTCGCTGGAGAACCGTGCTCGTGCGCTCCTCGAGGTGGTCGACGCCGTCCGCGCCGAGGTCGGCGAGGGCTTCCCCGTCGTCGTCCGCTTCTCGGCGACCGACTGGGTCGAGGACGGCCTCACGCTCGACGAGACCACGCAGGTCGCACGCTGGGCCGCGGAGCACGGTGCAGACCTCGCAGACGTCTCCACGGGCGGCAACGTGGCGAGCGCACCGATCCCGGTCGGCCCCGGCTACCAGGTGCCCTTCGCCGCCGCGATCAAGCGCGACGCCGGCATCGGGACGATCGCGGTCGGCATGATCTCCGAGGCGTTCCAGGCCGAGCAGATCGTCGCGACCGGCCAGGCCGACGTCGTGATGGTCGGCCGCGAGTTCCTCCGCGACCCGGGCTTCCCGCTCCGCGCCGCCGTCGAGCTCGGCGTCACCGTCGACTACGAGCCGCAGCAGTACCACCGCGCCCGCGTCACGGCGTAAGGCGGTCTGCGCAGCGCGAGTCGCGCCTCCAGGCGGTCACGGTGACGGCCTGGAGGCGCGACCCGCCTTCTGTACGGATTCTCGGCTTCGTCGCGTCCCGCGACGTAAGATGGTCAGCACTGTGGACGATCCCCCGAATAGCTCTTCGCCTCACTCATCCGCCGCTCACTCGGTGAGCTGCACCCCCTCGCGCCCTGCGGGAGGTGAATCATGAGTCCGATCGACATCGTCATGCTGATCGGCGGCATCCTGCTGACGCTCGGCACCGGCGTCTTCGTCGCGTCCGAGTTCGCGCTGGTCAACCTCGACCGCGCCGACGTCGAAGCCCGCCGCGACCGCGGTGAGCCCGGTCTCGCGCCCGTCATCGGCGCGCTGAAGGTCACCTCGACGCACCTGTCCAGCGCCCAGCTCGGCATCACGCTGACGACCCTGCTGACCGGCTACCTGCTCGAGCCGTCCATCGCGACGCTGCTCGAGGCACCGTTCCTCGCGATGCGGCTGCCCGAGGCGATCGTCGAGACCGTCGGCTCGATCGTGGCGCTCGTCATCGCCACCCTGCTGTCGATGATCCTCGGCGAACTCGTCCCGAAGAACTTCGCGCTCGCGCTCCCGCTGCAGACCGCTCGTCTGGTGGTGCCGCTGCAGGTGGCGTTCACCACCGTCTTCAAGCCCGCGGTCGCGGTGCTGAACGGCACCGCGAACGCCGTGCTCCGCGCGATGGGCATCGAGCCGCAAGAGGAACTGTCGGGTGCGCGCAGTGCCGAGGAGCTCAGCTCGCTGCTCCGCCGGTCCGCGTCCGAGGGCTCCCTCGAACAGGACACCGCAACGCTCCTGCAGCGCACGATCTCGTTCTCCGAACTGAGCGCCAGCGACGTGATGACCCCGCGGCCCCGTGTCTCCACGATCCGGGTGTCCGAGTCGGCCGAGGACGTCATCGCCCTCGCCCGACGCACCGGGTTCAGCCGCTTCCCCGTGATCGAGGAGGACGCGGACGACGTCGTCGGCATCGTGCACGTCAAGCAGGCCGTCGCCGTCCCGCGCGAGAAGCGTCCCGAGGTCCCCGTCGGCGCGCTCATGACGGACGCCGAACGCGTGCCCGAGACCATGCCCGGCGACACCCTGCTCGCCGAGGTCCGCGGCCGCGGCTACCAGATGGTCATCGTCGTCGACGAGTACGGCGGCACCGCCGGGGTCGTCACACTCGAGGACCTGGTCGAGGAACTCGTCGGCGAGGTCTCCGACGAGCACGACCGCGCACGCATCGACGTCGTCCGTTCCCGCAACTGGCTGACGTTCCCGGGGCTCCTCCGCCCCGACGAGCTCGAGGACCGCGCCGGCGTGACGGTGCCCGAGGACGGCCCGTACGAGACCGTCGGCGGGTTCGTGATGTCGACCCTCGGTCGGCTGCCGGTCGTCGGTGACGAGGTCGCGCTCGACGACGGCGTGTTCCGGGTCGAACGACTCGACGGTCGCCGCATCGACCGCATCCGCTGGACCCCGACGCCGGTCCCGGCGACCCCGGAGTCCTCGCCCGCGACGGGCATCATCATCCCGGTCTCGAAGGCCCAGGCGAAGGGCGGCACCCGATGAGCTCCGACTGGTGGGGCATCTTCTGGCTCGTCGTGCTGCTGCTCGGCAACGCCTACTTCGTCGCGGCCGAGTTCGCGGTCATCTCCGCACGCCGCTCCCAGATCGAGCCCCGTGCAGAGGAGGGCTCCCGCGCCGCCCAGATGACGCTGTGGGCGATGGAGCACGCCACCCGCATGCTCGCGACCACGCAGCTCGGCATCACCGTGTGCTCGCTGCTCATCCTCAACGTCTCCGAGCCGGCGATCCACCACCTGCTCGAGGTCCCGCTGCACCTCACCGGGTGGAGCGCCGAGGTCATCGGTGTCGTCGCGTTCGTGTTCACGCTGCTGCTGGTGTCGTTCCTGCACGTGGTGTTCGGCGAGATGGTCCCGAAGAACATCTCGTTCTCGATGCCCGACCGGGCCGCGCTGCTGCTCGTCCCGACGCTCTGGTACATCGGGCACGGACTGCACTGGGTGGTCGTCGGTCTCAACGAGATCGCGAACGCGGTGCTGCGGCTGTTCCGGGTCGAGCCCAAGGACGAGGCCGTCAGCGCCTACACCGTCGAAGAGGTCCAGACCATCGTGGAGCAGTCCCGCCGCGAGGGCACCCTCACCGACGACGGCAAGCTCGCGATGGCGTTCGAGTTCACCGAGAAGAAGGTCCGCGACGTCGCCGTGCCGATGGCCGAGCTCGTCACCCTGCCGGACGACGCCACCCCCGGCGACGTCGAGCGGGCCGTGGCGCAGCGCGGGTTCTCGCGGTACGTGCTGGTCGGCGACGACGGCGACCCCACGGGCTACGTGCACGTGAAGGACGTCATCGACCTGCGACCGGACGAGTACGACGAGCCGGTGCCGCCGAAGCGCATCCGGCAGCTCATCTCGCTGTACACGGAGATGGACCTCGAGGACGCCCTCGCGACGATGCGTGCCGCCGGTCGCCACGTGGCGCGGGCCTTCGACGCCGACGGACGGACGATCGGCGTGCTGTTCCTCGAGGACATCCTCGAGGAGCTCGTCGGCGAGGTCGAGGACGCGACGCGCCGCCGCTGACGCGCGGCGCGTCCTGCCCCGAGTCTCGGCCTGAGCGACAGTCCTCGCGGCGCGCGCCGCGAGGACTGTCGCTCACCGCGAGTCTCGGGCCCGCACACGCCGACCCGAGCTACCAGCTGACCGGGAGGGGCTTGCCCTCCTCGTAGCCGGCGGCCGACTGGATGCCGACGAGCGCCCGCTCGGAGAACTCCGGCAGCGAGGACGCCCCGGCGTAGGTCGCCGAGCTCCGCACGCCGGTCGTGATCATGTCGAGCAGGTCCTCCACCGAGGGCCGCTCCGGGTCGAGGTAGATCGTCGACGACGAGATCCCCTCGGCGAAGAGCGCCTTGCGCGCCCGCTCGTAGGGGTCGAGGCGCTCGAAGCGCTCCCGGACGGCCTTCGCGGACGCCATGCCCCAGCTCTCCTTGTACGCCTTGCCCGCGGCGTCGCGACGGAGGACCCCGGGCGCCTCGAGCGTGCCGGCGAACCACGAGCCGATCATGACGGCGGACGCACCCGCGGCCAGCGCGAGCGCGACGTCGCGCGGGTACCGCACCCCGCCGTCGGCCCAGACGTGGGCGCCGAGCGAGCGGGCTGCCGCGGCGGTCTCGAGCACGGCGGAGAACTGCGGGCGCCCGACGGCCGTCATCATGCGGGTGGTGCACATCGCGCCGGGGCCGACGCCCACCTTGATGATCGAGGCGCCGGCGTCGACGAGGTGCGCCACGGCGTCTGCGGTGACGACGTTGCCGGCGACGAGCGGGATGTCGAGCCCGAGGCTCGCGACCGTCCTGAGGGCGCGGAGCATGCCCTCCTGGTGGCCGTGCGCGGTGTCGAGCACGAGCACGTCGACGCCGGCGGCGGCCAGCGCCTGGGCCTTCGCCGCGACGTCGCCGTTGATGCCGATCGCGGCGGCCACGCGGAGCCGTCCGGAGGCGTCGACGGCCGGCGTGTAGATGTCGGAGCGGATCGCGCTGGTCTGACTGACCGTGCCGACGACCCTGCCGTGCCGCATCACCGGCGCGAAGTCGACCTCGGCGGCGCTCAGCACGTCGTACACGTGCCGGGGCGTGCCGGCGTCCTCGGCGTCGATGGCGGTGGCGGCGCCGTGCAGCAGGTCGCCGAGCGTGGCGTCCGGGCCGGCGGTGCCGAGTCGTCCGGCCGGGACGCACCCGAGGTACTCCCCCGCGCCGTCGCGGACGACCACGCCACGGCCGGCGACGGGCAGCAGGTGCCCGAGGGCCTCGGCGACGGTCGTGTCGGCGGCCATGTCGTACGCGGTGTCGAAGTCGACCGGCTGGTCCTTCACCCAGCGGATCGCGGCGTCGAGGTCCTGCAGGTGCATGTCCTGCGGCAGGACGCCGAGCCCACCGCGGCGGGCGAGGGTGGCGGCGAGCCGGGGGCCGGTCACCGAGTTCATGTTGGCACTGACGATCGGGATCGTCGCACCGGAGCCGTCGTTCGCCCGGAGGTCCACGTCGAAGCGGCTCGTGACCGCGGATCGGCTGGGCACGAGGAAGACGTCGGAGTAGGTCAGGTCGTGTGTCGGCCGCGTCTCGTAGAACCTCATGGGCCCCACTGTACGGCTCGGCCGGGTGGCCGGTCTGGCGAGGTCCGGTCGCCTCCGGCACGACACGCGCGACACCCGGACGGGAGGCCCGACTCGCGTCGTTCCTGACACCGAACGGTCATCTGCGAGCGGCTAGGCTTGGGACCTGTGCGGGGCAGGGTTGCCGCGCACGACACACACGAGCATCTATCGACGGAGAGTGGGCGATCGGCTGTGTCGAGCCATCTGACCGGAACGGACGAGACCGCGGGCGAATTCGGGGCGAACGAGTGGCTCGTCGACGAGCTCTACGAGCAGTTCGTCGCGGACAAGGAGTCGGTCGACAAGTCCTGGTGGCCGGTCCTCGAGAGCTACCACCGCACGCAGGTCGGTGACGCTCCGGCTCCCGCCTCCCCCGCTTCCGCCGGCGCTCCCACCTCGGCCGGTGCTGCCGCGACCGCCCCGGCGCCCTCGGGCACCGCCCCCACGCAGCAGTCCTCGACCCAGCAGCCCGCCACCGGGGACGCCCCCGGCGAAGCGAAGTCCGGCCCGATCCAGGCGAAGACGACGTCCCGCCAGCCGACCCCGCAGCCGATCCCGGCCGAGGCGAACGACGAGGCCGACGACCACGAGGAGACCCACGAGGACGTCGCCACCCCGCTCCGCGGCATGGCGAAGACCCTGGCGTCGAACATGGACGCCTCGCTGACCGTGCCGACGGCGACGAGCGTGCGGACGATCCCGGCGAAGCTGATGATCGACAACCGCATCGTCATCAACAACCACCTCCGCCGTGCCCGCGGCGGCAAGATCTCCTTCACCCACCTGATCGGGTGGGCGATGGTGCAGGCACTCAAGGACTTCCCGAGCCAGAACGTCTTCTACGAGGAGCGCGACGGCAAGCCCTTCGTGGTGCAGCCCGCGCACGTCGGCCTCGGCATCGCGATCGACGTCCCGAAGAAGGACGGCACCCGCTCCCTGCTCGTCCCGAGCATCAAGCGCGCCGAGACCCTGACGTTCGGCCAGTTCCTCTCCGCCTACGAGGACCTCGTCAAGCGCGCCCGTGACAACAAGCTCACGCCGGCCGACTTCCAGGGCACGACGATCTCCCTGACGAACCCGGGCGGCATCGGCACGGTCCACTCGGTCCCGCGCCTGACGAAGGGGCAGGGCGCGATCATCGGCGCCGGTGCCCTCGAGTACCCCGCGCAGTTCCAGGGCTCGGCGTCGAAGACCCTCGTCGAGCTCGGCATCGGCAAGACGATCACGCTGACGAGCACCTACGACCACCGCGTCATCCAGGGCGCCGGGTCGGGCGAGTACCTCAAGAAGGTGCACGAGCGACTCATCGGCGAGCACGGCTTCTACGAGGGCATCTTCGCGGCGCTCCGGATCCCGTACAAGCCGATCCAGTGGGCGAACGACATCAACGTCGACCTCGCGCACCGGGTCAACAAGACGGCGCGCGTGCAGGAGCTCATCAACAGCTTCCGCGTCCGCGGGCACCTCATGGCGGACATCGACCCGCTCGAGTACCGGCAGCGCACGCACCCCGACCTCGAGATCGAGAGCCACGGGCTGACCTTCTGGGACCTCGACCGGGAGTTCGTCACGGGTGGCCTCGCCGGCACCACGAACGCGCCGCTCCGCGACGTCCTCGGGATCCTCCGCGACGCCTACTGCCGAACGGTCGGCATCGAGTACATGCACATCCAGGACCCGGAGCAGCGGCGCTGGGTGCAGGCCCACATCGAGGTCCCCTACTCGAAGCCGTCGAAGGACGAGCAGCTCCGCGTCCTCGGCAAGCTCAACGAGGCCGAGGCGTTCGAGACCTTCCTGCAGACGAAGTACGTCGGTCAGAAGCGCTTCTCGCTCGAGGGTGGCGAGTCCACCATCGCGTTCCTCGACACCCTGATCCAGCACGCCGCCACGTCCGGCCTCGACGAGGTCGCCATCGGGATGGCCCACCGTGGTCGCCTCAACGTGCTGACGAACATCGCCGGCAAGACCTACGGCCAGATCTTCCGTGAGTTCGAGGGGTCCTCGCTCCCCGGCTCGGTCTCCGGCCAGGGCTCGGGCGACGTGAAGTACCACGTCGGCACGGAGGGCGTGTTCCGCGCGTCCGACGGCACCGCGATCCCGGTGACGATCGCCGCGAACCCGTCCCACCTCGAGGCAGTCGACGGCGTGCTCGAGGGCATCGTCCGCGCCAAGCAGGACAGAGAAGCGCCCGGCACGTTCGGGGTGCTGCCCGTGCTGGTCCACGGCGACGCGGCGATGGCCGGGCAGGGCGTGGTGGTCGAGACCCTGCAGATGTCGCAGCTGCGGGGCTACCGCACCGGCGGCACCGTGCACCTCGTCATCAACAACCAGGTCGGGTTCACCACCCCGCCGGAGTCGGCCCGCAGCTCGGTGTACTCCACCGACGTCGCGAAGACGATCCAGGCCCCGATCTTCCACGTCAACGGTGACGACCCCGAGGCCGTGGCCCGCGTCGCCGAGCTGGCGTTCGCGTACCGCCAGGAGTTCCACCGCGACGTCGTCATCGACCTCATCTGCTACCGCCGCCGCGGGCACAACGAGGGCGACGACCCCTCGATGACGCAGCCGATGATGTACAACCTCATCGAGGCGAAGCGCTCCGTCCGCACGCTGTACACCGAGGCCCTCGTCGGCCGCGGTGACATCACGCAAGAGGAGTACGACGAGGCGCACCGCGACTTCCAGGACCGTCTGGAGCGCGCCTTCGCCGAGACGCACGAGGCGCAGACCGGCACCATCCCGGTGATCACGGTCGACGACGACGGTGCCGTGCAGGGGCTCGAACGTCCCGCCTCGCAGCGCGACGACTCCGAGCACGAGGTCCACGACACCGCGGTGTCGCAGGAGCTCGTCCAGGCGATCGGCGACGCGCACAGCAACCCGCCCGCCGGGTTCTCCATCCACCCGAAGCTGCAGCAGCTGCTGTCGAAGCGCACCGACATGACGCGCAACGGCGGCATCGACTGGGCGATGGCGGAGCTCATGGCGATCGGTTCGCTGCTGGTCGAGGGCAAGCCCGTCCGTCTCGCCGGGCAGGACGCCCGCCGTGGCACCTTCGTGCAGCGTCAGGCGGTGTTCCACGACCGGGTGAACGGCCAGGAGTGGCTGCCGCTCTCGAACCTCACCGAGGACCAGGCGCGCTTCTACATCTACGACTCGCTCCTCAGCGAGTACGCGGCGATGGCGTTCGAGTACGGGTACTCGGTCGAACGGCCCGACGCGCTCGTGCTCTGGGAGGCACAGTTCGGCGACTTCGCGAACGGCGCCCAGACGGTCATCGACGAGTTCATCTCGTCGGCCGAGCAGAAGTGGGGACAGCGTTCGGGCCTCGTGCTCCTGCTCCCCCACGGCTACGAGGGCCAGGGGCCGGACCACTCGTCCGCCCGCATCGAACGGTACCTGCAGCTCTGCGCCGAGGACAACATGGTGGTCGCGCGGCCGTCGACCCCGGCGTCGTACTTCCACCTGCTCCGTCGGCAGGCATGGGCAAAGCCGCAGAAGCCCCTCGTGGTGTTCTCGCCCAAGGCCATGCTGCGCCTCCGTCAGGCCACGAGCGCGGTGGACGCGTTCACCAGCGGCACCTTCGAGGAGGTGCTCGACGACGACCGCGTGGTCGACGAGTCGGCCGTGCGCCGCGTCGTCCTGCACTCCGGCAAGGTCCACCACGACCTGCGTGCCGAGGCCGAGAAGCGCGGGGCCGGTGACGTCGCCCTCGTGCGGCTGGAGCAGCTCGCACCGCTCCCGCTCGAGCGCATCCTCGAGGTCCTGGGCAGCTACCCGGACGCCGAGGTCGTCTGGGCGCAGGAGGAGCCGGAGAACCAGGGCGCCTGGCCGTTCGTGTGCATGAACCTGTCGCCGCACCTCGACGGCCGCCCGCTGTTGGTGGCCGCACGTCCGGCGAGTGCCGCACCCGCGACGGGCTCGTCGAAGCGCTCCGCACAAGAGGCCGCCGACGTCATCAACCGCGCGCTCGGCTAGGTCGGTCGTCCGCTGAACACCGGTGTTCGTCGGTCGCGCCCACGCATGCGGGTGTTCGACCGACGAGCACCGGTGTTCTGCCGCCAGAACGGAGGCGGCAGAACGGAGGCCCCCGACCGGCGCTACGCGATCTTCGTGTACCGCACCCCGGCGTCGTGGTACCCGCGCTTCTGGTAGAACCGGTGCGCGCTGTCCGTCGCCGCCGCACTGACGGCGCTCAGCTGGCGGGCGCCCTGCTCGACGGCCCACGTCTCGAAGGTGCCGATGAGCGCGGAACCGGTGCCGAGCCTCCTGGCTGACGGGTCGACCACCAGCAGGAGGAGCTGCGCCGTCGGCTCGTCGCTCGCGTACGCCCAGGTGACCTGCGCGCCGGCGACGGCGACCGCACGACCGTCGTCGTCACGGATCAGCCACGTGCGGTGACCGGCCTCGGGCGTGAGCCGCTCGAGGCGGGCCCGCATCGAGGCGTCGTCGACCACGTGGCCGAGCAGGCGGACGAGAGCGGCGACGTCGGCGACGTCCGTGTCGGACCACGAGGTGATCGACTCGACGGAGAGGGTCATGCCCGTGAGACTACCGACCGCCCCCGCCGTGTGACGACGCTGCTGGTCAGACCCTCAGCGGGGCTGACCGCAGCGCTCGTCGACTCCGAGCGGGGCAGACCGCACCGTTCTGCAGCGGGTCAGTGGGTCGCCTGCTCCAGCCGGATGCGCGCGAGGATCTCCCCGCGCAGCTGCTCCGGAGCGGTCTCCTTGCACGCACGGCGCACGGTCTCCATCAGCACGACACCGACCCGGTGCTCGGTGGTGCAGTCCTCGCACCCCTCCATGTGCTCGCGGATGTCCGCGGCGTCCTCGTGGCGGAGCTCGTCGTGGAGGAACTCCTCGAGCTCGGCCTTCGCCTTCGAGCAGTCGCAGCCGCTCATCGTGCTTCCTTCCCGTCGACGCGACCCTGGGCCGCGGCAGTCTTCCGGCCTCGTCCGCGCATCGTCGCCGTCGACGCTGCGTCCGGGACGATGCCGGTCTCACGTGCGTGGTCCGCCAGGAGCCCCCGGAGGAGCCGGCGACCACGGTGGAGGCGGCTCATGACCGTCCCCACGGGGGTCTTCATGATGTCGGCGATCTCCTGGTAGGAGAACCCCTCGACATCCGCGAAGTAGACGGCCATCCGGAAGTCCTCGGGGATGGCCTGCAGCGCGTCCTTCACGGCGGAGGACGGCAGGTGGTCGATGGCGTCGGCCTCGGCGGAGCGCGCCGAGATCGACTGCGTGACGCTCTCCGCGCCGCCCAGCTGCCAGTCCTCGAGCTCGTCGATCGTGCCCTGGTAGGGGTTGCGCTGGTTCTTGCGGTACGTGTTGATGAACGTGTTCGTCAGGATCCGGTAGAGCCAGGCCTTGAGGTTCGTGCCCTGCCGGAACTGGCGGAAGGCGGCGAACGCCTTGACGAAGGTCTCCTGCACGAGGTCGGACGCGTCGGCCGGGTTGCGGGTCATCCGCATCGCCGCGCCGTACAGCTGGTCCATGAAGGGCAGCGCCTGGTCCTCGAAGAGCGACCGGAGCTCGGACTCCGAGACCGTCTTCGCGTCGACGACGTCGACGTCGACCTCGGCCTCGGCCTCGGTGTCGTCGACCTCGGTGTCGTCCGCCTCGGTGTCATTGGCCTCGGTGTCGTCGAGCGCTTCGTGCTCCTCCGACACCGCGTCGAGCTGCGCCTCGGTCTCCTCGACCAGGTCCTGCGGTACTGCGGCCTGCGGTTCGTCGGTGGTCATCGCCGCCAAGTCTAGGCCGAGCGGGCTCACGAGCGTCGTCGGCAGGGCCCGGGCGGGCACGCTGCCGAGGCTCGTCGGCACGGCGGGCAGCACGGTGGCCGTGCCGGTCCGCTCTCGTGCGAGTGTTGCTGTCGCCACTGATCCTCCCGGTGCGTTCAGTACCCTTGTGAACCGATGGCAGCCTCGACGCATTCCCAGCCCCAGACCGATCCCTGGATCGCACCGGTCGCACGCGGTCCGCTGCGCGGCGACGTCTCGCTGCCCGGGTCGAAGTCGCTGACGAACCGGGAGCTCGTGCTCGCCGCGCTGGCCGACGGCCCCTCGACGATCCGACTGCCGCTCCACTCCCGTGACTCGGCGCTCATGATCGCGGGCCTTCGGCAGCTCGGTGTCGGGATCGAGGAGCTGCAGGGCGACAACCCCTACGGCCCGGACCTCCGGATCACCCCCGCCCCGATGCACGGCGACGTCCGGATCGACTGCGGGCTCGCCGGCACCGTGATGCGCTTCCTGCCGCCGCTCGCCGCGCTGGCGGTCGGCCCGGTCACGATCGACGGCGACCCGTACGCGCGGAAGCGTCCGATGCACGCGATCATCCAGGCGCTCGTCGACCTCGGTGTGGACGTCACGGACGACGGCGACGGCGCGATGCCGTTCACCTTCACCGGCACCGGCTCGGTGCGCGGCGGCACCCTGACGATCGACGCCTCGGCCTCGTCGCAGTTCGTGTCCGGCCTGCTGCTGTCCGCACCGCGCTTCGACCAGGGCCTCCACCTCACCCACGTGGGCGAGCGACTGCCGAGCATGCCGCACATCGACATGACCGTCGCCGCCCTCCGTGCCCGCGGCGTCCAGGTCGACGAGCCGTCGGTCGGTGAGTGGGTCGTCCACCCGGGTCCGATCGGGGCGCGCGACGTCACCATCGAACCGGACCTGTCGAACGCCGCACCGTTCGCCGTCGCCGCGCTCGTCGCGGGCGGCACGGTCCGCATCCGCACCTGGCCGACGGAGACGACGCAGGTCGGCGCCGACCTCGAGACGCTCCTCCCCCTGTGGGGCGCGACCGTGGCCCGACAGGGCGACGACCTCGTCTTCGACGGCGGCGTCGGGATCCGGGGTGGCGCCTCCAGGCCGGGTCTGGAACTCGACCTGAGCCGCGGTGGCGAGCTCGCACCGGCGCTGGTCGCGCTCGCCGCGCTGGCTGACGGCCCGACCGAGATCACCGGGATCGGCCACCTGCGGGGGCACGAGACGGACCGGCTCGCGGCGCTCGCGTCGGACGTCAACCGGTCTGGAGGCGCGGTGCACGAACTCGACGACGGCCTGCGGATCGAACCGCGTCCCCTCCACGGCGGCCCCTGGGCCGCGTACGACGACCACCGGATGGCGACCGCGGGCGCCGTCGTGGGCCTCGTCGTCGACGGGGTCGCCGTCGACGACATCGGGTCCACCGCGAAGACGCTGCCGCAGTTCCCGGAGCTGTGGGCGGAACTCGTGGCGACGGCCGTCGAACCGACCGGTCCTGCTACCCCGTTCGTGCGTTCGGAAGGCTGATCCGATGAGCTGGTGGGACGACGTCGACGGCGACGACGGGGACGAGGACGAGCCGTACGGGCAGTACGACGAGTCGAGCGTCCGGGTGCGGCCGAACCCGAAGGGCAACCGCCCGCGCACGAAGGTGCGCCCCACGTACGAGGACGCCCCGACCGGCTGGGTGACGAACGTCGACCGGGGGCGCTTCGGCGTGCTGGTCGGCTCGGGCACGGGCACGGGCGCCGGCTCTGGCTCTGGGAGCCGGGACGAGCGCGTCATCACGGCGACGAAGGCCCGGGAGCTCGGCAAGAAGTCCGTCGTCACCGGCGACACGGTGTTCCTCGCCGGCGACGTGTCCGGCGAGCCCGGGTCCCTCGCCCGCATCGTGAAGGTCGCCGAACGGACCACCCTGCTCCGACGGAGCGCGGACGACACCGACGACGTCGAGCGCGTGATCGTCGCCAACGCCGACCAGATGCTCATCGTCGTGGCCGCCGCCGACCCGGAGCCCCGTACCCGCCTCATCGACCGGTACCTCGTCGCGGCGTTCGACGCCGGGCTCGACCCGATCCTCTGCATCACGAAGACCGACCTCGCCGACCCCGCACCGTTCCTCGCGCACTTCGCCTGCCTCGACCTCCGGATCGTCACGAGCCGCGCGGACGACGTCCCCTTCGAGGCGCTGCACGAGGTCCTCGACGACAAGGTCACGGTCACCGTCGGCCACTCCGGCGTCGGCAAGTCGACGCTCGTGAACGCGTTGACCGGCTCCTCGCGGGCGACCGGGGTCGTGAACTCGGTCACCGGGCGCGGACGGCACACCTCGTCGTCGTCGATCGCGCTGCAGGTACGGGACGGCGGCTGGATCATCGACACTCCGGGCGTCCGGTCGTTCGGCCTCGGGCACGTCGATCCCGCGAACGTCTTCCGGGCGTTCGCCTCGCACGCGATCACCGTCGCGCCGTCGGACAGCGGCATCCCGCTCGACCAGGCGCACGACTGGGAGATCGTCGACCGGGTGCAGGCCGGGGAGCTCGGGCCGACCGGCGTCGAGCGGCTGGACTCGTTCCGGGCGCTGCTGACCGGCATGGGCGGGTCCGACCCCGGCACCGAGTAGCGCGCGGTCTCGCCCGTCGCCCCCTCCCTCCTTTCGCCCCTCCCTTTTCGCCCTACCCCTCAGCGAGATCGCACTTCGGCGCGCCTTCCCGAGGACGAAGGCCGCGGAAGTGCGATCTCGGCGGACGGGTACCGGCCGCGCCTGGGCGCGGACGACTACCGCTCGCCGCTCGCCGCTCGCCACCTCTTCGCTCGCCACCCTCTTCGCCGAGATCGCACTCCGGCGCGCTCGACTGAGGACGAGGGCCGCGGAAGTGCGATCTCGGCGAATGAGCACTCGGGCGGGCGGGAGGGCGGGCGGGAGGGCGGACGGGAGCGCGGGCCGGGTCGACAGGTGTGCACCGACGTTGTACAGTTGCCCTTCGTGTCTGAAGTTGCAAAGTACAACTTTGCGCCGACCCCCGCCGTCGACGCCCCGTCCTCCCCCATGACGACAACGACGTCGCACGTGCACACCTCCCCCGCAGCCTCCTCTTCCCACCAGCACGCGCACGCCGCACCCCGCACCCCGCGGACGAACCGGCAGCCGAACGGCCCGAGCGTGCTCCGCCCGCAGGGCCTCGGCCGGATCCTGCTGAGCTTCGGCTCGCACATCCTCGTGCCGCTCTTCCTCGCGGTCGGCATGGGCCTCGCGTACCTCGGTGCCTTCCACGCCCCGACGCCGCACGACCTCCCCGTCGGCATCGTCGGCCAGGGCGCCGCGACGCAGGTGTTCGCCCAGACGGTGACCGACCAGTCCGACGGCGCACTCGTGACCCACGTGGTGTCCTCGACCGCCGAGGCCGAGCGGCAGGTCCGCGACCGCGACCTCGCCGCCGTGTACGTCCCCGGGGCGACCGGAGCGACGCTCTACGTCTCCACCGCCGCGTCGGAGACCACCGCCAGCGCCGCGCAGAAGATCTTCATGCCGATCGCGTACCAGGCGCACCTGCCCTTCACCGTGCAGGACGTCGTGCCGTCGAACGACCAGGACACCACGGGTCAGGGGCTCTTCTTCCTGCTCGTGGCACTCAGCGTCGGTGGCTACGCCTCGGCCATCGCCGTCGCAGCCTTCGCCACCCGCCTCCGCCCGCTGTGGACCGCGGTGATCGGACTGCTCACCGCCGGTGTCGTCGCCGGGATCGGGATCGTCATCGCCGGGCCGATCTACGGGATCATCACCACGCACCGCTGGGAGATCTTCCTGTTCGCGTGGATGTACGACGCGATCATCGTGGCGCTCGGCGTCGGGCTGCACCCGCTGCTCGGCCGGTGGACGACACCGATCCTCACGATGCTCTTCGTGATGCTCAACTTCACGTCGTCGGGCGGCATCTTCCAGCCCGCGTTCCAGCCCGGGTTCTTCGCCGGCCTCAACACGTTCTGGAGCGGTGCCGCCTGGCTGCAGGCCGCCCAGGACCTGCTGTACTTCCCCGGCGCCTCGCTCGGCCGGTCGTCGCTCGTCCTGGCGCTCTGGCTCGCCGCCGCGGTGCTCCTCTGCGTCGTGGTGCACGGCCTCGTCGCCCGCCGGACCCGCATCGCCCGGGAGCGCGAGGTCACGCGGCTCGAGGAAGAAGAGGTCGTCGCCGCGTAGCGCGCCCGCCGCGACGCCACGGGACGCGCCCGCCGCTACGCTGTCGAGCGTGGACCTCAGCGCCGACCTGGACTTCGCCCGCTCCCTCGCCGACACCGCTGACGCGATCAGCCTCGAGCGGTTCCGCGCCGCCGACCTGCACGTCACGACGAAGGCCGACAGCACGCACGTCACGGACGCCGACCAGGCGGTCGAGCGGGCCCTGCGCGACCGACTCCAGGCGGAGCGGCCGGACGATGCGTTCCTCGGCGAGGAGACCACCGCCGACACCGGGGCCGAGGCCGTCAGCGAGGGCCACCGCCAGTGGGTCGTCGACCCCATCGACGGCACCGCGAACTACCTCCGCGGCGTCCCCGTCTGGGCGACCCTGATCGCACTCGCCGTCGACGGCCGCCCGGTCCTCGGCGTGGTGAGCGCCCCGGCTCTCGGCAAGCGCTGGTGGGCGGCCGAGGGCCTCGGTGCGCACTCCTTCGACGGCGAGCTGCACGTCTCGGGGGTCGCCGAACTGGGCGACGCGAGCCTCAGCTACAACAGCATCCAGCAGTGGGACGACGACGCCCGCCTCCAACCGCTCATCGACCTGTCCCGCAAGGTGTGGCGCACCCGCGCCTACGGGGACATGTGGCCGTACATGATGGTGGCCGAGGGCGTCCTCGACGTCGCCGGCGAACCGGACCTCAAGCCGTGGGACATGGCGGCGCTCGTCCCCATCGTCGAGGAGGCCGGCGGCCGCTTCACGTCCCTCGACGGGGACCCGGGGCCGTGGCACGGCAGCGCGCTGGCGACCAACGGCCTGGTGCACGACGCCGTCGTCGAGGTCATCCGCCGCTGACCGGCGGACCACGCCGCCGACGGCGGACCATGCCGCCGACGGCTGACCACACGGCGGACCGGCGGACCACGCCGCTGACAGCAGACCGCACCGCCGGCCGGCGGGCCCAGGGCGGCCTGGAGGCGCGACCCGCCTCAGCCGCGCGTCTCGCCGTCCGCAGGGGCCGGGTCCACGGCCCCACGCGCCTCCCGTCCGTCCGTCCCGTCCCGACGCGCCGCCCGCTTCCGCACCACGAGGTCGCTGACGGCGAGCACGAGCGCCAGGCCCATCAGCGACACCGTGAACGTCGTCCCGCTCCGGAACGCCTCGTGGTACGCGTCCAGACGGCTCGCCGAACCCGAGCCGGCACCGACGGCACTCGTCCCCGCACCCGACGCGCGCACGATCCCGTAGAAGATGCTCGTCGCGACCGCGGTCCCGATGGCCGTCCCGACCCGCTGCCCGAGCTGCTGCATCGACCCGGCGACCCCGGACTGCTCGATCGGCACCTCGGCGAGGGTGAGCGTCTGGTTCGGCGACACCACGAACCCGCCGCCGAGCCCACCGACGAGGAACGCGCCAGCCATCGCCCACGGCGTGACCTCCGGCGGCGTGAGCGTCGCGGCGAGCATGAGCAGCAGGAACCCGGCGACGACGAAGAACAGGCCGACGACGACGAGCGCGCGCCCGAACCGTTCCACGATGCGACCGCCGATGTACGAGCCCACCGCGCTCGTCGCCGCGAAGGGGATGCTCACCATGCCGGCGAAGAGCGGCTCGAGCCCGAGGCCCTCCTGGAGGTACAGCGTCACCATCAGGAACGAGGCGGGGAGGGCCGCGAAGTACACCGCGACGATCGACAGCCCGTTCCGGTACGAGGACAGCCGGAACAGCTCGAAGTGCACGACGGGCGACTTGCCGTTCGCCTTGTACCGGCGTTCCCACCACACGAACAGGGCGACGAACACGGCGAAGCCGACCAGCCAGAACCAGCGCGTCCCGGAGTCGCCGGCGCCGGTGGTGAGCACGAAGGGCAGCATCAGCGTGACGATCGCGGCGCCGAGGAGCAGGATGCCGACGACGTCGAGTTCCCGGTCCTTCGCGGTGCCCTGGCTGCCCTTCGGCAGGAGCTTCAGCGCGAACAGCAGCGCGGCGATGCCGAGCGGCACGTTCATCCAGAAGAGCAGCCGCCAGCCGGACTCCTCGCCGCCGATGGCGATGAGTCCACCGCCGATGGTCGGGCCGAGGGCGGTGGAGATGCCGATCATCGCGCCGAAGAGCCCGAACGCCCGGCCGCGCTCCGGACCGCGGAACAGCTGCTGGACGAGCCCGATCACCTGGGGCATCTGCGTGCCGGCGGCGAACCCCTGCAGGATCCGCGTGACGATGAGCACCTGGATGTTCGGCGCGATCGCGCACAGCAGGCTCGATCCGGTGAACGCGACGAGTCCGACGATGAACAGCGCCCGTCGGCTCTTGAGGTCGCCCAGGCGTCCAGCCGGCACCAGCGCGAGGCCGAACGCGAGCGCGTACCCGGCGACGATGAGCTGCAGGGACGAGCTCGTCGCCCCGAGTGACTGCTCGATGGAGGGCAGCCCGACGTTCACCTTCGACAGGTCGAGGATGGTGAGCGCGGCGACGGCGACGCACACGGCGAAGGCTCGCCACCGGGTCCGGTCGTCGGGGCGGGCGTCGGTCTGGGTCGTCGGGTCGGCGCTGGACATCACCCACCGTGGTACACCGTTCCGGACGGGTCGCCTCGGAACCGACCTGTACCCCGATTTCGTACCACGGTGGATCGCGACAACGACCACGGCTGGGCGGAGAATCCCCGGAACCACCCCCGAGGGGGGCACATGGCCCCCCGGACTGGGGTCAGGCGGGGGGCGGATCAGATTGCGGAGAGCGGCCATCCGGGTCAGAACCTGAGTTATCGTGCAAGCAGGCGGCAGGTCAGGAAACGTCTCGGATTCCCTAGATCCGGAACAGAGTCAGACCCGTCGTGCTTCGTCCGAAGACCCTAACCCGAGGGGTGATACAGACGATGACTTCATCGTTCCCGAGCGGAACCGAGTGCACCCTCACTCGTCATCCGCATTCCGAATCCGAAACCCGTTCTGGCGCGCGTACCCTCGCCGCTTCTCGTCCGGTCCTCCGCGTGCCCAACGGCCGCGCCGCAGTCCGGCTCTCCTCCTTCGCCGCATCCGCTTCCGGGCCCGGAGGCCGGTGAGTCATGGGACTCACCGGTCGCCGTCTCGAGGTCGACCGGATCGCGACCCTTGCTGTACTCCCTCGTGAGTCAGCGATGGTCGTCGTCGGCGACCCTGGTTCCGGACGCAGCAGCGTCCTCGACGCGGTCTCGAACCGCGTCTCCCTCCCCGTCGTCCGCGTCGGTGTGAACGGGAGCGAGTCCCACTGGCCACTGGCCGGCGTGACCTCGCTCTTCACCGCACTCGACGACCCCCGGGCGACGGCGCACATCGCGCACCTCCTCCAGGGGAACGCGCCCACGGACCGGCAGACGCCGGGGCTCGCCGCGGCGCACGACTTCCTGGACGCCGTGCACGCACTCACCCTGCCGCCGACGCTCGTGCTGATCGACGACCTCGACCGCATGGACGTGGAGAGCCAGGAGCTCATCGCGTTCGTGGCGAGCCGGCTCGCCGGCACCGCACTGCGTGTCGTGGCGACGGTCCGCACCGTGCCGTCGGACGGTCCGCTCGCGGCCCTGCCGATGCTCCGGATCGAACCGCTGCCCGCGGACGAGGCACTCGTGCTCGCCCGTGCCATGGCCCCCGAAGAAGCGAACGACGGCGTCCTCGCCGTCCTCGCCGAGGAGACCGGCGGCAACCCCGGCGCGCTGCAGGAGCAGCTCGCCGTGCTCAGCCGCGAACAGTTGAACGGCTCCGAGCCGCTCGTGCTGCCGCTCCGCCCCACGCCGACCACCGAGGCCATCGCGGCCCTGGCGCTCGGCTCCGTCGCGGGACGCGATCTGGACGTCCTCGCACGACTGGCACTCGTCCCCGTGGCGAAGACCGCCGGGTGGGACCGTGACGAGCTCGACGACCTCGCCGATGCCGGACTCACGTCCGTCAAGGGGCAGACCGTCAGTGTCCGTGACCCGCTCGTCCGCTCCGCGCTCTACTGGCGGATGCCGGCACGCGATCGTCGCGCCGCCCACACCGAGCTCGCCACGGCGAGCGCGGAGAACGACCCGCGTGCAGCGGCGTGGCACCGCAGCTTCGTCGACGACGTCCCCGACGTGGTCGCCCTGCTGCGTGCTGCTCGATCGTACGTGGCGGACGGCAACGCGCAGGCGGCGATCGTCCTCACCGAGCGTGCACTCCTCATCGGTGGCGGCACCGAGGACGAGCACGCGGCGCTCCTGGGCGTCGCGGAGGTCCTCCTCGCGAACCGGCTGCTCGGCTTCGCTGCGCGGTACCTCGCGGCGATCCGGCCGTTCCGGACGATGCCCGACGAGACCCGTCGGCTCCGTCTGGAGTACTCGGTGCAGTACCTCAGCGGCGACGCCGTGCACGCGGACGAGCTCCTCGTGCCGGTCGACCCGGCTGACGCCGACGAGGCGGACGCGGTCGCGGGGCTCCTCGCGATGGTCGCGTCGTTCCGTGCCGAAGCGTGGGAACTCGACCAGGCGAAGGACTTCCTGAACCGGGCTGAACCGCTCCGGCGGTCGGCGTCCCCGCACACGGTGGAGATCACGACGACGGCTCGCGAGCTCATCGCCGCCGTCGACGGGACCCTGCCGGCGGACTCGGAGCTGCACGACGGCCTGTCGACCACGACGCTCGTCGGCATGTCCGACCCGTCGCTGCTGCTCCTCGCCCACGCGCTGAGCATCGCCGAGCGGTACCGCAGTGCACGCCGGGTCTTCGCCCTCGTCCTCGCACGGGGACAGGAGGCGCAACCGGTGTGGACCGAAGCGGCCCGCTACCTGACCGCCGAGAACGAGGTGCGCGCCGGGAACTTCCGGCAGGCGCTCCGTGCGATCGACGTGTGGGAGGCCGGTTCGTCGGTCGTCGAGCGGCTCCGTGAGCCGTCCCGTGCGATCGCGATCGCGTGGCGGCACTTCGCCGAGGGGCGCTCCCCCGAGGCCCTGGAGGTCCTCGACCGCTGCCTGGCGCAGCGCTCGACGAGTCGTCTGTGGGGTGCGACCGCCAAGCTGCACGCCCTGCGCGGCCGGGTCCTGCTGCTCGACGGGCGGATCGAGGAGGCTGCGGTGTCCCTTGAGGCCGCGGACGCCATCGGCCGGTCCCTCCGGAACCCGGCGGTGCTCCGGCACCTGGGCGACCTGGTGGAGGCGTACACGCGCCTCGGCCGGCAGGACGACGCCCGCGGCGTCACCGCGCGGCTCGCTGCGGACCACCACGCACGGCCGTCCCGCTGGGGCGCGCTCGTGCTGGCCCGCAGCCTGGCGCTCGTCGCCGACGACACCACCCGTGAGACGGCTCGTCGCCGCGCGCTGGAGCTCTTCCAGCCGCACGACTCGCAGTTCGAACGGGCACGGACCCTCGCGGCCCTCGCGGCCGTCGGGAGCCCCACGGAGCGTCCGCGCCTCGGTGCGGCGGCCGCAGCGGCGTACGAGGCAGCGGGGCTCCGGCGTCCGCTCGCCACGCCGGCCGCGACGGTGGCGATGCCCGCGTTCGGTACGCAGTCGCCGCTCCGGTCCGCGCCGATGCTGTCGACGTCGATCCCGGGCACGCCCCGCAGCGCACCCGACGCCTCGGCGGTGCTCACCTCGCTCACCGCGGAGGAGCGCGCCGTCGTGCAGAAGGTGACGGAGGGCTACCGCAACCGCGAGATCGCCTCGTCGCTGTTCATGTCGCAGCGGACGGTGGAGCTGCGGCTGACGCAGATCTACCGCAAGGTGGGCGCGCGTTCGCGGTCCCACCTGGTCGCGCTCCTCACGTGACCTGAACACGACTCCACGACGGACTGGAGGCACGGTGCCAGCTGGCACCGTGCCTCCAGTCCGTTTCGTCGTCACCGTCCACCCCCGCAGGCCGCTTGCGGGAGTCCGCACGCGCCCGCAGCGGATCGCACCCCGCACGCGGGGAACCGCAAGAGCGACGGGCGACTGTTGCCGTGCCGAACAGGCCGGGCGAGGCTTCTCCTGCACCGACCGCCGTCCCCCAACCCAGGGGGCAGCCCGTGGTACCCCGTCCGGTACCCGAACCGTCGGCCCACGGACGTCGTCGTCCGTCCTCGCCTGATCCGAGGACGGGCGGCGGCTCCGGGCCGTCGGACCGGACGCGCGGCAGACCCGACGGCGGTCGGTGCCGCACCACCCCGCACCACTCCCCCGAACTCCGAAGCACCATCCCAGCGCCTGACGCTGCTGGCCCACCCGAAGGGACACCAGATGTGCGGCATCATCGCGGCCCGCGTCTCCGACGACGCGACGCCCTACCTGCTCGACGGCCTGGAACGGCTCGAGTACCGCGGGTACGACTCCGCAGGCGTCGCCGTCCGGACCGCTTCCGGGGGGACCGAGACCCTCCGGTCGGTGTCCCGCGTCGGAGACCTCCGCACGCTGGTCGCCGCCCGCTCCGGTGACGCGCTCACCGGCGTCGGCATCGGGCACACCCGGTGGGCCACGCACGGCGTCGTCCGCGAGGCGAACGCCCACCCGCACGCCGACTGCACCGGTCGGATCAGCATCGTCCACAACGGCATCATCGAGAACGCGGACCGGCTGCGCGCCACCCTCGAACGCCAGGGCCACGTGTTCTCGTCCGACGTCGACTCCGAGGTCATCGCGCACCTCGTCGAACGGGCGCTGGCCGTCGACCCCGACCTCATGCTCGCCGTGCAGATCGCCACCGCGCAGCTCGAGGGGTCGTGGGCGATCGTCGTCCTCGACGCCCGTGACGGTCGCATGGTCGTCGCTGCCGAGCGCTCCCCGCTGGTGGTCGCCCGGTCCGCCCGCGGGGACTTCGTCGCCAGCGACATCGGTGCCATCGCCGAGTGGTGCGAGACGTTCGTGGCGCTCCGCGACGGCGACGTCGTCGAGCTCGGCGAGGCCTGGACCTGGTCCTCCGCCGGGGTCACCGTGCCGGTGCCGTTCCCGACGCCCTCGCCGTTCGCCGCGACCGCGCTCGACCTCGGCGACCACCCGGACCACATGGCGAAGGAGATCGAGGAGCAGCCCGAGGTGGTCGCCTCGATCCTCGACCGCGTCGCCCGCCGCGCCGCCGACGGCAGCATGTGGGTCGGCCTCGGGCTCCCCGGCTTCCACCGGCTCGCGATCGTCGCCTGCGGCACCTCGCTGAACGCCGGGCAGGTTATCGCCACGGCGCTCCGCGGCATCGGCGGCGTGCCGACCGACATCGTCGTCGCCAGCGAGGCGGAACAGGCCGTCCTCGGCCCGGGCACCCTCGTCGTCGCCATCAGCCAGTCCGGTGAGACCGCCGACGTGCTCCGTGCCCTCGACCGGTTCGAGGACCGGCACCCCGTGCTCGCCCTCACCAACAACGTGCACTCCTCCCTGGCCCGCCGCGCCGACGCCGTCCTCGACTGCCACGCCGGCCCGGAGATCGGTGTCGCCGCGACGAAGACCTTCACCGCGCAGGTCGTCGTCGGCGTCGCAGCGATGATCTCCGCCCTGGTCGCGTCCGGCCGGATCGACGCCGCCCGGTCCACCGCGCTCGTCGGCGAGCTCACCGACCTGCCCGCCCGGATCGCGCACGCCGCCGCCGTCGCCGCGGCCCGCATCCCGCTGCTCGTGTCGAGCGTGCAGGACGCCTCCGGCTTCCTGTTCCTCGGCCGGGGCGCCGGACTCCCCTACGCCGCCGAGGGCGCCCTCAAGCTCAAGGAGCTCAGCTACCGGTGGGCGGAGGCCTACCCGGCCGGCGAGCTCAAGCACGGGCCGCTCGCGCTCGTCGACGAGGGCACGCCGGTCGTCGTCGTCGACCACGGCGAACCCCGGCTGCAGGCGAACATCGCCGAAGTCCGGGCACGCGGCGGCTTCGTCATCACCATCGGCGGCGAGGGGTCGGACATCCCCGCGCTCGGCCGTCGCGCCGCCGGGGACCTCGCGTGGGGTCGTGCGACGGCGCCCTGGGGTCCGCTCGAGGCGGTCGTGCCCCTGCAGATGCTCGCCCGCGAACTCGCGCTGCAGCTCGGCTGCGATGTGGACAAGCCGAGGAACCTCGCCAAGTCGGTGACGGTCGAATAGCCAGGCACACGCGCATGAACCGGTTGACGGTGTTCCTCGCCGTCCTCACCGCACTCGCCATCATCGCGACGATCGTCGTGGTGACGGCGGTGCTGGTGCCCTCGCTGCTGGAGTAGGGCCTCCCTGCTCCTCGGCTGCTCGTTCGTCGGCTGCTCGTTCGTCGGCTGCTCGTTCGTCGGCTGCTCGTTCGTCGGCTGCTCGTTCTTCGGCTTCTCCCCGGTCGGGGCTGCGATCCTGGTGCCTTGACCACCGCAGCCCCGTCCCTCGTCTTCGTCGCGCTCCTCGTCGGCGCCGTCCTGCCGTTCGTGCCGGTCGTCGGTCGTGTGGCCCGCATCGCCGCGACGATCGCCCACGAGGTCGGGCACGCCGTCGTCGTCGTCCCCTTCGGCGGTCGCATCCAGCGCATCGAGCTGCACCCGGACGGGTCCGGCGAGGCGTGGGTGCAGCTCGGCCGGGTGCCCGGCGGGGTCCGCTGGCTCGTTCGGATCCTCAACCTCTACGCCGGCTACAGCGCTCCGCTCTGGGCCGGTGTCCTCCTCGTCACCGGCGTCCTGCACGGGTCGAGGTGGCTCCCCGTCGCCGTGCTCGGGGTGATCGGGCTCGTGGCGCTGGCGTTCGTCCGGAACTGGTTCGGGCTCCTCGTCGTGGTCGGCTTCGACGTGCTCGCGCTCTGGGTGGCGCTGCGCCCCTCGGAGACGACCGTGCTCGTGGTCGCCGCAGTGGGGGCGTTCTTCGTGGTCGACGGGTTGCGATCGGTGGTGCAGGTGGCCCGGTGGCTGTTGACCGGCGCCCGGGTGCAGACCGACTTCCACATCGCCGCGGCCGAGATGCGGGTGCCGGCGACGATGTGGTTCGTGCTGTTCGTGGCGGTCAACGCCGTGGCGGTCTGGCTGGCGCGGGAGCCGCTCCTCGAGGTGTGGGACACCGTGGTGGCGGGGGTGCGGGCGCTGTTCTGACGCGCAGATGTGCGGGTGCGGGTGCGGGTGCGGGTGCGGGTGCGGGTGGCCCGGCGGATGCACGCGCACCGAGCGACATCCCACGCGTCGATCGACAGGTGGAACGTCGAAACATGCACACGCAGCGGATGCATGCGCACCGAGCGACATCCCACGCGTCGATCGACAGGTGGAACGTCGAAACATGCACACGCAGCGGATGCATGCGCACCGAGCGACACCCCACGCGTCGATCGACAGGTGGAACGTCGGAACATGCACACGCAGCGGATGCGCGCGCACCGAGCGACATCCCACGCGTCGATCGACAGGTGGAACGTCGGAACATGCCCACGCAGCGGATGCGCGCGCACCGAGCGACATCCCACGCGTCGATCCACAGGTGGAACGTCGGAACATGCACACGCATCACATGCGCGCGCACCGAGCGACACCGCACCCGCGCAGCCCCTGCGAGGATGACCGGGTGCACCTCGACGCCGTGACCACTGCCCTCGCAGCCGCTCCCTCCCCGGAGGCCCCACGCTTCGTCGACTTCGTCCGGCAGCACGGCGACGCCGCCCTCCGACGCGACGGCGGCCCGGAGCACCTCACGGCGTCGTGCTTCGTGTTCTCCCCCGACCTGGCCCACGTGCTCCTCTGCCTGCACCGCAAGGGCCGCTTCTGGGTGCAGTTCGGCGGGCACCTCGAGCCCGACGACCACGACCTCGCGGACGCCGCCCGCCGCGAAGCCCGCGAGGAGTCCGGCATCCCCGACCTCCAGCTCCGCAGCGGTGCCGTCGCGGACCTCGACCGCCACGACCTCCACGGGGGCTTCGCCTGCGCCGCGCACTGGGACGTCGGCTTCGTCGCCACCGCGGACCCGTCCGTGTCGACGACCGTCAGTGACGAGAGCGACGACGTCCGGTGGTTCCCGGTCGGCGCGCTGCCCGCAGCGGTCCCGCCGGGCTTCGCCGCACGACTGCGCGCAGTGGTCGCCGGGGCTACCGGGGTCCCCAGGGTCGCCGGGGCCACCGGGATCGCCGGGGTCACCCAGCGCGACTCCGGAGTCGCCGGGGTCACCCAGCGCGACTGACGACGGCCGGGAGGCGCGTGACGGGCCCGACCCGCGCCTCCAGGCCGGTGGTCGCGCGTCTCCGGACGCGTCGGTCGCGTCGCCGACGCGACGTCACGCCGGACCCGCGCGCCTCACTCCCAGGGGTGCTGCGCCATCTCGGCCGGATCGAAGACGCGTCCGCCGGCGACCACGAGCGACCGTGGCACCCGGCGGACCAGGGCGTCCATCGGGTTCTCGGCGTCGACCAGCACGACGTCGGCGCGGGCTCCGGCGACGAGGTCGTGCTCCTCGTCGGTGACGAACCGGGCGCCGTCGCGCGACGCGAGCTGCACGACGCGGGTGAGGTCCTCGTCGCGGACGATGCCGCCGGCGCGGGCGTACTGCCACGCGATGCCGAGCAGGTCGCCGTCGCCGTAGGGGCTCCAGAGGTCGCGGATGCCGTCGGTGCCGAAGCCGAACCGGACCCCGGCATCGTCGAACTCGTGCAGGGGCAGCTGCCGCATGCGGACCGGGGCGACGGTCGTCATCGTGACACCGAGGCCGGCCATCCGCGCGAGCAGGTCGCGGCGGCGGACGGGGTCGACGTCGACGATCGCGAAGCCGTGCGCGATGTTGACCCTGCCCGGTGCGATACCGAGGCGCTCCACCCGGTCGAGGACGAGGTCGAACGAGAACGCACCGAGCTCGGCGGGCTCGTGCAGGTGCAGGTCGATGCCACAGCCGGTGTCGGCGGCGATGGCGAACAGGCCGTCGAGCTGGCCGACGGGGTCACGGTCGATGAGGGCCGGATCGAGGCCGCCGATGTGCTCCACCCCGGCGAGCGCCGCCTGCCGGAGGAGGTCCAGGACGCCCGGCCGCCGGAGCACGCCGTCCTGCGGGAAGGCGACGATCGACAGCTCGACCGCGCCGTCGAGCGCCGCTGCGGCGGACCGGACGGCGTCGATGCCGCGCAGGCCGACACCGAGGTCCACGTCGACGTGCGTGCGGACCCGGGTCGTCCCGGTGCGGAGGGACTCGCGGAGGACGCGGGTGGCGACGGCTTCGCCCGGGATGCCGAGGGCGTCGCGGCGGTCGCGTTCGTGGGCGATCCGGCCCTGGGTGCCGCCCTCGCCGCCGTAGGACTCCCAGGCGTGGCCCCACCAGCTCTTGTCGACGTGGGCGTGGGTGTTGACGAGCCCGGGGAGCGCGAGCTGCCCGTGGCCGTCGACGACGACCGCGGTCGGCCCGACGACGGTGAGCCCGGACGCGGCGTCACCGGTCTGCAGCGCCCCCGGGGCTGTGATCGCGGTGATCCGGGACCCGGTGACGACGATGTCGGCGCGGTCCCCTCCCCACGGGCGGACGTCGCGGATGAGCAGGGTGGCGTCTTCGTGGAGCATGCCGTCCATCGTGGCAGACGGAACGTCGACGCCGACCGGCCCGTCCGCATCTGTGGAGAACCACCCGCCGAACCGGACCGGGCGGACCCGAACCACCGCGGCCCGCTCCCGTAACCCGACGCCGCAATCAGCACCGACCGGGCGAAGCCTGCGAGAGTACCGGCACGACGACGGCAGGAGGTGTCCCATGGCGGACGACGAGCACGGTTTCGCGACCGAACAGGTCCACGGCGGGTTCCAGCCCGACGCGGCCCACGGTGCGAGGGTCCCCGCGATCCACATGTCCTCCGGCTTCCTCTTCGACGACTTCGACCAGGCGCGGGACCGTTTCGCCGGCACCGACGACGGCTACACCTACACGCGGCTCGGCAACCCGACGAACGCCGACGTGGAGCGCCGGGTCGCCCTGCTCGAGCGCGGCGTCGAGGCGATCCTCGTCGGCAGCGGCCAGGCGGCGGCGACGATCGCGTTCCTCGGCGTCCTGCAGGCCGGCGACCACGTCGTCAGCGCGCGCAGCATCTACGAGGGCACGAAGGGCCTCCTCGTGCAGAACCTCGGTCGGCTCGGCATCGAGGTGGACTTCGTCGCCGACCAGCGCGACCTCGACGAGTGGGCGCGCCTGGTCAGGCCGAACACGAAGGCGTTCTTCGCCGAGACGATCCCGAACCCGAAGAACGACGTGCTCGACATCACCGGCGTCGCCGACACCGCGCACCGTGCGGGGGTCCCGCTCATCGTCGACAACACCCTGGCGACGCCGTACCTGGTCCGTCCGGTGGAGCACGGCGCGGACATCGTCGTCCACTCGGCGTCGAAGTTCCTGTCCGGGCACGGTGCCGGCCTCGGCGGCGTGCTCGTCGACGGTGGCACGTTCGACTGGTCCGCCTCCCCCGAGCGCTGGGTGCACCTCACCCAGCCGGAGCGTTCGCTCGGCGGCCAGAGCTACGTCGAGCGGTACGGCAACCGGGCGTACGTCGTGTTCGCCCGCGACGTCGTGGCGTCCCGCGTCGGTCCGACGCCGTCGCCGTTCAACTCCTTCCTGCTCCGCCAGGGCATCGAGACGCTCAGCCTGCGCGTGGAGCGCCACAGCGCGAACGCGCTGGCCGTCGCGTCGTTCCTGGAGCGGCAGCCGGAGGTGACGAGCGTCGACCACGCGGGTCTCGCCTCCAGTCCGTACCACGACCTCGCCCAGCGCTACCTGCCGCGCGGTGCCGGGTCCGTCTTCGCGTTCACGCTGGCGGGCGGCGAAGCCGCAGCGCGCACGTTCATCGACGCGGTCCAGCTGTTCAGCCGGATGACCCACCTCGGCGACGTCCGGTCGCTGATCCTGCACCCGGCCACGACGACGCACGCCGGCAAGACGCCGGAGGAACGGGCCGACCAGGGCATCGACGACGGGCTCATCCGACTGTCGGTCGGCATCGAGGACGTCGCCGACCTCGTCCGCGACCTGGAACGCGGGTTCGCCGCGCTCCGGTCGGCCGCCGGACGTGCGGATGGTGCCGACCTCGGCCTGGAGGCGCGGGTCGACCCCGCCGCGGAGCTCGCCTCCCTGGCACACGCGGTTCCGCAGGACCACGTCATCTCCGAGGAGCTCTGAGCGTGGCGGGACTGCAGCACTTCGGGTACTTCTTCTCGCGCGGGTTCGGCCCGCAGGCGTGGGGTCGCTCCGACTGGGACTGGGGGTACGACTGGACGAAGCCCGACCTGTACCAGCAGTCGGTGCGGGCGCTCGAGCAAGCCGGCATGGACCTCGTGATCGCCGAGGACGCGATCTCGCTCGGGAACCCGTCGACCCTCGACCTGCGCATCCGGCAGGCGTACGGCGGGCCGAAGCACGACCCGCTGCTCCTCGCCCCGTACCTGTTCGCCGCGACGTCGCACATCGGCATCGCGCCGACGGTGAACGCGGGCATCACGCCGCCGTACCTCGCCGCGCGGCAGTTCGCGACGCTGGCGCACCTGTCCTCGGAGCGGTTGGGGATCAACGTGGTCACCGACGTCGGCAGCGCCCGGCACGCGGGGCTGCCACCGCTGCCGCACGACCAGGCCTACGACCGGGCTGAGGAGTGGGTCACGCTGCTCCGTCGGCTCTGGGGGTCGTGGGGACCCGACGGGTACGTCGGTTCGGCGGACGACTGGCACTTCGCGAACGGCGCTGCCCTCGACGCCTTCCACCACGAGGGTGCGTACTTCGCCGCCGACGGGCCGCTCAACGCGCTGCCGCTCGACTCCGACCCGGTCGTGGTCTCCCCCGGCGGTTCCGGCCGTGGGCTGGCGTTCGCCGGTACCCACTCCGACGTGCAGCTCGCCCTCGCCCCGCTGTCCGCCGCGGCCGTGCGGGACTACCGTGCGAAGGTCATCGAGGCCGCGCTCGCCGCCGGACGCACCGCGGACCAGCTGCGCATCCTGTTCGTGCTGAAGCCCGTGATCGTGTCCTCCACCGCCGAGGCCGACGCGATCGTCGCCGCGTCGGAGCACCCGTCCGACGAGGACCTCCGCACGGCGGCCGTCGCCTGGTCGAGCGACTCCGAGACGGACCTCCTCGCCCTCGACCTCGACGCGCCCATCCCGGCGGGGACCTTCGGCGACCACGTCTCCGCGGGGACGATCCGCGGCCTCGTCGGCGACACCCCGGACGCGCCGCTGCGGGAACTCCTCACCCGGAAGGCCCGGCAGGGGCGGATCTCGTCGCGCTCCGGCTTCGTCGGCACCGGGGACGAGTTCGGCGACTTCATCGAGGAGCTCGGCAGCGATGCGGACAACGACGGGCTGATCTTCTCGGGCGACCTGCACCCGGCACAAGTGGCCCGGATGTTCGGCGACCTCGTGCCGGTGCTGCGCCGCCGCGGACTGCTGCGTCGCGAGTACGGCGCCGGGGGCATCCGCGCGAACCTGTTCGACTTCTGACCGCGCCACGGACGGACGGGAGGCACGGTGCCAGCTGGCACCGTGCCTCCCGTCCGACGGTCCGCGTCGCGCGCGTCAGTGGTGCACGGGCTCCACCACGCCGGACTCCTCGACGTCGCGGACGTCCTCGGCCGTCCGGAGGATCTCCTCCCGCGGGCTCGCCGAGTTGATCGCCCAGTAGTAGATGACGAGCGAGAACACGGCCACGACGACGATGTCGATCCACAGGGGGAACACCGGGTTCGTCAGCGGACCGAAGTCGCTGAGGAACACGATGAGCCCCATGCCGATCAGGTAGGGCAGCAGCCACTGGGCCGCCTTCCAGTCCCAGCGTGGGCGGACGCTCGAGGCACCGCGGAACACGTTGTTGAGGATGATCACGACCGCGCCGATCAGGATCGCGACGCCGAGCTTCCAGTCGGTGTCCCACCCGGTCCAGAGGATGATGAGGTTCGCGACGATGAACGCGATCGGCGACAGCACCGTGGCAGCGGGCATCCGGTACGGACGCTCGATCTCGGGGATGCGCTTCCGGAACGCACCGAGCGCCAGCGGAGCACCCGCGTACATCAGCACCGACGCACTCGTGATGAGGCTGACGAGGCCCTGCCACGACGGGAACGGCGCGAAGCAGGCGCAGCCGACGACGAACGCCACGATGAGGCCGACCCACGGGACGCCCTGCTTCGTCGTCCACTCGAACGCCTTCGGGAAGTAGCCGTTGCGGCTCAGCCCGTAGGAGATGCGGGAGGTGGCGGTCACGTAGATGAGGCCGGTGCCGGCGGGCGAGATGATCGCGTCGATGAAGATGATCACGGCCAGCCAGGTGATGCCGGCCGCCATCGCGATGTCCGCGAACGGCCCCGTGTACTTCGTGAAGTCCGCCGTCGCCCACGCGCCCTGGATGGCGTCGGACCGAAGCGCCCCGAGGAACACGATCTGCAGCAGCAGGTAGATCACGAGCCCGATGAGCACCGAGCCGATGACCGCTCGGGGGATGTCGCGCCTCGGGTTCTTCGCCTCGCCCGCGAGCTGGTCCGCCTGCTCGAACCCGAGGAAGGCGAAGATGATGCCCGACGTCGAGACCGCGGCGAGGATGCCCTTGGCGCCCTGCGGCATGAAGCCGTCCGCCGCCGTGAAGTTCGACCCGTGGAAGCCGCTGAAGGCCAGCACGATGATGACGAGCAGGGGGATGGCGACCTTCCACCACGTCGCCGCGGAGTTCGTGTTCGCCAGGATCCGGACGCTCAGCATGTTGATGACGGTGACGACCGCCATCAGGACCACCGCGACCGCGATGCCCGCCCCCGTCAGGAGCTGCTGCGTCTCACCGTTCACCGTCGTGGTGTGCAGCCACGGGTGCGCGAACTCCCAGTGCTGCGCGTACTTGATCATCGCCTCGACCTCGATCGGGGCGACGGTCACGGACTGCAGCCACGAGAACCAGCCGAACGAGGCGCCGGCGATCCCACCGAACGCGATGTGGGGGAACCGCGCTGTTCCACCCGCGATCGGGAACATCCCACCGAGTTCGGCGTGCACGAGTGCGAGGACGAGGATCGCCACGCCGCCGATCACCCACGAGATGATCGCGGACGGTCCGGCGGTCTTCAGCGCCTCCTGCGAGCCGAAGAGCCAGCCGGAGCCGATGATCGACCCCGTCGAGGCCCAGATGAGCCCGATGAAGCCGACGTTGCGCTTGAGGCCGGAGTCCGGCAGCGCCTGTGTCGTTGTAGCCACTGTTGCTCCTGTCGAATGAGCGCGGCCCCGCGAACAGGGGCCGCGCTCATCGACTCTGGCACCGTGACAGCAACTTGGTCGGATTGTTTAACACAATGGAAACAATCGTGCTGTACAAGCACTCAGATTACTTCTTGGGCTTCTTGCCCTTCTTGCCGTCCTTCTTGCTGGCCTTCTTGCCGTCGTCCTTCTTGGACGTGGACTTCTTGCCGGAGTCCTTCTTCGACGACTGCTTCCTGTCGTCCTTGCCGGACTTCTTGTCCTTGCCGGACTTCTTGTCCTGCTCGGACTTCTTGTCCTGCTTGCGCGGCGGCTCATCCACGATCCCGTCGACCGGCTCCACCACCACCGCGCTGCCCGTGTCGGCGAGCACGTCGACCGCCTGCTCCTCGACCACCGGCACGAGGGCGTCGGCCACGCGCTCCACGACGAGCTCTGCGCCGTCCTCGGCCAGTCGCAGGAGCGCCAGTGCCGCACGGACCCGGGTCGTCGTCTTCCGCGCGAGGACGTCCGCGCGGGCACCCTCGAGGAACGCCCGCAGCGAGCGCTCCACCGCCGACCGGCCGCGAGGCGCCGAGCGGTCGAGTCGATCGAGTTCTCCGGCGATCCCGGCGACGTCGTCCTCGACGTGCTCGTGCCGGACGGACTCGATGAGCGCCGCCACGGCCGCTCCGGCTCGTTCGACCGCAGCGCTCCGCCGGTCGAGGACCACGAGCATCTCGAACGTGGAACCGTACGACACCGTCTCGAGCCGGACCGGTTCGGCACCGCGACCGCGCACGACCAGGCGGCTCTCCGGCGTGGGGAGCCAGGCGATCACCGCGGCGACCGTCGCCACCGACCCCACGGTGCGCTCGTACTCGGCGAGCCCCACTCGATCCTGCTCTCGCAGACGGACACGGATCGCGATCTCCTGCGCCACGGCACGGACCTCTCGTTCGACGATCGACACGGGCGTGTTCCCGGGCCTCGTCCGGATCGTAGTCCTCGGAGGTGGCACGACAGCGAACGCCCCGCCAACGTCCTGGGGACGGTGACGGGGCGTTCAGGCACGACGCCTGGAGCGTGTGCCGGGGCAACGGCGTGACAGCGGTCCGACGACCGACGAATGGTGGAGATGGGGGGAATCGAACCCCCGTCCATCGCTGCAATTCGACGTCTTCTACGGGCGTATCCGGATGATTCGTTCTGCTCGGCCCCGTCCTTTGCTACCGGCTTCTAGGACGACGGGCCCAGTCTCAGTGCAAGTCCCGCACGGCCCTGAGGCGCAACCGTGCAGCAAGTCCCCTGGATGACGCCGGAACTCAGGTTAGGGAACGATCACCTGGCCGACGGACTTCATGTGCTGGGCTGCTTACGCAGCGAGAGCGAAGTCAGTGCGCTTGGAATTGGCACTTGTTGTTTTCCACGGATCGTTAACGAGATAACCGTGGGTCCTCGGCCCGCTTCCCGTCGGCACACAGGCAATGTCGAAACCGATCATCCCCGTGCGGGCCGGACGTGCGAGCCGCTGTCACGCTGTTGAGTTGCCATGGTGCTGTGGTGCGTGCTCCGAGGAGCAGTCCCTCAGTCTAGTCGACCGGGGCGGTGGACGCCAGCGTCACTCGCCGACGCGGTTCCGGGTGCGCATGGCACGCTCGGCCTCGCGCTTGTCCGTCTTCTCGCGCAGTGCCTGGCGCTTGTCGAACTCGCGCTTGCCCTTCGCGACGGCGATCTCGACCTTGGCCCGACCGTCGTGGAAGTAGATCTGCAGCGGCACGAGCGTGTACCCGCCCTGGTTCGTCTTGTGCGAGATCTTCACGATCTGCTGCTTGTGGAGGAGCAGCTTCCGCTTCCGCCTCGGTGCGTGGTTGTTCCACGTCCCCTCGGTGTACTCGGGGATGTGCACCGCGTCGAGCCAGGCTTCGCCGCCGTCGATGAAGGCGTACCCGTCGACGAGCGACGCGCGCCCCTCGCGGAGGGACTTCACCTCGGTGCCCGACAGGACCATGCCCGCCTCGTACGTGTCCTCGATGAGGTAGTCGTGGCGCGCACGACGGTTCGTCGCCACGATCTTCTCGCCGCGTTCCTTCGCCATGCGTGTCCCCTTCCGTGCGGTACTGCCGGTGTGCAGCCCTACAGACTACCCAACGCGGGCTCGGCGGCGCACCTTCCCGGCGCGCCGCGACCCGTGCGCGTGGGCGCACACACCCCGAGACTCGCCGTGAGCGACACTTCTCGGGCGTTGGGCCGCGAGATCGGTCGCCCACCCCGAGACTCGCGCTGCCACCGCCGAATCTCGCCGGACCGTCAGACCTTGAGGTACCGACGGATCGCGACGAACGCCGACAACCCCGCGAGCACGATGCCGATCACGATGACCGAGGGCACCACGATCGCAGCGTCCCCCATCCCGATGAACGCCGTCCCGGAGAACCGCTGCGCCAGGTAGTTCCGGACGAAGAACCACACCACGGCCACGATCGCGCCACCGGCGAGGACCGCCCCGATGGCGGCGGCGATCACCCCCTCCAGCACGAACGGTGTCTGGATGAACCGGTTCGACGCCCCGACCAGTCGCATGATGCCGAGCTCCCGCCGTCGACTGAACGCGGACAACCGGATCGTGGTGGCGATCAGGAGCACCGCAGCGATCAGCATGAGCGAGGCGATGCCGATCGCGGTGTAGGACGACGCGTTCAACAGGTTGAAGATCGGCTGCAGGTAGCCCCGCTGGTCGACGACGCTCTGCACACCGGCGACCTTCGAGAGACTCTCGACCAGGACGTCGGCCTGCGACGGGTTCTTCAGGTTCACCCAGAAGGTCTCGTTGAGGTACTCGGGCTTGACGAACTCCGTTGCCGGCGAGTCCTTGAACTGCTGCTTGAAGCGGTCGTACGCCTGGTCCTGGTCCTCGTAGTACGTCTTCTCGATGTACGGCTTGAGGGTGGACGACTGGAGCTGCGCCTCGACCTGGTTGCGCTGGTCGTCGGTGGCCTTCGCGCCCGTGCAGTTGCCGGTGGTGTCGGTGTCCGTGCAGAGGTAGACCGCCACCTGGGCCCGGTCGTACCAGTACCCCTTCATCTGGTTGATCTGCATCTGGAGCAGGATCGCGGTGCCCACGAAGGTGAGCGAGATGAAGGTGACCAGGACGACCGAGACGACCATCGACGCGTTGCGACGGAGGCCCGAGGCGACCTCGGACATGACGAGCCCGAGCCTCATCGGATGATCCCCGGGATGGTCTGGATGCCGGTGGTGTTCGAGACGGTCGAGCCGCGCTGGATCGGGACCGCCTGGGTCTGGTAGCCGCCGGACTGCTCGTCGCGGAGGATCCTGCCGTTGGACAGCTCGATGACGCGCCGCTGCATCTGGTTCACGATGCTGGCGTCGTGGGTCGCCATGAGCACGGTCGTGCCTCCTTGGTTGATGCGTTCGAGGAGCGCCATGATGCCGGCCGAGGTCGTCGGGTCGAGGTTGCCGGTGGGCTCGTCGGCGAGGAGGATCGCCGGCTTGTTGACGACCGCGCGGGCGATCGCCACGCGCTGCTGCTCACCACCGGAGAGCTCGTGCGGCATCCGGGTCGCCTTGCCGGCGAGACCGACGAGCTTCAGCACGTCGGTGACGGCCTCGCTGATGAAGCCCTTGCTCTTGCCGATGACCTGCAGCGAGAACGCGACGTTGTCGAACACGTTCTTGTTCGGCAGGAGCCGGAAGTCCTGGAAGACGACACCGAGGTTGCGGCGGAAGTACGGGACCTTGCGCGACGACAGGGATCCGAGGCGCTGCCCGAGGACGTGGATCTGCCCGCGCGACGGCTTCTCCTCCTTCAGCACGAGCCGGAGGAAGCTGGACTTGCCGGACCCGGACGCACCCACGAGGAAGACGAACTCCCCCTTGAGGATCTCGAGGGAGATGGCGTCGAGTGCGGGACTCGGGTTGCCCGAGTACACCTTGGTGACCTGGTCGAATTTGATCATGACCGGATCAGGGTAGGTCGCCCCGCCAGGAAATCAACCGAGGCGCGCGGCTCAGCTCCGCGCCCGAGCGGCTCAGGAGTCGACGGACTGCTTGCGCCAGCGGATGCCGGCGTTGATGAAGCCGTCGAGGTCGCCGTCGAACACGGCTGAGGGGTTGTTCACCTCGTGCTCGCTCCGGAGGTCCTTCACCATCTGGTACGGCGCGAGGACGTACGAACGGATCTGGTCGCCCCAGCTCGCCGTGATGTTGCCGGCGAGCTCCTTCTTCTTCGCGTTCTCCTCCTCCTTCTTCAGGAGGAGCAGGCGCGACTGCAGGACGCGCATGGCGGCGGCGCGGTTCTGGATCTGCGACTTCTCGTTCTGCATCGAGACGACGGTGCCGGTCGGGAGGTGGGTCAGGCGGACCGCGGAGTCCGTCGTGTTGACCGACTGGCCGCCGGGCCCGGATGACCGGAAGACGTCGACGCGGATGTCGTTCTCGGGGATGTCGATCGACTCGGTCTCGGGCATGAGCGGGATGACCTCGACCGCGGCGAACGAGGTCTGTCGCTTGCCGGCGGCGCCGAACGGCGACATCCGGACGAGGCGGTGGGTGCCGGCCTCGATCGACAGCGTGCCGAACGCGTGCGGGGCATCGACCTCGAACGTGGCGGACTTGATCCCCGCTTCTTCGGCGTAGGAGGTCTCCATCACGGTGGTCTTGAAGCCGTGCTGCTCGGCGTACCGGAGGTACATGCGGAGGAGCATCTCGGCGAAGTCCGCGGCGTCGACGCCACCGGCACCGGCACGGATCGTGATGACGGCCGGGCGGTCGTCGTACTCGCCGTCGAGCAGGGTCTGCACCTCGAGGTCGCCCATGGTCTTCTGGATGGCCTTGAGCTCGGCGGCGGCCTCGTCGGCCGACTCTTGGTCGTCGGCCTCGTTCACCATCTCGACCAGCACCTCGAGGTCGTCGATCCGGCGCTCGGTGTCGGTGATCTTCTTGAGCTCGGACTGCCGGTGCGAGAGCGCACTCGTCACCTGCTGCGCGTGCTCGACGTCGTCCCAGAGGTCCTGGGCACCGGCCTGCTCGCTGAGTTCGGCGATCTCGCGCTGCAGGCGGTCGACGTCGACCACCGAGCGGATGTTCCCGAAGGTCTCGCGGAGGGCGGAGATCTGCTCGTTGAAGTCCAGTTCGACCATGGTCACCGATCCTACCGGCGCGGCCGGCTGGTTCGCGTCGCGCCGGCGACGCGCCAGCGACGCGCCAGGCGCGCCGAGCGGGATTGCGGGCGAGTGCCGACACGGCCGACCGGGAGGCGCGGCGCGGGTCCGCCCCGCACGTCGCCGTCCCCGGTGGGTCGCGGTGTACCCCGATCGGGCAGGCTGTCCACATCCCGCAGGCGTTCGGTGGTGCGCGTGACCGACCCGGGACGACCTCGAGGCAACGAGCGCACGGCCGCGCTCGGGCGTGAGCTGGACCCTGCGAACGAGGTGTTCCTGGAGCAGTACTGGGCGCACGTCGTCGCGCACGCCCGGTTCGTGCTCGACCTGCCGGGCACCTCGTCGAACCCGGTGGTGCGCGAGGCCACGGAGCAGTACCTGGAGGCCGTGCGACGGCTCGTCCCGTCAGCGCACCGGATCGCACAGGTCGACGCCGAGCTGCCACCGATGGTGCAGCGCGCGTCGGCGTTCATCCGCGACAACCTGCACCGGCCGGTCTCCGCCACCGAGATCGCCGAGGCCGCGGGGTCCTCGCTGCGTGCCGTGCAGGGCGCGTTCAAGATCACCCTCGGCATCACGCCGATGCAGTACCTCCTCAACGCGCGGATCGAGGCGGCACACGCGCAGCTGCTGGCCGACCCCACGCTCTCGGTCGGCTCCCTGGCTCGACGGTGGGGCTTCTCGAACCACGGCCGCTTCAGCATGCGGTACCGCGAGGTCTACGGCGAGTCGCCGACCGAGACCCGGCGCCGCCTGGAGTCCGCCGGGGCCCTCCCGATGACCGTCTCCGTCGGTCGCCGCTAGCGGCCGAGGAGCGGTTCCCGCGACGCCATCCCCGCCGCGCCGGCTCGTGCCACGGCATCCGGGAGCGCCGCGAGGAACGCGTCGACGTCGGCATCGGTCGTGGTGTGGCCGAGGGTGATCCGGAGCGCGCCGCGGGCGTCCTGCTCGGACAGCCCCATGGCGAGGAGCACGTGCGACGCCTCGGGCACGCCGGCCTGGCACGCGGAGCCCGTCGACACGGCGACGCCCGCGGCGTCCAGGAGGAAGAGGAGCGAGTCCCCCTCGCACCCCGGGAACGTGAAGTGCGCATTGCCCGGCAGCCGGTCGACCGGGTCCCCCATCAGCACCGCCGACGGCACGGCCGTCCGGACACCGTCGACGAGGCGGTCGCGGAGGGTGGCCACCGACGGGTGCGGCATCGACGCGGCCACCCCGAACGACGCTGCCGCCGGGGCGTCCTGCGTGCCGCTGCGGACCTGCCGCTGCTGCCCGCCGCCGTGGATGAGGGGCTCGACCGTGGCGCGGCGGCCGAGCACGAGCGCGCCGATGCCGACCGGCCCGCCGATCTTGTGCGCGGAGACGCTCAGTGCGTCGAGGCCGGACTGCCGGAAGGAGACCGGCACCTGCCCGTAAGCGGCGACCGCGTCACTGTGCACGGGCACGCCGGCGGCGTGCGCCAGCTCGACGATCCGCGACACCGGCTGGATGGTCCCGACCTCGTTGTTGGCCCACAGGAACGTGACCAGGGCGACGTCCGACGCGTCGGTGAGTCGTGCCTCCAGGCCGGCGAGGTCCACGCGACCCTGCGCGTCCAACGGGACCACGTCGACGACCGCGCCCTCGTGGCGCTCCAGCCACTCGACGGTGTCGACCGTCGCGTGGTGCTCGCCGGCCGGGACGACGATGCGGGGCCGGGGCCGGTCCTGCTGCCGGGCCCAGAACAGGCCCTTGACGGCGAGGTTGATGCTCTCGGTGCCGCCGGAGGTGAAGACGACCTCGACCGGTTCGGCGTCGAGGGAGGCCGCGACGGCGGCGCGGCCGTCCTCGAGCAGCATCTTCGCCTGCTGCCCGGCGCTGTGGATCGACGACGGGTTGCCGACCGTGCCGAGCGCAGCCGTGAACGCGGCGAGCGCCTCCGGCAGGATCGGCGTCGTCGCGGCGTGGTCGAGGTAGACCGGCACTGTGCACCCTCCTGAACGAGCGTTTCCAGGATACCCGCCGGTCCTCGTACCCTTGGGGGCATGCGCCAGACCGCGATCGACCACGTCCCAGGGTTCGTCCTCGGCGACGGTGCCGCACGGTTCACGGTCCGGTCCGCCACCGCGACGTCCGTCCTGCTCGTCGTCGAACGGCCGGGTGCGGGCCAACGCCAGGACCAGGAACAGCCCACGTGGTTCCCACTCGAGCGCCTGCCGGACTCGGACGTGTGGACGGCGGAGACCCCGGGCGTCCGGCCCGGGGACCGTTACCACCTGCTCGTGGACGGTCCGGCGGGTCCCCGGCACGACTTCGATCCCGCACGGCCGCTGCTCGACCCCTACGCACGCGGGATCGTCCGGACCGGCGAGCACGCCGACCCGGCTCGCGAGGACGCCGACCCAGCCGGTGACGCCGCCGCTGACGCCACCGTCGCCGCGTCCGCCACGGGTCCCCGCTGGACGAGCGTCGTCGTCGACGACTCCTTCGACTGGGGCGGCGTCGTCAAGCCCCTCACCCCGCTCGACCGCACCGTCGTGTACGAGGCGAACGTCCGCACGCTCACGGCCGCGAACCCCGCCGTCCCCGAGCACCTCCGCGGCACGTACGCGGGCATCGCGCACGAGAGCACCATCGCCCACCTGCACCGCATCGGCGTGACGACGCTCGAGCTCCTCCCGGTGCACGCCTTCGACACCGAGCGGTGGCTGCACGAGGCCGGCCGCGAGAACGCGTGGGGCTACAACACGCTCGGCTTCTTCGCACCGCACGCCGCCTACGCCTCCCCGGACGCGCGCGCCGCCGGTCCGTCCGCGGTGCTCCGTGAGTTCAAGGGCATGGTCCGCCTGCTGCACGCCGCGGGCATCCAGGTCGTGCTGGACGTCGTCTACAACCACACCGCAGAAGAGGGCCTCGGCGGTCCGACGACCTCCCTGCGCGGGATCGACGGCGCGAACCGGTACCGCTGGACGGACGACGGCACGGCCTACTACGACACCACCGGGTGCGGCAACACGCTCGACACATCGGTCGAGGCCACGGCTGACCTCATCGTCGACAGCCTCGTCTACTGGGCGCGCGAGGTGCAGGTCGACGGCTTCCGCTTCGACCTGATGGCCGCGCTCGCCCGCGACGCCCACCACGCGTTCGACCCGGCGCACCCGCTGCTCGAGCGGATCCGGAACCACCCCGACCTGCAGGACACGCTCGTCATCGCCGAACCCTGGGACGTCGGCCCGGACGGCTGGAAGACCGGTTCGTTCGGCGCACGCACGAGCGAGTGGAACGACGGCTTCCGGAACACCGTGCGGCAGTTCTGGCTCACGGACATCGCCGAGGAACGGCGGAACGGTGCACCCGCGACCGGCATCGGCGCGCTCGCCGGGGCCCTGACCGGTTCACGGCACCTGTTCGACACGACGCGCGGCCCCCTCGCCGGCATCAACTTCGTGACGGCCCACGACGGCTTCACGTTGCTCGACCTGGTGTCGTACGACGGGAAGCACAACGAGGCGAACGGCGAGGAGAACCGCGACGGGTCGAACGACAACCGCTCGTTCAACCACGGCATCGAGGGTGACACCGCTGACCGCGGGGTGCGTGCCGCCCGCGGTCGGTCGATGCGGAACCTGCTCGCGACCCTCATGCTCTCCGCCGGCGTGCCGATGCTCACCGCCGGAGACGAGCGGAGCCGCAGCCAGCACGGCAACAACAACGCGTACGTCGTCTCCGAGGACCTCACCCCGGTGGACTGGTCCGACCACGACGACGCCGAGGCGATGACCGACGCCGTCGCCGCGCTCGCCCGGTTGCGTGCGGCACACCCGGCGCTCCGACCGACGCGGTTCGGTGTCGAGGGGCAGGAGACGCCGGGCGCCTCGCGGATGTCCTGGTACGGGCCGGACGGGCAGCCGATGACGGTCGCGGGCTGGGACCAGCCGATCCACCGGGCGCTGCAGTACTTCGCCGAGTCCACGCCGGAGCACGAGCCGTACGACCGGGTGCTCGTGGTCGTGCACGGCAGCGGGCGGACGCGGGACCTGACCCTGCCCGTCCGCGAGGACGTGCTCGGCTACCGGCTCGCTTGGTCCAGCGAGAAACACCGTGACCACGAGCGGCTGCGGCCGGCCGGCCAGGTCTTCACCGCGTACGGTCCGGGGATCCACGTCTTCGAGATAGCGTAGGGACGCACACCGCGAGACGGCGCGGCGAGGCGCGGGACGGCGTGGCCCGGCCCCGCCGGGCCGGAACCGGTCGCGCTGTGTCCCCGACGCACGACGGCCTGGAGGCGCGGGGCGGCCCCGCCACGCGCCTCCAGGGCTGCCCCTCCACAGGTCCACGGCACGCCCGGCCGTCCACAGGACGGCCATTCCGGAGAACGTGGAGGCGCTCGCCGGGTAGCGTCGGCTCCGTGGCCACCGCAGACCGACCCCGCCGACCGAAGATCGGGCGCATCCCGATCACCGAGCTCGCCCCCACCACCCCGAACGGATTCCCCGGCAAGGCCTTCGACGGCGAGGTGATCACGTTCGGTGCGACCGTCTTCCGCGAGGGACACGGCATCATCGGCGCCGACCTCGTCCTCGAACGCCCCGACGGGGGAACCAGGACCGTGCCGATGCTCCCCGGAGCCACGGGGACCGACCGCTTCGAGGCGACGGTGCAGGTCGACCACGTCGGGGTCTGGACGTGGCACGTCGAGTCCTACTCCGACGACTGGGCCACCTGGCTGCACGCCGCTCGGCTGAAGATCGCCGCGGGCGTCGACACCGAGGCGACGCTGCTCGACGGCGCCGCCCTGCTCGACCGGCTCGCCGACGAGACCGACTCCCCCGCAGCGACCCGAGCGGCCGCCCGGGTCCGCGACACCGACCTCGACCCGGCCGAGCGCCTGGCCGCCGTCGACGACCCGCGCATCACCGCCGAGGTGGAAGAGGCACCGCTCACCTCGCTGCGCACGCACTCCCCCACGCAGCTGCTCGACGTCGAGCGCACCCGTGCCGGCGTCGGCGCCTGGTACGAGTTCTTCCCCCGGAGCGAAGGCGCGAAGAAGAACGCCGACGGCTCCTGGAAGAGCGGCGACTTCCGAACCGCGGCCCGCCGCCTGCCCGCCGTCGCCCGGATGGGGTTCGACGTCGTCTACCTGCCGCCGATCCACCCGATCGGCACCACCGCCCGCAAGGGCCCGAACAACACGCTCACCCCGGGACCGAACGACCCCGGCAGCCCGTGGGCGATCGGTTCACCCGAGGGCGGCCACGACGCCATCCACCCCGACCTCGGCACCGAGGACGACTTCCGCGACTTCGTCGAGACGGCGAAGAACACCGGGATGGAAGTGGCGCTCGACTTCGCGCTGCAGTGCTCCCCGGACCACCCCTGGGTGACCGCCCACCCGGAGTGGTTCACGGTGCGCGCGGACGGCTCCATCGCCACCGCGGAGAACCCGCCGAAGCGCTACCAGGACATCTACCCGATCCAGTTCGACACCGATCCCGAGGGCATCGTCGCCGAGGTCCTCCGCGTGCTCCGGCACTGGATCGCGTTCGGCATCCGGATCTTCCGCGTCGACAACCCGCACACGAAGCCGCTCTGGTTCTGGGAGCGCGTCATCCGCGAGGTCCGCGACGAGCACCCGGACACGGTGTTCCTCGCCGAGGCGTTCACCCGCCCGGCGATGATGCGGGCCCTGGCCGAGGTCGGGTTCCAGCAGTCGTACTCGTACTTCACGTGGCGGAACACGAAGGACGAGATCGCCGAGTACTTCGACGAGCTCTCCCACGAGACCAGCGCGTACCTGCGGCCGAACCTGTTCGTGAACACGCCGGACATCCTCACCGAGTACCTGCAGTTCGGCGGTCGCGCGGGCTACAAGATCCGGGCCGCACTCGCAGCCACCGGAGCGCCGACGTGGGGCATGTACTCCGGGTACGAGCTCTTCGAGGACGTCGCCCGCCCGGGGTCGGAAGAGAACATCGACAACGAGAAGTACGAGTACAAGCCCCGCGACTTCGCCCTGGCCGAGGCCGAGGGTGCGAGTCTCGCGCCCTACGTCACGATGCTCAACCGCTTCCGGCAGGCGCACCCGGCACTCCGCCAGCTCCGCAACCTGCACGTGCACGACGCCGAGGACCCGGCCATCGTCGTGTACTCGAAGCACCTGCCCGGGCGGTTCATCCGCTCGGGCCGCGACGACACCGTGATCGTCGTCGCGAACGTCGATCCCCACTCGGCCCGTGAGACCACGGTCCACCTCGACCTCGCCGCCCTCGGCCTCGACCCGGAGCAGGCGTTCGACGTCCGCGACGTCGTGACCGGCCAGCGCTGGGTCTGGGGATCGTCGAACTACGTCCGCCTGGACGCGTTCCAGGAACCCGTGCACCTGCTCGTCGTGGAGGGACCCCACCGATGACCGACAACCGCTCCGAGGACGACGCACCGAAGGCAGCGCCGACGAACCGGGGCCAGGGGCCGAGCGTGCCTCCTGTCCCGCCGCCGCCTCCGCCCGTGCTGCCCCGTCGCATGCCGGCCGACACCCCTCGTCCCACCCACCCCGCGCAGCACGTGGCGCCGGAACCCGAGGCGGCTGCCGGTCGTCAGGTCGCGCCTCCCGAGCCGGAGACCCCGCGCTACGAACCACGGGTCTCCGCCCCCGGCGAGGACCTGCCGGGGGCTCCGCCGCCCCACCGTGAGTCGCCCGACCGCGACGTCCCGGAGTCCGCGACGCTCGCCGGACACGCGTCCGACGCCGCGCACCCTCGGCACGTCACGGCCGACTCGGTCGGGTCGCGCCCGGAGTCCGCTGCGCCGAGTGCGAGTGCGGAGACGACTGCGACTGCGACTGCGACTGCGGCTGCGGCGGCGGCGGTGACCGAGGCCGCACCCGGCACCGGCTCCGGCACCGCACCGGGCCCCGGCACCGGTGACGGTGCGGACGCGCCCACCAGCGAGGGCGGCAGCCCGCTCGCCCCGACCGACGGAGCGGGCGCCAGCGGTGCCTCCGGCCACGTCGCCACCGCCACGACCGGTCCCCGACCCGCACCGCTCGAGGAGTGGCTCCGCCAGCAGGTCGCCGAGGCCCGCTGGTCGCAGCCGCACGACGTCCTCGGCCCGCACCCGGTCGACGGCGGCACCAGCGTGCGCGTGGTCCGGCACCTCGCCTCGGCGGTCCGCATCGTGCGGCCCGACGGGGACGACATCGAGCTCACCCACGAGGGTGACGGTCTCTGGGCAGGCGCCACCACGGACACCCTCGGTCGCTACCGGGTCGAAGCGGACTACGACTTCGACGAGTCGACGGACAGCGACGACGCCACCTGGACGACGGACGACGCCTACCGGTTCGCCCCGACGATCGGCGAGCTCGACCTGTTCCTGTTCGGCGAGGGCCGTGACGAGCAGCTGTGGAACCACCTCGGCGCGCACGTGATGACCGTCGACGGCGTCGAGGGTGTCTCGTTCACCGTCTGGGCACCCCGTGCCACCGCGGTCCGCGTGATCGGCGATTTCGAGGGCTGGGAGGGGCGCACCACGGCGATGCGCCGTCTCACCGACCTCGGCGTCTGGGAGCTGTTCTGGCCCGGCGCGATGGTCGGCCAGCGGTACAAGTTCCAGATCCTCACCGACGCCGGCTGGGTCGAGCGCGCGGACCCGTTCGCGCGCCGTGCCGAGGTCCCGCCGCTCACCGCGTCCGTCGTCACCGAGTCCGACTACACGTGGTCCGAGGGCGACGCGCAGTGGATGGAGCACCGCGCGAAGACCACGACGCACGACCGGCCGATGAGCGTCTACGAGGTGCACCTCGGCTCGTGGCGGCCCGGCCTGTCCTACCGCGAGGCGGCCGACCAGCTCATCGGGCACGTCCAGTACCTCGGGTTCACCCACGTCGAGTTCCTCCCGCTCGCCGAGCACCCGTTCGGCGGCTCCTGGGGCTACCAGGTCACCGGGTACTACGCCCCGACTGCGCGGTTCGGCTCCCCCGACGACCTCCGGTACCTCATCGACCGCCTGCACTCGGCGGGCATCGGCGTGATCATGGACTGGGTCCCCGGGCACTTCCCGAAGGACGAGTGGGCACTCGGCAAGTTCGACGGGCACGCGCTCTTCGAGCACCCCGACCCCCGCCGCGGCGAACAGCTCGACTGGGGCACCTACGTGTTCGACTTCGGGCAGCCGCAGGTCCGGAACTTCCTCGTCGCGAACGCCCTGTACTGGTTCGAGGAGTTCCACATCGACGGCCTCCGGGTCGACGCCGTGGCGTCGATGCTCTACCTCGACTACTCCCGCACCGAGTGGCTGCCGAACGTGCACGGCGGGCGCGAGAACCTCGAGGCGATCTCGTTCCTGCAGGAGACGAACGCCACCGCGTACAAGCGCTACCCCGGCATCGTGATGATCGCCGAGGAGAGCACCTCGTGGCCGGGCGTCACCCAGCCGACGAGCGCGGGCGGCCTCGGGTTCGGCCAGAAGTGGAACATGGGCTGGATGCACGACTCGCTGCAGTACATCGAGCGCGAGCCCCTGTACCGGAGCTACCACCACGACGAGATCACGTTCTCGTTCGTCTACGCGTTCAGCGAGCAGTTCACGCTGCCGATCAGCCACGACGAGGTCGTGCACGGCAAGGGTTCGCTCTACGGCAAGATGCCCGGCGACGAGTGGCAGAAGCGCGCGAACGTCCGGGCCTACCTGGCCTTCATGTGGGCGCACCCCGGCAAGCAGCTGCTGTTCATGGGGCAGGAGTTCGCGCAGCCGAGCGAGTGGTCCGAGGCCCGCGGGCTCGACTGGTGGCTCCTCGACGACCCGGGCCACCGCGGTGTGCAGGACCTCGTCGCGTCCCTCAACCGCGTGTACCGCGAGACGCCGGCGCTCTGGACCCACGACGCCACGGCGGACGGGTTCGAGTGGATCGAGGGTGGGGACGCGCCGCACTCGACGCTCGGGTTCCTCCGCAAGGACGGCGACGACCGGCTGGCGGTGTTCGTGAACTTCTCGGGCGTCCCGGTCGAACGGCGCTTCGGGCTGCCGGCCGCCGGTGCCTGGCACGAGGTCCTCAACACCGACGCGGCCGAGTACGGCGGGTCCGGGGTGGGGAACCTCGGTGTCGTCACCGCCGAGGACACTCCGTGGGCCGGACGCCCGGCGTCCGCGCACCTCGTGGTGCCGCCGCTCGGCGCCGTCTGGCTGAAGCTGGCGCGGTAGACGCGACCCGGTACAGACAGGAGGCGCGGTGCCAGCTGACACCGCGCCTCCTGTCTGCGTGGACGGATCGTCTAGTACAGCGCGTTCGCCAGCCGACGACGGGCCGCGATCACGCGCGGGTCCTCGGCACCGATGAGCTCGAAGTACTCGACGAGCCGGACGCGGAGTGCCTCGCGGTCGTCCCCGAACACCGTCGGGACGATCTCGAGCAGCCGCCCGAACGCGTCGTCGACGTGTCCGCCGGCGATGTCGAGGTCCGCCACGGCGAGCTGCGCCTGGACGTCCGACGGGCCGGCGGCAGCAGCCGCGCGGATGTCGTCCGCCGTGCGTCCGTCCAGCCGATCGAGGAGCGACACCTGCGCGAGCCCGGCGACGGCCATCTGGTCGTGCGGGTCCTGCGCGATGGCCGTCTTGTACTCCTGGATCGCGGTGGCGTAGTCGCCCTGCTCGATCGCGTCGTACGCGGCCTGGTGGTGCGGCGGCAACGGCTCCGGTTCGGGCTCACCCTGCTCGGCGGCATCGACCGGTCCTGCGCCGTCGACGACCACCCGGCCGGCGACGCCGTTCTGCTCGGCGGCGGCGAGCACCTGCTCGAAGACGTCTCGCACCTGGGCTTCGGGCAGCGCGCCGACGAAGAGCCCGAGGGGCCGTCCGCCGATGAGCGCGGCGACGGTCGGGATGGACTGCGCCTGGAACGCCTGCACGAGCTGCGGGTTGGTGTCCGCGTCGACCTTGGCGAGCAGGACGCGACCGTCGTACTCGGCGGTCAGCTGCTCGAGGATCGGCGAGAGCTGCTTGCAGGGCCCGCACCACTCGGCCCAGATGTCGACGATGACCGGGACGATCGAGGACAGCTGGAGCACGTCCTGGAAGGTCTGGTCGGTGACGTCGAGGACGAGCGACGGGACGGTCAGGTCGGCACCGGTCTCGCTGCCGGGGGCGCCGGGGCCGCCGGGCTGGCCGCCCGCACCGGGGCCGCCGACCGCACCGGGAGCACCGGCGACGGCACCGGACGGCGCCGATTGCTGCGGCCGCTGCGCGCGGTCGACGAGGGACGACAGGTCGACCGCTCCGCGGAGACCGGACGGGGTCGGGGGGACGTTGGTCATTGCACCTCACTCGCTGCTGTCAGGCCCTGCGTGAACCCGAGCAGGACCACTTTGTCATCGGTGCCCACCGGGGGCACGTAGAAGAGCAACTGGACGCCGTACGTGGCGGTGATGCCCTTCTTGCTGGAGTCGACACCGGAGAGCGCCTTGACCGCGCCCTCGGTGTTCACCTCGGCGCCGGCTGCGGTCGGCGTCACCTTCTCGATCTCGTTGAGCTCGGCCGAGACCAGGGCTCCGGCGCCGTCGGTCGCGATGGCCGTCGCGCTGTCCGCGGGGACCTCGGACGAGTACTCGATCTTCGCGGTGTCCGGCAGGGACTCGGACTTCTTGTCCTTGTACGCCTTGCCGATGGTCGACCGGAGACCGTCGCCGTCGGACTGGAACAGCGGCGCGTACGCGCTGTCCTTGTCCTTCGACAGGATGTCGCCGTAGACACGGCCGATCTGGTCGGGCGCGATCGCGAGCAGCTTGGTGTTCGGGGTGAGGAGCGCGGCACCGATCGACGTCGGTGCGAGGCTCGGGATCTTCGCCGCGGCCTCGAGCGAGACGTCGTACGCGACCTTGTAGTCGTCGCGCGCGGAGTCCTGCACGAGCGTCAGGGCCTGCGGTGCGGACTTCGCGTCGCAGTCCTCGGCGACGACGGCGAACACCGTGCGCGGCCACGAGTCGGTCTGCTGGGGCAGGGCGACGCAGACCTGGTCGGCCGAGATCGTCGGCGGGGCGTCCACGTCGGTGTCCTTGCCGCGGATCGTGTAGTTCGCCTCGCGCAGTTCGAGTGCCGCGCCGGTGAACCGCTCGGCGGCGACCTTCGCGTCGCGGGCGTCGTCGGCCTTCTTCGCGACGTCGGCGACGCGCTCGGCGATGCGCTTGATCTGCTGGCTGCTCGCGGCGGTCGGCTCGCTCTGCGCGGCTGCTCCGGTCGCCGTGGCGGTCGGTGTCGGCGTCGCCGCCGACGATCCCTGCGGCCAGTAGTCGGACGAGCAGCCGGCGAGGCCGAGCGCCCCGACGAGGAGCACCGGGATCGCGACGAACGCCCGGCGACCGCGACGGCCGCGGACGGGCACCTGGGCGCCTGCAGCTGCCGCGCGGCGCGAGGCACGGACGCGTGGCGGACGGGAACCCCCGCTGCGGCGACGAGGGCCACGACCACGGCGCTGGTGGACGAAGGCCCAGATGAGCAGGACGATGCCACCGACGAGGAACACGCCGCCGGCGACCAGGAGCGGCCCGACACTCGGGGTCGCGGTGGACCGCGGCCAGGTGACGGAGACGTCGCTCGGCGCGGCCGCGGACCCGTCGCCCACGATGATCACGGAGACGTCCTTCGGCAGCCGGACGGTGAACTGTCCGGCGCTGTCGTACTCCTGGTACCAGAGGTCGCTGCCGGCGGGGTCCGGCACCGTCGACTCGCTGCCGGTGGTCCGGCCGACGAGGCTCCCCTTGTCGGCGTCGAAGCGCATGGTGGTGTGCTTCGCGTCACCGACCCAGGCGTCCACGTCGGTCGTCTTGCCGTAGGCGGCGAAGACCTTGCCGGAGCCGGAGACGTTGATGCGCTGGTAGCCGGGGTTCGCGTTGAGCGTCGACCCCGGGATGACCGTCACCGGGGCGGAGCTCTTCGACGACGATGCCGCGACGAGCGACGACGGTGGCTCGAAGACGGTTCGCTGTCCGACCGCGAGCGCGACGAGCAGCAGACCGATGACGAAACTGACGATCGCCAGGACGAATCGCACGGATCTTCTCCCTACCGCGCCGGGGTGGGGGTGACGGCGCGCGAATCAGCGCCCCAGGATAGCGAGGGAGTCTGGACGGCGCATCCCCCAGCGCTGTCCGCGAACACAGCCGCGCTCGCGGACGCGCCACTACAATCGTGCCCGGGCCGGATCGGGCCCTCCGCCGAGCACCAGGAGCGAACACGTGGCGAACGACGAGGCAGAGTTCGGGACCGAGCTGCGCGGGTACCGCCGCGAAGACGTGGACCGGGCGCTGAACGACCTGCGCCGCGAGCTCATCAAGTCGAACAACGACCGCGCGGACGCCGCGAAGGAGATCCGTCTCCTGCAGTCCCGGGTCTCCGATCTGCAGGGCGAGCTCGACGAGGCCGGCACTCCGACGTACAGCGGGCTGGGCACCCGGCTCGAGTCCACCCTCCGCGTCGCCGAGGAGCAGTCCACCCGGCTCATCAGCCAGGCCGACATCGACGCACAGCGACTCCGGGCCTCCAGCCGCGCCGAGGCCGAACGCACCTTGCGCGAGGCGCAGGAAGAAGCCCGCGACACCCTCGAGGACGCCCGCACCCGCTCGACGAACGAACTGACCCGCGCCCGCGCCGAGTCGGCCGACACCGTCGAGCGCGCCCGCGCCGAGGCCGGTCTGCTCGTGCAGGACGCCCGCAACGAAGCCGCGGCGATCCGCGGCGCCGCCGTCACCGAGGCGGCCGAGGTCCGGTCCGTCGCGATCCGCGAGACGAACGCCCTCCGCGCCGAGGTCGAGCACGAGGTCGCCGAGCTGCGCGAGCTGGCCCAGCGTGAGTCTGCCGAGTCCCGCCAGGCAGCCGCCGACCTCGACCGCGAGACCGAGCACCGCCGCAGCGTCTTCGAGGCCGACCACGCCCGTCGCATCGCGGACCTCGACCACGAGGAGACCACCCGCCGTGCGGCGCTCGAGCGCGAGGTGACCGAGGGGCGCGCGGCCTGGCACCGCGAGCGCGACGAGCAGCAGCAGGCGCACGCCCTCGAGCTCGAGACCGGACGCGCCGACCTCGCGTCCGAGGTCGACCGTCGACGCGCCGAGCTCGAAGCCGAACTGGCCGACCAGCGTCGCGCCCTCGCCGAGGAACTCGCCGCCGCCCGTGCCCAGTGGGAGCGCGAACTCGCGAGCGCCCGCACCGCACTCGACCAGGAGATCGAGGCCGCCCGCGCCCTGCTCCGCGTCGACGAGGAGCAGACCCGCGCCGAGAACGCCCGCCTGGTCGAGGAGACCGCCGAGCGCATCGCCCGCGAGCTCGAGGAGCACGCCGGCCGGATCGAGCGTGAGCGCGCCGAGGCCGCCGCCGCCGCCGAACGAGCCGTCCGCGAGCACGAGAACGACCTCGCCGCCCGTCGGGAGCGCGAGCACGCCGAGGTCGACACCGAGATCGCCGACCGCCGCACCGCCGAACTCGACACGCTCGAGGCCGAGCGCACGGCCCTCCGCCAGGAGATCGACACCGCCCGTGCCGATCTCGCGAAGGAGCGCGACGAGGTCCGGGCCGAGATCGCCCGCGAACGCGACGAGGCACGCACCACGCTCGAGTCCGAGCTCGCTGCCCGCCGCGACGACGCCGAGCAGGACTACCTCCAGAAGCACCACGAGACGGTCACCGAGACGCAGAAGTACCTCGACGAGGCGAACCTGCAGCTCGCCGAGGCGACCCGCCGCGCAGCCGAGGCCCGCGAACGCGCCGAGCGGCTCCAGCAGGAGGCCGACGACCTCGAGCGCTCCAGCACGTCCGAGGCGCAGGAGCACGCCCGCACCATCGTGGCGGACGCCCAGGACCGCGTGCACAAGATGATCGCGGACGCCGAGGAGCGCACCGCCGCCGTCATCGCCGAGTCGGAAGACCGCCTCGCGGCCATCCGCACGGAACGCGACGCCGTCGCCGGCTACCTCGAGAACCTCCGCGGCGTGCTCACCCACGCGACGGGGCTGCTCGGCGCCGCCCCCGCAGAGGACGTCGCGACCGCCGACGACGACGAGGACGTCACCGCCCGCTGACGCGAGCGTGCGCGTCGCCTCCGGCGCGTCGTGACCACGTTGCGGCCTGGAGGCGCGTGACGGGTCCGATCCGTGCCTCCAGGCCGACCGGCGGTCACGTCACGGGCGCTGGGTCGCGACCACGGGGGTTCAGGCCGGGACGTGCGTCGGCAGCGGCGCGCTGCCGGGGACGACGAGGTCGGCGATCGTGTCAAGCACGGTGCGGACGTACCGCTCCCCCACCCAGAGGTGCTTCGCGCCCTCCACCGGGACCACCCGGATGCCCGGGGCCAGCGCGAACCGACGTGCTGCCTCGTCCGGCTGCAGGAAGTCGTCGTGCTCGGGGACGAGTGCCACGACGGGCACGTCGACGCCGGCCCAGCGGGCGAGTTCCTCGTCGGAGGTGCGGTGCAGCGGCGGCGAGAGCAGGACGATCCCCGCCACGGTGCCGGCGTCGACGTGCTCGAGCGCGTGCTTGAGCACCACCTCGGTGCCGAACGACCAGCCGACGAGCCACGGCGTCGGCAGTCCGCGGTCGACGACGTCGGTGACGGCCGCGCGGAGGTCGAAGCCCTCGGAGACACCGTCGCCGAACACACCCTCGGACGTGCCGCGCGGTGACGTCACGGAGCGGAAGTTGAAGCGGAGCACCGCGATGTCCGCGAGGGCGGGCAGCCGGGCGGCGGCCTTCTTGAGGATGTGGGAGTCCATGAAGCCGTGCGCCGTCGGCAGCGGGTGCAGCGTCACGATGGTGCCGCGCGCCGGCCGGTCGAGGGGCTCCGCAAGCTCCCCGACCAGCGTCAGGTGGTCGTCGGTGACGAGCTCGATGTCGGTCCGGCGGGCGGGCAGCTCGGTGTTCGACCGGATCTCGGCGCCCGGGGCAGGCTCGGAGTTCGACCGGGTCTCGGCGCCGGTGGCGGGCTCGGTGCCGGGCACCGTGTGGGCTCCGGTCGCGTCGCCGGCTCCGGTCGCGTCGTCAGCGGTCATGCGATGCTCCAGCAGTGGTTGTGCCAGTGGCGACGGGACGCGAGGTCCGCCTCGTCGCCGAGGACCCCGTCGGCACGCCACACCACGACGTGCGCGACGCCGGGCAGCACGGTCCCACCGCAGCCCGGGCAGATGTACTCCTTCTGCGCGGACGCGGCCGAGATCGGCTGCACGAGGTACTCGCGACCCCGACGGACCTCGGTGCGCTTCCAGGAGCTCATCAACCGGTCGAGGCCGGTCGGCTCCTCTTCGGGCCCGAACGGACGGCCGTGTGGACGCCGCGGGCGGTTGCTGCGCGGCACCCCCGACAGCCGATCAGTACCAGTTGTTCGCGACGCTGTGCGCCCAGGCACCACACGGCGTGCCGTAGACACCCGAGATGTAGTTGAGGCCCCAGGTGATCTGCGTCGCCGGGTTCGTCTGCCAGTCGGCGCCGGCCGAGGCCATCTTGCTGCCCGGGAGCGCCTGCGGGATGCCGTAGGCGCCGCTCGGGTTGTAGGCGTTGACGCGCCAGCCGGACTCCTTGTTCCACAGGGAGACGAGGCAGTTGTACTGGTCCGAACCCCACCCGCGGGCGGTCACGAGCTGCTGCGCGATGGCCTGGGCACTGCCCGGGTCCGGCGTCGCCGCGGCGGCGGCGAGGGTGTTCGTCGGCGTGACGGTCTTGGCGGCCGAGTCGTCGGTCGCGGTGTCGTCGGTGGTCTCGGTCTTCGGCTTCTCGACGACCTTCGGCTTCGGCAGGGTGACGCCGTAGCCGTCGCGGGAGACGTCGAACGAGGCGTAGGTGCCGTGCGCCGTGTACTGCTGCGGCTCGACGGGGGCCTTGACGAGCACCGGAGCCGACACCGCGGCCTGTGCCACGTCGGGCTGCATCGGGTTGAACAGCGAACCGCCGACGAACCCGAACACCGCGAAGAACGACAGCGCGGGGATGGTCGCACGCTTGCGCATGAACGTGTTGACGCCGCGCGGCTTCGACGCTGCCGTGACGGCACGCGCCCGGCGCTGCTTGTCGATGCGCGGGCTGACCGGCGTCGTCGGAGCGGCGGCGCGGGCCGACGAGGCGTCCGAGACGCGGTTCGCGGCGACCGACTTCGGAGCGCTGTGCGGTTCGGCGGCGGCGTGTGGGCTGGGAGCGCTGTGCGGGTTGGTGGCGCTGTGTGGGTTGGTGGCGCTGTGTGCGTCCAGCACGCTTCCCGGGGTGGTCGGCACCGATGCCGTCACCACGATCGGGTTCGCCGGGAGGACCGAGTTCTCCGCCGTGCGGGTTCGGTTCAGTGCCGCGCGGCGCTCACCGGCGGCCGTGAGGCCGAGGTGCTCGCGGGTATCGCGGTCGGAGCTGATGTCTGCCGTGTGCCTGCCCATGAGTTCGACCAGGATAACGGAACGATCACGGAAAGCGAAGCACCGATCCCCCGCGCGTCGCTACCGGACAGCGAGCATGACCTCGACGACGGCGTCGAGCAGTGCGTCGACCTGCGATTCGCGGTACCCGCCGTGCTTCGGCCGGAACACGACCGAGCGCACCTCGGTGAGGCTGAGCGGCTTCCCCTCGCGGAAGTAGCCGCCGAGGCGCTTCGCGAACGCGTCGACGTCCTTCGGGTGGTACCCGGTGCCGAGGAAGCTGACACGGCTGAACCGCTGCCCGTCCGGCCGCTCCAGGCGCGCCACGACGTCGGAGGCCTTGCCGCGGGCTTCGGCGTACCAGGCCTTCTGCCCGACCGAGGCGATCTCGCGCTCACGCTCCCGGGCGGCGAACGCGTCCTCGAGGCGCTCGAGCGCGGCATCGACGTGGGCGGTCGAGTAGCCGCCCTTCCGCATCGAGAACGCGGTCGCGCGGATCTTCGCCGCTTCGATCGCGGGAGCGCTGTCGTTCGCCGTGTACGCACGACGGGCGTCCTCGAGGAAACGCTCGACCTCGTCGACGTCGTATCCGAGGGCGGAGCGGTCTGCGTTCGGGAAGGTGGTGGCCACGGCGACATTCTGCCAGGACCGGACCCTGGGACGACCTGGACGCGCGGTGCGGCGCGCTCAGCGGGTGCCCACGCCGCTGCTGACGCGGGTGCCCGGCCGCACGATCAGTGGTTGACGACGAGGTACAGCACGTACGCGACCGCAGCCGACGGCAGGATGCTGTCGATCCGGTCGAGCAGGCCGCCGTGTCCGGGCAGGAACGACGAGATGTCCTTGATCCCGAGGTCACGCTTGATCATCGACTCGGTGAGGTCACCCAGGGTCGCGGACCCCGAGATGAGCACGCCGAGGACGACGCCGGTCCACCAGGGCAGCCCGAGCATGAGCCACGACACCACGATGCCGACGATGATGCTCGCCGCGACCGAGCCGGCGAACCCCTCCCACGTCTTCTTCGGGCTGATCCGGGGCGCCATCGGGTGCTTGCCGAGGTTCAGCCCGGTGGCGTAGGCGCCCGTGTCCACCGCCACCACGACGAGGATGAACGCGATCACCCACAGCGCGCCGGACGGCTGTGCGGACAGCAGCACGACACAGGCACCGAGCAGGCTGATGTACGCCTGCACGAACAGCCCGTTCGTCAGGTCACGCGTGACGTTGCCGGCCGACGGCTTCGGCGTCGCGAACGCCACCTCGACCAGGCGCCACAGGCTGATGAAGACGATGCCGCCCAGCAGCGTGAACAGCGCCGGGATCTGCCCGCCGAGGAACGCCGCCGGGACCACCGCCACGCTGACCAGCACGCTCGGGATCCGGGGGACGTCGCGCCCCGCGAAGCGCATCGCACTGGCGAGCTCGTACACCCCCACACCGAGCAGGAACGCCGCCACGACCATGAAGGACGGCGTCCAGATGAGGAGCGATCCGAGCATGACGACCGCGAACGCGAGGGCGATCCCGATCGCGGCCGGCAGGTTGCGGCCGGTGCGTGCGGTCAGTGCCTCGTTGCGGGCGCCGAAGTCGGCCTTCCGCTGCCGGAGCTGCGCCTCGAAGTCCGTGCGCGCAGCACGTGCACGCGCATCGAAGTCCTGGCGCAGCCCCTTGGCGGAACGCTTCTGTGCTGTGGGGCGGTCATCACCCTGGTCTGGACGGGGCATCAGACCTCGAGGAGTTCGGCTTCCTTCTTCTTCAGCGCGTCGTCGATCTGATCGACGTGCTTCTTCGTCAGGGCCTCGAGGTCCTTGTCGCCGCGGGCGATCTCGTCGTCGGAGATCTCCCCCTTCAGGGCGTCGAGGTCGTCCTTCGCCCTGCGTCGGATGTTGCGGATGACGACCTTGTGGTCCTCACCCTTGCCGCGCACGAGCTTCACGAACTCCTTGCGGCGGTCCTGCGTGAGTTCCGGGATCGTGACACGCACGATCTCGCCGTCGTTCGACGGGCTCGCGCCGAGGTTCGGGAACGTCGCGATCGCGCGCTCGATCTCCTTGAGCGCGGTCTTGTCGTACGGCGTCACGATGAGCGTGCGTGCCTCGGGCGTCTGCAGCGACGCGAGCTGCGCCAGCGGCGTCGGCGTGCCGTAGTACTCGACCGGGATCTTCTGGAAGAGCGCGGCGTTGATCCGGCCGGTTCGGACGGTCGAGAAGTCGTCCTTGGCGACCTCCACGGCCTTCGCCATCTTCTCGGTGGCTTCGGTCAGGACATCACTGATCACGGTGGTTCTCCTTCGGTACTGGCGTCGAGTCTAGTCAGCGGCGGGGGTCAGTTGCTGACCACGGTGCCGATGCGCTCGCCCCGGATCGCCGCGGCGACGTTCCCCTCGCCCTCCATGCCGAACACGTGCATCGGCATGCCGTTGTCCATGCACAGCGAGAACGCGGTGGCGTCGACCACCTTGAGGCCCTTGAGCAGGGCGTCCTGGTACGTGACGTGGTGCAGCTTCTCGGCGGTGGCGTCCTTCTTCGGGTCCGCCGTGTACACGCCGTCGACGCCGTTCTTCGCCACGAGCACCTCCTGCGCGTCGATCTCGAGCGCGCGCTGGGCGGCGACGGTGTCGGTCGAGAAGTACGGCAGGCCCGCTCCGGCACCGAAGATGACGATCCGGCCCTTCTCGAGGTGCCGCTCGGCGCGCCGCGGGATGTACGGCTCGGCGACCTGGGTCATGCTGATGGCCGACTGCACGCGCGTGGCGGCCCCGGCCTGCTCGAGGAAGTCCTGCAGGGCGAGGGCGTTCATCACGGTGCCCAGCATGCCCATGTAGTCCGCGCGGCCGCGGTCCATGCCGCGCTGGGAGAGCTCGGCGCCGCGGAAGAAGTTGCCGCCGCCGACGACGATCGCGACCTCGACCTCCTGCGCAGCGGCCGCGATCTCCTTCGCGATGGTGCTGATGACGTCCGGGTTCACACCGAGCGACCCGGCACCGAACGCCTCCCCCGACAGCTTCAGCAGGACTCGGCGGCGTCCGGTCTTCTCGTTCGTCATGTGGTCGCACCCTTCGTCGAATGTCTCGTGGAAATGTACTCGTGCGCCGCGCGGCCGTGTCTGGCCCGTGCGCGCGAAAACGGGGCCAGGAACCGGTTGGTTCCTGACCCCGTCATGGGTTCGTTACGCGCCGACCTTGACGCGGGCGAAGCCCTGGATCGTGATGCCCGCGTTCGCCGCGGCCTTCGCGACGGACAGCTTGTTGTCCTTCGCGTAGTCCTGGTCGAGCAGCGAGACCTGCTTGATGAAGGCGTTGAGGCGACCCTCGACGATCTTCGGGAGAGCGGCCTCGGGCTTGCCCTCCTCGCGCGTGATCGCCTCGACGGTCGCACGCTCCTTCTCGATCGCAGCGGCCGGGACCTCGTCGCGGTTGAGGTACGTCGGGTTCGCGAACGCGACGTGCTGCGCGATCGAACGCGCCTCGGCGGCGTCGGAGCCCGAGTAGGCGATGACGACGGCGATCTGCGGCGGCAGGTCCTGGCTGGTCTTGTGCAGGTAGATCTCGAACTCGTCGCCCTCGACACGGGTGACGGTGCGGAGCTCGAGCTTCTCGCCGAGGGCGGCGGCGTTCTCGTCGATGACCTCGGCGACGGTCTTGCCCTCGAGCGGCGCGGCGTTGCCAGCAGCCACGTCGGCGGCACCGGCAGCGGCGACCGCTCCGAGGACCTTGTCGGCGAGCGTCGTGAAGCGCTCGTTCTTCGCGACGAAGTCGGTCTCGCTCGCGAGCTCGACGACGGTCGCGGCGCCGTTCGACGCGGACGCGACGACGACACCCTCGGAGGTCGCGCGGTCGTCGCGCTTGGCGACGGCCTTCGCGCCCTTGATGCGGAGGAGCTCGACGGCCTTGTCGTAGTCGCCGTCGGCCTCGACGAGCGCGTTCTTGGCGTCCATCATGCCGGCCCCGAGGTCCTCACGGAGCTTCTTCACGTCAGCAAGGCTGTAGTTGGCCATTGACTGGAGTCCTTTCTGGACTGTGCGTTTGTGGAGAGAGAGAAGGGGCGCCGAGCCGATCGGCCCGACGCCCCCGGTGGTCACTCGGCGGGGGTGGTCTCCGCGGCGGCCTCGGCCTCGGCCGTCGGCTGCGCGTTCTTCGCCTCGTCGGCGATCGGCTCGCCGATCTCCTTCGCGGCGACCTGTGCGTCAGCGTCGTTCTCCTCGACGGTCGCACCCTCGGGAGCGGCGTCGGCGGACGGCGTGGCGTCGGTCGTGGTGGCGGCCTCGCCACCGAGGAGCTCCTGCTCCCACTCGGCGAGGGGCTCGGTGGCCTCGTCGTCCGAACCGCCCTGGTGGCGGGTCTTCAGACCCTCGGCAGCAGCGTCGGCGACGATGCGGGTGAGGAGACCGACGGAGCGGATCGCGTCGTCGTTGCCCGGGATCGGGTAGGTGATCTCGTCGGGGTCGCAGTTGGTGTCGAGGATGCCGATGATCGGGATCCCGAGCTTCTGCGCCTCGTCGACGGCGAGGTGCTCCTTCTTGGTGTCGACGATCCAGAGCGCGCTCGGGGTCCGCGTGAGGTTGCGGATACCACCGAGGGTCTTGTGGAGCTTGTCCAGCTCGCGCTTCTTGATGAGGAGCTCCTTCTTGGTGAAGCCCTTCGTCGTGTCGTCGAAGTCGATCTCCTCGAGCTCCTTCATGCGCGCGAGGCGCTTGGAGACCGTCTGGAAGTTCGTGAGCAGACCGCCGAGCCAACGCTGGTTGACGTACGGCTGGCCGACGCGGGTCGCCTGCTCGGCGATGGAGCCCTGCGCCTGCTTCTTGGTGCCCACGAAGAGGATCGTGCCACCGTGCGCGACCGTCTCCTTGACGAAGTCGTACGCGCGGTCGATGAAGGCCAGCGACTGCTGCAGGTCGATGATGTGGATGCCCGAGCGCTCGGCGAGGATGAATCGCTTCACCTTCGGGTTCCACCGACGGGTCTGGTGTCCGAAGTGGACGCCGCTGTCGAGCAGCTGGCGGATGGTGACGACGGCCATGCCGTCCCTCCTTGTTCTCGGCACGCAGCTGTTGGGCCGCGTGCGCGGTTGCGGTTGTGTCGGTCACGACCCGGTGGTCGTGGCCCCTGGCGCCCTGTCCGCGCGGCCGCCCGCTCGCGAGAGCGGGACCGGTGGCCGCGTGACGCCCCTGTGAACAGGGACCGTGGACGCGCGAAGTCAGCGCGCTCAGCGCGCTGCTGGATAGATGCTAACAGACTGGAGGCCCGGATCACGCACGCCGATCGGCGCACGTGATCCGGGCCTCCAGGCCAGACCGTCGCTGGCGGCTACGCCTTCGCGCCCACCGTGTCGCCCTCGGCGGTGATGCCCATCTCCTCGAGGGACCGGCCCTTGGTCTCCGGGATCTTCGCGATGACGAAGAACAGGGAGAGCAGGGCGAACAGGGCGTAGATGCCGTACGTCACCGTCAGGTTGAAGCCCGACAGGACGGGGAAGGAGATCGTGACGATGAAGTTCGCGATCCAGTTCGCCGCGGAACCGACGCCGAGCGCGGTCGCACGGATGCGGTTCGGGAACATCTCGCCCAGGAGGACCCACATGAGCGGACCCCACGTGGCACCGAACGAGACGACGAAGAGGTTCGCGAAGATGAGCGCGATGACGCCCCACGAGCCCGGGAGGCTCGGGTTGCCGTTCACGATCGTCGCCTGCGAGAACGCGATCGCGACCATCGTCAGGGACACGAACATGCCCGCCGAACCGGCGACGAGGAGCGGCTTCCGCCCGACCTTGTCGACGAGGAAGATCGCGATGAAGGTGACGGCGACGTTCACCACCGAGGTGATCGTCGAGATGAGGAACGAGTCCTCTTCCTTGAAGCCGACCGCCTGCCAGAGCGTCGTCGAGTAGTAGAAGATCACGTTGATGCCGACGAACTGCTGCAGCACGGCGAGGATGATGCCGACCCAGACGATCGGCTGGAGGCCGAAGCGGTTGCCCCGGATGGAGCCCTTCTTCTCGTTCGCCTCCTTCTTGATGCCGTCCTGGATCTCCTCCAGCGAGGTGTTCACCGTGTCCCGCGGAACGATCTTGCCCATCACGACGCGGGCGTCGTCGGTCCTGCCCTTCGCGAGGAGGAAGCGCGGCGACTCCGGCAGCGTGATCGCCAGGATGCCGTAGACCACCGACGGGACCACCCCGACGAGGAACATCCAGCGCCAGGCGGCGAGGCCGAGGACCGTCTCGGAGGCACCGCCGGCCGTGACCGCGAACACCTGGTCGGACAGCAGCGCGGCGAAGATACCGAGCGTGATCGCCAGCTGCTGGAAGGACGCCAGGCGGCCGCGGATGGCCTTCGGCGAGACCTCGGAGATGTACGCCGGTGCGATGACCGAGGCGGTGCCGATGCCGAGACCGCCGACGAGGCGCCAGATCACGAGGTCCCACGTGGCGAACGCGAACGCGCTGCCGATCGACGAGACGAAGAACAGGACGGCAGCCCAGAACATCACGCGGGTGCGACCCCAGCGGTCAGCGAGGCGACCGGCGAAGTAGGCGCCGAACGCGCACCCGATGAGTGCGGAGGCCACGGCGAAGCCGCTGGCGGCCTCGGTCAGGCCGAACTCGCCCTTGATGGCGTCGACTGCGCCGTTGATCACGGACGAGTCGAATCCGAAGAGGAAGCCGCCGACCGCCGCCGCGATGGCGAACAGTGTGACCTTCCCCTTGAACGCACGGTCCTCGCCGTGCTGCGTGGTCGCGTTCGACACGATGCTCCAGGTTCCCCGCCGCCGTGCGGGATGCTGCACGGTGCCCCGGCGGTCGGCTGGTTCGCCGTCCGAGCGGCGTTGCGTGTTCCGGAGCGGCCCCGACTGTACTCCCCGATCGCGGCGCGGGCATAACCGGTGCGCGGTGGGGCTGGCGGGGCGGGGGGGGGTGGTCCGGGTGGCGCGCGGGGCGGGTGGCTGTTCCGACGCAGAACGACATCGTCGACGTCGTACGACTGCGGTGTCGTCGTTCCCCCGCGGCCGCAACAGTGGCGGGCGCTTGGTTGCGACACTGTCGCTGTCGTACGACATCGGTGTTGTCGCACGTTGCGCGCGCGCCTCCTCCACAGGCCTGGAGGCGCGACCCACCCTCCACAGATCGCCCCGCCGCCGCCCGCGGCCGGCGCCAGTGCCGGGAGGCTGGCTCCCATGACCTCAGGCCCGCTCACCCGCGTCGTGCGGCACCGCGTCGTCCAGCACCGCGTCGTGTGGCACCGCGTGGTGGTGCGGTACGGCGTGCTGGCGCTCGCGTCGTGCTTGCTGCTCGCCGCGACGGTCGTGCTCGGCTCCCCCACCGCGCGACCCCTCCCTGTCGCCGCCGCCGACCCCGCGTCGCCCCTCGCGTCGGACCCCACGAACCGTGCTGCCGCGACGACCTGGGTGTGGCCGACGGGCACCCGAGTGATCAGCCGGCCGTGGGAAGCACCGGCGGACGACTACGCCGCGGGACACCGGGGCATTGACGTCGCGGTGGCGCTCGGCACCCCCGCGGTCGCGGTCGACGACGGCGCCGTCGTGTTCGCCGGCTCCGTCGCCGGGCGCGGGGTGGTGACGATCGACCACGGCGACGGCCTCGTCAGCACGCTCGACTCGGTGACGCCTGGTGTCCAGAAGGGCGACGTCGTCGCGCAGGGAGACACGGTCGGAGCAGTGGCGGTCGGACACTGCCCGGCGTCGGACCCGTGTCTGCACCTCGGCGCACGGATCGACGATCGGTACGTCGATCCAACGCCGTACCTGCCGGCGGCGGCGTGGCCCGTGCTCCTGCCGGAGGCCGCCTGGCCCGCCGGGGAGTGACCACCGCACGGCCGATCGGGCCGATCGCAGTCAGGTCGGTCGGGCTGGCCGGTCAGGGCGGTCAGGGCCGCTCGGGCTGGGCGGTCAGGGCCGCTCGGGGCCGGTTCGGCCGGTCAGGTCCATCGGGCTGGTCAGCCGGTCAGGTCGATCGGGATGGTCAGCCGGTCAGGCCCGGGGGTGCGCCGTTCGGTAGACCTCTCGCAAGCGTGCTGAGGAGACGTGCGTGTAGATCTGCGTCGTCCCGAGGCTGGCGTGGCCGAGGAGCTCCTGGACGGCCCGGAGGTCCGCTCCCCCGTCGAGCAGGTGCGTCGCCGCGGTGTGCCGGAAGGTGTGGGGTCCGCTCGGCCCCTCGCCCGGCAGGTCCTGCAGCACCTTCGCCACGATCCGGTACGCCCCCCGAACGCCGAGGCGGACACCTCGGTCGCCGAGGAACAGCGCACCGGTGTCGGGCTGTTCCGACCGCGCCACCACGATCGGCCGGCCACGCTCCAGCCACGCCTCGACTGCGTCGCGCGCCGGCACACCGAAGGGCACGACGCGCTCTCGTCCGCCCTTGCCGAGCACCCGGACGGTGAGCCGCCCCCGGTCGAGGTCGAGCACGTCGATACCCACCAGTTCGCTCACACGGATGCCCGCGGCGTACAGGAGTTCCACGACGGCGAGGTCACGGAGCGCGATCGGGTCGTCCGTCGCCGCACGCGTGGCCAGCCCGTCGAGGATCGCGCGGACCTGGTCCGACGACACCACCCGTGGCAGGTGGGATGCCCCCTTCGGCGCGCGGAGTCGCACCCCCGGGTCGACCGGCAGCAGACCAGACTCGCTCGCCCACCGTGTGAAGGCCCGCACGGACGAGGACCGACGCGCGATGGTCGACCGCGCGAGCCCACGGTGGTCCGCGTCCCAGAGCCAGTCGCGGAGCAGTTCGAGCCCGAGGTCCGGTGCGGACTCGACACCGCGTGCCGCACTGAACGCAACCAGCTGCTCGAGGTCGTTCGCGTAGGCCCGGACCGTCTGTTCGCTGAGGCCCCGCGCGTGCCGGGCGTGCGAGAGGAAGGCGTCGACGAGCACCGCCAGCCGTTGGTCCGTCCGCTCCGCCACGGCACCAGCGTAGATCTGTCCACCGTCACGCCCGCGCCCACCCGCCGGTCGTGTGCACGACGAGTCCCTGGAGCTGGGCGAGGGCGAGCGCGTCGGCGACCTCTGCGAGGGACATCCCCGACCGGACCGCGACCTCGTACTCCGGCATCGCTCGACGGCCGAGCGCATCGAGGACTCGCAGGACCTCCGGGTCCGATCGTGCTCCGGCGAGCGGCTCGTTCGCGACACCGAACGCGACCGGCTCTGCCGACCCGACCACCGCGTCCGACGGGTCCCGCGGGTGGACGACGAGTTGTGCCCGGCCCTCGGCGACGAGTCGGTGACAGCCGACCGACGCGGACGACGAGAACGCTCCCGGAACGGCGAACACCGGCCGCCCGAGCTGCGCCGCGTGGTGTGCGGTGTTGAGTGCCCCGGACCGAGCACCGGCCTCGACCACGACGGTGGCGTCTCCGAGCGCCGAGATGAGCCGGTTCCGCGCGAGGAACCGCCACCGGGTCGGCCGGGTCCCGGGCGGTGACTCCGCGAGGAGCGAACCCTGCCGCGCGACGTTCCGGAGCAACTCGACGTTGCCCGCCGGGTAGAGCTGGTCGATGCCGCCTGCGAGCACGGCCACCGTCGGGGCTTCGGCGGCGATCGCCACCCGGTGCGCGACGGCGTCGATCCCGTACGCACCACCGCTCACGATGGCACACCCGGCGTCCGCCGCGGTCGAGGTGATCTCGGCGGCCGCTTCCGCTCCGGCGACGGTGTTGGCACGCGATCCGACGACAGCGAGGGACGGGAGCACGTCCGACGCGGCCGTCCGCGTCCAGAGCACGAGCGGGCCGTGCGGGCCGAGGTCGTCCACGCGTTCCGGCCACCCCACACCGCCGGGTACGAGCAAGCGTGCCCCGACCGCCCGTGCCGCCGCGATGACGTCACCGACGGCGGTTCGGCCGAGTCGCGGTGTCCAGCGCGCGACGGCGGCGTGCAGGACCGGCCGGAAGGTGTCCGGGTCCTCCGCTCCGACGACGCCGGACTCGACGCAGGTGCGGAGGAGCCGGTCGTCGTCGGGGGCGGTGCTGCCGAGGACCGCCTCGAACGCCTGCTCCGGACCGAGGGCGGCCACGAGCTCGGCGGCCACCGCGTCCCCGGGCTCCGTGATCGTCGACCACGCGACCCGTGCCGCCACCTGGAACGGGTCCTGCCCGGCGTTCCCGGGTCCGAGCACGGCCTGCACCGCCTGGAGGAGGTCCGCCCCGCCGTTCACAGTGCGCTCCGGAGCGCGAGCGCCTCGAGCACGTGGCGCTCCCCCGGGCGGTCGGCGTCCTGCAGGTCGGCGAGCGTCCACGCCACACGCATCGCACGGTCCCATTCCCGCATGGTCAGGGTCCCGCGATCGAGCGCCTGGTCGAGCTGCTTCGTCGCCCCGGGGTCGGAGTGGCCGGGAGTCCGGAGCCAGGAGCCGGCTACCTCGGCGTTCCGCGTCCACCCGGTCCCCTGCAGCCGATCGGTCATCCGCGCACGGGCCCGCTCGACGACCAGTCGGGCTTCGGCGGTGGTCGGGGTGGACCCGTCGCCAGCACGGATGTGTCCCGTGGTGACCCGCGGCACGCGGACCCGGAGGTCCATCCGGTCCAGCAGTGGACCGGAGATGCGACCGAGGTACCGGCGCACCGCGGCCGGCGTGCACTCGCACGGTTGCTGCCGGTCCCCCGCGTTGCCGCACGGGCAGGGGTTCGCCGCGAGGAGCACTTGGCAGCGAGCGGGGAACTCAGCAGCCCCGGCAGCACGGTGCACGGTGATGCGACCGGACTCGAGGGGCTGGCGCAGCGCGTCGAGCACCGCGCGGGGGAACTCCGGCGCCTCGTCGAGCAACACCAAAAGGTGACGTGAGGTACTACCGCTCCAGAACCAATGGGACAGTTTCCGGGTAGTTCTGCGGCACTTGGGGCAGGAACGGGGCATGTTCCTGCACCGCCCCGATCCGCACCAGCAAGCCGATGGGAAGGTTCCTGGGGCAACTGGGGCAGGTTCAAGGGGCTGTTCTCCTTTAGTTGTTAGAACCGATGGCCAAACTGCCCCTTCGCCGTGCGCCCCTACTGCCACCTGGGAAGTAGCGCCGGGTGACCAGTTGTCCAAACTGCCCCTTGGCATCCACTGCCCTGCATCTGCGCGGAAGTGCCATCTGTCCAAACTGCCCCTAGGCACTTGGACAGGACATACACCTGGGTGTTGCCTGTGCGCCACCCTCGACCGCTTCGCCGGTCCCTCGATCGCCCCTGGAAGGCCCATGACCTCACCAACCGCAGCGCCCGCAGCGCCCGCCCTCAACGGCCTGGAGCGCATCTTCGATCTCGACCCCGCCGCTTGGTCGCCCCGCACGGCCGTCTTCCGAGCGGCCCTGGACGCCATGCCGCCGGGCACCCGACCGCTGACGTCTCGGGAGCTGTTCCGCATCCTCCGGGCGCGTGGCTTCAGAGAGTCGAAGCGCCAAGGCATCTACGGCTTCCACGGCATCCGAGTGCCGGAGGCCCTGGCCGAGCTGCCAGCCCTCATCCTGGAGCACTCCGCCAGCTCCTACCGCCGAGGCGACCGCTCCCCCGAGGCTCGGAAGGCACGCCACCTAGAGACCGTCGCCGGCCAGCTCCAGCACGCCCGCCGGCAGGACCCGTCGCTGCCCCGGACGATCCGGGACCGCTTCAGCTCGCCCGATGACCGGGCAGCCGAGCTGGAGCGCGAAAGCCTCGCAGCTGTGCTCGCCCCGCTCCGCCGGGAGGCCCGCGAGCTGGAGCAGATGATCGACCGGGTCTATGGCCCCGAGATCCCCGAGCAGCACCCTGACGCTCGGAAGCTGCGGAGGCTCCGCGACCGCATCAGCGAGCTGTACGCCGAGATGCGCCGGGCATGACGAAGCCCGGACGCCGCTGTGAACGTCCGGGCCTCGGCGCGCGCTACTTCTCGACGGTCGCGCTGCCGGGCTGCGCGCCGCCTCGGAGGTAACGGTAGGCGAGCGCCCACTCGCTGATGGCACTGGGGGCCACCCGCTCGCTGGTGACGCTCTCCTGGATCTTCTTGAGCAGCGCCAGCTGCGCTTCTGCGTTTGCTTCGTTGACCTCGTGTGCGGTGGCCATGGTTTCGTCCTCTCGATAGGTGAAGGGTGCTCGGAGAGTACACATGGCCTCCGACACCGCAAGCGACCTCCCGGCCCCGGGAGAATCTCCAGGATGCTTCCAGCTTCGGCGAGCGCGCCGGCCTCAGCCTGTGTCGCTGGCCTGCCATAGGTTGGACGAGTGCCGGGACAACACCGCGAGAGGGAAGAGCGCTACTTCCGCAGCGGCGAGAAGCTCCGGGAAGCTCTCGTCCAGGTCTACGACGAGCTGCGGTTGGAGTTCGTGAGGGAGACCGGCGCGCTCAGCTACTCGGCTGTGGACAACGCCGTCCGCTGGGAGCTGCGCGAGAACGGGATGGACCTCCACGAGGCGCTCGCCCGGCTCGATGAGACGGGTGCCGCGCCCAAGTCGGTCTTCTCGACGTTGGAGAGGTGGCCCGCGGCCGGGACCGGGCGAATCGACCGAGAAGCGATGTTCTCGGTCTTCGCGGACTGGCAGGGGCTGGAAGGCTTCCGGCTAGAGGTCGACTACGAGGGAGTGCTCCCCGAAGACGTTCAGGCGTTCGGAGCCGCAATCCGGCGGAGCCTCAGTCATCACGGCCGCGCCGAGCCGTACGAACCGCTCCAGCTCGATTCGCCGGACACCGCCTCGCGCGCGTGGTGGAACAGCCCCGTGATCGTGGGCGTCGTCGCCGCTGCCCTCGGCTCCGCTGTCACCTACGTCCTTCAGAAGCTCTTCGGCTGACGGGACGGCCCCGCCGCCGGGGTGAAGTCACAATGCCGTCTACTCACATGGGCACCCACGACCGCCTCGGCTTGTTACCCAAACACCCTCGTCTCATCCGAGGGCACCCCACGAGGCCGGCACTGCCGCCCGGAGTGAATCAAGCAGAGGGACTTATCAACTGAGGGACACCCACGCCCGCCTCGGCTTGTCCCCACGTGGCGTACTACTCATACGAGGGCACCCACGACCGTCTCGGCTTGTTACACCAATGCCGTCTAGTCATATGAGGGGCACCCACGACCGTCTCGGCTTGTTACCAGCAGAGGGTCTACTCACATGAGGGCATCCCGCCCTCCCCAGATCTTGCACCGCTCAGCGGCCGGCCGATCCCCGGCCTGGTAGCGGTGCATCGCCGCGTCCGCGACCCGAGGCCCAGGAGGGCAGAGGTCGAGTACGGACACCGGTCCAGTCAGAGGCCAGCCCAAGTCCCAGGAGGGACATGCACCACGGGTCCGTCTCCGACCTCCGTAGGCACTCTCCGCGGCCAGCAGGCCGCATCAGTGTTCTACTGCAAGGAAGTATCACCATGGACATCAAGTCCGCACAGGCCGAACTGGCCACCATCCAGGCTCGCATGGGCACCCTCGTCGCCGAGGTCAAGGCCAGCGGCCGGGACCTGACCGACGCCGAGGTCAAGTCCGTCGAGTCGGACTCCGACCGCGCGTTCCAGCTCCAGGCTGAGATCCGCGGTCTGAAGGCCGCCGAACACACGGCCGGCACGACCGGTACCGACCTCGTCTTCCCGGACGGCGTCGGCGGCTCGGAGCACACCCAGGTGAAGTCCGCGCCCCGCGGCTTCATCACTCCGGCGAGCCTGAAGGCAACCGCGGACCGCGCGGCCCTGAACGGCGTCAAGGCGGTTGTGGCTGGCGGCTCGACGGTCACTCCGGTGGCTCTCGACACCAAGCCGGTGCCGCTCGGGCAGGCGGGGCTGGGTCTGCTGGGCCTCATCCCGGTCCGCCAGCGCGACAGCGAGAAGTACAGCTACGTCGCCCAGACGGTCCGCACCAACAACGCGGCCGTGGTCGCGCCGGGTGCCCAGAAGCCGACCTCGGTCTACACGGTCAAGGCGGTCGACGGCGCGCTCAAGGTGTACGCGCACCTGTCGGAACCCATCGACAAGATGCTGCTCCGGGACAACGGCGACCTCGCCGACTTCCTGGACGCCGAACTGCGCAACGGCATCATCCGCAAGCTCACGGCCGATGCGGTCTCCGCGTTCTCCACGGCCTCGGGCATCCAGTCGCAGGCCTTCGCCGGCACGGCCGCTGACTCGATCTACGCGGGAGCGTCGAAGATCACCTCGCTCGGGCACAACGTCTCGGTCCTCGTCCTCCCGGTCGAGGACTACGACGCCATCCGCCTGAGCAAGGACGGCAACGGCCAGTACCTCGGCGGCAACCCGTTCGAGGGCGGCGACCGCCCGGGTCTCTGGGGCATGCCCACCGTGGCCTCCCCGGACCTGCCCTCGGGCAAGGCCCTGGTCCTCGGCCAGGACTCGGTCGGCCTCAGCACCGACAAGGTCGGAGTCGAGACGGAGTGGAACCCCTACACGTACTTCACCACCAACCAGGTGGTGGCGCGTACGGAGGGCCGCTTCGGCTTCGACGTGTTCCGTCCGGAGGCCATCGCCCTGGTCACGACCAAGGCGGCGTAGCTCCACCTCATGGCTTCGGCAGCTGAGCCTTTCAGCTGCCAGCCCGGCCGGGTCTCACCGCCCGGCCGGGCACTGCTCCACTCCCCGCCGCCCTTCCTCGGTGGGTCGAGTGAGCTGGCCGGTCTCGGAGTCCTCTGACAGCTCCGCGGACCGACCGCAGACACGACGGTCGCGCTTCCTCCCGCGACTTCCGTGTTCGCGGACCGCCTGTCAAATGCGAGCGCTGCTGGGTAAGCCGGTCGCCGGGACAAGCGCACGAGACGGGCGGTCCGCCCCTGTTCCGAGGCCCTGAGGGGGTAGGGGGGTCAGTTCTCACGGCTGCCGAAGCCACGGACACTCTCCGGGTAACCCTCAATCCCTCCCCGGCCGTTTTTGCCCACCCCCCCTCGTTTGACCTTGACCTTGGGAGACCCTGTGGCCCTGTTTGGAAGCAACGCCCACACCATGCGCGCCGCCCGCCTCCAGCGGGAGCTGCGGGAAGTCACCGCCCAGCGAGACGCCCTCGCTGCTCAGCTCTTCAATGCTGAGCAGGAGGCGGTCTCCGCCGGGCTGGCCACCCCACTCGATGTGTCCGAAGCCGTCGCCGCGCTGAAGCGCCGGGTGCCGTCGCTCCCCCTCATGCCCAACTGGGCCGTGCTCAGCTCCGCGAAGACCGCGGACGAGTTCGCCCAGGGACTCCACCTCGCGCTGCTCCAGGCGCACTCCATCGGCCAGCGCGAAGGCGCTACCGCCGCCCATCTCGAAGCCGCCAAGGAGGCGCGATGACCAGCCACGCAGAAGCCCTCGAGGTGACGCTCGCCGCGGACCCCGTGCTGGCGAACCCTGAGCACGCCAGCACCGTGCAGCTCGCCCGCACGCTCGCCGCCACCCTCGACCGCCAGACCAAGGCGGGCAGCCTCCAGACCCGAACGCTCGCCGCGTACGTGAGCCTGCTGACGGCCGTTCGCCGGATCGTCCGCGAGGCGAGGGACGACGGACCGGCACCGACCCGCACGGCCAGCCGCCTGGCGAAGCTGAAGCAGGAATCGACACCCGCGAAGGGAGCCACCAAGTGACTGAACCGACTGACACCAAGCGCTGCGGCATCTGCGACGAGACCAAGCCCATCGGGGACTTCCCGCTCGACGTCTCCGCCCCCTCTGGCCGCCGGAACCAGTGCCGGCCGTGCCGGGCCGCGCGGGTCCGCGCCTACCGGCACACGGACCGCGGGCGTGAGGCCCACCGGCTCGCCATGGCCCGCTACCGTGCCCGGAACCGCGAGCGCAACCTCGCTCTCCGCGCGGCCGAGGCCGCACAGCCCACCACGGCCGCGTAGGCCCTCCCCATCTTCGGGTGCCTAGCACCCGACCGCGTCGAAGCCCTGCCCGCTCGAATCGACGCCACACAAGACCGGCCCCTTCAGGGCACCCCTTCCGGGCAGGCGGGGGTGCTCTGGAGGGGCCTTTTCTCATTGGAGCCTGCCCCATGAAGCACCACCTGCGTGAACTCCGCGCCGCCATCACCACCACCCACGTCCTGGCCGCCACGCTCAGCGCCGGCCTTCTCATCATCGGAGTCTGCAATGTCTGAACAACGCCGCCGGATCTACCCCAGCACCCTCAGCGCCCTCGAAGCGCTTCTGGAGACCGCGACCCGGCCCGGCTCCCGCGCCCGCATCGAAACCCGCATCGCCGAACGCCGCCGCCACAACGCCAGCCGAACCAACCGCCGCCGGGAAGCGCTCCTGGCACGGACGCCGGAGCAGGTTTCCGCCGCTCGCACGGCGAAGCACCCCACCGGCTCGAAGACGTGCTCCAGGTGCGGTGAAGTCCTCCCGTTCACAGCATTCGGCGACTGCCCTACCGCTACCGACGGCCTGTGGAACAGCTGCACGCCCTGCACTGAGCGCGCCGAAGCAGAGCGGGCCGAATCATGACCGCCGCCTCAGGGCGGCTGGAGCCGACGATCACGGCGCTGTGTGGTTTGCCCGGCAAGGCCGGCGCTGAGGCCCACTATCGCCGCGGTGAAGCACCGTGCGTCCCGTGCTCGAATGCAGCTTGGGCCGCCCGCCTCGTGCTTCGGCTCCGCGCGGAGGCAGCTAGCCCGCGTCCCGCGCTCTCCACCGACCTGCCCGGCGAAGAGTGGCGGGACATTGCGGGTGCTCGTGGGCACTATCAGGTGTCCTCGGAAGGCCGCGTCCGGTTCACAGGCTCCGTCCTTCCGCGATACGAGTCGCCGCGGCACGTCAAGCTGACCCCGTACCCGGACGGGTACCTCCACGCCTCCATTCACAATCGGCAGCGGAAGGTTCATCGGCTGGTTGCCGAGGCATTCCACGACAATCCCGACCATCACCCGCTGGTGCGACATCTCGACGGCGACCAGCGGAACAACCGCGCGAGCAACTTGGCTTGGGGCACCCATGCCATGAACACCGCTGATGCCCAGCGTCACGGGACGATCCCAACGGCGCAGCACGGTTCCTACACGCGGTACCAGGCGGGCTGCCGGTGTGCGGACTGCACAGCGGCGAACACACAGCGCAGTCGCAACTTCCGAGCCGACCCGGAGCGCCGGGCGGCGATCCGGGCCGCGGATCGAGCGCGCTACGCCGACCCCGTGCGCCGCGTGGCCCGGAACGCTCGCCGCCGTGCCCGCTACGCAGCTCAACAACTCGAAGGAAGCCACTCATGACCGACAACACCGACAGCTCAAACCTCTACAAGCCCCTTGACCCCGTCGAGGCGGCCTGGAGACGTAGCCCTGAGGCGATGACCTTGGCGGAGTTCAAAGCGCGGCTTGCGCTCGAAGCGGGCTGGGGCAACTCTGAGGATGCATGGCGATGAGCGCAGCCACCATCCTCGATCTCGGAGCAGCGGCCTGAAGTGCCCGCTTGACGGGCGAACGCCCCCGCCGTTAAAGCGGGGGCGTCCTGCTGTCAGTGCAGCAGGGCCGTCAGGAGTTCGACGGTCGCGGCCCCGAGGTGCAACACCGCAGTGATCGCGCCGACGATGACCGGCCAGCGGGGCAGGGTTGGGGTAACGTGCTGTGTCAAGTGGCCTCCAGGGCGCTTGCGGACAGGCTCGTCCTCCTACAGATCAGCCAGTCCTAGGTTCGGGCCGCACCGGTTGGTGTGGCCCTTACCTATGACGGTAACCGCGACCACCCACGTCCTTGGGCGCGTTTGACATGGGCAGGTCAAAGTTGTTGGGACTGGCTCCCACACGCCCTTTCCAGAATCAGTGGGTTCATGGTCACAGGTGGTGCCCGGTGTGCACAGATGGAAGTCGGTGTATCCCACGCCCATGCCACAGAGATGTCGAAAAATCGCATCAAAGTTTGACTTCCGCTCGGGCGTGTCGCCCGAGCAGCGCTCAGCTGGCGATGAGGAACCAGGGCAGCTGCCCGCCGCGCAGGGGGTCTCCTGCCTCAGTCGTCCTCTTCCGCTACTGGGTCATTCCAGACCACGAGCAGCCGCTCAGCGATTGGCTGCCGGGGACGTGCTGCCGGCTCTACCTCGACCGCAACGAGCATGTCACTAATGAAGTGCTGCCGCTCGCGCACCCCGCCCTCTGCCCAGGCTTCCGCGAGGGTGCGACCGGTGGGGATGCGCGTCCGCACGACCTTTCCGGGAGCTTCCAGCAGGGCACGTCTGCGCTCCTTGAGCGCCTCCAGCCGCGGGATGAGGACGGAGTAGTCGGCACCGTCGTCGGCGAGCGCTGCTTGGAGGTCGCTGATCTCCTGCGCGACTGCTTCGAGTGCTCCAGGGTCGGCGGCACCCTCGATGCGCTCCGTGATCCGGTACTCATGCAGCTTGCCGATGGCATCGAGGACAAGAGCCTCTACGTGGTGCTCGACGGGGACGCGAGCGATGGAGACGCCGGGGCAGGCCAGTCCGGGCACTGCCTTGTTGGCGCACCGGAAAGACCCGTTCGCACGGTCCTTCCGGCTGTTGGCGTACATGACGCTTCCGCACAGGCCGCATTCGAGGAACCCACTGAGCCAGCTGGCGGCCTTCTTAGGAGCGTTCGGTCCGCGCTTGGTAAGCGTCGACTGGATGGCTGACCAGGTGCCGGGGTCGAGCACCGGTTCCCACCGCTGAATCGGCAGGCCCTGCGAGTCCGTCACGACCCGGTATTCCTCGACGGCGGACCCATCTGCCCGGGCCCCCACTTGCACCTTCTTGGTTGTGCGGCCGAGCAGCGTTGGGGACAGGAAGAGCTTCCGGACGGTGGTGATTCGCCATTGCCCGGCGTCGAGGCCGTCGACCGTCTCCCCCGCTTGCCGGGCACGCCGCGCCGGAGACTGGGGCGTGGGCACCCCGTGCTCTTGCAGCCAGCGGGTGCCGTCGGTGAGGCTGACCCCCGAGGCGAACTTCTCGGCGACCGTCCGGGCTGCTTCGGCTTCGTAGTCGTCGACCACGAGCATCTTGCCGCCGCTCGGCCGAGCGACAGCGCGGTAGCCGAACGGCGAAGACCCTCCCAGCCACCGCATCTCGTCGGGGTCGGTCTGACTCAGCACGTGAGCGCGCATGGACCGGATGCGGTCGCGGGTGCCTTCCGCCTCCATCGCCGCTACCTCCGCGATGACGGCGGCCATGATCCCGAATGCGGGCTGATCGGACCGCAGCCCCTCCTTGTGAGCGATGAAGAGCGCCCCCGGGCGCTCTCGGAGCACGCCGACCAGCTTGGCGACCGCGGAGAGACCCATGCGACTCCATCGGCTCAGCTCCCAGACCAGCAGCACGTCTGCGCCGCCCTGGGCGAGCATGGCCAGGGCGGCGTCCGCCCTCTCGCGCTCCTTGCGTCCGGACAGGCCGTCATCGGTGAACACCTGCACGACCGGCCAGCCCGCGGCTTCCGCGACCTGCCGTAGCTCGCGCTCTTGCCGGTCGATAGAGACGGACTCTTCCGTGGTGCGAGACACTCGGCAGTAGAGCACTGCTCGCAGAGGGGTGGCCATGGCTGGAGCTTAGCTTCCGATGTCCCCTTTTGGTACTTCCCGACTCGTCGAGGAAGAGCACCCCGCGGGTGGCCCGCGAGACCGCTCCGGGTCGGATCACACCGGACCCTCCTCCGATGAGCGCGATCGCGGACGCCGAGTGGTGCGGCGCTTCCCACGGCGGACGGGTGGTCCACGACGCGGAACCGTGCCCGGCGACCGACCGCACGGCCGCGACCTCGAGCGCAGCCTCGTCGTCGAGGTCGGGGAGGAGCCCGGGCAGTCGTTCGGCGAGCATCGTCTTCCCGGCACCGGGCGGCCCGAGGAGCAGCGCGTGGTGCCCACCCGCCGCGGCGGCGATGACGGCACGGACGCCGATGGGGTTGCCGATCACGTCCGACAGCTCGGCGACGGGCCGGTCGTCCGGCGGAGCGGCGGTCGGCAGCACCGCGCGGACCTCGACGTCGGGCAGCAGGGCCCCGGCGTCGATCGCCGCCGCCCGGAGGGAATCGGTGCCGTGCACCGATACGCCACCGACCACCCGGGCCTCGTCGAGGTTCCCGATCGGCAGCACGACCCGTTCAGCACCGGAGTCGCGCGCGGCGAGCAGCATCGGGATCACCCCTGCGACCGGCCGCAGCCGTCCGTCCAGCCCGAGTTCGCCGATGTACACGACCCGCTCGGAGACCCGAGGCGCGACCTCGGCAGCGGCGAGCACCGCCATCGCGATCGCCAGGTCGAAGCCGGATCCACGCTTGGGGATCGCAGCCGGCGTGAGGTTGACGGTGATCCGTCGTGCCGGCAGAGGACATCCGGCGTTCGCCGCCGCCGCTCGGACACGCTCGCGTGCCTCACCGAGGGAGGTGTCGGGCAACCCGATGATGCTGAACGCGGGCAGCTGACTCGTGAGGTGCGCCTCGACCTCGATCCGTCGGCCGGCGACGCCCACCAGGGCGATGGCGGCGGCACGTCCGATCCCCGTCACAGCACACCCGCGATGTGGTCGACCCCGACCCGGTCCGCGTCGACGTGCACCGCGACCGCGTCGATCCGGATCGCGCGCGCCGACACTTCGGGGTGCTCGTCGAACGACGCGGGGACGAGTCGCCGCATCCGGGCCACCTTGGAGGCGGTGATCGCCTCGAACGGATGGCCCGTCGAGATGCCCGACCGGGTCTTCACCTCGATGAAGACCAGCGTGCACGACTGCCACGCGATGATGTCCACCTCGCCGCGGGGACATCGCCAATTCCGTTCGACCACGCGGAATCCGTGGTCCTCCAGCCATTCCACGGCCCGGTCTTCACCGAATCGTCCGAGACTGCTGTTCCGCAGCGGTGTTCGCTCCATGTCGTTGCCTCCGCCGCAAGGTTCGCGGACTCACCGCACCGGAAGCGTGCCGCGCGACGAATTGTGGAGAGACGGAGCGATATCGGTTTCTGTGGAGGACAAAGCAAAGAACCCGGACGACCGAGGTCGACCGGGTTCTCGGACCACCGAGGTCGTCCGGGTTCTCGTGAGCCGATGTCAGTGTGCGGCCGCGTACGCTTCCTGCACCTGGGTCGAGATGCGCCCCCGGGTCGACACCTCGTAGCCGTTCTCCTTCGCCCATTCGCGGATCTTCCCGAGCTCTTCGGAGTTGCCGCGCTTCGGGGCGGACTTCGGAGCACCGCTGCCGCCACTCGAACGACGTCCGGACACCTTGCGTGCAGCGGCGACGTAGTCGGAGATCGCTTCACGGAACTTGTCGACGTTGTCGTCCGTCAGGTCGATCTCGTAGGACGACCCGTCGAACGCGAATTCGAGGGTGCGGCCTTCACCCGGCGCGATGGGCGAATCGTCGAGGTCGTCGACGAGTTGAACAGTGACCTTCTGTGCCATGACGTTCTCCTGTGTTTTCGGGGGACGGAAATCCACACCACATTAGCGCGGGAATACCGCCGGAGTGTCATTGCCGGGGCGTTTCTCAGTCCGCCGCAATGGAACTGAAGATCACTCGTCGAGTGCGAGTTCCTTCGGCAACTCGAGTTCACGCGATGTGAGTTCCTCGACGTTGACGTCCTTGAACGTCAGCACCCGCACGGACTTCACGAACCGATCGGAACGGTAGACGTCCCAGACCCAGACGTCGTTCATCGTCAATTCGAAGTAGAAATCGTGCTCGGTGTCCCGGCGGGCGAGTTCCACCTCGTTGGCCAGGTAGAAACGCCGCTCGGTCTCGACCACGTACCGGAACTGCGACACGACGTCGCGGTACTCGCGGTACAGGGCAAGTTCGACCTCGCGGTCGTAGTCGTCGAATTCGTCGTCATCCATCGCGCCCACAGTCTACGGCGGCGGAGCCGCACACGACACACACGGAGGCGCACACGACACACACGCAGGCACACACGACACACACGGCCAGCGGTGACGCCGACACTGCGGCTCAGCCCGCGACCGCGTTCCACTCCGGAACGCCGTCCAGTTCCTCGAACCCGTCCAGCGACACGCTCGACGCCTGGTGCAGCCAGCTCTTCCGGTGCAGCGCGTGTGCCCCGACCGAGCGGATCGCGTCGTAGTGCGCCGTCGACCCGTACCCCTTGTTCGACGCCCACGCGTAGTGCGGCGCATCGTCGTGCGCCGCGATCATCAGGGCGTCACGCGCGACCTTGGCGACGACCGATGCCGCAGCGACCGAGGCGCAGTCGCGGTCGGCCTTGACCCGGACGACGACCTCGAGCGGGTCGGAGGGAACCCGGAGGGACGACGGGACGGCGCGGGTGAGCCAGTCGAAGGAACCGTCGAGCACCACCACGGCGCCGTCGAGCGACAGCCCGTCCGCCACGAGTGCACCGAGCGCCGACGCCCCGGCCTGCCCCAGTGCGGGGACGATGCCCTGCTCGTCGACCACCGATGCGGAGGCCATGCCGACCGCCGTGCGGGTCCACCGACGGACGACCGGGTCGAGCGCCTCGCGTCGGGCGGCGGTGAGGAGCTTGGAGTCCGCGAGACCCTGCGGCACCCGCCCGATGTCGATCGTGACCGCGGCCACGCCGACCGCGACGGGTCCCGCGATCGCGCCGCGACCGACCTCGTCCATGCCGATGACCGTCACGCGCCCTTCGCCGAGGAGCTTCTTCTCGACGCGCAGGGACGGACGGACGGCGGTCACTTGTCCCGCTCCTCCACGCCGGCGAAGACCTCGGGGTGGTCGTCGAGCCAGGTCCAGCGACTGGAGGGCCACGAGATGACGAAGGCGCGACCGGTGACGTCCGACAGCGGGACGAAGCCCTTCGACGGGGTGTCGCCGTTGTACCGGGAGTCCTTGGAGTCGTTCCGGTTGTCGCCCATCACCCAGATGCTGCCCTTCGGCACGGTGACGGAGAAGTCGGTGGCCGAGGCTGGGGCGCCGGCGGGGAGCTTGAGGTACGGCTCCTTGATCGGCACGCCGTTGACGGACATCTGCCCGAGGTCGTTGCAGCAGGACACCTTGTCACCGGGCAGGCCGATGACCCGCTTGATGAGGTGGTCGTCGCTGTCCCCGGTGCCCAGGCCGACCTGCGTGAGGAGCCAGTCGATCGCCTTTGCGGGCTGCGTGTCCGGCGTGACGCTCGGCACCTCGGACCCGTCGAGCCATCCGCCCGGGTCCTTGAACACGACGACGTCGCCGCGCTTGAGCGACACCACGTTCGGCACGAGTTCGTTGACGATCACGCGGTCGTTGATCTGCAGCGTGTTCTCCATCGACGCCGACGGGATGTAGAACGAGCGGATCAGGAACGTCTTGACGAGGAACGAGACGAGCAGTGCCGCGATGAAGATGATGACGAGGTCGCGGAGGAATGTCAGGACTCCGTTGCGCTTCTTCTCGGTGCGGGGTCGGCGCCCGGTCTCGTCAGTCGTGTCCGTCATTTCCACTCTCGTTCACACGCCTCGAGTTCGCACGCCACAAACCCGGGAAGAAGCCGGCCCAGCACCAGCGGGAACCAGCCCGACGGGAACCGAGCCGGCACAAAGGGAAGCCCCCCGTCGATGCACAACCGTACATCGACGAGGGGCGAGCAGCGGCGTCGGGCTCGCGGACGCTCACTGTGAAGGCGATCAGGAGTCGCGCTTCTCCTTGATCTTGCGGCGGGCGGCCTTGCCGCGGAGCTCGCGGAGGTAGTAGAGCTTCGCACGACGGACGTCACCCTTGGTGACGATCTCGATGTGGTCGATGATCGGCGAGTGCACCGGGAACCAGCGCTCGACGCCGACCTGGAAGCTCACCTTGCGGACCTTGAAGGTCTCGCCGAGGCCGTGACCCTGGCGTCCGATGACGACGCCCTGGAACACCTGGACACGCGAGCGCGTGCCTTCGATGATGTTGACGTGCACCTTGATGGTGTCGCCCGGACGGAAGTCCGGGACGTCGGTGCGCAGCGACGCTGCGTCGACGTGGTCGAGGAGCTGGCTCATTGTTGGGTCACTCTCTGCGGACGCACACGGGTCGCCGCGGATCGAATTCGGTAAGTGAAGGTGTGTGCCCGGTGTCGGCGACTCCCCCGTGGCAGAGTCCAGCCAGGGCACGGCTACCCATCCTGCCACAGGAGCACGCCCACACCAAACACCGGCAGGATGGACTCATGATCGAACTCCGCACCCCCGCCGAGCTGAACGGCCTGCGCGTCGCCGGCCGGTTCGTCGCCGACGTCCTCGACGAGCTGCTGGAGACCGTCGACGTCGGCGTGAACCTCCTCGACCTCGACCGGGTCGCCGCGCGGATGATCGCCGACCGCGGCGCCGAGAGCTGCTACGTCGACTACCACCCGTCGTTCGGCAAGTCGCCGTTCGGCAAGAACCTCTGCACCTCGGTGAACGACGCCGCGCTGCACGGCCTGCCGCACGACTACACGCTCGTCGACGGCGACCTGGTGAGCCTCGACTTCGCCGCGAGCGTCGACGGCTGGGTCGCCGACTCCGCCGTCTCGGTGCAGGTGGGCACGCCACGCGACGAGGACCAGCGACTGATCGCCACGGTGGAGCGCGCACTGGCGGCGGGGATCGCACAGTTCCGGACGGGCAACAAGCTCGGCGACGTGTCGTACGCGATCGGCGCCGAGGCCCGCGCGGCTGGCTACGACGTCAACCTGCAGTTCGGCGGCCACGGCGTCGGGCACACGATGCACGGCGACCCGCACGTGCCGAACGACGGCCGTCCGGGCCGTGGGCTGAAGCTGCGGCCGGGGCTCGTCGTCGCGATCGAGCCGTGGCTCATGCAGGGCACCGACGAGCTCTCCCAGGACGACGACGGGTGGACCCTCAAGAGCGTCGACGGTTCGCGTGCCGCGCACGTCGAGCACACGGTCGCGGTCACCGAGACCGGTCCCGAGGTCCTGACCCTCCGTCGCGCCCAGCGCGACCAGTAGCGAGCCTGGAGGCGCGGCACCAGCCCGCCCCGCGCCTCCAGGCCCGCACGGCGGAGCCGAGACTCGGGCACAGCGACCGTTCTCGGGGCCGGAAGCACGAGATCGGTCGCTCACCACGAGACTCGGGCCGACCACCGAGCGGCGAACGAGCCCCGCGCTACGCGTCCGGCAGCAGGTCCGGCCGGACGCGCCGCGTCCGCTCCACCTGCTGCTCGTGCCGCCACGCGGCGACCCGGCCGTGGTGCCCGCTGAGCAGCACCTCGGGCACCTCGAGGTCACGCCACGAGGCGGGCTTCGTGTACGACGGGTACTCGAGCAGGCCGTCCTCGTGGGACTCCTCGACGAGCGACTCGGGGTTGCCGACGACACCGGGCACGAGTCGTCCGACGGCCTCGATCACGGCCATCGCCGCCACCTCGCCGCCGTTCAGCACGTAGTCGCCGAGCGACAGCTCGACGACGGAGCAGCGGGACGCCGCCCACTCGAACACGCGGGCGTCGATGCCCTCGTAGCGTCCGCAGGCGAACACGAGGTGCGGTTCGGCGGCCAGCGACCGCGCGATCGTCTGCTTGAACGGGGTTCCCGCGGGCGTGGGGACGACGAGCGTCGAGGAGCCGTCGGGCCGCAGGATCGACTCGAGCGCGAGCGCCCAGGGCTCGGGCTTCATGACCATGCCCGCTCCCCCGCCGTACGGGGTGTCGTCGACGGTGCGGTGCCGGTCGGTCGTCCACGACCGGAGGTCGTGCACGTGCAGGTCGAGCAGACCGTCCTGCCGTGCCCGGCCGAGCAGGGACACGTCGAGCACGGAGAAGAACTCCGGGAAGATCGTGACGATGTCGATGCGCACGGTCAGTCCTGGGTGTCGGCCGGCGGCGTGACCGTCTCCGGGCGGGACATGTCCTCCGGGTCCTCGAAGAGGCCCTGCGGCGGGGTCACCGTGACGGTGCCCGCCTCGATGTCGACGGCGGGGACGATCGCGGAGACGAACGGTACGAGCACTTCGCCGCGCGACGGGGTGTCGATCGCGAGGAGGTCCTGCGCGGGCAGGTGGTCGACGCGGGCGACGGTGCCGACCTCGACGCCGTCGCGGAGCACGCGGAGGCCGACCAGCTGGTGGTCGTACCAGGCGTCGTCCTCACCGGTCTCGGCGTCGGCGTCCTGCTCGACCCAGAGGATCGCCCGGGCGAGGGTCTCGGCGGCCGAGCGGTCCCCGATGCCCTCGAAGAAGGCGACCGGGTGGCCGTTGTACCAGCGCAGCTCGTCGAGCGCGATGGTCTTGCCGGCCCACGGAGAGTCCTCCGGGACCTGGAGCGTGAAGACCGCTCCGGGCGTGAACCGACGATCCGGGTCGTCGGTGTAGAGCTCGAGCTTGATGCCGCCCTTGAGCCCGTGCGCCTTCGTGATTCGACCCACCCGAAGCTGGGTCGTCTCCCTAGGAATCGGTGTCGACCACGTCGACACGCACCCGCTTGCCGTCGGCGAGAGCCGAGACGAGGGTGCGCAGCGCCTTTGCGGTCCGTCCGGCGCGACCGATCACGCGGCCGAGGTCCTCGGGGTGCACACGCACCTCGAGGACCTCGCCCCGCGCGGAGGTGGAACTGGCGACGCGCACGTCGTCAGGGTGATCGACGATCCCCTTGACGAGGTGCGTCAGCGCGGATTCGAGCAAGGAATTACGCCTCGGTCGTCTCGGCGGCGTCGTCGGCCGACTCGGCCGGAGCGGCCGGGGCCTTCTTCTCCGACTTCGGCTTCAGGACGGCCTTCTTGGACGAGTCCACGACGAAGGCCTCCTTCGGCTGCTTGACCTGGACCTTGGACTCGGTGTCCTTCTCGCCCTTGAACTTGGCCCAGTCGCCGGTCAGCTTGAGGAGGGCAGCGACCTGCTCGGTCGGCTGCGCGCCGACGCCGAGCCAGTACTGCGCACGGTCCGACTTGACCTCGATGAACGAGGGCTCCTCGGTGGGGTGGTACTTGCCGATCTCCTCGATCACACGACCATCGCGCTTGGTGCGCGAGTCGGCGACGACGATGCGGTAGTACGGCGCACGGATCTTGCCGAGGCGCTTGAGACGGATCTTGACAGCCACAATTACTCCTGTTGCGTGATGTTGTGGTTGAACCGGAACCGCGGGCGTGGGGGCACACACGGTGGAAGCTCGGAATGAGTCGCGCACAGCTGGATAGAGGGTCGAGCAGGCGCGATTCGACCGTTCATTCTTACAGATTCCCGGCCGGGATGCGAGTCGACTCGCTACGGGGCGAGTCGCCGGACCGCTTCGAGTGCCTCGGAGGTCGCGCGGACGGCGTCCACGCTCCGCGCGTCGCGTGCACCGCCGACGATCGCGTACGGCACGCCGGCTGCCTGGAGGCCCGTGACCAGCCCGTCCGTCGGCCGCCGGTCCGGCTCGTCGCCGGTCTCGATCGCGCGCTCCTGCCCGGCGCAGATCACCACGTGGTCCGCGGGGACCGCCCGCTCCTCGCCGTGCTCGTCGCGGATCCAGAGCGCGCCGGGTTCGATGCGCAGGTACTCCTGCACGCCGCCGACCATCTGCACGCCGGCGTCGCGGAGTCGTCCGATCGCCACCCAGCGCGACGTGATGCCGATCCCCTGCCCGAACTTGCCCGAGCGTCGGAGCACGGTGACCTGTTCGCCGGGTCGGAGCGTGCGGGTCGCCGCGGGGAGCCGCTGGGGCACGTCACCGACGACGACCTCGGACACGTCGAGGTCCCAGCGTGCCGCGAACTCCTCCGCGCGGCGGACCTCGTCGGGCGACTCGGTGAGGAACGCCGCCGTGTCGACGCCGATCCCGCCACCGCCGATGATCGCGACGGTGCCCGCGGGGACGCCCTCGCGGAGCGCCTGCTCGTAGGACCGGACGTGCGGCAACGTCGCTCCGGGGATGTCGACCTCGCGCGGCACGACCCCGGGCGCGAGCACCACGGCGTCGCTGTCGGCCAGGTCGGCGGCGGTGGCGGCGCGGCCGAGGTGGATCGTCGCCCCGCGCTCGTCGAGTTCGGCACGCGCGGACCGGACGGTCGCGGCGTAGTCCTCCTTGCCCGGCACCAGCGCGGCGAGGCCGAACTGCCCACCGAGCTGCTCGGACGCCTCCCACAGTGTCACGGCGTGCCCGCGACGAGCGGCGTCCACCGCGGCTGCGAGGCCGGCCGGGCCGCCACCGACCACGTCGACGCGCTTCGGGTCGGTCGTCGGACGGGCCGGGAACGCGACCTCACGGGCGGCCCGGGGGTTCACCAGGCACGACACCGGCTGGCCGATGATCGAGCGGTCGAGGCACGCCTGGTTGCAGCCGATGCAGGTGTTGACGAGCGCGAAACGGCCGCCGAGGGACCGGTTCACGATCGCGGGGTCGGCGAGGAACGGGCGGGCGAGCGCGACGGCGTCGATCACCCCGCCGGACAGCACGGCCTCGCCGTCGCGGAGGTCCGTCATCCGGTTCGACGCGATGACCCTCACGTCCGGGTGCTCCGAGGCGCGCACGAGGTCGGCGATCCGGGTGACGTAGGACACCCACGCGCCGTGCGGCACGGAGGCCTGCACGGTCGGCGTCCGCGACTCGTGCCAGCCGATCCCGACCGAGATCCCGTCGAGGCCGAGCGGCAGCAGCTCGAGCACCAGGGCGTCGACGTCGTCGGGTGTCGACGAGCCCGGCATGAGGTCCGCGCCGGAGAGGCGGATCGTCACGGCGATGTCCGGCACGGCGTCGCGGACGGCCCGGACGACCTCGACGGCGAAGCGACGCCGCCGCTCCGGTGAGCCGCCCCACTCGTCGTCGCGGAGGTTCGTCAGCGGCGACTGGAACTGGTTGATCAGGTACCCCTCGGACGCCATGATCTCGACGCCGTCGAACCCGATCTCCCTGGCCGTGCGCGCCGCGGCGGCGAAGTCCTCGATCGTCCGCGCGATCTCGTCCCCGGTCAGCGCCGAGGGGACGACCCCGCGGGCCGCGGCCCACGGCAGGGCCGACGGTGCCACGACCCGCTGGGGTTCGCCGTACCGGTCCGTCATCCCGGACGCCAGGGCGTACCGGCCGGCGTGGAAGAGCTGCGCGAGGATCGTCCCGCCCTCGTCGTGCACGGCGTCGACGGCGACGCGGAAGCGCTCGTCCGCTCCGCCGACGCCGAACACCGCGAAGTCCGGGCCGCCACGGGCCTCGTCGTTGACCGCGATGCCGCCGGTGATGATGCACGCGGCGCCGCCGGCGGCACGCTCGCGGTAGAACGCCGCCATGCCCGCCCCGCCGTCGTCGTGCACCTCGAGGCCGGTGTGCATCGACCCCATCACCACCCGGTTGGGCAGCTGCAGGGGGCCGAGGGTCCACGGCGAGGCGACGGTCCGGAGGGAGGCCGGCACGACGGGGGCGGAAGCGACGCTGCTCATGCGCCTATTCTGCCGCGGGCAGCACCGCGTCACGGAGCGGCGAGGTCGTGTCCGCCCAGTACGGCGGCGCGATGACGGTGAGGCCGCCGTCGACGGAGAGCACCTGGCCCGTGATGTACGACGCCTTGTCGGAGAGGAGGAAGTCCACGGCGTCCGCCATGTCGTCCGCGGTGCCCGGGCGCTGCAGCGGCAGCTTCTCGAACACGGTCTCGATCGGCGCCTGGCCGGGGACCTTCGTGTAGAAGTAGTCGAGCGAGTCGGTGTCGATGAGCCCGCCGTTCACCGCGTTCACGGTGATCTGGCGCGGACCGAACTCGACCGCCATGTACTTCATGTAGGACTCGCTCATCGCCTTCGCGGCGCCGAGCGCGGCGTACGTCGGGAACGCCCGGAGCGAGCCGTACGAGGTGACGACGACGATGCGGCCGCCCTTGTCCATCAACTCGGCCGCTCGCTGCGCACCGAGCACGAACGAGCGGGCATTGGTCGCGTAGCTGCGGTCGAGGTGGTGCAGCTTGAGCTCCTTGACCGGCTTGAACGCGCTCGCGGCGGCGTTCGCGACGAAGTAGTCGAGCCGGCCGTAGGTGTCCCGCACCAGGTCGAACAGCGCGTCGATCGACTCCGGCTGCTCGATGTCCACCTGCGCCGTGATCCCGTCGCCACCGGCGGCCTTGACGTCGGCGAGCGACTCCTCGGCGAGGTCGGCGTTGCCCTTGTACGTCACGACGACGGTCGCCCCGCGCTGGCCCAACTTCTGGGCGAGCAGGCGGCCGATGCCGCGCGAGGCGCCCGTGATGAGGGCGATGGGAGCGTTGGTGGAGTCGGTCACTGCGGTCCTTTGCTGAGGTGGTTCGGGACGGACTGGAGGCGCGGGGCGGGGCCGCCTCGCGCCTCCAGTCCGGTTGTCGGTCTGGTCTAGAACCCGGCCTGGCCGGTCACGACGGCGCGGCCGACGACCAGCTTCTGGATCTCGTTCGTTCCTTCTTCGAAGCGCTGCGCGCGCGCGTCGCGGTAGACGCGCTCGATCGCGTTGCGCTTCCAGTACCCCTGCCCACCGTGCACCTGCAGTGCCTTGTCGGTGACACGGGCGAGCATGTCGACGGCGACCATCTTCGAGGCGCTCGACAGCGTGCCGGCGTCCGGGCGGTCCTCCTCGTAGGCGCGGGCGGCCTCGAGCACGAGGGCGCGCGCGGCCGCGATGTCGGCGTAGTTCTCGGCGAGGTAGAACTGGATCGCCTGGCGGCTGGAGAGCTTCTTGCCGAACGTCTCGCGCTTGTTCGCGTACTCGACCGCGAGCTCGTTGGCGCGCTCGGCCAGGCCGACGGCGCTCATCGCGACGGACACGCGGCTCGGCAGCAGGAAGCCGCCGAGCGCGACCTCGAGCCCCTGGCCCTCCTCGCCGAGGCGTGCGGACGCGGGGATCGGGGTCTCGGTGAAGCGGAGGATCGCGTGGTCGGTGCCGCGGATGCCCATCGTGTCGGAGTCGTCGATCACCTCGGCGCCGGGCAGGCCGGAGTTCGGCATCAGGAACGCGACCGTGCCGTCCTGGCCGGTCGTGCCCTCGAGCCGAGCGGCAATGAGCCAGTAGTCGGCCCGCACACCGAACGTGATGAGGTGCTTCTCGCCGTTCATCACGTACGTGTCGCCCTCGCGGCGGACGGTCGTGCGGATGTCGGCGCCGGTGCCGGCCGTCGCCTCAGTGAGCGTGAACGCGACGAGCTTGTCGCCCGCCACGCTCGGCTTCACGACCTCCTCGATCTGCTCCGGCGTCGCGTAGGGCTGCATGGCGCGCCAGGTTCCGTTGATGACGTGCACGAGCATCCGGATCGAGGCGTGCGAGCGGGAGACGATCTCCATGACCTCGAGGTAGCGGGAGAACGGGATGTCCCGTCCACCGAGCTCCACCGGCGCCGCGAGGGACAGCCAGCCCTTCTCCTTCAGCTCCTGGAAGAGCTCCGGCGCGACCTGCCCGGTGCGCTCGATCTCCTCAGCCCACTCCTCGCCGCGGCCGCGCACCCACTCGGTGACCTCGGCCTTGAGCTGCTGGAAGTCCTGCTCGGTTGCGGTTTCCGTGACCAGCGTCATCGTTTCAGTTCTCCTTCGTCGCGACGAGCGCGGCTGCCTGCTCCCGCAGGACGTTCTTCTGGACCTTGCCGACCGCGTTGCGGGGCAGTTCGTCGATGTACTCGAGCCGCTCCGGCCAGTAGTACTTGCTCACGCCCGCCTTGTCGAGTGCGTGCTGCATCGCCGCGAAGTCGAGCCGCTCGGCGCCGGCCGCCGGCACGACGAACGCGCACGCGCGCTCCCCGAGGCGGGCGTCCGGCATCGCGACGATCGCGACGTCGGTGACGAGGGGGTGCTGGTAGAGGAGGTTCTCGATCTCGACGACCGGGATCTTCTCACCGCCCCGGTTGATGACGTCCTTGATGCGCCCGGTGATCGACAGGAAGCCCTTGTCGGACACCTTCGCCAGGTCCCCGGTCCGGTACCAGCGGTCCTCGGTGAAGACGTCGTCGGTCAGGTCGGGGCGGTCGAGGTAGCCGTCGAACATCGTCGGCGAGAACAACTCGAAGTTGCCCTCGGTGTCCGCCGGCAGCTCGTGACCCTCGTCGTCGACGATGCGGATCGAGATGCCCGGCAGCGCCCGGCCGTCGTGCCCGTACGCGTCCGCGGGGTCGTCGCTCGGGCTGGACAGCGCGCCGAGGCAGGTCTCACTCGTGCCGAACGCGCCGAGGATCGCGCTGCCGAGGACGGTGCTCGCCCGCTGCGCGAGGGCTCGGGGCACCGCCGCGCCGGTCGGCACGAAGATCCGCAGCGACTCGGGCTGCGGGGCGCCGCCCTCGACCAGGTCGACCAGGTCGGTCAGGAACGGCGTCGCGCACTGCACGAAGCTCGCCTTCGCGACACCGAAGGCCTGCTCGAGCGCGACCGCGCCGTCCCACACCGGCTGGATGACCTGCGGGGCACCGAGCCGGAACGCCAGCAGCATGCCGTACAGGAACCCGGTCTGGTGCGCGAGCGGCGACGGGATGTAGATCCGGTCCTCGCTCGTCAGGCCGGACTGCGCGACGTGCATCGCGGTGGCGAGGCCGAGCGTGCGGTGCGGGTGCTGGACGCCCTTCGGCTCGCCGGTGGTGCCGGAGGTGAAGAGCAGCTGGCAGACGTCGTCCGGGCCGGGCGCGTGCGACCGGATCTCGTCGACGTCGACCTGCACGGACTCGAGCGCGGTGTCGAAGTACCGCCAGTTCCAGTCGCTCGCGGCGACGCGCTCGGCGGCGTCGGCGGGCAGCGGGGCCTGGTTGGTCGGGCTGTCCGCCTGCCCGCGGGCCTCGGCACGGAGGACGACCACGTGCTCGACCGACAGGCGCCGTTTCTGGGCCTTCGCCTCGTCGATGACCTCGAGGAGTTCCAGCGCCGGACGACGCTTGCGGAACACGTTCGGCAGGAACACGATCCGGGCACGTGAGCGGGCGAGCGTCATCGTCGTCTCACGCGGGCCGAACACGGGCATGATCGGGGTCGCGACCGCACCGATCTGGATCGCGCCGAGGGTGATCGACACGAACTCACGCCAGTTCGGCAGCTGCATCGCCACGGACTCGCCGGTGCGGACACCGAGCTCGAGGAGCAGCGCGGAGACCTTGTCCGCCTCGTCCTGCAGTTCCCTCCACGTGGTGTTCACCGGCTCCGGGCCGCCGACCTCGATCACGGCGAGGCCGTCGGGGTCGGACTCGGACAGGGCGCGGACCTTCTCGCTGAGGACCAGCGGGTCGGCGTCGACGCCCGCGAGCTCGGGCAGCGCGGCGGGCCGGGCGGCCTCGTCGCCCGCCGGGGCCTCGGTCGTCTCCCCCAGGTCGGTGCGCTCCGGCATCTCGACCTCGGCGGCGTCCACCCGGTCGTCGCGGGCGAGCTGGGCGGCGAGCCCGTCACCGACCTCCATGTCGAGGCCGACGGCGTTCATCGCTTCGAGGAACGTCGGGTACGAGATCCGGTAGGCCCGCGGGTAGGTCAGCGAGGACGTCCCCTCGGCCTTCGACGCGGCGACGGCGAGGGACATCAGGACCCGGTGGTCGTTGAAGGACGACATCGGGGAGCCGTGCAGCCCGCCCGGACGGACACCCGTCACGCGGAGTTCGTCGGCGCCCTGCTCGGCGCGGCCGCCCATCCGGTTCAGCTGCAGCATCGCCGCGACGCGGTCGGATTCCTTGAGGCGGATGTGCGCCACGTTCCAGAGCCGGGTCGTGCCCTCGGCGAAGGTCGCCATCGTGGACAGGACCGGCAGGAGGTCCGGGATCGGCTGGCAGTCGATGTCGAGGGAACGGAGCGGGGAACCGTCGTGCTGGATGCGCACGAAGCCGGTCTCCTCGTCGATGCGCATCGGGACACCCATCGCCGTGGCGAGGTCGAGGAACTCGCTCTCCGGGTGGTCGGTCTCGGCGGTGGTGAACGCCGTCATGCCGCGGAGGAGCACGTTCGACTCGCGGATGCCCGCGGCCGCGATGCCGAAGGCGGCCGAGCCGATGTCCGGCGGGATGACGTAGTCGTGCGGGGTAGCCTGCTGGTTCGCCGGGATCCGGTACTCGAGCCAGTCGTCCGACACCTCGACGGTGAGCCCGAACTGGCGCATCATCCGCACCGTCAGCTCGACGTACGGCTGCTCGTTGAGACGGCCGCCGGTGATGTGGATGCGGGTCTCCTGCTCGGCGAACGGCGCGACCAGGAGCAGGCCGGAGATCCACTGCGACAGCGTTCCGGCGATCTGGACGTCGCCGCCGCGCGGACGCTTCGGCTGGACGGTGACCGGCGGGCAGTCGTTCGTGGCCTCGAGCTCGACGCCCATCTGGGTGAGCGAGGTGAGGAGCGCCTTGATCGGCCGGCGCTGGAAGTACTTCATCCCGGCGAGCGTCATCGGCTTGTCGGCGAGGGACGCCAGACCGGTCATGAAGTAGAGCGTCGTGCCGGAGGACCCCATGTTGAGGATGCCGTCCGCCCCGCGGGACCCGTGGTCGACGACGTCGGTCGCTTCGTACCGCCCGCCGAGCCCGGTGACGTGGTACTCGTTCCCGCGCCGCTTGACGTCGACGCCGAGGGCACGCAGCGTGCCGACCGTCCACTCCACCTGTCTGGTCGCACTGATCCCGGACACGATGCTCGTCCCCTTCGCCAGGGACGCGAGCACCAGCGCGCGGTGCGCGTGGTACTTCGAGACCGGGATGTCGAGTTCTCCGACGAGCGGTGCGGACGTACCGCGCACGACCAACTGCATGCGTACCTCTTCCCTGTTCAGCATTTCCACGGTACGCCCGGTGTGGATCTCCTGGGAATCGGATCCGCACGATCGGGACAGGTGTTCGTTGTGCGTGTCCGACAACGATCCGGGCAGGATGTACAGCATGGACATCCGCTTCACCGAGTCCCGCCCGTCGACCATCGGCGTCGAGTGGGAGCTCCCCCTGGTCGACCGGGACACCGGCGACCTCACCCCGCGTGCCCCCGCCGTCATCTCCGCCGTGCAGCAGCGGCTGGGCGACCACGACCGGGTCACGGAGGAGCTCCTCACCAACACCGTCGAGGTCGTCACCGGTGTGCACACGCGGGTGAGCGGGGCCACGAACGAGCTGTCCGGCATCATCGGCGAGGTCATCGACGCCGCCGAACCGCTCGACGCGCAGGTGATGTGCGCCGGCACCCACCCCTTCGCCGTGTGGGATCAGCAGGAGATCACCCCGGACAGCGAGCACTACACGACACTCATCGACCGGACCCGGTGGTGGGGACGGCAGATGCTCATCTGGGGCGTGCACGTCCACGTCGGCATCGACCACCGCGACAAGGCCCTGCCGATCCTCGGGGCCATGCTCGCCTACGTGCCGCACCTGCAGGCGTTCACCGCCTCGAGCCCGTTCTGGGCCGGCATCGACACCGGATACGCCTCGAACCGTGCGCTCATGTTCCAGCAGCTCCCCACCGGCGGCCTGCCCCCGCAGCTCGGCGCGTGGGCGAACTTCGAGGAGGTCGTCGACGACCTCACCCGCACCGGTGTGATCGAGGGGTTCAAGGACCTCCGCTGGGACATCCGCCCGTCGCCCGGCTGGGGCACGCTCGAGAACCGGGTGTCCGACGGCATCTCCACGCTGCACGAGGTCGGCGCCGTCACCGCGCTCGTGCAGTGCCTCGTCACCGCGATGTCGGACCGCCTCGACACGGGCGAATCGCTCCCCTCGATGCAGCCGTGGTTCGTGCGCGAGAACAAGTGGCGCGCGGCCCGCTACGGCATGGAGGCCGAGATCATCACGAACTCCGCCGGCGACGAGCGGCTCGTCACCGACGAGGTGCACGACCTCGTCGCACGGCTCGACCCGGTCGCGGAGCGCCTCGGCTGCCAGCAGGAGCTGCACCACCTCGACACGATGATCGAGCGCGGCGCGTCGTACCAGCGGCAGCTGCAGGTTGCGCAGGAGAACGGCGGCGACCTCCGCGCCGTGGTCCGGCACCTGGTCACCGAGCTGCGCGACTCGCTCTGACCGACGTCGGGGCCGTTCCGCGCGTAGGAAGTCGTTCCGCGCGTAGGAGGCCGTTCCGCGCGTAGGAAGCCGTTCCGCGCGTAGGAAGCAGGTTCTTCCTGCCTCCTACGCGCGGATCGGCTTCCTACCGCGCGTGCGATGGGAAGGAACGTCGCGACGTGCCCACAGACAGACGGGAGGCCCGTGGCGGATCCGCCACGGGCCTCCCGTCTGGTGGTCGTCGCGTCAGCGACCCAGGAACTTCTGCAGGCTCGCGAGCTCTTCCTCGGTCGGGGCCTTGCCGCCCTTGGCGCCGCCGCCGAGCCCGAGACCGGTGCCCTTCGGCGCCTGCTGCGGCGCAGCGGCGGCACCGGCCGCGAGGGCCGCGCGCTTCGCCGGGTTGCCGACCTTGGCCTTCTTCTTGCCGCCGCCCTGCTGCTGCTTCTTGCCGCCGTGCATGCCCGGGATCGGCCCCATGCCCGGCATCTGCGGGACACCACCACGTGCGACGGTCTTCATCATCTTCGCCGCCTGCTCGAAGCGGTTGACCAGCGCGTTGACCTCGGTGACGGTCGATCCGGCACCGCGCGCGATGCGCAGGCGACGCGAGCCGTTCAGGAGCTTCGGGAGTTCGCGCTCCTGCGGCGTCATCGACTGGATGATCGCCTCGGTGCGGACGATCTCGCGCTCGTCGAAGTTGTCGAGCGCCTCGCGCATGCCCTTGGCGCCCGGGAGCATGCCGAGCATGCCCTTGATCGAGCCGGCCTTGCGGAGCTGCTGCATCTGCTGCAGGAAGTCGTTCAGCGTGAAGTTGTCGCTGGCGATCTTCTCGGCGACCTTGCGGGCCTCTTCCTCGTCGAAGGCGCCCTGCGCCTGCTCGATGAGGGAGAGGATGTCGCCGAGGTCGAGGATGCGGCTCGCCATGCGGTCCGGGTGGAACGGCTCGAAGTCGTCGAGCCCTTCACCGGTGGACGCGAACATGATCGGACGTCCGGTGACGCTGGCAACCGAGAGGGCTGCACCACCGCGCGCGTCGCCGTCGAGCTTCGACAGGACGACGCCGGTGAAGTCGACGCCCTCCTGGAAGGCACGGGCGGTCGCGACGGCGTCCTGACCGATCATCGCGTCGATGACGAAGAGGACCTCGTCCGGGTCGACGGCCTTGCGGATGTTCGCCGCCTGCTTCATGAGCTCGGCGTCGACACCGAGTCGACCGGCGGTGTCCACGATGACGGTGTCGTACTGCTGGTCGACCGCGGCCTTGATCGCGTTCTTGGCGACCTTGACCGGGTCGCCGACGCCGTTGCCGGGCTCCGGGGCGAAGACGTGCACGCCGGCCTGCTCGCCGACGACCTGCAGCTGCTGGACCGCGTTCGGACGCTGGAGGTCCGCCGCGACGAGCATCGGCGTGTGGCCGTCCTTCTTGAGCCACTTGCCGAGCTTGCCGGCGAGCGTCGTCTTGCCGGCGCCCTGCAGACCCGCGAGCATGATGACCGTCGGGGGCCGCTTCGCGAATTCGAGCCGTCGCTGCTGCCCGCCGAGGATGCCGACGAGTTCCTCGTTGACGATCTGGACGACCTGCTGCGCCGGGTTGAGCGCCTTGTTGACCTCGTCGGAGAGGGCACGCTCGCGGACGGCTGCGGTGAACGCCTTGACGACCTCGAGCGCGACGTCGGCGTCGAGGAGCGCCCGCCGGATCTCGCGGACGGTGCCGTCGACGTCGGACGGAGTCAGCCGACCCTTGCTCCGCAGGTTGCGGAAGGTCTCGGTCAGCCGATCGGAGAGTGAACCGAATTGCGCCATGATCCGTCGATTCTACTGGTTCACCAGGACAAGCAGACCCGACCGCCCTGCCCGTTCACCGCAGGAGGACACCCTCGGCGAGTTCGACGGTGCTGGCGAGCCCGATGTCGACGACGACGGGTGCCCTCGACGGGCCACGGTCGAGGGTCGGGTACCAGGACCGCTCGGGCGACACGAGGATGAGCAACCCGTGCACGTCACCGACGGGGGCGAAGCCCGCGGTGGGCGCGTTCGCGTACGGGGTGAGGCCGTGTCGACCGAGCACCTCGACCGCGGCGAGGACGTCGGGCACGGCGACGCCGACCTCGCTCACCGATCCGAGGAGCGCGGAGTCCCCGGCGCCCGCGACACCAGCCGGCAGGTCGCGCCGTTCGATGAGCTCGAGCAGCTGCTCGTCGGGCCCCTCGAAGTACACCGACCGCGAGTTCCAGTTCGGCGGCCCCTCGAACTCGTCCGCGTCGTCGGTGCCGAGGATCGCCGCCACACCCGCGACCCACTCCTTCGCGGCCGCGAACGACCCGGTCGGGATCGTGACGGCGAGGTGGTGCGCCCCGGTCATCTCGTCGTCAGCGCGGAACACGAGCCGCGTCGACCCCACCGCGACCCGCACCGCGGCGCCCTCCACGGTGACGGCACAACCGAGCCGCTCGTAGAACTGTGCCGTCGCGTCGACCGACCGGGTCGTGAGCTGTACCTGCTGGATGTCCATGCCCGCCATCCGAGCACCTCAACCATGGTCGAGATCAAGTCACCGCTCGAGCAGACCTGTTGTTGGACGGAGTACAGAAACTGCCGTAGCCTGACCCCCATGCCGGCACTCGAGATCGTCCGACGCCCGGGGCTCCTCGACTACCCCGAGGGACTCGACCTGCAACGACAGCTCCACGCCGAGGTCGTCACGGGACGCTCCCCCGGCGCTCTCGTCCTCTGCGAGCACCCGTCCGTGTACACCGCGGGCCGTCGCACCGAGCCGTCCGACCTGCCGACGAACGGCGCTCCGGTCGTCGAGGTGGACCGCGGCGGCCGCATCACCTGGCACGGCCCGGGGCAGCTCGTCGCCTACCCGATCGTCCGGCTGGCGGAACCGCTGGACGTCGTCGCCTGGGTGCGCGACCTCGAGCAGGTGATCATCGACGTGGCCGCCGCAGTGGGCGTGCGTGCAGCGCGGATCGAGGGACGCAGCGGCGCGTGGATCACGAAGGACGCCGGGCACGACGACGCCGGCACCAGGACCGCTGACAAGGTCGGCGCCATCGGCCTGCACGTCGCCGAGGGCGTCACGAGCCACGGCATCGCCATCAACTGCACGAATGCGCTCGACGCCTACGCCGCCATCGTCCCGTGCGGCATCGCCGACGCGGGCGTCACCACGCTGAGCGCCGCAGCCGGTCGGACCGTCACCGTCGACGAGGTCGCCACCGCGGTCGCCCGACGCGTGCAGGACGCGGCGGACGGCATGCACACCGGCGACCGGATCAGCACGATGCACACCGGCGACCGGATCAGCACGACGCACACCGGCGACCGGATCAGCACGACGCACACCGGCGACCGGATCAGCACGACGCACAGCCCCCGACAGGAGACCCTCGTATGACCCTCGCCCCCGAAGGCCGCCGCATGCTCCGGGTCGAGGCCCGCAACGCCGAGACCCCGATCGAGACGAAGCCGGCGTGGATCAAGACCCGCGCCACGCAGGGCCCGGAGTTCCGCGCGCTCACCGGCCTCGTCAAGGACAAGCAGCTGCACACCGTCTGCCAGGAGGCGGGCTGCCCGAACATCTTCGAGTGCTGGGAAGACCGCGAGGCCACGTTCCTCATCGGCGGTTCCCAGTGCACGCGCCGCTGCGACTTCTGCCAGATCGACACCGGCAAGCCCGAGCCGCTCGACCGCGACGAACCGCGCCGGGTCGCGGACTCGGTCGCCGAGATGGGACTCCGCTACGCGACCGTGACGGGGGTCGCTCGGGACGACCTCGAGGACGGGGGCTCCTGGCTCTACGCCGAGACGATCCGCGCGATCCACGAGCACTCCCCCGGCACCGGCGTCGAGATCCTGGTGCCGGACTTCAACGGGCGACCGGACCAGCTCGGCCGGGTGTTCGACGCCCGCCCCGAGGTGTTCGCCCACAACGTCGAGACCGTCCCCCGGATCTTCAAGCGGATCCGTCCGGCCTTCACGTTCGAACGCTCCCTCGACGTCATCACGCAGGGTCGTGACGCGGGCCTCGTCACGAAGTCGAACCTCATCCTCGGCATGGGCGAGGAGCGCATCGAGATCGAGGACGCGCTGCAGCGCCTGCACGATGCGGGCACCGACATCATCACGCTGACGCAGTACCTCCGCCCGTCGCCGCGGCACCTGCCCGTCGCACGCTGGGTGCGGCCGGAGGAGTTCGTCGAGCTCCGCGAGGTCGCCGAGCAGATGGGGTTCGCCGGCGTCCTGGCCGGGCCGCTCGTCCGGTCGTCCTACCGCGCCGGTCGCCTGTGGGCGCGGGCGACGGTGGCGCGCGGTGGCACCGTCCCGGAGCACCTGTCGCACCTGCTCGACGCCGCACCGGGCCGGCAGGCGGTCTGACGCGGTCCGGCAGGCGGGCTGCAGACGGGCAACGGACAGACGGGAGGCGCGGTGCCAGCTGGCACCGCGCCTCCCGTCCGTTGCCAGCCCCGGTTCAGGGCAGACGGTCGCTACGCGCGACCGCGGATGCTCCGGAGGAGCCAGCCGATGACCGCCAGCAGGATGAGCACGATGCCCACCCAGAGCAGGAACTTCAGCGCACCGACGAAGATGCCGCTGAAGAGCAGGACGAGGCCGACGATGATCGCGATGATCAGCAGTGCGGGCATGAGGGTCTCCTATCCCTGGAACGAGACCGGACGGGTGCCCGGACCGAGAAGGACGCTACTCCCGCGGCGGCGTTCGCGTTCGCTCGTGCTCCCACTCCCGCTCACGCTCCGGCCGGACGGCTCAGCCGACGAGGTTCTGCACGAACACGTGCGGCGTGAAGCCCGTGAGGTCGTTGATGCCCTCGCCCTGGCCGATGAGCTTGATCGGGATGCCCGTCTTCTCCTGCACGCTGAGCACGAACCCGGCCTTCGCCGAGCCGTCGAGCTTCGTGATGACGAGGCCGGTGACGCCCGCACCCTCGATGAACGCCTGCGCCTGCGCGAGCCCGTTCTGACCGGTCGTGGCGTCGAGGACGAGCAGGACCTCGGCGATCTCGGTCTGCTTCTCGACGACGCGCTTGATCTTCGAAAGCTCGTCCATCAGGCCGGCCTTGGTGTGCAGCCGGCCGGCGGTGTCGATGACGACGATCTCGGTGCCCTCGCGGATGGCCTTCTCGACGGTCTGGTACGCCACCGAGGCGGGGTCCTGACCGGGCTGTGACGGCCGGACGACGTCGACGCCGGCACGCTGGGCCCACGTGGCGACTTGCTCGACCGCGGCCGCGCGGAACGTGTCCGCGGCACCGACGAGCACGGTGCGGTCGTACGTCTTCAGGAACTTGGCGAACTTGCCGATGGTCGTCGTCTTGCCGACGCCGTTCACCCCGACGACGAGCACGACGGCCGGCCGGTTGCTGAGCTTCAGCGTGGTGTCGAGCTTCGACAGCCGTTCCTCGAGCACCTCGCGGAGCATGCGCTGGAGGTCGGCGGGGTCCGTCGTGGCGTACCGGTCGACGCGCGCGTGCAGGTCCTCGATGATCTCCTCGGAGATGTCCGGACCGAAGTCCGCACCGATGAGGGCCGTCTCGAGGTCGTCCCACGTCGTCTCGTCGATCGTCTTGCGCTGGAACAGCCCGCGCAGCCGGGAGGACAGTGACCAGGAACTCGCCATGCTCCCAGCTTAGAGCGCACCGCATGTGGGCTGTGCCCGGTATGCTCGGGGACACGAAGGGGAGTATTCCTCCTCGGTGACCCCGTCAGTACGGGCCGGAACGATCCGGCCCCGGGGCGCCGGTCGTGGCGAGCACATCGTGTGGACCACGGCGGAAGAGACCTTCAGGCCTCGGCGTACCCACCACCTGGGTGTGCCCCCGACCTGAAGGAAACCCGTGGACGTCCCACTCTTCGTCTGGCTCCTCACCATCGCCGGCATCCTCGCGCTGCTGGTGTTCGACTTCTTCTCGCACGTGCGCACCCCGCACGTCCCGCACATCAAGGAATCCGCGTTCTGGTCGGCGTTCTACGTCGGGCTCGCGATCCTGTTCGGTGTCGGCATCCTCGTCTTCGGCGGCGGACAGGCGGGCGGTGAGTACTTCGCCGGGTGGCTGACCGAGAAGGCGCTGTCCGTCGACAACCTGTTCGTCTTCCTCATCATCATGACGAGCTTCGCGGTGCCGAAGGAGTTCCAGCAGAAGGTCCTGCTGGTCGGCGTCGCCATCGCCCTCGTCGCACGCGGCATCTTCATCGCCCTCGGCGTCACGATCATCGAAAACTTCTCGTGGGTCTTCTACCTGTTCGGCGCGCTGCTCTTCTGGCTCGCCTGGTCGCAGGCCCGCAGCGGCAACGAGCACGGCGCCGACGAGGGCGACTCCCGCCTCATCCGGATCCTCAAGCGCGTCATCCCGACCTCGGACCACTACGACGGCGACAAGCTGACCACCCGTGTCGACGGCAAGCGCCTGTTCACACCGATGCTGCTCGTCATGGTCGCCATCGGCCTCACCGACGTGCTGTTCGCGCTCGACTCGATCCCCGCGATCTTCGGGCTGACGCAGGACGCCTTCATCGTGTTCACCGCGAACGCGTTCTCGCTCCTCGGTCTGCGGCAGCTGTACTTCCTCATCGCCGGGCTGCTCGAGCGCCTGATCTACCTCGGGCAGGGCCTCGCCGTCATCCTCGCCTTCATCGGCGTGAAGCTCGTCTTCCACGCCATGCACGTCAACGAGCTGCCGTTCATCAACGGCGGTGAGCACATCGAGTGGGCCCCGGAGATCCCGATCTGGTTCTCGCTCGGCTTCATCATGCTGACGATCGCGGTCGCCACGGTGGCGTCGCTCGTGGTGTCGAAGCGCCGCCAGGAGCGTGGGCTGACCCCGACCGGGTCGCAGCGCACCGTGGAGGCCGACGCAAAGTAGCCCGCCGCCCGGCCGGCCCGGCCCGGCCCCGAGTCTCGGGCTGAGCGACATCTCTCGCGCTCCGGAGCGCGAGGAGTGTCGCTCAGCCCGAGTCTCGGTCAGACGGTGCTGGCTACGCCACAGCCTCGGCCGGCTCGCGCTCGGCGTCCTGCTCGCGACGCTGGACGCGCTGCCCCACCACGGCGGACACCCCGTCCTGCCGCATCGAGACCCCGTAGAGCGCATCCGCGATCTCCATCGTGCGCTTCTGGTGCGTGATGACGATGAGCTGCGACGACGCCCGGAGCCGCTCGAACACGGTGAGCAGGCGTCCGAGGTTGGCGTCGTCGAGCGCCGCCTCGACCTCGTCCATGATGTAGAACGGCGACGGTCGGGCGGTGAAGATCGCCACGAGCAGCGCCACCGCCGCCAGGGAGCGCTCGCCACCGGACAGCAGGGTCAACCGGTCGATCTTCTTGCCCGCGGGCTTCACCTGCACCTCGAGGCCCGTGTTCAGCAGGTCGTCGGGGTTCGTCAGGGTGAGCGACCCCGAGCCGCCGGGGAACAGGATCGGGAAGATGACGTCGAAGGCGTCCTTCGTGTCCGAGAACGCGGACTCGAAGATCGTCTGCATCTTCGTGTCGAGCTCCTCGATGATCGTCAGGAGGTCGGTGCGGGTCTTCTGCAGGTCCTCGAGCTGCTCGGCGAGGAACGCGTGCCGCTGCTCGAGCGCCTGGAACTCCTCGAGCGCGAGCGGGTTGACCTTGCCGAGCTGGCCGAGGTCGCGCTCCGCCGCCTTGAGTCGACGCTCCTGCTCGGCTCGGACGTAGGGCACGGTCTCGACGTCGGCGGGGTCGATCTCGTCGGTGCTGTCGTACTCGGGCAGCGCCGGGCCACCGGGCAACGTGGACTCGGTGTCGAGGAGTTCGGTGTCGGCGTCGACGTCGACGTCGCGCGCTGAGACCCGGTCGTCACCGAGTTCGGTGTCGGCCGCTTCCTCGGAGGACTCGGCGGTCGCGGCGGACGCGGCAGACGCCGCGGACGCGGCAGCCGCCGCGCGCTCCGCCTCGCGGTGCTTCCGGGCGAGGACCCGCGGGTCGACCAGGACGTCCACCGGCACCGGCACGTGCGGGCCGTACTCCGCGACGAGGACGGCCTCGACGAGCCCGAGCTCGCTCTGCGCCCGGTCGAGCACCCCGGACACGTGCAGCTTCTTCTCGTAGATCTCCATCTCGAGCGAGTGCACGCCGTCGGTGAGGGTCTGCAGCCGCTCCCTGAGCTCGCGCTCCTCGTTCCGGATCGTCTGCAGCTCGGTGTTCCGCTTCGACCGTTCGGCCTCTTCGGTGGCGAGCTGCACCCGGGCCTCGGCGAGGGACCGGTCGACGGCGGCGAGGAGGCCCGGCAGGTCCGCGAGGACGCTCTCGGCGACGGCGATCTGCCCGCGCCGGATGACCGCGAGCCGAGCGGCCTCCTCGGCGGCGGCGCGTTCGGCCTCGAGCTGCCGCTCCAGCTGATCGGCGCGTCGGCGCTCGGAGCGGACCCGCTCACGCACGGTCTCGACCTGGATCCGCTGCTCGATCTCGGCCGCGCGCGCGGCTTCGAGCGCGTCCTGCAACCCGGGTCGCCCGGACGCGTCGACCACGGGACGCGGACGCTCGGTGAACTCGTGGTGCGCCCGCTCGGCCTCGGCGAGGGCTGCTTCGGCAGCTTCGGCCGCGCCGTCCGTCTCGGCGAGGGCCGACCGCAACCGCTCGACCTCGGCGGCCGCGTTCTCCGCCTTCGCCCGGGTCGACGCACTCGTCCGGTCGTACTCCGCCTTCGCCTTGGCGTGGGCGCGCGACGCCGCGTCGGCCTCGTCCGCCTGGCGGCGTGCGTCCTCGACGGCGGCGCGTGCGGCCTGGAGGCCCGTGGCCGCGTCCTCGGCGTCGCTCGCGACGGCGGCCCGTCGCGTCACGGCGTCGTCGCGTTCCGCGACCAGCTCGATGCGCGAGGTCACGCGCGCACCGCCACCGGTCACGCGCACCGCACGGACGAGGTCACCGGACCGCGTCACGACGGTGGCCCGCGGGGCGGACGTGAGCACAGCCTCCAGGTCGACGTCGTCCGTATCCGCGACCAGCGTGTCGCGCAGGATCGCGGCGAGGGCGGGCGGTCCCTGCACCAGGTCGAGCGCACGACGGACGCCGGCCGGCAGGCGCTCGGGCAGGCCGGTCGGGGCGCCGACCGCGTCGGCGACGACGACGTCGATGCGGCCGATGTCCTCGGAGCGGGCGTGCGCGACGGCGTCGAGCGCGACCGCGCGGTCGTCGGCGAGGACGGCGTCGGCCAGCCCGTCGAGAGCGGTCGCGATCGCTCCCTCGAAGCCCGGCGCGACGGTGAGGCTGTCGGCGAGGCGGCCGACGATGCCGGCGCGACCAGCGTCGATGAGCGCCTGCGATCCGTCACGGACGTCGATTGACATGCCGAGCGCGGCGACGCGCGCGTCCAGGGCGTCGCGTTCACGCTCGAGGGCGTGGAGCCGATCGCGGTGCTCGTCACGGGCAGCCTGCGCCACCTCTTGTCGTTCGCGAGCGGACTCGAGTGCGCTGGTCAGCGCGTCCTCGTCGACGCCCTCCGACGGGTCGGTGCCGAGTTCTGCGAGAGCGGCGGCGGCGCTTTCGGCGCGCTCCCCGGCCTCGGCCAGGGCGCGCTCACGACGCTCCCGGTCGGCGACCGCCGAGCCGCGCTTCGACCGTGCGACGTCGACGGCGGACGCCAGACGCTGGGCCTCGAGGTCGTGCTGCGACACGAGTGCGGCCTGTGCCGCGATCTGCTCGTCGAGGGCGTCGAGCGCTGCTCGGGCGTTCCGTACGGCCTCGGCGGCGGCGACCATGCCGCCGGCCATCGCGGTCGCCTGCGCCTCGAGCCGTTCGGCTTCGTTCCGGACCCCCTGCACGCGCTCCGGCGTGATCGTCGGACCCTGCTGCGGGGCGTCGGCCTGCTGCGCGAGGAACATCAGCCGCTGGTTCGCCAGGCTCGACAGTCCGCGGAGCCGCTCCTGCACGCTCTCCAACCGGTGCACGACGGTGCGCGCGCGGTCGACGTCGTCGCCCACCATGCTCTGCTCGACGTGCTGCTGCCGGGCTCGGGTCTGGTCGAGGCGCTCCTGGAGGACGATGCGTTCGGACTTCCGGCCCGCCTCGACCTCCTGGTGCTCGTGGAGCTCACGGCGCAGCCGGACGACGTCGTCCGCCAGGATCCGGGCCTTCGCGTCACGGAAGACGGCCGCCACCGACTGGGCCTTCCGGGCGACCTCGGCCTGTCGCCCGAGCGGCTTCAACTGGCGGCGGATCTCCCCCGCCAGGTCGGACAGCCGCGTGAGGTTCGTCTGCATCGCCTCGAGCTTGCGGAGGGTCTTCTCCTTGCGGCGGCGGTGCTTCAGGATGCCGGCTGCTTCCTCGATGAAGCCACGGCGGTCCTCCGGGGTGGCGTGCAGGACCTTGTCGAGCTGGCCCTGCCCGACGATGACGTGCATCTCGCGGCCGAGGCCGGTGTCGCTCAGGAGCTCCTGCACGTCGAGCAGGCGGCAGTTCTCGCCGTTGATGGCGTACTCGCTGCCGCCGTTGCGGAACAGCGTGCGGGAGATCGTCACCTCGGAGTACTCGATCGGCAGCAGACCGTCGGAGTTGTCGATCGTCAGGAGCACCTGCGCCCGGCCGAGCGGCCCGCGGGTCGAGGTGCCGGCGAAGATGACGTCCTCCATCTTGCCGCCGCGGAGGGTCTTCGCCCCCTGCTCCCCCATCACCCAGGCCAGGGCGTCGACCACGTTCGACTTGCCCGAACCGTTCGGGCCGACGATGCACGTGACGCCGGGCTCGAACGCGAACGTCGTCGGCTGCGCGAAGGACTTGAACCCCTTGATGGTCAGGCTCTTCAAGTACATGCGGTCTCCGGGTGCTCGCTCGCGTGCTGGCGGCTGTGCCGTTGCTGTGCTGCTGGGCGTCAGGCTAACGCGTGCGGAGCCGCGGACGCGGTTGGCACACGGGGCAACGGTGGCTCGACCGGTTCATGAAGGCCTCGCGGACGATCGTCGCACCGCAGCGCGGGCACGGCTCGTCCTGCTGCCCGTAGACGTTCAGCCGCTGCGAGAAGTACCCGGACTGCCCGTTCACGTTCACGTACTGCGCGTCGAAGCTCGTCCCGCCGTCCTCGAGCGCGCGACGGAGGACGCTGCGGACCTCGTGCAGGAGCCCGGTGAGGTCGGCGCGGGTCAGGCGCTCCGCCGGTCGGTCGTAGTGGAGCTTCGCCGCCCACAGGGACTCGTCGGCGTAGATGTTACCGATGCCGCTGACCACACCCTGGTCGAGCAGGACGCGCTTGATGCCGCTCGAACGTTTCCGGGCCATCGCGACGAAGCGGGCGTCGTCGAACGCCGGGTCGAGCGGGTCGCGGGCGATGTGTGACACCTGCTTGGGGATCGACCGGCGCCACGCGGCGTCCGGCTCGGCGTCGTCGACCTGACCGCCGAACCCGGCCGGAGCACCGTCGATCGTCGGCACCATCGGGTCGATCGCCATCGAGCCGAAGGTCCGCTGGTCGACGAACTCGAGCTCGACCGGCGGTTCGGCCGTGCCGTCGCGGTCCGTGCCCGCGGGCTGGACGTCGATGAGGATGCGGCGGTGCTTGGCGGCGTCACGACCACGACCGAGCAGGATCTGACCGCTCATGCCGAGGTGGGCGACGAGGGCCTCGGGCTGGTCACCGTCGCGCTCGGGCCGGAGCGGCATCCAGAGGAACTTGCCACGACGGACCGCGGCGGCGATGGTCCGGCCGGTCAGGCGGTCGGCGAAGTCCTCGGCGGGACCGTCGTGCCGGGTGAGGGCACGGTCGTCGACGACGTCCACGTGCAGGACACGCGCACCGCTGACGGCGGGTTCGAGGCCCGCGCGGACGACCTCGACCTCGGGGAGTTCGGGCACGCGGTCAGGCCGCCCGGCCGGAGAGCCGCGTCCACGCGTCGAGCGCGGCGGCCATCTCGGCGGTCTTCTTGCTCGACCCGCTGCCCGTCGAGACGTCCTCACCCTGCAGGACGACCGTCGCGTGGAAGGTCTTGTCGTGGTCCGGACCGGTCTCGGTCACGCGGTACGACGGGTTGCCGAGCGACAGGCTCGACGCGAGTTCCTGCAGGCTCGTCTTCGGGTCCATCGCGGCGCCGAACCGGTCCGGGTCGACCAGCAGCGGCTCGACGAGTCGGAGCACCAGCGCGGTCGCCGGGTCCGGACCGGCCGAGAGGTAGGTCGCACCGATGACGGCCTCGACCGTGTCGGCCAGGATCGAGGACTTGTTGCGGCCCCCGGTCTGCTCCTCGCCCTTGCCGAGCCGGATGTACTGGCCGAGCCCGATCATGCGAGCGATCTCGGCGAGGGCCACCGTCGAGACGAGGCTGGCGCGCCGCTTGGCGAGGTCACCCTCGTCGAGGTCCGGGAACGACCGGTAGAGCTTCACGGTCACGGCCTGGCCGAGGATGGAGTCCCCGAGGAACTCGAGCCGTTCGTTGTGCCCGATACCACCGTGCTCGTACGCGTACGAACGATGGGTGAGGGCGAGCTGGAGCAGCTCGAGGTCGATGTCGGCCCCGAGGATGCCCTGCAGACGAACGACGTCCGACCCCACGGGGCGGGACCCCGCGGCGCCGGACGTCGCTGTCATGAGTGCTGTCCGATCAGACGTCGGCGACCTTGCGGCCCTTGTACTCCATGTACAGGGGCGTGCCGGCGGAGTCCTCGACGACCTTCGCGCGGTGCGGGAGGCTGTAGGTGACCTTGCCGTTCTCGATCGTCTTCACGAGCTGGACCGGCGCGGCCTTCCACTGCGAACGACGGGCGTGCGTGTTGGCACGGGACTGCTTGCGCTTGGGAACGGCCATGGTGGTTCTCTTTCGGTTGGTCGGTGGTCAGTGGCGAGGGACGGCGGTCAGTCGGCCTGGTCGGCTTCGGACCGCTCCTGACCCTCGGTGGTCTGGGGCGTGGTCGTGCTGGTGTCGTCGGCGTCGGTCTCGTCGGCGACGGTCAGTCCGCTCAGCGCGGCCCAACGGGGATCCAGGACCTCGTGAGCACGCGGCTCGCCGATGTCAGCCAGTCGCTCGCCCGTCACCGGGTCGAGGCCTGGGCAGTCCGGTCGGCAGACCGGCTGGAACGGCAGCGCCAGCACCACCGCGTCTCGAACGACCTCTTCAGTGTCGACGAAGTCGTCGTGCACGAAGAAGTCGAATTCCTCCGAGGCATCATACGCGAAGAGCTCGGCGAAATCGACCTCGACGGGCTCGCTGATCTCGATGAGGCAGCGCGAGCACTCGCCCTCCGCCTCGGCCGAAGCGTGCCCGGAGACGAGGACGCCCTCGTGCAGGCCCTCGAGCCGGAGATCGATGTGCATGTCGGCGCCCTGTCGGACGGCGATGACCCCGGCGCCCATCGCGTCGGGCACCTCGATGTCGAGCGAGTGCTCGCGCATCTCGCCCGGCCGGTGCGCGAGGTCGCGCACGCGCAGGGCGTAGGGGCTGTTCACGTGGGAAGACACGATCGACAAGCCTACAGCGATCGGGCTCGCGAGTCGAGGTGGGAGGGGGCGTGTCCCGGACCGGTCAGCGCCCGGTGTGCGCGTGCAAGGCTGCGGCGACGACCTCGGGCACGTAGGGGGCCACGTCGCCACCCAGCGAGGCGACCTGCCGGATGAGCGAGCTCGACACGTGTGCACGCGCGGCCTCGGGCAGCAGGAACACCGTCTCGACGTCGGCGAGGTGGCGGTTCATGATCGCCATCGGCGTCTCGTAGGCGACGTCCTCGCCGGAGCGGACGCCCTTCACCAGGACTTTCGCCCCGACCTGTCGGCAGTAGTCGACGAGGAGGCCGGAGGTCCACTCCCCCACCCGGACGTTGTCCGACACACCGACCTCGACGAGGGACTCCTCGATGAGCCGGACGCGGTCGACGGCATCGAACATCGCCGGCTTCTTGTCCGGGTTGTGCACGACGAGCACGTGCACCTCGTCGAACAGCTGCGCCGCTCGGCCGATCACGTCGAGGTGACCGAGCGTCACGGGATCGAAGGAACCGGGGACCACCGCGATCTGCGCCATGGCAGCGACGATACCGGTCGCCGGGGGTCCGGCTCCGTTGCGCCCGGGGCAGCGCGCAGTGCAGCACTCAGTTCTTGCCGAGGAACGCGGCGTCGGACTCGTCGAGGCGGCGCGCCAGGGCCTCGCGCAGCGCCGGGTGTCCCTCGAGCTGCGGGTCGGGCTCCAGCACCCGCTCGGCCTCTTCGCGGGCATCGACGATGAGGTCGGCGTGCTCCACCACGCGGAGCAGGTTCAGCGAGGAGCGGCCGCCGGACTGCCGCTCGCCGAGGACGTCGCCCTCGCGCCGGAGCTCGAGGTCCACCCGGGCGAGTTCGAAACCGTCATCGGACGCCGAGACCGCATCCACGCGCTCCCGCGACGTCGTCTCGAGCTCAGCACTCGTCACCAGGAGACAGACGCCCGCCCACTGCCCACGACCGATGCGGCCGCGGAGCTGGTGGAGCTGCGAGACGCCGAACCGGTCCGCGTCGAGCACCGCCATCATCGAGGCGTTCGGCACGTCCACGCCGACCTCGATGACGGTCGTCGCGACCAGGACGTCGATGGCGCCCGCGGCGAAGGAGGTCATCACGCGGTCCTTCTCGTCCGCGCTCATCCGGCCGTGCAGGACCTCGATCCGGCGACCGTCGAGCACCGGCATCGCCCGCATCCGTTCGGCCGTCGCCAGCACGGTCGCCGGGGCACGCTTCGGGGCGTCGTCGTCGGACTCGGGAGCCGGCTCACCGTCGTCCTCGGCGTGTGCGTCGTCGATCGCCGGGCACACCACGAACGCCTGTCGGCCCGTCGCGAGTTCTTCCGCCATGCGGGTCCAGATGCGGGACTCCCAACCGGGGTGCTCGGCGAGTCCCACCGTGAAGGTCTCGACTCCCGCGCGACCCGAGGGCAGCCCGGTGATCGTGGAGACGTCGAGGTCGCCGAAGACGGTCATGGCGACGGTGCGCGGGATCGGCGTGGCCGTGAGGACCAGCACGTGCGGCGGGGTGGCGCCCTTCGTGCGGAGCGCCTCGCGCTGCTCCACCCCGAACCGGTGCTGCTCGTCGACGACGACCAGGCCGAGCTCCGCGAAGTCCACCCGGTCGCCGAGCAGGGCGTGTGTGCCGACGACGAGCCGGGAACTGCCGGACGCCGCGGCCAGCAGCGCGCGACGCCGTTCGTCGGTGGACTGCGACCCCGTGAGGATGACCGGTCGCAGCTCTGCCGCGAGGTCCGGGCCGAGGAACTTCACGATCGACCGGAGGTGCTGCGCCGCCAGGACCTCGGTCGGGGCGATGAGGGCCGACTGACCGCCCGACTCGGCGACGGTGAGCATGGCCCGGATCGCCACCAGGGTCTTGCCGGAGCCGACCTCGCCCTGCACGAGGCGGTGCATCGGCCACTCGCCGGCCAGGTCGTGCGCGATCTCGGCACCGACCGACTGCTGGTCGTCGGTGAGGGTGAACGGGAGCGTGGCGTCGAAGCGCTCGAGGATGCCGCCGGGCGATGCGGACCGCGGGGTTGCGGCGGTGGCACGTGCGGCGATCCGGCGCTGGACCAGGGCGGTCTGCAGCACGAACGCCTCGCGGTAGCGGAGCGCGTCCTGCGCACGCTTGAAGTCCGCCACCTTCTCGGGGCGGTGCAGGAGCTCCAGCGCGCGACGGAACGGCACGAGGTCGAGGCGTGTCCGGACCCGGCCGGGGATCGGATCGGGGATGTCGGGCAGGGTGTCGAGCACGATGCCGATCGACTTCGCGATCTGCCACGACGAGAGGGTCGAGGTCGCCGGGTAGATCGGGATCGGCTGCCGCGACCACCGGATCGCCTCTTCGTCCTCGGGGTCGGCCGTGGCCCGCGGGTCGTCGCGGTCGAACAGCTCGTAGTCGGGGTGCGCCAGCTGCCGGGAGCCGCGGTAGTCGCTGACCTTGCCGGCGAAGATGCCCCGGGCGCCGGGAACGAGGTCCTTCGTGCGCCAGCCCTGGTTGAAGAACGTCAGGGTCAGGAGCCCCTTGCCGTCACCGATCTTGGCTTCGAGGATGGACCCGCGCCGTGCCCGCATCGTCCGTTCGCGGACGTCGACGACCTCGGCCACGATCGTGACCGACTCCCCGATCGCCAGCGAGTCGAGTGCCGTCAACGCGCCGCGCTCCGCGTAGCGCCGAGGTGCGTGCTCGAGGAACTCGCCGACCGTGCGGTACCCGAACGCCTTCTCGATCGCGCTCGCCGTCCGGCCGCCGAGGACGTTCGCCAGCCGCGCGTCGAGCGGCGCAGGACCGAGGTCCGGCACCGCCGGCTCGGTCGTCGTTCCGGTCGTGACCACACGACAACGGTACCCGGCGGGACCGACGCGCACCGCGCCTCCAGGCCGCCCTGTGGACAACTCCGGACAGCCGTTCCGGCCCGCTACGGTGGCTGCATGACCCGAATCATCGCCGGCGCCGCCGGTTCCACGACGCTCCGGGTGCCGAAGTCGGGCACGCGACCGACGAGCGACCGGGTGCGCGAGGCGCTGTTCTCGTCGCTCGAGGCGCGTGGGCTGGTCGACGACACCTCGGTCGCGGACCTGTACGCGGGGACGGGTGCCCTCGGGCTCGAGGCGGCATCGCGCGGTGCGGTCGAGGTCGTGCTCGTGGACCGGGCGTCAGCCGCTGCCGAGGCCTGCCGGACGAACGCGCGGGCCGTGCAGCGGCGGGTGCCGGGCGTGCGGATCGACGTGCAGCCGCAGCCGGTGCTCGGGTACCTGCGGAGCACCGTGCGGACGTTCGACCTCGTGTTCATCGACCCGCCGTACGACGTGACGGAGCACGAGATCGCCGAGGTGCTCGAGACGCTCGTGCCGCGGCTGACTCCGGACGCCGTGGTGGTCATCGAGCGGAGCAAGCGCTCCCCGGAGCCCACGTGGCCGGCCGGGCTCGAGCCGTTCAGCAAGCGGAGCTACGGCGAGACCGTGGCGTGGGAGGCCGTGGTCGCCGAGGCCTGACCTTGCGCGCGCGGGCAGTTGCGGCCGCGCGGTTGCGACAAGGCCGATGTCGTACGACGTCGACCGTGTCGCACGTTGCGCGCGCGGGCAGTTGCGCCCGCGCGGTTGCGACAACACCGATGTCGTACGACGTCGACCGTGTCGCACGACCGCGATCCGCGCGGCACCCCACACTCACGGCACCCCCGCGCACACCGCCGCGCCACGCACCCCGCGGCGCCGTCAGCCCGCGGCGCCGTCCCAGTCGGCGTAGGGGTCCCAGCCCGTTGTCGGCACGGCGGCACCCTCCCGCACGAGGTCCGCGTCACCACGGTCGCGGACGACGCCGATGCGCCGGAAGCCTCCCGGCAGCGGGACGCCCGGCGGGAACGTCGCGAGGAGCCCGTGGTCCTCACCCCCGTGGAGTTCAACGTCGCCGACCCCGCTGCCGACACCGTCGCCGACCCCGCCGTCGACACCGCCCTGGGCCCCGCCGTCGAGCTCCAGCGTCACCCGACTCGCACGCGCGAGCCGCCCGGCGTCGATCGCTAGGCCGTCGGAGAGGTCGAGCATCGCCGTGGCACCGGCCGCGGCGGCGAGCGGACCGTCGGCGATCGGCGGCACCGGCCGCCGCTGCCGCCCGACGTCGGGATCGGAGTCGGCACCGCTCGCCACGGTCGCCGCACGCGAGGGTTCCCCGTGCTCGTCCACACCGTCGCGGAAGAGCCTCGTCAGCCCGCGGGCGGCGGCTCCCAGTTCGCCGGACACCGCCAGGACGTCCCCGGCGCGGGCTCCCGACCGGACGACCGGCGCACGTCCGCCGAGGTCGCCGAACGCCGTGACGGACACGGTGAAGGTCGCCGACGTCGACAGGTCGCCCCCGACGACTCCGCAGTCCGGCGCGAGGGCGTCGACGGCCAGGCGGACGCCGTCGGCGAACGCCTCGAGGACGGCGACCGGGGTGTCCTGCGGTGCGGCGAGGGCGATCACGAGCCCGGTCGGCACGGCACCCATCGCGGCGACGTCGGACAGGTTCGTGGCGGCGGCCTTCCACCCGACGTCCTCCGGCGAGGACCAGGCCCAGCGGAAGTCCGGACCGTGCACCATCATGTCCGTCGTCACGACGAAGCGGCCGTCCGGTGCGGCGACGACCGCGCAGTCGTCACCGGGTCCGAGCAGTGGCGATCCCGCCGGGAGCCGTCGCACGATGCGGTCGAGGACGACGAGTTCACCGAGGTCCCCCACGGTCGGTCCGGCCCAGGCGTCGTGCGTCGCGTCCACACGAGAACGGTAGCCTGGACACCGATGGACACCGTGCCGAGCCCCTCCCGGACGACCTCGCGCCGCACGCTCGCGATCGCCACCGCCGCCGTCGCCCTGGCCGCGGGCCTCACCGGCTGCACGAACGCCGTGGCGATGTCCCCGGCCCCGTCCGCGAACGCCGCAGCGTGCGCCACCGCCCAGGTCCGGTTGCCGGCCGCGGTGGACACGAAGTTCGACCTCCGCAACACGAACGCCCAGTCGACGGCGGCCTGGGGTGATCCCGAGGTCGCGATCTACCACTGCGGCGTCGCCGTGCCGACGGTCTCGGACCTGCCGTGCTTCGACCAGGGCGGCGTGGACTGGATCCGCGACGACCGCGGCGACCGCGTCGTCTACACGACCTTCGGCCGCTCGCCGGCGGTGCAGGTCGTCATCGACACGACGAAGACCACGAACCAGGTGGTCCAGGACCTCACGGACGCCGTCGCGACCCTGCCGAAGGACGGGCACAAGTGTCTCGACCCGTCCGACGTGCAGGGCTGACGCGACCCAGCACCGGACTGGAGGCACGGGTCGGTCCGGCACCGCGCCTCCAGGCCGGTACGGAACCGGCCACGGGCCGTGGTGCGGTCAGCGGACCGCCGCGCGCCCCAGCTCGATGAGCTCCGTCACGAGCTCGCCGTAGGAGACGCCCGATGCCGCCCAGCAGCGCGGGTACATCGACAGCGGGGTGAAGCCCGGCATCGTGTTGACCTCGTTCACGACGAAGCCGTCGTCGGTGAGGAAGCAGTCGACGCGGGCGAGCCCGGCGCCGCCGATCGCCTCGAACGCGCGGGCGCCGATCGACCGGATCTCGTCGGTCTGGTCCTCGGTGAGGGGCGCGGGGCACAGCAGCGACTCGTCGCCGCCGAGGTACTTCGACGCGAAGTCGTAGAAACCGTCCTCGGCGACGACGATCTCGCCGGGCAGGCTGGTGCGCGGGACGCCGTCACGGCCCTCGAGCACGGCGACCTCGACCTCGCGGCCGACCACGCGCGGCTCGACGATGACCTTCGAGTCGTGCTCGAACGCCAGGTCCATCGCGGCGCCGAGCTGCGACGGCTCGTCGACGCGGGAGACGCCCATGCTGGACCCCGCGCGCGCGGGCTTCACGAACAGGGGCCACTCGTGCGCGGCGATCGTCTCGGCGACGTTCACCGGGTCGGCTGCCCACTCGCGGCGGAGCACGGTCGTCCACGGCGCGACACGGAGTCCGGCGTGCTCGAGCACGGCCTTGGCGACGTGCTTGTCCATCGCGAGAGCGCTCGCGAGGACGCCGTCGCCGACGTACGGCAGGCCGGCGATCTCGAGGAGCCCCTGGACGGTGCCGTCCTCGCCGAAGGGGCCGTGCAGGATCGGGAAGACCACGTCGACGGCGATGGTCGTGACCGTGCCGTCCGGGTGTGAGACGACGAGTTCGTTCGTCGCCGGCGAGGTCGGGAAGGCGACGCGCGTGCCGTTGTCCGGGACGGCCGGGAGGGCACCGTCACGGAGCGCCCACTGCGCCGGGTCGTCGGACTGCAGCGTGAAGGCGCCGTCCTTCGTGATCCCGATCGGGACGAGTTCGTACACCGAGCGGTCGACGACGTCCATGATGCCGCCGGCGGTGACGCAGCTGATCTCGTGCTCGCTGGAGCGCCCGCCGAACAGCACGGCGACGGTGGTCGTTGACATGGGTGTCCCCTCGGTGATCGTGGGCACGGCCGGACCGGTCACTCGCCCTGGGGCTCGTCGGTCTCGGTGAGGTGCGGCGCGATGTTGCGCGGATCGAGCCTACCGGCGAGCACCTCGGCGACCTGGCCCACGATGGGCATGTCGACGCCGTTCGCCGCGGCGAGGGCGAGGATCGGAGCGACGGACGCCAGGCCCTCGGCGGTCTGGTTCATCTGCCGCACGACCTCGTCGAAGCGGTACCCCTGCCCGAGCAGCCGTCCGGCGGTGTTGTTCCGCGACAAGGGTGACTGGCACGTGGCGATGAGGTCGCCGAGCCCGGCGAGCCCGGACAGCGTCGAGGGCTGGGCGCCGAGCGACACCGCGAAGTCGGTCATCTCGGCGAGCCCGCGGGTGATGATCGAGGCCTTCGTGTTCTCGCCGTAGCCGACGCCGTCCACGATGCCGATCGCGACGGCGATGAGGTTCTTCAGCACGCCGCCGAACTCGGTGCCGATGACGTCGGTGTTGATGAACGACCGGAAGTACGGGTTCGTGGCCACCGCGGCGACCGCGCTCGCGGTGTCGGCGGACGACGACGACACGACGGCGGCGGTGGGCTGCCGACGGGCGATCTCGAGCGCGAGGTTCGGGCCGCTCGCGACGGCGATGCGGTCCTGGTCGATGCCGAGCCCCTCGAGCAGGACCTCGCTCATCCGGAGCCCGGTGCCCTTCTCGACGCCCTTCATGAGGCTCACGACGGGCACGTCTTCGGGGAGCAGCGCGCGGACGGCCTCGAGGTTCGACCGCAGCGTCTGCGACGGCACGGACACGTACACCTGCGAAGCACCGTCCAGCACCTGCTCGAGCGAGGTCGACGCGGTCAGGGTCCGGGGCAGGTTGATCCCCGGCAGGTACTCCGAGTTCCGCTTCGTCTCGGTGATCTCGCGGGCGATCTCGGGCCGACGGGCCCACACGACGGTGGTCGCACCGCCCTCGGCGAGGACCTTCGCGAAGGTGGTCCCCCAGCTGCCCGCACCGATGACGGCGACGCGCGGCTTGTCGGTGGACTGCATCACCACCCGGATGGCGGCGGTGTCGACGGCTCCGGGAGCGGCGACGGCGGGGTCGGGTCGGTCGTCGTGGGGTCGGAGGTCACTCAAACCGGCCAGTCTCCTTCTGGTTGTTCGCCGCCGGGTCCCAGCGGGTCGCGGGGGCCTTCTCGCCCCGGAGTTCCTCGAGCAGCGCGGTGATGTGCCGCATGACGAGCTCCGTTGCCTCGACGAGCATCTGCTGGTCGATCGGTCGGCCGCGGTAGGCCGACAGGTCGACGGGGTCACCGACGATCACGTCGACCCGGGACGGCGGGATCAGCCGGAGCTTCTTGCCGTACCGCGCCATGATGTTCTGCGTGCCCCAGTGGGCCATCGGGATGATCGGCACGTCGTTCTCGAGGGCGATCCGGACCGCGCCGGTCTTGCCGCGCATCGGCCACAGGTCGGGGTCACGGGTCAGCGTGCCCTCGGGGTAGACGATGATCGCACCGCCCTGCTCGACGAGGGACCGGCCGCCGCCGAGCGGGTCGCTCAACCGCGTGCGGCCGGAGCGCTCGACCGGGATCTGCCCCATCCCGGACATCAGCTTGCCGAACACGGGCACCTTGAACAAGGACGCCTTCGCGAGGAACCGCGGGGCGCGCTTGCTGAGGTACACCGCGGTACCCACCACGAGCGGGTCGATGTTGGTGAAGTGGTTCGGCGCCAGGACGAACGCGCCGTCCGCCGGCAGGCGGTTCGGCCCGTGCCAGTGGTAGCGCGCCGAGAAGCGGAACGTCGGGATGACGACGGACGCGACGATGCGGAACGCGGTGTTCAGCTCACCGGGTCGCCACCGGCGCCCACGCACCGGGATGCCGGTCGAGACCTGCGCGCCGGAGCCGCCACGCGCCTCCAGGCCGTCACCGGGAGACGACGGAGCAGACGACACCGCGCTCAGCCCGCGAAGTCGAAGTCGGCCCCGAGCTTCCGCAGCTTCGGGATGAAGTGCTCGTAGCCGCGGCTGATGATGCCGACGTTGGTGATGTGCGACTCGCCGTCGGCGGTCAGCGCCGCGATGAGGTGGCTGAAGCCACCGCGGAGGTCGGGGACGCGGACGTTCGCCGCGTGCAGCTTCGTCGGGCCGGTGACGACCGCGGCCTGCTCGAACGGGCGGCGGGCGACGCGGCGGTCGTGACCGGGCAGCCCCTCCTTGTGCACGACGATGTCGGCACCCATCTCGTTGAGGGCGTCGGTGAAGCCGAAGCGGTTCTCGTACACGGTCTCGTGCACGATGCTCTGGCCCTCGGCCTGGGTCAGGGCGACGACGAGCGGCTGCTGCCAGTCCGTCATGAAGCCGGGGTGCACGTCGGTCTCGATGACGACGGGCTTGAGGGTCTCCAGCTCGCGGTAGAACCGGATGCCGTCCTCCTGGATGTCGAACCCGCCGCCGACCTTGCGGAAGACGTTGAGGAACGTCATGAGCTCCTGCTGCTTCGCGCCCTCGACGAAGATGTCGCCGTTCGTCGCGAGCGCGGCGGAGGCCCAGCTGGCGGCCTCGTTCCGGTCGTTGATCGCGCGGTGCGTGTACCCGCGGAGGGACTGCACGCCCTCGATGAAGATGACGCGGTTCGGCTCGACCGAGACGATCGCACCCATCTTCTGCAGGATCGCGATGAGGTCCATGATCTCGGGCTCGATCGCGGCGTTCCGGAGCTCGGTGACGCCCTCGGCGAGGGTCGCCGAGAGCAGGACCTGCTCGGTCGCACCGACGCTCGGGTAGGGCAGCTCGATCGAGGCGCCCTTCAGCCCGTTCGGGGCGGTCAGGTGGATGCCGCTGACCTGCTTGTCGACGACCGCGCCCATCGCACGGAGGGCGTCGAGGTGGAAGTCGATCGGACGGTCGCCGATCCGGCAGCCGCCGAGGTCGGGGATGAACGCCTCGCCGAGCTTGTGCAGCAGCGGACCGCAGAACAGGATCGGGATGCGGCTCGACCCGGCGTGGGCGTCGATCTCGGCGAAGTGCGCCGACTCGACGTTCGACGGGTCGAGGATGAGCTCGCCTCGTGCAGGATCGGTGATGCGCACGCCGTGCACCTCGAGCAGCCCGCGGACCACCTTGACGTCCGAGATGTCCGGGACGTCCTTGAGGATCGACGGGGTGTCACCGAGCAGCGACGCCACCATGGCCTTGGTCGCGAGGTTCTTCGCCCCACGGACCTCGATGCGCCCCACGAGGGGCTTGCCCCCGCGGATGACGATCTCGTCCGACTTGAGGCCCACGCGCGCCCCTGCGGCCGCTGCGTCCTGTACGAGAGAGTTCACTACTTCACCGGCAATGTCTTCGGCCGCCATCTGGAGCGGCGGGATTCGAACTCCGTGATCGAGGTCTCGTCACGGAGGGTGAGCCCGATGTCGTCGAGCCCTTCCATCAACCGCCAACGAGTGTAAGCGTCGATCTCGAAGGGGACGTCCACATCCCCGAGCGACACGCGCTGCGCCACCAGGTCGACGGTCGCCGACACACCCGGGTTCCGCTCGATCTCGGCCCAGAGTCGCTCGACTTCCGATTCGGTCACGATCGCGGTGACCAGTCCCTGCTTGCCCGCGTTGCCCTTGAAGATGTCCGCGAAGCGGGGCGAGATGACGACCGAGAAGCCGAAGTCACGGAGCGCCCAGACGGCGTGCTCACGGGACGAACCGGTGCCGAAGTCGGGGCCCGCGACCAGCACGGCGGCGCCCTGGTACTCGGGCTGGTTCAGGACGAACGCGGGGTCCTGCCGCCAGCCGGAGAACAGGGCGTCCTCGAAGCCGGTCTTCGTGACGCGCTTGAGGTAGACCGCGGGGATGATCTGGTCGGTGTCGACGTTCGACCGCTTGAGCGGGGCGGCGATGCCGGTGACGGTGGTGATCTTGTCCATCAGAAGGTCCCCTCGGTGGTGGTGGTCGCGGTGGCCGTCGCGCTCGCGTTGGTGGTCGCGTTCGCCGGCGCGCTCGCGTTGGTGGTCGCGTTCGCCGGCGTCGCCGCGGCAGCGGTCGCGGCGGCGATCTCGTCGTCGGTCGCCAGGTCCCACGGGCTCGACAGCGTCCCGCGCACCGCGGTCGCGGCGGCGACGAGGGGCGACACGAGGTGCGTCCGCCCACCCTTGCCCTGGCGTCCCTCGAAGTTGCGGTTCGAGGTGGAGGCGCAGCGCTCCCCCGGTGCGAGCTGGTCGGGGTTCATGCCGAGGCACATCGAGCACCCGGCGAACCGCCACTCCGCGCCGAAGTCGGTGAACACCTTGTCGAGTCCCTCGGCCTCGGCCTCGAGCCGCACCCGGGCGGACCCCGGCACGACCATCACCCGCACGCCCGGCGCCTTCTGCCGGCCCGCGATGACCGAGGCGAAGGCACGCAGGTCCTCGATGCGCGAGTTCGTGCAGGACCCCATGAACACCGCGTCGACGGCGATGTCCTTCATCGGGGTGCCGGCCGCGATGTCCATGTACTCGAGTGCACGGCGGGCGGCGGCCTGGTCGTTCGGGTCGTCGTAGCTCTCGGGGTCCGGGACGCTCTCGGACAGCGACACGCCCTGCCCGGGGTTCGTGCCCCAGGTGACGAACGGCTCGAGCTCGTCGGCGTCGATGAACACCTCGGCGTCGAACACCGCGTCGTCGTCGGTCGCCAGGGTGTCCCAGTACGCGACGGCGTCGTCCCAGTCCTGACCGGTGGGCGCGTGGTCGCGGCCCTGCACGTAGTCGTACGTGGTCTGGTCGGGGGCGACCATGCCGGCGCGGGCACCGGCCTCGATCGACATGTTGCAGATCGTCATGCGGCCCTCCATCGAGAGCGCGCGGATCGCCGAGCCGCGGTACTCGAGCACGTAGCCCTGTCCGCCGCCGGTGCCGATCTTCGCGATCACGGCGAGGATGATGTCCTTCGCCGTGACGCCCGGGCGCAGGCTGCCCTCGACCGTGATCGCCATCGTCTTGAACGGCTTCAGCGGCAGCGTCTGCGTGGCCAGGACGTGCTCGACCTCGGAGGTGCCGATGCCGAACGCCATCGCGCCGAACGCGCCGTGGGTACTGGTGTGCGAGTCGCCGCAGACGACCGTGATGCCCGGCATGGTCAGTCCGAGCTGCGGGCCGACCACGTGCACGATGCCCTGCTCCTTGTCACCGAGCGAGTGCAGGCGGACGCCGAACTCCTCGCAGTTGCGGCGCAGGGTCTCGATCTGGATGCGGCTGGTCGGGTCCGCGATGGGGCGGTCGATCGCGAGCGTCGGGGTGTTGTGGTCCTCGGTCGCGATCGTCAGGTCGAGGCGGCGAACGGGACGGCCGGCTTGGCGCAGACCGTCGAACGCCTGCGGGCTGGTGACCTCGTGCACGAGGTGGAGGTCGATGTAGAGGAGGTCCGGATTGCCGTCTTCACCCTTGACCACGACGTGGTCGTCCCACACCTTCTCGGCGAGCGTCTTTCCCATCGGCCCGGCCTCCCTCGTTCTCGTCGTTCGCCACTGGTGCGGCGTTGCGGACGCCGCTCGTGCGACGTTGCGGACGCCGCTGCTGCGGCGTGTCCGCCGACTCTACCAGGTTGGTATACCAACGCGTGTCGCGGCCCGCCGGCCGGTGCCCGTGACGGCCTGGAGGCACGGCGCGGCCCGGCGACGACCGTCGCGGTGGGAAGATGGTCGGGACATGACGACACCTGCGCACTCGACCCGGACCACCAACCTCGAGGGCGCAGCACGCGCCGCGATCGCCGGGGGCGCTCCGCTCGCCCTGCTCATCGCGCTCGGGATGCCGGGCTACGCCGCCTTCGCCATGTTCGCCGGGTTCACCGCGATCTTCGGGGCGACAGAGCCCTACCGGCAGCGCGCGGTGACCACCGGGGTCGCGGGCGTCCTGCAGGCCGTGTGCATGTTCGCCGGCATCGGGGTCGCGCTCCTCGGGTCGCCGCTCTGGCTGCAGGCCGTGGGGCTCGTCGTCGTGCTCGTCGTCGCCGTCTGCACCCTCAGTGCGCTCCGGACGATCCCCGCACAGCCGATCTTCCCGGTGTTCGCGTTCGTCGTGTCCGCGCTCGTCCCGGTCAAGCCCGCCGACGTCCCGCTCGTCGCGACGATCATCGGGTGCTCAGTGGCCTGGGCGTGGCTCGTCGCGATGTCCGGGTCGGTCCTCCGCCGGGTGTTCCACCCGCGGGCACCGCACCGGTTCCGCCCGCTCTCGCCCCGGAAGCACCGGTCCCTCGCGGTGCTCCGGACGCCCGCGCTGTGGGAGACCGTCGGGCTCAACGTCGTCGGGGCGCTCGTCGCCGGCGCGGTGGCCGAGACGATCCCGGGGCTCGGACACCCGTACTGGGCCGTCATCGCGGTGGTGTCGACGCTCCCCGCGCTCCGGCAGCGGCACACCGTCGTCCGGGCGTTCCACCGTGTCCTCGGCACGATCGGCGGCACCGTCATCGCGGTCGGGATCCTGCTGCTCGAGCCGTCCGCGTGGTGGATCGTCCTCATCGCCGTGGTCGGGCAGTTCTTCGCCGAGATCTTCGTCGCGCGGAACTACGCCGTGACGCTGCTGTTCCTCACGCCGCTCGCCCTCGCCGTCTCGTGGCTGAGCCTCCCCGAGGCACCGGAGCTCCTCGCGCTCGACCGCATCGCGCAGACCACCCTGGGCGCCGTGGTCAGCGTCGCCCTGCTCGTCGTCGGTCGTGGGATCGAGCGGCGCCGTGGCCGCGCACTCGGCGCGACCACGGGCATCCGCACGGTCTGACGTCCGGCGTCAGGCCGGCGGCTGGATGTTCCAGGAGTCGATCACCGGGCGGCCGTGCTCGTACCCGAGCGTGCTGACCGTGGCCGTGCCGAGCTTCAGCACGGCACCGTCCTGCGGCGCGAGCCGGATCCACGCGGCGCCGAGCGCGCGGAGGACGTGCCCGTGCGCGACGACGATCGCGTCGTCCCCCTCGGCGAGCACCGGGCGGGCGCGGTTCAGGATGCGCTCGACGCGGACGCGGACCTCGGCCGCGTTCTCGCCGGGCGTGTCACCGGCGGGGACCCCGTCGGTCCAGAGGTCCCACGGACCGTGCCGGAGCACCTTGATCTGCGGCGTGGTGAGGCCCTCGTAGGCGCCGTAGTCCCACTCGTAGAGGTCCTCGTCGAGCTCGGGGTCGACGCCGACGAGGTGGGCGGTGTCCCGGGCACGCTGGAGCGGGCTGGACAGTGCCAGCGCGAAGCTGCGGTCCGCCAGGTACCGTCCGGCACGCTTCGCCTGCTCGATGCCGTTCTCCGTGAGGGGGATGTCGGTGCGGCCGGTGTGCTGCCCGCTCTTCGACCACTCCGTCTCTCCGTGACGGACGAGGACGAGTTCGCCGGGGCGTTCCGAGGTCATGAGTTCCTTCCGAGCCAGAGGCCGAGCGCGGCTGCGCCGACCGAGACGACGAGCATCCCGAGGCCGTTCAGGACGGCGAGCCGGGGCTTGCCGGATCGGAGGAGCTGTACGGTCTCGACGCTCGCCGTCGAGAACGTCGTGTACCCACCCATCATGCCCGTTCCGAGCACCGCGACCGCCGAGACGGGGATCGTGCCCGCCTGCCCGAGCCCCGTGAGCAGCCCGAGGACGAGCGATCCGGAGACGTTGATGACGAGCGTGCCGAGCGGGAAGCCGCTGACCCGCGCCTTCACGAGCCCGTCGAGCAGGAACCGCAGCGCGGCACCGACCCCGCCGCCGATCGCGACGAGGAGCAGCTCGAGGGGGCTCACCGGGCCCCTCCGGTGCGACCGCTGCCGCCGTGGTCGCCGCCGGGGCGTGGTCGGAGCAGCGCGGCGAGCCAGAGCCCGGCGACGACCGCACCGAGGCCGAGCACCACGGTCAGCAGCGCGTACCCGCTGCCGGCACCCCAGCGTCCAGCGGTGAGCAGTTGCGCGGTGTCGTCGGCGAGTGTGCTGTACGTCGTGAACCCGCCGAGCACGCCCGTGCCGACGAACAAACGCAGGGCACGCCGGCGGCCGACGTCGGGCCCACGGTGGGCGAGCGCCTCGAGCAGGAACCCGAGGACGAGGGCACCGACGACGTTGATCGTGAGGATCGTCCAGCTGATGCCGCCGTGCGCCGGGAACACCTCGGCGATGACCGCCCGGATCGCCGTGCCGATCGCTCCGCCGAGCGCCACCACGCCGAGGAACGCCCAACGCAGGTGCGGCGGCCGTGCCGGACGGGTGTCGGTCTCGTCGACCTCGACGTCCGGGTCGATGGGGATGCTGCCGGAGTCGGTGAGGTGTCGTCGGGGATCGTCGCGCACGGTGCTCCTATCGCCGAGCACGCCAGATCGTCTCCGCGCGTGCGGTGTTCTCGGGATAGGGACCGTTGGCGGCTCACCGCGGTTGGGTCCGGCAGGCCCCACTGCCGGGTCTGACGACGGGGTCAGCTTAGCGGGTCGTCCACGACGGCGGCGATCGCCTCGACCTCGACCAGCTGGTCGTCGTAACCGAGGACGGTCACGCCGAGGAGGGTGCTCGGGACGTCGTGGTCGCCCATCGCCGCGCGGACGACCTCCCACGCGGCGACGAGGTCGGCCTGCTGCGAGGAGGCGACGAGCACGCGGGTCTGCACGAGGTCGTCGATGCCGGCACCCGCGGCCGCGAGGGCCGTCCGGAGGTTCTCGACACACTGCGCCGCCTGGCCCCGGACGTCGCCGACCGCGACCGTGGCACCGTCCTGGTCGAGCGGGCACGCACCGGCGAGGAACACCAGCCGTGCACCGGCGGGAGCAGTGGCGGCGTACGCGTACTCGGCGGCGTCGCTGAGGGCGTCGGATCGGATGAGTCGGACGGCGCTGGTCACACGACCACCCTGGCACGGTCCGTCCGTCTGTTCGACCGACCGTCCGTCCGTCCGTCCGTCCCGCGGACGCACCCGGCATCGTCGGTGTCCGGCTCAGCGATCGAAGGCGGCCCGTTCGTCGCGCACGAACCGGGCCAGGGTCCGGGGAGGCCGACCGGTGACGCGTTCCACCGTGTCCGTCGTGCGGTCGCCCGAGGAGGTGGCATCGGCGTGGGCCAGTGCCGCGGCGAGCCCGGCGGGCAGCCGCTCGGCGAGCTCCTCGGCGAGGGCGGATTCAGTGACGTGGTCGACACGGATCGTCCGTCCCAGGACACCGCCGATCGTCGTCGCCACCGCCTCCGGGGTGAGCGCCTCGGGGCCGGTGAGGACGAGTTCGCCGTTGTCGAGGGTGGATGACGTGAGTGCGACGGCTGCGACGGCGGCGATGTCCTCCGCGTCGATGTAGGTGACACGACCGTCCGTCGACGCGGTCTGGAGCACGCCCGCGCGCACCATCGCCGCGAGGTGGTGATCGGTGACGAAGTCCTGCATGAACCAGCTCGGTCGCAGCACCGCCCACTCCTCGAAGGCGTCCGCGACCGCGGGGTAGACCTCGCCGAGCCCGGCGTCACCCGACGCCACCGGCTTCGCGCCGAGGAGCACGGCTCGGCGGACCCCGCGTTCCCGTGCTGCCGCGATGAACGGTCCCATGGCGGACAACGGGTCAGGATCACGCGGCGGTGCGATGAGGTAGAGGGCGTCCGGTCGAGTCGCCTCCAGAGCCTGGATCGTCGACGCCTCGTCGTTCCAGTCGAACCGGACCCCGCTCGGCGCACCGCCGGCTCGCCCGCCACTGCGGCTCGCGATCACCGGTTCCGCGTCACCTCGCTCTGCGAGCAGTCGCGCGACGGCTGACCCCGTCTTCCCGGTCCCGCCCGTGACGAGCACCCGCACGGGCCGGTTCACAGCTCGGGTCCTGCCGAGACCAGACGGCCGCCCTGGGGGTTCCAGTAGTCGCGGAAGCCGGTCACCCGTCCGCGCCGCGTGGTGACGACGGCGATGGACGACGTGTCCCTGGTGGTCCGGCCACCCACGTCGTCGGTGTGCGTGCCACGCACCGTCAGCTCCACCACGAGGACGTCGCGGTCGGCGGTCCGGTGGATCGCCAGGCTGCGGATCGTGCGGTCCGTCGCCGCGGCTGCGACACCCCGGAGGTACGCACCGACCTCGTCCCTGCCTCGGAGCATCCGCGGTCGAGGGTCGGGAGCGAACGGGAACGTGAACTCGACGTCGTCGGCGAGGAGCTCCAGCCACGGCTGCGGGTCCCCCGCTGCGAAGGCGGACAGTGCGCCGCGCACTGCTTCGTCCACATCGGTGTCCATCGGCACGGGAACCTCCTAGAATCGGACCACTGGTCCGTTTCAGGATACGGACCGACGGTCCGTTTCCGCAAGGAGTTCACGATGTCAGCGATGCGCTCGGACGCTCGACGCAACCACACCGCCGTCCTCGAAGCAGCCCGCACACTCTTCGAAACAGCCGAGTCGCCGTCACAGGTGTCCATGGACCGGATCGCGACGGCCGCCGGCGTCGGGAAGGGGACCCTGTTCCGCCGGTTCGGCGACCGCGACGGGCTGATCCGCGCACTCGTCGCCGCGCGGACGGCGCCGATCCTGCAGGCGATCGAGACCGGGCCGCCACCGCTCGGACCCGACACCCCACCGGAGCGACGACTGCTCGCGGTCGTCGAGGCGATCGTCGACGCCAAGATCGACACCGTCGCGCTGAGCCTCGCGCACGAGAACGGGACCACCAGCCCCTACGCGGCCGCCGGGTACAGCGCGACACACGTCGTCATCGCGTCGACCCTGCGACAGCTCGAGTTCGACGGCGACCCGGAGCTCGCGGCACACCTGATCCTCGCGGCCACGCGCGCCGACCTCATCGCGCTGCTCGTGCGCACCGAGCACCGCACGCGGGGCGAGGTCGTCGCCGCCGTCGTCCAGAACGCAGCATCCGTGGCCGGGCTGTCGCCGTCCGGGCGCTGAACACCGGAGACGTCTCCCGCTCGCACGAAGGACGCGGCGAGAACGACAAAAGCCCTCCGGCGAACCGGAGGGCTTCTGCTGCGGTGTGACCCCAGCGGGATTCGAACCCGCGTTACCGCCGTGAGAGGGCAGCGTACTAGGCCGCTATACGATGGGGCCGTCACACATGGCAATCCCCCGCCCGGAAGCGGGGGCTCATGCTCGTTGTCGGAATCGGTGGCAAGCCACCTGTGGTGACCCCAGCGGGATTCGAACCCGCGTTACCGCCGTGAGAGGGCGACGTACTAGGCCGCTGTACGATGGGGCCGTTCCGACAACTCGACAAGTATTGCACAAGCCACCGCGGCCTGCCAAAACGGGGTGTGTCGCCCGGGTGTGCCGCCATGCCGTGTCGGGAATACGGTGGATCGATGGTGGTGCGGATCGGCCTGTGGGGGTGGCAGTACGACTCGTGGCGTGGTGACTTCTACCCCGCCGGGGTGCCGAAGCGCCGGTGGCTGGAGTACGTCGCGGAGCGGTTCCCGACGGTCGAGGTCAACGGCTCGTTCTACTCGCTGCAGCGGCCGGAGCGGTACCGGGCCTGGCGCGCATCGGCCCCCGCCGACTTCCGCTTCGCGCTCAAGGGCGGCCGGTACGTCACCCACATGCTCCGGCTCCGGAACGTCGAGACCGCGCTGGCGAACTTCTTCGCGTCCGGACCGCTCGAACTCGGTTCCACGATGGGCCCGGTGCTCTGGCAACTGCCCGAGGCCCTGCTGCCGACGCCCGAGGTGCTCGACGCGTTCCTCACGCTGCTCCCCCGCACCCACGGCGCCGCGGCGACCCTCGCGGAGCAGCACGACGACAAGGTGCAGGACCCGTCGGTCCAGGCAGAGGACCCCACCTCGGTGATCCACCACGCGCTCGAGGTGCGGTCGGCAGGCCTCACCGAGGAGCACGTCGCGGTGCTCCGCCAGCACGCTGTGGCGCTCGTGGACTCGCACGCGGGCGACTTCCCGCGACTCCGGGTCGACACCGGCGCGCCGATCGCGTACCTCCGGCTGCACGGGGCACCGCGGACCTACCACGACGGGTACTCGGCGCAGGCCCTCGGCCGGTGGGCGACGACCGTGCTCGAGCACGAGCGGGCCGGGCGGGACACGTACGTCTTCTTCGACAACGACGCCGAGCGCCACGCGCCCTGGGACGCCCTCACGCTCGACCGCATCGTGACCAGCCGCCTGCGGAGGCGGGTCGACGGGCGGGGATGATCCGCGCCTCCAGGCAGACCCGTCTCAGATCGTGAGCGACTCACCGGGCGCGAGGACCACCAGCGAACCGGCCGGCTCGACCGCCTCGCGGAGGCGACCCGTGTGCATGCCGTACCCGATCTCGGAGAGGGTGGCCTCGTGCACCGGGTACGCGCGGGCGGGGGCGATGGCGGCGACGTAGTCCATCATCTCGGAGACCTTCAGCCACGGGGCTCCGACGGGTGCGGCGAGGACCTCGACGGGGACGCCGGGGACCGTGTACGAATCGCCCGGGAAGAACAGTCGGCCGTTCACGAGCACACCGGTGTTGTCGACGATCGGGACGCTCTGGTGGATGAGGTTGTGGCGCGTGCCGTGGAAGGCGAGGTCGAACGGGCCGACCGTGCGGTGGTCACCGTCGGTGACGACGTCGACCACGATGCCGTCGGCGTCCCCGTCCGCCTCGAGCGCCCGGGCGACCCCGGCCGGGCTGATCACGACCGCTCCGGGGTTCGCGGCGAGGATGCGCTCGAGCTGCTCCCTCGTCACGTGGTCGGGGTGCTCGTGCGTGACGACGACGGCGACGACACCCGTGGTGTCGACCGGGCGGGTGAAGTTCCCTGGGTCGATGACGAGGCGGGCGGTGCCCTCGGTGACGATCTGGCAGGCGTGTTCGAGCTTGGTGACCTCCATGGCGGCGAGGGTACGCGGCGGCGCGCGTGCCGGGCGGCGGCGCGGGGGCCGGCGCGGCGGCGGCGCGGCGGCGGCGCGGCGGCGGACCACTCGCACAACCGAAGGAGGTCCGAACCGCGATTCGCCGCGGTTCCTGCCTCCTTCGGTTGTGCGAAGCAATGCCGAACCACGCCAACGCAACACCACGCCACGCCACACCCCGCCAACCCGCCACGCCACGTCCGCCAGCGCAACCCGCGGCCGCCGCACCCTCACCGCCCCCGCGGCACCCCCGTCGTCGCCCGCACCACGAGGTGCGCGGGCGCCGGTGCCAACGGCTCCGGCACTCCCCCGTCCACCTCGGCGAGGACCGCCCGCGCCGCCGTCCGTCCCTGCGCCACCGGGTCCTGGGCGACGGTGGTGAGCCCGACGACCTCGCCGTACTCGTGTCCGTCGATGCCCATCACCGACACGTCGCCGGGGACGTCGAGCCCGGCCCGCTGCGCGGCGAGCACCACCCCGAGCGCCATCTCGTCCGAGGCGCAGAAGACCGCCGTGGGCCGGTCCCGGGTGCTGGCGCTGGCGCGCGCGCCGGCACTGCGGCTGCCGCCGCGCGCACCGGCCCTGCGGATGCCGCCGCGCGCGCCGTCGTCTCCGAACAAGACCCGCCCAGCATCGACCCCGCCCGCGAACGAGAAACGGCCGTCGAGGACCCAGTCCTCCCGGACGGCGAGCCCGTGCGCGGCCATGGCGTCGGCGAACCCGTCCCGTCGGAGCCAGGGCACGGCGACGTTCATCCCGGCCTCGTCCTGCCCGCCGACGTACGCGACGTCCCGGTGCCCGAGCGAGCAGAGGTGGTCGACCGCGATCCCGGCGACCACGACGTCGTCCACGCCGACGTTCCGGAGGCCCGCAGCCGGCCCGCCGATGACGATCATCGGGTGCCGTGCGAGTTCGAGCTCGGCCCGTTCGGTCTCGTCGAGCACGAGTGACAGCAGCACGAGCGCGTCGACCCGGTGCCGGAGCATCGAGCGTCGGAACGCCCGGTCGCGGTCGCCCCCGGGCCCGCCGAGGTTGTACAGCACGAGGTCGTACCCGGCTCGCCGCAGTTCGGCGTCGACGCCGCCGAGGGCCTTGACGTAGAACCAGCGGTCGATCACCGGGACGACGACCCCGACGGCACGCTGTCGCCCGGTGGCGAGGCCGGCCGCCGCCGAGCTCGGGACGTACCCGAGTTCGTCGGCGACCCGCCGCACCTGGTCGATCGTGGTGTCCGCGACGGTCGACATCCCCCGCAGCGCGCGGGACACCGTGGACTTCGACAGGCCCGTGACGGTCGCGATCTCCTGGATGCCCATGGCCACGACCTGGAGGCCCGTCAGCCGTCCGACGGGCGCGTCACGTCGGTGACGGGGCCGGTCCGGGCTGGCGCCGGGGCGGTTGCGGTCGCGGACGTCGGTGCGGGCAGGGTCACCGGCGTGCGTCGCGCCGCGTGGGTCTGCCGACGTCCGGCGGGCGCGAGCTCGTCCCACCCGACGTGGCGGTGCACGCGGCCGTCCGCGGACGGCGCCGTCACGGACGGTGTGGCCGCGGCACGGACGGACGCAGCCGGGCGCCCGGCGGTCCGACCCGGACGCACCGGGGCCGAGGCCGCGGGCGATCCGCCGATGCCGTCGGCGGGTGCCGTGCGCCGGAGCACCGACACCCGCCAGCGGTCGAGGAGCACGACGCCGGCGACGCACACCAGCAGGGTGAGCGCCCAGCCGAGCGCCGGTCGCCCGGTGACCTCGCAGAACACGGTGACGCCGAGGAACAGGATCCCGAACATCCCGACGAAGCCGATCGCCTCCTCGATGCGGGCGGTGGGTCGTGCGGGTCCGCGCTGTGCCATGACGATCAGCCCTTCACGCCGCCGGCGGTGAGGCCCGCCACGATGCGCCGCTGGAAGAGGAGCACGAGGATCACGAGCGGGATGGTGACGATGGTGCCCGCCGCCATCACCGCCGTGTAGGGCTCCTGGTGGGGCTGGGACCCGGCGAACGACGCGATGGCGACGGTGACCGGCTGGGTGGCGTCACTCGAGAGCTGGGAGGAGATGAGGTACTCGTTCCAGGACGAGATGAACGCCAGGATCGCGGTGGTGAACACGGCCGGTGCGGCGAGCGGCAGGATGATCCGCCGGAATGCCTGGACCCGGGTGCACCCGTCGATGCGGGCCGCCTCCTCGAGGTCCCACGGCATCTCGCGGAAGAACGACGCCAGCGTGTAGACCGTCAGCGGCAGCACGAACGAGATGCTCGGCAGGATCAGTGCCTGGTACGACCCCATCCACCCGATGTCCGTGAACAGCTGGAACAGCGGGGAGATGAGCGCGACGCCCGGGAACATCGACGCGGCCAGGATGGCGCCGGCGATGAGGGACTTGCCCTTGAACTCCAGGCGGGCCAGGGCGTACGCGGCGCTCGTCCCGACGAGCAGCGCGATGATCGTCACCACGCCGCCGATGAAGACGCTGTTCGCCAGGGCACGGCCGAGGTGGTTGCCGAGCGACGTCGAGAACGCCGTCGCGTAGTTGTCGAGCGTCACGTGCGTGGGCCACGGGGTGGCGTCGAAGGTGTACCCGACGTCGCGGAAGCTCGTCACCACCATCCAGTAGAACGGCAGCAGGCACCACACGGTGATGATCACGGCCTGGATGCCGGTCCGGAAACGGGAGCCGGTGTGGCGCTGGATCCGCACTGCAGAGCGATCCACCGCGACGTCGCGCGAGCGGGCGGAGGACCGTGGGCGGTCGGCTGCGAGGGTCACTTGAGTTCACCCTTCTGCTGGGCTGCCTGCGTCTGCACGACGTTGGCCCCGAGGAACCGGACGAAGACGAACGCGACGATGAAGATCACGAGGAACGTGATGGTGGAGAGGGCCGACGCGGAGTTGAACCCCTGCCGGATCTGGTCGACCACCAGGATCGACAGCGTGGTCGTGGCGTTGCCGGAACCTCCGCCACCGCCGGTGAGGATCGCCGGCAGGTCGTACATGCGAAGCGCGTCGAGCACGCGGAACAGGACCGCGACCATGAGCGCCGGCTTGAGGAGCGGCAGCGTGATGAGCCAGAAACGCTGGAGTGTGGACGCGCCGTCCATCTTCCCGGCCTCGTACACCTCTTCGGGGATGAGCTGCAGGCCCGCCAGGATGAGCAGCGCCATGAAGGGCGTCGTCTTCCAGGTGTCGGCGATGATGATCGCCCACCGGGACGACCACTCCCCGCTCGTCCAGAGGATCTGCTGGCCGAGCACGTGGTTGAGCACGCCGTTGGCGTCGAAGATGAAGTACCAGAGCTTCGCGGTGACGGCGGTCGGGATGGCCCACGGCACGAGGATCGCGGCACGGACGAGCGCGCGGCCCTTGAAGTTGCGGTTCATGATGATCGCCATCCAGACGCCGATGAGCGTCTCGGCGAGCACCGTCACGACGGTGAAGAAGAACGTGTTGCCCATCGACACCCAGAACTGCGAGCCGATGCTGCCGGGCGGGCAGGTGGTGTTGCCGCACTGCTGGGCGAGCCAGTGCACGTAGTTCGTGACACCCGCGAAGCCGCCCTGGACGAACAGGCCGGTGGCCTTGTCGAGGCCGGAGTCGAGCTGGAACGACTGGATGATCGCGCTGACCACCGGATAGCCGATGACGATGGCGAGGAGCACGATCGTCGGGCCGATGAGGTACACGGCCCACCGGCCGTGCTCGGCGTTGAGTCCGCCCTTGCGCCGCTGGCGCTTGGGTTCCATCCCCTGGGGATTCGGGATGGCGGCGGGGATCTCGGTTGCTGCTGACACGTGACGGCCTCCTTGCCGGGGTGTCGGAACGCAGGATGGGGAGGACGGGGCCCCACCGCCGGTTCCTGGCCGCCGCGAAGCGGCGGCCAGGCCGTGCCGGTGGGGAGAGGCGCGGGGCGGTGTCGACCCGCGCCTCCAGTCCGATGCGGCGAACGCCGCGTGCTCGCGGTCGCTAGCTCCCGCTGCTGGTGGCCGTCTTGAGAGCCGCCTGCATGTCCTTCAGGGCTTCGTCGACGCTCTTCGATCCCTTCAGAGCGGCGTACGTGTTGTCCTGGATGGCCTTGGTCACGGCCGGGTAGAACGGCGTGACCGGACGGGGCTCGGCCGACTTGATCGACTCGAGCAGCGTCGGCAGGTACGGCAGCTTGGCCGTGAGCTCGGAGTCGGTGTAGAGGTCACCGACGACCGGGGCCAGCGAGCCCTGCGTCGCGAAGAACTTCTGCGTCTCGTTCGACTCGAGGAACTCCAGGAAGTCGTGCGCCGTCGCCTTGTGCTTCGAGTACACGCTGATCGCGGCGTTGTGGCCGCCGAGCGTCGAGGCACCGGTGCCGTCCGCACCCGGGATGGGGGCGATGCCGAAGGTGTCCTTCACCTTGCTGGAACCGTCCGTCTTCGCGAGGTTGTAGACGTACGGCCAGTTGCGGAGGAACAGCAGCTTGCCGCTCTCGAACGCCGTGCGGCCCTGCTCCTCCTGGTACGTGATCGCCTCGGCCGGGATGTTCCCGTCCTTGAACGCGGCGACCAGGTTCTCGAGCCCGGCCTTCGCGTCGCTGGTGTCGACGTCCGGGGTCCCGCTCTTGCTGAGGACCGAACCGCCGGAGCCGTTGATCGCCTCGGAGGCGTTCACCGTCAGGCCCTCGTACTTCGCGAACTGTCCGGCGTAGCAGCCGATGCCGGCCTGCTTCGCGATGTCGCAGTCCTTCATCATGTCGGCCCACGTGGTCGGGGGCGTCTTGACGAGGTCCTTGCGGTAGTAGAGCAGCGCGCCGTCGGAGGTCTGCGGTGCGGCGTAGAGCGTGTTGTTGTAGGTCGCCGTCTTCACCGTGGCCGGCAGGAGCTTCGACGTGTCGAGCTTCATCTTGCCGGTGAGCGGCGTCAGCCAGCCCTTGGCGGCGAACTCGGCGGTCCACACGACGTCGACGTCGACCACGTCGTAGTTCTCGTCCTTCGCCTGGAAGTGCTGCACGAGGTCGTCGTGCTGCTGGTCGGCCTGGTCGGACTGTTCCTTGAAGGTGACCTTCTCGTCGGAGTGGGCCTTGTTCCACTTGGCGATGAGCGGTCGGACGACGTTCGAGTTGTCCTTGCCCTGCACGTACGTGATCGGGCCGCGGCTGTCCTGCCCGTTCTGGGCGTCGCCCGACTTCGCGGACCCGCCGCTCGAGCAGCCGGTGAGCACGAGGCCGATGACGGCGACCCCGGCGACCGAGGCGAAGCGCACCCTGGCGCGAGTTGTCTTCACAGCGTTGTCTCCTCATCGAGATCACCAGGAGGCGTCGATCGGGTACGACCTCGCTGCCTGGAGCAGGCGACGCTGCCTGCTGGTGGAGGAACGTACGCCCGCCGATGGACTTTTGCAACCGGTTGCATCAAGTCCGTGACCTGAGTGTGACCTCGGGAGTTCCCCTGACTTGCTGGGTGAGCGCTCACCCTCGGTCGTGCGCGTGCGGAACCCCGCACGAACCCCGCCACCGCGTCCTCACGCCGTTGTCCGGCGCGATCCACCCCCGTAGCGTCCGGGACATGACCCAGACCCCCTCCGTCACCGTGCCCGGCCCGCGCCGGGTCGTCAGCGTCGACCTGGACGCTCCGCTGCCGCGGCTCGTCGCCGACGAGACCGGTTCGTCCGCGCTCGTCGTCGGGTACCGCGACGGGCACCCGGTCACGACCCTCGACGTGCTGCTGACCGAGGACCCGGCCGACGCCGAGCGGGCCATCGCACCGCTCGCGCACGACGCACGACTGGCCTCGGGCGACGAGGAGACACCGGTCCCCGACGACCAGCTGCCGATGATCTCGATCGTCGTGTCCACGATCGTCGCCCGGGTGGAGGACCTCGGCAAGCTGCTCGACGTCCTCGAGCACCTGGACTACCCCCGCCACGAGGTCGTCCTCGTCGACAACCGGGTGAAGCTGCCCGAGGTCGACGAGCTGCCCGGCCTGCTGGAGGGCCGCTCGGTCCGCCTGGTCACCGAACGCCGTCCGGGTTGCTCCGTCGGCCGGAACTCCGGCGTCGCCGCTGCCCTCGGCGAGGTCATCGCCTTCACCGACGACGACGTCCGCGTGGACCCGCAGTGGCTCCGGATGATCGGCACGCGCTTCGTCCGCGAGCCCGACCTCGACGCGGTCACCGGCATGATCCTGCCCGTCGAGCTCGAGACCCCGGCGCAGATCTGGTACGAGGCCTACTACGGCGGCTTCAGCGGCGAGCGCCAGTTCGAACCGGTCACGATCATCCCGGACGAGGTCCCCGGAGCGATGCGGCACGCCCGAGTCTCCGCCGTGGCTGCCGACGGCACCGTCCGGAAGCACTTCGCCGTGTACGGCATCGGCGGCTACGGTGCCGGTGCGAACTGGGCCGTCCGCCGCTCCTCGTTCGACGCGGCCGGCGGGTTCGACAACACCCTCGGTGCCGGCGTCCCCGCACGTGGCGGCGAGGACCTCGACATCTTCATCGGCATCCTCTGGGGTGGCGGGCGCATCGGCTTCGAGCCCCGCGCCGTCGTGCACCACCGTCACCGCCGGGACCTCGAGGGGCTGCACCACCAGCTGCACTCGAACGGCGTCGGCTTCACGGCGCTGATGTGCGCGCTCATCCTCAAGGACCGCCGGCACCTCGCTGCGCTCACCCGGCTGATGCCCGTCGCCGCGAAGATCAAGACGAAGCAGCTCGTCACCCGTCTGGCCGGCCGCCGCGACGCCGCGCCGGAGACGATGACCGAGGCCTCGACCACGCGCATCCCCCGCTCCCTGGCGTACCACGAGTTCCGGGGCTTCCCCGCCGGTCCCGCCGCCTACTTCAAGAGCCGCCGCTTCTGGCGCGACGTCGAGGAGGGGCGCTTCCGTCCCTGAGGCGCGGCGCCGCGCGGCCGCCGCCGCGGGCGCCGGCCGTGGGCGCCTGCCGTGGGCGCCTTCTGTGGGCGCTTGCGACATCACCGCAGTCGTACGACTGCGGTGATGTCGTTTCCGCGCACCCGCAACAGTTGCGTGCGCAACGAGCGACACCGCACGCGTCGAACGACAGCCGCTTTGTCGCCTCTTGCACACGCATGGAACCGACACGACGCACGGAACGCGCGCGCCGACGGCCTGGAGGCACGGTGCCAGCCCGCCTCGCGCCTCCAGTCCGGTCGTTGCGTGCGCAACGAGCGACACCGCACGCGTCGAACGACAGCCGCTTTGTCGCCACTTGCACACGCAACAGTTGCGTGCGCAACGAGCGACACGGCACGCGTCGAACGACAGCCGCTTTGTCGCCACTTGCACACGCATGCAACCGACACGACGCACGGAACGCGCGCGCCGCCGACGGCGCCGACGACGAGCGCCGAAGGCGGGCGCCCTACCGCGCCGCGCGCCGCCCCCGCAGGTACCGCCACGGCCCGCCGAGCGCCGCGACGAGCTCGACCCGCTTGAGTCCGGCCGTCGCCTCGAGGAACGCCTCGTCGACGGGCCACCCGCCCACGACGTCCACCGCGGCGGACACCTGATCCGCACCGGCCCCGCCAGAGCCCTGCCCGAGCGCACCGAGCTGCCGCAGCGCACCGACCGCCCGCCGCAGCACGGCGAGCGCGGTCCGCGGCTGCAGCATCAGCTTCGCAACCCACGCCCCGAGCCCGGTCCCGTACCCGAGGGCCTGCGACCGGAGTGCGGCCCGGTCGGGGCGGTGCTTGTGCCACACGACGGCGGACGGTTCCACGGCGAGTGCCCCGCCGGAGAACAGCACGCGGGTGAAGAGATCCGGGTCCTCGCCGGCGCGTGCGGGGGTGCCCGGGCCGAGGGCGACGTCGAAGCCGCCGAGCTCGATCGCTGCGGAACGGCGGAGGGACATGTTCGCGCCGGTGCCGAACGCGCCGACGGAGAACGGGAAGAGCGGCAGGTCCGCCGGGGGCGCCGCGGTGCGGAACACCCGGCGCTCCAGGTTCCGCGCCCAGGTCACACGCTCGTCGAAGTACCGCTGCGTGGGGGTCCGGAGCTCCCCGCTCGGCACGAGTCCGGTCACGCAGACGACGTCCGCGTCGCGGGCGTACGCGTCGGCGAGCGCCGCGAGCCAGTGCCGGTCGACGACCACGTCGTCGTCGACGAAGGCGACCACGGCTCCTGACGCGAGGGCGAGACCGGCGTTCCGTGCCCGTGAGACGCCGGGTCGGGCCTCCAGGACGTAGTGCACACGCGGGTCGCCGATCGCGGCGACCACGTCGCGTGTCGCGGAGGTGGTGGGCGCGTTGTCGACGACGAAGACCTCGAAGTCGTCGTAGGCGGACGCCAGCACGGAGCGGACGCAGCGGCGCAGGTCCTCGGGGCGGTCGCGGGTGCCGATGACGACGGACACCAGTCCGACGGGCGCGCCGGTGGGTGCGGCCGGGAGGCGCGTGGTGCGCAGTTCGCGGAGCGCCCGTCCCAGCTCGGCCGGGTCCACGTCCCCACCCGCGTCGACGGCGACGTCGACGAAGCCCGCGACCTCACGTCCGTCGCGGACGAGGAGGCGTGCCCGGCGGAACCCCTGTGCACCGGCGAGCTCGACGGCGGAGGCGGCGAGCGCCTCCTGCCGGTCGACGGCGCCGACCCAGGCCGCGCCGGCCCAGGTGGGGGCGTCGGGCGACGGCATCGCGGGTGCGAGCATGAGCACGCGGGCGGTGGTGGCCTGGTAGTCGGTCATGTTCCGATGCTCCGGTGGCGTTCCGGACCGGTCAACGGTGGCCCTCCGGGGTTGCGGCGACGGTCGTCCCTCTTGCGGTTTGCCGCCACCGCACCCCCGTCGCCCCGTAGGATCGGGGGACGAACCGGCGGCAGCACGCCGGGCACGAGGAGGACGAATGCCGCTGGGCCCCACGACCGAGCTCGGCGACGTCCTCCCCTCGGAACGGACCGTCCTCGTGGTCGACACGGTGACGTGCGTCTGCGGCCACGTGCGAGAAACGCACGAGCACTACCGGCCGGGTTCCGACTGCGCACTCTGCGACTGCCCGAAGTTCCGGAAGAAACGCTGATCAGCGGGGCCTGAGCGCGCGGACGACGGCCCGCGGAACACCCTCGGTGCGGGAAACCGCCGCTTCCCCGCAGAGGCCCCGTGACCGCCTTGTCCGCCCCGGAACGGCGCGGTTAGCGTCGCGTCCATGGCCATCTCCCCCGCGCCGCTCGCGTGCATCGTCCTCGCCCACGAGGACCCGCAGCACGTGCGCCGACTCGTCGAGGCGCTCGACCCGTTCCCGGTGTTCCTGCACTGCGACGCGCGCACGCCGGAGTCCGTGTTCCTGGCGATGACCGCAGACCTGCCCGACCGCGTCCGCCTGCTCCCCCGGATCCGGACCGGCTGGGCGAAGTGGGAGAACGTCGCCGCCGAGGTCGAGGGGTACCGGACCGCCCTCGCGACGACGGACGTCTCGCACGTCGCCGTCCTCACCGGCAGCGACTACCCCCTCGCCCACCCGGACGAGATCCGGGCGCTCCTCGCCGCGCACCCCGAGGAGTCGTTCATCGCTGCGAACCCGCTCCCGTACAGCGACTGGGGCCGGGACGGCGGTGTCGCACGGATCAGGTACCGGCACTGGGCGTGGCGGAAGCAGATGCTGCGCCTGCCGGTCCCCCGACGGGTGCCGCGCGACGTCGTGTTCGCGGGCGGTTCGCAGCTCAAGGTCCTCGCGCGGCGGCACGCGGCGGCCGTCGTCGCCACCGTCGACGAGCGTCCCGACCTCGTCCGGTTCTGGCGCCGCACCTGGGTGGCGGACGAGACCTTCGTGCCGTCCGTGCTGAGCACGCCCGCACTGGCCCCGGGCTTCGCGGACGAGCACGTGCCGCACGGGCTGTGGTGGATCGGGTGGGACGGCACCGCCCGGAAGAGCCCGCCGTGGCTGACCACCGCGGACGCCGGAGCACTCCTCGAACGCCGCACCATGCCGGACGTGGACGTGCCGCACGTGTTCGCGCGGAAGTTCTCGACGGACCGGAGCTCGGACCTGCTCGACGTGGTCGACGCCGCGTTCGGCCTGCGGGAGGGCGTGGCGCCGTCCGGCTCGGCTCGGCTCGGCGTGTCGCCGTCCGGCGTCGCGTCCGGCGCTCCGGGGGTGGTCGCACCGTGACCGTCCCGCAGACCCGGCGCGAGGCCCGCGCCGCCCGGGAGGCCGACGCGCTCGCCGCCGACCGGACGTTCACCGCCGCCGACCCCGCGTTCGGTGCAGCCGACCCGACGTTCGCCGCCGCCGACGCGCTCGAGGTCGGCATCGACCCGTCCGCCGCCCCCGTCCCCGAGTCCCTGGACACCGGCAGCGTCGCCGTCCGCAAGGGCGCCTCGGTCCTGTTCGGCCGTGGTCTGCTGTACGTCGTCGTCTGGTCGATGCAGCTCGTCGTCTCGTCGCTCATCTCCCCCGTCCTCGCGCACCTCATGCCCCCGGCGGAGTTCGGTGTCCTCGCCTCGGCCATCGCGCTGTACCAGGCGCTCGTGGTCCTGGCGGTGGCCGGCATCGACCAGGCCTCGGTCCTGCAGCGTGCGGAGGACGGCAACGACACCCGAGCCCGCGGGCTGCTCGCCGTCGGGATGATCACGGCGAGCATCATCACCGTCATCGCGCTCACCACGATCCCGGTCTGGGGCGACGCCGCCGGCTTCGTCGGCGAGCACCCGCTCCTCCTCGTCGCGGTGCTCTGGACCGGCCCGGCGGCGATCGTGCAGATCTCCCTCGCACTCCTCGTCGCCCAGGACCGAATCAAGGTCTTCGCGGTGACGAGCCTGCTGTCCTCGATCGGCGGCTCGATCATCGGTCTCGGGCTGCTGACGCTGGTGCACGCCGACGCCACCACGTACGCCTGGGGCGGCGTGGTCGCGCAGGGCGTGGCGATGGTCATCGGGATCGCCGCCACCCGCCCGCGCCTCGCCGGTCTGTTCGACGGTGCCACCACGGCCCGGGCGTTCAAGCTCGGCATCCCGATCGCCCTCGGGAACCTGTCCTACTTCGTGCTCAACGCCGGTGACCGCGTCGTCGTGCAGCGCCTCCTCGGCCCGGAGGAGGTCGCGCGCTACCAGATCGCCTACGTCGTCGGTTCCGCGGTCATCCTGCTCCTGAGCTTCACGAACCAGGCGTGGGCGCCGCACTTCGCTGCGCTCCGGGACGCCGTCGCCCGCCGCGAGCTGGCGATGCACTCGCGCAACGAGTTGTACCGGATGCTCGGTCCGGTCCTCCTCGCCGTGACGCTGGTGTCCCCGGTCGCACTGCCGATCCTCGCCCCGGCGTCGTACCGCGTGCACGAGCTCACCGTCGTGGTGTTCATCGTCGCGGTCACCGCCTTCCCGGTGGTGGCGAGCGGTGCGACCGGCCGACTGCTCCTGATCAAACGACGTGGGGTCGCGGTCGGTGTGATCGCCGCGATCGCGGGTGCGGTCAACATCGGGGCGAACCTGCTGCTCGTGCCGGTCCTCGGCATCGCGGGTGCGGCGGTCTCCACGGTCGTCGCTTACGTCGTACTGGCCGCCATGCAGCTGTTCGCGCTGTCCGACCGTCGGGAGTGGCGTGGGCCGGGCCTCCGCATCATCCTGCCGGTGGCCGCCGCGCTGGTCGTCGCCGGCGCGTCGTTGTTCGTGCCGCAGGACACCCTGTGGAACTGGTTCCGGGTCGCGGGGGTCCTCGCGTGCATGCCGTGGTTCCTCCGCCGCCTGCGAGCCGCACGGGGAGGGTCGTCGTGACCAGGAGAGGTCGTCCGTCCGACCGCACGCGGCCACTCCGCGTCGGGGTGATGACCGCGGGCCTCGCGATCACCGGCGGACTCGAGCGCTGCGTCCTCGAGGACACCCGCGAGCTCGTCGCCGCCGGCCACGACGTGGAGGTCTGGTACCGCGAGGCGGGCGTGCCGCGCGCGGGTGAGGGCCACGAGCCGTTCGAGGAGATGGGCGTCCCGCTGGTGCCGATGGCGGACTACCGCTTCGGGCTCCGCACCGCCCTCCGCGACGCCTGGCGCTTCGCCCGCGAAGGGCTCCGGCTCCGTCGCTCCCACCTCGACGTGCTCTGGCTGAACCGTCCCGAGTACCTGCCGTTCGGCCGCGTCGTCTCGATGGTGTCCGGCGTCCCCCTGGCGGTGCACCTCCACCACGCCCCGAACTACGCCCGTCTCGGCCCGATCGCCGGCGGTCGGACGCAGTTCTTCGCCGTGTCGCACGCGATGGCCGCGGCCTGGGCGGACGCCGGCGCACCCACCGACCGCATCACCGTCGTCCCCAACGGCGTCGACACCGACGCGTTCCCGCCGGCGACGCCGGCGACGGTCCACGAGGCGCGGGTCGCGCTCGGCATCGACGACGCCACTCCGACGGTCCTCTACTACGGCCGCCTCTCGCGGTCGAAGGGGGTCCTCGCACTCCTGGAGGCATGGGGTCGCGTCCTCGCGACGGCCGACGCCCGCCTCCCCCACACCGTTCCCCCGGTGGCCGGTTCCCCGCGACGGGCGCCGCTCCTCGTGCTCGCCGGTGCGCTCTACCCGGACGAGGCTGACGCCGTGCAGCGCGCGATCGCCGCGCTCCCCGAGGGGTCCGTCCTCGTCGCTCCCGAGCGGGACGACGTCGTCCCCCTGTTGCACGCCGCCGACCTGGTGGTGGCGCCGTCGATCGAGCCGGAGGGCTTCGGTCGTGTCGTGGTCGAGGCGATGTCGGCCGGCCGCGCCGTGGTCGCTGCGGCGTCCGGCGGCACCGGCGAGATCCTCGCCGACGAGTGGACCCGCTTCACCGTCGACCCGGAGGACACCGACGCGCTGGCCGAGAAGGTGCTCGACACGCTCGAGGAAGCCGTGCTCGACCCCTCCCTCGGCGCTCGCGGGCGCACCTGGGTGCAGGAACGGTACGGACGGGCACCGCACGTCGACGCCCTCCTGCGGGCGCTCGAGGAGCACGCGCGCCGCTGACCGGCGCGCGCTCCCTATGTCGGCTCCGCTCCCCGCTCAGTTCCCCGGGCTGTCCGGTGTCCAGGTGCCCTCCGCGGGCGCCGTGGCACCGTCGGACGGCAGGGTCGCCGGGGGCTCAGCGCCGTCGGCCGGCACGTCGATGGTCATCCAGTCGATGAGCAGCGACCCGTCGGCGTCCCGCGGCGGCCGGCCGTCGTTCGACCCGGCCTGCACGACGAGGTGCATGCGCGAGACGGGGATGCTCTCGGTGGTCGTGCCGATCACCTTCCCGTCGACGAGGAACGACATCCGGACCGGCGTCCACTCGATCGTGTAGGTGTGCCAGTCCGCGAGCGACGCGTCGGTCTCGTGCTGCACGCACTTCTCCGCCGGGTCCTGCAGGCAGTGGACGTTGAGGAACGCGGGGGCGCCGAGCGCGCCCTCCGGGAAGTCGACCTCGCCGTCCGCCCAGACGTTCTCGTCACTCCAGAGCAGCACCGCGACCCCGTACCCGTCGACCTCGTCGCTCTTCATCCGGATGCTGTAGCGGCCGGCGGTCTGCCCGCCCCACTGCCCGTCGACGAGCGGCACCACGCCACCGGCGAGCGGCGTGCCGTCCTCCGTGGTCCGGAGCCGCATGTCGAGGACACCGTCGTGCGCCGTGAGGGTCGAGGCCTGGTACCTGCCCGTCCCCGCGGTGTCGGCGAAGCCGTGGTAGACGGAGAACCGGTCGGCGTACTGCGACTCGAACTGCCCCGTCGGGGTGCTCTCGGCGAAGTCCTCCGAGAAGGCGCGCTCCCACCCGCCGCCGTCGCTCGTCGGCATGGTCACACCGCTCGGGTCGACGGCGTCCGGCGGTGGGACGGCGTTCGTGGCCGCGACCGCACCCGCGGCGATCACCAGGGCGCCCGCAGCGAGCGCGATGCGACGGCCGGCACGTCGGACGGGTCCGCCGTGCCGGGCGACCCCGGCGCCGTGCGCCGGGGCCGCTCCGTGTGCCGAAGCGGCGTCGCCCGAGAGGGACGGGCTCAGCTCGTCGTCCACGCGCGCACCTCCGAGAGGCCGGCGTTCACCGTGGTCTTCGAGACGGTGGTCGTGGTGAAGCGGACCCACGTGACCTTCCGCGCGGTGAAGTCGATCGTCTTCGCGGTCCCGTCGTTCGGGAGCGATCCGACGGTCACCTTCGTGCCGTCCGAGAACGTCAGCGTGCCGCCCGTGATCTGGTCGGCGCTGTTCGGTCGGTCGTACAGGACGATCCGCTGGAGGGCCACCGCACTCGTCCAGTCGAGCTGGATCCACACGCCGGTCCGGCCCGCCGGTGCGACCCACTCGGCGGACGGGTTCGCCGGGTAGCCGGAGACCACGCCGTCGACCGCCTTCGCGACGGTCTGGCCGTCCGCCGGGTTGTCATTGCTCGCGGTCGCCTTCGCGGCCGCGGTGACGTCGGACAGCGTGGGCGTGGGCGTCGGGGTCGGCGTGGGCGTCGGGGTCGGGGTCGGAGTCGGCGTCGGCGTCGGCGTCGGCGTCGGCGTCGGCGTGGGCGTCGGCGTCGGAGTCGGCGTCGGCGTCGGCGTCGGAGTCGGCGTCGGAGTCGGCGTCGGCGTCGGCGTCGGCGTCGGCGTCGTGCTGCCGGCCGTCCCGAACGCCCGGATCTCGGCGAGCCCGGCGTTCTGCGTCCCACTGCTCACCGACGTCACGGTGAACCGGGCCCAGGTGACCTTCCGCGAGCTGAACGTCACGGCCTGCAGCGTCCCGGTGTTCGCCAGCGACGGCACCGTCACGCTCGAACCGTCCGAGAACGTCAGCTTCCCGCCCGTGACCTGGTCGGTGGTGTTGGGCCGGTCCGCCAGGTCGATCTCGGTCAGCGTCGTCGACGAGGGCCAGGTCAGCTGGATCCACGTCCCCGACCGCCCGCCGGGTGCGACCCACTCGGCGCTCGGGTTGGCCGGGTAGCCGCTGACGACACCGTCGACGGCCTTCACCGCCGTCTGCCCGTCGGCCGCGTTCTCCGCGCTCGCCGACACCGCGGCGCCGCTCGTCACGTCGGTGCGGGTCGTCGTCGGCGGTGTCGTCGTCGGCGGTGTGGTGCCGGCCGGCCCGAAGGTGCGGATCTCGGCGAGCCCGGTGTTCTCGGTCGACCCGCTCACCGACGTCACCGTGAACCGGACCCAGGTGGCCTGGCGGGCGCTGAACGTGACGGGCTGCAGTGCGCCGCCGTTCGGCAGCGACGGCACCGCGACGCTCGAGCCGTCGGAGAAGGTGAGCGTCCCGCCGGTGACCTGGTCCGCGGCGTTCGGCCGGTCTGCCAGGTCGATCTCGGAGAGCGTGGTCCCACCGGACCAGTTCAGCTGGATCCAGGTGCCGGCACGACCGGACGGTGCCACCCACTCGGCGGTCGGTGCGTCCGGGTAGCCGCTGACGACCCCGTCGACGGCCTTCTGCGCGGTCTGGCCGTCGGCCGGGTTCTCGGCGCTGGCGGTCACCGTCGCGCCGCCCGTCACGTCGACCCGGTTCGGGTCGGTCGGCTGGGTCGGTACCGTCGACCCGACGGTGTACTGCCGGCTGAGCCACGACGACTCCGGGCGGCTCGCGCACGCGTCGGCCGAGGCACAGGTCAGGGGGTCCTGGGCCGCGTACGTGTAGAACGCGTCGGCCTTCGCGCTCGTCTGGGCGGCGGTCAGGTTCGACGGCCGATCCGCGATCGGGTACCCCATGTACCCGGCGAAGGAGTGGCTGCCGCTGTACTGCGTCTGCACCTCGTTCGTCAGGTACGCGACGGTGTGGTGGTCGCTGTGGTCGCCGTCGCCGTAGGAGCCGCCGTAGTCGAGCGTGTGGATGTCGGTCGGGGCGTAGTCCCGCACGATGCCGAGCAGGGTGGCCGTGAGCTGAGCCAGCGTGTACGTCTCGCTGTGGTACGCGCCGGAGACCGTGCTGATCGTGCTGGTGTCACCGGTGTAGAGCCGCTGGAGGCTCTGGTAGCCGTCGGCCCAGAAGCCGTTGCCCTCGACGTTGCCGTCCGGCAGCTCGAGGAACACCATGCTCACCTTGGGGTCGGTGGTCAGGGTGGTGGCGTGCAGGGTGTGTCCCGCGATGACGAGCGAACTCGTCGTCCACGTCGATGCGACGCCCGCGATCTTCGCGTAGGCGGCCTGCAGCCCGGTCTGCCGGCTCTGCCAGTACGAGGGGTCGTACCCGGCGTCCCCGGCGGTGAGGACCACGGAGCGCACACAGCGTCCCGCGTCGATGTCCTTCCGGAGCGCGGTCCCCTGGAAGAGCAGGTCGTCGTCGGGGTGCGCGACGACGTTGAGCACCCGCCCGGCGCTGCAGTCCGCCGTCGTGGCGGCCTGTGCAGCCGACACGACGAGGTTCGGTCCGACGAGGACCGCCGCGATGGTCGCGAACACGGCCGCGGCGGACACGGCGATCGTGCGCCGTGTCCGCCGTGGCCGACTGGGGTCATGTGGTCGCATGACGGAGTCCTTCCGGGGTGAGCTCGTACATCGCCGTGGTGCCCGAGGACCAGATCCGCTTCCAGTACGGCGACGACGCCATCGCGGTCGCGAGCTGCTGGTAGTCGGCATCGCTCTGGTACCCGTAGCGGGCGTCGTAGGCGCCGAACGGCTCGGCGACGAGCGCGTAGTACTTCGTGGCGGACCAGTTCTCGACCAGCCCGCGCGTCATGTCGGAGACGTCGGTCTCGGCGTCGTAGCCGCCGGTGGGGTCGGGGTAGGGGCCGAGGGCTTCGCGGGTCAGGTACGAGACGTCGAAGTAGCGCGCGCCGGTGTTGCTCGGCACGGCGTTGGCGGAACCGGTGAGGAGCATGATCGACCCCTTCGGCGCGGTGCGGTCGTACAGCTGCGTCGCCTCGGACTGGCTCCTGGTCATCACGCGGTTCCAGTCCAGCGCGGTCTGCCCGAACGCCCCGATCGCGACGAACGCGGTGATCGCCAGCCCGGCGACGGCGAAGCGGACGGCCGTGGGACGCATCACGGTGCGGACGACGGAGCCCGCCCAGGCGAGACGGCCGGTCGGCATCGGCAGCGCCGCGGCGAGGACGGCGAGCCACGGGGTGGCGAACAGGACGACGCGGAAGATGCCCTCCTGGCCGTAGTTCGTGGCGACGAGCAGCGAGACCGGACTGCCGGCCGCGACGAGGAGCGCCCAGTGCACCCGGTCGCGGCGGAGCAGCACGGTCAGGAGCGCGACGAGTCCGACCAGGACGAGCGCGGCCGCCGGCACGTCGAACGCGAGCCCGGTGACGAGCGGCTTCGGCAGGACCGTCATGTCGTGCGACGGCGGCTGCACGTTGTCGAGCACCCGTCCGACCGCGGCGAGCGACAGGAACCGGTCGAGGACGCTGCCGTTCATCACGGCGAACACCACGGCGGGCACGAGGACCACGGCGGGCAGCCACCACGGCCGGGTGAGCTTGAAGACGACGAGCACCGTCAGCGCGGCGACCGTGAGGTAGGGCGAGATCTGGTGCGTCACGGCGAGCACGATGCTGATGCCGGCGATCGCGACGAGCCGCGAGAGACCGACGCGACGGGCGCGCGGCTTGGGCGTCGGCGACGCCGAACCCGACGCCGACGCCGACGCCGACGCCGACGCCGACCCGAGCCCCGGCAGCGCGCCGGTCGTCCGCAGCTGCCCGGTCGCGAGCACGAGGATCGCGATGGACAGCAGGATCCCCGTCGACTGCGGCGAGAAGTACGTCGTGTTGAGCGAGGCGGTCATCGCGGTGAGGAACGCCGCGATCCACGGCCGACGGTCGCCCGGCAGCCAGTGGGCCGCGAGCACGCCCACGGCGATCGTGGTGGAGAACGCGAGCAGCACGGGCACCCACGCGGCGATGAGCATCGCGTTCGCGATCCCGCCGACGTCGGCGACCCAGGCTCCGCCGGCGAACAAGCCCGACCAGGTCTGGAAGATGTCCGCGGCGGGGTTGGTGCCGCCGTAGGTGCGGATGTACTCCAGGACGCCGATGTGCCGCGCCGCCGCCATCACGGTCGGGACGCCGTACGTGATGGCCTGCGCCAGCTGGATCACGCCGCCGAGCACGACCACGGGGACGGCGAGCCCGCGACCGCGGACCAGCGCGACGACGGCTGCCGTGACGACCACGGCGAGGCCGATGACGAGGCCGGGGCCGAGCGAGCCGAAGAGCCCCGCGGGGACCGGGTCGCCGATGTGGGTGAGGGCGGCGCCGACGACGACGAGGAGCCCGCCGATCGACATCGCGGTCACCGTGGCGGTGGTGTCCCAGCGCCATGCCACGGCGGGGCGCACCAGCCGGACGCGGCGCAGCTCGGCGAGGTCGCGGGGCACGGTGACCGTCACGGCGGCGGCGGTGAGCACGACGACCGCGACGAACGGCACCGTCGGCGCCCAGATGTGGAACGTGGCCATCGTGTACCCGATGGCGATGGTGCCGACCAGCGAGCCGGTGACCGCGAGGACCGCGAACCGGGCGAGCGGCATCGGGCGGACGAGCAGCAGCGGTGCGACGCCGAGGAGGGCGAAGAGGAACACGCCGATCGCGCTCGCCCGGAGCACCGGCAGCCCGAGGGCGACGCCGAGCGCCGCGACGACGAGCGTCGCCACGGGCAGCCCGGCGGCGACGAGGCGTGCGACCGGACCCATCGCGCCCGGCGTGCTCGAGCGGGTCGGTCCGGCGGTGTCGAGGCCGCGCTGGAGCTCGTGACGTCCGCGTTCGGTCCGGTCGATCGTGCCGGCGCCGCCGAGGCGCTCCCGGAGCGCCAGGGCGGGTGCGGTCAGGACCGAGCGGCGCTCGACCCCGCGCAGACGGTGGGCGGTGACGGCGAACTCCGTCGACACGGCGTCGGTCCCCTCGGACGCCGACGGACCGAGTTCACCCGAGGCGGTGCGTTCCGACGCTGCGTGGTCCGTGCCGTCCCGGTCGATGTCGGCGGCGGGGTCACCCTGCTCGAGGCCGAGCCGTGCGAACGCACTGGCGGCATCGGGGAGGGCGTCGACCGTGGCGGCGAGCGTGTCGCGGTCGAGGGCGTTCTTGGTCATCCAGGCTCCGAGTCCGTGGCCGTGTGCGGCGGCGGCGGCCCGGAGCGACGCGACGTCGTCCGGGGTCCGCTGCCACGCGATCGCGGCGGGTTCGACGGCGATCGCGGATCCGGCGACGAGCAGTCGTGTGAAGAGGTCGAGGTCGTCGCCACCGCCGACCCGGGTGCCGCGTCCGAACGCGGTGTCGAAGCCGCCGATCCCGAGCGCGGTGGCCCGGTGCACGGCGAGGTTGGCGCCGCTGCCGTACTCGGCGGCGGCGAAGGGGTGACGGGCTGATCCGTCGTACTCCGACTCGTCGTCGGCGAGGCGGTGCACGCGACGACGGACGGTCCGAGCGGTGACGGTGCGGTCGTCGCGCCAGCGCTGCGCGGGGGTGCGCAGCTCGGCGGTCGGCACCAGGCCGGTGACGCACGCGACGTCGCGGTCGGCGACGAACGCGGACGCGAGCGCCTCGAGCCAGCCGGCGTCCACCACGGCGCCCTCGTCGACGAACGCGACGACGTCCCCGGTCGCGGCGAGGAGTCCCGCGTTCCGCGCTGCGGCCAGACCGCCGGCGGGAGCCGCGATCGTCGTGACCGCGCGACCGCCGATCAGCACGGTGGTCGGGACGGCCTCGTCGGCCGCGCGCGACACCACGATGACGTCGAACGACGGGTGCCCGTTCGCGAGCACCGAGCGCATCGTCTCCCCCGCAGCGCCGTCGGTGCAGAGCACCACGGTGACGGACGGCAGGTCCTGACCTGCTGCCGGCCGTCGCTCGGGTGCCGGCATCGGCCGGATCGCTCGCTGGAGGGTGCGGACGTCGATCGTCGGACCGATGCGGCGCCGGTCGGTGATCTCCGCCTCGACGAACCCGAGCGGCTCGCCGTGGTCGCGGACCAGCAGCCGGGCCCGCCGGTACCCCTCGGCGCCCGCGAGTGCGATGACCTCGCGGTGGCTGGACGCGTGCACGTCGGCGCGGTCGATCTCGCCGACCCACAGGGCCCCGTCCCACGTCGGGGCGAGGGGGCCGGTGACGATCGGCGAGACGACCATCGCCAGGGTCGCGCGGGTCACGGTGTCACCACCGGACGACGTGCGACGCGGTCCGCCGGGGCGGTGACGACGACGCTGCCGAGCAGGCGTCCCACCGCGTAGCCGGTGATCGTCGACACCACGGACACGACGATCGCGACGGCGTGCTTCCCGCCGCCACGCCCGACCGCACGGAGCTCGCGCACCAGGGCGCCGGGCAGCACCTTCGTCAGGTAGGTCTGTTCGCTCGAGAGCGAGTCGCCGGTGCCGACGCGCCGGCTCAGCACGGCCTTCGAGATGCCCTCGTAGTAGCTGCGGCGACGGAGGTACCGCATGGTCACGCGGTCCGGGGAGACCCGGTGCGAGACGTTCGAGCGGGGTTCGTGCCGGATCCGCGCGCCCGGACGCGCCTGGGCGATCCGGATGCACATCTCGGTCTCCTCGCAGCCGAGCGGCTGGTTGCCGACCCGGCCGATCCCGGAGCGGAACCCACCGGCGAGCAGGATGGCCTCGCGCCGGAACGCCATGCTCGACCCGATGACGTTGCGGACGTCGCCCGCGGTCTCGGGCAGGCCGCGGTAGCTGCAGCCGACGATCCAGAGCAGCTCGTCCGTGTACGGACCCGCTCCGGTGGCGTCCGGCCACGACGGCGTGGCTCGGCCTCCGACGCCCATGACGTCGGGGTCCTCGAGCGCGGTGAGCATGTGGCCGAGCCAGTCCTCGTCCGCGGTGGCGTCGTCGTCGAGGAACGCGACGACGTCGGCCTCGGTCAGGGCGACCCCGGTGTTCCGCGCTCCGGACAGGCCGCGGTCCTCGCTGTTCTCGACGACGCGCAGTTCCGGCCAGCGGGCGGCGGCACGGGCGAAGAGCTCGGGCTCGTGGTCGATGACCACGACCACCTCCGGGGCCTCCGGCTGGCGTTTGGCGGACTCGACGCTGTCCTGCAGGTCACCCCATCGCTGCTGCGTGTACGCGCAGATCACGACGGCGACACTCGTCACGCGGCGTCCCCCTCGAGCGCGGGCACCGTCGACGCGGCAACGGGCGACGACGCGGCCACGGGCGTCGACGCGGCCACCGGTCCACCGGACACGTGCGAACCCGTCACCGGCGAACCCGTCACCGGCGACACCGGGGACCCGGCGATCGGTGCGGCGGCGACCCCGCCGGACAGCGCGGTCCCCCCGCCGGACATCGTGGCGACGCGCGCACGAGCACGGCCCTGTGCGGCACGACGACGCTCGTGCATGATCGACTTCAGCACCCGGATCCCGTCGGTGACGGCGTTGAGGTTGCTCTGGCCGTGCACGCGGAGCTTCTCGTGGCTCGGGACCTCCTCGATGGCGAGCTCGGCCGCCGACCAACGGCAGGTGAGCACGGTCTCGATCTCGAACCCGTCGCCCCACAGCATCGAGCCGTCGGCCGGACGGGGCAGCGTCGAGGAGAGCAGCCCGATCTTCGGCAGGACGTCCGCCCAGAAGGCGTTGTAGCCGTAGCAGAGGTCGCTGTACCGGGTGCCGAGGATGACGTTGCAGAGCACGTTCAGGCCGCGGTTGCCGAGGTTGCGGAGGATCGTGATGTCGTCGCTCCCGCCGCCGTGGGCGTAGCGGGTGCCCTTCGCGACGTCGGCGCCGTCGACGAGCGCCTGCACGAAGCGCGGGATCTCGTCCGGGTCGGCGGAGCAGTCCGCGTCGAACATGACGACGACGTCGCCGGTGACGGCCTCGAAGCCGCAGGCGAGCGCGTTGCCCTTGCCCTTCCGGGTCTGGTGCACGACGCGGATGTCGGGGAGGAGCCGCTGGGCCGTGGCCACGGTGTCGTCGACGGAGTGGCCGTCCACGAGGATGACCTCGTACACGGGCGGCAGCTTCGGGAGGATGATCTCCAGGTTCCGGGCCTCGTTGCGGGCCGGGATGACGACGGAGACCCTCGGGTCCCTCGGTCGGACGGTGGTGACGGACATGGTGCTCCTGTCGGGTTCAGGGTGCGTTCGGGTCGCTCGGAGGTCCGGCAGAACCCCGGTGCGGACCGTGGCGACGGGGTACGCCGGTCACGGGTGCCGGCGGGGCGCGGGTACGACGCCACCGGGTGCGGGTCGAGTGGGTACGTCTCTCCCCGCGGACCAACCCTCGCTGGGGGCGGGGTGGGGGTCAATGCGGTGTGCGGTCCCTTGCGGACCCCCGGGCGTGGATACGGAAACCCGCAACGGTGCAGCGGGTGCGGCCCGAGGACGCACGCGACGACGGCCTGGAGGCGCGGTGCCGGCTGGCACCGCGCCTCCAGGCCGTCGTCCGGTCCGGTCGGACCCCCGTCTCACTCGGTGGGGGCGGCCTCCGGGGCGAGGGCGGCGCGCAGCTCCGCTGCGAGCTGCGCGACGTGCGGCTCGCGGAGGAGCGACGTGTGCTCCGCAGCGATCCGGATGGTGCGGTTGTCCCCGCGGAGGTACGCCGACCAGCCCTCGGCGTCCGGGTTCCCGTCCGCGACGACGTACGTCGACGAGCCGGCGAACGGCGTCGGGTCGTGCCGCCGCGTCATGATCTCGGCCTGGTCGAAGAAGGCGTCGAAGCCCTTCTGCCCGCTGTACCGCAGCACGCCGACCGTGTACGCACGGAACCGCTTCGCGGCCTGCTGCCCGTAGGGCACGCCCGCCGGCATCACGCGACGCGCCAGCCGGTCGACGCTCTTCCGGACGGCGCGCACGGTCGGGTTGGCCGACTCCTTCGGCGCCATCCGGCCGAAGTGCAGGCGCGCCTGCTCCGACTTCGTGCGCGGCAGGTAGGTGTCGAGCAGGGCGACGTGCTCGACCTGCTCGCCGCTCTCGGTGAGGAGCCGGGCGACCTCGAGGGCGACGAGCCCGCCGAGGGAGTGCCCGACGAGCACGTAGGGGCCACGGGGCTGCACGATGCGCATGAGTGCCAGGTAGCGGCGGGCGATGCGCTCGACCGACCAGTCCGGCAGCCCGCGGTGTTCGAGGGCGTGCTGCTGGAAGGCGTACACGTCGCGGTCCGGCAGGTAGCGGGACAGCGGCAGGAAGGTCAGTGCGAGGGCACCGGCTCCCGCGAAGCAGAACACCGGTGCGTTGCCGGACTCGCGGGCCTCGGAGACCTTCACGACGTCCGGGTGGCTCGGCAGGGCGCTCGTGCCGGAGCGGACCCGCCGGGCGAACGCGCGGAGGGTCGGGTGCTCGAGGACGTCGGAGCCGCGCAGGTCGACGCCGAGGCGCTGGTGCACGATCGCGAGCATCTCCTCCGCGGTCAGCGAGTCACCGCCGAGGGCCGAGAAGTCCTCGTCGAGGTGAACACCCCGCAGCCCGAGGACCTCGGCCCAGATCTGCCCGACGACGAGCTCCCACTGGTCGTACTCGCCCTCGGTCATCTCCGCCTCGACGCTCGGGGCGCCGGGCAGCTCGGCACGCGCCACCTTGCCGCGTTCGTTCCGCGGCAGCTGGGCCATCGGCACGATCGACGCCGGCACCATGTACTCCGGCAGCGTGACGCGCAGCGCGCGGCGGATGGCTGCGGGCGCCGGGGTGCGGCGACCGGGGCGACCGACGACGTACGCGACGAGGCGGGTGACGGCGGGCGGGGCGACGAGCGCGGTGACGACGGCGTCGTGGACCTCGGGCAGCGCACGGAGCGCCGCCTCGACCTCGCTCGGTTCCACCAGGTACCCGCGGACCTTCACGGCGTCGTCGGATCGGCCGAGCAGGACGAGCGTGCCGTCCGGCTCGAACCGGGCCAGGTCGCCCTGCCGCCAGGCGGGGACCGCGTCCGGGTCGTCCGAGGGGATCATGTGCTCGGCGGTCTTGTCCGGGGCGCCCCAGTAGCCGGCGGTGAGCCCGCGTGACACCACGACGAGTTCGCCGGTCTCCCCCGGTGCAGCCGGGGAGCCGTCCTCGCGGATGACCCGGACCGACTTGTGGTGCAGCGGCCAGCCGGCCGGCACGACGCCGGTGGGGACCGGGTCGGCGGGTGTGACCGACGCGTACGCGACGCAGCCCATCTCGCTCGCGCCGAAACCGTTCCAGATCGTCGTCGCTGTGCCGAGGTGCGGTCGCGCGGCGATGACGTCGGTGCCGGTGACCGGCTCGCCGACGGTCATCAGGAACCGGAGGTCGCCGAGGACCCGGGTGCCGGTCGCCCGCGCGGCCGCCTTCTCCGGGGCGTCCTGCGCGTCCACGATCGAGCGGAGCAGGTGCGGGGTGCAGACGAGCGACGTGACGCCCTCGTCGTGGAGCCGGCGGACGAGCCGGTCGACCCCGAGCTCACGCGGCTCGGTGAGGACGATGACCGCGCCGTTCAGCAGCGCGCTGAAGGTGAACAGGAACCCGGCGGCGAAGGACAGCGGCACCGCGAGGCCGAGCCGGTCCCCCGGCGCGAGCCCGATCGCGACGGCGTCCTGCTCGGTGTTCTCGAGCTGCTGCCGGTGGGTCATCACGACGCCCTTCGGCAGGCCCGTCGACCCCGAGGTGAACACGATCACGAGCGGGTCGCCGTCGCCGGGTCGCCGCGCGGCGCCGGTCGTCGCGTTGCCCGCGGTCGTCGCTGCGCCCGGGGTCGTCGCTGCGCCCGCGGTCGTCGCGCTGCCCGCGGTCGTCGCGGCGCCGGCGGTCGTCGCTGCGCCGGCCCCGGTGGCGGTCCGCTCGGCACGCTCGAGCAGCGCCGCCAGGTCGTGGACCCGACCCCCGGTCTCCGCCAGGACGGCCTCGGCACCGGCGGTGCGGTCGGCGTCAGCGATGACCTCGTCGACACCCGCGAGCTGCACGACGTGCCCGAGTCGGGCCGGCGGCAGGTGGTCGTCGAGCACGACGAGGGTGCGCCCGGCACGGACGAGGGCGAGGATCCCGACGACCGCTTCGGTGGTCTGCCCGGCCATGATCCCGATCGGCTTCGAGGCGCCCCCGGGCACCGTCCCGACGCCGGCCCCGCTCCGGTCGTCCGGCAGGAGTTCCTCGACGAGGACCTCGGCGAGTCCCCGCGAGAGCCGGTCCGCCTCGGCGAAGGTCATCGAACGGCCGTCGCCAGCGAGCGCGGGTTCGTCGGCGTGCGCGGCGACGACGCGGTCCCAGCGGTCCAGGACGGAATGGTCGTCGGCGGCGGCCACGGCAGCGTCGTGGGGCCAGCGGTGGATCGTGGTCAGCGGTTCTGCAGCGGTCACGGAAGACCCCCCGAGTGCTCGTCAGTGGGCCGCCGCAGAGCTGCGACGGTGCCCCGACGGTAGATCGGCACGGGGCCGGTCGGCGAGGGTGGTCGCCCGGGGTGCGGAGAACCGCAAGGGCCTGGAGGCGCGGGCCGCGTCCGCCGTGCGCGTCCGGCTGCTCGGCACGGTTGCGCCCAGAGCGTCCGGAGCGGCTCCGGCATCGTGCGGTTCCCCGCAACCTCGGGATCGGCTGGGGGCGAGCAACGAATCGACTCCGTGCGCCGCCGGGCGTGTCGATCTCGCCGGAGTGCCGGAAACGGGAACAGCCCCCGGGAGATCCCGGGGGCTGTTTCTCGAGTGCTGGGGTACCTGGACTCGAACCAAGAACGACGGTACCAGAAACCGCTGTGTTGCCAATTACACCATACCCCAAAGGCCCGGAGGCCTTCGGTCCCGGTTGCCCGGGGCACGATCAACTACTGTACAGCATCCCGGAGGTCTGTGAGACCACCCACGAGGTCCCGGTGCACCGCCGCGGCCGTCACGGCGCCGTGCCCCGCGGCCACGATGAGCTGCTCGGGTCCGGGAGGCGTCACGTCCCCCACGGCGTAGACACCCGGGACGGAGGTCCGTCCACACCGGTCGACCTCGACGAGGCCCTCGGCGTCGCGCGCCGGTTCGACGTGGAGCCAGTCGAGGTCCGCGTGCCAGCGGGGACGGACGAACCCGCCCGTCCGGGGCTCCACGTGGCCGTCGGCCAGGCGGACGCCGGTCATGCCGGAGCGGTCCCCCTCGAGGTCCGCCACGGCCCGTTCGTCGACGCGGACACCCGCCGACGCCAGGCGCGCACGCCCCGCGTCGTCGAGCACGCCGGAGTCGTTCGTGTACACCACGAGGTCGTCCGTCCACGAGGCGATGAGCAGCGCGCGGTCGACCACGTCGTCCGTCTCGCAGATGAACGCCAGCGGCTCCCCCGCCTTGTCGTACGCGTCGCACTCCACGCAGCTGTGCACCGACGTGCCGTAGAAGGCGCGGAGCATCGGCAGCGCCGGGAACTCCTCGCGCAGTCCGGTGGCGACGACGACCGCACGGGCGGAGGCCTCGACCTCGGTCCCCCGCCACGCTGCGTGCACGCTCCAGCGGTCCCCGTCCGGCGCCACCCGGTCGACGACGGCCTGCACGACCGTCGCCTCGTCGTACCCCTCGACCTCGTCGCGTCCGAGCTTCCGGAGTTCGAGCGGCGAGATGCCGTCGCGGGTCAGGAACCCGTGCGAGCGCAGGGTCGCGGCGTTCCGGGGTCGGTTCGCGTCCACGAGCAGCACCGTGCGCTTCGCCCGGACGAGGTTGAGCGCGGCGCTCAGCCCGGCCGGACCCGCGCCGATGACGACCACGTCGACCGTCAGCGGTCCCGTACCGTGGCCGGAGACCTGCTCGGCGGCGGGAGCGGGAGGGGTGTGTGGGGTGGGTAGGGGTGTGGCGTCCACGGTGGGGTCCGTCAGCGGTCGGCGAGCCGACGGAGCCGCGCGAGGGTGGAGTCCTTCCCGAGGATCTCCATCGACTCGAACAGCGGCGGGCTCACCCGGCGACCGGACACGGCCACGCGGAGCGGACCGAAGGCCAGACGCGGCTTGAGGCCGAGCCCGTCGATGAGCGCCGCACGCAGCGCACCCTCGATCGCCTCGGTCGTCCAGGTGTCGAGCGGCTCGAGCGCCGCGGTGCCGGCACGGAGCACGTCGCCGGCATCGGCCTTGAGCGTCGCGAGGGCGTCGTCCTCGACCACGAGGTCGTCGTCGGCCGTGAACAGGAAGCCGAGCATGCCGGGAGCCTCGCCGAGGAGCTGCATGCGCTCCTGCACGAGCGGCGCAGCCCGGGTCAGCACGTCGAGCTGCTCCGGGGTCGCCGGGTCGGACAGGAACTCGGACAGGTACGGCACGAGCCGGCCGCGGAAGTCCTCGGCGTCGAGCAGACGGATGTGGTCCCCGTTGATCGCCTCGGCCTTCTTGTGGTCGAACCGGGCGGGGTTCGGGTTGACGTCCGAGACCTCGAACGCGCCGACCATCTCATCGATCGAGAACACGTCGCGGTCGGCGCCGATCGACCAGCCGAGCAGGGCCAGGTAGTTGACGAGCCCCTCCGGGATCATGCCGGCGGCACGGTGGTGGAACAGGTTCGACTCGGGGTCGCGCTTCGAGAGCTTCTTGTTGCCCTCCCCCATCACGTACGGCAGATGACCGAACACCGGGATGAACTCTGCGATGCCGACCTCGTAGAGCGCCTCGTAGAGGGCGATCTGCCGCGGTGTGGACGACAGCAAATCCTCGCCGCGGAGGACGTGCGTCACCTGCATGAGGGCGTCGTCGACCGGGTTCGTGAACGTGTACAGCGGCTTGCCGTTGGGGCGGACCACCACGAAGTCCGGGAAGGTGCCCTGCTTGAAGGTGATCTCCCCGCGCACGAGGTCGTCGAAGCTCAGGTCGCGGTCGGGCACCCGGAGGCGCAGAGCCGGCTCGCGCCCCTGGTCGCGGAAGGCCTGCCGCTCGTCCTCGGTCAGGTCACGCTCGTGGTTGTCGTACCCCTGCTTCGGATCGCGACCGGCGGCGGTGTTGCGCGCCTCCATCTCCTCGGGGGTGACGAACGATTCGTAGATGTGCCCGGAGGCCTTGAGCTTCGCGATGACGTCCTGGTAGATGTCCGTGCGCTCCGACTGCCGGTACGGGCCGTGCGGTCCCCCGGCCTCGACGCCCTCGTCCCAGTCGAGCTTGAGCCACCGCAGTGCCTCGAGGATCTGCTGGTACGACTCCTCGCTGTCACGAGCGGCGTCGGTGTCCTCGATGCGGAAGACGAGCTTGCCGCCGGTGTGCCGCGCGTACGCCCAGTTGAACAGGGCGGTGCGGATGAGTCCGACGTGCGGCGTGCCCGTCGGACTGGGGCAGAAACGGACACGGACATCGGAGCCGGAGGCAGTGGTGAATGGCGCAGTCATGACGCCTCGATCCTACCGGGTGAACGCAGAAAACCCCTGACCACGGATGGTCAGGGGTTCCCTGGTGTTGCAACGTTGAGTCCGGCGGCGTCCTACTCTCCCACAAGGTCCCCCTTGCAGTACCATCGGCGCTGAGAGGCTTAGCTTCCGGGTTCGGAATGTGACCGGGCGTTTCCCTCTCGCTATGACCACCGGAACACCTTCGACCTGATCCGATGAACCAGGAAAGCTGTCCCGGCTCCCCAC
>NZ_FNKG01000004.1 GCF_900101675.1 Curtobacterium sp. UNCCL20 | reverse complement strand
GTGGGGAGCCGGGACAGCTTTCCTGGTTCATCGGATCAGGTCGAAGGTGTTCCGGTGGTCATAGCGAGAGGGAAACGCCCGGTCACATTCCGAACCCGGAAGCTAAGCCTCTCAGCGCCGATGGTACTGCAAGGGGGACCTTGTGGGAGAGTAGGACGCCGCCGGACTCAACGTTGCAACACCAGGGAACCCCTGACCATCCGTGGTCAGGGGTTTTCTGCGTTTCCGGGCCGGTTCCCGAACCAATAGGATCAGCCGACGGAGGAACGATGACCGAGGCCTGGCCGGCGATGCCCGAGGGCTCCCGCCTGGCGCTGCGGGAGATCCTCATCCACGGTGTCCTCTCGCGCGCGGAGATCGCCCGGTCGCTCGGGCTCTCACGGGCCAGCCTCACGCGCGCCATGCGGACCCTCGTGGCCAACCGGATGGTCGTGGAGATCGGGACGGACGTCCGCGGGGCCACGGGTCGTCCGTCGGAGCTCCTGCAGACGAGCGCGGGGGAGTGGGAGTTCCTCGGCGTGAAGCTGACGAAGGACCGCGTGTACGCCGCCGTGACGGACCTCGGCGGACGGGTGCTCGCGCTGCACGAGGAGGCGATCGTGTCTCCGGCTCCGGAGGACCTCGCGGACCAGGTGGCGGGCGTCGCTGATCGGCTCCGCGCGGTGCACCCGGCGATCTGCGCGACGGGGGTGTCCCTCCCGGGTGACGTCGTGTCGCGCGGTGGGGTGTCGATCGTCGCGTCGTCGCAGTTCCTCGGGTGGCAGGACGTCCCGTTCGCCGACCTGCTCCGGGAGCGCACGGGTCTGACGGTGTTCACCGCGAACGACGTGCACGCACTGACGGCGAAGGAGCACTGGCTCGGTGCGGGTGCCGGACGGCGGTCGATGGTGCTCGTCACGGTCGGCGAGGGCCTGGGGCTGGGGCTCATCGCGAACGGGCAGGTCTCCACCGGCGCACACGGCCGGCTCGGGCGGATCGGGCACCTCCCGGTGCTCGGTGGCGGGCCGGACTGCGGCATCGGCCACGCGGGCTGCGCCTCGAGCTACCTGCCGAGTCCCGTGATCGTCCGGAACTCCGGGCACGAGGGGGCGACGTACGACGAGGTGGTCGAGCTCGCCCGGTCCGGGGACGCCCGCGCCATCCGGGCCTTCGAGGACGCCGGCCGTGCGCTCGGGGTCGTCCTCGCCAGTGCCGTGCTCATCGCCGACCCCTCGGCGATCGTTCTCACGGGCGACGGCCTGCCGGTGTACGACCTGGCCCGAGCGTCCGTCGACGAGGCGCTCCGCGGGGCGCTGGCGCCGTACACCGAAGCCGTCGCGATCGAGGTGCAGCCGTTCGAGTTCTCCGAGTGGGCACGAGCCGGCGCGGTGTTCGCGATCCGCCGCCTCCTCGGCGAGTGAGCGAGGCGGGGCGAGTGAGCGAGGCGGGGCGAGTGAGCGAGGCGGGGCGAGTGAGCGAGGCGGGGCGAGTGAGCGAGGCGGCGCGAGTGAGCGAGGCGGCGCGAGTGAGCGAGGCGGCGCGAGTGAGCGAGGCGGCGCGAGTGAACGAGGCAGGCGAACGACTTAGTTACACGCGTTGACAAAGCCCCCGAGAACCGGGAGGCTGGTGCGGTCCACCCATCGAAGGAGATGTCGTGCCCGCTGCCCCCACCGTTCCCTGGCCCACCGACGGCCTGTCCTTCGGCGGTGACTACAGCCCCGAGCAGTGGCCCCGCGACGTCTGGCACGAGGACGTCCGGCTGATGCGCGAGGCGGGGGTGAACCTCGTCACCGTCGGGGTCTTCTCGTGGGCGTTGCTCGAGCGGTCGCCGGGGGAGTTCACCTTCGACTGGCTCGACGCCGTGCTCGACCTCCTGCATGAGAACGGCATCGCGGTGGACCTCGCGACGCCGACCGCCGCACCGCCGAACTGGCTCCTCACGGCGCACCCCGAGATCCTGCCGGTGGACGCGACGGAGCGCCGGGAGCGTCCGGGCGGCCGCCTGGGCTGGTGCCCGGCGTCGACGCTGTTCCGGGAGCACGCCCTCCGCATCGTGGCGGCCCTCGCCGAGCGCTACGGCGCACACCCAGCCGTCCGGCTGTGGCACGTCAGCAACGAGCTCGGGGGCGGCAACGGCCGCTGCTACTGCGAGGAGTCCGCCGCGGACTTCCGGCGGTGGCTGGCGGCGAAGTACGGCGACATCGAGGCAGCGAACGCGGCGTGGGGCACGGCCTTCTGGGGCCACACCTACACGGCGTTCGACGAGGTCTCGCCGCCGCGAGGAGTCGGCGGAGCACCGAACCCGGGCCTGGCGCTCGACTTCGAGCGGTACTCCTCGGACGCCCTGCTCCGGCACTTCGACGCCGAACGGGCCGTCATCGAGCAGCACTCCGAGGTGCCCGTCACGACGAACTTCATGGTGGGTGCCGGCTCGCAGGTCGTCGACTACGCCGAGTGGGCGAAGCACGTGGCGATCCCCGCGAACGACCACTACACGCTCGTGGACGACCACCGGCGCGAGCAGGACCTCGCCGTCGCGGGCGACCGGATGCGGGGGATGACCCGGGACCGTGCGCCGTGGCTGCTCATGGAGCACTCGACGGGCGGTCCGAGCTGGCAGCAGCGGAACCGCGCGAAGGACCCCGGCGAGCTCGTCCGGAACTCCCTGGCCCACGTCGCCCGCGGGTCCGACGGCGCACTCTTCTTCCAGTGGCGCGCCTCGACCGCGGGCGCCGAGCAGTTCCACTCCGCGATGGTCCCGCACGCCGGGACCCGCACCCGCGTGTGGCGTGAAGTGTGCGCGCTCGGCCGGGCCCTGCAGGCGCTCGCGCCCGTGCAGGGCAGCCGCGTCGAGCCGGCGCGGGTCGCGATCGTGGTCGACGAGGCGTCCGGCTGGGCGCTGCAGTCCGGGCTCAAGCCACACCGCGCCCTCCGCTACGGCCGGGAGATCCGCGCGTGGCACCGGGCCTTCCACGACCGGCAGGTCCTGACCGACGTGGTGCCCCTCGACGCCGACCTCGACGGGTACGACGTGGTCGTCCTGCCCACCCTGCTCATCGTCGACGACGCCGCCGCGGCACGGCTGTCGGCCGTGGTCGACCGGGGCGCGACGCTCGTGGTGACGTACCTCTCCGGGGTCGCCGACGAGACGGCGCGCATCCGGACGGGCGGCTACCCGGGTGCGTTCCGCGACGTGCTCGGTGCGTGGAGCGAGGAGTTCACGCCGCTGCAGACCGACGAGTCGGTCACGCTCGACGACGGCGGCGTCGTCACCGACTGGGCGGAGGCCGTGGTCGTCGAGGACGCCGACGTGGTGGTCCGCTACACCGACGGCCCGCTCGCGGGTCGTGCGGCGGTCACCCGCCGCGTCGCCGGCGGCGACGCCTGGTACGTGTCGGCGATGCTGCCGGACGACAGCACCCAGCGCGTGGTGGACCGGATCATCGCGGACCGCGCGATCCCGCGGACGGTCACCGCGCCTCCAGGCCTGGAGGCAGTGCGTCGCGTCAGCGACAGCGGTGACGGCTTCCTGTTCCTGCTCAACCACGGGGCGGACGACGTCGTCGTGCGGGCGGTGGGGACCGACCTGTTGGACGGCTCCGTCCACGGTCCCGAGACGACGGTGCCGGCCGGACGCGTCCGCGTCCTCCGCGAGGAGCGTGCGTCGTGACGGTCCTCGACCGCGGCGTGGTGCCGCCGGAACGCGTCCGCTCCGCACGGGCGCTGCACGTGCTGCGCGCCGGCGGTGTGTCGCTGGTGCTCGCGACGGCCCTGGACGGGCTGCCCGAGGTGCTGCACTGGGGCCGGGACGTCGGGCCGCTGCCGGACGGCGACGCCGAGGAACTGCTGCTGGCGCTCGGCCGGCCGGTCACCCCGAGCGGCTTCGACGTGCCGTGGCCGCTCACCGTGCTGCCGACGGAACGGGACGGGTGGGAGGGGCGTCCCGCCGTCACCGGACACGTGGACGGGCTGCCGCTCGTCCCGCGGTGGGAAGGTGTCGAGGTCGTGTCGGACGAGCGGGGCATCGAGGTCACGGCGACGTCGACCTCGCTGTCGCTCCGGAGCGCCGTCACCATCGACGACGCCGGGCTGGTGCGTGTGCGGCACGTGGTCACGAACGAGGCCGCGGCACCGGTGCACCTGCAGGCGCTCGAGGCCGTCCTGCCGATCGGCGAGCGGGCGGGCGAGGTGTTCGACCTCGCGGGTCGCTGGACCCGGGAGCGCACCCCGCAACGACGGGCGCTCACCCACGGCAGTCACGCGCGGGAGAGCCGCCGTGGTCGCACCGGGCACGACGCGCCGACCCTGCTCGTGCTCGGGACCCCGGGCTTCTCGGACGACGCGGGCGAGGTCTGGGCCGTGCACCTGGCGTGGAGCGCGGACTCGGTCCACCGGTACGACGTCCTCGCCGAGGCCCGGCCGGTGCTCGGGGCGGGCGAACTGCTCCGTGCCGGCGAGGTCGTGCTCGGCCAGGGGGAGACGTTCACGAGCCCCGACGCCGTGTTCGTGTGGAGCGACGCCGGCCTCGACGGGCTGTCCGACCGCCTGCACGAGTCACTCCGCGCACGTCCCGGGCACCCGGCCCGCCCGCGTCCGGTGGTGCTCAACACGTGGGAGGCCGTCTACTACCGGCAGGAGCTCGCGCCGCTGGTCGCCCTGGCCGACGCTGCCGCCGACGTCGGGGTCGAGCGGTTCGTCCTCGACGACGGCTGGTTCACGGGCCGACGGTCCGACACCACCTCGCTCGGCGACTGGCGGGTGGACCCGACGGTGTGGCCGGACGGCCTCGCGCCGCTCGTCACCCACGTCCGGCAGCTCGGCATGGAGTTCGGGCTGTGGTTCGAGCCGGAGATGGTGAGCCCGGTGTCCGAGCTCGCCACGGCCCACCCGGAGTGGATGCTCCAGCGCCCCGAGGACGACGTCCGCACCTGGCGGAACCAGTACGTCCTCGACCTGGCGAACCCGGCGGCCCGCGAGCACGTGCTCGAGGCCATGTCGACGATCATCGGGGAGCACCACGTCGACTTCGTGAAGTGGGACCAGAACCGGGACCTCGTGCACGCCGTCCACGCGGGCCGCGCCGGCGTCGACGCGCACACCCGCGGCGTCTACGCGCTGATGGACGAGCTCCGCCGACGCCACCCGTGGCTCGAGATCGAGGCGTGTGCCAGCGGGGGAGCCCGGGTCGACCTCGGGGTGCTCGAACGGACCGACCGGGTCTGGGCGTCGGACTCGAACGACGCCATGGAGCGGCTGCCGATCCAGCGCTGGACCGAGCTGCTGCTGCCCCTCGAACTCATCGGGTCGCACGTCGGCCCCGAGGTCTCGCACACCACCGGTCGACACCTCGACCTGGACTTCCGGATGGCGGTGTCGCTGTTCGGCTCGGCGGGGATCGAGACGGACATCACGCGGCTGTCCGCCGAGGAACGGGACCGGCTCCGGGCGTGGACGGCGCTGTACCGGCGGGAGCGCGGGTTCCTGCACTCCGGGCGGCTCCGGCACCTCGACCTCGGCGACCCCGGGCTGGACGCGACCGCGGTCGTCGCCCGGGACGGGTCGCGGGCGCTCGTGCGGGTGGCACGGACCGTGACGGGGCCGCGGTCGCTCGCGGTGCCGCTGCGGGTGCCGGGGCTCGACCGGGAGCGTCGCTACCGGCTCGCTCCGGTCGCGGGCCTCGCCGTGCCGCGCGGGCTCGACCCGGTGCCGCCGCCCTGGATCGGGCGCGGGGCGCTGGAGCTCACGGGGGCGGTGTTCGCGGACGTGGGTGCCCGGCTGCCGATGCTCGCGCCGGGGACCGCGATCGTGCTCGCGCTCGACCCGCTCGACCCGCTCGACCCGCTCGACGCGCTCGACTGAACGGTTCCCCGCGCGACGGGGCTCCGCACCGCGCGACGGCGGTTGCTCGCAGTGCCGGAGCGCTGCGAGCAACCGCCGTCGTCGCGGTCTCGGGAGGTGTCCTACCCGAGCAGCGACCCCGCATGGCGCAGCACCAGCGGGGACGTCAGCGCCGCGGTGTCGATGCCGGGTGCACCCGTGACGGTGAACGTCACGGACTCACCCGGGAGGAGGGACACGAGTCCCTCGTCCACCCGGGCCGCGGCGTCGACCCGGTCCGGGAAGAGCGAGACGTCCCGGGCGTAGGACGACGCCGTCACGGTGACCTGGGCGCCGTCCGGCGTCGCCGACACGGACGCAGTGAACGGCGCAGGAGTCAGCCGCTGGTCGACGACCTCGGCGAAGTCGAACACCGTGCGGGTGCCGGCACCCGTGACGACGAGCACCTCGGACGCGTCATCGTCCGGTGCGCCCAGGAACGACGGCAGCGTGACACGGTCGGCGTCCGCGGGCTCGGCGGCGAGCGGGAACGACTCCGCGGCGAGCACCGTGCCGTCGAACCGGACACGGGACACCGTGACCTCGTCGGAGACGGCGGCGCCGGACGCGTTCACGAGCACGACGTCGAGACCGCCCTGCGCGTCGCCGGCCCCCGGCTGCACCGTCAACAGCACCGGCTGGTACGCCTGCCGCACCGCGTACCAGACCGGCTTCCGGATGCCCGCGTGGTCGACGAGCGCCCACGACACCACCGGCCAGTCATCGTTGAGCTGCCAGACGATCATCCCGGTGTTGTCGGGCGTGCGGGAGCGGAACCACTCCATGCCGAACCGGATCGCGTGCGCCTGGTTGAGCTGCGCGGCGAAGTGCCAGTCCTCGATGGAGGTCGGCTCGGGCAGGTGCCCGCGCATGCCGTCGGCGAGCTTCCGGTTGCCCTGGTCGGCCTTCTGGTGCACGAGCATCTGGTGCCCGTCCGGGTCGAGCGGCTCGTCGTGCACGACCGCCGTCAGGGTCGACCACGCCGGCGGCCCCTGGAACCCGAACTCCGCCACGAAGCGCGGCTTCCAGTCGGCGTAGGCGCGGTAGTCGAGGCGGTTCCAGACGTCCCAGATGTGGACGCTGCCGTTCCGCTCGTCGTTCGGCGTCAGGTACTCGTCGAACGAGAACGGGCTGCCCGGCGTGTACGGACGGGTCGGGTCGAGCTCGGCGACGACGGCGGGGAGCAGCGAGCGGTAGTACCCGTTGCCCCAGGTCCGGCCGACGAGCGACGGCCGCCAGCCCCACTCCGCGTAGGCGACGAGGTTCTCGTTGTTGCCGTTCCACACCACGAGCGAGGGGTGCGGGCTGAGGCGGGTGACGGCCTCGCGGACCTCGGGCTCGACCTCGTCGGCGAGCCAGGGCTCCTCGGCGTAGGCGGCGCAGGCGAACAGGAAGTCCTGCCAGACGAGGATCCCGAGCTCGTCGCACCGGTCGTACAGGTCGTCGGACTCGTAGATCCCGCCGCCCCAGATGCGGAGGAGGTTCATGTTCGCCGCGACGGCGTCGTCGATGCGTGCCGCGTAGCGCGCCGGTGTCATCTCGGTGAGGAACGCGTGGTCCGGGATCCAGTTCGCCCCGCGGACGATCACCGGACGGTCGTTGACCCGGAGCAGGAACGGCGCGCCGCCGGCATCTGCGGCGGTGTCGAGCGACACGGTGCGGAACCCGACGCGGCCGGTCCAGACGTCGTCGCCGACCTCGACGCGGACGTCGTAGAGCGGCTGGTCGCCCTCGCCGCGCGGCCACCAGACGGCGACGTCCGGCACGACGACACGGACGGTGGCGGAGCCACCGGCGACCGCACCGGAACCGGTGACGACGTTCTGGCCTGGAGGCGCGGTGTCGGTGGCCGACCGCGCTGCGGTCGCGCGGTGCGGGGCCACGGTGATCCGTGCCTCCAGGCCGGCTGCCGCGGCAGCACCGGCGGACGCGACCGGCGCGTTCCCGATGGCCTGCGAGAACCGACCGGACGAGCCCGCGAGCTCGACGTCCACGTGGGCGGTGAGCACACCGGACGTGCCGTCGACGTCGACGAGCGGGCGGACGGCCGCGATGCGGGCGCCGCTCCAGGACTCGATACCGATGGACTTCCAGATCCCGCTCGTGGCGACGTCGATGCCCCAGTCCCAGCCGAAGTTCGACGCGTTCTTGCGGAGTGCGTTGTACGGGTGGTGGTTGACGTGGGGGAGCTCGCCGCCGTGCAGCTCCGACAGCCGCTCGGCAGCGGGCACCGGGGCGTCGAAGGTGACGACGACCTCGTTCGTGCCCGGGCGGAGCAGGTGCCCGACGGGGAACCGGTACGAGCGGTGCTGGTTGCGGGTGGTCGCGACGACGATGCCGTTGAGCTCGATCGTGGCGAGGGTGTCGAGGCCGTCCGCGACGAGGTCGTGACGCTGGGCGTCGGCGTCTCCTGCCCACTCGAACGTGCGGCGGTACCGCCAGACCGTGTCGCCGATCCACTGTGTCGCCGCCTCTTCGTCACCGTCGAACGGGTCGTCGATCCGGCCCGCTCGGAGCAGGTCGGTGTGCACGCAGCCGGGGACCACCGCCTCCACCGGGGTGCGGAACGCGTCCGACTCCGGCGGTCCCTCCACCGCCTCGACCGTCCACGTGCCGTCCAGCGTCGTCCGCTCCATCGCGTCTCCCATGCTCGTCGGGTGCTTCGTCGCACCCTCTTGACCGACTTAGTTTAAGCGTGTAACAATCGCGCTCACAACGTGGACTGCGACGAAGCAGACCGAGAGGACAACGATGTTCAAGACAACCCGTTCACGGCTCGCCATCGGCGGTGCCGTTCTCCTCGCAGCCGGCCTCGCGCTGAGCGGCTGCAGCTCCAGCGGCACCGCCAGCACCGGCGCCGCCGACTCCACCCTGGTCGCGTACACCGGACAGTCCGGCGACTACCAGATCAACTACAACCCGTGGTCCCCGTCGAACATCGGCGGTGTCGGCACGATCTACGAGTCCCTGTTCTTCATCACGAACGTCAACACGAACGACCCGAAGCCGCTGCTCGGCAAGTCGTCCGAGTGGAACAGCGACGGCACGCAGCTCACCATCACGCTGCGGGACGGCGTCAAGTGGAGCGACGGCAAGCCCTTCACCTCGAAGGACGTCGTGTTCACGCTTGACATGCTCAAGAAGCAGAAGGCGCTCAACTCGATCGGCTACGACGGCACCGCCAAGGCCGAGGGCGATGACAAGGTCGTCGTGACGTTCGCCAAGCCGTCGTTCGTGCTCGGCCCGAACCTGCTCGGCAAGACCTGGATCGTGCCGGAGCACCTGTGGAAGGACATCGACCCGACCACCGACGTCGTCCGGAAGCCGGTCGGCACCGGCCCGTACACGCTCGGCACCTTCAAGGCGCAGGCCTTCACGCTCGAGGCCAACAAGACCTACTGGGGCGGCGCCCCGGCGGTGAAGACGATCCGCTACCTGTCGCTCTCCGGCAACACCGCCGGCGCGGACGCCCTCTCGCAGGGCTCCATCGACTGGCAGACCGGCCCGGTGCCGAACATGGACGACATCCCCGGCAAGTACCCGGGCTACGACGGCATCACCGTCGGCCAGAACCAGATGGCGCTCCTGACCTGCTCGTCCGAGGCGATGGGCTGCAGCGGCCCGCAGACCGACCCGGCCGTGCGGCACGCGATCGCCGACGCGATCAACCGCAAGCAGCTCAACTCTCTCGCGTTCACGAACACCGCCAGCGAGATCTCGCCGACCTTCGCGCTCACCACGACGCAGAAGGACACCATCTCGAAGGACGTCTCGCCGGCGATCATGCCGGAGAGCGCCGACAAGGACGCCGCGGCGAAGACGCTCGAGGGCGCCGGGTACACCAAGGGCTCCGACGGGATCTTCGCGAAGGACGGCAAGCGCCTGTCGCTGACCGTCGAGGTCGTCACCGGCTGGACCGACTACATCACCGCGATCGACACGATGGCGCAGCAGCTGAAGGCCGCGGGCATCGAGCTCAAGGCGCAGCAGTCGTCGTGGAACGAGTGGACCGACAAGAAGACGAAGGGCGACTACCAGCTCGCGATCGACTCGCTCGGCCAGGGCCCGACCGCGAACCCGTACTACCTGTACAACAACTACTTCTCGACGGCGAACACCGCGAAGGTCGGTGAAGCGGCCCCGATGAACATCGCCCGCTACAGCAACCCCGAGGTCGACAGCGCGCTCACGAAGCTCGCGGCGACGAACCCGGACGACACCGCGGCGACGCAGCCCCTGCTCGACGTCATCCAGAAGCACGTCGTCGAGGACATGCCCTACATCCCGGTGATGACCGGCGGCACGACGAGCGAGTTCCACGCCGCGAAGTTCACCGGCTGGCCCACCGAGAAGAACCTCTACGCCTTCCCGGCCGTCTGGGCGAGCCCGGACAACGCCGAGATCTTCAAGGCGCTCAAGCCGGCGAAGGGCTGACCCCGATGGAGTCGCGACCGAGGAGCACTCGACGATGACCTACTTCCTGCGCAAGATCGGCTTCTACATCGTCGCCCTGTGGGCGGCACTGACGCTGAACTTCATCATCCCCAGGCTCCTGCCCGGGAACCCGGTGGACATCCTGCTCGCCAAGCTCCAGCAGCGCGGCGGACAGGTGACCCCGGCGACCCGGCAGGCGTACGAGCTGCTCCTCGGTGGCGATTCCTCGGAACCGCTCATCGTCCAGTACGGCCAGTACCTCGGCAACGTGTTCCGCGGTGACCTCGGTGTGTCCGTCAGCTACTTCCCGGCCCCCGTCACCGAGGTGATCGCCAGCTCACTGCCGTGGACCATCGCCCTCGTCGGCATCGCCACGATTCTCGCGGCGATCATCGGGGTCGGCCTCGGCGCCTTCGTCGGGTGGAAGCCCGGCACCTGGCTCGACTCGTTCGTCCCCGCCACCACCCTGCTCGCCGCGGTGCCGTACTTCTGGCTCGCGCTGATCCTGGTGTACTTCTTCGCCACCGGCATGCACCTGTTCCCGTCCCAGGGCGGCTACGACGTCGTGCTGACACCCGGGTTCAACGCCGAGTTCATCGGCTCCGCGATCAAGTACGGGGTGCTGCCGGCGCTGACGATCGTGCTCGCGTCCCTCGGCGGCTGGCTGCTCGGGATGCGCAACATGATGGTGTCGACGCTGTCCGAGGACTACATCACCACCGCCCAGGCGAAGGGACTGCCGAACGGCACGATCCTCCGCAACTACGCGGCACGGAACGCCGTGCTGCCGTCCGTCGCCGGCTTCGCGATCTCCCTCGGGTTCATCGTGTCCGGCTCCGTCGTCACCGAGCAGGTCTTCTCGTACCCGGGCATCGGGTCGAAGCTCCTCTCCGCGGTGACCAACAACGACTACGCGCTCATGCAGGGCATCTTCCTGTTCATCACGCTGGCGGTGCTCGGCGCGAACCTCGTCGTCGACCTGCTGTACGGACTCATCGACCCGCGGACGCGGGCCCGGAGCTAGGGAGGAGACGACGTGACCAACATCCAGCAGGACACCGAACCCACCATCGGCGCGCTCGCCGAGGAGGCCGACACCACCACGTCGATCGCCACCCGCCGAGCCGGCAGGGGCAGCAAGGGCGGCATCCGTCGCTTCCTGCCGACCCTGACCCCGTGGCTCGTCACGGGCATCGTCCTCGTCGCCGGCGTCACCCTGTTCGGCGTGATCGGACCGCTGCTCGTCGGCGACCCCACCACCATCCGCGACTCCGGGCTGCAGCCGCCGAGCGGCGAGAACCTCCTCGGCACGACGCAGACGGGCCAGGACGTCCTCGCCCAGCTCGCCTTCGCCACCCGGGGCAGCCTGCAGATCGGCCTCATCGTCGGGCTGCTCGCCACGGTGCTGTCCGCGTTCTTCGGCATCCTCGGCGCGTACCTGGGCGGGATCATGGACGAGGCCTTCTCGCTCTTCTCGAACGTCTTCCTCGTCATCCCGGGTCTGCCCCTCGTGATCGTCATCTCGGGCCTGGTGCCGCGTGAGGCGCGCGGGCTCTGGACCATCGCCGTCGTCCTCGCGATCACGTCGTGGGCCGGGTCCGCCCGGGTCCTCCGCGCGCAGACGATGTCGATCCGCAACCGCGACTACGTCTCCGCCGCCCGGGTCGCCGGGGAGCGGCCGTGGCGGGTGATCGCGGTCGAGATCCTGCCGAACCTGCTGCCCGTCCTCGCGTCGCAGTTCGTCTTCGCGGTGATCGCGGCGATCCTCGGGGAAGCGGGGCTCTCGTTCCTCGGCCTCGGGGCGTCGAACTCGTCGACCCTCGGCACGATGCTCTTCTACGCCCAGAACGGCTTCGCCCTCGCCAACGGTGCGTGGTGGTGGTTCGTCCCGCCCGGGCTCCTCATCGCACTGCTCGGCATGGGCCTGTCGCTCGTGAACTTCTCGATCGACGAGGTGATCAACCCGCGACTCGCGAACGTACGGGCCCAGCGCCGCCGCGAACGTCGCCTCCGTCGCGCGGCACGTTCCACCCGGCCTGGAGGCACGACCAGCGCCGCCACCGCCGGCCACGACACGAAGGGGGCCGGCCGATGACCGCCACCGAGACCGACCCCGACCGTCCCGTCCCCGGGACCGGGCGACCCGGCACCGCCGCCCCTGGCGGCTCACGCCGCGAGGCGGTGCTCACGATCGAGCACCTCGACGTCGTCTACGAGACCGAGCACCCCGTGCACGCGGTCAAGGACGTCTCACTCACCCTCGCCCCGGGGGAGATCCTCGGGCTCGCCGGGGAGTCCGGCTGCGGCAAGACCACCCTCGCCTACGCCATCACCCGGCTGCACCGGCCGCCGGCGAAGGTCACCTCGGGCAGCATCACGTTCCACGACCGCGACGGCAGCGACGTCGACCTGCTCGGCCTCGGGCACGAGGCGCTCCGGGCCGTGCGCTGGTCGAAGCTGTCGATGGTGTTCCAGGGAGCGATGAACGCGCTCAACCCGGTCACCACGATCCGCGCCCAGCTCGACGACGCGCTCAAGGAGCACCGCCGTGGGCTGTCCCGCAAGGAGCGGCGCGCCATCGCCGAGGACGCCCTCAGTCGCGTCGGTGTCGACCCCGGCCGCATCACGGCGTACCCGCACGAGCTCTCCGGCGGCATGCGGCAGCGCGTCATGATCGCGATGGCGATGCTGCTCGAACCGCAGATCATGATCATGGACGAGCCGACCACCGCGCTCGACGTGGTGGTGCAGCGGGAGATCCTCCGCGAGATCGTCCGGCTGCGCGACGAGCTCGGCTTCGCGGTCGTGTTCATCACGCACGACCTGCCGCTGCTGCTCGAGATCAGCGACCGGATCGCGATCATGCTCCGGGGCGAGGTCGTCGAGTTCGACCGCGCCTCGGTCATCCAGCACGAACCGAAGCACCCGTACACGAAGCGGCTGCTGCAGTCGTTCCCGAGCCTGTCGGGGGAGCGCGGGGCGTTCATCCGCTCCGGGGTCGACTCCGGCATCGACGAGGAGATCGCCTCATGACCAGCGTCACCGTCAGCCACCTCGGCAAGGACTTCCACACCCGGAAGGGCCTGCGCCGCCAGACCCTGCGCGCCGTCGACGACGTGTCGTTCGAGCTCCAGCCCGGGCGCACCGTCGCCCTGGTCGGGGAGTCCGGGTCGGGCAAGTCCACGATCGCCCGGATGCTCGCGAAGCTCGAGTCCACCACGCGCGGCTCGATCGACGTCCGGCTCGACGACGGCACCCCGGTGATCGGGAGCCTGTACCGACGGCACGTGCAGATGGTGTTCCAGGACCCGTTCGCCTCGCTCAACCCGTTCCACTCCATCGAGCACCACATCGCCCGGCCGCTGCAGCTGCACCACCGGACGCACGGCGCCGAGGAGACCGCCGCCCGGGTCCGGGAGCTCCTCGGCCGCGTCAACCTCGACGAGGACTTCGCGACCCGTCGTCCGCACGAGCTCTCCGGCGGGCAGCGGCAGCGCGTCGCGATCGCGCGGGCGCTGGCACCGGGCGCGCAGGTGCTCGTCGCCGACGAACCCGTGTCGATGCTCGACGTGTCCATCCGGTTGAGCGTGCTCAACCTGCTCGGGCGCCTGCAGCGGGAGGACCGGCTCGCCGTCCTCTACATCACGCACGACCTGGCGACCGCGCGGCACTTCTCCGACGAGATCCTGGTGCTGTACCGCGGCCGGGTCGTCGAGCGGGGCCCCTCGGACGCGGTCATCCTCGACCCGCAGCACGACTACACGCGGCTGCTCGCCGAGGCCGCTCCGGACCCGGAGCGCGGGGAGCGCCGTGTCACCGCCGGTCCCGCGCTCGACCGCTCCTCGATCGACAACACCATCTGCTACGACCACACGGTCGGTGCGTGGGTGTCGAGCGAGCCGGCGCCCGTCGGAGCACGGTGAGCATCTCGTCCTCGGGCGGCGCCGTCGTCGACTGGGTCACGGACGGGTTCGCCGCGCGGTTCCGCGTCGACCCGGAGCAGCCCGCGGCGCTCGTGTCGTTCGTGCCCGCCGGCGGGGTGCTCGTCGACGGGCCCGACGACCCGCAGCCCCTCGTCGAGCTGACCACGATCGGCCACGGCCGGTTCCCGGGCGGCTTCCGGCACGTCGACTCCACGATCGGGGCGCGACTGCGACCCGTGTCGCACCACGTGTCCGAGGACGGGACCGACCCGTGGTTCCGGATCGTGCAGGCGGACGCGGCCACGGGCCTCCAGACCGAGTCGGTGTTCCGGACTCGCGCCGGTGTCGCAGCGTTCCAGACGTGGACCGAGGTGTCCGTGGACGGCGACGGCGAGCACGTCGTGGACTTCGTGTCGTCGTTCGCGACCGGCGCGTTCCTGGCCGACTCGGGTGTCGGCATCGACGGTCTGTCACTGCTGCACGCCGACAACGACTGGGCGGCGGAGAGCCGGTGGCGGACCGATCCGCTGCGGTCGATCGGGCTCGCGCGCATCGACCGCGAGGCGCAGCACCACCCGCCGCGCAGCCGCGCCGTCGTGCAGAACCGGGGGTCGTGGTCGACCGGGGAGGCGCTGCCGATCGGGGTGCTGACCGCGGATGCTGACGGAGCGTCCGGGTACGCGCTCGTGTGGCAGGTCGAGCACAACGGGCCGTGGCTGTACGAGCTGGGGGAGACCCGGCACGAGGCGTACCTGCTGTGCAGCGGGCCGACCGACCAGGAGCACCAGTGGACCGCGGTCGTCGCGCGTGACCGCCCGTTCGTGTCCGTGCCGGTGTCGGTCGGGATCGCGTCGTCGGTGGAGTCCGCGTTCGCCGTGCTCACCGAGCAGCGACGGGCCTTCCGGCACCTCCGGGAGGCCGACCGCGCCCTGCCGCTCGTGTTCAACGACTACATGAACACGCTCATGGGCGACCCGACCACGGAGAAGCTGCTGCCGTTGATCGACGCGGCCGCCGAAGCCGGAGCCGACCTGTTCTGCATCGACGCCGGCTGGTACGCCGAAGGGCACTGGTGGGACACCGTCGGGCAGTGGGAGCCGGCGGCCTCGCGGTTCCCGGGCGGGCTCGGGTCCGTCATCGACCACATCCGCTCCCGCGGGATGCAGGCCGGCCTCTGGCTCGAGCCCGAGGTCATCGGCATCCACTCGCCGCTGGCGTCGACCCTGCCGGAGTCCGCCTTCGTGCACCACCACGGGGTGCGGGTCGCGGAGCACGGACGGCACCTGCTCGACCTGCGCTCGCCGGAGGCCCGGGCGCACCTCGACGCAGTGGTCGACCGGCTCGTCGGTTCGCTCGGCGTCAGCTTCGTCAAGATGGACTCCAACACGATGACCGGGCCGTGGTCCGGGTCGCTCGAACACTCGCGTGCGCTGCTCGACTGGCTCGACGACGTGCAGGCGCGGTACCCGGAGTTGCTCATCGAGAACTGCGCCTCGGGAGCGATGCGCGCCGACTCCGCCATGCTCTCGCGGCTGCACATGCAGTCCACCTCGGACCAGCAGGACCCGGTGCTGTACGCGTCCATCGCCGCCGCTGCACCCGCGGCGATGCTGCCGGAGCAGGCCGGGAACTGGGCCTACCCGGCGCCGACGATGCCCGACGACCTGTTCGCGTTCTCCCTGGTGAACGGGGTGCTCGGGCGGATGTACCTGTCCGGGTACCTCAATTCGATGTCCATCGCGCAGCGCGCAGTCGTGGGGTCGGCCATCGCCGCGCACCGACAGGTGCTCGAGGTCGTCGACACGTCGGTGCCGGTGTGGCCGCTCGGACTGCCCGGGTGGGAGGACACCTGGGTCGCCCTCGGCCTCGCCGTGCCCGACGGGGACCTGTACCTGTCGGTGTGGGCGCTGCCGGGGGCTCGGTCGGCGGTGTCGTTGCCGCTGCCGGCGTTCCTCGGGCGGTCGATCACGGTGTCGCCCCTGTTCCCGACCGAGTTCGGGGCGTGGGACGTGTCGTGGGATGCGTCGGCGGGGGTGTTGCACGTCGACCACGGCGGGGCGACGCCGACGGCGCGGGTGCTCCGCATCCGGCGCGAGCCCGCCACCCGGCCGGAGGGGACGGACGCGGGGCGCTGACCAGGGCGGGCGTCGGATGGCAGACGGGGCCCGCTCTGGGACTGGAGGCGCGGTGCGGGCAGGTGCCGCGCCTCCAGTCCGGTGGGGCGTCAGCGCCAGCCGGCGCGGAGCGCGCGGAACCAGCGCGGGGTCAACACCGGCGGGAGGTACCAGACCGAACCGGCACCGAGGAGTGCGATCGTCGCTGGGATCCAGAAGAGCCAGCCCGGGCGATCGTGCAGGGCGAGGACGACGAGCATGAGGACGGCGCCGATGATCCAGATCACACGGTCCCTCGTCTCTCGTCGCGCTCGACGGTAGCGGATTGATCGAGGACGGCAGATTCCCCTCAACCCCGAGGGTCGCTATCCTCGATGGGTTCCGACACACCGCAGCACTTGAGGGGGATGCAGCATGGCGATCAACGGATGGCGGCTCGATCCAGCCGCCTTCGACCGAGCGATCTCGGACGCGGAGACCGCACTCGCTGACATGGCGACGGCAGAGCAGTCGTTGCAGAACGCCGCCGGTGCAGCGGAGTCGCTCGCAGCGCGTGCGATGAACACCGCGACGGCACTCAGCGCGTTCAAGCAGAACCCAGGAGAGATCCGACTCGCGTCGATCGGGAGCCGGGTGACCGCGTCCGTCGCGGCGGCGCGATCGATCGCGAACGCGTACGCGTCCGGCGACGAGGAGATGGCTGCGAACGCGAACAAGGGCATCGAGCAGTGACCTTCGCCCCCACTGTCAGCGAGTTGCCCGACCCCGCGACGCTCGAGTCGGTTGGTGCGGACCTGGTGTCTGCCGCAACCACGGCGCAGACCCAGACCGACGCGATCGAGGCCGCGTGGAAGGCGTTCGCGTCGTCCGATGTCTACGAAGCTCCGGAAGCCGCCACGCTCCGGAACGCTTTGTCGCCGATCGATGCGGACGTGGTCGGGCTGGTCGACGCAGCGACGAAGGCGAAGAGCGCTCTCGACACGTACTCGACGACTGTGCAGACGCTCCAGACACAGCGGACGACGCTCCTCTCGGACATCCAGGCCTTCGCCGGGGCCGACACGTCGACTCCAGCCGGCGCGACCGACGACGAAGTCGCGGCGGCGGAGCACGCGCGGGACGACCAACAGCGTGCCTTGCAGCGACGAGTCGACCAGTTCAACGCCGCGGCACTGCAAGCAGATCAGGAGTGCGCGGGCGCGATCAACGCGCTCAAGGCGTACGAGCAGTCAGCGGCCTCGAAGTTCTTGAGCTTCGTCGGCGGTGGTACGTCCGGAGCCATCATCGGTGCGGGGATGTCGGTTTCGCAGGAAACCCTCGAACGGTGGCGTCAGCTCACCACTGTGCCGGCTGGAGTCATCCCAGAGGCGACGCTGCGCACCCCGCCACCCGCGTTCATCGACGCCAACGGTAAGCAGTGGTGGCGTTCGCCGAGCGGGCTCGAGGTTCCGTACCCGCCGAAGGGGCCCGACATTCCCCTCGACGATCCTCGGTACGGCTCGCACAACCTGCTGGTGAAGGACAAGAACGCCCTGCTCGAGGCGATGCCTGACGCGGCCAAGGGCGCAACCAAGGTCTTGGGCGTCGCCGGAACCGTCCTCACGCTGGGCTCTACGTGGAACGACCAGTGGCACGAGGACGAGGTCGACCACCCCGACTGGTCCGACTCACAACGCGCCGAGAGCGCGGTCACGACCACGGTCATCAAGGGAGGCACGACAGTCGGCGCGGCGGCGGCCGGTGCATGGATCGGCGGCGCCATCGGGACTGCGCTGTTCCCAGGGGTCGGGACCGTCGTTGGCGGTATCGTCGGGAGCGCCATCGGGGGTTGGCTCGGCGGGACGGGTGGCGAGATGCTCGGTGACAAGCTGAACGACATGTACCAGGGGTCGGACTTCGCGAAGGGCGTGCACGACGTGTGGAAGGGGATCTTCGGATGATCTGGGCGATCATCGCGGTGTCGTGCGCGTTCTGTCTCGTGGGACTGACCGCCTACACCGGGCTCTGGCGGAGCTGGACTCGCTCGTGGAGCGCCGACCGCATCTTCCCGACCGCTTTCCTCGGCTTCGGCGGTATCTGCCTGGGTGTCTTCGCAGCGCTCCTGTCGACGCACGCGTTCGTGTTCACCGCCGTCATGATGATCTCGGCGTTCGTGCTGATCCTCGTCGCGGTCGGACTGTTCGTGTTCGGTGTGCCCGCGTGGCTGACGCCGCGCTGGTACCGGCATCGGAGCGGCACGTGATCGCGGCGGACCTACCCGACGGCTGGGTCGTCACCGAAGCAACCTTCGGCACCGTGTTCGAACGTCCGACGACGAACGGGTTCCGGCCGAACGTGGTCGTGGCGCAGGAATCGACGACGGTGTCGTTGGTCGAGGCGTCCTCCGGAATGATGGCTGCTGCCATCGCCGCACACCCCGGAACGCGAGTCCTCGAGGTCCGTCGCCAGGAGCACGCGATCGGTCCCAGCGCCCGACTGCTCTTCGGGTACCCGCTCGGCGAGGACTGGATCGTCGTCGACCAACGCGTCATCACTACTGGCGACACGGCAGTCCACCTCACAGCCAGTGCCTCCGTGCTCGAGTGGACCGCTGTCGAACCGCTGCTCGCCCAGGTCATGGATTCCGTGCAACTGGTCGATGTGCAGAAAGGAACGATCCGATGATGCCGCGGATCGATCGCGCTGCCAGCGAGCGAGCCGGCGTCGAACTCGAGGCGCTCGACCGCGTACGCGACTACCAGCCCGGATGTCGCCTCGAGTGGCAGGGGTCGGAGGCGCTCTTCGACCACCTCTGGCACGTCCGGAGCCGGGGGCTGGTGTCGGCCGGTACTCGTCGTTCGGAGGAAGGCCGAGCCGCACGTGAGCTCGGTCTGGTCAATCGTTTCGGTGCATTGTCGGAGACCGGCTCGGAGTTCGTCGCGATCATCGCGAGCGCCACTCGCTCACTCCGTACGAGGATCGAATCCGAGAAAGGGACGCACCACGCCGCGATCTGGGTGAACGGGCGTCGGGCGGCCATGCGCGTCGAACTCGGTGATGGACGGGTCGGCCTCGGGGCCACCTCGGTCGCCGGCGCAGTCGGACACCTCCTCGATTGGATCGCCGTAGAACCGACGTGGTTCGTCGGAGAGCAGGAAGCCGTGACCGTCCCCCTCGCTGCGCTGCAAGCGCGGTACGAGGAGCACGGCGGCCAATCGGCGCTCGAAGTGCCAGCACCCGACAATCCCGAGTGGTTTCGACGGGCTTGGGAAGCTTCCGGATGGCGGTCGGTCTTCGGCTGGTCCGAAGAGACCGGTTTCGGGATCTTCGCGATCGATGTTCCAGGGTTCGGTTGGCTCGAGCGGTACACGCAGACGGACGGGGCGGTCTCGCTCCGGCCGATCCGAACCGAGACGGTCGTTCGGCAGGTCATCGGCGCGGTGACTCGCGACGATCGTTGACCGCGGGGATCGCGCCGGAACGGGTGGAAGAGGGTGTTCGGACAACCCTTGCTCGCGTCCGGCGCGAGCCGGGCATCGCGCCGGACAAGGCGGACGCGGGGCGCTGACCAGGGGGGCGGATGGCAGACGGGGCCCATTCTGGGACCGAAGGCGCGGTGCGGGCAGGTGCCGTGCCTCCAGTCCAGTGGGGTAGGCCCGACTACGATGGGAGGGACGGGCGCACGACGGGCGCACGACGGGGGATGCATTGGGGACACTGGTCTGGGTGATCGTGATCGGCGCAGCGTTCGCGCTCCCGGGAGCACTCGCGTACGTGGGACTCTGGCGGTCGTGGTCGCGTGCGAGGTACCCGGTGCGGTTGTTCGGACTCTTCTGGCTCGGGGTGGCGATCGTGTGCTTCGGCACCGCGATGCTGTTCACGAACGGCCCAATGGTCCCGCTGTTCTTCGTACTGATGACGGCGTTCGTGCTGTGCGGCGCGCTCGGCTTCTGGATGGTCTTCGACGGCGCACGGTGGGCGACGCCGGGCTGGTACCGACGCGCGATGCGACGATGACCCGGCACATGCCGTGGGATCCGCGGCCGGACGTACGGTGGGGGTCGCTCGTAGTCGTCGGTGGGCTCGTCCTCGAGGTCCCCGAGGGATGGACGGCTCGATCGGTTCGTGCGGGGGTCGTGCTCGATCGTGTCGACGGCGCGGTCTCGATCGCGTTCCGCACATCCGGCGAGCCGCTCGCCGACGACCTGCGACGCGTGCCAGCCGACGCGATCTTCCTCGAGGCGAGCACCGACCGGCTGCTCGTCGCGTTGCCGTCGGTTGACGACGTAGTGATCCGGGACGAGCGACTCGTGGTCGACCAGGGTGTGCGGGTCCGCATCACCCTCGAGTGCTCGGCGGACGACTGGCCGGCCACCTCGCAGATCGTCGACGGGTTCCTGGACTCCCGGTGGCACCAGGCGGTCGACCGACCCGCGGTCGCGATCCCCGGTGTCGCCGGCGTCGAGCGTTCCGGGCCGTCGCTGCAGTGGACCGCCCACCCCGACCTGCTGGACCACCTCGCGAGGTTCCGTGACCGCGGCATGGTGCCGGGAGCGGCACGTCGTTCGGAGGCCGGTGTCTCCGCCCGCGAGCTCGGCTTCGTCGGCCGGTTCGGTGGCGTGACCGACAAGGGCGACGAGGTGCTCGGCCCGGTGGTCGACCACGACGCGATGCTCGTGGTCGAGGCGTCCGATCCGGCCGTCGACGGCCCCACGTCGCGGTGGGTGTGCTGGGTGCAGGGACGGCGCTGCGTGGTCCGGGGGCCCCGGGGCGACGGGACGGACGCGCTCGGCATCGTCGACGTCGGCTCGGTCGCCGCGCACCTGCTCGGCTGGCTCGACCTCGACCCGGTCGGCTCCGTCGGTGCGGGGGAGCCGGTCACCATCTCCTCCGCGCAGTACGAGGACCGCTCTGGGCCCTGCCCGAGCGACGTCGAGTGGTTCCGCACGGCGTGGGCGGCGCCGACGTGGCGGTCCGTCACGGGGTGGAGTCACGAGTCGGGAACCGGCTTGTTCGGACTCCTCGTCCCGGGTGTCGGGGCTCTGCGGTGGGAGCGCGGCGAGCACGAGGTGACGCTGCAGCCGATCCGGAACGAATCGGTCGTCCGGGATGCCGTAGCGGCCGTGAGCGCGCTGACAGCGGGGACCGGATCGCGTCCTCGCGTGTGACCGTTCCGGTTCACGATCCCCGGGGATCGTGAACCGGAACGGTCAACCGTTCAGTACACCGGGCGGATCCAGTCGGTCAGCGGCTCGAACCGGGCCGGCGGCAGGACCTCGTCCGGATCGGCTCGCCGCGCGCTGAACACGTGCGTGAGTTCGCCGAGCTCGAACCGCCGCCGGGCGATGCCGTCGTGCTCGTCGACGACGAGGGTCGACCGGAACGCCGGGTCGGCACGGTGCTCGAACGTCACGAGGACGGATCGCTCGCCGATGTGCTGGACGAGGACGGGGGAGAAGCTCTCGGGACCGCGACCCCACCAGAGCAGCTGGTCGGGGAGCGCCATGCGGACCACGGCGCCCGCGACGGTGCTGTCCGCGAAGGTGTCCTCCGAGTCGCCGTCCGCGTCGTGGAGGACGCCGTCTCGGAACCACATCGTCGGGCCATCGGAACCATCGAGCGTCCACCGCTCCTGGGACTCGTCCACGTCGAGGCGGAACTGCCAGTGCCGATGGTCCGCGTCCTGGTGGACACCCTCGAGGACGTACCGCCCGGGCGTCCGGAGTTCGGCGATGTCCGCGGCGACCGCAGGGCCGTCGGACCGGGTGAGGACCTCGTCGAAGCGCATGCACCCATCCTGCCGATCCGGCCTGAGCGGCTGGACCACGTCAGCGCATCCGTGTGGACGCGATCCCGCCGTCGACGTCGATGGTGCCGCCGGTGACGAAGGCCGCCTCGTCCGACACCACCCACCGCACGGCGCGCGCGATGTCCTCGGGCTGCACGGGGCGTCCCGCCGGTGTGCCCTCCGTCATCGCTGCGAGGACGTCCGCCGATTCAGCATTGCCCGGCGTTGCCGTCGCCCCCGGAGCCACGGTCACCACCCGGATGCCGCGGTGCCCGTACTCCGCGGCCCAGGCACGGGTGAGCTGCTCGACCGCGGCCTTCGTCGCCGGGTAGAGCGCCATGAAGGGCACCCCGACGCGGGCCATCCACGAGCCGATGTTCACGATGTGCCCGCCTCCGTGCTCGACCATCGACGGTGCGAGGGCGGCGACCAGGACGTGCGGTGCACGGATGTTCGTGGCGAGCAGGGCGTCGACGGTGTCGTCGGACAACGACTCCGTCGGGCCGCCGGGGTAGACGCCGGCGTTGTTCACGAGGACGTCGACGTGACCCCCGAGCTGCTCGGTCGCGGCCGTCGCGAGTGCACGGACCTCGGCCGGCCCGGCGGACAAGTCGGCGACCAGCGGCGCGGCGCGGCCGCCCTGCTCCTCGATGGACGCGGCGACGGCGCTCGTGCGCTCGGCGTTGCGGCCGTGCACGGCGACGAACACGCCTGCGGTGGCGAGCTCGCGGGCGATGGCCTCGCCGATGCCGCTGGAGGCTCCGGTCACGAGGGCGGTACGGGTGGTGGTGGAAGCGGGTGCATCGGTCATGACTCGATGCTCGGCCCGCCCGGCACTCGAGCCCTTGCCCGGATCCACGAGGACCTTGCCGGATCCCGCACCCCACGGTTCCGCGGTCGACGCCTGGGTAGGTTGGAGCCGTGGACGACCTCACCGCGCAGCACCTCGACCGGGCCGCGGCGATCGCGTCCGGCCACGCTGCTGTCCTGGGGTCCGACCACCACGCTGCCGCCGCGCGCGCCGGGTCCGCGCACCGAGCCGATGCCCTCGGCCTCACGGTCTCGCGCGTGCACGAGCCGACCGGGCTGTTCGACCGTCGGTACGTGCCGTCGTTGTCCGTCGTCCTCCGCGGCCGGAAGCGCTCGATCGTGGGCGACGACGACCAGGTCTGGGGCCGCGAACGGTTCATCATCACCCCGGTCGACCTGCCCGTCGTCGCCGGGGTCGTCGACACCGCCGGGAACGACGGCTTCATCTCCGCCGTCTGGCGACTCGACCCGGCGATCGTCGGCGAGGTCGTGTCGACGATGTCCGCGCCCACCGTTCCGGCCAGCGGCGAGGTGCCCCGCCTCGGGACCTGGACCGCGCCGCTCGCCGACGCCTTCGCCCGCCTGCTCGCCCTGCTCGACGCCCCTGAGGACGTCCCCGTGCTGTTCCCCCTCGTCGCCCGCGAGGTCGTCCTCCGCCTGCTCCAGACTGAACAGGCACCACGCATCACCGCCGCGCTCGACGGCTCCGGTACCTCCGTCGTCGCAGCCGCGACCGCACTCCTGAACGGGCGGATGGCCGAACCGTGGTCCATGGAGCGCCTCGCCCGCGAACTCCGGGTCAGCGAGTCCACCCTGTTCGCCCGCTTCAAGGAGGCGACCGGCATGACTCCCGCCCAGTACCTCAAGCGGACGCGGCTCGGCGAGGCGCGACGGCTCATGGTCGTGCACGGCGACACCGCCGCCCGCGCGGCGTCCGTCGTCGGCTTCCGCAGCGCCTCGCACTTCTCGCGGGACTACCGGGAGGCGTACGGCCGCCCGCCGGCGGCGGACGCGGTCGCGGCACGGGCGCAGCTCGCCCTGGCCACGGCCATCTAGCGGAGGAGCCCGAGCTCCATCGCGCGGGTCACCGCCCGCGTCCGGTCGTTCACGCCGAGCTTCTCGAACACGTGCCCGAGGTGCGTCTTCACCGTCGTCTCGCTGAGGAACAGCGAGCGGCCGATCGCCGGGTTCGAGTTGCCCTGCGCGACGAGCTGCAGGACCTCGAGCTCCCGCGGCGACAGGCTCGGACCGGTGCTCGGCCTGCCGGTGGTGCGGCGGACGAGGGCTGCAGCTGCCGAGGGCGCGAGGGCCGTCTCACCGCGGGCTGTCGCACGGAGGCCCGCGAGGATCTCGGACTCCGGCGCGGCCTTCAGCAGGTAGCCGGCAGCGCCCGCCTCGATCGCGGCGAGGATCTGGTCGTCGGACTCGTAGGTGGTCAGGATGAGCACGCGGATCGACGGCTCGCGGGCGAGGATGCGCGCGGTCGCCTGGTCGCCGTTCAGTTCCGGCATCCGGAGGTCCATCAGGACGACGTCCGGCCGCTCGGCGAGGACGATCGACACCGCCGACTCGCCGTCGCTCGCCTGCCCCACGACCTCCACGTCGTCGGCGTCCTGCAGCAGCGCGACGATCCCGGCGCGGACGATCGGGTGGTCGTCCGCCACGACGACACGGATCACCGTGTCACCTCCGTCACGGGTTCGGTGACTGCCTGGAGGCGCGGCTCGGCCCCGGTGGGCAGCGACACCTCGACGACGGTGCCGCGTCCGGCGTCGCTCGTGATCGTGCAGGAGCCACCCGCGAGGGCGAGCCGCTCGCGGAGTCCGCGCAGCCCGTGCCCTGCGGTCGGGACGGACGGGTCGAACCCGACCCCGTCGTCCACGATCCGGAGACTGACCTGCTCAGCTGCCACGTGCAGTGCGACCTGCACCGAGTCGGCCCGGGCGTGCGCTCGGACGTTGGCCAGTGCCTCCTGGCCGACGCGCAACAGGACCACCTGGGTGTCGCGATCCAGCGCGCAGTCCGGGGCGTCGACGGAGACTGCGACGCCGGTCTCGCGGGTAAAGCGTTCGCCGAGGCGGTGGAGGGCTGCGCCGAGGCCGTCTCCGGTGACCCCGGCCGCACCGGCGGCGACGAGGGTGCGGGATTCTTCGAGCGCGGCGCGCGCTGATTCTTCGAGGACGGTGAGGCGTTCGTCGAGGTGGTCGACGCGGTCCGCTGCGAGGTCGCCGCGGGCGCGCTCGGTGAGCATGACGATGCCGGCGAGGTTCTGCGCGACGGTGTCGTGGATCTCGCGGGCGAGGCGCTCCCGCTCGCTCGTCACGCCCGCGCGGCGGTTCGCCTCGGCGAGGGAGTCCTGCGTGGCACGGAGTTCCTCCAGCAGGCGGCGGCGCTCGTCGGAGAGAGCAGCGATCCGGCTGATCCAGAGCCCGAGCGCGCAGGCACCCGCGATGCTGACGCCCTCGATCAGGATCGTGCTGACGAGGGCGTCCGGACCGGTCGCGATCTGCAGGCCGACCCCGGCGGCGACCCCGATCGCGACCGAGACGCCGATGGCCGTCCGCGTCCGCTCGATCTGGCACCACGCCACCGGGAAGAGGATGCACTGGACGAGCGCCGCGCTCGGCACGACCGTGGGGAGCACCAGCGCGGCGAGGACCAGCAGGGGGACGAAGCCGGCCGCGGCCCGGGGGACCTCGTAGCCGCGCCACCCGTACGCGCAGTACGCCAGCGCGAGCACGCCGAGCATCACGACGGCGGGCCACCGGGAGGGCCACGGCGACCACCCGAGCACGACGATCACCGCGACGAGGGCGATCGTGGCGCCGAACGCCGCGTGCAGGCCCCAGTTCCGGTGCCTCGTGATGCGGTCCATGTCGACAGCATCCCATCCGGTCACGGCTCCGCGGGAGTTCTCCACAGGCCTGATCACGCGTCCTTGCGATTCCACCGGAACGTCAGCAAGCAGGCCACCGTGCCCACGACCAGCCATGCTGCCAGGACGAGGATGCCGAGGCCGAGGTGCCACGCACCTCCCGGCTCGGCGGACGCGAACGCGTCGGGCAGGAACACCGACCGCATGCCCGACGCCATCCAGCGGAGGGGGAAGACGGACGCGACGTTCTGCAGCCAGTCGGGCAGCTGCGTGAAGGGGAGGTAGACGCCGGAGATGAACTGCAGGACCAGCACGATCGGGACGATCGTGGCGGTGGCGCGGCGGCCCTCGCGGGGGAGCGCGGAGATCGCGATGCCCAGGACGGCGCTCGTCGCGACGCCGAGGAGCATGATGCCGGCGAAGCGTGCCCACGCGCCGCCGTCGGTCGGCAGGTCCACGCCGAACACGATGCTCGCGATCCCCAGCAGCAGGGCGGTCTGCACGACCGTCGTGACGAGGACCATGCCGATCTTGCCGATGAAGTAGCTCAGCACGGGAAGGGGTGTGCCGCCGAGACGCTTCAGCGTGCCGTCGCTGCGCTCACCCGCGATGTCGACACCGAGGGACTGCGTGCCGGAGAGGAGGATGCCCGTCGCGACCAGGCCGGGCAGGTAGTAGGTGGCGTAGTCGACGCTGACGTTCGTGCCGGCCTTGATGTCGGGTGCGCTGCTGAACGCGACCGAGAAGAGCGCCAGCATGACGATCGGGAAGAGGAAGGTGAAGAAGACCGCGTCCGGGGCGCGGAAGTACGAGCGGAGTTCGTAGCCGATGCGGTGGGCACCGATCGTGGCTGTGTTCGTCGTGTTCGCTGCGTTCGTCGTTGCGGTGCTCATCGGTGGCCGACCATTCCGAGGTAGACGTCCTCGAGGGACGGGCGGATGACTTCGAGATCGTGCATGGGTGTGGTGCTCTGGCGGATGCGTTCCGTTGCGTGCTGCGTCCGCTCTTCGTGCTGCGTGCCCGCGTCGTCGCGCCACCGGATCAGCGGCGTGCGCGCCTCGGCACCGCCGATCTCGTCGATCGGCGCGATGTCGAGCAGTTTCCCGTCGGCGACGACCGCCGCCCGGTCGGCGAGCTGCGCGGCTTCGTCGAGGTAGTGGGTGGTGAGGAGGATCGTCGTGCCCTCGCGCTTCACCTCGTCGATGAGGTCCCAGAAGCGACGACGGGCCTCCGGGTCGAAGCCCGTCGTCGGCTCGTCGAGGAAAAGGACCTCCGGGCGACCGATGATGCCGAGGGCGACGTCGACGCGGCGGCGCTGTCCTCCGCTCAGACGGGCGATGCGGGTGTTCCGCTGCTCGCCCAGGCCGGTCTTGTCGAGGAGTTCCTCGACGCTGCGGTGCCGCGGGTAGAGCGTCGTGAAGTGCCGGAGCTGCTCGGCGACCGTGACGTTGGGCGACTCGGCGCTGGTCTGCAGGACGATACCGATCCGTTCTCGGTGAGAGCGAGGCGCATGCGCCGGATCGACGCCGAGTACCCGGACGTCGCCCCCGGTGCGGGAGCGGTAGCCCTCGAGGATCTCGACGGTCGTCGTCTTGCCGGCACCGTTCGGGCCGAGGAGGGCGAAGGTCTCGCCGCGGTGGATGTCGAAGCTGACGTCGTCCACGGCGCGCTTGCCGGTGGCGTACTGCTTCGCGAGGTTGCGGACCTCGATGGCTGGGGTGTCGGGCATGGGACCAGCGTGCTCGGTTGTGGGGGCGCGTGGATCGGCGGGGGAGGTGGACGTGCGTCCTCCGATCGGGGGATGGTGCGAACTGAGCGTTTCGTCTTGACCTTCGGTGAAGCGGAACGGTCGGCGGATCTGATTCGCATCGCAGTCGCATGCATAATCGACGTGTGCCGTACCCCATGTGGAGCTACTTCCCCCGGAATGCCAGACCCGAAGAATGGGCGCTCGGACTTGTCGAGAGCGTCGAGCGAAACCGCACGACGCTCGATACGACCGAGGTATCGAGCGAGAGCGTCACCAAATTGACGAGTGACGCCGTTCTCGAGGTCTTACGTCCTGCGATGGAGGAGCTCGGCTTCAAGGTTGAGTCGGGGAAATCTCGAGGTCAACGGATTGAGCGACCCGTGCTCTTTGGAGACAACGGCCGACCCGAAGTGAAGTACGAGATTGACGCGTTTCACGATGAGCTCGGTATCGCGGTCGAAGTCGAGGCGGGGCGAGGTGCCATGAGCAACGCTGCTTACCGCGACATCGTCAGGACATCTCTGCTTCTTGATGCGAACTACTTCGTCCTGATGATGCCGATCGAGTACCGGTACCAGTCCAGCGGCCGCGTCCTGATGACTGAGGCGTTTGCGAAGACCAGAGATCAGTTGTCCGCGATCTACGCATCCCGCCGCCTGCGCCTTCCATTCGCCGCGGTCTTGCTCATCGGCTACTGAATCGTCCGGCCTCTGGTCGCGTCAGGTTGCGTCAAGCAACGCGCGGGTAGACCGGGAGGATGCAGGTCGTCGGAGTCGAACAGTTCGGAGGGCCCGAGGCCCTCGCCGTCCACGAGGTCCCGGAGCCGCACGCCGGCTCGGGGTCGGTGCGGATCCGGGTGCAGGCGTTCGCCGTGAACCCGACCGACACCGGGGTGCGCGCCGGGCAGCGGGACTCGTCGCAGGCGTCCCCGCCGTACGTGCCCGGGATGGACGCCGCCGGGGTGATCGACGAGGTCGGCCCCGACGTGTCCGGGTGGAAGGTTGGCGACGAGGTCATGGCCATCGCGCTGCCGCTCAGCACCCACGGGGGCGCCTACGTGCAGGAGCTCGTCGCGCCGGTCGGGTCCTTCACGCGGGTGCCGCGCGGGACGTCGCTCCCCGCTGCTTCGACCGTGCCCATGAACGGGCTGACCGCGCTGCAGATCCTGTCTCGAGCGGCGTTGGCTCCCGGGCAGACGCTCGCCGTGACCGGCGCTGCGGGGCTGCTCGGGAACTACGTGATCCAGCTGGCTCGCGCTGCGGGTGTCACCGTGATCGCGGACGCTGCGCCGAAGGACGAGGCGCTCGTGCGGTCGCTCGGGCCGGACCACATCGTGCCTCGGGGTGAGGGGTTCGCCGCTGCGGTGCGGGCGCTCGTGCCGGGCGGGGTCGACGCGCTCGCCGATGCATCCGTGCAGAAGGACGAGGTCGTCGACGCCGTGAAGGACGGGGGAGCGTTCTTCAGCGTGCGGGGCTGGGAGGGCAACGGCGCTCGGGGCATCCACTTCGACAAGATCATGGTGTTCGAGGAGTACCGGTCGTTCGACAAGCTCGAGCAGCTGCGGCACGCGGTGGAAAGCGGGACGCTGACGCCGCGGGTCGCCGAGGTGCTGCCGGCTACGCAGGCGGCGGAGGCGCATGAGCGGCTCGAAGCCGGGGGGACGCGGGGGCGGTTCGTGCTGACGTGGTGAGTTGACCGCCTGATCGAGAGCGAGCAATTTTGTATTCGTGATATCCGAGATTTCAGATATCGTCTCTTTCCTGCTTGGCTCTTCCCGAAGCGCACGGGGCGCAACGGGAGGAACACGATGAAGCACTGGATCACGGTCGGCTTGGCCGCTTCTGTCTTGATGACCGCAGGTGTCGCGACGGACGCCGCGTCTGCGTCCGCGGATGCATCTGCGGCACCGCGCAGCGGATCGGTCTCGCTCGACCAGCCGATGATGCGCGGCGCGACCGAGGTGGTCGGAGGCGGCGTCTGGACCTACTACGTCGGAGGCGGCGAGGTGGTGTCCGCGTACGACAACGGGAAGTTCGAACACAGCACGACGGTCAAGTCGGCGAATTCGTCGAAGTCGAACCGTGTGGCGAAGGGCAAGATCGCTTACGCGGCGACGCCTTCGACGTGGTGGGGCGGCAACCGCGCCTACTGGAACATCTACTGATCCGCGGGTTCGCGGCCGCCACCATCGTCGCGATGGTGGCGGCCGCGCTCTTCCTCGGGGCGCTGCTCGTCTACGTCGTCGGGACGCTCGAGTCGCACGGGTTGCTGCTCGGCAGGACGATGATCGACATCACCGCCGTGCCGGAGACCCTGCCGAAGGCAGAACAACTCGACGCCTTCCGTGAGCGCGCGGCACAGCACGACGTCTCACTGGCTCTCGTCGTCCCGGACCGGGCCGGAGTACCCGCCGCCGTCGATGTCTACGTCGTGCGCGGGGAGGTTCCGGCTCCGGTGTTCTGGGCGGACATCGAAGGGTTCCCGGCTGACCAGGTCGGCGACGCCTCGATCCTCTGGACCTACGCGGTCGACGGGTCTGCCTCCGACGTCTCGGCGTTCCTCGCGGCACTTCGTGGCGCGGGTGTTGTCGCCTACGAGGTGACACCCGACGCGACCGTCGTACTCGGTGCGCTGTCCCTGGCACCAGGAGTACCTGCGCTCGCCGGGGCTGTGGCAGTCAGCCTCGTCATCGCGCTCGCCGCAGAAGCGACACGTCGTGCGGCGCGGCAGCGGTCCCGTCGGATCGTTGGGTGGTCACGCGGCCGGATCCTGGTGCGCGAGAGTGCCGAAGCCACCACCCTCCTCCTGTCGGGTATGTTCGCGGTCCACCTCGCGATCGCGGCGTGGATGATCGCTGCCGGAGCTGCAGCGCCGGTCTGGTGGTCTGCCGTTCGGGTCGCGTCCGCCAGCATCCTCGGAAGCGTTGCGTTGCTCGTCGTCGTGCAAGTCGCACTGACGGTCGCATGCTCCGGGTTGTCTCGGCTCCGGCCTCGATTCCCCGAGGTCGTCGTCGGCCTCTGTGCCAGCGCGCTCGTGTTCGCGACGGTCAGCGACGGGTTCTCGGTGTTGCGGACGACCGAGGCCCGCGCGGGTCTCGAGCAGCACCTCGCCGACGAGGCTGCTCGGGGGGACGACGTCGTACTCACCACGGCGTCGACGTCGTTGGCTGACGAGGTCGCGCTCGGCCGGGTCGGACGCGCTGCGGTCGAGGAAGGAGCAGCGTGCCTGGCGCAGACGAACCTCGTCGAGGGTGCGCTCGTGACCGTTCCTGCCTGCGCTCCTCAACACGTCGCGGCCGGCAGCGACGAGGTCGTCGTGCTCGTGCCGACAGCGCGCGAGAGCAGCCTGCCCGCGCTCGAGAGCGCGGTTCGCGAAGCGCTCGCCGACGGCTGGGAGCTCGACCGAGAAGCCGAGGCTCCTGTCCCGCCGACATCGGCGCCGCTGCCCATCCGCATCGAGCGAGTCGCGAGCACGGCGGACTTCGTCGAATCGGTGAGCCGGTGGGTGATCTGGTCGATCGCCCCGGCTCCAGAACCACTCGACCTGCCGGTGATCGTCCTGCCCAGCATCGAAGCGCTCGCGCTCAACCGGGTGGGGCTCGCGGTACGCAATGCCGAACTTCGGTTCGCCGCCGACTTTCCGCTCGAGGACGCGTTGCAGCACGCTGCGGTGCGGGACGTCGTCGTGCAGTTCAACCGAGTCGGGGCGCAGGTCGAGCAGCAGCTCGTGGAGCTCCGCACCGAACGGGCCCTCGTGTCCAGCGCGGTGATCGGAGCAGTGGTCGGACTCGTGTTCGCCGCGTCGACGATGATCGCAGCGCATCGCGTGCGGTCACGATCCGCTCGGCGACTCCGCACCCTCGTCGGACGATCAGCGGCCGCCTCACACCGCTGGTTCATCGGCGTGCTCTCGTCCGTCGCAGCCTTCCTGGCTTCGTCGGCCTCGGCGGTCCAAGACGGTTCCTCCGTGGCGACCATCGCGTGTGTCGGTACGGCGGTCGGGCTGGCCGCCGCGCTCTTGCTCACCGCCGGTATCGCTCTCTCAGCCCATCGAGATCGGATCACACGATGAACTCCACGCCCCTCGTCTCCGTCACCGGGCTCGGGTACGACCTCGGCCCGCGCCGGCTGTGGCACCAGGTCAGTTTCGACGTGCCCGCGGGGCAGGCGCTCGCGCTCCGTGGTGCTTCCGGTTCCGGGAAGAGCACGCTGCTGCGTTGCTTGGCCGGACTGGATCGCGTCACTCGAGGCCGCGTCGTGATGCTCGGGACGTCGCTCGGCGAGGTGTCGGAGCGGGAACGGCGACGTCTCCGGCGCAGCGACGTCGGGTGCATCGTGCAGGACCACGCGGTGGTGCCGGAGTGGACGGTCGAGGCGAACCTCCGTGTCCTCCGCCTTCCGGGTGTCGACCGTGCGGAGCTCGATGCGCGTCTCGATCACGCCTTGCTCGCGGTCGGACTCGGCGGCCGACGGCGGGCCAGGGCCGGGCTCCTCAGCGGCGGTGAGCAGCAGCGGGTCGCGGTTGCCCGGGTGCTCGTACAGCGGCCCAAGGTCGTGTTGGCAGATGAGCCGACGGCGTCGTTGGACCGGGGGAGTGCGGCGCGGGTGCGGGTCGGGCTCGACGCGCTGAGAGCGGCTGGGAGCGCGGTGGTGGTGGCGACACATGATCCGGAGATCGTGGACTGGGCGGACGATGCGCTCGTGGTGGGGGAGTCGTGAGGTTCCAAAGCACGGCACCGCGAAGTGCCGTCCTGGCTGCAGGCGTGATGTGCGCTCCGATCGTCGTAGTGGCCGTCTCTGCTGCGGCGGTCAAGGGGTTCGACGGCGCGTCGCGACTCGTCCTTCTCGTGATGGCCGCCGTCGTGGGGCTCCTCATCGGCCTCGTGAGCCGAACGGCCACCATCGTCGAGATCGATCAGGATCACGTCGTGCTCGGGATGGTGCCGTTCCGGCGGACACGGCTCGCGATCACAGAACTGTCGAAGGTCGGTTTGATCAACCCGGACGAAGAACCGTCCTGGGCGGGGTTCGGGATCAAGGGGCGCGAACGAACCGGATCAGGACGGCTCTACTCCATGGGCGGCCGTTCCGGCGTTCGGATCACGACGAACGATGGCCGGCAGGTCACAGTGGCGTTCGCTGAACCCGAACCGGCGCGGACCGCCCTGGCGGCTCTCCGCGCACGGACATCAAGCCTCCGGTGGTTCTCCGACGGCGCGTGACGTCGCTCAGATCGGACGACAGTTGAGCTTCCCCGAACGGCTCGACCCGACACAGAAGAACTTCGGTTCTACCGTCATCGACGCTTCGGACGTGAACGGGACCACCGGCGTGAACGTCCACGATCTCCTCGTGAACCCTGACGGTGATCTCGAAGCCGATCACGGGTACCTCGATCTCGACACGAACACGCTGCTCGAGACGGCGAAGGCGACACTACGGTGAAGACGATGACCGGACGCGTGAAGAGGACCGTCATGGCAACGGCTCTCGCGTGCGCGGTTGCCGTCGCCATCACGGGGTGCGGGACGACAGGAGCTCAGACCACCATGACCATCGACGAGGCACAGAAGCAGGCGAAGGCGGAGCTCCGGTCGGTGCTCGAACTGGCTCCGGACACCTGGCCGCAGGACGTCCCGGTGCCGGTCGCGAACGACTGCCAGGTGGACGGCGAGCGGGCCGTGCAGTTCAGCTACTACGTCGAGGTGGAGGACCCCGCCGAGCCGCGGTCGCTCGTCGAGCGGGCTGGTGATCGGTGGGAACAGGAAGGCTACCGGCTGTCCAAGAGTCAGACGGAGATGGATGCCGCGACCGGCACGGCGTACGCGATCGTCGCCCGCGCTGACGACAAGCCACGTGCATCGATGGCCGCGACCAAGGTCCGTGCACACGTCAGCGTCGACTCGGTCTGCGTCATCGGCGATACGGACGACTACCGGTAGTGCCCGAGGGTTCCGACCTTCTTCGATCAATCGGAATCGAAGACCGGCGGCAGTTCACCGCTTCAGCGGCCGCGTGTTGCTCCGCTGCGGACCCCGACCCACAGCCCGTCCCGGGCCCGGGTCATCCCCACGTAGAGCTCCCGTCGCCCGCGTTCCCGTCGCTCCCGATCTGATTCGGACGAGACGGCGGGCGCCGCGTCCACCATCCTGCGGTCGACGTGTGCGAGCAGCACCTGCTTGAACTCGAGGCCCTTCGCACGCTTCACGGTGCCCACACGCACCGCCTCGGACGTCCGGCCGGAGTACTCGTCGAGCATGATCACCGGGATGCCGGCGTCGCGGAGGACGCCGCGGACGTCATCCGCCTGCCGGTTCGTCGCGGTCAGGATCCCCACGTCGCCGTGCCCGGTCCCGATCAGGCGCAGGACCTCGCTCAGCTGCTGGAGCATCACGCGGTCGTGCTCGGCACGGCTGGAGAACCGGTGGAACGCTGGCGCCGGACCGGAGCGCGAGACCGCCGAAACCACATCGCCGACGCCGTCCACGCCCTCGATGTCGACGAACTGGTCGTCCGCCACCATCTCCTTCGCGAACTCGAGGATCTCGGCGGTGTTCCGGTGGTTGACGTCGAGCACGACGCCTCGACCCGACAGGTTGATGCCGACCTCGCCCAGCGTGTACCCGCCCGGGTAGATGGTCTGCTGGCCGTCCCCGATGAGCGTCAGCCCGTCGGCGCGATCCCCGACGAGGTGGTGCATCAGCGCGACCATCGCGCACGACAGGTCCTGCGCTTCGTCGACGATCACCGCGTCGTACCGCTCGAGCGGCACCGCCGCGACCGCGTCGCGCGCGAGGAGCACGATGTCCTCCCAGTCGTGCGCGCGCCGCTCGCGCAGTCCGCGCGAGTACGCCTCGTAGAGGTCCCACACGGCCTGCCGCGTCTCCACGGGCAGCGCGTGCTTGCGCCCGACGCGCGCCAGGTCCGCGTACTCGTCGAAGCGCGTCAGGCCGCGCCCCTTGATGACGTGCTTGATCTCGTCCTCCCAGTAGGAGCGCGAGAAACGCGAGGACCGCAACGGACTGGAGGCGCGGATCGCGTTCCATGCGTCGTCGAACGCGAGTCGCGCCTCCAGTCCGGGCGTGCGGAACGCGATCCCGCGTTCCTTCAGCAGGCGCGTGGCGAACGCGTGCACGCCCATGAAGTCGAGGCGACCGACCATGTCGGGCGCGAGGCGTTCGAGGAGCGACTCGAGGACCTTCGGCAGCGTGCTGATGTACGTCGTGAACAGCACGCGGCCGCCGGTTGCGCGTGCCAGGTACGCGGCGCGGTGCAGGCCGACGACGGTCTTTCCTGTGCCGGCAGCGCCACGGATGCGTGCCGGGCCGTTGAAGCTGCGGCGGACGAGCTTGGCCTGTGCCGGGTCGAGGAACGCCATCCAGTCTTCGATCGGCGCTTCGAGCACGCCGTTGAGGAGCTGGTCGGTCAGCGCGTCGTCCGTGCTGTCGATCGTCGGGAGGAGTACGTCGGGTTCGCGGGGGAGTACCGGTGCCGGGACGACGACCTGTGGCGGTGTTGCCCCGCCGTCGCCGATCACGGGGAAGTGGTGGAGCATCGCGGCGAGGACCTCGTCGACGCGGGACGCGGACAATCGGGCTCCACGCTTCGTGATGTGGCCGACGAGGTCGTGCGCCCCGATGACGTCGACCGAGGCGACGCGAGCGTGCATGCGCTTCTGGCCTGCCAGTGCGGCGACCGCGTGCACCTCGCCGGGCGCCAGGCCCGTGTCCGCCAGCGCTGCCTCGGTGCTGTACGCGAGGTCGGCGAGGCGGGCGATGTCGTCGGTGACGTCCTCTTGGCCGCGGGTGATCCGGTCGCCGTGGACCGCGACCTCGTGCCAGGCCTTCGTGTCGACGATGAAGACGCCGGCGCGGCCGACGACGACCATGTCCACCTGCGCTGTGCGGCTGCCTGGCCAGCGGCGGTCCGCGAGCAGGTGGTACCCGATGCCGGCGAGTGGGGCGAGGATCCGCGCGGTCTCGCTCTCGGTGCGGTGGGCGATCTCGAAGCGGGCAGCGCGTTGCTCGGCGTCGTCCGCCTGGCGGCGGAGTTCGCGCGCATGGCTGCGCTGGCGGTGTGCCTCGACCCCTGCGGATTCTCCGGCCATCGTCATGGTGTTGCCCCTCGGGGAGTCCCTGGTCCTCGGTGCCGCTCGTCGTCCCCGGGACGAGTGGTGTTGAACCATCCTCGTGGGTGCGACGCCGCCTCGGGAGCACCTGTTCTGGGGTGCTCGGCCTTTCACGATCACCCCGCTGGAGGGTGGTCCCGGCTGACGGGCGCGCTCCATGTCGCACGTGAGCGGTCTCCCGGACGATCGCAGCGCACTGCTAGCGTGCTGACATGGCCGGGGAAGAGTTGCGCGATGAACTCCGCGAGTTCGTCGCAGAGCGTGACTGGATGAAGTTCCACTCGTCGGAGAACCTCGCCAAGAGCATCGCGATCGAAGCAGCCGAACTACTGGAGTGCTTCCAGTGGTCTCCAGATGCCGATGTGGACCGCGTTCGTCTGGAACTCGCCGACGTGCTCACCTACTGCTACCTCCTCGCAGACCGGCTCGATCTCGATGCGGTCGAGATCATCCGCGAGAAACTCGCCCTCACCCGGGAGAAGTACCCGATCGAGCGGGCACGAGGACGAAGCACGAAGTATGACCAGCTTTGACATCGTGCAGTGGCCGTTCAATGAGCGACATCTGCGGCTGTGGCGCGAAGAAGATCCCCGGTTCCTGAACTGGCCCGTGGTGTACATCCTCGACGACGGCAAACGTGTCTACGTCGGCGAGACGCTCAACACTGCTTCCCGGATGCGGCAGCACCTGGATTCCGATGAACGTCGGTCTTTGAAGGCGGTGCGTCTCGTGCTTGACAGCACGTTCAACAAGTCAGTGTGCCTCGACCTGGAGTCACAGCTCATCGGTTTGTTCGCCGGCGACGACAAGTACACGGTCCTGAACAGCAACAAGGGTGTCGTCAACGCGGATTACTACGATCGAGAACGGTACCGCGAGACGTTCCGGGAGATATTCGAAGCTCTTCGCGACCAAAAGCTCTTCACTCGGAGCATCGCGGAGATCGAGAACAGCGAGCTCTTCAAGCTCTCGCCGTTCAAGGCACTCAACCGTGATCAAGCCGTGGTGATGGAGGATGTCCTCGAGGGGCTCTTCGACGACCTCGTGTCGGGGCTCGGCAGCACGATCGTCGTGCAGGGCGATCCCGGAACGGGCAAGACCATCGTCGCGGTCTACCTGCTCAAACTCCTGCGCGACATCGAGAACGGTGTGGGCGTGGACGAGGTCGACGGTGACTCGCTCTTCTCGGACTTCTTCACGGAGGACAACCGAGAGCAGCTCGCCGACTTTCGCCTCGGTCTCGTTGTTCCGCAGCAGGCGCTGCGTGCATCACTGAAACGGGTGTTCCGCAAGACTCCTGGTCTCGACGCGACTATGGTTCTCACGCCCTTCGAAGTGGGGAAGAGCACCGAGAAGTGGGACCTGTTGGTCGTCGATGAGTCGCACCGTCTGAACCACCGCGCGAACCAGGCATCAGGACCGCAGAACAAGAGCTTCGGCGAGATCAATGAGCAGCTCTTCGGGGCTGACTCCGATCACTACACACAGCTCGACTGGATCCGGGATCGCAGCGCGCACCAGGTCTTCCTGCTCGACTCTGAGCAGAGCGTGCGCCCAGCGGACCTCCCGCAGGAACTGCAGACCAGCCTCGTGAACGCGGCGAGGAAGAACCACCGCTACTACCGGCTCTTCACACAGATGCGTGTTCAAGGTGGAGCTGACTACGTGTCCTACGTGCGCGCGATCATGCGAGGCGAGTCGCCGGAACCGCGGACCTTCGGTGACTACGAGTTGCGGATGTTCGACAACCTGGGGGAGATGCATGATGCCATCCGGTTCCGTGACAGGGAAGTAGGTCTCTCGCGTCTCGTTGCCGGATACGCCTGGGAGTGGAAGAGCAAGCGGGACAAGGCTGCCGTTGACATGGAGATCGACGGTCGCCAGCTGCAGTGGAACCAGACCCAGAAGGACTGGATCACATCGCCCGGGGCGGTCGATCAGGTTGGGTCGATCCACACGGTGCAGGGCTACGACCTGAACTACGTCGGAGTGATCATCGGACCAGACCTCCGCTTCGACGTCGTCACGCAGGAAATCGTGTTCGACCGATCGAACTACTTCGACAAGAAAGGCATGGAGAACAACCCGCGGCTCGGCATCACTTACTCAGACGAGGACCTCCGGAGACTGGTAGCGAACGTGTACGCAGTTTTGCTGACTCGCGGAGTTCGAGGAACCTACTTGTACACAGTGGACCCCGCGCTGCGGCGCCATCTCCGTCAGTTTCTCTGACGACCGGAAGAGTCACACCTCCCCGCGCTCCAGTCGTCACATGGCCAACCCTCCTTCTGGGGGCAGGTCAAGGTGGTGCGTCTTCCAATCGTTTCGTTAGCCTCACGATCGTTAGCAAAACGATCGGAGGGGGAACGGTGCGGTCGTTCTGGGTCAACCAAGGGCAGACGTTCGAGGAAGAGCGGAGAGCGCGTGTGCTCTGGGCACCCAAGCTCTCGCGTCCGCGGGCGGGGCAACGGTCAGGAACTCCACGGGGGCACTGGGATCGCATGCTCGAGGCGTCGCCAGGCGACATCGTCTTCCACTACTCGCGCGGAGCAGTACGAGGGTGGAGTACTGTCCTCGCGCCTTCGTTCGACGGGCCGCCACCGTTTGAGGACCCCAGCACGCGATGGTCCGCGGACGGCAGAGTGGTCCGAGTCGAGATGCAGGAGCTCGACCGTCCGATCGATCTGGGCAGCATCCCACTTGAACTGCGGACCGAACGCGACAACACCGGATGGCCGTTCTCGCGAAGCGGCAAAGTCAAACAGGTGTACCTCTCCGAGGTCGCTGGAGCACTCGCCGACTGGCTGCTGACGGAAGTCGGCCTGCGTGTTGACGCTGCACAGCTTCCCGCCTGGCCGGAGGACGCAGCGGCCGATGCGCAGATCGACTACCGCGGCGACAGACAAGTCGTGATCAACGTCCGGGGCGAACAGACGCTGTTGCGTATACACCTCTTCGGCGATCAGATGCTGGCGACCTGCGCCTTGTGTGGCCGCGACCTCCCTGTCGCAATGCTCGTCACTGCACACATCAAGAGGCGGGCCGACACTTCACGCGCTGAGCGGGCGCGAACGGACACCGTCATGCCGGCTTGTCTGATCGGATGTGACTCGTTGTTCGAACTCGGCTACGTGGTCGTTGCGCCGGGAGGGGCCGTCCGGCGCGGACCGCGCCGCACACCGATGACTCCGGACTTGTCAGCGTCCGTCGACGCGCTGATCGGTCGGACGTGCAGTGTGTGGGACGAGACCACTGAACGGTACTTCGCCCACCATCGTCGATTCCAAGCGGCGAGGGCACGGCGTTACGGTCTCGACTGACACTCGGACGCGAGCATCGTTCCAGGAGTATCGACAAGCGTCTGGCGGAGCTGCGGAGGTCCGCTGGCGGGATCAGCCGGCATCGCTGGGATCGGCTGGTGGAAGCGGTGGCTCAAGAGCATCAAGGCATCGGAGTCGCGAAGTTGAGCGCCTGCACCGTCGGCAGGTCCGGAGCAGCCCATGTGAGAGATCCGAGTTCCGCCGGGAGCAGCCACCGGAGTTCGTCGTGGTCGGTGCTGGACGACGGACCGTGCGCGTCCCACGGCACTCGGTACGTCGCGAGATCGATGTCAGTCGCGTCGACCCAGGTGACTGTGCGGTCGATGCGTTCGGCGACCAGGACGTCGATGTGCAGCTCCTCGAGCAGCTCACGGGACAGGGCGTCTTCAGGGCGCTCGTCGCGCTCGACCTTTCCTCCGGGGAACTCCCAGAGGCCGGCAGCTGATCGACCAGGAGCACGACGACAGGCGAGCACACGGCCGTCCGCTCGAGTGAGTACGCCTGCTACGACCTCGACCATGAGGTCATCTTGCCCGACGAGCGACTGGACCACGAACGATCGCACCCCAGCGATCGAGCTCGTCCTCGACCCTGGTCGCGGCGGTCATCGGGGCGTCGTGTTCCCAGAAGCGGAGCACGCGCCAGCCTTCGCCCACCAGGACGGCCTCGTTCTGCGCGTCCCGTCGCCGGTTCGCCAGCAACTTGCGGCGCCAGAGCTCGGCGTTCGCCTTCGGGAGGTGGGCATGCTCATCGCAGTAGTGCCAGAAGCAGCCGTCGATGAACACTGCCACTCTCGCCCGGGGGAAGACGAGGTCAGGGCGAACTCGACACCGTTGGCTGACTCGCCGGTCGACGAAGAACCGTCGCCCACGCCGGTGGAGCTCGCGTCGCACGGCGAGTTCCGGTGCTGTGTCCCGGCGACCGAACCGCGCCATGTGCCGTCGGCGTGCGTCGTCTGCTTCCCAACGTTCCATCGCGTCGATGGTCGTCGATCGGCTGGTTCGTTTCGCGGTCGCGTCACACTCGGTGGAGGCTGGATCAGCGGAGGACGGCTGTGAGGGGGTGAGCGCCGACCAGGGGGATCGGGCTCGCGAGCATCCCCACGACGGCAACGCGATCGTCAGCAGGCAGGTCACGCAACGTGATCGCCACCTCCCCGCAGTACCTCCTCGCCGACGCCAACTGCACGGTGACCGAGCCCGCCGGCCTCGGCTGCCCACCGACCTCGGGCAGCGGCAGCCCGGCGAACCGCTCCCGCGAGTGCTCCAGCCGGATCATCGCCTCGGCAGCATCGGTCCGGTTCCGGTCGGGGACCGCCAGGGCCTCGATGACTTCCGGATGCACGCCCGGGGCAGCGGTGCCGTCGAGCACGACCAGGTCATCCCGGACGAACGACCCCAGCCGCGACCAAGAAAGATCGGTCAGCGCCGGGTCCCCGACGTACACGTCGTTCACGCCGGCATCGACGAGCCCGAGCGCCTGGAACAACGGCGGCATGGCCCGGTGCTCCTCAACGGTCGGCAGCCCTTCGCCGAGCGGCCCACGGCGTACCGAGTCGCCGGCGATGAACGCACCCACGCGCCAGCCGAACTGTCGGGCGACAGCGACCGACGAAGCCACCGAGGACAACGCCAGCCCGGTCCACTCCCGCGGGTAGAAGTTGTGGATCAGCTCGACGTCCAGGTCCGCGAACGGCTCGAGATCGGCGGCGCGCAACGTGCTCGCGTTCAGCGCGATCGGCAGGACGGCAGCGATCGAGCGGATCTCCGCGACGGAGAACCCGAAGTCGATCCGCACCCGTGCGACCCCGATCGATCGCAGGAACTCCCAGGGCGAATTGCCGAGCAGCCGAGCGGTGTTGGGGGAGACGTCGGCCACGACCGACAGGCCGGCGGACGCAGCAGCGGAGACGATCGCGGTCGCCACGGCGCGTGCGCCAGCGGGGGAGTCCTCCGGGATGAGCAACGAGGTGAACTCGAGCGTCGCACCCGCCTCCGCTGCGGCCGAGAACGTCGGACCCGCCAGCGGAGCATGCGCCAGGTACGCGCTCGCGCCCAACCGCATCAGCGCGACGCCCGAGCCTCGGAGCCGGACGCAACTCCGGCAGCAGCCGCGGCCGCAGGAGCACCCGCGGCACCGGCAGCCGGCGGCGCATCGGTCGCGTCAGCCGGCACGGCCGACGACACGACGTCGAGCGGCGCTCCCGGAGCGGACTGCTCTTCCAGATCAGCACGAACCGACGCGGACACCCCGAAGAGCATCGTCGCCACGAACCCCACGACGTACGCGGTGATGAGTCCCGAGCCGTACCCGAGCAGCGCCCACCCGTACCCGGACGAGCCGTTCAGCAGCGGGATGAGCGACAGGTCCGAGGCGCCGATGGCGATCGCCCCGACGGAGTGCCCGAGCTGGTCGAACAGCCCGACGACCCCGCCGCCGAAGGCGCCACCGATGCAGGCGGTGATGAACGGCCGACCGAGGGGGAGCGTCACGCCGTAGATCAGGGGCTCGCCGACACCGAGGAGCCCGGCGGGCAGGGCACCACGGATCGTCCGCGAGAGCGCCTCGTTGCGGCGGAAGCGCATCCAGAGCGCGATCGCGGCGCCGATCTGCCCGGCACCACCCATGGCGAGGACGGGCAGCAGCACGGTCCACCCGGTCTGGTCGATCAGCGTGGTGTGGATCGGCGTGAGCGCCTGGTGCATGCCGGTCATCACGAGCGGCAGGAAGAGTCCACCGAGGACGAAGCCGGCGAACGCGCCACCGTTGGCGAGGAGCCAGGTGGCGGCGGTACCGATCGCGACCGAGACGACACCGGCGACCGACATCAGGATGCCCAGGGTGATCGAGCCGGCGACCAGCACCGTGACGGTCGGCACGACGATGAGCGCGATGACGTCCGGCGTGTGCCGCCGCATGAAGCGCTCGACCAGGGCGGCGAGGATGCCGCCGGCCATCGCGCCGAGCACACCGCCCTGCCCGGGCGCGAGCGTCTGCCCGAACACGGTCACGTTGGCGACTCCCGCCGCGACGACGATCGCGCCGACGGCGCCGCCGAGGATCGGCGTGCCGCCGAACTCCTTTGCGGCGTTCATCCCGACGAAGACGGCGAGCAGGGAGAGGAAGCCCGAGCTCAGGACGCCGAGGAACGGCGTCACGCCCGGCAGCCATCCGAGGTTCGTCAGGATGCCGTTGATCCCGGCGATGAGACCGCAGGCGATCAGCGCGGGGATGAGCGGGATGAAGATGGCGGAGATGCGGCGGATGGCGCGCATGGTCCGGCCGTCGGAGCGGGCCCGGGCAGCTGCCTTGATCTCCGCGCCGCGGGCAGCGAGCTCGTCAGGAGACGCACCACCAGGAGCAGGAGCAGGAGCAGGAGCAGGAGCAGGCGCAGAAGCCGGCGCAGCACGCAACGACTCCAGCGAGTCCGCCACGCGGTCGACCAGCCCCGGTCCGAGCACGATCTGCAGGTTGGACCCGGCGGCGATCGCGGCCATGACGCCGTCGGTCGCCTTGAGGTCCTCGAGCGAGACGGACGATTCGGACACCACCTCGACCCGCAGCCGGGTCATGCAGTTCTCGACGTCGGCGATGTTCGAGGACCCACCGACGGTGTCGAGGATCCGTTGTGCGAGTTGCTGTGCATCGGCCATTGATGTGCTCCTCGGGGGAAAGGAAGGGAAAGGGGGAAGCGAACGGGTGGAGCGAGGAAGGACGGCAGATCAGGAGATGACCGCGCGCAACGAACCGCCGGCATCGGCGAGACGCTGCCGAGCGGAAGGAGCCGACAGCCCGGTGAGGATCACCGCGATGGCGGTCTTCACCTCGCCGTCGGCCTCGGCGAGTGCGGAAGAGACGACCGGGTCGTCAGCGCCGGTCACGTCCTGCACGAGCGAGAACGACCGGGCGGCGAGCTTGGCGTTCGTCGCCCGCACGTCGACCATCCGGTTGCCGTAGGTCTTGTTGCTGCGCACCATCGCCAGCGTGGTGAGCATGTTGAGGACGAGCTTCTGCGCGGTCCCCGCCTTCAGGCGGGTGGACCCGGCGATGAACTCGGGACCGACGACGACGTCGATGGCGATGTCGGCTTCCCGCCCCGCGGCCGAGTCGGGGTTGCACGCGATGGAGACGGACAGGGCGGACCTTCGCCGTGCCTCCAGGATGGCTGCGATGACGTAGGGCGTCCTGCCGGACGCGCTGATCCCGACGACCACGTCGTCGGCCGTCAGGCCGAGCGTGTCGAGGTCGCGGACGGCCGCTGCTTCGTCGTCCTCGGCGCCTTCGATGGCGGTCGTCAGTGCGACGTCCCCACCGGCGATGACGCCGACGACCTGCGAGGGGTCGCTGCCGAACGTGGGCGGGCACTCGCTGGCGTCGAGGACGCCGAGCCGGCCCGGTGTGCCGGCACCGACGTAGATCAGGCGGCCGCCGCGCGCGAACGCTGCGGCGATCGAGTCTGCCGCCAGGGCGATGGCCGGGAGGCACGGCTCGACTGCGGCAGGCACGCTGCGGTCGCCGGCGTTCATGCGCTGGGCAGCCTCGAGGGTGGAGACGAGGTCGATGTCGTCGAGGGACGCGTCGGCTGCCTCGGTCGTCAGGGACTTGAGTTCGTCGCGCAGGAGATCGTGGTGCATGGGTCCGGCTTTCAGGAGCGGTGGTGCGCGCGGACCGCGTGACGGCTGCGTGCGAGGAGCGGGCGGGAGCGGTCGTCGGTGCGCTGGGCGACCACGATGAACAGGGCGTCGACGATGGCGAGCTGGCTCATCCGGCTGCCCATGGCGGCGGGGCGGAGGTCGCTCTCGGCACCGGCGACGCCGAGGAGGACGTGGTCGGTGTGCCGGGCCAGCGGAGCGTGGGCGTGGCCGGTGATGGCGATCACCGTCGCGCCGTTCTCGTGCGCGAGGGCTGCGACCTCGAGCACCTCGGTCGTCGTGCCGGAGTGGCTCGTGATGACGAGGGCATCGTTCGGGCCGAGCACGCTCGCCAGGGTCAGGGCGTTGTGCGGGTCGTCGGCGATCGAGCTCGCTATGCCGATGCGTTCGAGCTTGAGGTGCAGGTCACGCGCGACGATCCCGCTCGCGCCGACGCCGTAGAGGACGACCCGACGGGCCTCGCTGATCCGCCCGGCGGCGACTTCGAGCGCGTGCGGGTCGAGGGTGGCGCGGGTGTCGCTCATCACGGCCCGGACGTCCTCGGTGACCTTCGCGATCACGGTGGCCACGTCGTCGTCGACACTGACGCCGGCGTGGATCTCGGTCTCCCGACGCTCGTGGATGCCGCGCTCGACGGCGCGGGTCATGCTGCGCTGCAGGGCGGCGAAGTTGGCGAATCCGAGGTGCTGGGCGAAGCGGGAGACGGTGGCGGGGGAGACGCCGGCACGGGTCGCGAGTTCGGCAGCGCTGGTGGTGGCCGCGGTGGCCGGGTCGTCGAGGACGGCGTCGGCGATCGCGCGCATGCTCGTCGGCATCGTCCGGGACTGGGTCCGGACGAGTGCGAACGCGTCGGCACGGTCGGTGCGATCGATGATCGTCATGCTCTCCATGAAAGCGCATTGCACCGACATGCGCCAGTTCTGCAAGTTACTTTCGTGTTTCGTGCCCGCGTCGGTACCGCGTCGCGGGCTTCCCGGGGCCCGCCGCCTGCTTGGTGTCGGTCGCGGTGAGGAGCGGCAGCATCGACCGGCGGAACGAGTCGGGGAGGAGCGCCTCACCGCGGACCGCTTCGTGCAGTCTGCGGAGCTCGGTCATCGTGAACGGCTCGGGCAGCAGGCCGTGCGGGTCCGGCGCAGTGCGGTACGCCGACCGCAGCCGCGAGACCGCGACGTCGAGGATGTCGTCGTGCCCGTGCACCATCCCGCGGGCCTCGGCGATCGGGACGATCCGCGCGCGGTCGGGGTCGAGTGACAGCGCCTCGGAGGGGACGACGTCGAGGTGCGCGACGGACATGACCCACCCGCGGTCGTCGCGCGCGGGGTCGTCGAACACGTGGAGCTGTTCGGGTGAGAGGCCCGTCACGCCGGCTTTGGCGGACAAGGACCGCAAGACGGCCGAAGCGAGGCGTTCACCCTCGTGCACGAAGGTCCCGGGGAGTCGCCAGTCGCCGTCGACCGCGTCGCACACCTGCACGACCGACAGCTCGCCGCCGACCGGCACGGTCAGGACGGCGGTGTCCACGGCGACGGAGGGCCGCGGGTAGTCGGTCAGCCGCTTGCCGCTCGGGTCGCGGTACGTGTCGCTCATGGGAGCGAGTTTACGCACACTTGCGTAAACCACGGGAAGCGTGCAGACTCGGGTTTACGCACTTCCGCGTAAACCCGAGGAGGGTCACATGACCACGCAGACCGCCGACCGGACCGACCGAGCCATCGGCGCCGTGCTCGGCTCCGCCGCGGGCGACGCGCTCGGTGCCGGCTACGAGTTCCGCCCGGCCGTCCCCGAACCCACCCCGATCCGGATGGCCGGCGGCGGCTCCTTCGGCTGGGCGCCGGGGGAGTGGACGGACGACACGAGCATGGCCGTCCCGATCCTCCGCACGCTGGCGCGCGGCGGCGACCCGGCGTCCGAGGAAGCGCTCGACGGCCTCGTGGCGGCCTGGGCAGGGTGGGCGGTCGACGCGCCCGACGTCGGCATCCAGACCCGCAACGTGCTCACCGGCCTGGAGGCGCGCACCGCCTCCCACGCGCGGGCTGCGGCCCGGCAGGAGCACGAGCACAAGGGCCGCTCGGCGGGGAACGGTTCCCTCATGCGGACCGCTCCGCTCGTCCTCGGGTACCTGCACGACGTCCCCGGTGAGGAGGAGCGGCTCGCCTCCGCCGCACGGGCGATCAGCGACCTCACCCACTTCGAGTCCGACGCGGGGGACGCGTGCGTGCTCTGGTGCGTGGCGATCCGGCACGCGGTACTGCACGGCGAGCTCGACGTGCTGCGCGGGCTCGACCTGATCCACCTCGACAAGCGCCGCGTGTGGGTCGACCGACTCGTGACGGCCGAGCACTCGGAGCCGGTCGACTTCACGGACTCGAACGGCTGGGTCGTCTCGGCGATGCAGGCCGCGTACGCCGCGGTCAAGCGGAGCTCGTCGCTCGAGGACGCCCTCGTGCGCGCGGTCCGCACGGGCAACGACACCGACACGGTGGCCGCCATCGCCGGTGGGCTCGCCGGGGCGCTCTACGGCGCGTCGGCGCTGCCGGGCGAGTGGCGGGAACTGCTGCACGGGTGGCCGAACATGCGCGCCGACGACCTCGTCGCGCTCAGCGAGCAGGCACTCGCACGCTGACCCCGGCTCCGGCGTCGGAGGCTGCCAGTGGGGGGAGCCTCCGGCGACGTGAGCGGCGGGGCGGAGGCGAGCCGCGCCTCCAGGCCCGTTGCTCTGACAGCGCACAACCGAACTCGCCTCGAACCACGCGATCCCGCGGTGCCGGACGACTTTGGTTGTGCGCGGGATGCAACCGCCAGGATCAGGCCGTGGTGCGCTTCCGGAAGACGCCCGCGCGCACCAGCCACACGTAGAGCAGGCAGCCGATGCAGACGTCGAAGACGGCGTTGAGGAACGCGGCGATCAGCGCGACGGCCGCACCGACGGGAGCCGCGTACGGGACGCCCAACAGCGCGAGGAGCAGCGCGACCGCGGTGACGAACAGGCCGACCTGCTGCGCGAACGTGGGCGGCTCGGGGGCCTCGAGCTCGGCGGGCGGCGCCAGCCTCGGGCGCACGAAGCGGCGGAAGACCGCGCCGTACGGGTGCCGACGGATGCCGCCGATGCCACCGATCCCGAAGAGCACGACGATGACGGCGAGCAGGACGATGCCGGCGGTCCACGTGGCGGGGATCAACGTGAGGACGATCGTGACCGCGAGGAGCACGGTCGTGATGGCGGCGCCGAAGCGCGGGGAACGCGGGTCGATGCCGCGGGCGGTGTCGTTCGTGCTGGTCATCGGGACTCCTGTCGGCCGGTCAGGACCGTGTCGAGTGCTGCGGCGAGTTCGGGCGGGCGGGGTGGCCCGCCGAAGCGGGTGCGCACGGTGCGGTCGGCGTCGAGGAGCAGGACCGTGGGGGTCTGCATGACGTCGAAGCGGCGGACGAGTTCGGGGCGTTCGGCGAGGTCGATCTCGAGGCGGGTGACGCCGTCGTGCTGGCCGGCCACGGCGTCGAGCTGGCGGCGGGTGGCCGGGCAGCGGGCGCAGGTGGGGGTGGAGAACTGGACGAGGGTGGCGCGGGTGCCGAAGGCGGTCTCGGGGGCGAGGTCTGCGGTGGGGTGCGTGTCCGTCCGGCCGCTTCGTGCGCGTCCCGTCCGTGCACGCAAGACCACGCCGAGGACCGTGGCGAGTGCGAAGACTCCCACGAGGACGGCGACGGCCACGAACACGGTCATGGCGTGACGGTACGACGTTCTGGATCGCAGAAGGCCAACGTGACCGAACGTGACGACGGCCCGACGGCTGGGAGCAGGCGCAGGGGCCGCCCTCGCTCCACCGGATCAGACGCGGTGCAGGACCCGCGCGACCGGACCCTGCAGGAGGAGCAACAGCGCCCAGAGCAGCCCGATGCGGGGGAACACCACGGACAGGATCAGCGCCGCCGCCAAGAGCGAGGCCGCGATGAGTCCACGAGCCGAGTCGCCGAGCGGTGTGGCGAGCAGCTCGGGGTTCCGTCGGAGCACGAGCTCGATGCCGGTGAGCGCGAGGCTCGTGACCACCATCGTGCCGAGGTAGACCGCATGGGCAATGCGGTCGTCGTTCTGCCCGCTGTTGAGCAGGTTCGCGGCGAACGGCAGGAACACGATGCTGAGCAGCCAGACGAAGTTCAGCTGCATGACGCGAGCGTTGTAGGAACGCACGTGCTCGAACACCTGGTGGTGGAGGATCCAGAAGCGGGAGATCAACCAGAACGTGATGCCGAACTCGACGATCGACGGCCAGTGCGCCTGCAGCAGGTCACCGGCGCTCTCGCCGGACGTCAGCTCGCTGGCGATGTCGACGAGCGGCAGGATGAGCAGGGTGATCGCGATCGCGACGGTCGCGTCCGAGAAGTTCACGAGGCGGTCGAGGCCGCGGTCCGTTCGCGCCTGATCGGTCATGCGCTGAGTGTATGAGACGGCCGTAGCATCGGGCGGGTGAGCTTCGACGTGACGCCCGGCCGGTACCGACACTTCAAGGGGAACGACTACGAGGTGCTCCTCGTCGCGCGGGACGTCGAGACCGAGGAGCCGGTCGTCGTCTACCAGGCGCTGTACGGCGAACGCGGGCACTGGGTCCGGTCGCTCGCGGACTTCACGGCGCACGTGACCCGGGACGGGTACGACGGGCCGCGGTTCGTGCCGATCGAAAGTTGAAATTTCAGCTATCAACTTGATATACCTGTCGAGCGCGGTCATGGGGGCCGCCTTCGAAAGGGGAGTGTGCAGTGAAGCGCACCATCAAGCAAGTGATCGTCACCCTCGGCGTCGCCGCTGTCGTCTCACCGGTGTTGGTGGCCGTCCCGGCCGTGGCCGCGGTGGAATCCGGCCCATCGGGGCCGTCGGGTGCAATCGTCGTGGATCCGTCGTTCGATCCAGCGAACGCTGTGCGGGTTGACGACCGAGGCGAACCGATCGGGCGTGCGAATCAGTGCCACGACCGGGCGTTCGCCGCGATCCCGACGATGCTCACGTCCGTGCCGGGCTGCAGCATCATCGGGTCAAGCAAGAACACGAAGATCACCTACAGCTGGTATCGCGACAGGGGGAAGGTCGGCGTTTGCGTCTGGGGTAAGGGATTCAACTCCCGAGCGCAGACCACGTGGACTGCGGCGGGGTGCGGAACGGGCCGACGCGGCGTGGTCATCAACTGGGGCAACGTGGCTGCTTCCAAGCAGATCCGCGGCATGACGGCATCCGGTGCCGCCGGCGTGCAGTGGGGCTGAACGGGCCCGCCAAGTGCATGCGTCTGCTCCTCGGAGCGGGCGCCTGCGCCGCGGCCCTGATCGCACCCGGCTGCAGCGCGCACGAGTCTCCGGCAGGACCGGCGTCGCCTTCGTTCAGCGTTCGCACCACTCCTCGCCTCGATTCCGGCTCCCTGCAGCAGGTGGCCGATGCGCTCGTCGAGCGCCTCCGATGCGGCGATCGCGACGAGTACCGAGATGACCTGACTTTCTGGGATGAGATGCGTGGTTACGACTGTGTCGATGCTGCGAACACTGTGTCCGTCCGGGTTTACGGGTCCGCTGACTCTGTGGGTCAGGTGCTCGCGCCCTGGGCTGATTCCCTGTCCGACGGCAGCGCCGTCCGACGTGGAGCGAACTGGTTCGTCATCGGACCGGCGGAACGCATCGCTCAGGCACGACCGCCCCGCGGCGCGCCTGAGATCGAACCGGCGACGGGCAGCGTGGCATCGTCGACCGACGAACAGGAATTCCTGACGAACTGTGCCCAGTACACCTTGGACGAAGCGGTGCGGATGATCCGGGACGAGCGAGTGCCGCCGGCGGATGGCGAGTACTACGCGCAGGCCTTCCGCGGTGTGGAGACCGATGTCCGGGATTCGATCGGGAGACCGGAACTCGATCGGCTCCGAGCCGTGGAGGACCAGGACCGCTGGCACGCGATGCTCTCACCGCACGGGCAGACGTGGAAGGCCTCCTGTCGAACCGCGATGCGTCAGCACGAGGGTCTCGGCGACCGGGGCGACGAATGACTCGCCTCGACGCGGCAAGGGGAGTCGGGGGCCTCGGCGCGCTCGGTGTGGTGAGTTCGGCCGTTGACGACTTCGCGCGCGGATTCGTGGCCAGTCCGCTGGTCGGACCGACCCCGATCGTCATCGCGATCACGAGTGGCGCGCTGTTGCTGGTCGGGGCGATCATGACCTGGAGAGCGTCGTGGACGATCGGGTGGGTGTTCGGTGCCCTCGTCCTGCAGCTGCTCGGTCGGGCTGCGGTGGGCCTGCACCCGGCAGTGCTGTACTGGGCAGTGACGGCGGCGCAGCTCGCGGCGCCCGTCCTGACCCTGACCCTCGCCGTGGTCGTCGTCCGCCAGGCAAGCGGACCTGCTGGTCGACGACTCGGGGTAGCCCTCAGCATTGCGGCCACGTGTTGGCTGGTGGCGAGCTGGGGACCCGTGCCGGTGCAGGTCGTCCCACTGGCGCGGGCCGTGACAGACGTCCTGCTGGTCGTCCTCGTCGCGGGGCCGGCGATGGCGTGGTTCGCGCGGGCGGTGCGCGGGATCTGGAACTCGGCAGCAGTGCCATGACTCGAACCTGTCGGCGGCCGCCCCTAGGCTTCGAGCGCACCAGCGAACGAGGGGGAGTCCATGCAGATCGGCACCGACGGGCACGTGCTGCTCAGCCCGAGCGACCTCTCGACGTGGGCCGCGTGCGAGTGGGCCTTCCTCCGCCGGCTCGACACGAAGCTCGGTCGCGGCGAACCCCTGCCGGACGTGCACGACGACATGCTCGAGCGCACCGCCAGGCTCGGGGACCAGCACGAGCTCGACTACCTCGACATCCTCAAACAGACGCGGGACGTCGTCGAGTTCGATCGGCCGGCGCCCCCGGACTACGCGAGCGCAGCCGAAGCAGCGCTGACGGCCATGCGGGACGGCGCCGAGGTCCTGTACCAGCCGACCTTCCACGCGCCCGCGTCCGCCGACAGCAGTGGCTTCATCGGCTTCGCGGACTTCATCATCCGCAACGACCAGGGCGAGTACGAGGTCTACGACACCAAGCTCGCCCGGCACGCCAAGATCAGCGCGCTCCTGCAGCTCGCCGCCTACGCCGACCGGATGCAGGCGCACGGCATCCCGACGGGGCAGCAGGTCCACCTGGTGCTCGGTGACCGGACGACGACCACGCACGACCTGGCGGACATCGCGCCGGTGTACCGCACGCAGCGCGCTGAGCTCGAGCGGGTGATCGGGGAGCGGATCCAGGCGAACGGCGAGCTGGCGTGGGGCGACCCGCGCTACTCGAGCTGCGGCCGCTGCTCCGTGTGCACGACCCAGGTGGAGCAGCACCGTGACCTGGTGCTCGTCGCCGGGATGCGCCTCGACCAGCGGGCGAAGCTGATCCGGCAGGGGGTGCGGACGATCGACGACCTGGCGGACCGCACTGCGGCGGTGGCCGGTTTGTCCCGTGGGACGCAGGATCGGCTGGTGCGGCAGGCGCGCCTCCAGGTCGACACCGACCACCTGCGCGACGCGAGCCGCGCGACCGGGGCGAGCACGCAGCCCACCAAGCCGCTCTACGAGGTCCTCGACCCGCGGGCGCTCGACGCGATCCCGGCACCGGACCCGGGCGACGTCTTCTTCGACTTCGAGGGGGATCCGCTGCACACCGAGGACGGCGTGCACTGGGGGCTCGACTACCTGTTCGGCATCGTCGACGACCAGGCCGCGTTCACGGCGTTCTGGGCGCACACGATCCGCGACGAACGACAGGCGCTGATCGACTTCCTCGCGTTCATCGAGGAGCGCCGCGCACAGTACCCGGGAATGCACGTCTACCACTACGCGGCGTACGAACGGACGCACCTGCTGTCCCTGGCCGCACGGCACGGCGTCGGCGAAGAGGCGGTCGACGACCTGCTGCGCGCCGGCGTCCTGGTCGACCTGTACCCGGTCGTGCGGAAGGCGCTCGTGGTCGGCAGCCACAGCTACTCGATCAAGAAGCTCGAGCCGCTGTACATGGGCGAGGACCTGCGGCTGAGCGACGTCACGAACGCCGCCGACAGCATCACCGCCTACGTCGACGCGATCACGGAACTCCGCTCGGGCGACGCGGCGGCGGGCCAGCACATGCTCGACGAGGTCGCGGACTACAACGCGTACGACTGCCGCTCGACGCTGCGCCTGCGCGACTGGCTGCTGTCGCTGCGGACCGGCGCACCAGCGGCGGCTGCCACGCCCGAGCAGCCCGAGCTCGTCCCGCCGATCCCGGTCGAGCGCGAACCGAACCCCGTGTACGTTGCGCTCGCCGCCGCGACAGCGGACGTCGACGCCCTCGACCGGACGCCGGACCAGACGGCGCTGGCGCTCGCCGCAGCCGCCATCGACTACCACCGCCGCGAGGCGAAGACCTTCTGGCAGGACCACTTCGACCGCCTGCGGAACCCCGTCGACGACTGGGCCGACACGCGTGACGTCCTGGTGGTCGAGCGCGCGTCGGTCGAGCGGGACTGGGACACGCTGCCGCGTGCCCGGTCGCAGTCACGGGAACTCCGGTTGTCGGGGACGCTCGCGCCGGGTTCGCGGCTCCGGCCTGGAGGCACGCCCCACCTCGTCTACGACGACCCGCTTCCGCGGTCGGTCGACGCTCCGGCCCCCGGGTCGAAGGGCGCGTCAGGTCGCGCGGTCGTACTGGACGTCTTCGACAACGGCGACGCCACCGAGGTGCTGCTCAAGGAGAGCCTCCCCGTCGGCGGAGAGCCGCACCACGACTTCCCGGTCGCCCTCGCTCCCGCTGCACCGCCGCGGGCGAAGCCGCAGCCCGAAGCGATCGCCGAGTGGGGGCAGTGGGTCCTCGACGAGCTGCCCGCGATGCTGCCCGACCCGGCGCTCGACCTGCTCCGGAGGGTTCCGCCGCGCGGTGCGATCGTGCCCGTGCAGGGCGACGACACGGTGTCCGCGGTGGTGGCGACGCTGCTCGGGCTCGATCGGTCGTACCTGGCGATCCAGGGGCCTCCCGGCACCGGCAAGACGTACGTCGGCTCGAACGTGGTCGCGCGGCTCGTCCGCGAGTACGGGTGGCGCGTCGGGGTGGTCGGACAGTCGCACGCCACCTCGGAGAACTTCCTGTCCTCGGTGGTCAAGGCCGGTGTGCCCGCTGACCGGGTCGTGAAGGTGCCCCGCACCGGAGCCGATCCCGAGGACGTCGAGGCTGCCGCGTGGACCCCGGTGAAGAACAACGCCGCGGTCGCTGCGTTCCTATCGTCTTGTGAGGCGTCCGGAACCGGCGGTGTCGTCGGCGGCACGGCGTGGACGTTCGCGAACGAGACGACGATCGCACGTCATTCCCTCGACCTGCTCGTCGTCGACGAGGCCGGGCAGTTCTCGCTCGCCCCGACCATTGCGTCGTCGGTCGCCGCCACGCGCCTGCTCCTCCTCGGCGATCCGCAGCAGCTGCCGCAGGTGTCGCAGGGGTCGCACCCGGAGCCGGTCGACGAGTCCGCGCTCGGGTGGCTGACGGACGGGGAGCACGTGCTGCCGGCGGAGTTCGGGTACTTCCTCGCGCGCACACGCCGCATGGAGCCGGCCCTGACCGCATCGGTGTCGGCGCTGTCCTACGACGGGCAGCTCGCGTCGATGGTGTCCGGGCGGCACCTCGACGGCATCGACGCCGGGGTCCACGCGGTGCCGGTGGTGCACGCGGGCAACACGACGTCGTCCGTCGAAGAGGCTGCACGCGTGGTGCAGCTCGTGCAGGACGTCGTCGGGCGGCGGTGGGTCGACGGGGACGTCACGCGGACGCTGACCGACGAGGACGTCATCGTCGTCGCGCCCTACAACGCGCAAGGGGCGGTGATCCGGCAGGAACTCGACCGCGCAGGCTTCCGGGGGACCCAGGTCGGCACGGTCGACCTGTTCCAGGGCCGCGAAGCCGTCGTGTCCATCGTGTCGTTGGCGGCGTCGAGCGCGGCGGACATCCCGCGCGGGCTCGACTTCCTGCTGATGCCGAACCGGCTGAACGTGGCGTTGTCTCGGGCGAAGTGGGCGGCGTACCTCGTGCACTCGCCGGCGCTCACCACGGGGCTGCCCCCGTCCATCGCCGGGCTGTCGTTGCTCTCGCGGTTCATCGAGCTCGTGGAGCCCCGCCGCTGACACCCTTGGCTGGCGCTGCGGTCACCCAGCGGTGACGGTACCGATCGCGGAACTGTAGGTCACGACGCTCCCGAACTGCGCACCGATGATCGTCACCGACCACGCGCTGCCGTCGGTCGCTGCGGAGTAGAGAACCCGGGCGCCGTCCGGCACGGCGGCCAATCCCGAGCCGTCGGCCAGCATGATCCGTTCGGGCGCGCTCCCGCCGACCGCGAGCGTGCTCGGGTACGGTCCCGCCCCGAATCGCTGCTCCATGACGAACGCCAACGTGCCAGCGCTCTGCGTGAGCGACGACTGCTCGGTCGCGCGCGTCGTGGCGCCGCTCTCGACCCCACCTGCAGGCGCTGCGGGAGCACCGACCGCGGAGCCCGGTGAGGTGGTAGCGGCGGTCGGTTGCCCGTCGGCGGCGTCGGACGTCGGCATCGCGACAGCGGGGGCGGCCTGCTGATGGCCGACAGCGGGAAGGGACAGCGCGGGAAGTGCGATCCCGATCGTGGTCAGCCCGAAGGCCAGGAGCGCGTAGAGCATCAGCGCAGTCCCGACCGTGCCGAGGATCGCCCCGCCACGACCGAACGCTCGTGTGGTCGCAGAACCCCATCGAGCCACTCGGACCGCGTGGACGCCGACGACGATGGCGGTGATGCCGATGGTCGACACGATGAAGCCCGACGGGAGACCGGAGCGTTGGGGCTCGACGAGCGCGAGGACGAGGCTCCCGATGCCCAGCAGCATCGAAAGCGTCGCGAATGCCCACGGGCGAGTTCCTCGCGGGGCGGCCGTCGTCGCTGCTCTCCACGGTGTCGGGTCGTACAGCGCGGGTCGGCGCGGGCCGCTGGTGGGGCGTCGAGGTGTCGTGGCACCCGGTGGGGACCAATCGCGTGGTCCTGGTCCACCGAGGGGCATCGTCGTCTCCCGTTCGTCTCCGTACGACCGCACCAGCTTGCCCCGACCCGCGGACATGAGCGAACCCCAGAACTGGGTGCACGCGAATCCGCTGCCCTGCTCCTCCCCGTCGCTACGATCGCGCCGTGATCGACTTCAACAACGGTTCCCTGTTCAAGCTCGCCCAGTGCGACCCGGCCGAAATCGTGCCGCAGATCTCAGGGCTCCTGCTCGAAGGCGAGGCGGTCCTCGTCGCGGCGAAGACCATCCGCGACTTCGTCGTCTTCACCGACAAGCGCATCATCGCGGTGAACGTGCAGGGCATCACCGGCAAGAAGCGTGACTTCAGCTCTCTGCCGTACAGCAAAGTGCAGGCGTTCTCCGTCGAGACCGCCGGGACGTTCGACCTCGATGCCGAGCTCGAGCTGTGGTTCAGCGGTCTCGGCAAGGTCCGGTTCGAATTCAAGGGCCGCTTCGACATCACCTACCTCGGCCGGCTCATCGGGCACCACGTGCTCTGAACCGGTCGGCGGCGAAGGGCGACTGGCCCAACCTGATCGACCGACCGTGGCCCGTCCGACCACTCAGATGGGTGCGTTGTCCGCGGCGTCCACCGGGCGGCCCCGCAGGGATCGCCGAACGTGCATTTTGCGAGTTGTCCGATCTCGACCGGATTCCCCGGAGTTGGCGGTCCGGATCCGCCAGGAAACGGAACGAACCTGCCCCGGCAGGCGGCGTGCGATCGCCGATCCGTGGCCGGCCGGACCGATCAGCTCGTCGATGTCGCTGCAGCGGTCGTCGCCACCATGGCCCCGGCCATCACCGCCGCGGACTGGATGTCGGTCAGGACGGCACGGACCGCAGGGGACGCCCACTCGCCCTCGCTGATCGACCGGACGACGGACTTGTCGACCCGGCCGAACTGGTCCCGCAGCGTGTTCGTCGCATCCAGCAGGCCGACCAGCGCCGCCAGGTACGGACTGGGTTGGATACGCTGCGCGAGCACGTCGGCGATGCCGGCTCGGACGAGCGACTCGGGACCGCCGTCGCGTTCCGGGTGGCGGGTCGTGGTGAACAGCACGAGGGTGGTGCGCTGTTCCTCGGTGATGATGTCGCGTTGCACGAGCCCGGCCAGCACCGCGTCGCGGAGCGGGCGCTTCCCGAGTCGCTGCACCCACCACTTCGCCTTCCGCGGCGTGCCGGAGACCGAGAACACCGAGCGCACCTGCTCGAGCACGCCGTCGAGGGCGGCGTCGCCTGTGGGCGTGCCGGTCGCGATCCCGACACGGCCGCCCTCGAGCGTGATCGCTCCGCGGAGCGCGAGGTCCGCCAGCGCGGCCCCGGCGAGCCCGAGGTCGAGGCGCTGGCCGTCGGTGCTGCGACGACCGTCGGGTGCGATCTGGAGCAACGCGAAAGCCTGCGGGATGGTCAGCAACTCAGCCATGTCCGCAGACTGCCACGCGTGGCGGAGGTGCGCCGCGCCTCCAGGGCGATGCCCAGCGCGCGTCGAGGTCGCACGCACGCCGGGTGGCGGACTCAGTACGCGGCCGACTGCCCGCCGTCGATCGGCACGACGGTCGCGTTGACGTACGACGCGTCGTCGGACAGCAGGAACGCGACGACGGCAGCGATCTCGGGGGCCTCGCCGTAGCGCTTCGTGGGGTTCACCTGGATGAACTCCTCGGCGGCCTTGCGGGGGTTCTCGGGGTCGAGCTGCTTCATCGAGTTCTCGACCATCGGCGTCCAGATCGCACCCGGCGCGATGGCGTTGATGCGGATGCCGTACCGGCCGTACTCGACGGCCGAGTTGCGGGTGAGTCCGACGACACCGTGCTTCGCCGCTGCGTAGCCGGACTGGTTGCCGATGCCGCGGATGCCGCCGACGCTCGCAGTGTTGACGACCATTCCGGAGCCCTGCTCGCGCATGATCCCGAGGACCTTCTCGAGCCCGAGGAACACGCCGCGCAGGTTGATCGCGACGACCTTGTCGAACTCGGCCGCGGTGAACGACTCGGTGGGGTTCTGCTTGCCCTCGATGCCGGCGTTGTTGAAGAAGCCGTCGATCCGGCCGAATCGGTCGACGGTCGCAGCGACGTACGCCTCGACCTGGGCCTCGTCGGACACGTCGGCGACGGTGGTGAGCACCTGCGCGTCGGGGGCAGCGTCGAGGACGGCGGCCTTCGATGCCTCGAGGCCGTCGGCGGACACGTCGACGAGGGACAGCGCGGCACCCTCGGTCGCGAGGCGGACGGCGGTCGCGCGGCCGAGGCCGGAGCCGCCGCCGGTGATGAGGACGACGCGGTCGGTGAAGCGAGCGCTGACTGTGCTGGTTCCGGGCATGGGGGAGGCCTCCTGAGGTCTTCGACGGTGAAGGGCTCGGGGTCCCGCGAATGGGGCGGCGAGTCCGACCGATGCATTCGCATCGACCACACTTACGCTACACCTGTTGTCCAGGGCGACGGGTCAGCAGCCGTTCAGGATCCGGAGCATCGCGTCGCGCTCGGCCGGTGCGACCCACAGCCGGTACCTCGACTTCACCGCCACCTGGTGCTCGATGTAGGTACAGCGGAACGCCGTGTTCGCGGGCAGCCAGGTCGCGGCGTCCCCGGAGCGCTTCTGCGCGTTCGAGTGCCCGTCCACGGCGAAGAGGTTCTCGGGGTCGTTCGCCAGCGCCTCGCGGTCGGCCAGGGACAGCTGCTGCGCCCCGGTCCTCCAGGCGTTCTCGAGCGCGACGACGTGGTCGATCTGCACGAGCGTCGAGGTCGTGTTCCCACGGACGAAGTCGATCGTCGCCCCCGTGTACGGCGACACGAGCGTGCCCGTCAGGACCGTGCACGGGCCCTGCCGGGTGATGGTGGAGAGGTCGCGTGCGAGCACGTCGTTGCGGGTGTCGCACCCGTTCCGGTCGACGTCGAGCCAGGCGGTGCCGAAGTCCCCGGTGCGGTCGTACCCGGTGGCCGGCGCCTTGCCCTTCACCGGCAGCGCAGCGAGCTGCGCACGAGCCGCCTGCGCGGCACCTCCGTCGGTGCCGGTGCCGGTGCCGGTGCCGGTGCCGGTCGCGGTGTCGGCACCGGTCGCGGTCGGACTGGAGGCGCCACTCGACTCCGGTGCGGTGGGTTCCGTCGTGATGGTGGGCTCGTCCGTCAGGGCTGACGTGGTGCCGGGAGCCGCCGGTGCAGCGTCGGCGTCGCTCCCGATGACCCCGGTGGTGTGGAGGGCGTAGCCGCCGACCGCGAGGGCGAGGGCGACGATGACGGACGTGAGGGTGGTGCGGGTGCGGCGTCGGCTGGACGTCATGCTCTGGTGGTGCTCCTGGTGGTGCGTGCTGGTCGGACTCCCGATCCTGGCGGACACCACGGACATCGCCGACGACCACGGCGGTGGGTCGGGGAGGCGGGGGAGGGCCTGCCTCGCTCTGAGCCCGGCACGGCCGAGGGCGTAGACACGGAGCATGACCGATTACGCCAATCCGTCCGTGTCCGTCACCGGTGGATCGATGCCGCTCCTGGGCTTCGGCACCTGGCAGATCCCGGACTCCGACGCACCCGCAGCGGTGGGCTCGGCACTCGAAGCCGGCTACCGCCACATCGACACCGCCACCGGCTACCGCAACCAGCGAGGGGTGGGGAAGGCGATCGCCGACTCCGGGCTCGCCCGCGACGACGTCTTCGTCACGACGAAGCTCCCGCCGGACAACGCCGACCGCGTTCGGGAGACCATCGAGGAGAGCCTCGACCAGCTCGGGCTCGACCACCTCGACCTCTGGCTCGTGCACTGGCCGCCGAACGGCGAGGCCCGCCCCGACGTCTGGGAGCAGGTCGTGCAGGCGCAGGCGGACGGGCTGACCCGTGCCGTCGGCGTCAGCAACTACTCGCTTGCCCAGATCGACGAGCTCGTCTCCGCGACCGGCGCCACCCCGGCCGTGAACCAGATCAAGTGGAGCCCGGTCGAGTTCGACGCGGCGATCGCCTCGGGGCTGTCCGAGCGCGGGGTCGTCCTCGAGGGCTACAGCCCGTTCAAGGCGAGCAACCTCGAGGACCCGACCCTGGTCGAGATCGCTTCGGCTCACGACGCCGACGCTGCCCAGGTCATCGTCGCGTGGCACGTGGCGCACGAGTTCGTGGTCATCCCGAAGTCGTCGAACCCGGAGCGCATCCGGTCGAACGCCGCCGGCGCGCGCCTCGAGCTGACCCCGGACGAGGTCACTCGGATCGACGCGCTCGGGCACTGACCCGCCGCGCGCTGACCGCCGCGCGCTGTCCGCCGCGTGCTGGGCGCTCGCGCGCTGACCGCCGCACAACCGAAGTCACGCCGAACCGCGCAATCCCGTGGTTCGGCGTGACTTTGGTTGTCGGGGCGCACCGCACGGGGCCAGCCGCGCCGCACGAGGCCAGCAGCACGCCCCTACGTAAGGAGCGAGCGGATGTCCTCGGACGTCAGGTCGTCGGCGAACAGGGCGTCGTCGTCGATCATCGTGGCGAACAGCTCGGCCTTCTTCGCCGCGAGCGCGAGGACCTTCTCCTCGATGGTGTCCTCCGCGATGAACCGCTGCACGTTCACGGACCGGGTCTGCCCGATGCGGTGCGTCCGGTCGACGGCCTGGTTCTCGGCCGCGGGGTTCCACCACGGGTCGAGCACGAACACGGTGTCCGCCTCGGTCAGGGTGAGGCCGAACCCGCCGGCCTTCAACGAGATGAGGAACGCCGGAGCGGTGCCGTTCCGGAAGCGCTCGATGACCTGCGGGCGGCGACGCGTGGAGCCGTCGAGGTACTCGTACCCGATGCCCCGGTCGTCGAGGGCGGTGGCGACCATCCGGAGGAACGACGTGAACTGGCTGAACACCAGGGCGCGGCGGCCCTCGGCGGCGAGCTGTTCGAGTTCGTCGAGCAGCAGCTCGAGCTTCGCGGACGGCACCGGCGCGGTACCCGCCGAGCCCGAGCCCGAGCCCGAACCCGACCCCGAGTCCGAATCGGGCGCAGCGTCCGTCGCCACCAGTGCCGGCGACAGCGCGAGCATCCGCAGCAGTGTCAGCGACCGGAACACGATCATCCGGTTCCGGGCGAGGTCGTCGATGAGGTCGAGGACCTTCAGGCGCTCCCGGTTGAGCGTTCGTTCGTAGAGGGCACGGTGCGCCGGGTCGAGCGTCACCCGGACGACCTGCTCCTGCTTCGGCGGCAGGTCGGCGGCGACACTCTCCTTCGTCCGCCGCAGCATCAGCGGACGGATCCGACGCCGGAGCCGCGCGGTGAGCTCCTGGCGCGCCGGACCCCGGAGGTCGGGCGAGGCGAGCGGCTTCACGTAGTCGTCGCCGAACCGCGACCAGGACGACAGCAGCCCTGGCGCGACGATGTGGAACAGCGCCCAGAGGTCCGTCAACCCGTTCTCGAGCGGCGTCCCCGTGATCGCGAACTTCACCGGCGCGCGCAGGTCCACGGCGGCGCGGTGGGTCTGCGACTGCGGGTTCTTCACGAACTGCGCCTCGTCGAGCACGAGCGCCGACCACCCCAGGTCGGTGTACGCCCGGGCATCGAGCCGGAGCAGCGCGTACGAGGTCACGAGCACGTCGGACGAGGCGGCTGCCCGGGCCACGAGCCCGGGGTCCTTCAGGGACGTCGAGGTCAGCGTCGTCACCCGGAGCGACGGCGTGAACCGTGCGGCTTCGGACGCCCAGTTGCCCACGACCGAGGTCGGCGCGACGACGAGGAACGGCGCACCCTCCGGCGACGACTCCTTCGCTGCCGCGATCATCGCGAGCACCTGCAGGGTCTTGCCGAGGCCCATGTCGTCGGCGAGCACACCGCCGATCCCGTGCGTGCGCAGGAACGACAGCCACGCGTACCCGGCGTGCTGGTACGGCCGGAGCTCCGCGTGCACGGTCGCCGGCACGGGGACGTCACCCGGCGGAGTCGCCCCGAGCAACCCGGACGCGATCGCCTGCCACCGCTCGTCGTGCTCGGTCTCGTCGGCGAGCTGGTCGAACTCGGACCACAGCCCGGCCTGCAACGGCGTGACCGTCATCGGCTGGTCGGGTTCCCACTCGTCGAGCTCGCGGGCCTCCTCGATGAGCCCCTTCAACCGGTCGAAGGCCGGATCGCCGAGGGACAGGTACGAGTTGTCGATGAGCTTCATCCGCCGGTCCCGCTTCGCCAACGCGCGGAGCAGCGGCGTGAACGGCACCTGCTTGCCGTTCACCGTGACGAAGATGCCGAGGTCGAACCAGTCGTGCTTCTCGGACGGCATCGTCGTCACGGTGATGTGCGGTCGTCCGGTCAACCGTTCGTAGTCGACGCGCTCGCCCTGGACGACCGTGCGGACACCGTGACCGGGCAGCTGCGGCAGCAGCTCGTTCGCGAAGACCGCGACGTCGGCGCCGTCGACGGTGCCGTCCTCGAACCACGCGAGTCCACCCCCGGGGCCTGGAGGAACGTGGCTGCTCGCGTCGTCGGCCGCCGGTTCCAGGGTGGCCGGGTCGTCCGTGGCGCGTTCCGGCGTGGCCGGGTCGTCGGCGGCCGGTTCCGGCGCGGCCGGGTCGTCGGCGGCGCGCAGTCCCGACAGGTCGGGGAGCGGTCCGTGCAGTGCGACCGGGTCCTTCCGGCCGTCGACGTGCCAGCGCCACTGCAGGTGCACGCGGTCGTCCGTCCGCGGAGCCCGCGCCGGCTCGAACGTCGCGGTGAGCACGAGCTCCGGCGGGGTGCGCTCCGGCAGCTCGATCGAGCCGTCCGAGCTGACCAGACCGAGCGCCCCGCGGAGCCTCGGCGACCAGTCCGCCAGGAACTCGTCGACCTCGGCCGCGGGCACCGTGATCCGTTCGCCGTCGACGAGCATGCGGCGCTGGTCCTCGGGCACCGGACCGGGAGTGGGGGCGAACACGACGTGGAACTCGGGGCTCTCGCGGAACCCGTAGACGCCGTGGTCGCCGATCATCCGTGCGGCTCCCTCGGCGACCGGTCGGCCGTCGAGCACCGCGCTCGCGCCGAGGACGAGCCCGTCCTCGTGCCGAGCGGCATCGAGGAGCACCCGTGCCTCGGCCCCGAGGACGGCACCGCCCTCGCGCTTGCCGGTGACGAACGCGATCCCGAGCGAGGGGGCCTGGGTGAGCAACGGCCAGAGCAGGGGACTGCCGAAGTCGTCGAGGTGGATCCAGTCGGCCTCGCCCGGGAGCCCCGCGAGCTGGCCGGCCCGGTGCAGCGCCGCGAACTGCACGAACCAGCCGTGCTGCTCGGGGGACAGCCCGAGCCGGTTCATCGAGTACGGGAGCGTGCCCCACGTCAGCTGCCCGCGGACCCAGTTGCCCGCGCCGCTCTTCGTCACCGGGCGGACGCCGAGCCGCACCGACCGCGAGGCCGTCGGCAGCGCACGGCCCGCCGCACGCGCGCGGGACGCGAGCCGGGCGGAGACCGCGTCACGCAACTCGAACTGCAGACCCATCGGCGTGCCCTGCGGCCCGGCCACCTGCTCGTCGTCGCCGGCGAGTCGGGCGAGGTCGTGCCTCCAGTCCGAAACGGGCGGAGCCGGCGCTTCCGGACGTGGGCCGGCCGCGGCGGCCAGGGCGCGGGCGTTGATGGTGAGGAGCGCGGCGGCGACGTGCTTGCAGTCGCCGCCGAGGGGACAGCTGCACGTGCTGCGGACCGGGCGGACGAACTCGCCGCGAGCCGCTGTGGTCTCGATGCGGACGTCGTACGGGTCGTCGGCGGAGCCGGAGACGGTCGCGGTGACGATGCCCGCGTCGTCGTCCCACGTGGCGTACTCGACCAGGCCGGCGCGCACGATGTCGCGCGCACGGCCGAAGGCCTGCGGCCCCACGAAACGGATGACGTCGACGGCGTCGATCATCGGGGCGGCGGGCACGGGTCCATCGTGCCAGCACCGGCCGACAGCGGCGGACTCCACCCGCCACGCAGCCATACTGGGAGGGTGACGACACTGCGAGGAGAACTGCGCTCGACCGCCACCCAGGAGTCCGAGGGCAGCGGGGACAACATCGAGGAAGCCCGCCAAGCGGCGATCGCGGCGCTCGACCTCACCGGGTTCGAGCTGCAGCAGGTCAACGCGCTCACGAGCAAGGCCACCGGCGAGACGACGGTCCGCGCCGTCGCCCGGGCCACCGAGACGCGGCCGCACGAGGCGACGGGTCGGAACTACGAAGAAGCGCTGCAGGCGTTCCGCGCGTCGATCCCCGAGGGCTGGCAGGCGCAGAACATGCGCGAGATCCGCGAGTAGCGATGCCCTCCGCCGGTGAGCCGCCACGCGCACCGGCCCGTTCTGGGGGCGTCGGAGGCTTCCGCCAGCAGGCAGGATCGATGTCGGTCAGCACGGAAGGAACGGCATGCTGCAGTCACTGGTCTACATGAGCTCCGCGTCGGAGCCCTTCGACGACGACGCCCTCGAGGCGGTCCTCGAACACGCCCGCGCGCGGAACACCGCCGACGGGCTCACCGGACTGCTCGTCCACCGCGCCGGACGCTTCATGCAGCTGCTCGAAGGACCGTACGACGCCGTGCTCGCGACCTACGCCCGGATCGTCGCGGACGACCGCCACGAGGAGGTCCGCCTGCTCGTCGAGGAGTCGATCCACACGCGGCGCTTCCCGGAGTGGTCGATGGCGTACGACCGCGACTCCGACGGCGCCGACGTGCCCGAGGGGTTCAGCGAGTTCCTGTCCGCGGGCGACTCGAGCGCGGACTCGAGCCGGTCGCGGGAACTGCTGCGGTGGTTCCGGAACCACCCGATGGCGGACCCGACGGCCGCGAAGGGCAAGCACCGCCGAGAGGCGTAGGGGGTCCGCGCCCGCTGCGTTGCTCCCGGGGCCGTCCGGTGTGCTCGCCGGGTCAGCGGCCGATCGGCTTGCCGGTCGCCTCACCGGTCGCGAGCTTGCTGTGCTTCCGGGAGTAGCCGAAGTACACGCCGAGGCCGATCGCGAACCACACCGCGAAGCGGACCCAGGTCTCCCACTGCAGGAAGGTGACGAGCCAGAGCGAGGCGATGACACCGATGATCGGGATCACGGGCATGAACGGCAGCCGGAACTGGCGGTCCAGGTCGGGCTGGCGGTAGCGGAGCACGATCACCGCGGAGCAGACCACGACGAACGCGAGCAGGATGCCGATGTTCGTCAGTTCGGCGACGACGCCGATGGGCAGCACGCCCGCGAGGATCGCCGACGCGATGCCGAGGATCCACGTGACCCGGGTCGGGACGTGGCGCTTCGGGTCGGTCTTCGCGAACCACTTCGGCATCAGGCCGTCCCGGCTCATCGAGAACCAGACGCGGCTCGCACCGAGCATGAACGTCACGAGGACGGTGACGATGCCGACGATGGCGCCGATCGCGATGACGTTCGCGACGCCGCCGAGGCCGACCGAGGCAAAGGCCGACGAGAAGCCCGACGCGGGGTCGATGTCGGTGTACTTCTGCATCCCGGTGAGCACCAGCGTCGCGAGGACGTACAGGACCATCGAGATGCCGAGTGACAGCAGGATCGCCTTCGGCATGTGCTTCCGGGCGTCGGTGGACTCCTCGGCCGCGGTGGACATGGCGTCGTAGCCGAACACGGCGAAGAACACCGTCGCGGCACCGGTCATCACACCGCCGAAGCCGAACGGGAAGTACGGCGAGTAGTTGGCGCTGTTGATGTGGAACACGCCGAGCACCACGATGAGCACCACGAGTGCCACCTTGATGCCGACGGCGACGAACTCGAAGCGCGCGGCGCTCCGGATGCCGCGGGTGAGGACGAACGCGGTGAGCAGGCAGAGCAGGATCGCGAAGACGTCGATGACGTGCCCGTCACCGGTGCCCGGGGCGCCGAGCATCCAGGCGGGCAGGTCGATGCCGAACTGGCCGACGAGGAACCCGACGTAGCCGGAGATGCCGATCGCGACCACCGCCACGATCGCGGTGTACTCGAGGAGCAGGTCCCAGCCGATGAACCAGCCGACGATCTCGCCGAGGACCGCGTAGCCGTACGTGTACGCGCTGCCCGCCTTGGGGATGAGGCCGGCGAACTCGGCGTACGACAGGGCGGCGGCGGCGCTGGCGACACCGGCGACCAGGAAGCTGATCAGGACCGCGGGCCCGGCGACCCCGTGGGCGACGGTGCCGGCGAGGGTGAAGATGCCCGCGCCGATGATGCCGCCGATGCCGATCGCGGTCAGCTGCCAGAGGCCGAGGTGCCGTTTCAGGCCGTCCTCGCCGCCGGTCTCGTCGTCGATCGTCTCGATCGGCTTCCGTCGGAACAGGGTGCGTGTCGTCGTCGTCACGCGTTCACTCTGCACCCTGAGCGGGTGCTGTGCTCGCTCTCGGGGCTCGCGGGGCTCGCGGGGGTCGGGGGCGCGCCGGGCGGGCCCGAGTCTCGGGGTGAGCGACCGATCTCGCGACCCAGCGCCCGAGAACTGTCGCCCAGGCCGAGTCTCGGGTCACGGGGTCTCGGGACGGCGAGCAGAACCGCAGCCTGACGGGGTAGACGTGACCCATGCGACGAGTGACCCGAACCGAACCCGGCCCCGGACAGGAGTCCGTGTGGGACTACCCGCGGCCGCCAGCTGTCGAACCGGTGCACGAGCGGGTGGTCGTACGGCTCGGTGGGACCGTGATCGCGGACACGACGGACGCGGTGCGGGTCCTCGAGACCTCCCACCCGCCGGTGTACTACCTGCCGATGGCGGACCTCGAGCTCCGGCCGGCCGACGGGTCGAGCATGTGCGAGTTCAAGGGACGCGCACGGTACTTCGACGTCGTGGGCGGGGACGGGGTGGTCGCGAGCCGCGCGGCGTGGAACTACCCGACGCCCGAGCCGGGGTACGAGACGCTGCGGAACCGGGTGGCGATCTACCCGTCTGCGATGGACTCGTGCGAGGTCGGCGGCGAGGTCGTGGAGGCGCAGGAGGGCGACTTCTACGGGGGATGGATCACGTCGAAGGTGGTCGGGCCGTTCAAGGGCGGGGCGGGCACGCTCGGCTGGTGAGGGCACGGCCGGGACGGTCGCGGTCGCACGGTGCCGCCTTCGTCACTCAGTTCGACGTCGGCGTCCTCGTGCGACGCTACGACCTCGCACCGAGCGGTCAACCGTTGCCTCCGGCCGAACCGCCCCCGTCACCGCCACGCGTACGGCGACCAGAACGGCGGCGGGAACGCCCCGCCCGTCACGATGACGAGCAGCTGCCAGACGAGCATCACGAGCCCGAGTGCCCCGATCACGATCCCGATCCACGACCACACCCGCACCGCGCGCTGCCGGTACCGCGCGATCGCCAGGGCCCGCCACCCGCTGACGATGCAGAGCACGCCGAACGCCGCGCCGAGCAGGACGTGTCGTCCCATCGAGGCCGCCGGCACGATGATCCCCATGTAGAACGCGATCGGGCCGAGCAGCACGGCGAAGGTCGCGGGAGCGGCGGCTGGCTCGTGGTCCCGCGTGGCTGCTCCCATGCGTCTGAACCTACCGAGGGGAACGGGAGGTGTCCGTTCTGGGCGGGTCCGGACCGCACCCGTGTCGGGCGGGCACGATGGGTGCATGCGTTCCTTCCTCCGCGTCCTGCTCGGTCTCGCCCTGGTCTTCGCCGGCACGAGCCACCTCACCTTCGCCCGGAAGGACTTCCGCGCGCAGGTGCCGGAGTTCGTCCCGCTCGACGAGGACACGACGGTGCTCGCCTCCGGGGTCGCCGAGATCGCGCTCGGCAGCGCCCTGGTGCTCGCGCCGCAGCGGAGCCGTCGGTTCGTCGGCAACGTGGTGGCGTTCTTCTTCGTCGCGGTGTTCCCGGGGAACATCTCGCAGTGGTTGAACCGGCGTGATGCGTTCGGTCTCGACTCGGACGTGAAGCGCATCGGGCGCCTGTTCGGGCAGCCGCTGCTGGTCGCTGCGTCGCTCTGGTCGACACGAGGGCGGTGAGTCCGGTGGGTGCGCGAGCCAGGACCGGCGTCGGTTCGCCGGCCGGTGCGGACCCGCTGGGGTCCGGTCCCGCGTCGAGCGGGGATCCGCTCGGGTCCGGTCGGGCGGCAGGTGCGGATCCGCTGGGGTCCGGTCCGGCGGCGTTCGGCCGGGAGGCGCGGCATCCCCTGGCAGGCGGCCGTCGCGTCGCCGACGTGGTCGCGACCACGGCGCTGTTGGTCCTGTTGGCCGCCGAGTCGGTGGTCGCCGGGGGCGGGATCGTGTTCCTGTCGCTCGCGTTCAGCTCGTGCGGGGCGCCCGGCAACAGCTGCGACGAGACGCTCGGCGGCGCGGTGGTGTACGTCGGCCCGGTGCTCGTGGCGGTGGTGCTCGTCGCGACGCTGGTCGTCTGCGTGCTGCGGCTCGTCCGGCGGAAGCTGACCTGGCCGTTCGCGCTGGTGGGCATCGCGGCCGTGGTGGCGGTGTTCTTCGGGGCGATCCTGCTGGTGGACAGCGCGATCACGCACGGCATCTGAGGTCGTTCCTCCACAGGGGCCTTCGTGCGCTCGGGGTTCCACAGATCCCGGTCCGGCCCGTTCCCAGGACCCGTGCCCCGCGAGGCTGGAGGCATGCCAGACAACGACATGCTCGACCGCCTCATCCACACCGCTGTCCGCACGGACGACGACGTCGTGGACCTCGTCACCGCGCTCCTCGAACGTCCGATCACCCGGCAGTGCTGGGTGCTGTTCCTCGACGAACGCGCCGTCCCGATCTCCTTCGTGATGCCGATCTCCGACCTGCCGTGGCAACCCGACGAGCACGTCGAGGACTTCGCGGCGCTCGCGGCGGACGTCGTGCAGCAGCTCGCCGCGGCCGAGGTCGTGCTCGTGTGGGAGCGCCCGGGGGAGTCCCGGCTGTTCCCGGTCGACTGGGAGTGGGTGGACGCCTGCGAGTGCGCCTTCCGCGAGCAGGGCATCCGGATCCGGGCGCAGGTCGCCGCGCACACCGGCGGGATCGCCATCGTGTCGCTCGACGAGCCGGGCGAGGTCCAGGACGGGCCGTTCGCCCTGGCGTCGTGAGCGCGCGGTGCCCCGGGGTGGCGTGCGGAGCGGTTCGCTCAGCCCTGCGGTGCGGTGTCCGGGACGGTCTCGCCGGTGAGGCCCTCGACGACGGCCTTCGCCTCCGGCCAGAACTTCGCGTAGTGGTCGGGGTCCGAGTTGATCTGCACCGCGTGCGCCATCTGCGTCGGGGTCATCGTCTTCCAGCCGGGCACCTTCACGAGCTTCGCGTAGAACATCGACGCCGCCGTGTACGGGTCCATGCGCTGCTCGTACGTGCCCCACGCGCCGTTGTCCCGCTGCTGGAAGAGCCCGCGGCTGTCGGGGCCGGCGGCGTCACCGTGGTCGAGGTTCACCAGGCTGGACTCGCCGATCGCCGTCATCACCCCGACCGCCTGGGTGTGCGGTCCGATGCCGAGCGCCTGGGCGGCCTCGATGACGTAGGCGGCGTTGACGAGACGGTCCTGGCAGAACCCGGCGACCGGGCCCGCCGGGACGGCGATGCCACCGATCGTCTTCGTCGCGACGTCCGGGCACGTGGGCACGACCTCGGCCGTGGCGGACTTCGCGGCCCCCGACAGGGAGTTCACCGCGATGACGATGACCACGATGACGCCGATGCCGATCGCGACGACGCCCGCGCCGAACACCGACGCGAGCGTGATGCCGACGCGGCGCATGGCGGGTCCTCTCGGGCGGGGCGGGTCAGGCGGAGCACGAAGAGGCTACGTGCGCCGCCTGGGAACCGCACCCGCCCGATCGGGGGTGTCGCCACGCGGGTGAGCAGCCGGGTCAGACGTCCCGGTGCTCGTGCTCGTGCACGTTCGGACGCTGGACCTTCGTCGGTTCGGTGACGAGTCCGGTCGGCGCCTTCTCGGTCTGCTTCCGACCGTGGGTGAACCACGTCACGATCCAGAGCAGGATGCCGAGGGCGAGCAGGGCACCGGCGATCTGGTACTGCTGCGGGTCACGTCCGGACGAGAAGGGCAGGACGAGCCAGAGGCAGGTGACGACGCCGATGACGGGCACGATCACACCGGCACGGAAGTGCTTGTGGTCGACCTTGTCGCGGCGCAGGACGAGCACCGACAGGTTCACGACGGCGAACACCGACAGCAGCAGGAGTGAGGTCGTGCCGCCGAGGACGACGACGATCGGGGAGTCCGGGTCCAGCGAGACCCAGCCGATGAGCAGCAGGGAGATGAAGGTCGTGAAGACGATCGCGGTGGACGGGGTGCGGCGAGCCGGGGACACCCGCGCCAGGAACCCGGGCAGGACGCCCTGCTTGCTCATGCCGTACAGCAGGCGCGACGCCATCATCATGTTGATCAGCGCGGTGTTGGCGACGGCGAACATCGAGATGAAGGGCAGCAGGTCGGCGATCGGGAAGTCCGGTGCCGCGGTCTGCACCACGGTGACGAGCGGCGTCTCGTTGCCCGCCAGCTCACCGATCGGCACGACGGCGACGGCGCAGATCGACACGAGCACGTAGATCACCGCGGTGATGCCGAGGCCGGTGAGCATGACCTTCGGGAAGATGCGGGAGGGGTCCTTCGTCTCCTCGGCCATGTTCACCGAGTCCTCGAACCCGACCATGGCGAAGAACGCCAGCGAGGTCGCGGTCGAGATGGAGAGCAGGAGCGACTTGTCCTCCGGGGTCTCGAACATCACGACCCGCGAGAAGTCCGCGTTGCCACCCGCGATCGCCCAGAAGCCGATGAGGATCACCATCACGAGCCCGCTCAACTCGACGAGGGTGAGCACCACGTTCGTCTTGACGCTCTCGCTGACACCGCGGAAGTTGATCGCCATCACGGCGAGCATGAAGCCCATCGCGATGAGCATGACCACGCCGTTCGGCAGCTCCAGACCGAAGCCCGCGCCGAGGTTTGCCGCGAACGCCCGGGACGCCGTGGACGCCGAGGTGATGCCCGAGCACATGACGATGAAGGTGACGATGAAGGTGATGAAGTGGATGCCGAACGCCTTGTGCACGTAGAGCGCGGCTCCGGCGGTCTGCGGGTACTTCGTCACGAGCTCGAGGTACGAGAACGCCGTCAGCAGGGCGACCGCGAAGGCGATGAGGAAGGGAAGCCACGCTGCTCCGCCCACCTCCGCCGCGACCTGACCCGTGAGGGCGTAGACGCCCGTGCCGAGGATGTCCCCGACGATGAACAGCAGCAGCAGCTTGGGGCCGATGACGCGCCGGAGCTCGGGCTGCTCCTGCTGTGCGCGCTCGGTGTTGGTGGTGGCCATGCGTCGACTCTGCCCGGGGGACAGCATTCTGTCCGCCTTCACAGGGTTCTCCCCGCTGATCGCAACACGGCCGTGCCCTGACGAAGCCGGCTGCGACACCGGCTGCGGAACCGGCTGCGACACCGACACCCGAGCACCCAGACGCGCCCGGGGTCGGACCGCTACGCTCCGAGCCATGTACGACGAGTCGAACACGACCGAAGAGCCCATCGAGTTCGCGGACTTCAACGCGAAGCTCCTCGTGCTCGACGTGCTCTGCTACGACCTCGACGTCCTCGAGCCGTACAACGGCGCCGCCGAGGACGAGAGCGACGAGGACCTCGACGTCGAGGGGCAGGACGATCGGGCACGCGAGTACTACGAGGACCTCGAACTCCTCCCGTCGCACCTGTCGCTCGTGACGGAGCTGACGGTGGACTCCGACCTCGAGGTCCTGCAGGACGTGCACCCCGGGTGGGACGGCTCCGACGACCGCTTCGACCCGCAGAACTGGGACGACCTGCTCGATCTGCCAGCCCTCACGACCGTGTACGCCGCCGCACCGCTGCCCGCCCACGTCACCGAGCGTCTCGCGGCGAAGGGCGTCGAGGTGCAGTCCGCCTGACGCCGGGTCGACGCTTCGCCGGGACGAACCCGCCCTGGTGAGCTGCCCGTCAGCCGCGGTTCAGCGCCAGCAGCTGCTCCGTGAACTGCCGCGCGCCGCCCTGCGCGGGGTGCCGCACCGCGATCGCGTCGATGCCCGCCAGCGCCAGCGCACCCTGCGCCTTCCGCCCGACGGCGACCACACGCACGGCGCCGCCGCTGCCCAGCGCCTCGAGGAGCGCGAGCGCGACCGGGGCGCCGTCCCGCACCTCCGACGGCCGCGGCGTCCGGTTCGTCAGCCGGTCCGGGGCCGCGAACGGGTGGTGCGGGAAGATCGCCCATGCCAGGGGGAGCGGGCCGCGCCACTCCGCCAGCGCTGCCTGCACCACACGGGACGATGCCTCCCACGGGGCGGTCGGCTCCGGCGGCACGAGGTACTCCGGCCCGAGCTCCCGCATGCTGGTGAACGGGACGCCGGTGTTGGTCATGCCGCGCCAGCCCGGGGCCTCGGCGACGAGCAGCGTGTCCGCACCTGACCCGACCGCGTCCAGGTAGCGACCGAGGTTCTCGCGCCGGAGCGTCCCCTCCGCCGACGCGGGGGAGTACAGCGCTTCGGCGTCGTCTGCGACGGGCACCGTGTCGAGTGCTGCCCAGAACCCGTCGAACCGCCGCGGACCGCTCACGAGCGACCGAGCACTCGGCGGTACACGTCCTCGAGTCCCGCGGCCGACCGCTCCCAGCTGAGCCGCTCGGCGTGCTCCCGCCCGGCGGCGGCGAGTCCCGCGGCGTACGCCGAGTCGGTCAGGATCCGCTCGATCTCCGCCGCCCACACCGTCGGTGACCGGGACTCGAGCACGACCCCGGTCTCCCCGTCGACGACGGCTTCCCGGAGGCCTCCGGTCGCCGCTGCGACGACGGGCACCCCGGACGCGGAACCCTCCAGCGCCACGAGCCCGTACGTCTCCGAGTGCGACGGCACCAGCACGGCTGCCGCGCCGCGGAACAGGATCGCCAGGTCGGCCCGCGACTGCGGACCGACGAACGTCACGCGGTCGGCGATGCCGTGCGCGGCCGCGAGCCGACGCAGTTCCTCCACGTAGTCGCCGGCCTCGCTCGAGGCGTCCCCGGCGATGACGAGGGTGGGGCGCGCCTCCAGGCTGATGCCGGCGATCGCCTCGATCGCGAGGTCCAGGCCCTTCAGCGGCTGGACGCGAGCCGCGGCGACCACGTAGGGGACGTCCGCGCGGCGCGCACCGGCGGTGGCGGGACGGAAGACGGAACCGTCGACCCCGGGCAGGACGATCCAGATGCGGGCGTCGTCGCCGCCCAGGCGCGTGCGCACGGTGGAGGCCTCGGCCTCGGACACCACGACGACGGCGTCGGAGTCCCGCGCGAGCATGCGCTCGCCGGCCATCCGACCCGCGGACTCGGGGCGCTCGCCCTCGGACAGTGGCGTGTCCGAGTCGGCGGCGATCGAGTGGAAGGACTGCACGTGGGGGATGCCGCGCTCGCGTGCGACGGGCAACGCCGCGGCGCCGGAGAACCAGTGGTGCGAGTGCAGCACGTCGAACGGACCGAGGTGCTCCAGCTCGCGCCGGAACGGCTCGATGAACGCGTCGTGCTCGCCCTTCGGCACCGGTTCGGCCGGCCCGGCGGACAGGAACCGCAGGCACACGCCGGGGACGAGCGACACCGAGTCCGGCTGCGTCGGCGACGAGCGGCGCGTGATGATGTCGACGTGGTGGCCGCGGTCGGCGAGGGCCTCGGCCTGGTGGCGGACGACGACGTTCATGCCGCCGACCTCGCCGGAGCCGGGTTCGTCGCCGGGGGAGGTGTGCAGCGACACCAGCCCGATGCGCAGGGGTTCGGTGGTGGTGCTCACCGGTCAAGACTAGCCGCGCGGCCTCCGCTGCGACGGGCGCGCGGGCGCCACCACGACGGGCTTCCGGCCCGCCTCGTCCAGCGGGTCTGCCGGGAGGCCCGGATCACCTCCCAGGATCTGCACGCGGTCGTCGCCGTGCCGGTCCCAGAACGCCGCCGTCCAGGCGCAGAGCGCGCCGTCGAGCAGATCCTCCCGGTGCTTGTGCGTCGGCCCGTGGATCCCGGAGGGCTCGGCGAGCCCAGCGGTCAGCGGGTGCGAGTCGAGGCGCAGCGGCGGGTCGAGCGGCGTCCCGCGCAGCCGTCGCACGAGCTCGTCGAAGGCCTCGGCGCGACGTGCCCGGGCCTCCGCTGCCGGCAGCTGCAGGTCGAGGCGCTTGTACCGGGGCCGTTCGACGTCGTACCCGAACTCCTCGACCCCGACGAGCGTCGTGTACGGGTAGCACTCGAACGCCGTCGGTCCGGACCGGGCGTGCATCGCCGCGGTGTCCGAGACGTACCCGACGCCCAGGTCCGTCAGCCGGTCGAGCAGGCGGGCGCCGGCGCTCGCCGCGGAGGCCAGGTTCGTCGGGTTCGCCGCGACCTTCCACCTGCCGTAGCGCTGCCCGACCTGGCGTTCGGCTTCGCGGATGCCGGTCGGGTTCGTCACGACGAGGGAGGCGTCGACCGCGATGAGGGAGCGCGGGCCGAGGTGCTCGGTGATCCAGGCCGTGACGGCGTCGACTCCGCGGGCCCACCCCGCATCGGTGATCGTGCCGTCGGTGTCCATCGCCACGAGGCCGGTCTCGTTCGCGGGCTTCCGCTCCGAGCCGAGTCCCCACGCCAGGTCCACTCCGAGGTACGCCGTCACGCTCCCATCGTGCCCGTCTCCCTCTCGCAAAACACCGGTGCTCGTCCGCCGAACCCCCGCATGTGCGTGTGTGACCGACGAACACCGGTGTTCAGCGGCCGGGGGACCGTCCGCGGCCGGGGTTCGACCGTCTGCGGCCGGGACCCGACCGTGCGTGTAGGTTCCGCTGCATGGCGAGCGAAGCGACGGTGCTGACGGTGCCCGGGACCGACGGCGACCGCGAGGTCCGGATCAGCAGCCCCTCCCGTGTGCTCTGGCCGGAGCCCGGGATCACGAAGCTCGACCTCGCCGAGTACCTCGTCACCGTGGGTGACGCCTTCGTCCGCGCGAACGGGGACCGCCCGATCTCACTGCAGCGGTTCCCCGGCGGTGTGGACGGCGAGCAGTTCTTCTCGAAGAACCCACCGAAGGGTGCGCCCGAGTACGTCCGCGCCGTGACGGTGACCTACCCGAGCGCCCGCAGCCACCCGCAGCTGGTCATCGACGAGCCGGCGGTGGCGGTGTGGGCGGCGCAGATGAACACCGTGGTGTTCCACCCGTGGGCGTCCCGTGCGGAGGACAGCGACCACCCGGACCAGCTCCGGATCGACCTCGACCCGCAGCCCGGCACCGACTTCCACGACACCGTCCCGATCGCGCACGAGCTCCGGAAGGTGCTGGCCGAAGTCGGCCTGACGGCGTGGATCAAGACGAGCGGCAACCGCGGCCTGCACGTGTTCGCGCCGGTCCGGCCCGAGCACGAGTTCCTCGACGTCCGGCACGCCGTGATCGCCGCCGCACGGGAACTCGAGCGACGGATGCCGGACCGGGTGACCACGGCGTGGTGGAAGGAGGAGCGCGGGCAGCGCGTGTTCGTCGACTTCAACCAGGCGAACCGCGACCGGACGATGGCGGGCGCCTACAGCCCCCGCGCCCTGCCGCACGCCGCCGTGTCGACGCCGATCGCCTGGGAGGAACTCGACGGCGCAGACCCGACCGCGTTCACGATCCGGACCGTTCCCGGTCGACTCGCGGCGACGGGCGACCCGTGGGAGTCGATGGGGGAGGACCCGGGCACGATCGCGCCGCTGCTCGAGTGGTGGGAGCGGGACCTCGCGAACGGCGAAGGCGAGTTGCCGTTCCCGCCGGACTTCCCGAAGATGCCGGGTGAGCCGCCGCGCGTGCAACCGTCCCGCGCGAAGAAGGCCTAAGCCGCCTGCGTTTCCTCGCCGACGAGCTTCGGCTGGACGACGCGGGTGGTCTGCGTCGGGAGCGTCACGCTCGCCGTGTGCAGCCGCGTGAGCCGCGACCAGGTCCCGCGGTGAGCGTCGCTGATGCCGTCGATGACCATGTCCCACTCCGATCTGTCCTGGACGGCGACCTCGCCGTTCCCCCTTGCGTGTCACCAGCCTCCCACGGGATAACTAGTTCGACTAACTACTTTGATCATATGAGCGCTGAACGGACAGCACAAGCGATCAGCTGAGGACGTCTCGAAGGTCGTAGGCCGTCGGGACCTCGAGCTGCTCGAAGCCGCACGACCGTGCCTCGCGGTCCGGCCGCCACCGCTCGAACTGCACGGTGTGCCGGAAACGGTCGCCCTCCATCTGGTCGTACCGGACCTCGAGCACGCGCTCCGGCGCCAGCCGGACGAACGACGTGTCGCGACCCGACGAGAACCGCGAGCGTTCCCCCGCACCGGTGACGGGCCTCCCGTCCGCATCCCGGAGCACCACCGGGTCGAGCTCCTCGATCAACTGGACCCGTCGCTTGTCGGAGAAGGCGGACACGCCGCCCACCTGCCGCAGCTCCCCGTCGTCGCCGTACAGACCCACCAGCAGCGATCCGACACCGGTGCCGCTCTTGTGGATCCGGTACCCGATCGCGACGACGTCCGCGGTGCGGTGGTGCTTCACCTTGAGCATCGAGCGCTTGTTCGGCTCGTACGGCTTCGCGCGCGGCTTCGCGACCACGCCGTCGAGTCCGGCGCCCTCGAACGTGGTGAGCCATTCGCGAGCGAGGTCGACGTCGAGCGTCGTGCGCGTGACGAACAGGGGATCGGTGAGGTCGCCCGCGAGGGTCTCGAGGCGCTCCCGCCGCTCGTCGAACGGCCGGTCCGTGAGGTCGTCCCCGTCGACGGCGAGCAGGTCGAAGGCGACGAACTGCGCCGGTGTCTCGACGCTGAGCGTCGCGATCCGCGAGGCCGCCGGGTGGATCCGTTGCGACAACGCCTCCCAGTCGAGCCGCTCGGCGCCGGGGTCGCCAGCCCGGAGGATCACCTCGCCGTCGAGCACCACCGGGTGGTCCCGCCCGCCGAACTGCGCGCGGAAGGCCTCGACCAGCTCCGGGAAGTACCGGGTGAGCGGCTTGGCGCCGCGGCTGCCGATCTCGACGTCGTCGCCGTCGATCGTCACGATGCCGCGGAAGCCGTCCCACTTCGGCTCGTACCGCAGGCCGCCCGTGACGCTGTCGGGTTCGGGGACGGTGGCGACGGCCTTGGCGAGCATCGGTGCGATCTCCATGCAGCCTGTCTACTCGCGTGGCCGGTCCGCCCCTCGTTCGTCACGACGACCGCGCCGCGAGGGCCTCCTCGTACTCGTGTCGCTGCGCGTCGCCACCGCGCTGGCGCCATTGCTTGACCACGGACGGCCAGTCCGAGACCCGTGTGCGACCGAGCAGTACGTTGTTGACCGCGTCCGTCGTCCACGCCGTCAGGGCGGCCCCCTTCACCGACTTGGTGGAGGAGTACAGCCCGTACGTCGGATCGGCCACACCGTCGTCGAGCCACGACGCGAGGGACTCGTAGACCTTGTCGGTCATCCCCGGGTTCCCGACGTAGTACAGCGGGAGCGGCCCTTCGGTGAAGTACTGCACCGGGAACTCGCCGAGCGCGGTCTCGCTGTTCCCGGTCTTCGTGAGCACCGGCGCACCGTCGCGGTACTCGAAGTCACGGCCCTCGATGCCGAACTTGCGGTACATCCACGCCTCGGTGCCGAACGGGGAGGCGCACCAGTCCATGATGCGGAGGAGCATCCGGACCCGCTCCTCGGACCCCGCGGCGATCGCCGTGATGGTGTTGATCGGGTTGCCCAGCCACGGCTTCGCGGTCTTCCCCGCCGGTCCGACGAACGGCGCGATGCGCACGTCGAAACCGGTGCCGGGAGTCGCTTGTTGCAGCAGACCCGGGACGGCGCTGTAGGTGTCCTGCAGCATCACGGCGGACCCCTGCACGAACCAGACCTTGCCGTTGAAGGCCGAGATGCTGTCCGGGTGCACCAGGTCCTCCGCGATCAGCTTGCGCTGCAGCTCGAGCATGTCCTGGTAGCCGTCGACCTCGTACATGCTCGTGAAACGGCCCGCGGACTCCTGCCACTGGTTGGGCAGCCCGAGCATCGACGCGATGACGTTCGGGGGCGCGCCCGCCAGCGCCCACCGGTTCGCGTCGGCGTCGGTGACCTGTCGGCAGAGCTGCAGGAACTCGTCCACGCTCGAGAAGGACGGATCGACCCCGAGGCGCTCGAACAGGTCGTTCCGCTGGTAGAGCACGCTCGACGCGAGCGGACCCCGGGGGACGGGGAGCGCGTAGATCGCGCCGGAGTAGACCGTTCCCTTCCAGGACGCCGTCGGGATGTTCGCGAGGTACGGGTAGTCCCGCACCGCGCTCCCGGACAGGTACGGCGTGAGGTCCGCGGCCTTCGCCTCGAGGAACTGCGGCAGGTACGAGAACGCCCCCGAGATGGTGAACACGTCGCCGAGGGCGTTCCCGGCGACCTGCGTCGCGAACTTGCTGTCGAAGTCGGCACTCGGTGTGATCGTCAGCCCGAGCTCCACGCCCATCCGCTCGTCGAGCCCCTGCCAGTAGGGGTTGTTCGCCTTGGCGGGCGGGATCGGGGAACTCGTCGGGACACTGCCGTGCACAGCGGAGCCGTCGCCTGGCTTGCCCCGGGTGGGCACGAGTCGGTCCGGGATCTTCCGGAAGGCGCTCGGCATCAGGGCGCTGGTCTTCGGCAGGACCGGTTCCGGTCCGCCGGTCCACGGGACGTAGTCCGGGAGCCGGACGGCCTTGTTGATGGCCTGCACATCGGTGGAGCGCGTCACGGTGGAGCAGCTGGCCAGGAGGCCCGTGGCAGCGGCACCGAGTCCGCCTGCGATGAGCGCGCGGCGGCTGAAGGGCGTTGCCAGACCCTGGCCTGTCGTGGTGCGGTTCATGGGTTCAGCCCTTCACGGCGCCGGTCAGGACACCCTTGGCGAAGTGTCGCTGCAGGAACGGGTAGACGATGAGGATCGGCACGATCGAGACGACGAGGATCGCCATCTGGATCGACGCCTGCGGCGGGAGCGCGTCCGAGGACGTGCCGAGGTCGGCGCCGCCGAGCTGCGTGTTGTTGATCACGTAGGTGCGGAGCACGAGCTGCAGCGGCCACTTCGCGGTGTCGTTGATGTAGAGCAGCGCGTTGAAGAACGCGTTCCAGTAGCCCACGGCGTAGAAGAGCCCGATCACGGCGAGGACCGCCTTCGACAGCGGGAGCACGATCCGCCAGAACACCGCGAAGTCGCCGGCGCCGTCGATGCGAGCCGACTCGATGAGCTCTTTCGGGATCGCCATGAAGAACGACCGCATCACGATGACGTTGAACGCGCTGAGGGCGGTCGGCAGGATGAGCGCCCAGTACGAGTCGAGCAGTCCGAACTGCTTGACCACGAGGTAGTTCGGGATCAGACCGGGAGCGAACAGCAGGCTGACGAGGACGAGGCTCAGCACGAACCCGGACCCGTAGGAGCCCGGACGGCTCAGTGCGTAGGCGAGCATCGCGCTCACGAACAGGCTGATGAGCGTCCCGACGACCGTGATCCCGATGCTGACGAGCATCGCGCGGGTGACGACGCCACCGGCGAAGATGCTCTCGTACGCTCCGAAGTCCAGGCCCTTCGGCCACATCACGAACCCGCCGGCGTCGTTCACCTGGGCGACGGGCGCGAGACTCGTGGACACGATGCCGACGAACGGCAGGATCACCACGAGGCAGATCACGAGCAGGACGAACCCGGTGAGCAGTCGTCCCGGCAGCGGCGGAGCGTCGAGGCCGCCGCGCTTCCGCTTCTTCGAGCCGGGGACGGTCATCGTGTGCGTGGCGGTCATCGTGCCTCCTTCTGGTAGACGCCCGCTTCACCGAAGACGTGCGCGAGCTTGTTGGCACCGAGGACGAGCAGGACGCCGACGACGCCCTTGACGAGCCCGACCGCGGCGGCGACGCCCCACTGCCCGCCGAGCACACCGTTGTTGTAGACGTAGGTGTCGAGGACCTCGCTGGCGGCGCGGCCGACGGCCTGCTGCTGCAGGAGGATCTGCTCGAAGCCGACGGTCAGGGAGTCGCCGAGCCGCAGGATGAGCAGCAGGATGATGATGCCGCGCATGCCGGGCAGGGTGACGTGCCAGAGTTGCCGCCAGCGGGAGGCGCCGTCCATCTTCGCCGCCTCGTACAGGCTGGCATCGATCGAGCTGAGGACCGCGAGGAACAGGATCGTCGCCCAACCGGTGTCCTTCCAGATCACCTGGCTGGTGAGCAGGGCGATGAACCCGTGTGGGTTGCCGAGGAAGTCGATCGCGTTCCCGCCCGCGGCACGGATCGCGTTGTTGACGAGCCCGGAGCCGCCGAGGATCTGCTGGAACACGGCGACGACGATGACCCAGGACAGGAAGTGCGGCAGGTAGAGCACCGACTGCACGACCCGCTTGATGCGCTCGGACAGCAGCGAGTTGAGCATCAGCGCGAGGATGATCGGCGCGGGGAAGACGAACACGACCTGCACGAGCGTGATGACGAGCGTGTTCCGCAGGGCGCCGAGGAACTCCGGGTCACCGTTGAACACGATGGCGAAGTTGTCGAAGCCGACCCACGGGCTCCGCCCGAGTGGCACGAACGGCAGGTACTCCTGGAACGCGATGAGGTTGCCGAGCAGCGGCAGGTACTGGAACGCGAGGAGCAGCGCCACCCCGGGCAGCCCCATGAACAGCAGCACCTTGTCACGGCGGATCCGCTGCCAGGTGCTCCGTCGACGGAGCCCGGGTTCGGGCGGCGGAGCAGCCCCGGGGGCGAGGCGTCCAGCTGGTGGGCGCCGGGTGTCTGCTGGTGCAGTGTTCATCGATCTCTCCTTTGAGACTCTGTGCGCTGCTGCGGTGCTGGCGGTGCCGGGTTACCGGACCGAAACCGGGACAGGGGACGACGCGGCGGCCGTCGACTGGGCGATGAGGCTGAGTTCCGCGGCCTTCAACGCGTGCGCCTGGGTCATGGCGGTCTCCGTGCCCTCGAGGCAGTCGCGGATGAGCTGGCCGAAGTACGGGAACCCGGTCATCCCGCGGGCGTCGAAACGCTGTTGCCCGTGCTCGTTGACGAGCAGGAGCTGCCCTCCGCCGTTGTCGGTGCCGATGTCGACGTACTTCCGGAGTTCGATGTACCCGTCGGTACCGAGGATGAACGTGCGCCCGTCCCCGAACACACCGAGGGAGTCCGGCGTGAACCAGTCGACCCGGACGTAGCCGGTGGCGCCGTTGTCGAAGCGCACGTGGGCGTCGCCGTGGTCCTCGAACGCCGGCGTCTCCGGATGTGCGCGGTTCGCGACCGTCGCGCTGAGCACATCACCGTCGGCCGCGCCCGTGTAGACGAGCATCTGGTCGAAGTTGTGGCTCCCGATGTCGCAGAGGATGCCGCCGTACTGGGCGGGGTCCCAGAACCAGTCTGGTCGGCCGGTCCCGATCTTGTGCGGACCGAACGACGCGACGTTCAGCACCGTCCCGATCGCGTCACGGGCGATGAGCTGTCCGGCGAGGACCGCGGCCTCGCTGTGCAGCCGCTCGCCGTAGTAGACGGCGTACTTCAGGCCGGTCCGTGCGGTGGCTTCGCGGACGGCGGCGAGTTGCGCGAACGTCGTCAGCGGCGCTTTGTCCACGAACGCGTGCTTCCCGGCGTCGATCGCGCGGAGGCCGACGCCGGCGCGTTCGGACGGGATCGCCGCGGTCGCCACCAGGCGAACGGCTTCGTCGCCCAGTACCTGCTGCTCCGATGTCGCGATGCGTGCGGTCGGGTACTTCTCGGCGAGGGCGGCCGCCCGGTTCGGGTCGGTGTCGAACACCCAGGTCAAGGTCCCCCCGGCAGCAGTGAGCCCCTCGACCATCCCCTCGATGTGTCCGTGGTCGAGTCCGATCGCGGCGAACGGGAAGGCGCCGGGTGGGACGGCACGCTCCGGCAGTGGATCGAACGTGTAGGGCGAGGTGGTCATCGGCATGCTGCTCTCTGTCGTCGGTGTGGTGGTGGATCAGGCCAGGCTCGGGTCGAGTGCCGACTCCGCGCGGAATCGCGGTGCTCGCTCGATGAGCGCGGCGCTCCGGTAGTACGGGTCCTCAGCGGTGAGTGGGAGCCGGACGTGGGCGCGCTCGATGCCCGCTTCGTAGATCGCCGTGACCAGTTCGACGGCGGCGCGCCCCTGTTCCCCGTCGATGAGGGGAGGGCGGCCGTCGAGGACCGCGCGGATGACGTCGTCGATCTGTCCGTCGTGGCCGGTGTGCGCCAGTGGTGCACGAGTGGCCGCGAACGACTCGATCCGGGCCGTGCGAGCTGGGTCGCCACCCTCGGCGGGCATGCCGTTCGGCTGCGTCACGTCGGCGTGCACACTCCAGGGCTGGGACACGCTCGCCTCCGCACCCTGGACGACGATCGTCTGCTCCTCGCCGTGGTGGACGACGGAGCTGGTCAGCTGCGCGAGCGCACGCTCGTACCGCAGGACCGCGACGGAGAGGTCCTCGACCGCACTGTTGTCGTGCTGTGCGTTGGTGAGCATCGCCGTCACTTCGGACGGCCGGCCCATCAGCCAGAGCAGGAGGTCGACGTGGTGGATGGCGTGGTTGAGGGTGCAGCCGCCGCCTTCCTGTTCCCAGGTGCCGCGCCAGGCGAGGTCGTAGTACGGCACGCCACGCCACCAGGCGGAGTCGACGCGCACGTGCGAGACCGAGCCGATCAGGCCGGAGTCGAGCACCGCCTTCAGCGTCGCCGTGTCGTCCCGGAACCGGTTCTGGGCCACGACCGAGAGCACCTTCCCGGACCGTCGCTGCGCGGCGAGCATCGCATCGCACTGTTCGAGGGACGGCGCCATCGGCTTCTCCACCAGGACGTGGACGCCGGCGTCCAGTGCGGCGATGGTGACGCCCGCGTGGGCGCTCGGAGGCGTGACGACGCTGACGATGTCGAGGCGCTCCTCCCGCAGCATCGCGTCGGTGTCCTCGTAGATCGAGACGTCCCCCAGACCGGCGTCCGCTGCCTTGGCTGCGGCGCGTCCGGGCACGACGTCCGCGACGGCGACGATCCGCGCGTCGTCGGGGAACGCCCGCCATCCCCGGATGTGCGCGTCCGCGATCGCGCCGGTCCCGATGATGCCGATCCTGAGCATGAGCCACCCGTCCTCGTCGGTGTCGACGTCGGCCGGCGACCGTGCTCGGCACGGCGGACGACGTCGTCGAAGTCCAGTTACTACGTATGAGTAGTACGTAGTAAGGCAGTATTGACGCCGAGGCTCCGCTCGTCAACCGTTGCGGCACGCGAGGATGAGCTGCACCCGAGGAGACCGATGACCAGACGACCAACCAGCCGGGACGTCGCCACGCGGGCGGGCGTGTCCCAGTCCACCGTGTCGTTCGTCTTCACGGGCAAGGGCGGGATCTCCTCCGCCACCCGGGCCCGTGTCCTCGAGGCGGCCGCCGAACTGCACTACCGCCCGAACCTCGCGGCGCGATCGATGCGGACCCGGCAGACCGGCCGGATCGCAGTCGTCCTCACCACCCAGTCACTGCTGTACTCCGCGGCCCTCCTCGAAGGTGCCACCGTCGTGGCTCGTGACGGCGGGTTCGTCGTCGAGCTCGTCACGGTCTCCGCCGAACAGGCGGAACGGCACCTCCGTCTGCGCGAGGTGATCCTGTCCGGCGAGTTCGAAGGGCTCCTCTCGTTCGTGCCGGTCGCACCGGAGCTCACGGAGGAGACGCGGTCGTCGACCACGGTGGTGCTCTCGCTCTCGGAGTTCGACGATCGACTCCACGCCACCGGTCAGCTCACCGACGCGCAACCGCTCGTCGACATGATGGAGCGTCTCTACGAGCTCGGGCATCGTCACTTCCTGCACATCGGCGGGTCGTACGACTTCCCGTCGGCGGTCGCCCGCCGGGAGGCCTACACGTCGACGGTCGCACGCCTGGGCGTGCAGTCACTCGGCGTGCACGAGGGCGAATGGCGTGCGGAGGCCGGGTACGAGATCGTCAGGACGCTCCCCGCGGACGTCGCACCGTTCGCACTCATCGCCGCGAACGACCACATCGCCACCGGCGCGATCCGAGCAGCTGCGGAACGGGGGTGGTCCGTCCCCGGCACGATGAGCGTGACGGGATGGGACGACCTGCCGCAGAGTGCCTGGCTCGTCCCGCCGCTCACCACCGTGATCCAGGACCGGGAGGCCTTCGGTGCCTACACGATGCGACTGCTGATCGCCACGATGCGGACGCAGACGCCGCCGGCGCGGCCGGACGACCTGCAGCGCATCGTCTGGCGCGGGTCGGTCGGCGCGCCGAGCGTCCGGTGACGGTCCAGGGGGCCTGGAGGAACGGATCACCTCGACCCACCGGCTCGCGTCACTAGGGTGGTCGGGTGACGACCGTGCCCCCGCCGGCAGCGCCGGTTCCGGAACCGATCAGCCCCGTGCAGGCCGCCGCGCTCCGCGACGGCGTCCTGCCGCCCGTCGAGGAGGTCCGCCCCGGCATCTGGACCCTCGCGGTGCCCTTCCGCTTCGGTGTGCCGGACGCGACCCTCGTGTACGTGGTCGAGGGGACCGACGGCGCGCTCGCCGTGATCGACCCCGGGTGGAGCGCCGACGGGTCGCTCGACGAGCTCCGTGACGCGCTGGTTTCCGTCGGTCGGCGGCTCGAGGACGTGTCGCTCGTCGCTGTCACGCACCTGCACGCGGACCACCTCGGCGCCGCCGCAGCGATCCGTGCGCAGACCGGTGCCCGGGTCGCGATGCACCGGCTCGAGGTCGAGGCGCTCCGACGCGAGTGGGCGGATGCCGTGGCGAACGACGCCGACATCGCGACGTGGGGGCTGCCCGAGGAACTGCGCGCCGGCGTGGTGGATGCCTGGGGGAGCGGTCGCCGGATCGGGCTCGGTCGCACGTCGGAGCCGTACGCCGACCTGTTCCTCGACGACGGTGACGCCCTGCCGATCGCGGGTCGGACGATCCGGGCGCTCTGGACGCCCGGGCACACCGCGGGGCACCTCTGCTTCGTGGACGAGGCCGACGGGCTCCTCTTCACCGGCGACCACGTGCTGCCGCGGATCAACTCCGGGATCGGGCTGGGTGGACGCACCGCCACGAACCCGCTCGGCGACTACCTGTCCTCGCTCGGCCGGCTGGACGTGTACGCCGACCTCGAGGTCTGCCCGGGGCACGAGTACCGCTTCCGGGACGTCGTCGGCCGGGCGAAGACGCTCGCCCTGCACCGGGAGGAACGGTCTCGGCACGTCGCCCGGGCGCTCGACGCCCTGCACGAGCCGACCCTGTTCGAGGTCGCTGCTCGCGTGCCGTTCAGCGGCGGGATCGAGTCGATGACGGGGTTCCTGCTCGCGAGCGCCCTGACCCAGACGGCGTACCACGCAGCGCTGCTCGGCCGGTCCGCCGAGATCCGTCCCGCCTGACCCCTCCTCCACACGACGCGTCCTGACCTCAGCCGAGGGTGGCGGCGAGGCGCTCCAGGGTGGTCGTCGCGTCGGCGACCTCGGCGGCGGCGTGCTCGGCGAGCGGGGCGAGGTCCGGGATCCGGTCGGCGAGCGTGGCGCTGACGGTGATCGGGTAGAGCTTCATGCCGAGTGCGGTGCCGAGGATGAGGTGCAGCACGGGCGAGCCGTGGTCCCAGTGCTCGGTGGGGGTGCCGGCGTCGTAAGTGGCCCCGCGGCTGACGACGGTGACGACCGGGCGTCCGGCGAGGGGCTGGACGTCGCCGGCGAGGACCCCGGGGATGTGGATCCGGTCGATCCAGGCCTTCAGCGTGGACGGCACGGTGTAGTTGTACAGCGGGGCCCCGACCACGACGACGTCGGCGGCGAGGAGTTCGTCGAGGACCTCCTGGCGGAGCGCGTCGGCCTCGGGTGCGACGACCTCGTCGTCGGTGCGGTCTGCTGCTGCCCAGTGCAGCGCCGACGTCTCGAGGTGGGGGAGCTGCGCGGTGTGCAGGTCGCGCCGCACCACCGTGTACTCCGGGCCTCGCGCGCGCCAGGCGTCGGCGAACGCCGCCGTGAGGGCGCGGGAGCGTGAGTGGACGAGGTCGGCGGAGGAGTCGATGTGCAGCAGGGTGGGCATGCGCCCACGCTACCGACGGGATCGACCCGATGACGCGAACGGCCCCGCCGCGCCGTCACCAGTGGACTGGTGCGCGGCGGGACGGGGCCGGTGCGGGCCTCCCGTCCGTCACGCGGGTACGTGGCGGACGGGAGACGTCGGGGGTCAGCGCTGGGCGCGACGGCGGCGCACGGTGCGGGCGCCGATGAGGCCGATGCCGGCGAGGACGAGGCCGAGGGCCCAGAGGAGGGCGCCCGTCGCGTCGGTGCCGGTGTAGGCGAGGCGGCCGGTGCCGGTTGCGGTGTGGTGCACGGTGACGGCCGGTGTGGTCGGCGACACGGTGGTCACGGCGGTCGGCTGGACGTCGACGGCGAAGCTGGTGCTCTGCAGCGAGGCGCCGGAGACGGTCAGCGTGTGCGTCGACGCGTGCGGGAAGGTGACGCTGACGACGCCCACGGAGCCGAGGTCGGAGTCGGGCGCGATGACGTCGGACGCCACGTCCGAGGTGACGGTCGGCGTGAAGAAGACCGGCTCACCGGTCTCGTCGTCGAAGTCCGGGAAGATCTGGTTGCCCCAGCGGTCGACCTTGTTCCCGGCGACCAGGAGCGTGCCGCCCTGCTTGACGGTGACCTGACCGCCCTTGACGGGGTCGGAGTCGTCGAGCAGGGACTGCGTGTAGACCTGGCCGTTCGGTTCGATGATCCACGCGTTCTCCGCGGTGCCGTCGAGGAGCGTTCCCTTGTCGATCGACGTGACCTCGACGCCGAACGGTGCGCCGGCCTGGATGTCGAGGTCGCCGTACTGCTCGCTCGAGACGACGCCCGAGGCGGTCTTCGCGGTCGCGGTGACCACGAAGCTGTAGTACGTGTTCGCCTCGGTCACGGTGCCCGACAGCACGCCGGTCTCCGGGTCGAACGCGATGCCCTTGGGCAGCGTGTCCTGCGGCTCTCCGTCGTCGTCGAACCACTGGACGGTCAGAGTCGGTGCCGGCGTGCTCAGGGCGCGGTACGTGTGGGAGAAGGCCACGCCCGCGGTCACCTCGATGGTCGCGTCGCTGTCGTCGTCCGAGAGCGGCTGACCCTGCTCGTCGACGAACACCGGTGCGACGGCCGACTCGGTGACGGTGCTGGCGGTCTCGTCGACCGTCGGGGCGGAGACCGTCACGCGGATGCGCTGGCCCGCGAGGGCCGGCTCGATCGTGTAGGTCGCGGCGTCGGAGATCTCGTCGCCGGCCTCGTCGACCCAGCTGTAGACGACTCCGGCGCCCTTGGTGAAGCCCTCGACGTCGAGCGTGAGGAGGGAACCGACCGTGAGGTCGCCCTCGATCGTGACCGTCTGGACGGCGGCGGCGCGCGGGCTCTTCGTGGGCTGGTCGGCGGGCACCGTCGGCGCGAGGGTCGTGGGCGGCGTGGCCGGACCGGTCTGCCCGGTGCCGGGCTCGCCGGCGGCAGCCGTGCTGCCGTCGCCGACCGTGGTGCCGTCGCCGGTGCCGCCTGCCGGTGCCCCGGCGTCGGACCCCGTCTGGCCCGAGCCCGAGCCCGAGCCCGAGTTCGAGCCGGCGGGCGGGGTGTCCGCGACGCTGCCGGTCGAGGAGTCGCCGGACGTCTGGTCCTGCGGCGCGGTGCCGGTGCCGGTGCCGGAGCTGCCGTCGGCAGGAGCAGCGGTGCCGGCGTCGGCAGGAGCGGAGGCGACGCTGCCGGCCGCCGGGTCGGTGGCGGCCGACGCGGGCGTCGCCGTCATGATGCCGAGACCGGTGGTCAGACCGATGAGTGCGATGGTGGTGCCGACGGCGCAGGCGCGTCGGGCGGCGGATGTGCTGCGGCGCACGTGTTCCCCCAGGTGTTCAGGTCCGGTCGGGTGCCGGATCGTAAGAATCCGCCGAGAGTTCTCGGCCGTGATCGGATCGTACGGGTACACGCGCACGAGCACGTGAACCGCAGGCGAAATGTGACGGGGGTTGGGGGGGGGGGTCCCGGTCCGCCCGCGCGAGCGGTCGGTGGTCGACCGTGACACGACACGGACGGGAGGCACGGTGCGAGCCCGCACCGTGCCTCCCGTCCGCCGGTGGTGACGCCGGTCAGGCGCGACGGCGACGCAGCTGGTGGACCAGCAGCGCGACGCCGCCTGCGAGCAGCCCCGCCGCCCAGCCGAGCGGGCCGGTCTCGTCGGCGCCGGTGTACGCCAGGGTGCGTCCCGTGGTGCCCGTCGTCGTCGCGACCGCAGCGGTGGCGACCGGCTGGACGGCGACCACGAACGACGTCGAGACGCCGCCCTGCGAGACCGTCAGCCGGTGGTCGGACGCGTGCGGGAACGTCACGCGCGACGTGGCCTCGGAGGGGACCTGCGCGATCCGGTCGGACGCGATCGAGCTCGTCACGGTGGAGCGGGCGACCGTGCCGTCGGTGCCGAGAGCGGTCGCGTTGCCGAAACGGTCGACGGCGAGCCCCTGCACCAGGAGCGTGCCGTTCTGCTTGACGGGGACCGTGGACACCTTCCCGAGAGGGTGGCCGCCGCCGTCGAACGCCGAGATCACGCCGCCCGGGGCGACGGAGTACACCGTCGAGCCCGGGGCGGCGCTGCCGACGATCGCCAGGACCCCGACCGCTGCGGCGGGCCGCACCGTGAGGCGCACGTACTCGGTCGCGGTCGCCGTGCCGCGCAGGGCGACGACCTCGAAGTCGTAGGTGCCGGCGGTCGTCACGGTGCTCGTCAGGACGCCGGTCTCCACGTTCACGCTGAGGTCCTTCGACGTGGCGTCCTGGATCGCGTACGCCAGCGAGCCCGAGCCGCCGGTGGTCCGGAAGGTGTGGGTGAAGGTCGTCCCCGCCGTCGCGGTGAGTGCGAGTGGCCTGCTCTTCGTGGAGGGCTCGGTGAACACGACCGGTGACGGCGCGACCGTCAGGCGGACGTACTCGGTGACCTGGGTGGAGCCGCTGAGGGCGACGACCTCGAAGTCGAACGTGCCGGCGGCGGTCGGGGTGCCGCTCAGGACGCCGGTCTCGACGTTGACGGTGTACTCCTGCGACGGGGCGTCCTGGATGGCGTAGGCCACGGTGCCGTCGCCGCCCGTGGTGTGGAACGTGTGGCTGAAGGGCGTGCCGACGGTCGCGGTGAGGGCGAGCGGGGCCGCCTGGGTGCCCGGTTCGGTGAAGGCGAGGTCGCTGCCGTCGCTCGGGGTCGCAGCCGGGGCTGCCGCTGCGGGCGTCGTGGCTGCGGGCGTCGCTGCTGCGGCGGCCTTCGACGAGGTGGTCGACGTCGCCGACGTGGCGGGCTTCGGTGTCGCGGCCGGCGTCGGGCTCGGCGCCGCGGTGTTGGGCGCCGCGGGCGTCGGGCTCGCCGTCGCCGGTGCCGTGACGGCGACCGACGGAGCCGCCGTCGCCGCCGTCCCGATGCCGAGCACGGAGGCGGCTGCGGTCGCCGCGATCGAGACCGCGATCGTGGCTGCTCGTCGGACGGGCGGCTTGCTGGACTGGTGCATGGATTCCCCCAGGGAGTCGAGATGGCGAGCCGCGGATGCGCGTGCTCGCAGTGCTGACGGTAGACCTCGCAGGGCGTCCTCCAGGTGGCCGGCAGATTGCAGTTCCATCACGGAACCACCGGCTCTCACCTGGGTTTTTCCACAGAAACGAGGAACGAACCGACGGGAGGCGCGGCACCGGTCGGTCCCGCGTCTCCCGTCCGTCGACGGTCGCGTCTCAGGCGCGACGGCGGCGCAGGCGGTGGAGCAGCAGACCGCCTCCGGCGGCGAGCAGCCCGAGCGCCCAGGCGAGCGGTCCGGACTCGTCGGCCCCGGTGTACGCGAGGGTGCCGGAGCCGGCGGCCGGCTTCGTCACGCTCGCGGCCGTGGCGGAGGCCTGGACCTCGAACGGGATGGCCTGGGAGTGCCCGTCGTAGGCGACCGTCACCACGTGCGGGGACGCGTGCTCGAAGGTCACCCACGTGCCCGCGGTGTCCGGGTCGTCGGTGATCTCGTCGCTGGCGACGTCGCTCGTGATGGTCAGGGCGTCGTGGTCCGCGACGGCGTTCCCGTACTGGTCGACCGGCACGGCGAGGATGAGCTTCCGGTCGCCCTGCCGTGCCGGGATCGCATCGACGCGCTCCTCGTCACCGTTCGGGCTGAAGTGGGTGATGGTGTCGCTGTCGACGCCCCACGCCTCACCGTCGGGGTCACGGTCGGTCGACAGCACGGCGACGGCGAACCGGTCGAAGGCGGCCGGGGAGACGGTGAGCTCGACGTGGGCGACGGCTTCCCGTCCGCCGCTGGTGGCGACGACCTGGAACCGGAAGGAGCTCGCGGCGGTGCCGGTGCCGGTCAGAACGCCGGTCTCGGGGTCGATCGTCACGTCGAGCCCGTTGCGCGCGGACGTGTCGTCGAACGGTTCACCCGCTGCGCCGCGCAGCTCGTAGCGGACGCCGGCGGGGTCCGGTGCGCCGGTCACGGGGAACGTACGGACGAACTCCTCACCGGCGCTCGGTCGGATCGCGATCGGCTTCGCCGTCGAGGAACCGTCCTGGAACGCGAACGGTGCGTCGGTGGCCACCGCCGTGAACGAGGTCGAGACGCCGCCCTCGGAGACCGTGATCGTGCGGGTGCCGCCGGTCGTGAAGGTCACCGTGTTCGACTTGCCCAGGTCGTCCCACACGATGCGGTCCGACGCCACGGTGCTCGTCGCCGTCGACCGCGGGTACTCGTCGTCGGCGTCGCTGCCCGTGGTGCGGTTGCCGTACGCGTCGACCGCGAGGCCGGCGAGGGTCAGGGACGTCCCGGTCTGGACGGGGATGTCCGGCACGATCTTGACCCTGCCCTGCCCGACCGCCTGCTCCCAGACGGTGCCGTCCGTCTCGACCTGCCACAGGCCGACGTCGTCCGACGAGGCGGCCGAGAAGGTCACACCGACCGGCTTGCCGGGGGCGACGGTGAGCTCGACGTACTCGGTCGCGGTCTGGTCCCCGCTGGTGGCGACGACCTGGAAGCGGTACTGCGTGGCGAGCCGGGCGGTCCCGAAGAGCACGCCGGTGGTGCCGTCGAGGTGGAAGTCGTTGTCGAAGGAGCCGTCGCCGACGATCGGCTTCCCCCGCTCGCCGCGCAGGGCGTACGTCACCGGTTCCGACCCGCCGGACGCCGTGAACGTCCGGGAGAGGGCGTCACCGGCGGTCGCGGTGAGGACGAGGGGTGCGTCGGCGCTGGTGCCCTCGGGGAAGGCGAGGGAAGCGTCCGGCTCGGCTGCGGTGGGTGTCGCCGCGGCGGGCGTGGCCGCTGGCGTCTCGGCGACGGGAGTCGACGTCGGGACGGGAGTGGGGCTCTCGTCGGTGACCATCTCGTCAGCGCTGGTCGACGTGGTGACGGTGGTCGCGCCTCCCGGCTGGACGACGCTGGTGTCCGCCGGGGTGTCAGCGACGGCCGCGGTGGCACCGATGCCGAACGCGGACGAGGCGGCGACGATGGCGACGGCCGCGCCGATCGCGGCGCCGCGCCGGACCGTCGAGGTGCAGGACTGCTTCATGGGATCCCCCTGGATGCTCGCGGGGCACCGGGAAGTGCCCTCATCTCAGAGGTGTCGTGGATTGACGGATCCTGACGGGTTCGGAGGTCACGGCTCGGTCACGGTGTGCTCGGTGCGGTCGGGCCGGTCCCGCCGGGTGGCTCCTCAGTCCGCCGGCGCGTTCGCCCGCGTGCACGCTCGTCAGTCGGCGACGGCTGCGGCGGCGTGTTCGAGCGCCTCACGGAGGGCGGCCACGGCGGGGGAGGCCGACGCGGCGGACCGCACCACCGTGAAGATCGTCCGCCGCGGCTGCTCCGGCAGGTCGACCAGGCGGCAGGTGGTCGTCCGCCCGGTCCACATCAGGTCGGGCATGAGACTGACGGCGTTGCCCGACTCGACGAGCCGGATCTGGGTCTGCAGGTCGGCGGTCTCGAAGCGGACGTCGGGCTCGAAGCCCCAGCGTCGGCACACCTGCTCGGCGAAGTGCCGCGACGCCGTCCCGCGCGGCTCCATCACCCAGGGGAGCGCCCGGGCGTCCTCGATCGAGGACACCGGCGCCAGAGCGGTGTCGACCGGGGGGAGCGCGAGCCGGACCGCGTCGGTCGTGAGGTCCGAGCGGTCGAGCCCGGGCAGGTGGGGCGCGGCGTGCGCGGGGTACTGCTCGGCGATGACCATGTCGAAGTCGCGGGCCCAGGTCTCGTGCAGTGCGGTCTCCGGCTCGCGCTGCACCATCTCGATCCGCACGTCCGGGTGCGCCGTCGCCATCGCGTGCAGGGCGCTCGGCATGAGTGCGAGCGCGGCCGACTGGAACACCGCGACCCGGACGCGTCCTTGCACGGTCGGCATCGTCGACTCGACGGCGGCCTGCGCCTGGTCGAGCACGTCGAGCACGGTCCCCGCCGCCTGCACGAGCACCTCGGCCTGCGGGGTGAGCTGAAGGCGTCGCCCGGCCTTGCGGAGGAGGGGCACGCCCGCTTCGCGCTCGAGTGCGGAGAGCTGCTGCGAGACGGCCGAGGGGGTGAAGTTCACGGCCTCGGCGACGGCGGCGATCGTGCCGCGGATCGACAGTTCTCGGAGCAGGACCAGGCGGCGGACGTCGAGCATGTCGACAGTTTAGGTGCGCTGCACGGTATGCGTCAGGAAGCCTTGCTTCCGCTGAAGCATCGGGCGTTCCACACTGATCCCATGACGACGCTGCACGAGCCCCCCCACCACCGACGCCGAGCCCGTGGGCCCCGGTGACCTCGCCGACCAGTCGGTGGCGCTGGTGCGGCAGTGGCTGGCCGAGGCCGAGACCTACCCGGTCGACGGCTCGGCGAAGCAGCTCGCCGGCGTCCTCGCCGACCCCGCCGGCCTCGACTTCGCGGTCGGGTTCGTCGACGGCGTCGTCCGCCCGGAAGACCTCGGGGTCGCCGCGCGGAAGCTCCGCGCCATCGCACCGAACGCGCCGGGCTTCCTGCCGGCAGCGCTCCGCGGCCTCGTCCGGCTCGGCGGCGGCATGGCCCCCGTGCTGCCCGGCGTCGTCGTGCCGATCGCCCGCCGGGTCCTCCGGAACATGGTCGGCCACCTCATCGTCGACGCGACCGACGCCAAGCTCGGCCCCGCCATCGCGAAGATCAAGCGCGACGGCGTCCGCCTCAACGTGAACCTGCTCGGCGAGGCCGTCCTCGGTGAGGGCGAAGCCGCACGCCGACTCGAGGGCACGCACAAGCTCCTCGCCCGCGACGACGTCGACTACGTGTCGATCAAGGTCTCCTCGACCGTCCACCCGCACTCCCCGTGGGCCTTCGACCACGCGGTCGAGGACATCATCGAGAAGCTCCGCCCGCTGTTCCGCCGCGCCGCCGCCGCATCGCCGAAGAAGTTCATCAACCTCGACATGGAGGAGTACAAGGACCTCGACCTCACCATCGCGGTCTTCACCCAGCTCCTCGACGAGCCCGAGTTCCTCGACCTCGAGGCCGGCATCGTCCTGCAGGCGTACCTCCCCGACGCGCTCGCCGCGATGCAGCAGCTGCAGGAGTGGTCCGCCGCACGCCGATCCCGCGGCGGCGCCGGCATCAAGGTCCGCCTGGTGAAGGGTGCGAACCTGCCGATGGAGCAGGTCGAAGCGTCCGTGCACGGCTGGCCCCTCGCCACCTGGCACAGCAAGCAGGACTCCGACACGAACTACAAGCGCGTGCTCGACTGGGCGCTCACGCCGTCCCGGGTGGCCAACGTGCGGATCGGCGTCGCCGGCCACAACCTCTTCGACGTCGCGCACGCCTGGCTCCTCGCCGGGTCCCGCGGCGTCCGCGACGGCATCGAGTTCGAGATGCTGCTCGGCATGGCGCAGGGCCAGGCCGAAGCCGTCCGCCGCACCGTCGGCTCGCTCCTGCTCTACACACCCGTCGTGCACCCGGGCGAGTTCGACGTCGCCATCGCGTACCTGATCCGCCGCCTCGAGGAAGGGGCATCGCAGGAGAACTTCATGTCCGCGGTGTTCTCCCTCGTCTCCTCGCCGCCGCTCTTCGCCCGAGAGGAAGCGCGCTTCCGCGCCTCCCTCGAACCCCTCAGCACGCCGGAAGGGCTCGCCGCGCCGGCGTCGCACCGTGTCGCCGACCGGTACGCCGCAGTCGGCCGCCCCGGCCCCGGGCACTTCGAGAACACGCCGGACACCGACCCGTCGGTCGCCGAGTTCCGTGCGTGGGGCGCGGCGATCACCGCGCGCGTCGCGTCGTCGACGCTCGGCACCACGGCCGTCCAGGAGGCGCGACTCACCTCCGCCACCCAGCTCGACACCGTCCTCGGCCGGGTCCGCGCCGCCGGCGCCGCATGGGGCGCCTGGTCGGGAGCGGCTCGCGGCGCCGTCCTGCACGCCGTCGGCGATGCGCTCGAGGCGAACCGCGCCGCCCTCGTCGAGGTCATGGCCTCCGAGACCGGCAAGACCATCGACCAGGCCGACCCCGAGGTGTCCGAAGCGATCGACTTCGCGCACTTCTACGGCACCCTGGCGGCTTCGCTCGACGAGGTGGACGGCGCCTCCTTCACGCCCGCGGCACTGACCCTGGTCGCGCCGCCGTGGAACTTCCCCGTCGCGATCCCCGCCGGGTCGACGCTCGCCGCGCTCGCCGCCGGGTCCGCCGTGGTCCTCAAGCCGGCACCGCCCGCCGAGCGCTCCGGTGCCGTCCTCGCGTCGATCTTGTCCACCGCGTTCGACGCGATGGGAGCACCGGCCGACGTCCTCGCCTTCGTGCAGGTCTCCGAGGACGACCTCGGGCAGCAGCTCGTCGCGTCGCCCCTCGTCGACCGGGTCATCCTCACCGGTGCGTACGAGACCGCCGAGCTCTTCCGCTCGTTCCGCCCCGACCTGCCGCTCCTCGCCGAGACGTCTGGCAAGAACGCGATCATCGTCACCCCGTCGGCCGACCTCGACCTCGCCGTGAAGGACGTCGTCGCGTCGGCGTTCGGCCACGCCGGGCAGAAGTGCTCGGCCGCGTCGCTCGTCGTGCTCGTCGGTTCCGTCGCCACCTCGCGGCGCTTCCGGTCGCAGCTCATCGACGCCGTGTCCTCGCTCACCGTCGGCTACCCGACCGACCCCACCACGCAGATGGGGCCGGTCATCGAGCCCGCCGCGGGCAAGCTCCTCGACGGGCTGACGAAGCTCGGCGTCGGGGAGACCTGGGCCGTGAAGCCCGCCAAGCGCGACGACTCCGGGAAGCTCTGGAGCCCCGGTGTCCGCGACGGCGTCCGGCGTGGCTCGGCCTTCCACCGCACCGAGTACTTCGGGCCGATCCTCGGCATCATGACGGCGTCCTCCCTCGACGAGGCGATCGACATCGTCAACGAGGTCGACTACGGCCTGACCTCGGGACTCCACTCGCTCGACCCGGCGGAGATCGGCACGTGGCTGTCCCGCATCGAGGCCGGCAACCTCTACGTGAACCGCGGGATCACCGGGGCGATCGTGCGCCGGCAGCCCTTCGGTGGCTGGAAGAAGTCGGCCGTGGGCGCCGGGACGAAGGCCGGTGGCGTGAACTACCTGGTCGGGCTCGGGTCCTGGTCGGCGTCCGACGCCACCGCCGGGTCGGCTCCGTCAGCTCCGGTGGCGGCCTTCGTCCGCGCCGCGGGTGTCACCTCGCCGTCGCTCGACCGCGCCGTCGCCTCGGACCAGCTCGCATGGGACTCCCTGTTCGGGACGGCCACCGACGTGTCGGCCCTGACGGCCGAGCGGAACATCGCGCGGTACCTGCCGTACCCGGGGGTGCGGGTACGGCTCGCCTCGGGTGCGTCGTCCGGTTCGTCCGGTTCGTCCGGTTCGGCCGCTTCGGACGGCGTCGCGGATCTGGTCCGCGTCCTCGCTGCATCCGTGCGCGCCGGCACCACGGTCGACGTCTCGACGTCCGCCGCGCTGCCCGACGCCGTCGCGTCAGCGGTGCGTGCGCTGCCGAACGTCCGGTCGCTGTCCTCGGGCCAGACGGACGAGGCCTTCGCTGCTGCCGTCGCTGCCGGTCCGTCCACCCGCGTGCGGCTCATCGGCGGTGACGTCTCCGCGCTGTACACCGCGATCGGCGGGCGCCCCGACGTCGCCGTGTACGGGGAGCCGGTGACCGAGGCCGGGCGGATCGAGCTGCTGCCGTTCCTCCGGGAGCAGGCGGTGTCCATCACGGCGCACCGGTTCGGGACGCCGAACCACCTCACCGACGACCTGATCTGACGCCGGCGCTCGGGCGGACGGGTGCTCGGCGCTCGGGCGGACCGTCCACTTCGCACAACCGAAGTCGGCCGGAGCCGGGGGATCCCGCGGTTCGAGGTGACTTCGGTTGCGCGCAGGGTCGGCGACGGTCTCAGGGCCCTCGTGCGACGGGTCGGCGGGCGTTCGGACGGCCCGAGCCGCAGCGGTCAGTCGGCGGAGACGGACGCGGGCGCCTGCATCGTCGTGGTGACGAGCTCGCGGAGTTCGGCGGGCAAGGCCATCGGGCGGCGGGCACCCTCGCGGTCGATGATGACGTGCACGAACTCGCCGGTGGCGAGCAGGGCACCGTCCGACTGGCGGAACAGGCCGAACTCCCACGACAGGCTCGTGGTGCCGAGGTGCTTCGACCGCATCCCGACCTCGATGACGTCCGGCCAGACCGCGGACTCGACGAACCGGCAGCTCGACGACACCAGCACCGCGATCCAGGGCGTCGAGAACGGGTCGAGACGGGCTTCCTCGCGGAACCAGTACGTCGACGCGTTGTCCATCGCGCTGTAGTAGATCGTGTTGTTGACGTGCCCGAACATGTCGTTGTCGTTCCACCTGGTGGGGTAGATCCGGCGGAACGGGTACTCGTCGATGGTCATCGGTCTCCGATCGGTGGGGTGTGAGCGGGACGTACGGAGTCGGGTCGGAGGACGTACTCGAACGCGGCGCGGGCCCGATCGGGGTCCGGGGTCTCGCCCGAGATGAACTCGGCGTAGGTGAACGACTCGGAGATCCGGACGAGCAGCCTGGCGAGCTCCTCCGCCGACAGTGGCGCGGGATCGAACGTACCGGAGTCGGCTTCCCGCTCGATGAGCGTGGTCACCCGGCCGACGAAGCGGCTCTGGACGTCGCTCTCGGTCGTGGTCAGCAGCCGCAGGGCTCGTGCGGGTTCGCGGGTGAGGAACGCGCGGAAGTACGTGGCGTCGATGAGGTCGGCGGTGAAGCGGTCGAGCACCTGGACGAGGCGGGCCGCTCCGACGGACCCGGTGGCGTCGGCGGTGCGGGTGGCGCCGTCGAGGGTCGGTACTGCGAGGGACCACAGGATCTCGGACAGCAACCGGTCACGGTTGCCCACCCAGCGGAACAGCGACGTGCGGTCCACGCCGAGCGAGGTCGCGAGCGCACCCATGTCGATCCGTGAGCCGGCGATGAAGGTGTGGCGCGCCTCCCGGAACGCGCGCAGCGCAGAATCCGATGTGTACACGCGTCCCTCCCTTGCAACGTTTCCGAGAATGATGCATCGTGGTTCCCATGTCAATGACGACGTCCACGACCGCACTGCTCGAGTCCGACTTCTACCGTTTCCAGGAGGGGTTGACCGACCAGGAGCGTGAGTCACTCGGACGGCTGCGCACCTACCTCGAGTCCGAGGTGCGCCCGATCGCGGACGAGTACTGGGCGCGGGCCGAGTTCCCGATGCAGACGATCGCTCCGCTGGCCGAGCTCGGCATGTACGGCGCGGGCATCCCGCTCGTCCGCCAGTTCGAGAACTCCGCCGTGTACCGCGGGTGGGCGGCGCTCGAGCTCGGACGCATCGACGCCAGCGTGGCGACGTTCATCGGGGTGCAGTCCGGGCTCGCGATGAACTCGATCGCGGTGGCCGGCAGTGACGAGCAGCAGCGCGAGTGGCTGCCGCGGATGGCCGCTGGCGAGATCGTCGGCGCGTTCGGCCTGACCGAGCCGCTCTCCGGCAGTGACTCGGCACGCGGGCTCCGCACGACCGCCCGGCGCGAGGGCGACGAGTGGGTGCTCGACGGCGAGAAGCGCTGGATCGGCAACGCCACGTTCGCGGACGTCGTCGTGATCTGGGCGAAGGACGTCGCCGACGAGCAGGTCAAGGGCTTCCTCGTCACCACCGACACGCCGGGCTTCACCGCGACGAAGATCGAGGACAAGATCGCCCTCCGCGGTGTGCAGAACGCCGACATCGTGATGGAGGGCGTCCGCGTCCCCGAGTCGCGCCGGCTGCAGAACGCGAACTCGTTCCGCGCCACCGCCGAGGTGCTCCGCCTGACCCGCACCGAGGTCGCGTGGCAGGCGATCGGCATCGCGGTCGGCGCGTACGAAGCGGCCCTCGACTACGCCCGGAACCGCATTCAGTTCGGCAAGCCGATCGCTGCGCACCAGCTCGTGCAGGACCGGCTGGTGCAGTCCCTGGCGAACATCACCGCCTCGATCGCCCTGTGCACGCAGGCCTCGGCGATGCAGGACGCCGGCACCGGGGGCGACGAGCACTCCGCGATGGCGAAGGCGTTCGCGACGGCGAAGATGCGCGAGACCGTGGCGTGGTGCCGCGAGGTGCAGGGCGGCAACGGCATCGTGCTCGACAAGGGTGTGGCGCGGTTCTTCGCCGACGCCGAGGCGATCTACTCGTACGAGGGCACGCGCGAGGTGAACACCCTCATCGTCGGTCGGGCGATCACGGGGCAGGCCGCGTTCGTCTGAGCTGAGCTGACCGACGGCCGGGGTCGGCCGTGTTCGTCTGAGGTGGACCGGACCGACCCCGGCCAGACAGCGAGCACAACACCGGTGTTCGTGCGCCGCACCGCGGAATCGCAGGGCGCGGCAGACGAACACCGGTGTTTTGCGCATCGGGCACCGCGCGGCCCTGCGGCGCCGCCCGCCGCTACCCCAGCAGCTCGGGGCGCTTCCACTCCTCGCCGAGGACGTGCTGCGCCAGGAACGCGAACACCGTCTCGTACCAGACCACGGCGTGCTGCGGCTTGAGGATCCAGTGGTTCTCGTCCGGGAAGTAGAGGAACCGGTGCGGCATCGTGCCGTCCTCCGCCGCGTGGTGCTCCGCGAGCTCCGACCAGAGCCGCAGCCCCTCGCCGATCGGCACCCGGTAGTCCTTGTCGCCGTGGATCACGAGCATCGGTGACGTGATCTCGCGAACGAACCGGTGCGGGTCGTTGGCGTCGAGGCCGGACTGGTCGAAGATCGACTGCCAGTACTGCGACATGTCCGTCGTGCCGTTGAACTGGTCGAGCGCCCAGAGGCTGGCGTGGGTGACCACGGCGTCGAACCGGTCAGTGTGCCCGGCGACCCAGTTCGCCATGTAGCCGCCGAACGACCCGCCCATCGCCGCGGTCCGGGTCTCGTCGATGTCGTCCCGCGCGACGACGGCGTCGGTGATCGCCATGAGGTCCGTGTAGGGCGCCTGACCCCACGCGTTCCACCCGCGGTTGATGAAGTCGAGTCCGTACCCGGTGGACAGTGCGGGGTCCGGCAGGAGCACGGCGTACCCGCGCGCCACGGCGAGCTGCGGGTTCCACCGCCACGACCACTGGTTCCACGAGTTGAGTGGGCCGCCGTGGATCCAGAGCAGGAGCGGGTGCGGGCCGTCGCCCTCAGGGAGGACGAGCCAGCCGCGCACGCGCGCGCCTTCGGCGGCCGTCGTGTCGACCTCTTCGAGGCGGCCGGGGACCTCCGGCAGTGCGGCGGGCGTCGCGAGCGGGGTCACCGCGCCGTCGGCGTCGATCTGCACGGGGTGGAGCGGCGCCTGCCAGGAGGCACGGAGCGCCACCACGGCACCCGTCGCCTCTGCCACGCGCAGGCTCGAGTACGCCCAGTCGTCGTGGGTGAGCTGCTCGACCGTGCCGCTGTCGACGGGCAGACGGAAGACCGGCGCGCGGCCGTCCTGGTCGGCCGTCGCCAGGAGCGCACCGTCGCCGTGCTCGAAGACGAGTTCGTTCGGCCAGCGGTCCCACTCGGTCGCGATGCGCCGGGCCCCGGACACCGCGGTGCCGTCGAGCGTGGCGACCCAGATCTCCTGCGGCGTCGCACCCTGGGGTGTGAAACGAGCCGTCCGGACCCACGCGAGCGTCCGCCCGTCGTTGCTGAGGGTGGGCATCTCGTGGTCGACGGCGTCCTCGTCGAACAGCACCGTGCGCTGGCCGCTCGTGACGTCGAACGCGACGATGGTCGAACGCGAACCACGCGCTTCTTGGACGGCGACGGTCGCGACGACCACCGCGCCGTCGGGGGACACCACCCCGTCGACGTGCTCGAGCGAGCGGGCGGGTGCCGGGGCGAGGTCGAGCGGTGCCGGCAGGTGCGGCGGGTAGGCCGGCTTCGTGTCGCCGTCCGGGCCGTCGTCGGACAGCGGCGGCGTGGTGTCGGCCTCGCGCAGGGTGCCGAGGTCGAGCGTCAGGACGTGGGTCTCGTCCGGGCCGAGGTCGTGGTCCCAGAAGCGCACCGGGTAGGTCTCGTGCAGGATCGCCGCGACACCGCGGTCCTTCCGGCGGCCGCGCAGTTCGGCGTCGGCCGCCACCACACCCGTGCGGTCGGTGCCGGCGCCGGGGAGGAGCCCGGCAGTGACGGCGACGGTGTCCGCGGACGCGGCGACGCCGAGGACGCCACCGACACCACCGGCGAGTCGGGTGACCGGACGGGCTTCACCGCCGGCCGCGGGCAGGACCCAGAGCTGCGGAGCGTCACTGTCCTGGTCGCCCTCGCCGTCGGGGCGGCCGGACACGAAGAGCAGGTCGCCGGTCCGGGTGAAGGAGACCCCGCCCTCGCCCTTCGCCGAGCGGGTGAGCCGGACCGGAGCGCCCGAGCCGGCGGCGTCGCCGGGACCGGACGGCCCGGGCACGGCCCAGATGGACCGCCGGTAGCCCGTCCCCTCGGCGTCCCGCCTGCTGACCGTCAGCGCGACACGGGATCCGTCCGGGCTCACCGCGATCCCGTCGACTCGGGGGAGGGCGGTGAACTGGTCCAGATCGGAGAACGGCGTCGTCATGCCCCCACGCTATCGGCGGCACCGGACAGCAGGACGGTCACACCCGAGACTGTGGAGAACTCCCGGCGGACGCCATGGGGATCATGCCCAGAACGCGGCGATGCCCTCCGCCAGCGCCGCCCCCTGCGCGTGCCCGGCCTCGGCCGACGGAGCCTGCGTGGACAGTGACAGCGAGTTCGTGCCGAACGCCTGCTGCGCAGTGCTGTCCGCCACGACGACCTCGACGGAGCTGCCCGCGGCACGGAGCCCCTCGACGGCGACGTCGAGCCACGGCCCGAGCGGCGACGGGCCCTCGGGGCCGCAGGCGATGACGAGGACCCGCTCGTACCCGGCGGCGATGTCCGCGTTGGTGGCGGAGCGCAGGCCGCCGTCGATGTAGGGACAGCCCTCGAGCGTGACCGGCGACCAGACGAGCGGGACCGAGCAGCTCGACGCGACCGCGCGGGCGAGCGGGATGCCGTCGGCCGCGGTCAGCACGCGGAAGGTGCCGTCGGTGGCGTCGATCGTCGTGAGCGCGAGCGGCTTCGTGGGCCACTCGGGCGACGGCAGGGTCTCGGTGAAGGTCGCGACGCGCTCGTCGTCGGTCTGGCCGGTCGTCACGCGCTGGGCGGCCCGGCCGAGTCGGGCGCGGGCGTCCTGCTCCGAGGTCGCACCCTCGAGCGCGGCGCCGAGTCGTGCCTGGAAGTCGTCGGCGTCGATCGCGACGGGCTCCTCGTACGTGGTCGGGACGGGAGCGTGCTGCTGGTCGTACGCGTGCTGCACACCGCCGTGCCGGACGAAGGTCCCGACGACGCTGCCGGCGCTGGTGCCGACGACGAGGTCGGCGGCGTCGAGGTCGACCCCCGCCTCCTGGAGCGCGGTCAGCACCCCGAGTTCCCACGCGATGCCGGCGACGCCGCCACCTCCGAGGACGAGTGCTCTGGTTCCGGGCGCGGGCGTCGAGACGTCGGTCATGGGACCTGCTTACCAGGCGCGGGTGACGCCGTGGTCGCGACGGGTGTCGGACTGCAGGCCCGTGGCGGCGCCGCCACGGGCCTCCAGTCCGACTGCTGGGGACGTTCCGGGCCCGCTCAGGCCGCGCCGTGGCTGGCGCGACTGCGCCGCGACAGCGAGTCGATGATGACGGCGAGGAGGAGGACCGCGCCGGTGATCATGTACCGGATCGAGGAGTCCAGGCTGAGCAGGGTCAAGCCGTTCGAGATCGACTGGATGACGATGATGCCGAGGAGCGCCGACCACGCGCTGCCGCGACCACCGAAGAGGCTCGTCCCGCCGATCACCGCGGCGGCGATCGCGTTGAGGTTCGTGTCGCCGGCACCCGAGGACAGGCTCGCGGAGTTCAGCCGGGCAGCAGCGAGGATGCCGCCGATCGTGGCGAACAGGGACGTCAGCACGAACACCGAGATGTAGATCCGGTTCACCCGGATGCCGGACCGGCGAGCGGCCTCGACGTTGCCGCCGACCGCGAACACCGAGCGGCCCCACCGGGTGCGCTTCAGCACGAAGTTCATCAGGACGACGAGCACCACGAAGAACACGAACGACGTGCCGGTGCCGAAGTCACGCGACAGGTACCAGACCATCACGCCGAGGGCGATGAAGAGCGCGACGGACTTCGCGATCGTGAGGGACATCGCGCCGGTGGACAACCCGGCACGGCGGCGACGGGCAGCGCGCCGGACCTCGGTGAAGAAGAGGCCTCCGGCGGCGACCGCGGCGAGCAGGTACGCGAGCCACGGCGGCAGGTACGACGCCGAGGCGAACTGCACGATCGGCGACGAGTACGGCAGGTTGATGGAGCCGTTCGGGCCGAGGATGAGCAGCTGCAGTCCGAGGAACCCGAGGAGGCCGGCGAGCGTGATGACGAAGCTCGGGACGCCGAAGCGGGTGAACAGGAGGCCGTAGAGCAGACCGGCGGCGGCACCGACGGCGAGTGCCACGACGAGCACCAGCCAGAGCGGCCAGCCGAGCGTGGTCAGCCCCTGCCCGAGGATCGCGGCCGCCAGACCACTGACGCTGCCGACGGACAGGTCGATCTCGCCGAGGAGCAGGACCAGCACGATGCCGATCGCGATCGTGCCGACCGCGGCGCACTGCAGGGCGAGGTTGACGAGGTTGCCGGGGGAGAGGAAGTCGGGGGAGAGCGCCTGGAACACCGCCCAGATGACGATGAGGCCGACAACCACCGGCAGCGACCCGATGTCGCCGCCGCGGACCCGGCGCACGAACGCCTTCGCGGCCCCGCCGATGCCCTGGTCCCGGAGCAGCCGCTCGTCCTGCAGGTCCGCCGCCGAGGGGGTCGGCGTCGCCGCGGTGAGGGTCTCGTCGGTCTTGCTCATGCTGAGGTCTCCTGCTCGGTCCGGGCGGCCGCGCGACGCGTGACGGCGTTGTCGGTGGCACCGGTGATCGCGGCGATGATCTCCTCGTAGGAGACGTCGTCGATCCGGAACGTGCCGTTGTTGCGGCCGAGGCGGAGGACCGCGACCCGGTCCGCCACCGCCTGCACGTCCGCGAGGTTGTGGCTGATGAGGATGACCCCGTGGCCCCGCTCGCGGAGCCGCTCGACGAGGTTGAGCACCTCGGCGGTCTGTGCGACGCCGAGGGCCGCGGTCGGCTCGTCGAGGATCACGACCTGGGGGTCGCCGATCAGCGAGCGGGCGATCGCGACCGTCTGCCGCTGCCCGCCGGACAACGAGGCGATCGGGATGCGCACCGACGGGATGCGCGCGGCGAGCTGCTGGAGGAGCTCCCACGAGCGGCGCTCCATCTCCTCCTCGTCGAGGAGCGGGTGGGCGATCTCGCGGCCGAGGAACAGGTTCGACACCACGTCGAGGTTGTCGGCGAGGGCGAGGTCCTGGAAGACGGTGGCGATGCCGAGCGCCTGCGCCGCCGCGGGGTTCGGGACGGTGACCTCGTCGCCGTTGAAGGTGATCGTGCCGCCGTCCGGCGTGTAGACCCCGGCGAGGATCTTCACGAACGTCGACTTGCCGGCGCCGTTGTCGCCGACGATCGCGACCACCTCGCCCGGGTACACGTCGAAGTCGATCTCGCTGAGGGCCTGGACGGCGCCGAACCGCTTGGTGATCCCGCGGAGGGACATCACCGGGTCGGCGGTGGGGTGTGCTGCTGGTGACTCGTTGCTCACGGGTGTCGTGCTCACGGGTGTCGTCCTCGATCGGTGAGGCCCGCCCGGTCCGATGACGGACCGGGCGGGCAGGCGGGTGTCAATCGCTGCGAGCGGCGTCACTCACTTGATGCCGGCAGCGTCGCAGGCGGACGTGTACGCGGAGGTGCAGATCTGCGTCACCTTGTACAGGCCGTCCTTGACCACGGTGGACTGGACGTTCTTCGTGGTCACGGCCACCGGCTCGAGCAGCGTCGACTGGACGCTGTCGCCCTTGGCGGTCTTGACGGTCGTGTCGCCCTTCGGCTTGTCGCCCTTCGCGAACTGGATCGCGAGGTCGGCCGCCTTCGAGGCCTCCGGCTTGAAGGCCTTGTAGACCGTCATGTACTGCTCACCGGCGAGGATGCGCTGGATGCCGGCGAGGGAGGCGTCCTGACCGGTCACCGGGGGCAGCGTCTTCACGCCGGCCGACTTCAGTGCCGCGATGACACCACCGCCGGTGTCGTCGTTCGCCGCGTAGACGCCGGTGATCTTGTCGGCACCGAGCTTGCTGATCTGCCCGGCGGCCCAGTCCTGCGCCTTGGCGGGGTCCCATCCGGGTGTGTCGTACTCGGCGAGCACCTTGTAGCCGCTCGAGTCGATGACCGAGTGGGCGCCCTTCTTGAACTGCGAGGCGTTGTTGTCGGTCGGCGAGCCGTTCACCATGATGATGCCGGAGCCGGACGGCACGTTCTTCGCCTTGAGGGCGTCGACGAGCGCTTGGCCCTGGAGCTCGCCCACCTTCTCGTTGTCGAAGGAGATGTAGTAGCTGAGGTCCGGGCTGTCGATGAGTCGGTCGTAGGAGATGACCGGCACCTTCTTGGCCTTGGCCTGCTGCACGATGGACGCTGCGGCCTCACCGTCGAACGGGTCGAGGACGAGGACCTTGACGCCCTGGGTGAGCATCGACTGGGCCTGCTGCAGCTGCTTCGAGGCGTCGCCGTCGGCGTTCGCATAGATGACGGAGCAGCCGCTGCACTGCTTCTTCACCTCGGCGGTGAAGAGCGGACGGTCGGCGCTGGCGTAGCGGGCGGTGACGGAGTCGGGGAGGAGCAGGCCGATCTTGGCGTTCGACGCGTCGCCTCCGCCGGACCCGGTGCTCGCGTCGGAGCCGTTGGAACACCCCGCCAGTGTGGTGATGGCGAGCAGCAGGGCGCCGACGCCCAGCATGGCTCGTGTGGTGGATTTCTTCATTGAAACGTCCTCCAACAGGTGGACCGCCCACGTTGGCGGTGCCCTGAGTGTGGCAGCGGGTGTTCTTGGCTGCAAGAGTTGAACGCAAGGGTCGCGCGCCGTGACGAGATCGTTATCTTCGGGGCGTCCGGCAGGACGCGATGTGCCTCGTCATCAACGCGCGGAACCCGTGTTCCCCGGGGCGTGGCAGCCCGCGTTCTGCGCTGTCCGCTCAGCGCGGCCTGGTGACGTCGACCGCCTCGATCGCGAGCGCCAGGGCGCCGGTCACCGCGGCCTTCTCGCCGAGCTGCCCCTGCACCACGTCCGGGGTCCCGTCGGCGTCGACGATGAGCATCGACTCGAGGGCGTGCCGCATCGGACCGAGCAGCAGTTCCCCGGCGCGTGCGAACTCGCCGGTCACGACGACGCGCTCCGGGTCGAGGACGTTGCAGAGGCCGACCGCCGCGGTGCCGATCGCGTGCCCGGCGTCCGCGACCGCGCGCATGCACACCTGGTCGCCGCCCATCGCGCGGAGGATCAGGTCCGCCAGCTTCAGGGTGCCGACCTCGTCGCGGATGCCCTCGAGCACGGCGGGCGCGCCGGCGACGGCCTCGAGGCAGCCGCGGTTGCCGCACCGGCAGATCGGACCGTGCGGCACGACGGGGGTGTGGCCGAACTCCCCCGCGACGCCGTGGTGCCCGCGGTGGAGCCGCCCGTCGAGCACGAGTCCCACGCCGATGCCGTTGCCGACGTCGAGCGTGACGACGGTGTCGCGCCCGCGGGCTGCGCCGCTCCGGTGTTCGGCGAGGGCTGCGAGGTTGGCGGAGTTGTCCACCTGCACCGGTTTGTCCATCCGACGGGCGAGCGACTGCCCGAGCGGGATGCCGTCCCACCCGCGGAGGATCCCACCGCGGGCCGTCATCCCGGTGCGCCTGTCGATCGGTGCGGCCACGGCGAGGCCCACCGAGAGCACCTCGTCCATCGAGGACTCGATCGACTCGACCATGTCCATGATGAGCAGCGCCGTCTTGTCGAGCTCGGCGTCGGCACGGTGGTCGCGCGCCAGGGGCATGTGTCGCTCGGCGAGGACCGTGCCGTTCAGGTCGGACAGCGCCAGCCGGAGGTGCCGGGGCGAGACGTGCACGCCGGCGACGAGGCCGAGGCCGTGCGGCAGGGTCACGCGGAGCGCGCGGCGACCGCTCGAGGTGCTCGGGGTGGCGTGCAGGGCGCCGGTCGCCACGAGTTCCTTGACGATGTTCGAGACCGTGGCGGGGGAGAGACCGGTCACGCCGGCCAGTTCGACCTGCGTCAGACCGCCGTGGCGCTTCACCGCACTGACGACGCGACCCCGGTTGGCTTCACGCAGTGAAGCTTGATTCCCCGGACTGCGGCGCGGCTCTGACACGGGGACAGCGTAACCGGCGGCTCGGGAACGCGAGTGGGTGACGGCCTGGAGGCACGTGGCGGCGCCGCCACGTGCCTCCAGGCCGTCTGTCGGTGGGCTGGGTCAGACGCCCGCCGTGGAGCGGATCCAGCTCGCGCTCTGGGTGAGGACCGCGTAGTTCGCACCCGCGTGCGTGTTCGCGCCCGGGTCGGCCACGTCGCCGGTCGAGCAGACGCCGACGACCTTGCCGTTCACGAGCAGGGGGCCGCCGGAGTCGCCGTGGTTCGCGGCTCCGGAGACGCCGGTGACGTGCTGTGCGCGGCCGGAGTAGGCGTCCGTCGAGGCACCCGTCAGGTTCACACTCGCCTGGTAGAGGCCGGTGGTCGGCACGCTGTCCGCACGGTTCCCGTACCCCATGATCGTGCCCGTGCCGGACGACTTCGTCGTGTACGCGAGGTCGAGCGGGGCGTACGAGGCGAGCGACTTCGCGGTGCGGAGGTGCACGAGTGCGATGTCACCGGTCGGCGCGGAGTACAGCCGGTCCGCGGCGGTCGCGGCGCCCCGGTTCGTGGTGCTGTTCGAGTGGTAGACGTTCATCGCGGTGGTGCCGTCGACGCAGTGCTGCGCGGTCAGCACCCACGAGGCGTTGAGCTGCTCGCCGGTGCACCCGAAGGTGTCCGTGCCGCCCTGCTGGAACACCAGCTGCACCTCCCACGGGGTGCTCGGTGCCTGCTGGCCGCCGATGACGTTCGGGGAGGCGGTGGCGGCGTTCGCGGCCGTGGCGCCGAGGGATCCGCCGAGGAGGACGAGGGCTGCGGTCGCGGTCAGCGCGAGGGCCCTGCGGTTCGTTCGCTGCTTCATGGCACGATGCTCCGCGTGCCCCGTTCGGGGGTCAAGTCAGCGTTGCGGAGGACAACTTCGTCACCCGGACGACGTGCGCGGCACGACTTCGACGGGTCGGGATCTCAGCCTGTGGACAACTCCGTCCGCGTCGGTGGGGTGCCCTAGCGTCGAGGACATGGGGCATCCAGGAGAACGACGAGGGACGCACGCCGGCCGTGTCCGGGCGGTAGTGTGGCCCGTGCTCGTCGCGGCCGCCCCGACCGCGGCGTTCCAGCTGCCGAACCTCTTCGTGACCCCGGCCGTGCGGGTCTCGCTCGTGGTGTTCGGGCTCGCGGTCCTCGTCGGCGCGGTGCTGGTGCAGGTCGTCCGCACCCGGCGCAGCGAGGCGGCGCGACTCGCGGCCGAGGAATCGGCGGCGCACGTCGAGCGCGAGCAGTCGACCGCCGTCCGGTACGCCTTCACCCAGATCGCGTCACGCCTCGTCCGCTTCACCGAGGTCCCGCGGCGCGACCGCCGGTCGGAACTGCCGGGCTTCGCCGACCGGGTCGCGGTGGCGCTCGCGTTCTACCTGCTGCCGGGCGTGCCGGACGTGCGCGCCAACGTGTACCAGCTGTCGGCGGACCTGGCAGCGCTCGAGCCGATCGGCCACGGCGGCGCCGGTGACACCGCGGGGGTGTTCCGTGCGGGCACCCCGTACGGCGACCGCAACCTCGAGTGGGTGCTGATCGGCGGTGCGCCGCGCGTGGTCGGCGACCGCACGGCGGACGTCGACGCCGACCAGGACCTCCCCGACTTCGAGCCGCGGTACACCTCGTACGTGTCCGTGGTGATCCGGTCGGACGAGTACTCGTTCGGCATGCTCACGGTGGACTCGCCCGCGCAGGACGCCTTCACCGACCTCGACACGAAGAACGTCGCGATGATGGCCTCGTTCCTCGCCGTCGCGTTCTCCCTCACGTACTCGTTCCCCGAGCGAGACCGGCGATACCGGAAAGGCCCATGATGCTGACTCGTTCTGTCGGACGCTCGACGTACGATCCCCCCATGACGACCGTGAACCCTGCTCCCAAGGCGTTCGGGCGTGCTCGCCTGAGCTCGCCGAACTGGAACGTCGACACCACCGATGCGGACTACGAGGACCTCGACGTCATCGCCGCCAACCTCGAGCGTGAGCTCGTCGAGGCGCGCGTGCGCGTGGCCGAACGGATCGCGGCGAACCAGCGCCGCTGACCGGCCGGGCTCCGGCACCGAACCGCTGCGTCCGCCGACCACATCCGGTCGGTGGACGCAGCGGTTCGTGCATGCGCGGGGCTCCTGCGTCGGCAGCGCTCCCGGTGGCCTACGCTCGCGGTGGCCTTCGCGCGTTCGCCGTCAGGCGGCGGGGGCGACGTCGATGAGGACCTTGCCGACGGTGTCACCCTCGACCGCGTCGTGCGCAGCGGCGGTGTCCTCGAGTCCGAACCGGACGAGCGGCAGACCGGCGTCCTCGCCGACGGGCAGGACGCCGTCGCGGAGCGCCGCGGTGACGTCCTCGGCGGCGGCGGTCAGGGCCTCGTCGCCGATCGTGTAGAGCAGCAGGAACTGGTACCGGGCGTTGACGCTCATGTTGGGACGGATCGGCAGGGTCGCCTCGTCACCGCCGTTGTTCGCGTAGATCGAGACCACGCCGTGGTTCGCCAGGACCTCGGCGACGAGTCCGGCGTTCTGCGGGATCGACACCTCGACCACGATGTCGACGCCGTCCGGGGTGATCTCGCGGATCTGCGCGGCAGCGTCGTCGTCCCGGTAGTTCACCGTGTGGTGCGCTCCGGCGGCCGTGGCAAGGGCGGCCTTCGCGTCCGAGCTGATCGTCGAGATGACGGTCGCCCCGGCCCAGCGGGCGAGCTGGATCGCGGCGTGGCCGACGGCGCCGGCACCGCCCGCGGCGAGGACGACCTTGCCGGCGAGGGCGCCGGGGGAGAGCCGTGCGGGACCGTGCTCGTGGGTGGTGAGCGCTCGGTGCGCGGTCATCGCGGGGACGCCGAGCGAGGCGCCGACGTCGAACGAGGTGCCCTCGGGCAGCGGGACGGCGCGGGCTGCGGGGACGACCGTGTACTCCTGCGCCGTGCCCGTCGGGCGGCCGGCGGCGGACATGTAGAGCCAGACGCGGTCCCCGACGGCGAGCCCATCGACGCCCTCGCCGACGGCGTCCACGACGCCCGCACCGTCCTGGTTCGGCGTGATCTCGGGGAAGGGCAGGCCGTCGCCGTAGGTCCCACCGGCCCGGGCCTTCCAGTCCGTCGGGTTGACGCCGGAGACGACGACGCGGACGCGGACCTCGCCGGCGCCGGGTTCCGGGACCTCGCGGTCGACGAGTTCGAGGACGGACGAGTCACCGGGCGTTGTGTAGACGACAGATCGCATGTCCCCAGGCAACCACGCTCGGCCCCGGTGGATTCCGGGAGCACTCAGCGGGCGTCGTACTCCTCGCGTGAGACCGTGACCTCGTCCATGTGCGAGGTCGCCCAGTCCTCGAGCGGCCGGAGCACGGTCCGGAGGGAGCGGCCGCGGTCGGTCAGCTCGTACTCGACGTGCGGCGGGATCTCGGGGAAGACCGTCCGTGTCACGAGTCCGTCGCGCTCGAGCGCCCGCAGTGTCTGGGTGAGCATCTTCTGGGACACGCCCTGCACCCGGTTCGCGATCGCCGAGTAGCGTGCCGGACCGTCGGCGAGGGTGCCGACGGTGAGGACGCTCCACCGGTCGCCGATGCGGTCGAGGAGCTGCCGGGAGGGGCACTCGGCGGCGTAGGGGCTGTACTCGAGCGCTGACATGGATCCTCCGGGTGGGCGAGTGAGACACGCACTGCGAGGTGCCTACTTACTCAAAGAGAGTAACGCTTGTACGGTGAGTGTCAACGTCCACGACGGCACCCCGTCGTACCGCCAACGAGAGGAAGCTCCATGACCAGCATCGTCGTCTTCGGTGGCACCGGCTACGCCGGCTCCGCCATCACCCGCGAGGCCCTGTCCCGCGGCATCGCCGTCACCGCCGTCGCCCGCGACACGTCCAAGCTCGAGTCGGCCGAGGGACTGACGGCGGCGCAGGGCGATGCGTTCGACGCCGACTTCGTCGCCGAGGTCACGAAGGGCGCCGATGTCATCGTCGTCGCCCTGCACGCGGTCCAGGCGGACGGCAGCGAGCTCAAGGACAAGTTCCAGCCGTTCGTCGACGCTGCCGCTGCTTCGGGTGCCCGTCTCGGCATCGTCGGCGGTGCCGGTTCGATGCTCGTCGCCGAGGGCGGACCCGCGCTGTACGACACGGCCGAGTTCCCGGACGCGTTCAAGGGCGAGGCGAAGAGCCACGGTCAGATCCTCGAGGCTCTCCGTGCCGGGGACACCGAGGTCGACTGGTTCTACGTGAGCCCGGCTGCGGCCTTCGGCGGCTACAACCCCGGCGAGCGTCGCGGCACCTACCGCAGCTCGGACGACGTGCTCCTCGCCGACGCCGACGGCAACTCGGACATCTCCGGCGAGGACTTCGCGATCGCCTTCGTCGACGAGATCGTCACGCCGGCGCATCACCAGGCGCGGTTCGGCGTCGCGTACTGAGCCACCCCGCCCGGTTCTCGCTCGCGAAACACCGGTGCTCGTCAGTCGCGCCCTGCAATGTCGGGGTGCGTCAGACGAACACCGGTGTTTTGCGCACCAGCCAACCCGCCGCCGGCCAGCCAGCCACGGGCCTCCAGGCCGGCAGGCGGCCCCGCACCGACAGCGCCCGCCGTCAGCGGTGGCCGACGATGGAGGGCACGGGCATGTGGTGCCGCATCCGCACCGCCAGGTGCAGGCCGCCCCGGCGGGCGAGGACCAGGCCGACGACCGCGGCTGCGGCAGCGGGCACCCCTCCGGCGACGACCATGCCGACGTGCGCACCGAAGTGGTCGACGACCTGCCCCATGAGCGGGCCGCCGATCGCCTGACCGCCGAGCAGCACCAGGACGTACAGCGACATCACCCGGCCGCGGATCGCCACGTTCGAGGACAGCTGCACGAGCGAGTTCGACGCGGTCTGGAACAGCAGCTGTGACATCCCGACGGCCACGAGCGCGACGGTGAACGGCGCGATGACCGGGATCGACCCGGTGAGGACGAGCAGCACCCCGGTCCAGAACACGCCGCCGACGATGGTGCGGAGCCGGACCGTGGCGCGGCGGGTGGACAGCAGCGCGCCGACGAGGGCGCCGATCGCGACGGCGGAGTTGAACAGGCCGTAGCCGCCCGCGCCGACGTCGTACACCTCGGACGCGAAGGCCGACAGCAGCACGGGCATCGTCAGCGCGAACACCGAGAAGAACGCCACCAGGATGACCGGCACGATGATGGTCGGCTTCCGGACGGCGTAGCGGAGGCCCTCGACGAGCTGGCCCTTGCCGCGCGGTGCCGGCGGTGTGCGGTGGAGTTCGGACACCTTCAGGAACCCGAGTGTCACGACCACGGCGACGCAGGCGATCGCGTTCACCCCGAACGACCAGCCCGCCCCGACCGCGACGAGCAGCGCGCCGGAGAGCGCGGGGCCGATCATGCCGCCGAGCTGGAACACCGACGAGTTGACACTGATGGCGTTCCGGAGGTGCTGGTGGCCGACGATCTCGGTGACGAACACCTGGCGCGCGGGGTTGTCGATCACGGTGACCATGCCGACCACGAAGGCGATCGCCCAGATGTGCCAGGCCTGCACGACCCCGGCCAGGGTGAGCACGGCCAGCAGTGCCGAGAGGACCGCGAACGACCCCTGCGTGATCATCATCAGCGCTCGCTTCGAGAACCGGTCGACGATCACCCCGCCGAAGAGCCCGAACAGCAGCATCGGTGCGAACTGGCAGGCGACGGTGATGCCGACCTGCGCGACCGAGCCGGTGAGCTGCAGGACGAGCCAGTCCTGGGCGATGCGCTGCATCCAGCCCGCGGTCATCGCGACGAGGTTCGTGGCGGTGAACAGTCGGAAGTTCGGGACCGACAGCGCGATGAGCGTGTGCCGCCAGGGCGGTCGGGTGGCCTGGATCGGGAGCGGTTCGGTGGGCGGGGGGAGGGTCGTCGATGACGCGCTCACGGGTGGGGATCTCCGGACGTCGGCTACGGAACTGGTACCCCATCGAAACTACGTGGTGCCGGCCCATTCGATACCCCTATGGTGGCTATCAGTCCATTGCGATGTCGAATGAGCGGAGTGCACCGTGCTCGACCCCGTCCTGCTGCAGACCTTCCTGGCCGTCGCCGAGACCGGCAGCTTCACCCAGGCCGGGGCACGGCTCGGCATCAGCCAGCCGACGGTGTCCCAGCACGTGCGACGCCTCGAGACCGCGGTGTCTCGGACCCTCGTCGCGCGGGACACCCGGGGCGTCGCGCTCACCGACAACGGGGACGCGATGGCCGGGTTCGCACGGACGATCCTCGCGGCGCACGCCACCGCCGACGCCTACTTCTCCGGCGCGGCGACCCGCGGCAGGCTCCGCTTCGGCGCCGCCGACGACCTCGCGATCACGCAGCTCCCACGCATCCTCCGGGACTTCCGTCGCCTGCACCCGCAGGTGAACCTCGAGCTCACGGTGAACCAGTCGTCGCCGCTCCTCCGCCGCGTGCACGCGGGGCAGCTCGACCTCGTGTTCATCAAGCAGACCGCGGGGGAGTCCGCCGAGGGCACCCGGGTCGCCACCGACCAGATGGTGTGGATGGCGCAGGACGGCATCGCGCTGGAGCCCGGCGAGCCCGTGCCGCTGATCGCGTACCAGGCGCCGAGCATCAGTCGGCAGATGGCGATCGACGCCCTCGAAGCCGCCGGGCGCACCTGGCGGATCACCTGCAACACGCGTGACGTGAACGGCGTCCTCGCGGCCGTGCGGGCCGGGATCGGTGTGGCGGTGTTCCCGCACTCGCTCATCCCCGCGGACCTCGTGAAGGTCTCGCAGCGACTGTCCCTTCCGGAGCTGCCCGCCGTCGACTACGTCCTCATCGCGAACCCGACGGTGCAGCGGGAACCGATCGACGCCCTGACGAACGCGATCCTGTCCCGCGGGGTCGTCCGCGCCGTCTGAGGCGGACCAGCGCGCACGCGGCGCGGGCGCTACGGTGCGGACGCTACGGCGCGAGCGTCGGCACCACGCCGGCACCGGTGACGTCGGGCAGCGTCACGCCCGCCATCGGCAGCAGCGCGGACGCCACCGCCCACAGCAGCACGAGCGTGCCGACACCGCCGAGCACGGCGCCGAGGAGCGCGACCGGCCGCTGCCACGTCGCCGCGGGGTTCCGCAGCGTCACGATGGAGACCAGGACGGCGATCACGCCGAGCGCGACGCCCACGCCGTGCACGGTCGCGGGCGCGAGGAACCACCAGGCCGCCAGTCCGAGCGTCGCCAGGCCGGCGACGGCGCCGAGGACGGCTCCCGGGGTCGGGCCGATCGGGGTCGCCCCGGCCGTGCTGCGCTTCGCTTCGACCTGGAGGCCCGTGGCGGCCACCACGGACGCGCCCACCACTGCGGTCTGTCCGGCTGCGGTGGTCGCGCCCGCAGCGTTCGATGCGGTCGCCGTCCCGGCCGTCGAGGCGGGTGTCGGTCCCGCGGTCGGAGCAGGAGCAGGAGCAGGAGCGGACGGCGTGATCAGCGCGTCGAACGCGCGGGTGGGCGCGACCGACGAGGACGCCGGTGCCGTGGTGGTCGTCGGTGCGGTGACCGCGGGACGCTGGTGCGCGAAGCGTGCGGGGGTCCGGTAGCCGATCGGGCCGACAGGTTCGGGTTCGGTGCCCTCGACGACGACGTGTTCGAGGCCCGGGACGGAGAACCGCGGCTGCCCGACGACCGGCACGGCCGGGGTGACGGGCGCGCGGTGAGCGGCGTCGATCGGCGAGACCGGGGCGGGCGCCGGGACGACCGAGGCGGTGTCGAACGGCACCGTGCTCACCGTGGGCGAGGTCGGTGCGGGCGGCAGGAGGGCCTCGTCCGGCGGGTAGTCGGGGACGACGAAGTCACCCGCGGTGGCTGCGTCGGCGGAGCCGACGGAACCGACCGTGCCGACCGTCTCCGTGCCGACCGTCTCCGGGGCGGGGGCCGACGTGACGGGGGCGGGGCGTGCCTCCAGGCCGTCGACCGCGTCGTGGCCGTGCCCCGGTGCGCCGGGCGCGACCGCCCCGGGCGCGACCGTGCCGGGAACGCCCTCAGGCGGAGCCGTCACCCATGCGGGGACCGCTCGACGCGGTCGTTCCTCGTCGGGCAAGCGATGCGATGCCACTGCGGCACTCCCTCCGTAGCCTGATCCATCGTCAGTTCTAACGGCAACGGGCCCGCACGTCGCAGCCCCAGTTCCGGGGTCGCCGGTACGGTCGAGGCATGACCGGAATCGAACACCGTCCGCTCGGGCCCTCGGGGCTCGTCGTCTCCACCGTCGGCATCGGCTGCAACAACTTCGGCCGGCCCGGCACGTTCACTGAGTCGCAGGAGGGTACGGACGCCGTCGTCCGTGCAGCCCTCGACGCCGGTGTCACCCTCTTCGACACGGCGGACGTCTACGGCGGCCGCCCCGGCCTGTCCGAGGAGCTGCTCGGCAAGGCGATCGCCGGGCGGCGCGAGGAGATCGTCCTCGCGACGAAGTTCGGCATGGACATGCGGGGTGCGAACGGGCCGGACTGGGGCGTCCGTGGCTCCCGGCGGTACGTGCGGCTCGCCGTCGAGTCGTCGCTCAAGCGCCTCGGGACCGACTGGATCGACCTGTACCAGATGCACGGCCCGGACGACGTGACGTCGATCGAGGAGACCCTGTCCGTGCTCGACGACCTCGTCCGCGAGGGCAAGATCCGCTACATCGGCCACTCGAACTTCGCCGGGTGGCAGATCGCCGAGGCCGAACTGACCGCGTCGATCGCGGGCACCACGGCGTTCGTGTCCGCGCAGAACGAGTACAGCCCGCTCGCCCGGGGGGTCGAGGACGAGGTGCTGCCGGCGGTCCGCGCGTACGCCCTCGGGTTCCTGCCGTACTTCCCGCTCTACAACGGGCTGCTCACCGGCAAGTACACGAAGGACGGCGGGCCGGCCGACGGACGCCTGACGACGGCGAAGCCGCAGCTGCTCGCCGACGCCCCGTGGGGGATCGTCGAGGAGTTCCAGCGGTTCTGTGACGAGCGCGAGGTCACGATGCTGCAGGCCACGTTCGCGTGGTTGCTCGCGCAGCCCGGGCTCTCGAGCGTCATCGCGGGTGCGACGAAGCCCGAGCAGATCGTGCAGAACGCCGAGGCCGGGACGGCGTGGACGCCCTCCGAGGACGACCTCGCCGAGATGACGGTGATCTTCGACGGCGCGTGAGTGCGCGGCCGCGCGGCCGGGCCCGGCGGGGCGGCGCAGCCCGGCCCCGGCCCTGGCGCGGTCCGGCGCGGCCCGAGTCTCGCTGTGAGCGACAGTTCTCGGGCCTGGGGCCGCGAGAACTGTCGCTGAGCCCGAGTCTCGGGCTGTTGGGCGGGGGCCCGGGGCGCCGGGCGCGGGGCGCGGGGCACCGGGCGCGGGCCGCTAGCCGCGCGTCGCCTCGGCCAGCTTGGCGCGCAGCTCCTCGGCGGTGAAGCGGGGGCCGTAGCCGGGGGTGTCCCGCTGGATGCGCCAGCCCTCGGCGAGCGGGCCCGCGTCGACGACGTCGAACCCGAACGCGTCGATGAGCTCGGTCACGACGCGCTTCGCCTCGGCGTCGTCGCCCGCCACCACGAGCGCCCGACGGCCCGGCGTGCCTGCCGGGGTCGCGTGGCCGGTGAGGTCCGCGGCGCCGATGTGGTTGAAGGCCTTCACGACGCGGGCGCCGGGGAGGTGGTCCTGCAGGAGCTCGGCCGTCGTGGTCGTCTCGTCGTCGAGCGCCGGGATGTCGCCGTCGCGGCCGGGGTAGTAGTTGTTCGTGTCGATCACGACCTTGCCCACCAGGGGTTCGACGGGGATGGTCTCGATCGCGGCGAGCGGGGTCGTCACGACCACGATCTCGCCAGCGGCCGCCGCCTCGTCACGGGTCGCCGCACGGGCGGAGCCGCCGGTCGAACCCGCAGCGGAGCCGCCGGTCGTGCCCGTCGCCGCGCCGCCCAGCGCACGCAGCTCGTCGACCAGGTCGGTCAGGGTCTCCGGACCCCGGGAGTTCGCGATGACCACGTCGTGGCCGTGCTGCACGGCGAGCCGTGCGAGCTGGGATCCGATGTGGCCTGCGCCGATGATGCCGATTGTCGTCATGGTCGGCCAGAACGCCGTGGTGCGTTCTGCATTCCCGATGCGGCGTCGGCCGCGTGCGCGGTGCATGATGGCCGCATGGACCACGAGTTCCGCGACGAAGCAGACCAGGACCGGTACGCGATGTACGTCGGCGGCGAACTCGTGAGCGTCCTCGACTACCGCGAGAACGGCGACGCGATCGCCTTCCCGCACACCTACACGGTGCCCAAGCACCGCGGGCACGGGTACGCCGCCGAACTCGTCGACTTCGCCGTCGCCGACGTCGAGGCGAACTCCACGAAGCGCGTCGTCCCGATGTGCTGGTTCGTCGGCAAGTGGTTCGACGAGCACCCCGAGAAGGCCGACCTGCTCATCCGCGGCGCTGCGGACTGAGCCGACCCTGGAAGGCGTCGCCATGCCGACGATCACCCCGTTCCTCTGGTACGACGACCAGGCCGAGGAAGCCGCCGAGCACTACGTCTCGCTGTTCCCGGACAGCCGCATCGACAGCGTGTCGAAGACCCCGGACGGCAAGGCCCTCGTGGTGGAGTTCACGCTGCTCGGGCAGCCGTACCGGGCGATGAACGGCGGCCCGGGCCACGAGCACTCCGACGCGGTGTCGTTCCAGGTCGACGTGGACACCCAGGAGGAACTCGACCGCATCTGGGACGCCCTCCTCGCCGACGGCGGACGACCCTCGCGCTGCGGGTGGCTCTTCGACCGCTGGGGTGTGGCGTGGCAGGTGACCCCGTCGATGATGGGCGAACTGATGACCGGCTCGGGCGACCCCGAGGCGAATGCACGCGTCTTCGAGGCGATGATGCAGATGGTCAAGCTCGACATCCCGGCGCTGCAGGCCGCCGCCGCGGGACGCTGAGCCGGAGCACACCGTACCCGCCGGTATGGTGGCGGGACCCAACACCGCCGGCCGGCGCCGGCACCGACAGGCTGGAGTGCTCCGATGACCGACCCGAAGCCCGATGTCCGCAACAGCGACATCGGGCGTGCCTACACCGAACTCGCCCGCATCACGAGGCGGGCGAGCATCAGGGCGCGGGGTTCGGAGTCGATCCTGAGCGTCGTGGACCAGTCCCTCGTCGACTTCGTCGTGCAGCACCGGGGCTGCATGGCCATCGACATCGCCCGGTACCTGCGGCTCAACCGCTCGACGATCTCCCGGCAGCTGTCCGGGCTCCTCGCGGCGGGACTGATCCGGACGACCGACGGCGGTACCGGCAACGCGAAGCCCCTCGAGGCGACGGACGCCGGCCGCGCAGCGCTCGACCGATCCGTGCAGCTGCACCGCGACGCGCTCGACGAACGCCTCGCGAGCTGGTCCGACGACGACATCGCGCTGCTCGCCGGGCTGCTCGAACGACTGGGCCTCGCGGACGAGGCCGGCCTCCCGATGCCGGGGCGCTCGGAGTCGTGACGACCTCGTTCGTCCTGCTCTCCGACACCCACCTGCCGAAGCGGGCGAAGGACCTGCCCGCGCCGCTCTGGGCGGACATCGACGCCGCTGACCTGGTCGTGCACGCCGGCGACTGGGTGGACCTCGCCACGCTCGACGCGATCGAGGCCCGGTCCCGCCGGTTCGTGGGCGTCCGCGGCAACAACGACGGCTCCGAGTTCGACGACCGCCTGCCTCTCGTCGCCCGCTTCGCCGTCGAGGACCTCCGGTTCGCGCTGGTGCACGAGACCGGAGCCACGACCGGCCGCGAACGCCGCATGACCGAGGAGTACCCGGACACCGACGTCCTCGTCTTCGGGCACTCGCACATCCCCTGGGACACCGTCACGCCGTCCGGGCTCCGGCTGCTCAACCCCGGTTCCCCGACCGACCGCCGGCGCCAGCCCGACCACACCTGGATGCGCGGCAGGGTCGACAGCCGAGACCTGTCCGTGGAGCTGGTGCGGCTGCCGCCGCCCGTTCGCTGACGCGACCACCACCGGACTGGAGGCGCGGTGCCAGCCCGCACCGCGCCTCCAGGCCGTCTCGTCCCGCGTCGCGGGCGCGACCCGAGTCTCGGGGTCAGCGACAGTTCTCGGGTCCCCGAGTCCGAGAAGTGTCGCTCAGGCCGAGTCTCGGCCCGCGGCCGGGGCGGCCGGGGCGGCCGCCGCCGGGGCGGCCGCCGGCGCGGCCAGCGGCATCCGGAAGAACGCGAGCTCCCACGCGGTCGAGCGGCGGAACGCCCGCGCCATCGCACCCCGTTCCGCGGGCGACCCGGCCCGGGCGAGCCGCTCCACCTCCGCCGTCGCCGCAGCCGACGACGCCGCGAACCCCGGGTCGCCGTACGCCCCGAGCCAGTCCGCGAACGGGTGCCCCGGCGGAGCCGCACCGAGCCGCGTCCCCACCCACGCGTACACCCGGAAGCACGGCAGCACCGCCGCCGCGAGGACCCCGGCCGACCCGGAGTCCGCCGCCTCCTGCAGGTGCGCGAGGTAGCCCGCGCAGGTCGGGTGCACCGGGTCGTCGGCGTGTGTGCCGGCCAGACGCCGGTGGTGCAGCTGCTCGGCCTCGGCACCGCAGCCGGATGCGGCAGCGGACCAGAACGCCGACGTGTCCCCGGTGGTCCGGGACGCGAGGGTCGACAGGTGCCGCTCGTACGCCAGGAGGTAGTGCACGTCCTGCGCGAGGTAGCCCGCGAAGACGTCGGCGTCGAGCGTGCCGTCCCGCAGGCCGACCAGGAACGGGCAGGCGATCGTCTCCTCGAGCACCTCGGCGACGTCGTCCCACCACCGATCGGTCCACGAGGGCTCGGGCAGCCGCTCGCGGACGACGGCGCCGTGGTCGATCGGTCCGTTGCCGCTCCCGACGTGCAGGGCGTCGGCACCCTGCAGCGCCCGGGTGAGCCACGCCTTCGCGCCGCCGACCGCGAGTTCCCAGTCGCCGCCCCACGCCGCCAGCGTCGCGATCGCGCTCGACAGCGAACACCCCGTGCCGTGCGTGTTCGTCGTCGCGACCCGGGGGCCCCGGAACGTCCGGACGTGTCCGGATGGCGACACGAGCAGGTCGTCCGAGGTCGGGCCGTCGTCGTGGCCGCCCTTCGCGAGGACGAGCACGTCCCAGCGCCGCGCGACGGCGAGCGCGGCCTCCCGGGCACCGAGGGCGTCCCGCGGAGCGGCCGGTGCGACCCCTGCCAGCGACGCGAGCACCGCCAGCTCGGCCCGGTTCGGCGTCACCAGGTCGGCGAGCGCGAACAGGTCGGACATCGCCGCCGAGGCGTCCTCGTCGAGCAGCCGGTCCCCGCTCGTCGCCACCATCACCGGGTCGACGACCACGACGGGCGGCCGGTGCTCCCGGAGCCACGCGGTGACGGTCCGCACGACCTCGGCGGTGCCGAGCATCCCGACCTTCACGGCGTCGATCGTCACGTCGTCGGACACCGCGTCGAGCTGCTCCCGCAGGAAGCCCGGGTCCGGCACGTGCACGGACCGCACCCCGTGCGTGTTCTGCGCGACGAGCGCCGTGACGACGCCCATCCCGTACCCGTCGTGCGCCGCGATCGACTTCAGGTCCGCCTGCATCCCGGCGCCACCGGTCGGGTCCGTCCCGGCGATGCTGAGCACGCGGGGGACCTGCGCGCCGGTCACGCGTCCGCCTCGTGGCTGGTGGCGACGGCCTGGAGGAACGGATCACCCGGGTCTCGTCGACCCGCCTCCGGCAGGCCGCCGGCCCACGCAGCGACGTACGCGGCCGCCGCGGAACCGGGGTCCGCTGCCGTGCAGATCCCGGACACCACGGCGACACCGGCGGCACCCGCGGCCCGGAGCGGCGCGACGTCGTCGAGCGTGACGCCGCCGATCGCCACGCACGGCACCGCGGTCGCGCGGGCCAGTCGAGCGAACCCGTCGTGGCCGAGCGCCGGCGGGTGGTCCGCCTTCGTGGTGGTGGGGTGCACGACCCCGACCCCGAGCAGGTCGACGGTGCCGTGGGGGAGCCGGGCGACGGCCGCGAGGTGCTCCGGCGTGTTCGCGGTCAACCCGACGTGGGCGTCCGGCCCGAGCAGTGCACGTGCGACCTCGACCGGCACGTCGGACTGCCCGAGGTGCACCCCGGCGACCCGGTGCCCGGCGTGCCGGGCGGCGAGCGCGACGTCGAGCCGGTCGTCCACCACGACGAGTGCCCGGTCGCCCACGGCGTCGGCGACCGCGGAGGTCAGCGCCAGGAGGTCGCGGGCGGAGGCGTCCTTGTCGCGCACCTGCACGATCCGGACCCCGCCGTCCACCGCGGCCCGGACGACGCCGAGCACGCCGATGCCGTGCCGGTCGGCGAGGGCTCGGTCGGTGACGAGGTAGACGCCGACGTCGCCGGCGGCACGGCGACGCGCGCCGGCGCTGCTGATGCCGGCGCTGCTGGTGCCGGCGCCGCTCATGCGGGCGCTGCTCATGCCGGCACCGCCGTCGTGCTCGGCGCGGCCTCGACGGTGATGCGCGCCTCGCGGACGACGTCCTCCGGGGTGAGCGACGCCAGGCGGTCGAGGAACAGCGGCTGGAACGTGCCCGGGCCACCGGCCTCGCGGGCGGCCAGCTCCGCGGCGATCGTGTGCACGGCGGTCGCGGCGACGGCCGCGGCGCCGGCGTCGTCCGGCGAGACCGCGGTGAACGCGGCGACCACCGCGCCGAGCGCGCACCCACCACCGGTGATCCGTGTCAGCAGCTCGGTGCCGTTCGCGACCCGGACCGTCCCGATGCCGGGCGCGACCAGCAGGTCGACGGGACCCGACACGGCCACCGCGGCCACGCGCCTCCCGGCCGTGAGCGGACCGGCCACGGCGGCGACCGCAGCCTCGCGCGCGTCATCGGTGCCCACGGTGCTGTCGACCCCGCGCCCACCGGTGGACGCACCGAGGAGGGCGAGCACCTCGGAGGCGTTGCCGCGGAGCACCGTCGGGCCGAGCGCCAGCAGGTCGCGTGCCAGGGCGGTGCGGACCGGCAGGCTGCCGACCGCCACCGGGTCGAGCACCCACGGGGTGCCGGCGTCGACCGCGGCGTGCGCAGCCTCGAGCGACGCCGCGCGGGGCTCGGCGTGCGGGGTGCCGGTGTTCACGAGCAGGGCGTCGGCGACCCGGGCGAACGGCCCCGCCTCGGTGACGACGTCGACCATCGCGGCCGAGGCGCCGAGGGCGAGCAGGACGTTCGCGGTGACGTTCTGCACCACCGTGTTCGTGATGCAGTGCACCAGCGGGCCCCGGGCGCGAACGGCCTCGAGGAGCTCCGCGGTGCGGTGGGCCCAGTCGGGGTCCGGAGCCCCCGGGCGTGCAGTGGGTGCGGGCGCAGCATTGTGCATGGACGATCCCTTCGCGAGTACGAGCTCGAGCAGGTTCGACGGGTGTGATCTCAGCCGCTGGTTGCGGCACCCCGTGTCTCGAGCGACACGGTACACGACGCCCGATGACCGGTTCGAGGCCCGTCGTCGGCGCCGTGTGGGAGGCTTGGGAGGTGCCAGACGCAACCCCTCCCGGGCCTCCTCCCGGCCCCCGCGACCCCGGTGACGCCTGGGCGGTCGGACCCGACGGCACCAAGGCCTGGGGACGCTTCGGCGCCGCCGGGCTGCTCGTCGACGACGGCTCCGGCCGCGTGCTCCTGCAGCACCGCGTCGAGTGGAGCCACCACGGCGGCACCTGGGGCATCCCGGGCGGCGCCCGGCACCTGGGCGAGGACGCCGTCACCGGCGCCCTCCGCGAGTCCGCCGAAGAAGCCGGCGTCCCCGACGACGGCGTCGACCTCCGCCACACGGCGGTCCTCGACCTGGGGTTCTGGACGTACACGACCGTGGTGGGGCGTGCCTCCCGGCCGTTCGAACCGGTGATCGCGGACCGCGAGAGCCTCGAGCTCGCCTGGGTTCCGGTCGACGACGTCGAGGACCTGCCGCTGCACCCCGGGTTCGGCGCCTCGTGGCCCGCGCTCCGCGAACGCATCACGACCACACCGCACGTCGTCGTCGACGCGGCGAACGTCGTCGGCAGCGTGCCGGACGGGTGGTGGAAGGACCGCGCCGGAGCCGCCGCGCGGTTGGTCTCGGCGGTGTCGGCGCTCGCCGGGGTCGGCGTCGTGGCGGCGGAGCTGGCGCTGCCGTTCGACCGGTGGTGGCCGCGGTGGACCGTGGTGCTCGAGGGGGAGGCGCGGGGGGCTGTGGGTGCCGCGGGTGCTGCTGCTGGTGCCGCTGGCGCGGGTGCCGCCGTTGGTGCCCCTGCGGCTGGCGCTGGTGCGGCTGCGGGTGGCGCTGCCGCTCCTGCTGGTGGCGCCGGGTCTGGTTTGTCCGACGTCGCGGTGGTGTCGGCGCCCGCGTCCGGCGACGACGCGATCGTCGAGGCCACCCGTGCCGCCGTCGACGCCGGGCACGCACCCGTGGTCGTCGTGACCGCCGATCGTGGCCTCCGGTCCCGGGTCGAGGCCCTCGGCACTTCGGTCGCGGTGCGCGGGCCGAGCTGGCTCCGCGACCAGTTCTAGCGACCGGCGCCGTGTTCACCACTCGGTGCGAGGTCGTTCGCCCCGTGCGGCGCCACAACGCGGCACCGACCGAACGACCCCGCACGGGCTGGCGGAGCCGGCACGGTGCCCGCCGCCGCAGGACTACGCCGGGATGTGCTTCCGTGACGACACCAGGATCGCCACCCACGACACGGCCCCGAGCCCGACGACCACGAGCAGGATGACCGGCACCTCGACGACGTTCGCGACCGCGGCGATCACGGCCGGTGCCAGGAACCCGGCGTACGCCGCCGCGTAGAACACCCCGGTCAGCCCGGCCAGGTCGCGCGACCCCGCGATCCGCTGGACCTCGAGGAGCGACGACACCAGGGCGAGCCCGATCCCGACGCCGATCACCACGTTCGCGACGAGGCCGATCACCACCGACTGCTGCACGATCGCGACGGCGACCACCCCGATCCCGATGGTCATCAGGGCCACCGCGGTGAGCAGCCCCCGCGCCGACAGGAGCGAGGTGACCCGACCGGCGAACGGCTGCACGGCGCTCGACACCCCGAGCGCGACGACGGTCGCGGCGGTCGCGAACACGAGCCCCCACGTGCCGGTCGCCCCGGCGAGCTTGGTCGGCAGGTACCCGTACCCGATCGCCGCCGAACCGAAGATCCACGGCGCCGCGACGAGCACGACCCGGGTGAACCGGCGGTGCCCGGCGCTCGGGACCGCGAGCTGTCGCCACCACGGCCCGGGGACGCCACCGGTGCGGTTCGTCTCCGGCGTCCGCCAGACGATGACGGCGAAGGGGATCGCCACGCAGATGTGCACGAGGAACGGCAGCACCTCCGGGATCGGTCCCCACTGCGCGATGAGTCCGGCGACGAGCGCACCCGACGCGGACCCCAGGGTGAACGCGAGCGAGGCCCGGCGGGCGCCCGAGCCGGCGTCGGCTGCGGGGTCGAACCGTCCCTGCGAGAGCTCCTTGACCCAGCTGTTGCCGACGGCCATCGCGATGCCGACGGTGATGCCGGAGAACAGCCGACCGGCCATCAGGAACCCGGCGCCGAGCGGTCCGAACGCGAGCAGCCCGCTGCCGACGACCGCGGAGACGATGCCCGCGAGCATCAGCGGACGGCGGCCGTGCCGGTCGGACAGGGAACCGGCGACGACCAGGGCCGGCGCGAGCCCGAGCACGTACACGCCGAGGAAGACGGTGACGAGCAGCGACGAGTAGTGCGCACGCTCCTCGTACATGAGCAGCAGCGGCGAGAACTGGTTCCCGCCCCACGAGCAGACGAACACGGCACCCCACACGGCCACCCACGGCAGGACGCGCGGGGTCGGCACGGCGATCGACCCCGTGGTGGCGCTCACATCGCCCCCCGGTGCGAGGCGACGTGCGCACGGAGCACCTCGGCGTAGCGGGCGGCGTCGCCCGCCTCGAGCGCCGCGGCGAGGGCGCGGTGGTCCTCGAGCGACGCGGCGAGCTGGGACGGCTGCAGCCGCATGAGGTGGTGCCGGAGCCGCTGCTGCCGGTCCCGCAGGGTCCGCGCGAACAGCACGGCGATCGCGTTCCGCGACGCGCCGATGACCGCGCCGTGGAACTCCGCGTCCGCCTCGATGAAGCGGTCGACGTCGCTCGTCGCGACGGCCTCGGCCTGGTCGTCGAGCAGGGCCTGGAGGAACGGGGCGACGTCCGCCGCGCGACCGTCGGTCACGACGCGGGTCGCCGCGGTCGACTCGATGGCCTCCCGCATCTCGAGCACGTCGGCGGCCTCGTTCGGGGACATCGGTCGGACGACGGCGCCCTTCCGGGACTCGAGGGTGAGCAGGTCCTCGGCGGCGAGACGCAGGAACGCCTCGTGCACGGGTGTCCGGGAAACGCCGATCTCCTGGCAGAGGGCGTTCTCGCTGATCGCGGTGCCGCCGGGGAGGTCGCCCCGGATGATCGCCCGCTTGACGTGCTCGTACGCCCGGTCGGACGCGGCCTGGCTGGTGGTGGGAGTGCTCACGGTCACCCAGACTACGCCTTGCATGCAACGGTGCATGCCGATGCATGGCGCTGTGTTGCTGTGTGCAACCCGAGGAAGTCGGGACGTGGCGGTGGTCGTCCGGATACCCTGGACCACCACGTCAACGGAGACGTGGCCGACAGGAGGTTCCGATGGAGCGGATCACCAGAGCCGACGATCGTGTCCACCGCCCCGCCGGGCCGTGGACACCGACCGTGCACCGGCTGCTCGCCCACCTGCACGAACAGGGGTTCGTCGCGGCGCCGGAACCGATCTCGCACGGGGACACGCTCGAGACCGTGTCGTTCGTCCCGGGCACCGCGGGGGAGTACCCCTGGACCGCCGACGTCGCGAGCGAGGCAGCCCTCGTCACGACCGCCCGGCTGCTCCGGCACTACCACGACGCCGCCGCCACCTTCCCTCGTGACGGTGCGCGGGACGTCTGGTCGCAGGCCGACCGGTTGCCCGTCGAGACGATCGTGCACGGCGACTTCGCGCCCTACAACTGCGTGTACGACGGCATCGCGGCCGTCGGGCTCATCGACTTCGACACGGCCCACCCCGGGCCGCGGGTGTGGGACGTCGCCAGCGCGGTGTACCGGTTCGCCCCGTTCACGACCGGAGCCGTCGAGGGTTCCACCGCGCCGTCGCTCGACGAACGGCTCGATCGTGCGGCGGAGTTCTGCCGCGCCTACGAGCTCGACGCACGCTCCCGGTCGGTCCTCGCCGAGACGATGACCGGGTCCCTCGTGGCGCTCGTCACCACCATCGAGACCGAGGCCGCCGCGGGCAACCCGAAGTTCGTCAGCGACCTGCAGCACGGGCACGCCGATCTGTACCGGGCCGATGTCGCGTACATCGACCAGCACAGCGAGGAGATCACCGCCGCGGTCGCGTGACGGTGGTCCGCGCCATGCTGGGGTGATGACGACCACGCCCGCGCAGCTCCGGACGATGCGCCTCGCCGCGCAGGGCGTCGCCGTGCCGGGGCTCGGTCCCACCGCCGTGGTCGAGCGGATGACCGCCGTGCAGGGGCAGGACCTCGGCCAGGTCCTCTGGGCGATCGGTGTCCGGTCGCCCGGCTCCACGCGTGGGGACGTCCGCGCTGCCTTCGACCGCGGGGAACTCGTCCGGTCGTGGCCGATGCGCGGGACCCTCCACGCGATGCGCCCGGACGACCTCCGGCTGCTGCTGTCCCTCACCGCCGAGCGGACCCTGCGGAGCATCGCCCGCCGCGCGGCCGAGCTCGGCATCGACGCCGCCCTGCTCGGTCGTGCGCGCGACGCCACCGTCCAGGCACTGTCCGACGGTCGGGCGCTCGCGCGACGAACTCTTCGCGGCGTACCGCGCCGCGGGCATCGACCCCGCTGGCGGTCGGGGGTACCACGTCGTGCTGCAGCTCTCGCAAGAGGGGCTGGTCGCGTGGGGGCCGACGGCCCGGGTCGGCCAAGCGCTCGTCCTGCTCGACGAGTGGGCACCGCCGCAGTCGCCGGTGCCGGACCGCGACGGGGCCCTCCGCCGGGTGCTGATCGGGCACCTCCGAGGACGCGGACCCGCGACCGAGGTCGACGTGGCGTCGTGGACGAAGCTCCCGCTCGGGGACGTCCGTCGTGCCCGAGCGGCTGCCGGGGACGCCGTCGAGGACCTCGGCGACGGACTGCTCGCACTCGCCGACCGTCCGGCGACCGGCGGCATCCCCACCGGGCACCTGCTCCCCGGGTTCGACGAGTACCTGCTCGGGTACGCCGACCGTTCGGCGCAGCTCGACCCCGCGTACGCCGACCGTGTGGTGCCCGGCGGGAACGGCATGTTCCTGCCGATGGCCGTCGTCCGCGGTCGGGTGGTCGGCACCTGGAGCCGGACGGAGCGCTCCCGGGCCGTCCACGTCACCATCGTCCCCTTCGAACCGCTCGACACCGCTGCGGTCCGTGCGCTCGAGGCGGCCGCCGACCGCTACCGCCGCTTCCTCGGCAGCCCGATCGAGTTCTCCGTGACCTGACGAGCGCCGGACGCACCACGCGCTCGTGAACCGGCGGCGCGGGTCCAGGCAGCACCCAGCAGGCACGCGGCGGACTCAGACGGTCCCTCGGGTAATGTCGCAGGGCCATGACCGACAGCCCGGCCGACGCCACCCCGTACGAAGTCCTCGGCGTCCCCGCGACCGCCGACGACGACGAGCTCCGCCGCGCCTACCGCCGCGCCGCCCGCGAGTCCCACCCGGACCTCGGCGGCGACGCCCGCCGATTCCGCCAGGTGCAGATCGCCTGGGAGCGCGTGGGCACGCCCGCCGCACGCCGCGCCTACGACGTCGGATCCCGCGGCTCGGCCGGGCAGAGCGCGTCCGGTCCGTCCGGTTCCTCCGCCTGGAGGCCCGACTCCGGTCGCGACGCCTACGCACCGCCGGCGGCGCGTCGCGACACACGGCCCCGGGCTCGGTCCCACGGACACCCCGGCGGTCGGTCGCGCGAGGTCTTCCTGCAGGCCGAGCGCGAGTGGGTCGGTCTCGGCGACCCGATCGAGGACCCGTACGACCCGACGCTCATCCGCTCCGCGCCCCGGCACATCCGACGGCTCCTCGCCGAGGCCCTCGCCGAGGAAGCGACCGCTTCGATCGTCGCCGACATGGGCATCGGCGTGACCGTCTGGCACGACCTCGACGCCGGGGCAGAGGGGAAGCTCGACCACGCCGTCCTCGCCCCGAGCGGGCTCTGGGCGCTGGAGTCCATCGACTGGGGTGCCCCGGTGCGCATCGAGCACGGTGAGATCGTGGGGGAGACCCTCGCGCCGGGGGAGCGTCCGGTGAAGGAGCTCGTCCGGGCCGCCCGTGCCGTGCAGAAGCAGACGCGGGTGCGGTTCACCGGCCGGTTGCTCGTCGTGCCGGACTCCGCGGTCGACGAGGACGTGCAGGTCGTCGGCTCACCCCGGAAACCCACCGCGCTGGTCGTCCGGCGGACTGCGCTCGGCCAGGTGCTGAACGGGGTGTTCTCGCCGGAGGGCTCCGTCGACGTGTTCGAGATCCGCGACCGGCTGCAGCAGACCGTCCGGTTCGTCTGACGTCCGCTTCGTCTGACGGGGCGGTCGGCGGGCGTCAGTAGCCGCGGAGCTTCTCGAGGTCGCGGCGCTCCCGCTTGCTCGGGCGTCCGGCGCCGCGGTCGCGCATCGGGACGAACCCGGCCTCTTCCTTCGGGAGGCGCGGCGGGGTCTTGTCCTCGAAGTGCTTCGCTGCCTCGGGGGCGCTCGTCCGCTTGAGGATGATCCCGGTGACGACCACGATCCGGTCGAAGCCGTTCTGCCGGACGCGGACCTCGTCGCCGGGGCCGATCGGCTGCGCGGGCTTCGCACGCTCCCCGTTCACCCGGACGTGGCCGGCCTTGCACGCGGCGGTCGCGGCGGAGCGGGTCTTCGTGATCCGCACCGCCCAGATCCAGCTGTCCACGCGTGCCTTGGCCATCCCCACACTCTAGGCGCGCGTCCTACGCTGGCGGTGTGACGGACAGCGGGCAGGACGCGATCGCGCGGGCGCGGGCGCTCGGCGTGCTCGGCGACGCGATGCTCGGGGACCGGCTGGTCGTGCGGGCGCACCACGGGGGCGGTGCACGGGATGCCCTCGGGGTCCTGGTTGCTCGCACCGCCGGCGCGGTCACGATCGAGACGCGGCGTGGCCCGGTCGAGGTGGCCATCGCCGACGTCGTCGCTGCGAAGCACGTCCCGCCGCCGCCCGCGTCCCGGGCGCCGCGTCCCTGACCGCGCACCGCACCACCTCGCGCCCCTCGCACCGCACCAACCCGCGCGGCTGCGAACGACGCCACCCCGAACCCGCGCCCGACCGGCGAGCCGCAGCGCTCCGCACGCGGGCCCCGACGTAGCCTCGTGCCATGGCCGTCCCCGCTCCGCTCGGCACCGAGGACCGCACCGCCCGCCTCACCCTCCGCCGCCCCGACGCGTGGCGCCGCGAGGACTCGGCCCAGGCGGACCTGCGCGTCACCGGCGACGACGTCGTGCTCACCGTCCGCTCCCGTCCGAGTGACCGGACCATCGCCGAGGAGCACACGAGCCTGCTCGAGCGACTGCCCGGCTCCGTGGACGGCCTCCGGCTGATCGGCTCGGACCCGTGGACCACCACGGGAGCGCCGGCACGCCTGGTCGAGTACGTCCGCCCCGACGAGGACGGCGACGTCGCGGGAGCGCACCTGCTCTTCGTCACCGGGCGGCACCGCGTCGACCTCACCATCGAGCGGCCCCTCGCCGGGATGCTCGCCACCGACGACCTCGTCTTCGCCGTGCTCGACACGGTCCGCGCCACCGAGCCCGCACCGTCGCGGGTGCAGCGGGACCTCGAGCCCCTGCCGACGGCGGCACCGGCACCTCCGGTCGAGGGCACGCACCTCAGCGCCGACGCCCTCGGCACACTCCGCAGCCTCGCCGGCCGCCGGTGGAACCCCACGCTCCTCCGCACACCCGCCGGTCGCGAGCTCATCGAAGCGGGCCTCGTCGGCCGACTCGGCACGCTGCCCGAGTCCACCCAGACCCTCCTCGGCCCGTGGGAGGGCGATGCCCAGCCCGTCACGCTGGAACAGCGGCTGCCCGATGGGCGCACCACGCGCCTCCAGGCCTGGTCGGAGACCGTCGTCGACGGGACGGACGAGGCGGGCGCGGTGGTCACCGGGCTGTCCGCCGAGCACGTGGTGCGGGTGATGGCCGGGAGGCTCGGCATCGGCCCGGCATGGACCTTCCCGTTCCGCACGGGGTCGGTCCCGGCGGACGTGCTGACGCGACGGACGAGCGGTGCGGACACGGCGACCGACCTGCCGGCGGCGACCGCCGAGGCGGACCCGCGACTCGCACGGTTCTGGGCGGCGCCGTGGACGGTGTCGTCGCTGCGGCGTCCGGGGAAGCCGAACCCGATCGTGGTGGTGCACGCGGAGGGGCAGGGCTTCGCCCGCGTCGGACGCACGGAGGCCGGGGCGACCGCCTTCGTGACGGACTCCCCGGCCAACGTCTACCGGTCCCTGGTGCGTGCCCTGCTGGGTTGACCGCTTTCCTGACACTCTGCCCGCTGGGCCAACGTCCACCGGTCCCTGGTGCGTGCCCTGCTGGGTTGAGCTGCTGCTTCTCGCTAGGCGGCGGGGCCGGCGGTGAGGGTGACCGTGACGGTCTTCGCGGCGCCGGTGACGTCGGTGTAGCCGACCGTCACCTTGTCGCCGACGGAGTGGGACTGGATCGCCGAGGTGAGCGCGTCCGAGCTGGCGACCGCCGTGCCGTCGATGCTCGTGATGGTGTCACCCTCGGTCAGCCCCGCGCTCGCGGCACCGGAGCCCTCGACCGTGCCGGCGACCGCGACGCCGCCGGTGGTCGCCGCGCCGCTGACCTCGACCCCGAGGAACGCCGGCAGGCCGATGGTGATCGTCGACGAGGACTCGCCCGCCAGGATCTTGTCCGCGATGCTCTTCGCCGTGGTGATCGGGATCGCGTAGCCGGTGACGTCGGCTGACCCGGAGGACGCCGCGGTCGCCATGCCGACGACCTCGCCCTCGCGGTCGAGCACCGGGCCGCCGGAGTCACCGGAGACGATGTCCGCGGCGATCTCGATGAGACCCTGCAGCGACTCGGTGCCGGTGCCCGATTCGCTCTGCACCTGGATGTCCTGGTCGGTGGCGGTCACGGTGCCCTCGGCGGCGACGAGGTTGCCCGTGCCCTCGGCGTTGCCGACGTCGGTCACCGTGTCGCCGGTGGACGGCTCGCCGTCGTCGTCGAGCGTCACGGTGGAGAGGCCCGACGCGTTCTCGAGCTTGAGCACGGCGACGTCGTGGGTGGCGTCCGTCCCGACGACGTCGGCCTTGTACTCCTTGCCGGTGGTCTCGTCGGTGGCGGTGATGCTCGTCGCACCCTGGATGACGTGGTTGTTGGTGAGGATGGTGCCGTTCGCGCTGAGGACCATGCCGGTACCGGCCGCCTGCGAGGACTCGTCGTAGTTCAGCACCGTGTTGATCGTGACGACGCCCTTCTTCTGGGCGCTCGTGGCCGCGGTCGCCGCCGACTGCGTGCTCGTGCCGGTCCCGCTGCCGGAGCTGCCACTGCCGCTGCCGTCGCCCGGGACCGTGAATCCGTTCGTGCCGGAACCGCTGCCGCTGTCCGTGCCGGACCCGGTGTCCGGCAGCGTCGTGCCCTGGGACTGGCTCGAGGTCGTCGTGGTGCTCTGCGAGGAGAGCCCGAGCGCGGTCCCGCCCGCGGCCCCCACGATCGCGAGGGCGGCGATCCCCGAACCGAGCATCAGCCCGAGTCGACGGGGACGCTTCGCCCCGTGGTCCGCCATCGCCGCGCTGTGCGCCCAGCCGTACTGGGTGGTGTGCACGGTCGGGAGGGCCGGGCTGCCGATGCGGTACGGGCCGGAGCCGTCCGGGGCGTAGGCGTAGGGACCGGAGCCGTCCGGGCCGTACAGGTAGGGGCCGCTGCCGTCGAACGCGTACGCGGAGCGCAGCGTCGACGGGTCGACGTGGGCAGCGCCGTGCTCGGCGTCGTGTCCGGCTCCGGCTGCGTGGTTCGGGGTCTCGTTCATCGGTGCTCTCCGGTCGTCCCTCGACGACCCGGTCGGGCTGTCGATGGATCCAGTACAGGACCGCTTCCCATGACGAACCTATGAACGGACCCTGCGGCTGCTCACGGTCACCTCGGGGGTCGCCGAACGAGGCGAAGCGTTAGGGTTGCCTTACTTCCCATGCGTTCCTCGTCGCCCACGCACACCGTGCACACGCCCCCTGCACCCAGCTCCGTGACCCGCCTCGTCGGTGCCACCGTGCTGGCGGTCGTCGTCCTCGCCGTCGCCGTGGCACTCTCGATCGCGTTCGGGTCCCGCCCCATCCCGCTCGGCACCGTGCTCGACACCGTCCTCCACCCGGGGCGGAACGACGAGATCGGGCTCATCGTGCTCGGGAACCGGGTGCCGCGCACCGTCGTGGGGCTCCTCGCCGGCTCCGCCCTGGGCGTCGCGGGCGCCGTCATGCAGGGCGTCACCCGGAACCCGCTCGCGGACCCGAGCGTCCTCGGCATCAACTCCGGCGCCGCCCTCGCCGTCGTGGCCGGCATCGCCCTCTTCGGCATCAGCGGCACGGCGGCGTACCTGCCGTTCGCGTTCGTCGGCGCCGCGCTCGCCGCACTGCTCGTCTACGGGATCGCTGCGGTCGCCCGGCGCGGGCTCTCACCCGTCGGGCTCGCACTCTCCGGCGCCGTGGTCGCCGCCGCACTGTCGTCGATCACGACCGCCGTGCTCGTCACCGGCCAGAGCCTCCTCGACCAGCTGCGGTTCTGGCAGGTCGGGGCGCTCGCCGGGAAGGACCTCGGGACCGCCGCCGTCATCACCGTCCCGGTGCTGGTCGGCCTGGTGATCGCGTTCGGCCTCGGTCGCTCACTGAACACCCTCGCGCTCGGGGACGAGCTCGCCGCCTCGCTCGGACAGCGGGTCGTGCTCGTCCGCGCCGTCGGCGGACTCGTCACCGTGCTCCTCGCCGGGTCGGCCGTCGCCGCCGCCGGCCCGATCGCGTTCATCGGGCTCGCTGTGCCCCATGCCGTCCGACGGCTGAGCGGGCCGGACCACCGCTGGACGATCCTGCTGTCGGCGATCGTCGCGCCCGCGCTGCTGCTCGTCGCTGACGTCATCGGCCGGGTCGTGGCGTACCCGGGGGAGCTGCAGGTCGGCATCGTGACCGCGCTGATCGGCGCGCCGGTGTTCATCTGGCTCGTGCGCTCCCGGGCGGTGAGAGGCCTGTGAGCAGCGTCCGCGGGCCTTCCGTGCGCCGGTCTGCCGTCCGCCGATCCGCTGTCGGCCGAACCGCCGTCCGGCGGGAGTACGTGGTCCTCGGCGCGGTCCTCGTGCTGCTCGTCGCGCTCGTGCTCGTCGGGCTCGGCGTCGGCGAGATCCCGCTGTCGCCCGTGCAGGTCGCCGGCGCGCTCGTCGGGCACGGCGACACGATCTCGGACTTCGTGATCGGACAGCTCCGCGGCCCGCGGGTGTTCGGCGCGATCCTCGTCGGCGCGTCCCTCGGGGTGGCCGGCGGCATCGTGCAGAGCGTCGTCCGGAACCCGATCGCCAGCCCGGACGTCATCGGCATCACCTCGGGGGCGAGTGCCTCGGGGCTCACCGCGATCGTGCTGTTCGGAGCGAGCGGCGGGACCCTCTTCTCCGTGGTGCTCGTCGGCGCCGTCGTCGTGTCACTCGTGATCGCGGGGCTCGCGTGGCGCCGGGGCATCACCGGCAACCGGGTGGTCCTGGTCGGCATCGGTGTCGCGGCGATCTGCCTGAGCATCACCGGGTGGATGCTCACGAGCGGGAGCGTCCAGCAGGCGGGCACGGCGCTCCTCTGGCTCTCCGGCAGCCTCAACGCCGTCGACCGGAACCTGGTCGGCGTGCTCGCGATCGCGTTCGTCGTACTGATGGCCGCCGCCCTCGTGCAGTCCCCGCGGCTGACCGTCCTCACCCTCGGGGACGACGTCGCATCGGCGCTCGGGCTCCGGCCGAACCGGGCGAAGGTGCTGCTGCTCCTCACCGCGGTCTGCCTGACCGCGGCGGCCGTGGCGACCGCGGGGCCGGTGTCGTTCGTGGCGCTCATGGCGGCGCCGATCGCCCGACGGCTCGTCGGTGGGGGGCGCGTGGCGCTCGGGCCGACCGCGGCGGTCGGGGCAGCCGTGACGCTCGCGAGCGACCTCGTCGCGCAGTTCGCGATCCCGGGCAACGCGCTGCCCGTCGGCGTCGTGACCGGTGTCGTCGGCGCCCCCTACCTGCTCTGGCTCCTGGCCCGCGGCCGCTGACGCCCTGGGTGTGCCGGCCTCGGCGGGGCGTGCCGAGCGGGCCTTGTTCGTCACGTTCGGTGCGCGCGGCCGTCACGTTCCGCCCGCTCGCCGGACGTGAGCGGCGCGTCCTGCCCCCTCGGCGGGGCGTGCCGAGCGGGCCCTGTTCGTCACGTTCGGCGCGCGCGGCCGTCATGTTCCGCCCGCTCGCCAGACGTGAGCGGCGCGTCCTGCCCCCTCGGGGGGCGCGGCGGCGGGGCGGGGGTGCGCCGCGCCTCCCGGCAGACCGCCCGGACCACCCGCACGACCGCACCCGCAGGAACGACAGCGACACGCTGCCACGGTGCACCACGCAACATCGTGCGGTTTCCCGCACGACACCCCCAGAACCCCCCTTCCGGGTGTCTGCACCGTTCGTTCTGTCCCCATACGTTCTTCTCGACCGCACGGACTCCCCGACAGCGCCCGACCCGATGGTGCGCTGGTCCAGCGGAACGAAGGACTGTCATGCCCGATCTGCATGACGGCGCTCCCGCGCGCCGTCGCCAGTGGGGTTCCGAGAGGCGCACCCACCCGCTCGACACCCTGCACGAACGCCCCTCCGACCGGAAGCTCGTCTCCGGCCGCGTCGCGATCATCCTGACGATCGCCTTCTGGCTCGCCTACGTGATCTACACCGTCATCCGCCAGTTCCTCGACTACGGCACCGAGAGCTTCCGCTTCACCACCGAGGCGCTCTCCTACCTGGTCGTGGTGACCTTCCTCACGTTCTCCGCCCTCATGCACCTGGTCGCCCGCCAGGGTGCGATGGAGCGGTTCGCGACCCACGTCCGGGTCCCGCGCGCCGAGCTCGACCGCCACTCCGCCGAGGGGCACGAGTCGCCGATGACCGTCCTCGTGCCGAGCTACGCCGAGGAGCCCGACGTCGTCGCCACTACGCTCTGGTCGGCCGCGCTGCAGGAGTACCCCTCGCTGCGCGTCGTGCTGCTCGTCGACGACGCCCCGTTCCCGACCGACCCGGAGACCCTCGACAAGCTCGAGCGGACCCGCGCCGTCGCCACCACGATCCAGGACCAGCTCGCGGCACCGTCGCAGCGCTTCCAGGAGGCCCTGCTCTCCGCCGAGGTGGAGGCCGCCGCAGCGCCGATGGCGAGCGTCGACGGCCTCCGCAACCTCGTCGAGCACCACCGCTGGGCCGACGCCTGGCTGCGCCGCCACGCCCGCGAGCACGAGGTCCTCGACCACGTCGACCACTTCTTCCACGACCAGGTGCTGGTCGGACTGGCGGACGAGTTCCGCCTGACCTCCGAGGCGCTCGAGGCCGCGATCGTCGACGCCGTCGCCGCGGGGCACTCGTTCACCGAGATCACCTCCGCCCGCGCGCTCGAACTGCAGCGACGGCTCGCGTGGACCTTCACCGCCGAGATCACCACGTTCGAGCGGAAGCGCTACGCGAACCTGTCCGACGAGGCGAACAAGGCGATGAACCTCAACGCCTACATCGGCCTGCTCGGCGGCGCGTACGCGTTCGAGGAGACCGCCTCCGGCACGATCCTCCGCACCGTGTCCGACCCCGCCGCCGCTGACCTGGTCGTCCCCGCGTCGGACTACATCCTGACGCTCGACGCCGACTCGGTGCTGCTCCGCGACTACTGCCTGCGCCTGGTCTACTTCCTCGAGCAGCCGGAGAACGCCCGCGTCGCCGTGACGCAGACCCCGTACTCGTCGTTCCGCGGTGCAGCCACCCGCATCGAGCGCCTCGCGGGTGCCACCACCGACATCCAGCACATCCTCCACCAGGGCATGTCCCGCCACAACGCGACCTTCTGGGTCGGCGCCAACGCGGTCATCCGTACCCGGGCGCTCCGCGACATCGAGGAGGTCGAGACCGTCGGCGGCTTCGAGGTGAAGCGCTACGTGCAGGACCGCACGGTCATCGAGGACACCGAGTCGAGCGTCGACCTCGGCATGCACGGCTGGACCCTCGTCAACTACCCGGAGCGCCTGTCGTACAGCGCGACGCCGCCGGACTTCGGCTCGCTCATCGTCCAGCGTCGCCGCTGGGCGAACGGCGGCCTGCTCATCCTGCCGAAGTACATCCGCCAGGTCCGCGAGCGTCGAGCCCGCGGAGAGCGCGTCGGCATCGTCGAGATGTCCCTCCGCGTCAACTACATGGCGTCCATCGCATGGGCGTCGTTCGGCCTCATCTTCCTGCTGGCCTACCCGTACGACTCCCGGCTCCTCAGCCCGATGGTGCTCCTCGCCGCGCTGCCGTACTTCTGGCTCCTGTCGAGCGACCTGAAGTACTGCGGGTACAAGCGCACCGACGTGTTCCGCATCTACGGCTTCAACCTCATCCTCATGCCGGTGAACGTCGCCGGGGTCCTGAAGAGCATCCAGCAGGCGCTCACGGCGAAGAAGATCCCGTTCGCCCGCACGCCGAAGGTCCGGGACCGCACCGCCTCGCCGGCGCTGTACGTCCTCGCGCCCTACGCCATGGTCGTCTTCTCGGTGTTCACCTTCGCCCGGGACTACCAGGCGCAGAACTGGGGCAACGCCGTGTTCGCCGCGTTCAACGCCGTCCTCGCCATGTACGCGATCGTCGCCTACATCGGCATCTGGAACTCGGTGGTCGACGTGTGGCTGTGGGCCACGAAGTGGATGTACTACAGCCCGGCCGACCGTGCCGCCCGCAAGGCGGACCGTCGTGCCTCGCGCGCGGATCGGAAGCGGGCCCGCGGGGGGCTCGCGCCGGAGCCGGAGCCCGTGACCGAGGACTGGCGTGCCGTCCTCTACTTCGGGCACCGCGGGAAGGCGATGCCGGTGCGGCACCATGCCGACGTGGTGGGAGCGGCGCGGGGCGCGGGCACGGGCGCGGCCAGCGCGGGCGCGGCGGGCCCGACCGCCGGCCCGCCGACCACGACCACGACCACCACCACCACCGACGAGCGGAGTGCCGCCTGATGTCCACCACCAGACGCCTGTCCCCGATCCGCGTCGGCATCGCGGTCGTCCTGACCGCCGCCCTCGCCGCCGCCGGCTACGTCGGCTTCGACCGCTGGCAGTCGGCCCAGGCCGCCGAGACCCAGCAGTCCTGGTTCTCCGCCTACACCGACGTCACCGCCACCCCCACGTTCGCCTTCGAGGACGTCAAGTCCGCCAAGGGCCGCGACGTGATGCTGTCCTTCGTGGTCGCCGACCACGACGCCGCCTGCACCCCGACGTGGGGCTCGTTCTACTCGCTGCAGGGTGCGTCGGACCAGCTCGACCTCGACCGCCGCATCGCACGGCTCCAGCAGCAGAAGGGCGAGGTCGGCGTGTCCTTCGGCGGTCTCGCGAACGACGAGCTGGCCACCACGTGCACGAACGCCTCGGATCTGGTGAGCGCGTACGACACCGTGGTGAAGCGGTACGACGTCTCCACCGTCGACTTCGACGTCGAGGGCGACGACCTGACGAACCACGACGCGGGGGAGCGACGGGCTGCGGCGGTCGCGAAGCTGCAGGACGAGCGCCGCGCCGCCGGGCACCCGCTCGCCGTCTGGCTGACGCTGCCGGCCGCACCCGCCGGGCTGACGAGCGACGGCACCACCGCGGTGGCGCAGTTCCTCAAGGCCGGGGTCGACCTGGCCGGCGTGAACGCGATGACGATGGACTACGGGCAGGCGAAGGGCGCGAGCCAGAGCATGTACTCGGCGTCGGTCGAGACCCTGCAGCAGGTGCAGCGCCAGCTCGGCGTCCTGTACAAGCGGTCGGGCACGCCGCTCAGCGACGCGACGCTCTGGCACAAGGTCGGTGCGACGCCGATGATCGGCCAGAACGACATCCAGGACGAGGTCTTCACCCTCGCCGACGCGAAGAAGCTCAACACCTGGGCTCGGGACCGTGGGCTCGGCCGGATGTCGATGTGGTCCCTGAACCGCGACACCACGTGCGGCACGAACTACGTCAACCTGTCCACCGTGTCGGACTCCTGCTCGGGTGTGGACCAGAAGGGCGTCCAGTTCGCGGACGTCCTCGGCAAGGGGTTCACCGGCGGGATCGTCGCTGCGGCCTCGGACGTCACGAAGGCGGAGCCGTCCGCGACCGTGCAGCCGACCGACGACCCGAAGACGAGCCCGTACCCGGTGTGGAGCGCGGACGCGTCCTACCTGGAGGGCACGAAGGTCGTCTGGCACCGCAACGTCTACGAGGCGAAGTGGTGGACCTCCGGCGACCTGCCGGACGACCCGGTGCTGAGCGCGTACGAGACGCCGTGGCAGCTCGTCGGCCCGGTCCTGAAGGGCGAGAAGCCGGTCCAGCAGGTCACCCTGCCGAAGGGAACGTACGACGACTGGTCCGGCACGAAGCAGTACGACACGGGTGCGCGCGTCCTGTTCGACGGCGTCCCGTACCAGTCCAAGTGGTGGAACACGGGCGACAGCCCCGAGGCCTCCACGAGCGACCCGGACGGCTCGCCCTGGGTGAAGCTCAAGGACTCGGTCATCAAGCAGATCCAGCAGGACGTGGAGTCCGGCAAGGACGCGCCGACGGCTGACGCGACGCCGACGGCTGACGCGACCCCGTCGTCCTGACCTGCGGATCTCCCTGACTGGAGACGCGGTGCCAGCTGGCACCGCGCCTCCAGTACGCCGGTGGTGCGGAATCCGAGCAACGCCGGTACGTTCGCTGTACGCGTTCTGCCGAGTTGTCCCCAGCCCCGTTCGGGGCTCCCGCAGGGTCACTCGTTTCCGATACGCTGGTGCGCCAAGAGGAGGAGGTCCACGATGCCAGAACCAGTGGTCCCGCAGCCGGACGGTCAGAAGACCCCTGAGCAGCGGCTGGTCGACACCACGCTGACCTTCAGCATGGACATGGGAGCGGCGCTCACTGCCGAGTCCGGTGTCTCCGCCGAGGAGCGCGACGCGGTCAACGCACTGCCCTCAGGGTCGGCGCTGCTCGTGGTCCGCCGTGGTCCCAACGTCGGAGCGCGGTTCCTGCTCGACTCCGACGTCACGACGGCCGGTCGGCACCCTGACGCCGACATCTTCCTCGACGACGTCACGGTGTCGCGCAAGCACGCCGAGTTCCTCCGCCACGGCACGAGCTTCAGCGTGAAGGACAACGGGTCGCTCAACGGCACGTACTTCGACGGTGTCCGCATCGACGAAGCCCTGCTCACCGACGGGTCCGAAGTGCAGGTCGGCAAGTTCCGCCTGACCTTCTACGCCTCCCGGGTCGACCTGGCGCGCCTGGCGAACGCGTAGTGGCCGCACGGTCCGCCGCGGCCCGGGCGGGGTCCGCGGTACCGGACCTGCTCACGATCGGGCAGGTCCTCGCACGCCTGAAGCCCGACTTCCCGGACCTCTCGAGCTCGAAGCTGCGCTTCCTCGAGGAGCGCGAGCTCGTCACCCCGATCCGGACGGCCAGTGGCTACCGGAAGTTCTCCGGGGCCGACGTCGAGCGCCTCCGGGTGATCCTGGGCCTCCAACGCGACCACTACCTCCCGCTCAAGGTCATCAAGGACTACCTCGCCGACCTCGACGCCGGACGTGAGCCCGTGTTGCCGGGCGGAGGCGACGCACCGAAGCCGTCGATCCTCGGGCGTGAGCGCCGCTACACCCGCGACGAGACCGTCCGGGCTGCCGGCGCGACGCCGATGCTGCTCGCCGACGCCGTGTCCGCGTCGCTGCTGCCCGCCACCGACACCTACGGCGAGGACGGCGTGACGGTGCTGAAGGCCCTCGTCGAACTGCAGCGCACCGGCATCGAGCCGCGGCACCTCCGCACGATGCGCAGTGTCGCCGAGCGCGAGGTCGGCCTCATCGAGTCCGCCCTCATGCCGGTCTCCCGGCGCGGTGACGCCACCTCGCGGGCGAAGGCGACCGAGCTCGCGCGGGAGATCGCCGGTCACCTCGAGGTGATCCGGTCCAACCTCATCCGCACGGCGATCGGGCGTCTCGACGCATGACGGCCGCGCCGTTCCCGGCCCGCTCGGGCACCGTCGGCCGTCTCTTCGGGGCTGTCGTTCGTCGGTGGTGGGGGCGTATCCTCGACACGCCGGACGCGCCGAGTCGGATGTCCCGCGCCGGGGGCATCGGAGTCGCTACCGTGGACCTCGGCACAACTCTCAACCCGTCGTTGAAGCTTCGGGAGAGGGCTCGATCGTCCTGGAAGGCAGTCCAATGAGTGGGAACGAAACCCCCGGTACCCCGTCAGACATGACGCGGTACGACCTCGGGTTGCTCTTCACCGACGGTCTGCCCGAGCACGACGAGCAGAACGGCTACCGCGGCACCGTCGCCGCCAAGGCCGCAGGCATCAGCTACCGTCAGCTCGACTACTGGGCCCGCACCGAGCTGGTCGAGCCGACGATCCGCGGGGCCGCCGGCTCCGGGTCGCAGCGGCTGTACGGCTTCCGCGACATCCTCGTGCTCAAGCTCGTGAAGCGTCTCCTCGACACCGGCATCTCGCTGCAGCAGATCCGCACCGCGGTGAACCAGCTCCGTGAGTCCGGCGTGTCCGACCTCGCCCAGACGACGCTCATGTCCGACGGGGCCTCGGTCTACCTCTGCACCTCCGACGACGAGGTCATCGACCTCGTGTCCCGCGGCCAGGGTGTGTTCGGCATCGCGGTCGGCAAGGTCCTGCGCGAGGTCGAGAGCTCGCTCGTCGAACTCGACGCGACGCCCGCGGCCGACCCCGACGACGAGCTGGCTGCGCGCCGCGCTTCCCGCGCCTCCTGACGCTCGGCGCTTCCTGCGCTCTCGGGTGCCGCTCGCGGCCGCGAGCGGGCGAAATTCGTCACGCTCGACGCCCGGATGCGGGTGCTTCTGCCCGTTCGGCGGAAGTGAGCGGCATGTCCCGCCCACTTGCGAGCGTCCCACGGCCGACCCCGGCCGCCTCGATCCCGCTCGTCATGCCCGGTCGCGGAGGTTCGGCGGTCGGTGTCGCAGAGTGGGGGAACGCACGCCGCGGGAAGCCGTTCCTCGGGCGAGTCGACGTTCGTGTTCGGCGCGTCCTCGAACGCTCACGACACGCCGCGTGCGTGCTGCCCACCGGTCGCGATGTGGCGCGATCGAGCCCCGACCGTGACGAATGGTGCCCGCTCAGCGCAGCCCGCAGGCGACTGCGAGCCCGCGCCCGCACCCCGCGCGCAGGCGCGCCGCCCACCGGCGCCCGCGCCCGCGGCATCCCGCGACCTACGCGGCGCCGCCCTCGGCGTACGGGCCGATCTTGCCGGTCCGCATGATGCGCTCGAGCAGCTGGTCGAAGTTCTTCGCCATCTCCTGCGCGGACTCGCCCGGCCACACGTGCAGGGGCTTCGCCGCACCCTGCGCCTGCTGCAGCGACGTGCGCTCGGGCAGCTGCGGGGAGAGCACGAGCGGGCCGAACATGTCGCGGAGCTCCTTGATGCGGAACTGGTGCTCGAGCGACTGCACGCGAGCACGGTTCACGATGATGCCGAGGGGCTGCAGGCGCGGGGAGAGACCGCGGCGGATCTCCTCGATCGCGCGGAGCGCACGGTCGGCGGCGGCGACGGAGAAGAGTCCGGGTTCGGTGACGACGGTGACCCGGTCGGACGCGGCCCACGCGGTGCGCGTCAGGGCGTTGAGCGACGGGGCGCAGTCGATGAGGACGAGCTCGTAGTCCTGCTCGACGTTCGCCAGGGCCTCTTCGAGCTTCCAGATGTCCCGGATGGACGGGTGCGGCCCGTCGAAGTTGATGGCCGAGGGCGATCCGACCATGACGTCGATCTTGCCCTGGGAGCCCTTCGTCCACCCGGACGGGGCGATCGCCTGGCGGACGATCTTCTCCTTCGGGTTCTCGAGCACGTCGGCCACGTTGAGGTGTCCGGAGAGGTTGATGTCGAGGCCGGTCGAGACGTCCGACTGCGGGTCGAGATCCACCACCAGCGTGCGCAGTCCCTTGGCGAACGCGGCCGAAGTCAGGCCGAGCGTCACCGTCGTCTTGCCGACACCACCCTTGAGGGAGCTCACGCTGAGTACATGCACGGTGAGCAACGTTACCGCCACTAGGGTTGTCTCACCTCAACCCGGGCTGAAAGGCACCTCGTGTTCAGCAAGATCCTGGTCGCCAATCGTGGCGAGATCGCCATCCGTGCATTCCGTGCCGCGTACGAGCTGGGGGCGAAGACCGTCGCCGTCTACCCGTACGAGGACCGCAATTCGCTGCACCGTCTCAAGGCGGACGAGGCGTACCTGATCGGGGAGCGCGGACACCCCGTCCGGGCGTACCTCGACGTGTCCGAGATCGTCCGCGTGGCGCTCGAGTCCGGTGCCGACGCGATCTACCCGGGCTACGGCTTCCTGTCCGAGAATCCCGAGCTCGCGGCGGCCGCGGCGGCGAACGGCATCACGTTCATCGGCCCCGGCGAGCACGTCCTCGAGATGGCCGGCAACAAGGTCACCGCGAAGGAGCACGCGATCGCGGCCGGTGTCCCGGTCCTCGCGAGCACCCCGGCGAGCCGTGACATCGACGAGCTGATCGCCGGCGCGGACGCGATCGGGTTCCCGGTGTTCGCGAAGGCCGTCGCCGGCGGCGGTGGGCGTGGCATGCGCCGGGTGGAGACGAAGCCCGAGCTGCGTGCGGCGCTGGAAGAGGCGATGCGCGAGGCCGACAGCGCCTTCGGCGACCCGACGATGTTCCTCGAGCAGGCCGTGATCCGGCCGCGGCACATCGAGGTCCAGATCCTCGCCGACGCCACCGGCACGGACGAGGGCACGATCCACCTGTTCGAGCGCGACTGCTCGGTGCAGCGGCGGAACCAGAAGGTCGTCGAGATCGCTCCGGCGCCGAACCTCGACCCAGGCATCGCCCGGGCGCTGCACCGCGACGCCGTCGCCTTCGCCCGGTCGATCGGCTACGTGAACGCCGGCACCGTCGAGTTCCTGCTCGACACCGAGGGGGAGCGCGAGGGGCAGCACGTCTTCATCGAGATGAACCCGCGCATCCAGGTCGAGCACACCGTGACGGAAGAGGTCACGGACGTCGACCTGGTGCAGTCGCAGATGCGCATCGCCGCCGGGCAGACGCTCGCCGACCTCGGCCTGACGCAGGACGCCGTCCAGGTGCACGGCGCCGCGCTGCAGACCCGCATCACGACGGAGGACCCGACGCAGGGCTTCCGCCCCGACACCGGACGGATCACCACGTACCGCAGCCCCGGCGGCGCGGGTGTCCGCCTCGACGGCGGCACCGTCGCCACGGGTGCGCAGATCAGCCCCCACTTCGACTCGATGCTCGCGAAGATGACCTGCCGCGGGCGGGACTTCCCGGCGGCGGTGGCCCGTGCGAAGCGCGCCCTCGCCGAGTTCCGCATCCGGGGCGTGTCGACGAACATCCCGTTCCTGCAGGCCGTGCTCGAGGACCCGGACTTCGCTCGCGGTGACGTCTCGACGAAGTTCATCGAGGAGCGCCCGCAACTGTTCAGCGGCCACGTCTCGAAGGACCGCGGCACGAAGGTCCTCAACTGGCTCGCCGACGTCACGGTGAACAAGCCGAACGGCGAGCGTCGCCCGCAGACGGTGGAGCCGAGCGAGAAGCTGCCCGTCGTCGACCTGGGCACGCCGGTGCCGGCGGGGCAGCGCGACCTCCTCCGCGAGGTCGGCCCGGCCGAGTGGGCGAAGGCCCTCCGCGCACAGACTGCGCTGGCGGTCACCGAGACGACGATGCGCGACGCCCACCAGTCGCTCCTCGCCACGCGCGTCCGCACGAAGGACCTCGTCGCGGTGGCCCCGCACGTCGCTCGGCTCACCCCGCAGCTGCTCAGCACGGAGGCCTGGGGTGGGGCGACCTACGACGTCGCGCTCCGGTTCCTCGGCGAGGACCCGTGGGAGCGCCTGGCGTCCCTGCGCGAGGCGATGCCGAACATCCCGATCCAGATGCTCCTGCGCGGCCGGAACACCGTCGGCTACACCCCGTACCCGACCGAGGTGACGGACGCCTTCGTCGCCGAGGCCGCCGCGACGGGTGTCGACGTCTTCCGCGTGTTCGATGCCCTGAACGACGTCAGCCAGCTCCGGCCCGCACTCGAAGCCGTGCTCGCGACGGGGACCGCCGTCGCCGAGGCTGCGCTCTGCTACACGGCCGACCTGCTCGACCCGGCGGAAGAGCTGTACACGCTCGACTACTACCTCCGTCTGGCGGAGCAGATGGTCGACGCCGGCGCGCACGTCATCGGCATCAAGGACATGGCCGGACTCCTCCGCGCCGGCGCCGCCGAGAAGCTCGTCACCGCGCTCCGCGAGCGCTTCGACCAGCCCGTGCACGTGCACACCCACGACACCGCCGGTGGCCAGCTCGCGACCCTGCTCGCGGCGGCCCGCGCCGGAGCGGACGCCGTCGACGTCGCTGCGGCGCCGATGGCCGGCACGACGAGCCAGCCGAGCATGTCCGCCCTGGTGGCGGCGCTGGCGCACACCGAGCGCGACACCGGCCTCTCCCTGACCGCCGTCGGCGACCTCGAGCCGTACTGGGAGGCCGTCCGCCGCGCCTACGCACCGTTCGAGTCCGGGCTCCCCGGGCCGACCGGCCGCGTGTACAAGCACGAGATCCCCGGGGGCCAGCTGTCGAACCTCCGGCAGCAGGCCATCGCGCTCGGGCTCGGCGACCGCTTCGAGCAGGTGGAGGACTGGTACGCCGAGGCGAACCGGATCCTCGGCCGCCCGACGAAGGTCACACCGTCGTCCAAGGTCGTCGGCGACCTCGCACTGCAGCTCGCCGCCGTCGGGGCCGACCCGGTGGACTTCGAGCAGAACCCGCAGAAGTACGACATCCCGGACTCCGTCGTCGGCTTCATGGCCGGCGAGCTCGGCGACCTGCCCGGTGGCTGGCCGGAGCCGTTCCGGTCGAAGGTGCTCGAGGGGCGCGACGTCCGGCTGGAGATCGCACCGGTGCCGGACGACGAACGTCCGCACCTCCAGGTGCCCGGCAAGGACCGCCAGCGCGCACTCAACCGCCTGCTCTTCCCGCAGCCGACGAAGCAGTTCGACGCCGTCCGCGAGCAGTACGGCGACCTCTCCGTCGTCCCCACCGTCGACTACCTCTACGGCCTCCGCCCGGGACAGGAGCACACCGTGCCGCTCGGCCGGGGCGTGAACCTGTTCGTCGGGCTCGAGGCGATCGGCGAGGTCGACGAGAAGGGCATCCGGACCGTCATGGCGACGATGAACGGGCAGCTCCGCCCGGTCTCCGTCCGTGATCGTTCGGTCGAGGTCGAGACGAAGGCCGCCGAGAAGGCGGACAAGTCCGACCCGAAGCACGTCGCGGCGCCGTTCTCCGGTGTCGTGACGCTCAAGGTCGCCGTCGGTGACGTCGTCGAGGCCGGTGCGGCCGTGGCGAGCATCGAGGCGATGAAGATGGAAGCGGCCATCACGGCGCCCGTTGCGGGCACCGTCGGCCGTCTCGCGATCCCGGTGACCCAGCAGGTGGACGCCGGCGACCTCCTGGTGGTGCTGCAGTAACGTGACCGTCCGTCCCATCCGCCTCTTCGGCGACCCCGTCCTCCGTTCGCCGGCGGACCCGATCCGTCCCGAGGCCCTCGGCTCGCAGGGCGTCCGCGACCTCGTGCAGGACCTGCTCGACACCGTCAAGGAGCCCGGGCGTGCCGGCGTCGCGGCGCCGCAGATCGGTGTCGGGCTCCGCGCGTTCTCGTACAACGTCGACGGCGAGGTCGGCTACGTCCTCAACCCGACGGTCGTCGAGGTCTCCGGCGAGCCCGAGCTGATGGACGAGGGGTGCCTCTCCGTGCCCGGCCTCGCGTACCCGACGCGCCGGTCCCCGTACGCCAAGGTGCGGGGCGTCGACGTCGACGGGAACGAGGTCGTGCTCGAGGGCACCGGGCTCATGGCGGAGGCGCTGCAGCACGAGGTCGACCACCTCGCCGGCACCGTCTACGTGATGACGCTCGACCCGGAGATCCGCCGTCAGGCCCTCCGCGACATCCGCTCGCAGGACTGGTTCCACTGAGGCCACGGCGGCCGTCCACCCGTCAACGGCGTTCGCGGTTCGTGAACTTCCCGTGACACCCCTTCGTGGGATTGTTGCTTTGTCCTGACGAAGGGGTACCGTGCTGCTGTCGGCTTCCCACCCGGCATCGTTCCCACCACCCCAGGACCCCGCATGACCAGTCAGAACGACGAGCTCAGCTCGCACCGCACCCGCACCAACCGCCGGCCGTCCGAGCTGCCGGCCACGACCGCCTCGACGGCCGTCCTCGACGCACCCGCCACGGAGCAGACGCCGGAGGCGTGACCGCAGATCCGCCGGGTCGACGACGACCGGACGGCGGGTCGCGCCCCGCGCGCACGGTGACGGCCTGGAGGCCCGGTGCCGGTCCCACGGACCGGCACCGGGCCTCCAGGCCGTTGCGTCGTGCGTTCGCCGCTACGCGCGGTCGCGGCGACGCGTCTCGACGACGGGTGTCGCGGTGGTCTGCACCTTGGAGCCGGAGTAGATGTGCTCCACGTCGGCGGCGAAGTCCTTCATGATGACCGGCCGCTTGATCGTGAGCTTCGGCGTGAGGTGCCCGGACGCCTCGGTGAGCTCGGTGTCGAGGATCGTGAACGACCGCACCGACTCGGCACGGGAGACCCGCTGGTTGGCGGCGTCGATCGCCTCTTGCACGGCCTGGTGGACGCGCTCGTCGTACGCCGCCTCGTGCGCGGACAGGGCGGGGGAGATGCCCCGGCTCTCGCACCACCCGGGCAGCATCTCGCGGTCGAGCGTGACGAGCGCGGCGATGAACGGCTTGCCCTCGCCGACGACGACCACCTGCCCGATGATCGGGTGCTCCCGGATGCCGTCCTCGAGCGGTGCCGGGGCGACGTTCTTGCCGCTCGCGGTGACGATGAGTTCCTTGGCGCGCCCGGTGACGGTGAGGATGCCGTCGCCGTCCAGTCGGCCGAGGTCGCCGGTGCGGAACCAGCCGTCGACGAGGGCCTTCGCGGTCGCCTCGTCGTTCCGCCAGTAGCGGTCGAAGACGTCGACGCCGCGGATCAGGATCTCGTCGTCGTCGGCGATCCGGATCTCGACGCCCGGCAGAGCACGTCCGACGCTGCCGATGCGGAGTTCGCCGGCACGGTTCACGGTGGCGGGCGCGGTCGTCTCGGTGAGGCCGTAGCCCTCGAGGATGAGCACGCCGATGGACCGGAAGAAGTGCGACAGCCGCGGGGAGAGCGGCGCGGAACCGCTGATCGCGTACCGGACCCGGCCGCCGATCGCGTCGCGGAGCTTGGCGTAGACGAGCTTGTCGAACACCTTGTACTTCAGGGCGAGCCCGAGCGGGACGCGGCCCTTCGCGAGCGCCTCGGAGTGCGCGACCGCGGTCCGGGCCGCGGCGCGGAAGACGTTGCCGCGGCCGCTGAGGTCCGCCTTCTGCTCGGCCGAGTTGTAGATCTTCTCGAAGACGCGCGGGACGGCGAGCAGGAACGACGGCTTGAAGGTCGACACGGCGTGCATGAGGTCCTTCGTGTCCGGCTCGTGGCCGACGAGGACTCCGGCGGACACGCTCATCGCCGCGATGAACCGGGCGAAGACGTGGGCCATCGGGATGAACAACAGCGTCGAGGCGTCGTCGGCGACGACCTCGGGCATCGCCTCGGAGGCGCCCTCGACCGTGGCGGTGAAGTTGTCGTGGCGGAGCACGCAGCCCTTCGGCCGACCGGTGGTGCCCGAGGTGTAGATGATCGTCGCGTCGTCGTGGCCGTGCACGTCGGCCGTGCGGGCGTCGAGCTCGGCGTCGGTGACGTCCTCGCCGAGGCGCGTCAGGTCGTCGAGGCCGCCGCCGTCGATCGTCCAGTGCTGGCCGAGGTGCGGCAGGTCCGGGGCGATCGACGCCACCCGACGGGCGTGCTCCTCCTGCTCGACGACGATGGCCACCGCCTCGGAGTCGGACAGGATGTGGCGCACCTGGTCGGCGGAACTCGTCTCGTAGACGGGGATCGACACCAGGCCGGCGGTCCACACGGCGAAGTCGACGAGCGTCCACTCGAGGCGGGTCCGCGACAGGATCGCGACGTGCGCGCCGGGTGCGAGGCCGGCGGCGACGAAGCCCTTGGCGATGCCGCGGACCCGGGCGAGGGTCTCGGCGGCGGTGATCGGCGTCCAGGTGTCACCGTGGCGCTGGGCCAGGATCGGCCGGTCCGGTGTCTTCCGGGCCCGGTCGGAGAGCAGCCGTGCTGCCGACCCGTGGTCAGGTGCGGTGATGGGGCTTGGGTGCCGCTGATCGTTCACGGTGACTCCCTTGTCGGCCGGTTCGATTCGAGTGTGCCTCATCGTCGAGGCCACACCGCCAGCATAGGGCGGAACGCCGAGGGTTCCGTGTGCGGTGGCGACGCACGCGAGCGACGCCCGTTCCGTGAGCAGGCGCGGAACCGGTAGGCTCGATCCTCGTGCACGCCATCGGAATCGACATCGGGGGCACCAAGATCGCGGGTGCGGTCGTCACGGAACTGGGCGAGATCCTCGCCGAGGACCGGGTGGCCACCAACGCTGCGGACCCGGACGCCATGCTCGACGACGTGGTCGCGATGGTCTCGCGACTGCGCGCCGCGAACGAGGTGAGCGCCGTCGGCGTCGCCGCCCCGGGGTTCATCGACGCCTCGCAGTCGATCGTCTACTACACGCCGAACATCCGGTGGCGGAACGAGCCGCTGCGGCAGAAGCTGCAGCAGCGCATCGGCGACATCCACATCACGGTCGACAACGACGCGAACGCGGCGGGCTGGGCGGAGTTCCGCTTCGGCGCCGGTCGGCTCGTGTCCGACATGACCATGCTCACGATCGGCACCGGCGTCGGTGGCGCGATCGTCACCGAGGACCGCCTGTTCCGCGGTGGCTTCGGTACCGGCGGCGAGATCGGGCACCTCCGCATCGTGCCGAACGGCCTGCCCTGTGGCTGCGGCGCCCGCGGGTGCATCGAGCAGTACGGCTCGGGGCGTGCCCTGCAGCGGATGGCGAACGACGTCGCGGACGCGGGCGGCATCGGCCTGGCGCTGGCCACCGCGCGCGAGGAGAACGGTGGCGAGCTCGACGGCCGCATCGTCGGCGACCTCATCCTGGCCGACGACCCGGGTGCCCTCGCAGCGCTGCGCCGCCTCGGCCGCCACCTCGGCGAAGCCTGCGCGTCGCTCTCCGCCGTGCTCGACCCGCAGCTGTTCGTCTTCGGCGGCGGCGTCGCGAGTGCGGGGGACCGGCTGCTCGACCCGATCAAGCAGGCGTACCTCAGCAACCTGCCGGCCCGCGGCTACCACCCGGAGCCCGACTTCGTCATCGCGGAGCTCGTCAACGACGCCGGCGTCGTCGGCGCGGCCGACCTCGCACGGATCCACGCCCGCACGGCGTAGGGTCTGCCCCCGAAGCGTTTGAGGAGTCGACGATGACCTACTGGCTGCTGAAGAACTTCCTGCTCGGTCCGCTCATCCTCACCCTGTTCCGGCCGTGGGTCGTCGGGCGCGAGTACGTCCCCGCCAAGGGGCCGGTGATCTTCGCGTCGAACCACATCTCGTTCATCGACTCGGTGATCCTCCCCGCCGTGCTCGACCGGCGGGTGTCGTTCCTGGCGAAGAGCGACTACTTCACCGGTCGTGGGCTGAAGGGCTGGGCGACCAAGACGTTCTTCAACGCGATCGGACAGTTGCCGATCGACCGCTCCGGTGGCAAGGCGTCCGAGGCGTCGCTCCGCGCCGGCCTGCAGGTGCTGGCCCGCGGCGAGCAGCTCGGCATCTACCCCGAGGGCACGCGCAGCCCGGACGGCAACCTCTACCGCGGTCGCACCGGCATCGCCCGGATGATCCTCGAGGGCCGGGTCACCGTCATCCCCGTCGCCATGGTCGGCACCCGAGAGGTACAGCAGATCGGGCAGCGCATCCCGAAGTTCAAGCGCGTCGGCGTCGTGTTCGGGAAGCCGTTGGACTTCTCCCGCTTCGAGGGTTTCGAGACCGACCGCTTCATCCTCCGGAGCGTCACCGACGAGGTCATGCACGCCCTCGCCGGGCTGAGCCGCCAGGAGTACGTCGACGTGTACGCGACGAGCGTCAAGGAGCGCGCGAGCACGGCGCGGGAGCAGGTCCTGCGGGGCAAGGTCACGAGGAATGGGCGCGGCACGTCCGCACGTTAGGATTCGAAGGTCCCGGCAACCGCCGGCACGGCCGCGGTGGACCCGTCCACGCGGCCCTCTCCACCAGAACACCGAGGTAACGCCCTTGTTCGAGTCGCCCGACTTCGTCGCCCTGCAGGATCCGGACGTGACCGAGGGCCTCGACTATTGGCGGACGCTCCCGATCAAGCAGCAGCCGACCTGGCCGGACCCCGCCGCTGCCGATGCGGCCTCGGCGGAGATCGCCGCGCTGCCGCCGCTCGTCTTCGCGGGCGAGGTCGACAAGCTCCGCGAACGGCTCGCCGCCGCCGCGCAGGGCCGTGCCTTCCTGCTGCAGGGCGGTGACTGTGCGGAGACCTTCGCCGGTGCCACCGCCGACTCGATCCGCGACCGGGTGAAGACGATCCTGCAGATGGCCGTCGTGCTGACGTACGGCGCGTCAACGCCCGTCATCAAGATGGGCCGCATGGCGGGGCAGTTCGCCAAGCCGCGCTCCAGCGACTTCGAGACCCGCGGCGACGTCACGCTGCCGGCGTACCGCGGCGACATCGTGAACGGCTACGACTTCACGCCGGAGTCGCGCCAGGCCGACCCCCGTCGCCTCGTGCAGGGCTACCACACGGCCGCGTCGACCCTGAACCTCGTCCGTGCCTTCACCCAGGGCGGCTTCGCCGACCTCCGGCAGGTGCACTCGTGGAACAAGGGCTTCGCGTCGAACCCGGCGAACGCCCGCTACGAGCACCTCGCGCAGGAGATCGACCGCGCCATCCGCTTCATGGACGCCTGCGGTGCGGACTTCGACGAGCTGAAGCACGTCGAGTTCTACGCCTCGCACGAGGGGCTGCTCATGGACTACGAGCGGCCGATGACCCGGATCGACTCCCGGTCCGGCCAGGCGTACGACACCTCCGGGCACTTCATCTGGATCGGTGAGCGCACCCGCGACCTCGACGGCGCCCACGTGGACTTCCTGTCGCGCGTCCGGAACCCGATCGGCGTGAAGCTCGGCCCGACGACCACGGTGGACGACATGAAGGCCCTGGTCGACAAGCTCGACCCGAACCGCGAGCCCGGCCGACTGACGTTCATCACCCGCATGGGGGCCGGCAAGATCCGCGGCGAGCTGCCCAAGCTGCTCGAGGCGATCAAGGGCATGGACGCCAACCCGCTGTGGGTCACGGACCCGATGCACGGCAACGGGCTCACGACGCCGACGGGCTACAAGACGCGCCGCTTCGACGACGTCGTGGACGAGGTCCTCGGCTTCTTCGAGGCCCACCGCGAGGTCGGCACGTACCCGGGCGGCATGCACGTCGAGCTCACAGGCGACGACGTGACGGAGTGCCTGGGCGGCTCGGAGCAGATCGACGAGGCGACCCTCGCGACCCGCTACGAGTCCCTGTGCGACCCGCGCCTCAACCACATGCAGTCACTCGAGCTCGCGTTCCTCGTGGCCGAGGAGCTCGGCGCGCACCCGTACGTGCGCGCGTAGGGGCTCCGCGCCGAGACTCGGGGCCAGCGACAGGTTTCGCGGGCCGGTCCACGAGACCTGTCGCCCAGCCCGAGACTCGGCTCCGCACTGACGGACTGGAGGCACGGTGCCAGCTGGCACCGTGCCTCCAGTCCGTCGTGGGCGCGCGTCTCGTGCCCGTCACGGGTCCCGCGGGCCGGGCCGCGAGACTCGGGGTAGGCGACACTCCTCGCGCCTGACGGCACGAGAACTGTCGCTCAGGCCGAGACTCGGCGCGCGGCTGGCGCGCGGCCCGCGGCCGGCGGCGCGCGGCTGGCCGCCTACTGCTCGTAGGCGAGCGTGATGGTGTCGCCGCGGTGCACGGTGGTGCCCGCGACCGGGTCCGTCGAGGACACCGGCAGCGACGACTTCCAGTCGTAGAAGCCGCAGAGGATGTTCGTGCAGTCGGGGACGACGACCTTCAGCCCGAGGTTGTCGAGCGTCGAGGTGGCCTCGTTGATGGTCTTGCCGTGCACGTCCGGCAGGGTGATCGGCGTCGGGCCCTTCGACACGACGACGTCGATCGCGGTGCCCTTGACCGCTGGGTCGTCCTGGGCCTTCGCGGAGATGATCTGTCCCTCCGGGACGTCGTCGTCGAACCGGGCGTCCTGGGACCCCAGCGTGAGGTCGACGGCATCGAGGGCTGCGGTCGCCTGGTCGACGTTCTTCCCGACGACGTCGGGCACCGGACCGAGCGACACCGTCAGGGTGACCGGGCCGCGTTCACCGTAGGTCTCGACCTTCGACAGGTCGACGGTCGTGCCGTCGGTGCCGAGGCCCGTCGCGGCGACGACGGTGTCCTTCGGGGCGTCGGCGGAGAACTGGTACTGGTCGTCCTGCAGCTGGAAGTCGTCGTCGAGTGCCGCGGTGACGGTGGAGATCGGCTGCCCGACGATGGCGGGCAAGGCGATCATCTTCGGGCCGTTCGACACGACGATCTGCACCGAGGTGCCCTTCCGGACCTCGCGCTTCGCGGCGGGCTTCGTGGTCGAGACCTGCCCCTTCGCGACGACCGCGTCGAACCGCGTGCTCGTCGCCTTCGCGGTGTGCAGGCCCTGTGCCTCGAGCAGCTGGCGTGCCTGGGAGATCGACTTGCCGGCGACCTCGGGGATCCGGACGTTGCCCCACGGACCCGGGCCGAGCGCCCAGCCGATGGTGCCGCCGACGATCGCGAGGAAGACCACGATCGCCAGGACGATCCAGCCGCGCTTCCGGCGCTTCGCTGACTTGTCGGCGAGACGCTGCCCGGCGGGGGAGAGCGCTCCGGGCTGCGAACCGGTGCGCCGGGGCCCGGGCGTGTTCCGTCCGGGGCGTGCGGCCGGCTGCTGCGCCGCAGCGGGCTCGAGGATGGTGGTCGCGTCACCGGAGTCGGCGGACGCCGGGGTCCCCGCGCCGGCCGGGAGGATCGCCGTCGCGTTCTCGGGGCGCAGCACGGCGGTGCGGTACTGCCCGGTGGCGCGCTGCTGGTTGCCCGCCATGTGGTCGAGCATCTCGCGGGCGTCGCGCGGCCGGTCGTCGGGGTTCCGCGCGGTCGACCAGGCGACGAGGTCGTCGAGCTCCGGCGGGACACCCGGCACGGCGGCGCTCGGCGCGGGCACGGTGTCGTTCGCGTGCTGGTACGCGATCTGCATCGGCTGCTCGCCCTTGTAGGGCTGCTCGCCGGTGAGCATCTCGTAGAGCATGATCCCGAGCGCGTAGATGTCGCTCCGGGAGTCGGCGGCGCCGCGGGTGACGAGCTCGGGGGAGAGGTACGCGATCGTGCCGAGGAGTGCGGCGCCGGTGGCGGTGTTCTGCGTCGAGGCGCGGGCGAGACCGAAGTCGCCGAGCTTGATCCGGCCGTCGTCGGCGAGCAGGACGTTCTCGGGCTTCAGGTCGCGGTGCACGATGCCCGCGCGGTGGGCCGAGGCCAGACCGGCGAGGACGGCGCGGAGGATGTCGGTCGCCTGCTCGGGCGTGAGGGCGTGGTGCTCCTGCAGGAGATCCCGGAGCGTGATGCCGGGGATGTACTCCATCACGATGTACGCGGTGTCGTCCTCGGCACCCTGGTCGTACACGCCGACGAGGTTGGGGTGGGACAGCCGGGCGGCGGAGCGGGCCTCCTGGATGAAGCGCTCCCGGAAGGCCTGGTCGTCCGCCAGGTGCCCGTGCATGATCTTGATCGCGACGCGTCGCTCGAGGCGGACGTCGGTCGCGAGGTACACCGTCGCCATGCCCCCGCGTGCGATGCGGGAGCGTACGCGGTACCGGTGATCGATCATGCGACCGATCATCGGGTCCGTGGCGGCGTTGGTGGTCATCGGCGGCATTCTACGAATCGGGACTGCACGGAACCGCACTGACGCACCGGCCGTGACCGAATCTCGATCTTGCGGATGAGGCGGGGCCGCCGGGCGGACAGGCGCGCGGGCGCGGCCAGGCGTGCCGGAGCGAGCGCGGCCGCGCGTGCCCCCTGGTTCAGAGCGACCGCAGCAGACTCTGCGCGGTCTTCTCCCACTGCGCGTACGCCTTCGGGTACGCCGAGACCTGCACGGCCTGCGCCGCCGTGGTCACGTTCATCGACGACCAGCCGGCGACATCGAGCAGGCCGCGGGTCTTTCCGGGGTTCCCCGTGAAGAACAGCTTCGCTGCGGTCGCCGGGTCCTGCAGGGCTGCAGCGGAGCCCCAGCCCTGGCTCGGCCGCTGCTGGAACAGGCCGACCGAGTCGCGGTCGCCGTGCGACAGGTTGCGGAGGCTTGACTCCTGCATCGCGGCGGCCAGGGCGACGACGATGCCGTGGTCGGAGACCCCGAGGGAACGGCCGACCGAGATGATCGTGGCCGCGTTGCCCCGCTGTTCGGCGGAGAGCGACGGGCCCGACGCCGGGAGCACGAGCGTCTTGCCGGCGTAGATCGTGCTCGTGTAGGTGAGGCCGTTCGCCGACAGGAGCGACGAGACCGAGACGCCGTGCGCGGCGGCGATCGACGCGATGGTGTCGCCGGTGCCGATCTTCACGCTGCCGGCGCGTGACGAGGACGCGGCGGCCGACGATGCGGACGACGAACCCGACGACGCTGCGACCGGCGCGCTCGACCCGGCCGTCGGCACCCGGAGCGTCTGTCCGGGGTAGATCACCGAACGCTGCGACAGCCGGTTCGCGCTGAGGAGCGCCGAGGTCGACACGCCGACGCGGGACGCGATGCCCGACACGGTGTCGCCCGACTTCACGTGGTAGCTGCCCGTGGCGGACGCCGACGACGTGGAGGCGGTGCGCACGGCGGGCGTCGACGCCAGGTGCAGCGTCTGCCCGGGGTGGATGATCGTGTTCCAGCCGAGGCCGTTGCGGACGAGGACCTCCTGCGCGGAGAGACCGTAGCGGGCGGCGATGCCCGACACGGTGTCGCCCTGGCGTACGACGTACGTGACGGGCGCGGCGGCGGCGGGCCTCGATGTCGCGGCGACCGTGGTGACGGTCGTCTCGGCCGGGCGGGCGACCGCGGCGCTGAAGACGGGACGGTCACCGACGTTGCGGTCCGAGACGGCGCGGTCGTCGACGTGCCGCTTGTGGTTGCTGTCGTCCTCGTGGTGGGGCTCGGCGTGAGCCACCGGACCGGTGAGTCCCGCGGTCACCGCGATCGTCCCGGCGAGGACGATGGGCATGGTGGCGAACCGGGCGGATCGTGCGCGCCGGGCGTCTTCGTCTGCAGCGTTGTCCACGGGTGTCTCCTGTCCTTGCGGTGAGCCGTGCGCGTGCGTGCGCACTCACAGGTGCTGCAACGCTGGCATGGGCTGATTCCCAAGTCAACCAGAGAGTCAGATGTTGTGTGTGTGACGAATGTGACGAACGAGGCGGTGTCCGGCTCCCCGGCACTCTGGCAACATGGGGCAGGTGAGTGCCGCACCCATCGATGACACGACCCTTTCCGAGCGGTGGCTGACCGTCCCCGACCTGGTGGACCTCCTCGGGGTGAGCCCCGGCCGCATCCACCGCCTGTTCGAGCAGAAGACGCTGCTGCCCGCCCGTGTCGACGGCGTCCTCCGTGTGCCGGTCGAGTTCCTCGACGACGCCGAGCCGCTGCCGGAGGTGCGCGGGACCCTCATGGTCCTCGCCGACAACGGCTTCTCCGACGACGAGGCAGTCCGCTGGATGCTCTCCGTCGAGGACGCGCTCGGCACCTCGCCGATCGCCGCGCTGCGCGCCGGCCGCAAGGCCGAGGTCCGTCGCGTGGCCCAGTCGCTCCTGTAGCGCGACCGCAGCGCTCGACCAGAACCAGCGCTCGACCAGACCCACGGATCTTCCGGAGACCGGACCCACCGACGGCCTGGAGGCGCGGTGCCAACCGGTACCGCGCCTCCAGGCCGTCGTCGGTCAGGTCTCGGGCGTCTGCCGCGTCTACGCGACCCGGCGGCTGACCGTGTCGGCCAGCGACACCAGTTGCTCGCGCGCCGACGGGGTCAGCGGAGCCGCCTCGATCGCGGCCTTCGCGCGCTGCACGTGCCGGTCGATCGACCGCTCCACCGCTGCCACGGCACCGGACTCGGTGAGGGTCGCGCGGAGCATCTGCACCTGCGCCTCGTCGAGGTCCGGATCACCGAGGAGCTCGTCGAGGAGCTGCCGGGGGCCGCTCGCCAGCGTCTTGCGGGCAGATGCGATGAGGACGGTGCGCTTGCCCTCGCGGAGGTCGTCGCCGGCGGGCTTGCCGGTGACCGACGGGTCACCGAACACGCCGAGCATGTCGTCGCGGAGCTGGTAGGCCACGCCGAGGGGGAGGCCGAAGGCCCGGAGTCCCTCGAGCTGCGCATCCGTCGCCCCGGCCACCAGCGCGCCGATGACGAGCGGGGCCTCGACCGAGTACTTCGCCGACTTGAAGACGATGACGCGCTGCGCCCGGACGAGGTGCTCGGCCTCGTCGATGGACGGCCACGCGGTCTCCTCGTGCACGTCGAGGTACTGCCCGGCCGTGACGTCGAGGCGCATCGTGTGGAACTCCTGGCGGACGATCCGGGCCCGGGCGGGGTCGAGGAGCGCGAGGCCCTCGTCGAAGACCGCGTCGCTCAGCGAGAGCAGGAGGTCGCCGAGGAGCAGGGCCGAGTTCGTGCCGTAGAGGCCGCGGTCACCGACCCAGCCGGACTGCTCGTGCAGCGACTCGAAGCGACGGTGCGCTGCCGGACGCCCACGACGGGTGTCCGACCGGTCCATGATGTCGTCGTGGACGAGGGCCGCCGCGTGGAAGACCTCGAGCGCCGCTGCCACCGTGACGATCGCCTCGGCGGTGGTCTGCCGGGAGCCCTCCGCCAGCGGGTCGAACGAGCCCGAACGTCCGGCCACGGACTGCCATCCCCAGTAGCAGAACAGCGCCCGGAAGCGCTTCCCGCCGGACAGCAGATCCCGTGCGTACTCGTCGAACGGCGCGAGGTCGGGACTGATCGCAGCGAGGCGTTCGCGCTGCTCGTCCAGTGCTCGATCGATCCGCGCCGAGACGAGGTCCACTAATCGCGTACTCTCAGCCACAGTGCCTACCCTAGTGGAGTGGTCGAGTCGTAGACTCGACCCACCTCAACCACGCGTCGATCCCAGGAACAGAGGGAACACAGATGCCACTCTCGGAGCAAGAGCAGCGACTCCTCGAAGAGATGGAGCGGAGCCTCTACCAGAATGACTCCGACTTCGTGGCGCGCGTCACACGCCGCCAGGGACGACCGTCCTACACGTCGATCACGCTCGGCGTGCTCGGAGCACTCGCGGGCGTGGCGATCGTCATCGTCGGGTTGGTCCTCCGCCAGCCGCTCATCGGGATCCTCGGGTTCGTCGTGATGCTCGCCGGGGTGCTGTTCGCACTGCGGCCCGGCATGCGCGCTCCCAAGGCCAAGGCGAAGACGCCTCGGGCCAGCGGGTCCTCGTCCGGCGGGCCGTCGCGTCCGAGCACCGGCGGGTCCGGGTCCTTCATGGACCGGATGAACGACCGCTGGGACAAGCGGAACGACCAGAGCTAACCCGCTCTCCACACTCCTCCACGGGGTCGGTCCTTCGGGACCGGCCCCGTTCTGTGTTTCGGGGGCGCGTGCCCTGGACACCTGGCGGGACGGACGGGAGGTGCGGGGCGGGGCCGCAAGGGGCCTCCCGGCCGGCGGGTGGTGACGCGGCGTCGGACGCACGGTGCGACGTTCGCGAACCGGTGCGTCGTGCGTCGGTCCGTGCGGGGTTGTGGCACCGCACGGGGCGTGGAACCCCGTACCGAGTGACGGAGCGCGCACCGTGCGGAGCGCCGCGGGCGTGGGCGAGCGGGCGCCGGGGGCTGTGCCGAGGTCGCGAGACGTGTCGCTCGCAGCGGTGTCGGGTGGTGACGCGACGTCGGACGCACGGCGCGACGTTCGCCACCCGGTGCGTCCTGCGTCGGTCCGTGCGGAGTTGTGGCACCGCACGGGCCGCGGAACCCCGCACCGAGTGACGGAGCGCGCACCGTGCGGAGCGCCGCGGGCGCGGGCGGGCGGGCGCCGGGGGCTGTGCCGAGGTCGCGAGACGTGTCGCTCGCAGCGGTGCCGGGTGGTGACGCGACGTCGGACGCACGGCGCGACGTTCGCCACCCGGTGCGTCCTGCGTCGGTCGGTGCGGGGGTGTGGCACCGCACGGGGCGCGGAACCCCGCACCGAGTGACGGGGTGCGCACCGTGCGGAGCGCCGCCGCGCCGTCCGCGGGCTCCGGAGGCTGCGAAAGTCCTCCACTTCGCTCCACTTCCTCCACGCTGCTCCACCTGCCCGCGGATCCGCGGAAGTCCGGGCCATCGTCCGAGGTTCTAGAGGCTCGCTCGCCCCCAGTACGGGGCACGATGGCGATTCGGGGAGCGATTTCCTGGGCCTGGGGAGGGGAGTGGAGTAAAGTGGTGCACACAACGGTCCGGTGGAGCGGAGGGGAGGCCCGACGTGCTGCTCGGTACCCATGCCCCGAAGCTCGACGAGAAGGGTCGCGTGATCCTCCCCGCCAAGTTCCGGGACGAACTGTCCGGGGGACTCGTGATGACCCGCGGGCAGGAGCGCTGCGTCGTCGTCTACAGCGCGGACACGTTCGAGCAACTGCACGAGCGGATCCGCACTGCTCCGATGACCTCGAAGCGCACCCGGGACTACATGCGCCTGTTCCTCTCCGGAGCGAGCGCGGAACAGCCCGACAAGCAGAACCGCGTCACCATCCCGCAGAACCTCCGCGAGTACGCGGGGCTCGAGCGGGACCTGACGGTCATCGGCAGCGGTGACCGTGCCGAGATCTGGTCGACCCCCGCGTGGGAGGCCTACTACGCAGAGGTCGAAGAGGGCTTCGCCGACAACGACGAGGAGGTGATCCCGGGGATCTTCTGATCCGTGGATCGGGACTCCCAGCCGTCCGCCCTGACACACCTTCCCCGGTGTCAGGTCGCATGGATGGGGATCCGGACCCGCGGCCCAGGAGACGAGGGGCTGCACATGGCCGAGAACGAGACTCCGAAGTTCCCGCACACCCCGGTGATGCTCGAGCGCATCGTCGACCTCTTCACGCCGACCCTCGAGGGCCCCGGCAAGGTCGTCGTCGATGCCACGCTCGGCATGGGCGGCCACTCCGAGGGGCTGCTCGAGCGGTTCCCGGAGCTGACCCTGATCGGCCTCGACCGCGACACCGACGCCCTGGGCATCGCGGGGGACCGCCTCGCCCGCTTCGGTGACCGCGTCCGCCTGGTGCACACCGTGTACGACGGCATCGTCGAGGCGATCGAGGGCGAGGGCTTGACCGAGGTCGACGGCGTCCTGTTCGACCTCGGCGTCAGTTCACTGCAGCTCGACCGGGCCGAGCGCGGCTTCGCGTACAGCCAGGACGCGCCGCTCGACATGCGGATGGACCGGACCGAGGGGCAGACCGCAGCCGACGTCCTCGCGACCTACGACGAGGGTGAGCTGCGCCGGATCTTCCAGCGCTACGGCGAGGAGAAGCTCGCCGGCCGCTACGCCCGGGCGATCGTCGAGCGACGGGCGACGGCACCGTTCGAGATGTCCGGCGACCTGGTCCAGGTCCTCCACGACGCGACCCCGGTGGCGATCCAGCGCCAGGGACACCCCGCCAAGCGGGTGTTCCAGGCGCTCCGCATCGAGGTCAACGCCGAACTGAGCGTCCTCGAGCGGGCGATCCCGGCAGCGCTCGACGCGATCGCCGTCGGTGGCCGGATCGTCGTCGAGTCGTACCAGTCGCTCGAGGACCGGATCGTCAAGCGGGCACTCACCGCCAGGACGAAGTCGAGCGCCCCGGCGGACCTGCCGGTGGAGCTCCCCGAGCACGCCCCCACGTTCTCCCTGGTCGTCAAGGGCGCCGAGCTGGCCGACGAGGCCGAACGCGCCGCCAACCCCCGAGCAACCCCCGTGCGCCTGCGCGCGGCCGAGCGGATCCGGAAGTGACATGAGCACGAACCTCGCACTCATCGACCCCGCCGTCGCACCGTCGCGGGCTCCTCGCCCGAGCCGACGCGAGCGTCCGGAACTCGTCGAGGTCACCCCGACCAGGGCCCAGCGCCGCGCACGCCCGCGGATCGCGTACGCCGTCGTCGCGGTCGCTGCGCTCGGCATCCTGCTGCTCGCGCAGCTCGGCATCAGCATGGTGCTCAGCCAGGGCGCCTACACGCTCAACTCGCTGGGCACCGAGCAGACGAACCTCGCCCGGACGCAGCAGTCGCTGTCCGAGGAACTGCGCGTCCTCGACTCGCCGCAGAACCTGGCCCGCAACGCCCAGGCCCTCGGGATGATCGCGAACGCGACGCCGGTGTACCTCGACCCGAAGACCGGCCGCGTGTACGGCACGCCGACCCCGGCGGTCGCGGACCAGGCGACGGCGAGCACCGAGAACCAGGTGCCGAACTCGCTGCTGGCCGACGTGCCCCTCGCCGCGAAGCAGGGCGACACGTCGAGCAGCAAGGAGAGCGGGTCCACGACGGGCAGCGACGCGAAGGCGACGTCGACGTCCGACGCTGAGAAGACCGCCGCCGCCAGCGCGTCGACCGGGGCTTCCTCCACCGCCGACGTAGAGTCCGACCCGAACCAGCTCCAGGCCCCCTCCACCCGGTGACCTGCGGGCTCGTGGAGCCCTGACCGAGGGCACCGCAGCACCTCCGCGCCACCGCACCCGGCGCCACCGCACCACCCCGGGAAGGACCGCACCGCGTGACGAAGACGATCCGCAACCGACGACTGCGCTACAGCGTCGTGATCATCGCCGTGATCGCCCTCGTGGCGGTCTTCGTGATCCGACTCGTGGACATCCAGGTCGTGCAGGCCGCCGACCTCAACGAGCAGTCGAAGGCGAAGCGCAGCATCCCGGTGACGATCTACGGCACCCGGGGCTCGATCGTCGACCGGAACGGCACCGAACTCGCCGACAGCGTCACCCGCTACAACATCACGACCGCCCCCCGACTCGTGAAGAAGTTCACGGGCAAGCTCGGCGGCACCCGGGTGAAGGAGGTCACGGTCGACACCGCCCTCGCCGCGCTGGCGAAGGCGTCCGGTGGCGACGTCGGGACCATGCAGAAGAACATCGCCGCGAACCCGAGGTCGGACTTCGCGTACCTGGTCAAGGGGCTCGACGTGAAGCACTACGAGGCGGTGATGGCGCTCGGGATCCCGTGGATCTACAAGGAGCAGCAGGCGTCCCGCGTCTACCCGACGGCCGCGACCACCGGCAACCTCACCGGCTTCATGGGCACGGACGGTGCCCAGGCCGGCCTGGAGTACGCCTACGACAAGTGCCTGGCGGGTTCGAACGGCTCCGAGACCTACGAACGCGGCGAGGACGGCGTGCAGCTCCCCGGCAGCACGGTGACCACGAAGAAGGCCAAGGACGGCGGGACGCTCGAGACGACGATCGACAGCGACCTGCAGTACATGGCGCAGCAGACGATCGCGTCGGCGGCCAAGGAGCTGCAGGCCGAGTCGGCGACCGCGACGGTCACGAGCGTGAAGACGGGCGAGCTCCTCGCGGTGGCGGACTACCCGACGGTGGACCCGAACGACGTCGACGCGACCACCGACAAGGGCGCCTACAGCTCGCGGGCGTTGACGGCGACGTACGAGCCCGGCTCCACGATCAAGGCCGCCATCGCCGCTGCGCTCATCGACCGGGGCAAGTCGAGCCCGACCGACCAGGCCGTCGTGCCGTACTCGCGCTCGTTCCCCTGGGGCGGCACGATCCACGACTCCGAGTTCCACCCCACCGAGAACCTCACGCTGACCGGCATCCTCCGCGACTCGTCGAACGTCGGCATCACGGAGCTGGGCTCCCGGCTGACCGCGCAGCAGCGGTACGAGTACATGCAGAAGTTCGGGCTGTTCGAGCCGGAGTCGGCGATCGACTACCCGGGCCAGCCGTCGATGGACTACGGCACGAGCCCGAACTGGGACCAGCAGACGAACATCAACTCGATGTTCGGCCAGGGCATCTCGACGACCGCCGTCCAGGTCGCGAGCATCTTCCAGACCCTGGCGAACGACGGTGTCCGGATCCCGCTGCACTTCGTGAAGGGCTGCGAGACGGCCGACGGCAAGACGATCGACGCGCCCGACGTGCAGGGGACGCGTGTCGTGTCCGCGAACGCCGCCACGCAGGTGACCGACATGCTGCAGAGCGTGGTCACAGGCGGCACCCTGGTGGGGATGAAGCCCATCTCCGGCTACAACATCGCCGCGAAGACCGGAACGGCCGAGGTGGCCGAGGGCTCCAAGGGCTACGGCTCGCAGCGCATCACGTCGGTGGCCGGAATGGCACCCGCCGAGGACCCCCAGTATGTTGTCACGGTGACGTTCACGAAGCCGCAGGCCAACAAGTGGTCCAGTGGAGCGGCTCCGGCGTTCCGCACTCTCATGTCCCAGGTGCTCGAGAAGTACCGAGTAGCCCCCTCCACGACGCAGGCACGGACCTACCCCTCAACCTGGTAGGCCGTCCCGTCCACGTGGTGAGGAAGAAGGAGCAGTTGTCCGCACGGATCCCCCCGGTCCTCCGACCCGAACACCCGACCCCGAGGGCCGTGGCCGAACTCGCGAACGCGTTCGGTCTGCGTGTCGTCGGTTCGCTCGACGCCGTCGAGACGACCGGCGTGACGCTGAGCGCCACCGAGGTGCAGCCGGGTGACCTCTTCGTCGGTGTGCACGGAGCGAACCGGCACGGTGCGCAGTTCGCCGCCGAGGCTGCCGAGCGCGGTGCCGTCGCGGTGCTGACCGATGCCGACGGCGTCGCCCTGGCCGAGCCCTCGGGGCTGCCGGTGCTCGTGGTCGACGACCCCCGTGCGGCGCTCGGCGACGTCTCCGCGTGGGTCTACCGCACGCACCCCGACGAGGCCACCGACCTGCCGCAGCTGTTCGCCGTCACCGGCACGAACGGCAAGACGAGCACGTCGTACATCCTCGAGGGGATCCTCAAGCAGCTCGGCCTGGTCACCGGCCTGAGCTCGACGGCGGAGCGCCACATCGGCACGCTCAGCGTCACGAGCCGCCTGACCACGCCTGAGGCCAGCGAGATGCACGCCCTGCTCGCCCGGATGCGCGAGAGCGAGGTCCGCGCGGTCGCCGTCGAGGTGAGTGCCCAGGCCCTCAGCCGGCACCGCGTCGACGGCATCGTCTTCGACGTCGCGGCCTTCACGAACCTGTCGCACGACCACCTCGACGACTACGCCGACATGGAGGAGTACTACCACGCGAAGCTCCCGCTGTTCGAGCCGGAGCACGCCCGCCGCGGCGTCGTCTCCCTCGACACGGACTGGGGCCACCGCGTGGTGCAGGACTCCCGGATCCCGGTGACGACCATCACGGTGCACCCCGACGTCGAGGCCGAGTGGCACGTCGACATCGTCGCGGCCCACGCCGCGTACACCGAGTTCCGGCTGACCGGCCCCGAGGGGCGCGAGCTCACCACCCGTGTGCCGCTCATCGGCTGGCACATGGCCGCCAACGCGGCACTCGCCATCGTCATGCTCGTCGAGGGCGGCTTCGAGCTCGGTGCCATCGCGCACGCGCTGGAGAGCAACCACCGCCGCTACGCGGACGAGAGCAGCGAGCACGGCGAACACCGCCCGGTCTCCGCCATCGAGTGCTACCTCCCGGGTCGCACCGAGCGGGTCTCCGGCGACACCGGCCCGAGCGTCTACGTCGACTTCGGCCACAGCCCCGACGCGTTCGAGAACACCCTCGCAGCGGTGCGCCAGTTCACCCCCGGCAAGGTCCTCATGCTGTTCGGCGCCGACGGTGACCGCGACAAGACGAAGCGCGCCGACATGGCCCGCATCGCCGCCGCCGGCTCGGACATCCTCGTGGTCACCGACCACCACCCCCGCTTCGAGGACGCCGCGTCGATCCGGAAGACGCTGGTCGACGCTGCGCGCGCGGCCTACCCGGACCACGAGCTCTACGAGGTCAGCCCGCCCGAGGCAGCCATCCGCACGGCCGTGAGCCTGCTCGGCGAGGGCGACTCGATCCTCTGGGCCGGTCCCGGGCACCAGGACTACCGCGACATCGCGGGCGTCCGCACCCCGTACTCGGCACGCGACGAGGCCCGACAGGCCCTCCGCGAGGCCGGCTGGGAGCCGAACTCCGGTCCGGCGGAGGAGATCCGATGATCGCCCTGACCCTCGCCGAGATCGCGTCCGCGGTCGGCGGCGAGCTCGTCAGCGGTGCGCCGGAGCGTGTCGTCGACGGCAGCGTCGAAACCGACTCGCGCCTCGTCGGCCCCGGAAGTGTGTTCTTCGCGCTCCTCGGCGAGGAGACCGACGGCCACCGCTTCGTGCCGAACGCGGTCGAGGCCGGTGCGGCGCTCGTCATCACCGAGCGTGCGACCGAGCTGCCGACCAACGCGACGCTGCCGGCCGACGCCGCGCAGACCGCCGACGCGGCGCAGACCGCCGACGCACCGACGGCCCAGATCGTCGTCGCCGACGGCTACGCCGCCCTGGCCGCCCTCGCGCACGAGGTCGTCGCCCGCGTCCGCGCGTCGAGCGCCGACCGCGTCGACGCCGAGGGGCGCCCCGCGCAGCTCAAGGTCGTCGGCATCACCGGCTCGAACGGCAAGACGAGCACGAAGAACATGCTCCGCACGATCCTCGAGCAGCACGGTGCGACCGTCGCGCCGCAGGGCTCGTTCAACAACCACGTCGGCGCACCGATCTCGATGCTCCGCATCACGCACGACACCCGCTACCTCGTCGTCGAGATGGGCGCGAGCGGCGTCGGGCACATCGCGAAGCTCGTCTCGATCGCCGAGCCCGACGTGGGCGTCGTCCTCAAGGTGGGTCTGGCGCACGCCGGCGAGTTCGGCGGCATCGAGGCGACGCAGCGCGCGAAGTCCGAGATGGTCACCGACCTCCCGGCCACCGCGACGGCCCTCCTCAACGTCGACGACGACCGTGTCGCGTCGATGCGCGACCTCACGGCCGCGCACGTGGTCGGCTTCGGCACGTCGGCGGACGCCGACTACCGCATCACCGGCATCGAGACGGACCGCAGCGGCACCCGCTTCACGCTCACCGCGCCTCCCGTCCGGCATGCGGGCGACGAGTCCGCAGACCGCAGCCGGTCTGCCGACCCCACCATGCCTGGAGGCACGGATCACCTCCCCGAGAGCGTCGACGTCCGCCTCGTGATCCTGGGTGAGCACCACGCGATGAACGCGTCCGCGGCGCTCACGGTGGCCCACCTGTGGGGCGTCCCCCTCGCCACCGGCGCCGAGGCGCTCGCGTCGATGACGCGCGCCGAGCGCTGGCGGATGGAGCTCCTCCAGGGCGGCCCGGAGGGCGTGACCGTCATCAACGACGCGTACAACGCGTCACCGGACTCCACCGCGGCGGCTCTCCGCACCCTGGCGCAGATCGTGCGTCCGGGGGAGCGGACCGTGGCCGTGCTCGGCGAGATGGCCGAGCTCGGCGAGTACTCGACGGAGGAGCACGACCGCATCGGTCGGCTCGTCGTCCGTCTCGGCATCGGGCAGCTCGTGGTCGTCGGCCGCGGCGCGATGCCGATCCACCAGGCCGCCACCCTCGAGGGATCGTGGGACGGCGAGTCCGTGTTCATCGAGGACGTCGACGACGCCGTCCACCAACTGCAGGACATGCTCCGCCCCGGCGACGTCGTCCTCGTCAAGTCCTCGAAGTCCGCCGAACTGCGATTCCTCGGCGACCGCCTCGGAGGTGTCCCCGAATGATCGCGCTCCTGATCGCCGGCGCCGTGTCGCTGGTGTTCACACTGCTGCTCACGCCGCTGTTCATCAAGCTGTTCCACCGTCTCGGGTGGGGACAGTTCATCCGCGACGACGGTCCGCAGTCGCACCACACGAAGCGTGGCACGGCGACGATGGGCGGCATCGTCCTCATCATCGGCGCGGTGCTCGGCTACTTCGTCGGCCACCTGGTCGGCCGCGACTCGATCACGCTCTCGGGCCTGCTCGTGCTGTTCCTCATGGTGGGTCTCGGGTTCGTCGGCTTCATCGACGACTTCCTGAAGGTCCGCCGGCAGCGCAGTCTGGGGCTCGGCGGCTGGGCGAAGGTCCTCGGGCAGGTCATCGTCGGCGTGATCTTCGCCACCATCGCCCTCGTCGTCCCGACGGCGAACGGCAAGCCGCCGGCGTCGACCATGGTCTCGGCGATCCGGGACATCCCGTGGCTCGACTTCATGGCCCTCGGGACCGTGATCGGCACGATCCTGTTCCTGGCGTGGATCGTCCTGCTGACGGTGTCGACGTCGAACGGCGTGAACGTGGCGGACGGCCTCGACGGGCTCGCCACCGGGTCGAGCATCCTGGCGATCGGCTCGTACGTGATCATCGGCTTCTGGCAGTCGAACCAGCTGTGCGGCAGCGCCCGGCTCGACGCGAGCACCGAGCACGCCTGCTACACCGTGACGAACCCGCTCGACCTGGCGGTCGTCGCGGCGGCGGTGTGCGGTGGCCTGATCGGCTTCCTCTGGTACAACACCTCGCCGGCGCAGATCTTCCTCGGCGACACCGGCTCGCTCGGCCTCGGCGGCGCCCTGGCCGGCCTCGCCATCCTCAGCCGCACCGAACTCCTGCTCGTCCTCATCGGCGGCCTGTTCTTCATCGTCACCGGCTCGGTCATCCTGCAGCGGGCGTACTTCAAGATCACCCACGGCAAGCGGATCTTCCGGATGAGTCCGCTGCACCACCACTTCGAGCTGAAGGGGTGGGCCGAGGTGACCGTCGTCGTCCGGTTCTGGATCATCGCGGGGCTCTGCGTCGCGGCCGGTGTCGGGCTCTTCTACCTCGAATGGATCGCACGCGTTGGATGACGTCCGTCTGCAGGGTCTCGACAGCTGGTACTCCGAGGGCTGGCGGGGCCTGAACGTCGCCGTGCTCGGCCTGGGTTCGACCGGCTTCTCGGTCGCCGACACCCTGGTGGAGCTCGGCAGCGCCGTGACGGTGTACGCGCCCGACGGGCCGGCCGACACGATCGAGCTGCTGGACGTCATCGGAGCGCGGTTCGAACGCACCCCGCTCGACACGGTCCCCGCCGCGCTCGAGACGCAAGCGCCGGACGTCGTGATCGTCTCGCCGGGCCTGCCGCCGCACAACGCGACCGTCGAGTGGTCCGTCGCGAACAGTGTCGTCTGGGGTGACATCGAGCTCGCCTGGCGGGTGCGGGACAAGGTCGTGCGCGGCCCGGTCGCCGCCCCGTGGGTGACGATCACCGGCACGAACGGCAAGACCACCACGACGCAGCTCACGACCGCCATGTTCGAGGCCGGCGGCCTGCGCGCCGTGGCCTGCGGCAACATCGGCGTGCCCGTGCTCGACGTCGTCCGCGACCCGGACGGCTTCGACGTCCTGGTCGTCGAGCTCTCCAGCCACCAGCTGCACTACATGCCGACCACCGGCGACGGGGCCGTGGTGCCGCTCGCGAGCGCCTGCCTCAACATCGCCGACGACCACCTCGAGTGGCACGGCTCCGCCGAGGCGTACCGGGCGGCGAAGGCCAAGGTCTACGAGCGCACCGTGATGGCGTGCGTCTACAACGCCACCGACGAGGTCACCCGGCACATGGTCGAAGAAGCCGACGTCGTCGAGGGCTGTCGTGCCGTCGGGTTCACGCCCGGCATCCCGGCACCCGGCGACGTCGGGGTCGTCGAGGACGTCCTCTGCGACCGTGCCTTCACCGAGAACCGGCAGAACAGCGCGCTCGAGCTCGCGACCGTCGCCGACCTCGAGACAGCGGGTCTCGCCAGCCCGCACATGACGATGAACGTGCTCGCCGCCGCGGCTCTCGCCCGGGCGGCCGCCGTGCAGCCGAGCGCGATCCGTGCCGCCGTGGTCGGGTTCCGGGCGGACCACCACCGCACCGAGCTCGTCGCGACCGCCGACGGCATCACCTGGGTCGACGACTCCAAGGCCACCAACCCGCACGCGGCGACCGCGTCGCTGTCCGCGTTCGACAAGGTCGTGTGGATCGTCGGCGGGCTGTTCAAGGGCGTCGACATCGACGGACTCGTCGAGCGCTTCGGGCCCGACGTCCGCGGTGTCGTGGTGATCGGGACCGATCGCGGCCCCGTGCTCGAGGCATTCGCGCGACACGCGCCCGGGGTGCCCGTCCTGCAGGTCGAAGCAGCGGACACTGATCAGGTCATGCCCGAGGCGGTCCGGCATGCCGCATCGGTCGCGAGGCCGGGCGACACGGTCCTCCTCGCCCCGGCTGCAGCGTCGTTCGACCAGTTCGGCTCCTACGCGGACCGGGGGCGTCGATTCGCGGCGGCGGTCAACGAGCACCTGGGAGGCAACGCCGATGGCGACACCGACGGACTTCCGGGCGAGCGGCCGTAGCGGGGACGGACGCGGCGAGGGGCGCAGCGCCGACGGGCGCGGTGCCGCCGGGCGCGGCGCCGGTGCGACCGCCGAGCCGCGGACCGCGGGCATGCAGCCGCCGGCCCGCCGCACCAACGGCGCCGTCGTCGCGGTCAAGAACGTCTTCATCGCCGAGTCGAGCACCTTCTACACGATCCTCGGCGTCACCCTGTTCCTCGTCGTGTTCGGCGTCGTCATGGTGCTGTCGTCGTCGAGCGTCGAGCAGTACGCCGCCACGCACGACTTCTTCGGCGCCGCGTCCCGGCAGGGCCTCTACGCCATCCTCGGTGTCCCGCTCATGCTCGTCGCCAGCCGGGTGCCGGCGCGGATGTGGCGGAAGTGGGCGATGCGCATCCTCGGCATCGGCCTGGTCTTCCAGCTGCTCGTGTTCACGCCGCTCGGCATCGACGTGCAGGGCAACCGGAACTGGATCGGGCTCGGGTCGTTCACCGCGCAGCCGTCCGAGGTGCTGAAGCTCGCGCTCGCCCTCGGGGTCGGCGCGATCATGTACGTCAAGCGGGACAAGCTCGACGACTGGAAAGAGGTCTTCATCCCGATCGGGATCGCCGCCCTCGTGTCGCTCGGGCTCGTCCTCCTCGGCGGTGACCAGGGCACCGCGATGATCATGGTGCTGCTGGTGCTCGGCGGCCTCTACGTCGGCGGTGCCCGGGCGAAGCACCTGCTCGTCGTCCTCGGCACGATCGCGGTCGTGCTGCCGTTCGTCACGATGGCGTCGAGTTCCCGATCGGTCCGCATCAGCGCGTGGCTCTCCGGCTGCAGCGACTCGAACCAGTACCAGGACCTCTGCTGGCAGCCCGTCCACGGCATGTGGGCGCTGGCGTCCGGCGGTGTGTTCGGGGTCGGGCTCGGCAACTCGAAGGCGAAGTGGTCCTGGCTGCCCGAGGCCGACAACGACTACATCTTCGCGATCATCGGCGAGGAGCTCGGTCTCATCGGCGCCGTCGTCGTGCTGGCGCTCTTCGTGGTGCTCGCGATCGGCATGGTGAAGATCATCCGCCAGTCGAACGACCCCTTCGTCAAGACCGTCACCGGTGGCGTCATGGTGTGGATCATCGGCCAGGCGCTCGTGAACATCGCGGTGGTGCTCGGCCTGCTGCCGGTCCTCGGCGTCCCGCTCCCACTCATCTCGGCCGGTGGCTCCGCGCTCATCATGACCCTCGTCGCGATCGGCGTCGTGCTCTCCTTCGCCCGCGACCTGCCCGGCAAGAACGGCACCACCGGCACCACCACCGGCGGCACCGGCACCGGCACCGGTGCCGGCACCGGCCGCCTCCCCAGCCCCACCATGAACGGAACACTGCGGTGAGCAAGTACCTCTTCGCCGGCGGCGGCACCGCCGGTCACGTCAACCCGCTGCTCGCGGTCGCCGACCGGCTGACCGAGCGCGAGCCCGACGCCGAGGTGCTCGTCCTGGGCACCGCCGAGGGCCTCGAGTCCCGCCTCGTCCCGATGCGCGGCTACGAGCTCCTGACGATCCCGCGGCTGCCGTTCCCGCGGAAGCCCAACGCCGCGGCACTGCGGTTCCCACGGCGCTTCGCCGGCGCGGTCAAGCGCACCGAGCAGCTCATCCGCGAGCACGAGATCGAGGTCGTCCTCGGCGTCGGCGGGTACGCGGCCGCCCCGGCGTACATCGCGGCCCGGCGCACCGGCACGCCGATCGTCGTGCACGAGCAGAACGCGAAGCCCGGGCTGGCGAACCGCCTGGCCGCGTTCCTCACGAACCACGTCGGTGTGACGTTCTCGAACACGCGTCTCCGCCACGGCCGGGTGGTCGGCATGCCGCTCCGTCGTGAGATCGAGTCGCTCGACCGCCGCGCGAGCCGTGCCGAGGGCCTCGCCGAGTTCGGCCTCGACCCGTCGCGCCCGGTGCTGCTGGTGACCGGCGGATCGTCCGGCGCGCGGAGCATCAACCGCACGGTGAACCGCTCGGCTGCCGCGATCGTCGGCGCCGGGTGGCAGGTCCTGCACGTCGTCGGCGGCAACTCGGACATCGGCCCGAGCGACCTCGACGGGTACCACGTGCTGCAGTACTGCGACCGGATGGACCTGGCGTACGCGGCGTCCGACTTCGTGGTCTCGCGCGCCGGCGCCGGCATGGTCTGCGAGCTCACCGCCGTCGGGCTGCCGAGCGTCCTGGTGCCGTACCCTGTCGGCAACGGCGAGCAGCGGCACAACGCGAAGGACGTCGTCGGGGCCGGGGGAGCACTCCTCGTCGCGGACGAGGAATTCGACCAGGACTGGGTGACGTTCCAGCTGCTGAGCATGCTGCAGGACCGCGCCCGCATCGCCGACATGGCGGTCCGGGCCGGCAGCGTCGGACACCGCGACGGCGCCGACCGGATGACCGACCTCGTCCTCGACGCCGCCAGCACCACGGAGGAACCATGACCATCAAGCCGGACCTGACGCAGCCGATCCCGGACGACCTCGGCACCGTGCACTTCGTCGGCATCGGCGGCTCCGGCATGAGCGGCATCGCCCGGATGTTCCTCGCCGCCGGCCACCGCGTCACCGGGAGCGACTCCCGCGAGACCGCCACCACCGGCACGATGCGCGAGCTCGGCGCGGACGTGCACATCGGTCACGACGCGGCGAACGTCGGCGACGCGGACACGATCGTCGTCACCAGTGCACTCTGGCCGGACAACCCGGAACTCCTCGAGGCGCAGCGGCGTGGTCTGCCGGTGCTGCACCGCTCCCAGGCCCTCGCCGCCCTGATCGCCGAGCACCGCCTCGTCGCGGTCGCGGGTGCCCACGGCAAGACCACCTCGACCGGCATGATCGTCACCGCGATGGTGGAGCTCGGCCTCGACCCGAGCTTCGTCAACGGCGGCGTCATCCAGTCCCTCGGCACGAGCTCGGCCCCCGGCGGGTCGGACCTGTTCGTGGTCGAGGCGGACGAGTCCGACGGCTCGTTCCTGCTCTACGACGTGGCGGTCGCGCTCATCACGAACGTCGACGCCGACCACCTGGACCACTACGGCAGCGAGGAGGCCTTCACCGAGGCCTTCGTCGAGTTCGCCGCGAAGGCCTCCGAGCGGGTCGTCATCTCGAGCGACGACGCCGGTGCGAAGACCGTCACGGCGGGGATCCGGGCGCGCCAGGACGCTCCCGAGGTCGTCACCTTCGGCGAGGCCGTGGACGCCGACGTCCGGATCGAGGGCGTCATCGAGTCCGCCGGTGTCGAGGTCGACTTCCGTGCCGGTGGCGAGGCGTACCACCTGACCCTCCGCGTGCCCGGCCGGCACAACGCGATCAACGCGGTCGGCGCCTTCGCGGTGCTCACCGGGCTGGGCGTCGCCCCGGCCGACGCGATCCGCGGCATCGAGGCCTTCGGCGGCACCCAGCGCCGGTTCGAACTGCACGGCGTGGAGCGCGGGGTGTCGGTGTACGACGACTACGCGCACCACCCGACTGAGGTCGCGGCCGCGCTGAAGGCCGCCCGGAACGTCGTCGGTGACGGCCGGATCATCGCGATCCACCAGCCGCACCTGTACTCCCGCACCCGGATGATGGCGGGGGACTTCGCGAAGGTCTACGAGGAGCTCGCCGACCACACCGTCGTCCTCGACGTCTACGGCGCCCGCGAGGACCCGGAGCCCGGCGTCACCGGCGCCCTCGTGCAGGAGCGCTTCGCCGACCAGTCCCGCGTCGAGTTCCTGCCCGACTGGGACGAGGCCGCAGCACGCGCTGCCGGGGTCGCCCGCGACGGCGACATCATCATGACGCTCAGCTGCGGCGACGTGTACCGGATCATCCCGCAGGTCCTCAGTGCCCTGCACGACGACGCTGCGGTCGACGACGGGGCGCTGTCCCGGTGAAGCGTCCCGAGGGGTTCGACGAGCGTCCGGCGCAGCCGGCCGCGTCCGCCGAGGACGCCCCGGCGCCCCGGCAGCGCCGTGCCCCGCTGATCCCGCGGCGTCCGTCGCGTGGCGCGGAGGGCGACGGCCTGGAGGCACGGGTCGAGCCCGCCACGCCGGACCCGGTCGACGAGACCGCGGGGTCCACCGCGGACGACCCGTCCGGTTCGTCGGCTCGCGACCGCGCGGGCGCCTTCGCCGGTGCTGCCGGTCGACGGCTCGGCGCCGGGTTCTCGACCGTGAAGGACCGGATCCGCGAGTACGCACCGGACGAGGACCACCGTGACCCCGAAGCCGAGGCCCGCGGTGCCCGCGAGGCCGAACGCCTCGCGACCGAGCGCCGTGATGCCGAGCGTCTCGCCGCCCTCACCGACCTGCACCCGGCCGGCGGGGACGGCCACGAGACCCCGATCGGCGCCGGGGTCCGCGCTGCCGAGACCGCGCGTGAGGCCCGGGTGGCCAAGCGCCGTCGCCGCCTGCTCGAGCGTGCCGAGGTCCGCCGGTTCACCCGTCGCAGCCGGCACCGCCGCGCCGCGTGGATCACCGGCGCGAGCATCTTCCTGGTGTTCGGCATCTCGATCCTCGTCGCGGTGTTCTCGCCGCTGATGGCCCTGCAGACGATCGAGATCAAGGGCACGAACCGCGTCGACGAGACCCAGCTCCGCCAGGCGCTCTCCGACCAGCTCGGCACACCGCTGGCCCGGCTCGACTTCGACGCCATCAAGCGGGACATCGCGGGCTTCCCGCTCATCGAGAGCTACGTCACCGAAGAGGCGCCGCCGCACACCCTCGTGGTGACGGTCACCGAGCGCACCCCGGTCGTCGCCGTGCAGTCCGGGAAGTCGTTCGACCTGGTGGACCCCGCGGGCATCGTCGTGCAGTCGTCGCCGAAGCAGCCCGCGAACATGCCCGTCGCCGACATCGGCAGCGCGAAGCTCGGGTCCCCGGTGTTCCGGACGATGACCGAGGTGGTCCTGGCGCTGCCGTCGACCGTGCGCGCGCAGGTGACGAGCGTGAAGGCGTCGACGGCGGACGACGTGACGCTGACCCTCAAGGACAAGTCGACGGTGGTCTGGGGGAACCCGGACGACTCCGACGCGAAGGCGGCTCTGCTCGCGGCCCTCGTGAAGGACCACACGGCCCGGAACCCCGGCGTCGTCGTCGAGTACGACGTCAGCGCGCCCGACAACGGCATCGTCCGCCCGACGAAGTAGCGCTCGCACCGAATTGCCGGACGCGATCCACGACACGCGGCGTGGCGGGGCGACAGCGTGCGGACGGCACCCGTAGCGTCGCCTACGAGCACCACATCTACCAGCATTGCCCCTGAACTTCAAGTAGAGGTTGAGGGTTCGACCGGAGGCCCGACTGACGTGACCACGAACCACAACTACCTCGCCGTCATCAAGGTCGTCGGTGTCGGCGGCGGCGGCGTGAACGCCGTGAACCGCATGATCGAGCTCGGCCTCCGCGGCGTCGAGTTCATCGCCATCAACACCGACGCACAGGCGCTGCTGCTGAGCGACGCCGACGTCAAGCTCGACGTGGGCCGCGAGATCACCCGCGGCCTCGGTGCCGGTGCCGACCCCGAGGTCGGCCGTCGTGCCGCCGAGGACCACGCCGAGGAGATCGAGGAAGCCCTCGCCGGCGCCGACATGGTCTTCGTCACCGCCGGTGAAGGCGGTGGGACCGGTACGGGTGGTGCACCCGTCGTCGCCCGCATCGCGAAGTCGATCGGTGCGCTCACCATCGGCGTCGTCACGAAGCCGTTCAGCTTCGAGGGCAAGCGTCGCCAGTCCCAGGCCGAGAACGGTGTCGCCGGGCTCAAGGACGAGGTCGACACGCTCATCGTCGTGCCGAACGACCGTCTCCTCGAGATCAGCGACCGCGGCATCTCGATGGTCGAGGCCTTCGCGACCGCCGACCAGGTGCTCCTCGCCGGTGTCCAGGGCATCACCGACCTCATCACCACCCCGGGTCTCATCAACCTCGACTTCGCCGACGTGAAGAGCGTCATGCAGGGTGCCGGCTCGGCGCTCATGGGCATCGGGTCCTCCCGCGGGGCCGACCGCGCGATCAAGGCGGCCGAGTTGGCCGTCGCGTCGCCGCTCCTCGAGGCCTCGATCGACGGTGCGCACGGCGTGCTGCTCTCGATCCAGGGTGGCTCGAACCTCGGCATCTTCGAGATCAACGACGCCGCCCGCCTGGTGCAGGAGGCCGTCCACCCCGAGGCGAACATCATCTTCGGTGCGGTCATCGACGACACCCTCGGCGACGAGGTCCGCGTGACCGTCATCGCCGCGGGCTTCGACGGTGGCGAGCCGCAGCAGCAGCAGAAGGAACGCCGCTCGAGCTACGTCGACCCCGAGGCCGGCGCGACCGTCCCGGTGGCGTCCGCCGGCGGCACCGGTGCGATCGAGGACTCGACGTCGTCGACTCCGTCGTGGGCGTCGCAGGAGCACGCCGCTCCGGCGCAGCGCGCCGCCGACCCCGCCTTCGACGACGATGACGACGAGCTCGACGTCCCCGACTTCCTGAAGTAAGTCGGCCGTGGCAAGCGATCCGCGCCTCCAGTCAGACCCGTCACCAGACGGCGGACTGGAGGCGCGTCTCGCGTCCGTCAGGTCCGGCATCTCCGACGCGGCGCGAGCCGCAGGGCGCTCGGCCGACGAGCTGACACTGGTGGTCGTCACGAAGTTCCACCCGGCGTCGCTGGTGCGGGAACTCGCTGCGCTCGGCGTCACGGACGTGGGGGAGAACCGCCACCAGGAGGCGCAGGCGAAGGCCGCCGAGCTCGCCGACCTGGCGCTCACCTGGCACTTCGTCGGGCAGCTCCAGTCGAAGAAGGCCCGGCAAGTGCGCCGCTACGCGCACGTCGTCCAGTCGCTCGACCGCGACTCCGTGGTGGACGCCTTCGCGCCGACCGAGTCCGAACCGGAGCCGCCGGTGATCGACGGCTTCGTGCAGGTCAACCTCACCGACGACCCCGGCCGCGGCGGAGTGCAGCCGGACGACGTCGACGCCATGGTCGAGCGGGTCCTGGCGACCGGCACGATCCGGCTGCGCGGCGTGATGGCGGTGGCGCCCCTCGACGAGGAGCCGCGTCCCGCGTTCGCCCGACTCCGGGGGATCTCGGAGCGGGTCCGGTCGATCGAGCCGGCCGCGACGGACATCTCGGCGGGCATGAGCGGCGACTACGCCGACGCCGTGCTCGAGGGCGCGACACACCTCCGGATCGGGACCGCAATCACGGGAAAACGCCCGGTCGCGCCCTAGCCTCGTTACCAGGGCATCCACGAGCACGAACCCCGGAGGAACCATGGCCAACCCGCTGAAGAAGACGATGGTCTACCTCGGCCTCGCCGACGAGGAACTCGAGTACGAGGACGAGCAGCCGCAGGAACCCGCGCGCCAGCAGTCCTCCCGACAGCAGGCCGCTCCGGCAGCTGCCGCTCCCGCTCCGGTCGTCCAGGAAGCCCCGGCTCCGGCCGCGGCCCCGGTCGCGCCCGTGGCTCCCGAGCCCAAGACGCACACCCACCAGCGCGGCGCCCAGGTCACCCCGCTCCGCCGCTCGCACACGACCGCACAGAAGGCAGCACCGGTCCAGGAAATGAACGAGATCCTCACCGTCCACCCGCGCGAGTACAAGGACGCCCAGTCCATCGCCGAGAGCTTCCGCGACGGCATCCCCGTCATCATCAACCTCTCGCAGATGACCGAGGCCGACGCCCGCCGCATGATCGACTTCGCCTCCGGGTTGTCGCTCGGCCTCTACGGCAAGATCGAGCGCGTCACGAACAAGGTCTTCCTGCTCTCGCCCGCCCACGTCGCGGTGAGCGGTGAGGCGCCTGAGGTAGAGTCCGACATCGAGGCGTCCTTCTTCGCCCAGTCCTGAGCCGGCCCCCGGTTCACCCGCCCTGTGTGAGCGTCCCCGGACGCCCACGCCCGAGTCGAGCGAGCCCCCACAGTGTCACTGATCCTCGGGATCCTGTCCTTCGCACTCCTCCTCTACTTCTTCGTGATGTGGGGGCGGTTCGTGTTCGACATCGTGCAGGCGTACAACCGCTCGTGGCGTCCTCGCGGCGCGATGCTCGTCGTCGCTGACATCGTCTACACCGTCACCGACCCGCCCATCCGCTTCGTCCGCCGGCTCCTCCCGCCGATGCGGATGGGGCCGGTGGCGCTCGACTTCGGGTGGACGATCGTCATGCTCGTGGTGATCATCCTCCGGGTGATCGTCAACGCGCTCGCGCGTTCCTTCTGACTCGATTCCCTCCGCGACACGCGCCACGCCCACGGCATGGTCACGGTTCACGGGCACCGTCGGTGTACGGTGGTCGGGATCGATGCTCGCTCCGGCGCAGCATCCGCACCGCACGGCGCGACTGGTACATTCGGTCGCACCGAGACGGTTCCACACGTTCAGCAGTTCTATTGAGGTGACGGCAATGGCTTTGACGCCGGAAGACGTAGTCAACAAGCGGTTCCAGCCGACGAAGTTCCGCGAGGGCTACGACCAGGACGAGGTCGACGACTTCCTCGACGAGGTCGTGGTCGAGCTGCGCCGCCTGACGGCCGAGAACGACGAGCTCCGTCAGCGCCTGCAGGCAGCCGAGTCGGCGCCCAAACCGGCGCAGGACGAGCAGCCCGCTCCGACCCCCGAGCCCGAGCCGGAGCCCGCCCCCGTGGCCGCCGCCCCGGAGCCCGCTCCGGTCGCAGCCGCAGCGCCGGCCAGCACGGTCCCGGCCGACGAGGACACCGAGGGCACGACGAACCTCCTCACGCTCGCCCGCCGTCTCCACGAGGAGCACGTGCGCGAGGGTGTCGAGAAGCGCGACGCGCTCATCGCCGAAGGCACCGCCCAGGCCGCCCGCCTCGTCTCCGAGGCCGAGGCCAAGCAGCGCCAGATCATCGCCGACACCGAGAACACGAACCGTCAGCGTGTCGCGGTGCTCGAGCAGGAGCAGCGTCAGCTCGAGGGCAAGATCGACGAGCTCCGCACCTTCGAGCGCGACTACCGTGCGCAGCTCAAGAGCTACATCCAGGGGCAGCTCGCTGAGCTGGACGGCTCGGGCACCGAGCAGTCCGGTCTCACCCCGGCGCCGGCATCGGCGCAGGGCTTCGGCAACTGACGTTGTCGCGACCAGCATCACGAGCGAAGGTCAGTGTCCGCGCAATCGCGGCACTGGCCTTCGCCGCTGTCGTCGTGGTGGCGCTCGACCAGGGCGTGAAGGCGCTCGTCGTCGCCAACCTGCCGTACGGCACCGTCGTCCCCGTCCTCGGGAACGCCCTGCAGTTCCTCTACGTGCGGAACCCCGGGGCGGCGTTCTCGTTCGCGGTCAACATGACGTGGATCTTCTCGATCGTCTCGACCGCGGTGGTCGTGGCGATCATCGTGTTCGCCCGACGCATCCGCTCGATGTGGTGGGCACTCGTGCTCGGCATGCTCCTCGGCGGGGCGCTCGGCAACCTGCTCGACCGGCTCTTCCGTGAGCCCGGCTTCGGCCGCGGGCACGTGGTCGACTTCATCTCGACGCCGTGGATGATGCCGGCGATCTACAACATCGCCGACTCGTTCATCTGCGTCAGCATGGTGATCTTCGTCCTGCTCGTCATCTTCGGCGTGAACCTCGACGGCTCCCGTGCCCTGTCGGCGAAGCGGCAGCGCGCTGCGGACGCTGCGGCGACCCGCGACGGTACCGCGGCCTCCACGACGGACGACCACGGCGCCTCCCGGACGGTGGCCGACGACCAGCGCGCACCGCGTGACGGACGTGACGCCCTCGGCTCCGACTCGCTCGGGCACGACGCGACGTGAGCGAGAGCCGTTCCCTGCCCGTCCCCGACGGGCTCGCCGGTGAGCGCGTCGACGCCGCCATCGCGAAGCTCCTCGGGTTCAGCCGCTCGTTCGCGGCCGACGTGGTGGCGGCCGGTGGTGTGCGCGTCGATGGCGTCGTCGTCGACAAGTCCGACCGGCTGCACGCCGACTCGTGGCTCGAGGTCGAGTGGACCCCGAAGGAAGCGCCGCGGATCATCCCGGTCGAGGTCCCCGGCATGACGGTCGTGCACGACGACGAGGACATCGTCGTCGTCGACAAGCCGATCGGCGTGGCCGCGCACCCGTCACCGGGCTGGGACGGCCCGACCGTCCCCGGCGGACTCGCCGCGGCCGGGTTCACCATCGCGACCTCCGGTGCCGCCGAGCGCGCGGGTATCGTGCACCGGCTCGACGTCGGGACCTCCGGCCTGATGGTCGTCGCGAAGACCGAGCTCGCGTACACGCACCTCAAGCGTGCCTTCAAGGAGCGGACGGTCGACAAGGTCTACCACGCGCTCGCGCAGGGGCACCCGGACCCGACGTCCGGCACGATCGACGCGCCGATCGGCCGACACCCCTCGAGCGACTGGAAGTTCGCGGTCACGGCCGACGGCAAGCCAAGCGTCACGCACTACGCGACGCTCGAGGCGTTCCGCTCCGCGACCCTGCTCGAGGTGCACCTCGAGACCGGGCGCACCCACCAGATCCGGGTGCACATGGCGGCGACACGGCACCCGCTCGTCGGCGACACGATGTACGGCGCCGACCCGGTGCTCGCCGAGGAGCTCGGGCTGACGCGGCAGTGGCTCGACGCGGTGCGACTCGGCTTCGAGCACCCGCGCACCGGGCAGTGGGTGCAGTACGAGGCGTCCTACCCCGACGACCTGCAGCGGGCGCTCGAGCGCATCCGCGCCGCGTAGGCGCGGCCGGCCGGGGTCGGGGTCGGGGCCGGCGGGGTCGGGGTCGGGGCTGGCTTCGCCGAGCGGGCAACATCCGTCACGCTCGCCGCCGCGGCGCGGCGTTTTCCGCCCGCTCGACGGGCGACGCGCGGCGTGTCCTGCCCGCTCGACGCGGCGGCCGTTCGACGGCCCCGCGGAGGCGAGGCCGGTGGCCGGCTTCGCCGAGCGGGCAACATCCGTCACGCTCGCGGCCGCGGCGCGGCGTTTTCCGCCCGCTCGACGGGCGACGCGCGGCGTGTCCTGCCCGCTCGGCGGGCTGCGTGCCGTCTGCTCTCGTCCGTCACCGTGCGCGGGCCTGGTACCTCCGGACTGGAGGCATGGGTCGGCGCCGCCACGCGCCTCCAGTCCGTCCGGGGTCGAGCCGACGGATCGGCTGAGCCGGACCGTCTGGCCGCCGCGCGTGGTCCGACGGTCCCTGGTCACCCGACAGCGCGACCCGATGCCGCCGGGGCACCGGCACCGACCGACTGCGGGGTCGGCGGTGCCACTGGCGCCGCGTGGTGCCGAACGGCCCGTCGAGCTGCTGCGCGTCGGAGTGGCTGCGTGGGGCGAACGGGCACGATGTGGCCCGTTCGGCGCTGGGATGCGACGCCTTCTGCCCGCTCGGCGATCGGCGCGCGGCGTGTCGTGCACCCTCGGCCGCGCGCACACCCGGCCGAAGGCGCCCGTTCGGGCAGCCGGCGAGCGCATCCTCGGCCGGACCGCGCCCGACCCGCGGCGCGCCCACCGCATCGGGAACGCGCTCGACGCGCCCGGGAATGTGGGCGGTCGCGGTTAGGCTGTTCACGCCCCGCAGCAGCTCCTCGAACCGGAGGTTCCGTGTCGGATTCCGACTCCTTCGTCCACCTGCACGTGCACAGCGAGTACTCGATGCTCGACGGTGCCGCACGACTCGGCGACCTCGTGGCGGAGACCGCCGCCCAGGGCATGCCCGCCGTGGCGGTGACCGACCACGGCAACATGTTCGGCGCGTTCGAGTTCTGGAAGGCCGCCAAGGCCGGCGGCGTCAAGCCGATCATCGGCACCGAGGCGTACATCACGCCCCGCACCCACCGCTCGGACAAGACCCGTGTGCGCTGGGGCGACGGTGGCGGGGACGACGTGTCCGGTGCGGGTTCGTACACGCACATGACGATGTTCGCCGAGAACACGACGGGCATGCACAACCTGTTCCGGCTGTCGTCGAAGGCATCGCTCGAGGGGTACTACTTCAAGCCCCGCATGGACATCGAGCTCCTGCAGGAACACCACGAGGGCATCATCGCGACGACGGGCTGCCCCTCGGGCGAGATCCAGACGCGCCTGCGCCTCGGCCAGTACGACGAGGCCCTCAAGGCAGCGGCGGACTACCGCGACATCTTCGGCAAGGACAACTACTTCGCCGAGGTGATGGACCACGGGCTCGAGATCGAGCGCCGGATCATGGGCGACCTGATCCGCCTGGCGAAGGACCTCGACATCCCGCTGGTCGGCACGAACGACCTCCACTACACGCACGCCCACGACGCCAAGTCGCACGCGGCGCTCCTCTGCGTGCAGTCCGGCTCGACGCTGAACGACCCGAACCGGTTCAAGTTCGACGCCGACGAGTTCTACCTCAAGACGCCGGCGCAGATGCGGCACCTCTTCCGCGACAACCCCGAGGCCTGCGACAACACGCTGCTCATCGCCGAGCGGTGCAACGTCGAGTTCGACACCACGGCCAACTACATGCCGAAGTTCCCGGTGCCCGCCGGCGAGACCGAGCAGTCGTGGTTCGAGAAGGAGATCGCGAAGGGGCTCGAGTACCGCTACCCCGACGGCATCACGCCGGAGGTGCAGGAGCGCGCCGACTACGAGACCCGGATCATCAACCAGATGGGCTTCCCGGGCTACTTCCTGGTGGTCGCCGACTTCATCAACTGGTCGAAGAACAACGGCATCCGCGTCGGCCCGGGTCGTGGTTCCGGTGCCGGTTCGATGGTGGCGTACGCGATGCGCATCACCGACCTCGACCCGATCCGGCACGGGCTGATCTTCGAGCGGTTCCTCAACCCGGACCGCGTCTCGATGCCCGACTTCGACGTCGACTTCGACGACCGGCGCCGCGGTGAGGCGATCAAGTACGTCACCGAGAAGTACGGGTCGGAGCGCGTGGCGCAGATCGTCACGTACGGCACGATCAAGGCGAAGCAGGCGCTGAAGGACTCGTCGCGCGTCCTCGGCTTCCCGTTCGGCATGGGCGAGAAGCTCACCAAGGCGATGCCGCCGCCCGTGATGGGCAAGGACATCCCGCTCACCGGGATCTTCGACAAGGACCACCCCCGCTTCAAGGAAGCCGTCGACGTCCGTACCGTCGTCGAGACCGACCCCGAGGCGAAGACGGTGTTCGACACCGCGCTCGGCCTCGAGGGGCTGAAGCGCCAGTGGGGCGTGCACGCCGCAGGTGTCATCATGTCGAGCGACCCGCTGATCGACATCATCCCGATCATGAAGCGGGAGCAGGACGGCCAGATCGTCACGCAGTTCGACTACCCGGCAGCGGAGTCGCTCGGCCTGATCAAGATGGACTTCCTGGGGCTCCGGAACCTCACGATCATCAGTGACGCCCTCGACAACATCAAGACGAACCGGGGGATCGACCTCGACCTCGAGACCATGGGGCTCGAGGACCCCGAGGCGTACGCGCTCCTGCAGCGTGGCGACACCCTGGGCGTGTTCCAGCTCGACGGCGGCCCGATGCGCGGCCTGCTCCGGCTGATGAAGCCGGACAACTTCGAGGACATCTCCGCGCTCATCGCCCTGTACCGTCCGGGGCCCATGGGTGCGAACTCGCACACGAACTACGCGCTGCGCAAGAACGGCGAGCAGCCGATCACGCCGATCCACCCGGAGCTCGAAGAGCCCCTCAAGGACATCATCGGCACGACCTACGGCCTGATCATCTACCAGGAGCAGGTCATGGCCATCGCGCAGAAGGTCGCCGGGTTCTCCCTCGGCCAGGCGGACATCCTCCGCCGCGCGATGGGCAAGAAGAAGAAGTCCGAGCTGGACAAGCAGTACGCCGGCTTCGAGAAGGGCATGCAGGACAACGGCTACTCGGCCGCTGCGATCAAGACCCTGTGGGACATCCTGCTGCCGTTCTCCGACTACGCGTTCAACAAGGCGCACTCGGCGGCGTACGGCGTGGTCTCGTTCTGGACCGCGTACCTCAAGGCGCACTACCCGGCCGAGTACATGGCCGCGCTGCTGACCTCCGTCGGTGATGCCCGCGACAAGCTGGCCCTTTACCTCAACGAGTGCCGCCGCATGGGCATCAAGGTCATGCCGCCGGACGTGAACGAATCGATCGGGTTCTTCGCGGCCGTCAGCGACGACATCCGCTTCGGTATGGGCGCGATCCGCAACGTCGGCTTCAACGTGGTCGACGACATCGTGAAGGCCCGCACCGAGAAGGGCGCGTTCGAGTCGTTCCACGACTTCCTGCGGAAGATCCCGATCTCGTCGGCGAACAAGCGCACGGTCGAGTCGCTCATCAAGGCCGGCGCGTTCGACGAGTTCGGCGACACCCGGCGGGCGCTCGTGGAGATCCACGAGGGCGCCGTCGAAGGCGCGGTGAAGGTCAAGCGCGACGAGGCCCACGGCAACGTCGGGTTCGACTTCGACTCCCTCTTCGCCGAGGTCGCCGAGGAACAGCCCACCGCGGCCGCGGTGTCGCAGGTGCCGGACCGCCCGGAGTGGTCGAAGCGCGACAAGCTCGCGTTCGAGCGCGACATGCTCGGGCTGTACGTGTCCGACCACCCGCTGGCCGGCCTCGAGATCGAGCTCGCGAAGCACCAGTCGATCACGATCACCGACCTGCTCAGCGCCGACGACTCGATCGAGGGTGAGACCGTCACGGTCGCCGGACTGCTGACCAGCGTGCAGCACCGCGTGGCGAAGACGAGCGGCAACCCGTACGGCATCGTCGACATCGAGGACTTCGGGGGCCAGATCGGCGTCATGTTCCTCGGCAAGACCTACCAAGAGTTCGGTCCGTCCCTGGTGGCGGACTCGATCGTCGTCCTGCGCGGACGGGTGAACGTCCGCGACGACGGCAAGGCCCTGCACGCCGTCAGCATGTTCCAGCCGAACGTCGGCGACGCGATGGGCTCCGGCCCGTTGACGCTGTCGGTGCCCGAACGGCAGGCCACCACCGAGATCGTCACCGAACTGGCGGCCGTGCTCGGCCGCCACTCCGGGTCGACCGAGGTGCGGCTGCGGCTGCTGAAGGACGACGTCGCCCGCACGTTCGAGCTGCCGTTCCCGGTGAACCTCACGCCGGACCTCTTCGGTGAGCTGAAGAGCCTGCTCGGGCCGCGCTGCCTGGTCTAGGAAGGGAACGGACATGCCCGGTCACCGCATCCCCGGGACGCGGATCCGGTACCTCGACAAGCTCGTCGACGAGGTCGCGAAGGGCCGGCCGATGGCGAAGGTGCTCCGCACCCCGTGAGTGGTGCCGGTGACGCAGCGCCCGCCCCGGACGTGCTGCACGCGTTCGGTGCAGGGGAGTCGGCCCCGGAGCGCCTGACCGGCGGCCGCGGGCTGACCTGGCGAGCCGGAGCGATCGTCCTCCGGCCGCACGGCGAGCCGATCGAGGCCGCCTGGCGATCCGACCTCCTCGCGACGCTCGAGCACACCGCTGCGTTCCGGACCCCTCGGCCCGTCGCCACCCGGGACGGCGGCTGGCACGCCGGCGGCTGGGAGGCGTGGGAGTGGCTTCCCGCCACCGCCGACGAGACCCGCGTCGCCGAGGTCATCCATGCCGGGGACGCCTTCCACCGTGCGATCGCCGACCTCGCGCGCCCGGCGTTCCTCGACGCCGCGGACGACGCCTGGAGCCGCGCCGACCGCATGGCCTGGGACGAGGCACCGCTGCCGCGGGACCCGTCGCTCGACCGGCTCGCCGCCGCGTTCCGCCCGGTCACCTCGCCGTCCCAGCTCGTGCACGGGGACCTGCTCGGCAACGTGCTCTTCGCCCCGGGGCAGCCGCCGGCCGTCATCGACTGGCCGCCGTACTGGCGCCCCGTGGGGCTCGGCGCCGCCGTCGCCGCGGTGGACGCGGTCTGCTGGCACGGCCTCCCCGTCGACCGTCTGAGCGCACTCGGTGACGGCGTCGCCGAGTGGGAGCAGCTGCTGGTGCGCGCGCTCGCGTTCCGCATCGCGACGCTGGTCCTGTTGGACGCGTGGGACGCGGACGGGGCGGACCGTCACCGTCCCGTCATCGACGCGCTGGTCTGACGGCTCGCTGGTCTGACGGCCTGGAGGCGCGGGGCGGGGCCGCCACGGGCCTCCAGGCCGGTGCGTGGCCGGCCCCACGGCCGTCGGGACGCTCTGCGGGTCAGCGGACGACGGTCAGACGGCCGTCGCGCTCTTCGACGACGCCGGACCGCGGCGTCCACACGGTGAAATCGTCCACCGTCGTGCGGCTGAGCTCGTCGGCGTGCTCGTCGAGGAAGGTCGACACTTCGCCGCTCGGGGGGAAGCGCCGGTCGTCGCCGACGACGATCGCGACGAACGGACCGTCGTCCGGCTCCATGGAGCCGCGGCCGGCGAAGTACGGGTCGGTGAGCGTGGGCGTGGCGGCGGCGAACAGCACGCCACCAGTCGCCCGTCCGTGCCTGTCGAGCCACGCGTCGACCCGTGCGATGCCGTCCGGGTGCGTGCGTGCGATCGTGATGCTCTCCGCTGCCGACGGCACGACGAGCGCGACGACGAGCACCGCGGTCACGACGCCGCCGATCGGGCGTGGAGTGCGGGTCGCCAGGCGGGTGATGCCGATCGCCGCCAGCGCGATGAGGAGCGGCATCCAGGCGGCGTAGTAGTTGGCGAGCGCGATGTGTGCGACCACCGTGTAGAAGACGACGAGCAGGCCGAGGGCCACGGCGAGGTACGCCACCAGTCGGTCCGGTCGCAGCACCAGGGCCGCGAGCAGCCCGATCACGAGCACGGTGGTCGTGACCGCGCCGACACCGGACCAGAGGAACCACGCGTTCGCCCACCACGGCGCGAAGGTGTGGACCGACCCCGCGATGGACAGCGGGTGCCCGTGCTCGTTCTGGCCGTACTGGAACTGGACCATGTACACGATCGCTGAGCGCATCCCCATCGGTGCGTAGAGCGCGACCGTGGCGAGGACGAAGGCGATCAGCCACGCGGATCCGCCGACCAGGATGCGCCACGGCTGCCGGAAGAGCAGGGGGAGGAGCAGGAACGCCGGCAACAGGACGATGGTCGAGACCTTCGAGGTCACGGACACCGCGAACAGCACGCCGGACAGGGGAGCGAGCCACACGCGGTCGCTCCGGATCCACGCCCAGGCCACCGCGAGGGCGAAGACCGCGAACGCGATCATGACTGGGTCGAGCAGCGCGTACCGGTCGACGCGGGTGCCGAGGAAGGCGCGAGGCGTGAGCAGCCACACGGCGGCGACCAGCAGTCCGGACCAGTACCCGAGCTCACGTCGGAACCACCAGAACAGGGTGACCCCGACGGCGAGCACCAGGACACCGACCACGATGCGTGGCCCGAGGACGCCCTGGCCGAAGACGAACTGCGCCGCACCGAACAGGTACTTGGCGGTCGGTGGGTGCTCCCGGTTGGCGGAGAAGTCACCGTGCAGGTACGACCAGCCGGCGCGGACGTAGATGGACTCGTCGCCGTGGACGTTGTGCCCGAGCAGGTTCCAGAAGCACTGGTACAGCGCCCACACCGCCACGACGACGAGGGCGCCCAGCCGCAGCGCCGGTGCGTCGGACAGGCGCCCGAGTCCGTTCCGCACGGCTGGTCAGGCCCCGCGGCCGGTGATCGCGCGGATGCGCGCGACGACGCGCGGGTTCCGGGCGCCGAAGGTGAGCGCGGTGAGGCGACGCAGCGACACGGTCGCGCGGTGCACGAGCAGCCCGGTCGCCTCGGCAATGTCCGAGACGGCGTGCCAGCGAGCGCGGAGGGCAGCCGGGTCGATCTCGCTCGTCGCGGCCATCCGGATCAGCCGGACCAGGTCGTCCCCGTCATGCCACGCGGTGCTCTGGTTCTCGAAGCGGCGCAGGATGCGGTCGATGGCCGAGGCGCGGTGGTTCGCAACCGCCTGGGACCAGCGGACGTCGTGCGACACGGGGTCGACGAGGATCCAGCGCGGGGCGTTGGCGTTCAGCGCGGACAGCTGCGCGAACGTCGTCAGTGCGCCGAGGGCGACCGCGACGTCGAAGATCTGCCGGGGACGGCCCCCGACGGCGATCGCAGCGCCCGGGAACGCCTGGCGTGCCACGCGGATCTGCGACTTCGCGACGATGATCGTCACGACGACGTCGTCCGGGGCGGCCTCGAGGGTGCTGAGGACCCGCGCGACCACCTCGTTCGTCAGCTCGGCGGGGACGTGCAGGGCGACGCGCACGACGTCGTCGTCGGGCAGGAACGCGTCCGCGAAGACGTCGACGGCATCGCGGTAGCGCGCCAGGAAGAGGGCGACGGCGCCGGCGTAGAAGGGGTACCGCTCGAGCAGGATGCGCTCGTGCTCCAGGCGGAGCGACGGACCCCGGTCACCGCTGAAGCTCGTCGACCCGGTGTGCAGGACCAGAGCGCGGTTCGCCAGCACGGATGTGAAGCCGTGCTCGTTGATGCGGAGGCAGAAGTCGTTCTCCTCGCCGTAGCCGGGGGAGAAGACCTGGTCGAAGAGTCCGAACCGATCGACCATCTCGCGGCGGATGAGGAAGCAGAAGCCCATCGCCACGGGGGAGACGGTGTGCCGGGGGAGCAGGTACTTCGTCCGGCCGTGGAGCTCCCGGGTGCGACGCGGCGCGAGGGTGGCGCGCGGGTTCCGTCGGGCGTACGGGAACGAGGCGATCGTGGCGTTGTCGCTCCGCGCGCAGACGACACCGATCACGTCGTCGGACTCGAGGACGGCCGTCATCTCGTCGAGGAAGCCCGGCATCGGGACGGTGTCGCTGTTGAGGAGCAGCACGTCGTTGCCGGTCTGGTCGAGCTCGAGGACGGCACGGTTGCAGTTGCCGACGAAGCCGAGGTTCCGCGGGTTGCGCGTGTACTCGAACCCCTCGTGGTCGCCGACGAGTTCGAGCACGCGGGCCTCGATCGCGTCGACGCGCGGACCGACGTCGTTCGCGAGCAGGACCCGGTCGACCGAGAAGTCGACCGTCTCGAGCAGCGCCTCGATGCAGCGTTCGAGTCCGGGCAGGTCGTCGTAGATCGGGACGACGATCGTGACCGGCCGGCGGTCGCGGGTCACCGGCGGGCCAGCTTCCGGACGACGACACCCGGCCGGGCGAGGAGCCGGCCGACGGCGCCGGAGCGCGAGCGCACGCGGTTCGCCAGCAGACCCACCGCGGCACGGGCGCTCGTCGCGCCGAGCGACGCGTACGCACCGGGCAGTTCGAACCAGTAGCGCGCCGCCTGGGGGAGTCGGTAGCCCTCCGTGCCGACCAACGCGACGAGCCGTGCGATCGCGGCCTGGTTGTCGTGGCCCGCACCCGTGACGGAGGCGAGACGTTCCGGGGCAGCCGCACCGTGCCTCCTGGCCGTGTCCGGGTCTGCCGCGTACGCGGCGAGGGCGTCTGCGAGAGCCGCCGTGTCGTCGGCGTCGACCAGCGCGCCGGTGACGCCGGGCTCGATCAGTTCCGCGCTGCCGCCCTGGCGTGTCGCGACGACGGCCTTGCCGAGCGTCATGTACTCGGCGGTGGTGCGACCGAACGCCTCGATGGTGGAGGGGGTGATGCAGACGTCGGCGGCCTCGATGAACGGGGCGGGCGCGTGCTGTTCGCCGGCGAAGACCACGTGGTCCGCGACGCCGAGGGCGCGGGCGCGGGCGGCGAGACGCTGGTCCTCACCCGGGTGCTTCCAGCTGCCCACGAAGCAGACGCTCGCCGTGGTGCCGCGCTGGTGGAGTGCGCCCAGGGCGTCGATCACACGGTGCTGGCCCTTGGACTCCTCGACACGGCCGACGACGGTGATGCGGAGGCCCGGCTCGGCCTGCGGGAAGGGCGCGACGGCCGGCGATTCATCCCTCGTCGCGAGGAGGCGCTCGGTGTCGACCGTCGGGTACGCGACCGAGAGCTTCTCGGCGGGGATGTACTGCGCCAGGTGGGCCCGCATCGCCTCGGAGTTCGTGATCACCGCACCGGACATGAGACCGATGTCACCGAGGACGCCGGCACGACCCGTTTGGAACTGCAGACCGTGGTCGAGGTCGCCGTACTCACGGACGAACCAGGCCTGGGGGATGCCGAGCACCGCTGCGGCGAACGACGCCCAGGGTGCGACGAGCGTGTTCGTCACGACGAGGTCCGGTCGCTCGCGCTCGTACTTCCGGATGATCGCGTTCACGGCGGCGTAGTCGACGGTCGCGAAGGCGGCGCGTTCGGCGGCCGGAGCGGGCTGCGGACTCGGGAGCGCCCACCCGCGGAAGCGCAGGGCGTCGTACGACCAGCCGCGCTCGTCGAGGGCCTCGATGAACTTGCCGCGTGGAGCCTTCGTGATGAAGGTCGGGGTCATCGTGGGGTCCTGTGCCTGCCAGTCCTCCACGAAACGGAGGAGAGACCGCTCAGCCCCACCGAGGTTCACCGGCGCGGTGGAGTGGTTGGCGAAGCTGACGATCACCGTGTCAGCCTACAAAGGTTTCGGCGAGTGTTCGTCATGTCGTCACCCCCTGTGGACAGTCGTCACCGCGCCGGACAAGGATCGTGCGGCGCGTGTGCGAGAATGTCTCGTCCCCGAATCCCTGTGAGGAGCGCCTCGTTGCGCCCCGGAGGAGCCAGCACCCGAAGCATGACGTACCTGAACGAGCTCATGACCTCGCGAGAGCTGCTGGCGAACCTGACAGCACGCGAAGTCAAGGGCAAGTACCGCCGCACGGTCTTCGGGCAGCTGTGGTCACTGATCAACCCGCTCGCGACGATGCTGATCTACACGGTCGTGTACTCGTTCATCTTCCGGGCACGGCTCGAGGTCGGCGATCCGAGCGGGCTGAACATCTACCCGCTCTGGCTGATGTGCGGCCTGCTGCCGTGGATCTTCGCCCGGAACGTCATCAACTCCGGTATGACGTCGATCGTCGCCAACGGATCGCTCATCAAGAAGGTCTACTTCCCACGCATGACGCTGCCGCTGGCCGCCGTCGGGTCGTTCGGCTTCACGTGGCTCGTCGAGATGGGTGTGCTGCTCATCGTGCTCGCAATCGCGGGCTCCAACTTCTGGGTCTTCCTGCCGCTGATCGCATTGACCATGGTCTTCCTCGCGATGTTCGCCGCCGGACTCGGGCTGATGCTGTCGATCATCAACGTGCACTTCCGCGACATGCAGCACCTGGTGGGCATCGCTCTGCAGATGTGGATGTACCTGTCCCCGATCGTCTACCCCCTGACGCTCGTGGAGAACGCTGCGAACAAGGCCGGACACCCGTGGATCATCCACGTCTACAAGCTCAATCCCATCGAGCGGTTCTCCGAGGTCTTCCGGAACCTCATGTACGACAACCGTCTCCCGAACTGGAGCGACCTGGTCGCGTGCGCCATAGCGGGCTTCGCCTCGCTCGCACTCGGCTACTTCGTGTTCTCCCGCAACGAGAAGAAGCTGGCAGAACTGCTGTGACCGATGCCGCCGTCACCGTCGACCACGTGTCGAAGCGTTTCCGCATGTACAAGGAGCGGAACGACTCGCTGAAGAGCATGGTCATGCGCGGGAAGAAGTCCGTGCACGAGGACTTCTGGGCCCTCAAGGACGTCTCGTTCGAGGTGCCGCACGGCACCACGTTCGGCCTGATCGGCAAGAACGGGTCGGGCAAGTCGACGCTCCTGAAGTGCCTCGCCAAGATCCTCTGGCCGGAAGAGGGTTCGATCACCGCCCGCGGCAAGCAGGCGTCCCTGCTCGAGGTCGGCTCCGGGTTCCACCCCGAGCTCTCCGGCCGCGAGAACGTCTTCCTGAACGGCTCGATCCTCGGCATGAGCCGCAAGGAGGTGACCCGGAAGTTCGACGAGATCGTGTCGTTCTCCGGCGTCGGCCACTTCATCGACCAGCCCGTGAAGAACTACTCGTCGGGCATGTACGTGCGCCTCGGCTTCTCCGTCGCGGTCGCAGTCACTCCGGACATCCTCGTCGTCGACGAGGTCCTGGCCGTCGGTGACGCCACCTTCCAGAACCGGTGCCGGACGAAGTTCAAGGAGATGAAGGAAGAGGGCCGCACGGTCATCCTCGTCTCCCACTCGATGAGCACCGTCAAGGACATGTGCGACGACGTGGCCTGGCTCAACGAGGGCGAGCTGAAGATGATCGGCAAGACGAACGACGTCGTCAGGGCCTATAACGAGACGGTCTGAGGTCGACAACCAGCCTCTTCTGACCGCGTGCTTGGGCTTAGGGCAAGCGCTGAAGGCCGCAGCATCTGCCTCCAAGATCGCAGCTGACGGTCGACGGGCAGCACCGTCGGCGCGGCTCAGCAGACCAGCAGTGTCTCCTGCGCGGCCGACCTGTCCCGGCTTCATCAGCACGTTCTCTGTATGGATAATGCCGCGGTTTCGGCGGCGTTGTAGAGGTCTTCGAATGCAATGGGCGAGTAGTACGCCAGCCCGGAGTGGCGTCGGGTGGGTTGTAGAACGCTCCGATCCACTCGAACATCGCGGACGCCAGCTCGTCGCGTGGTGGCAAGTCGCAGCGGTCGAGGAGCTCGATCTGCATTGAGCCAAGGAACGACTCCATCAGCGCGTTGTCGTACGCGGATGCGACTTGCCCCATCGATCCCAGGAACTCCGCCTCGCGGAGCCGACTGCCGAGCAGTCAGGACGTGAATTGCGCTCCACGGTCCGAGTGGACGACCGTGCCGACTAATTGGCGTCGCCAGATGGCCATCGCACATCAACCAACGTCCCTGGGCCGTGCAGCTAGGCGATCGATCGAGCGTGGGTGCGCGGCGAGGTCGGCTCGTCGACCCGCGGGCCGCCGTCGACGGAGCACATCGCCGTGAACACTCGCTCTCGATTACGCCCGTCAGTTGCCACGAATGCGCGGCGCTCGCGCTCGATGTACACCTCAGCGGGCTGCCAACCGGCCGCAGCGTCGGCCCGGAGCGCGTCGATCACTGCTGAAGCGGTCTGAACGACAGGCCCGAAGCCGTCCTCACGGTGGTCAAAGTATCCGGGCCTGCCGACGTGAAGACCGTTGAAGAACTGCTCGCGGTCGAACTGGAAGTAGGTGACAGGCACATTCAAAATGGCCGCATCGAACGCCACCGACGTGTAGTCGGTGATGAAAGCGCAGGAGCGGGCGAGAACGTCCTGCACGTTGTCCGTCGCGAACGAAAGTACTTCAACCGAGGCCGGCAGGCCAAAGTCTCCCAGGTACGGCTTCATGTTGGGGTGAGGCATGAACGCGACCCGCTTACGGTGAGAAGCCGCAAGCTCGTGCAGGGCCGGATCTGTCAGCAACGCCCGGAACGCCTGCGAGTACTCGCTCGTCGCGAAGGCAGGGTGCTTCATGCGTTCGTTGGAGCCTTTGACAGCACGGCCTACGAGAGATTGACGCCACGTCGGCATGACGACGATCAGATCGCGGTCGGTTTGCGGGACCGCTGACCGGCGGGCCAAAAGTGCGTCGTGCCGCGGCAAACCGGTCAGGACGACCTCGCGATCACTGAACTTGTAGGGTCCGGGCCCGGCGATCGCCGCTCTCTCGTCCGGCGTCGAGGTCACGAAGACGTCGACGTCCTTCTCGTTCAGCCACCTTGACAAGTCGTTGTGAATCACTCCGTGCTGCAGGAACGTGAACGAGAACCGCTCGCGACCGAAGTCTGCACGGGGGAGCGGGTGAACGACGTAGTTGTCGATATGCGACGACGCGAGGTGTTTCGCGTGCAACATCATTGAGTACCAGTCCTTTGACTTGAAGTCGACGAGCCGGAAGCCCTCAGCTTCGAGCCGTGCCCAGTCCTTTGACTGCTTGGACAGCACGAACCAAGAGTTGACCTCCGGGTGGTTCTCCTTCATCCAGCGGTACTGGTGCTCTGCATTGTCGTTCGCGTCGGTGTCACGGTCCATGAACACCCAGGCGTCCCGGAACCGCTCCCGCGCTGACTTCGAGCGAGCCCTCCAGATCACGGGTCGGACTCGCCGTGCTCGAGCGCTGAAAAAGCGATCGCGGAGCGCTCGAGCCTCGGACTTCACCAAATCGAGACGTCCACTCGTCAGGGCCCATTGATCCGTATCCTGGTCGCGCTGGGCGACGATGTGCGGGTCGAGCATCCTCTTGGCCAGTGAGTAAGAGAGCGCGGGGTCGCCGCCGCGCGAGAACGCGACGGGCTGACCGTCCAATGCGGCCGTCGTAAGCTGGCCGCGCGTCAGCCAGACCACTCGGCGCCGCGCGAGCACGCGGCCGTAGAACTCGACGTCTTCGATCGTCTCGTGAACCGGGCGGACGGACGACTCGTCGACCGTCCATCGTTCCTCCGGGAGGACGCCGGTGAACCAGTAGACGATCTGCACCAGTTGATGGCGTTCGTCCACGGTGGCAAGTTCCACCTGGGACGGCCGCCAAGGTTCATCCGAGTAGCCGAACAAGAGCGCTTGGCGAACGGAGTCCGTCACCGCGATGGCAGAGAACTCACGTATGGCGTCCGGACTGAGGTACTCGAGGATCTGGGCCGCAAGTTGGTGAAACTCGCCGAGGATGTTCTTCGGTGCCGCGGCAGTGGCTGATCTGGCAGAGCGCTCGTTCCGGAAGTACCAGACCAAGTCGTACAAGACGGTGTTCTCGACCCAACGTGGAACCGGGCCGATCGCCGCCGCCTCCCGGAGGAGGTCCAGTTCTCCGTAACGCAGGACGTTCGTGTACTTCTCGGGCTGGTCGTACCCGCCCTGCACGAGAGAGGAGTTGTCGGATCGAACGCGGTAGAGGTACTTCGCAGACGCCATCAGCCCGATGTGGTGTGTCTTCGTCCGAAGCAGGTAACGACCAACAGTATGCGCGTCCTCGAAGGTCGGGCGGATCCGGGAGTCGAAGGTCAGACCCTGCTCGCGGAGTAGGTCGGTCCGAAGGAAAGCGTGGTTTACGCCGAACTGCGTCACCGGATCGAGCCGCATGTTTACGACTCGCGATCCCTTCTCGAAGCGCTTCCTCGAAGGATGATTGTCGGTGATGACGCCGTCATCGTCCGTCTTCATCAGGTGCGCCGCAAGAAGCGTCAAGGTCGGCCGGTCGTGGAGTCCGATGAACTTGACGACCTCGTCGAAGTACGACGGTTCAAACATGTCGTCGGGGTCGGGGAACGACACCCACGTTCCGCGGGCCTCCCGGAGGCCTGTGTTGCGTGCCTCTGCCAAGCCTTGATTCTCCTGATGAATCAAACGGGCTCCCAGCTGACGATCCGCGATCCAGGCCGCGATGATGTCTGAGCTTTCATCCGGTGAACCGTCGATGACGAACAGGAACTCGACACTCGAGAGGTCGTTGGTCTGGGCATCGATGGAGCGGAGGAAGTCTGGCAGGTACCGTGCAACGTTGTAGGTCGGCACCACAGCGGTGATCAGGGGGAGAACGGGCTCGGATTCGCGCGACATCTGTGCTTTCCTTCGGTTAACTTGACTAGTTTAGGCGTTTTCGGAGCGGGCTGGCACGGCCTGAACCGGGAGCGGTGGCAGACCGGCCCGACCACCTCGACCCGTGACCGCTCGCCGCGTTCGAAGTTCCCTGTTGGCGATTCGCGCGTCTCGACATGTCCTTGGCCGCGCGGCGACAGTCTCCCGAGAGATCGTCGACGCACAGATGTGGCGATGAGCTATGGCATGCAAGGTGCAGATCTCTTGCCCGGTGCGCTGTCGACGTCGCCCGCACGCGACGCCGTAGCCCTCGTCGGTGCAGCCGATCGAGCATGCACGCGATTACGATGACGGAGTGGCCCGCCTCGACTCGCACCGTTCCCTTTCCAAGCTCACCGCGTTCGTGAAGGAACGAACCGGTGCCCGATCGGGCCCGATCGTGCTTCTCGCCGACTCCGTGGACCACCCGGCCGTGTCACATTTCTCGTCTGCCTTCCCTCGGCTTTCGGTTCTGCTTCCCGAACCCGCCGAGCGAGCTGGCCTCCGGACTACGGCAGCCGCAACGCCTGAAGACGCGTCGATCGCGCTCAGCGAGATCGGTGCACCGCTAGCAGTCATCGACGTCCGAGCCACTCCGTCGGGGGAGCGTTCCGCCTGGTTCGAATGGTTGTTCTTCCATGTGGCGCTCTACGGTGTGTATGTTGCGCCCAAGGGTGAAGAGGTAACTGCAGCGTGGCTCGCCGCCGCGACATCGACCGTTCAGCACCGTGGCCCCGCGCAATTGAAGGAGCTTGGCGCGTCTGCTGGGTCCGTGGCACTCGTCGGAGGGTACGTCGCCGTGCCCAAAATGGTCTCGCACATCTTCAAGCTGAAAGAGGAGAACACCGACCGATACCTGCCGCAGCGAGAGGGCATCTCGAGCTTCCGCACGATCACAGAGATGGCCGGCGGCACATTCGCAGCAAAGACGGCGATCGTCGAACATGGGGGCAGGAAGCTGCCCTCGAGTCGCTGGGATTACCATAAGTCTTCGGTGCGTTACGTCCGTGGACCAGTCCAAGTGCTGGCCGACGGACTCGCCTTGAAGGGAAACACCGCGTTACCGTCGTCCTTCCGACACGCGCGTGCTCGCGACGTGAAGAATGATGCCCTGCGCAGCCTTAATCAGGAGTTCGGAATCGTGAAGGCGCCGTCCACCACCCCTCGGCACCTTCCCGGGCAGTACTACGACCTCAGCTCCACCCTAACCGGGCACTTCGGCCACTTCATCACCGAGACCGTGGCGAAGCTCTGGGGATGGGAAGCAGCGAAGAAGTCGGTCCCGGGGCTGAAGGTGCTGTACCGGACTCCCGTCAACGGTCGGGAACCGGCCCTCGAGCGGGCAGTCTTCAAGGCTTACGGCATTTCAGACGACGACATCGTCTTCGTATCCGATGACGTGACCGTCGATGGCTACGCTTGGAGCTCCTACCTGTGGCAGAACCTTGCGAACTACCACTTTCATCCAGCGATCGCCGCGACATGGCGGCAGCTCCGGAACGGCCTCGTTGACATCGGTAAGGCGACTCCAAAGCGACTTTTCGTCTCTCGCTCAGATAAGAGCTCCGACAAACGTGCCTGCCGGAACGTGGACGACCTTGAGGCACTATTCCGCGAAGCGGAGTTCACAGTCGTCTATCCCGAACTGCTCCCTTTTGAGGAGCAGGCAACACTCTTCGGCAATGCCGAAGTGGTCGCCGGGCTCGCTGGGTCCGCCATGTTCAACATGCTGTTCGCTGAGAAGCTTAAGCGAGTGATAGTCCTGTCGCACGACTCTTACACCGCTCGAAACGAATTCCTCTACAGCGCGGCACTCGCCGAGGAACTGCACTACTTCTGGTCCCGAGCAGACCTCCAGCACGGTAAGAAGGGCTTCTCGACCGAGGCGTTCCACTCTTCATGGGAATTCGACCTCAAGCAACACACGAACGCCCTGTCAGAGGTCCTCAACAAGGGCTGACGACCGCCCGGAGCCGACCGCGTAACGCTACTCCGGTGTCGGAAGTGCACGCATTGACGGCGTCGCGGGACGGCACGACAGCCACGAGTACCGCACCGCGGTTTTTGACCGACTTCGCACGACGGTCGACCTGAGCCGCTGAACAGACTGGTTCGCCCGGGCCAGAACCGGTGCAGGATTCCATCTCGATGCGTGGGAAGACGGCCGTGACGATGGCCATGACAACGCACGGGCCGCGGAAATTTGGGAAGCGTGCGCCCTACTCCCGACCGGAGGTGAGAGCGCGCATCGCTTGATAGACACGTTCGCTCGATTCCTGGTCCCGCGTCTCGAAGGCGTTGGCCGCGCGTGCTTGGTAAAGCCTACCCACCTCGAACCCGGCGGCAGCAGCGTGCTGCACCGCGTCGATGACTTCGTCGTGTTCCGTCAGCACAGGACCAAAACCGTCTCGTTCGTAGTCGAAGTAGCCGCGGCGGCGCGGGTTCTTACCGCCCCAGAACTCGGCGCGATCGAACTGGTAATAGGCAACCGGCACCCCGATAAACGCCGCCTCGAAGGCGATCGACGAGTAGTCCGTCACGATCATCGCTGCACGCGCTAGTACGGCCTGGATATCGTCGACGGCGAAATCGAGGACCTCGACTCTAGAAGGCAAATTGAAGTCCGCGAGGTACGGGCGCATGTGCGGGTGCGGCATGAAGACGACGCGGGCGTCTCGACGATGGGCTGCCTCGTGCAGGCGTGCATCATTGATCAGCCGTGAGTACCGCTGGGCGTATTCGCTGCTGTGGAAGTTCGAAACACGGTTGCGCTCGTTCGCGTTGTCCACGCGGTCGCCCACCAGGTACTGCCGCCACGTCGGGATCACGACGATCAGTTCCGGAGTGCCAGCTGCTGATCGCTTGCGGAGCAACTCGTCGTGCCGGGGGAATCCGGTCTTGATGACTTCCTTGTCCGTGAACTTGTACGGCCCCGGGCCAACGAAGGCTTCATGCTCCGGTCGAGTCACCGAGATCATCAGATCGAACGGCTTCGTGTTCAGCCACCTGGAAAGGTCGTCCTGGGTTACTCCGTGCTGCAGGAATGTGAACTTGTACCGCGGGTTGCCGTAGCGGCGTCGATCAAGTGGGTGCGTCACGTAGTAGTCAGCGTGGGAAGATGCGAAGTGGTCGGCGCTGAGCAGCAACTGCTTCCATGGCAACGATCCGTACTCGACAAGTTTGAAACCTTCGGCCTTCAGCCGCATCCACGAGGGGCTCGACTTCGTCAAGATGAACCACGGATTCGTCTCTGGATGCGCTTGGGCGAGGTGTCGGTAGAGGTGCTCAGCGTTGTCGTTCGCCTGGTCGTTCTTGTCCATCAATGCCCAAGCGTGCGCGAACTTCCGGCGAACCCACGGAAGGCGCAGTGACGTGGCGAGAGCCCAGTCGTGCGCCTTTGATCGAGTCCACCTCCGAGCCTGCCACCACGCGCGGATGGACCGGGCAGCGTACCGAGTAAATTCTTCGTCGCTGGGGTTGAAGCGTGCGCGCACCCCGCGACGCTTGTTCAACACCATGGAGCTGATGATCTTCTCCGCAAGACCTTCGATGCCCGGCGCAGACTCGCCACGGTTGATCGACTTCGGCTGTCCGTTGAGCAGGTAGTGCATACGACGGCCGCGGGCTACCCAGACGATCCGGCGACGCATCAGTACCCGGCCGTAGAACGCAAAATCGTGAATCGTCTCGTGCTCAGGAACCGCCGGTAGCCCGTTGACGATGATCTGCTCGGCTGGAAGTTCGCCGTTGAACCAGTAGTCGAACCGCACGAGTTGCTTCGTTTCGTCCACGTCTGCAAAACGCACGTAGGACGGCACGTAGCTGTCCTCGTAACCGTGCTGGAACACGAGCCGGATGGACCAGTCGACTTGCATGAAGTCGAACCCACGGATTGCGTCGTGCGACACGAGTTGCAGGATCTCGCGCATGAGTTCGTGGAACTCGGGTAGGGCATCTGCGGGCGCTGACGCGCTCAGTGAGTGAATGGACAGCTGCTCCTTGAAGTACCAGAAGAGTTCGTAGAGCACAGTGTTTTCCAGCCACCGTGGAATCTCGCCCCGCGACTGAGCGGTGCGGAGCACATCGAGGTAGCCGTAGCGGAGGATGCTCGTGTACTTCCCTCGGCTCAAGTAGCTGGAGCCCAGAAGGGAAGAGTCATCTTCTCGTGTTCGGTAGTGGTACTTCGCAGAAGCCATCAGCCCGAGTTCATGCGAGTCACTGAGAATCAGGTATCGAGCAATGAGGTGCCCGTCCTCAAAGTGCGGCCGCACTCGGCCGTCAAACTGGATGCTGTGCGCCATGAGGAGGCTTCTGCGGAAGAATGCGGAGTTCACGCTCAGCTGGAAGATCGGCTCGACTCGGAGGTCTGCGATCCGGGACCCGCGTTCAAACTTCAACCGGTGGGGGTGGTTGTCCTTGAGCTCACCCGAGGGGAGCAACCGCACCTGATGCGCTGCGAGGACGTTGAGCGAAGATCGGTGGCCGTGAATACGGATGAATTTCGCGACCTCCTCGAAGTAGGTGCCCGCCAGCACATCGTCGGGGTCCGTGAACGTCACCCAGTCCCCAGTCGCGACTGCTAGTCCAGTGTTCCGGGCTGCAGCAACCCACTGGTTTTCCTGTGACAACACGACCACGTGCTCCCCGCGGCGCTGCTGGTACTCACGAAGTAGCGCGAGGCTGTCGTCCGTGGATCCGTCGTCGACGAACACGAGTTGGATCTGCGACATGTCGAACGTTTGCCGATCGAACGATTCGAATAGTGCTGGCAGGTACCGCTCTACGTTGTAGACAGCGATGACGGCGCTGATTAGGTACGGACGGTCGACAGCGTCGGACAACAGGATCCCCTCGGGTAGGCGGGCGCCGTTTGGCGCCGACCCAGCTTACGCACTGTGAAGACGCAGAAGGATCGCTTCCTGCACGGTTTGCACGTGCAAGAGACGTGCTTCGACTTCAAGACTCGTCCATGTTCACGGAGAAGTGGGCGATGTACGCGATCACCGTTGGCGCGACGGCAATCGCAGGGTGGTCCAAGCGAGGCCGTGGTCCGATGACAGCACCGCTGTTGCGGGGTTCCACGCGTTCGTGAAGCCGAGGTAGCCAGGATCGAACGCGTCGTCAGGATCGGGGAAGGAGACCCAAGTCCGCTGCGAACGCGCAGAACGGTGTTCCTACCTCGGCGAGTCCCTGGTTGTGCTCGCAGATCCCCGGCGCGTTCAGTTCTCAACCCTCGAACCACGGTTCGATGATCTGTCCGCTGTCACCCGGCGAGCTGTCGACGACGAACAAGAACTCGGCGTTCTCGAGCGAGTTCGTCTGAGTCGAGACCTGTTCAAGGAAGTCGGAGAGGTACCGAGCGACGTTGTCCGTCAGCACGACGGCGGTGATGAGGGGCTGGCCGACGTCGGGTGATCGATCACTGACTCGAGCTCGGGACCCTGACGGTCGCGCTGATCAAGTTGTGATCGGACGGCAGAATCGAGGTGCCGGGGTTCCATCGGTTCTCGAACTGCAGACTGCCAGCCATGCCCCGCGTCAAGATGTAGTCAATACGTAGCCCGTCTTGATTCGGGTCGGCAACCTGCGCGGAAGGCGGGGTGAATCCGTTGTAAGTGGGTCTGTCCGTGCCGACCCTCCGCAGCGACGCGGATGCATCGTAGAATCCGCCCCGAACGAGCGTGGGCTGTGCGCCGTTCGTCTCGTTCTCCGGGTAACGGTGGTCGTTCAGGTCTCCCCCGAAGAGTACGGGGAGCCCCGCGAGCTTCGGGTCTGAGTTGGTCAGCGCGCCCAACGACGCGATGACCTGGGACGAGTTCGCTCCGAGCAAGGATTTCTTCTGCGCACCGTAGGAGGCGGACGGCAACGCGTAGTGCGCAGCGACGACCATGAAGCGCGTCGCGGACTGCCCACGGACCGTGAACACAGCCCAGGGAATCGACGTCTCTTTTGCGGTCGACTGCGGGTAGGTCCGGTAGTCCTTCACTCCAGCGAGGTACCCCTGAGCCTCCAGGTCCAGCTTCGCTGGGTTGTAGAGGATCCTCGTTCCAGCCTCGGTCGAGCCGGACGGCGCCGCACCGCTGTAGGTGAGCTGCAGGTTAGCCAGGTGAGCGTCGAGGTCCTGGTAGGCCTCCCGATTCGCGGTCGAACCGGATGGACCACTCGCCTCCTCGACCGTCAGGATGTCGGGCGCGGCCGAACCGATGACCGTCGCAAGGGTTCCGACTCGTGCGGACCAAGGCTTCCCGGTGGCCGGTTCGCACCCAGCGCACATGACGTTGTAGTTCGCCACGCGCAGCTCTGTGCCGCCGGCGGCAGGGGAGACCGGCGTCGGCCAGGCGTGGACCTGGGGCGACTTCCGGATGTATGTCGTGTCGTAAAAGGTGTTCCGCGCCTGGAGCCGGACGTAGATGGGGTTGCCGAAGGCTGTTGACGTGAGGTCGGCGGCACTCATCGGTACGTCGTAGGTCCAGGTGCCCTTGGTGCTGAACGCCGAGAACCACGAGCTGTAGTGCTCCGACCAACGGTCGGGCACCCTGTTCTCGTTGGGGCCGGCAGACCATCGGACGCGGTAGTCGCTGGCATTCGGAACAGAGGCGAAGGTGACTCGCACGCCGGTCGGGATCGGCGTCGCGGTGACCGCGCCGAACTGACCGACGGACTGTGGCTTCAGCTTGATCTGGAGGGTCGTCGAGTACCGCCCCGATCCGGCCGCGTTCTTTCCCGCCACGACGAGGTAGTAGGTCTTAGTGGGAGTCAACGAACCGATCGTCAGTGTCGTCCCCGACGTGGACCCCCAGGTCGGACTCGAAAAGTTCGACTGGGTCGACCACTTCGCGGCGTACGAGGTCGCGCCGCTCGCCTTCGTCCACTGGACGGTCACCGATCGTGTGTTCCACGTCTGCCCGGTCATCTTGACGCCCGTCACCTGATTCGGGACCGACGCGGCCTCGGCCGCTCCGGGTGCTGCAGTGCCCGTGATCAGTGCCGCGCACATCGCGATCACGGTCGCGAGCGTGAGTCGTCGCTTCAGCTGTGCAGTCGAATGCATGATGCCCCCTTTGACGAGGCGAGGATATGCGCGCGTCCGCGAGAAGCCAACACCCCCGACCGAGTGCAGGCCTTCCGGCGCATAGCGGCGACACCCTGCTGTTACGGTCACTGACGTCATGAATTCGAACTCCAGGCGCTCGTCCGGTCCGCTCCGTCCGCTCCTCTCTGTCGTCGTTCCGGCGCGGGACAGTGGCCCGTGGATTGGCGAGGCGCTCGAGAGCATCCTCAACCAGGAGATCCGGGACCTCGAGGTGCTCGTGGTCGACAACGGTTCGACCGACGGGACAGCGGGAGTGGTCGACGAGATCATGTCTGGCGATCACCGAGTGCGGAGGATCAAGTCCGCTGCTCGATCGGCCGGCTCGGCGAGGAACGTCGGTGTGGAGTCGGCCACCGGCGAGTACCTCGTCTTCGCGGACTCGGACGACATCGTGCCGGACGGAGCGTACCGAGCCATGCTCGACTCGATCCGGTCGAGTGGCTCGGACATGGTGATCGGCGATCACCTCAAGTTCTCTGCGACCCGCACTTGGAGTCCGACCCACCGCTGGTACCCGTTCGATTCCGCGCGAAGCGGGCTCCGTCCCGACGAGGCCCCGACGCTGCTCGCTGGGCGGCCTTGCTGGAACCGCATGTTCCGTCGATCCTTCTGGGACGCTGCTGGGCGGCGCTTCCCAGAGGTGCAGAGCGTGGAGGACATCGAACCGATGACCCGCGCGTTCGTGGAGGCACGATCGATCGACGTCGTGCCGAACTGCGTCTACCTCTACCGAGACCGTGGTGACACGACGTCGTTGTCTGTGCGCGCAGATGCGTCGGTGACCGTTCGGTACCTCGAGCAGGAACGAGCCTGCGCCGCCCTCGTGCACGACCACCCGGTGCTCCGAGCGCAGCACGGCGAGATCGTCCTCGACGCCGATGGCTGGGCACACCTGCACCGCTATCTCTCCACGAACCCGACCGACGAGAACATCGCTGCGGTCGGACGAGCAACGGCAGCGTTGCTGGCAGTGATCCCGCTCGATGGTCTCGACCACGTCGCGCCGGTGCGACGGACGCTGTGGCAGCTCGCCCTCCTCGGGGAGTGGTCGGCGGCTCGCTCGTTCGTGCTCCGAACCTCGGGCGGCTCGGAGATAGATCGACTGGCCGCCTGGGTCGACGCGGTCGCACTCGTCCACCGGTCGGACGAGAACGGCGCGAGAGCGCTGGCGGTCGAAGGATTGGTGCCGGCCTTCGTGAACGGCGCTGAGGGAATCTCGGCCGAGTGGTTCGCGGACCGACTTCCGGCGATCGATGCCGTCGAGCTGGCGAGCACGGGCACCTTGTTGCCGGACGCCATGATCGCCGCACTCCGGTCGCCGGACCGGTCCGTCGTGCCGACCGTCTCCGCCTTGCGCCATGTGGTGCCTTTGGTGATCGATCGCGTCGATGCGTCAACTCAAGGACTGGTCATCGGCGGTCCGGCTGACGTCCGCGGACTCAATGTGTCGGGTGCCGTCGAACTCACCGGACCGGGCGGTGCTTCGAGCTTCGCGCTGGCTGCCGACGGGAGCCGGTGGCGCGCGGAATTGACTGAAGACGCGATCGCCCCCGGACGGCACTGGGTCTCGGTGTCGTTCGACGGAGTCGAGGGGAGCTTTCCTGTGGTCACTGCGCGGATGCCGCTCCCGCCGGTGGGCCACGAGCTGCCGATGCAGCCGCTCGCCGACCGGAAAGACGGGTGGCGCTTCCTCGTGAATCGGCGCGCACTGCGGCGTCGAGGGATCAGAGGAGTGCTGCGAAGCGTCGGTCGAAAGGCCCGGTGATTCTAGGGGGAGGGGTCCCGAGGCGGGCCAGCTCAGACCGCGTCCAGGACCTCCGCATACTCCCGGGACCGCGCGAACGGCGCCAAGCGCCGGCTGAACTCCTCGGCGCCGGAAGCATCCCCGACCGGCCCCGACAGCAGCGCCGCCAGGGACCCGACGGCATCATCGGTGTCGAACCACCGGATCCACCCTTCGGCCCCGAACTCCGCACGCAGGTGCGGTTCGTCCGGCAGCACGGACGGCACCCCGAACGACGCGGCGAGGTGCAGGCTCCCGGAGTTGAGCACGCGACGGTAGGGGAAGACCGCGACGTCCGCAGCCCGGAACCACCGCTGCACGTCGACGTCCTCGACGTGGTCGTGCTCGCGGACGGCTCGGAGGTCGTCGCCGAGGAGCGCGTCGATCGTGGCGCGGTCGGCGTCGGGCGTCCTCCCGGCGAGCAGCAGGACCGGGCGGTCGGCGACGGGCACGCGGCGGACGGCGTCGACGAGGACGTCGAGCCCCTTGTACGGTCGCATCTGCCCGAACGCGAGGACGGTCCGGTCCGTGGGGGCCAGGCCGAGTGCCTCCCGCGCGGCGGACCGGGTGACGGTCGACGGGTAGACGCCCTGGTAGCTCGGGTGCGGGATGTGCACGACCCGGGTGGGGTCGAGTTCGTAGTAGGGCGCGACGGCGGCGCGCGTGTCGGCGTTCATCACGTGCACGGCGTCAGCGGTCGACGCCAGGTACCGGTTCAGCTCGAGCTCGAGTTCGAGGTGGCGCGCGTCGTGGGGGAGGACGTTGTGGATCGTCCAGACGAGCCGGGCTCCGCGGGATCGTGCTGCGTCGACGGCCGTCCGGAATCGATCGAGCCGTTCCTGGGCAGATGCGAGGTCGTCGTCCGCTCGCTGCACGATCGGGGCGGTCCAGTGCATGTGGAACACATCGCCGGCGCCGAGACGATCGAGGTGCTGTTCGAGATGCTCGAGGCGGAGGCTCTCGAGGACGTTCCAGCCGCGGGCCCGGGGCGCCAGCAGCATCAGGTTGAGGTACGGGTTGTCCCGGTAGGCGGGGAACACCGCGAGGGAGCGATCGGGCACCGCCCGATCCTACGGTGTGGCGTCAGTCGAGCGTGGCGACGATGTACTCGGCCTCGTGGAGGACTGAGCAGAACGCCAGTCCCTCGTGGTCGAGCGCATCGCGCTTCCGGATGACTGCGCCGCACACTGCGCACTTGGTCGTGAAGGTCGACCGCATTGCATCAGAGAGGAGCGACATGGATGAATCGTGCTCCGTCAAGGTGAACAGCGAGCCGCCTTTGTCTCGGAACCTGGTGAACGTGCCCGAAGAATCGGCCTCAGAGACGACGGACGCTCGGCTCCGGGGCGGGAAAAGCCAGACGGGCCGCAAAGCCCTGAGAAGCGCTCACAGCGCCCGGACGACCTGCTCTGCGCCCCCGTCGACCCCGACCACTATCGCGAAGTCATCGGAAGCCACCGATTGCCCCTCCGCCAACCACACGATGTTCCGCGCACCCGGCTGCGGCACGAACGGCGATGAACCCACGGACGCACCAGCACCACCACCAGCCACCAGCACCGTCACCTCGTCCAACCCGCTCGACCCCCGGTACCAGGACGTCGGCACGTCGACCTGCACGATGTGCCCGGCCGCCTCCAGCGCGGCGACGAGCGCCGTGACGTCGGTGACCCGCGAGCCGTCGTGCTTCACCGCGACTCGGAACCCTTCGGCCCCTTCGTCGCGGACGACGATCGGCCGCGAGGACCGCACCATCACGGCGTGCCCCTTCGGCAGCCCCGGCTCGACGCCGAGGTACCGCAGGCCCGCGGCGTCGTACCGGTCGACGGCATCGGCTGCGGGGTAGCGCCCGCGCCAGCGCTCGTCGAAGATCCGGCGGTTGTCGATGCGGGCGTCGTCGCGGCCGGGGGAGCGGCTCTCGTGGTGCACGACGACGGACGAGGGCACGACGACGAACGTCGAGCCCGCGGGCGACGACTCCAGTGCGCGGAGGCAGAGGTCCACGTCCTCGAGTCCGTTCGCGTAGACGGGGTCGAACCCGCGCCACCGGATCAGGTCGACCGCGCGGAAGGCTGCTGCGGCGGCGGTGATCGCGGAGAACCGGAGGGCGGCGGTGGAGCCGGACCCGAACGCGCGTGACACGTCGTGCCGGGGGTGGTCGCCGAGGAAGTGCCAGGGCAGCACCTTGTCCCCGCCGAAGACGGTGCCGGCGGTCTGGACGACGCCGTCCGGGTAGAGCAGGAGTGGCTGCGCGCCGAGCACGGACCGGTCGGAGAGGGCGTCGACGAGGGGCCGGAGCCATCCGGTGGTCACCTCGGTGTCGTTGTTGAGCATGACGACGACCCCGCCGGTCGAGCGGGCGAGCCCGAGGTCGCTGCCGAGCCCGAAGTTCCGGTTCCGGTCCTCGCGCTGCAGGACGACGCGGGGTTCGCCCTGGAACCACGCCCCGAGGATCGCGGACACCGGGCGCGGTGAGCCGTTGTCGACGAGCACGACCTCGACGCGGTCGCCGTCGTGGTCCGCTGCGCCGAGGACGGCGTCGACGGCCCGCCGGGTCATCGTCCAGTCGCGGAACACCGGCACGACGACCGACACGAGTGCGCTGTCACGCGTGGGTGCGGCTGCCTCGAGGGCGTCCCAGTCGATGCGGTGGCGGGCGAGGACGACCTCCTGCCACGACGCGGGCTGCGCGGAGGACAGTCGTCTGGGGTCGCGCACGTTGTCGTAGTCAACGCCGATGACGGGCACGTACGCGGGGACACCGAACCGTCGGCCGATGCGGAGCAGCCACTCCCAGTCGATCCAGCGCCGCAGGGTCTCGTCGAACGGCCCGACGCCGGCGGCGACGTCACGACGGACGACGAGGGCGTTGAGGTCGATGAAGTTGCCGGCGAGCAGGTCGTCGAACGTGCCGTCCTCGCCGCGGTACGTCTCGACGGGTGCGGTGGAGTCGTCGGCGTTGTTCGCGCCGATCATCCGCACGCCGGTGTGCACGCCGGGTCCTTCGGTCTCCAGGAGGGAGGCGAGGGCGGCGGACAGGTGCTCGGGGCGCCAGGTGTTGTCGGCGTCGAGGAACGCGACGAAGTCACCGCGGACCGCGGCGAGCCCGGTGTTCCGGGCCGCGCCCGCGCCGCCGTTCTCGCGCTCGATCAGCCGGACCCGCGGTTCGTCGGCGGCGGCGCGACGGATGACGTCGACGGTGTCGTCGCCGGAGCCGTCGTCGACGACGACGAGCTCCCAGTTCGCGTGCTGCTGCGCACGCACCGAGGCGATGGCCGCCCCGACGACGTCCGCGCGACGGTGCACGGGCATCACGATCGAGACGAGCGGCTGCTCGGCGTCACGCCGTGCCGTCCCGCGCGGGTAGCGGGCGAGCGCCTCGGCGGCCTCCGGCCCGTCCCACGTCTGGCGGTAGCGTCGCCGGGTCCGGTGCTGCGCCTCGGCGAAGGCGCGGGCCGCCAGCACGGCCGCCTCGCGCGCGGCGCCCCAGGTGGGTGCAGTGCCACGACGGCCTGGAGGCACGGGGAGCGCGGTCGCGTCCGTCGCGTTCCGCAGGAAGTGGCGCAGCGCGTCGAGGGTGGACGTCGGCCGCTCGGCGGACGGCACCGAGGCTGCGTACACGCCGGCATCGAAGAGCGGTCCGGTCTGGAAGAGCTCCGGTCCCTCCTGGTGCAGGGCGTCGTACCAGGACATCGCCGGGACGGGCTGGTGCTCCCGCATCCACTCGTGCTCGATGAGCGGGCTGAGGGAGAGCCCTCGCTGCCCGTCGTTGTGCACGTAGAACGCGATCGCCTCGTCGTCGGTGGCGAAGGTCCTGCCGGTCTGGGCCTGGAGGTACGCGCGGTCGAGCACCCCGAACTCGGCGATCCGGCGTGCCCAGCGGTCGAGCCGGTCGGTGACGGTCAGCGGCTTCTCGGGGCCGCGCAGCTGGCGGGCGAGCCGGCGGGCGACCCGGCCGAGCCCGGTGCGGTCGGCCATCAGCGGCGCCCCGGCAGGCGCGAGGCGACCTTGGCGATCGCCTGACCGGTGCGGAAGGAGCGGCTGGCGCGGAGGTCGTCGAGCTCGCGTCGGAGCCGGGTGACCTCGCCGGAGGACGCCGTCGATCCGGCCTCGGCCGCCGCCAGGTCGAGTGGCAGGATCGCGGCCCACCGCCGCTCGAGGGCCGCGGCGTTGCCCGACGGGCCGGCGAGCATGCTGTTCTCGACCACCTCGCGGGCACTCTCGAGTTCGTCGGCCGTGACCTGCTCGGCGAACGGACGAGCGAGTTCGGCGACCCGGTCGGCGCCGGCGCGGTGCGCGGCCGACGACCAGGGGCCCGTCGTCGGTTCGGTGCGGACGATCACCCAGTGGGCGGCGCGGCGGTTCGCGAGCACGAGGTCGGCCGGGGTCGGGTCCACCAGGATCGTGGCCGTGACGAGGTCGTCCGGGTCGGGATCGTCGGTGGTGACCGTCCACGCGGCGGGGGCCGACGTGCCGGAGGGGAGCCGCGCCTCCAGGGCGAATCCGTCCCCGAAGGCCGCGTCGATCTCGCGGACCAGGCCGTCTGCATCCGGTGCGTGCCGCAGGTCGACCGCCAGCCGCGCTGCCGGGCCCGCCGGGACGAGGACGTCGGCGAACCGCTCCGTCGCCGTCATGCCGTGCCGCTGGTAGGCGGCGACCGCGTCCGGCAGGAACGGGTAGCGGCGCTCGAGCTCGCGCTGGTGCGCGGCGCGCAGGGCGTTGCGGTTGCCGGAGAAGCTCTTGCCGCCGGCGTGCAGGACCAGCGCGCGGTTGGCGATCTTGGCGAGCCAGCCGTGGGCGGCGATCCGGAGGCAGTAGTCGTTCTCCTCGCCGTAGCCGGGGGCGAAGGCCTCGTCGAAGAGCCCGTGCTCGGTGATGAGCTCGCGGCGGGTCAGGAAGCAGAAGCCCATCGCGACGGGCATGACCTGCGACACCGGCAGCAGCGGCGCGATCTCGCCCCAGACCTGCCGGGTGCGCGCCTCGGTGCGGGCTGCGCCCCGGTTCGTCAGGCGGTAGGGGATGCTCGCGATCGTGGCGTTGTCGCTCCGCGCGGTGACGACGCCCGTGCGCTCCTCGTCGAGGACGGCGAGCATGGCGTCGAGGAACCCGGCGGTGGGGACGGCGTCGCTGTTGAGGAGGAGGACGGCTTCGGCGCCGGTGCCCTCGGCGCCGGTGTCGAGCTCGGTCACGGCGCGGTTGCACGTGCCGACGAACCCGAGGTTGCTCTCGTTGCGCTCGTACCGGAAGCCGGGACGGTCCCCGATGCGCTCGAGCAGGGCACGCTCGATCGTGTCGGCGTCGGGCCCGCAGTCGTTGACGAACAGCGCGCGGTGCCGGTCGGCGTCGAGGTGCTCGAGCAGCCCGTCGGCGCAGCGGAGCAGGGACTCGAGGTCGCCGTACACGGGGACGACGACGAGGGTGGAGCGGGTCATCGGGTGGACTCCTCTGCTTCGAGTGCGCGGGCGACGGCATCGACGGCGGTCTCGAGCGGGCCGCCGAGCGCGCCGTCCGCGAGCGGGACGTAGCCGGTCGGGCCGTCGGCGGCGGCCGTCCGGACGGCGTCGGCGACGGCGAGCCCGAGGGAGCGTGCGTCGGCGGGGACCGCGGTGAGGTTCGGGTGCAGGTGCGCCCGGGTGTCACGGAACTCGTTCGTGACGACACGCGCGCCGGAGATCGCACCGTCGAACGGCGGGTGGCTCGGGTGCGGGCTGTGCTGCAGGGACAGCACGACGTTCGTCGAGGCGATGAACCGGAAGTAGTCGTCCCACGGCATCGTGCCGTGCGACACGAGCTTCACGTCGCCGCGGCCACCGTCGAGTTCCACGTCGCCGTGCTGCTCGCCCGCGGAGTGGAACTCCACCCGGATGCCGTCCGCCGCCAGCTCCTGCACGGCCACCCGCAGCGACGCGACGCCGAGCCGGAAGAGGTTCCGGTGCTTGCTCGGGCGCCCGTAGAAGAGGACCCGGACGGTCGTCTCGTGCTGCCGTGCGCCGGCGACGCGCTCGAGCAGCTCGACATCGAGGTGCGGCGCGAAGGTCCGCTCCGTGGGGACGTCGAGCGCCTCGACGTCGGACAGGTACTTCCGGAGCGGCTCCGAGTTCACGAGCATCCGGAAGCCGGCGCGGTAGGTGGACGCGGCGACGGCGTACTCCGTCGACCACGGACTGAAGCCGGGTTCGTAGTCCTGCACCAGGTACACCACCCGGTCGCGGAGGACGACCCCGGCGGTGACGGCGACGTCGATCGGGTGCGCCGTCTTCCAGTGCGTGGCGATCCACACGTCGTCCCGGCCGAACTCGGTGTCGAGCACGTCCTCGCGCCGCACCACCCGGACACCGGGACGGCCGTCGACGCGGGACTCCGGGAACCGGTCGGCGACGAGGGCCTCGGCGGCGGCGGCGCTGTTGCCCGGCGTCGTCCAGCGCACCATGACGACCCGCACCCGGCGGCCGAGGCGTTCCCCGAGCGCGAGCGCCACGGCGAGGGCGGTCTGCACGCCTGCGAAGGCGGCACCCTCGCGGAGCTCGTCGACGACCAGGACGACCTCGGGCTCGCGGTCGACCGTGCGGATGCCGGCGATCGCGAGGCTCGTCTCGACCAGGCCCTCGAACGGACGGGCGGCCAGTGGTGCTCGGTCGCGCTCCCGCCGGGCCACTCCGACGTCCACGCGGGACACCGTGCGGCCGAGACGTTCGCGGACGTCGTTCCGGTAGTGGCCGTCGCGCGCGTACCGCTCGTTGACGCGGATGAGGTCGCTGACGAGGCGCCGGGCCTTCTCGAAGTTCATCGACCCTCACGTTACTGGGGTGCACGGCTCCGCTCGGTAGGCTTGCGGCCTGATGATGCAGCGAATCGACCTCCGCGGAGGCCTCCCCGCCCGTGCTGACCTCCTCCGACTCATGCCGCGCGCGGCCGGCGACGTGTCGCACGCCGTCGACGCGGCCCGCGAGCTCGTCGAGGCGGTCCGGCACCACGGCGCGGATGCGCTCCGCGAGCAGGCCGAACGCTTCGACGGGGGAGCACCGGCACACGTCCGGGTCCCCGCCGCCGAGATCGCCGCCGCCGTGGCCGGGCTGACGCCGGAGCTCCGCACGGCGCTCGACGAGGCCATCCGCCGCGTCCGGGCCGCCAGCGCCGCCCAGGTGCCCGCCGGGTCCGTCACGACCCTGGCCGACGGCGCCGAGGTGCACCAGCGCTGGCAGCCGATGCGCCGCGTCGGGCTGTACGTCCCCGGCGGGAAGGCCGTGTACCCGTCGAGCGTCGTCATGAACGTCGTCCCCGCGCAGGTCGCCGGCGTCGGGTCGATCGCCCTCGTCTCACCGCCGCAGCGCGACCACGGGGGAGCGGTGCACCCGACGATCCTCGCCGCCGCCGGACTCCTCGGCATCGACGAGGTCTACGCGATGGGCGGCGCCGGGGCGATCGGCGCGCTGGCGTACGGGGTCAGCGAGATCGGTCTCGAGCCGGTCGACCTCGTCACCGGTCCGGGCAACAACTACGTCGCCGCGGCGAAGCGCATCGTGCGCGGCACCGTCGGCATCGACTCCGAGGCCGGGGCCACCGAGATCCTCGTGATCGCCGACGACACCGCGGACGCCGGGTACGTCGCAGCCGACCTCATCAGCCAGGCCGAGCACGACGAGCAGGCCGGCAGCGTGCTGGTGACGACGTCGGCGACGTTCGCCGACGCGGTGGAAGCCGCCATCCCGTCGCGGGTGGCGTCCCTGGGGACGGCTGCGCGCCTCCAGGCCGCACTCGACGGACCGCAGTCGGCCGTCGTGCTCGTGGACTCACTCGCCGACGCCGCGACCGTCAGCAACGCCTACGGGCCGGAGCACCTCGAGATCCAGACCGCCGACGACGACGCGGTCCTCGCCGACATCGACGCCGCGGGCGCCGTGTTCGTCGGGCCGAGCACGCCCGTCAGCCTCGGCGACTACCTGGCCGGGTCGAACCACGTCCTGCCGACCGGCGGGCAGGCACGCTTCGGCTCGGGACTGTCCGCGTCAACGTTCCTGCGGCCGCAGCAGGTCATCCGCTACTCGGCGTCGGCGCTCGCCGAGGTCGCGCCGCACATCGTCGCCCTCGCCACCGAGGAACAGCTGCCCGCGCACGGCGCCGCCGTGACGGAACGCACGAACCGGTAGCCTGGGGACCGCCATGTTCTGCCCCTTCTGCCGCCATCCGGACTCCCGCGTCGTCGACTCACGGACCAGCGACGACGGAACCTCCATCCGTCGCCGTCGCCAGTGCCCGAACTGCGGGCGCCGCTTCTCCACCACCGAGACCGCGTCGCTGAACGTGGTGAAGCGCAACGGCGTCACCGAGCCGTTCAGCCGCGACAAGATCGTGTCCGGCGTGCGCAAGGCGTGCCAGGGCCGCCCGGTGACCGACGGGGACCTCGCCGTCCTCGCGCAGCGGGTGGAGGAGACCGTGCGCGCCTCGGGCTCCAGCCAGATCGACGCGAACGACATCGGGCTCGCGATCCTCGCGCCGCTCCGCGAACTCGACGAGGTCGCCTACCTGCGGTTCGCCAGCGTCTACCAGGCGTTCGACTCGCTCGACGACTTCGAGGACGCCATCACGCAGCTGCGGATCGACCACCACGGGTCGGGCGGCGCGGCAGCGGCGGGTGCCGCCGGGAGTTCCGGTGCCGCGGGTGCCGCGGGTGCTGCCGGAGGTTCGGGCGCTGCTGGTGCCGCGGGTGCCGCCGGGGGTTCGGGCGCTGCTGGTGCCGCGGGTGCTGCTGCGCCCGCCGGGGCCGGCGCGTGAGCGGCATCGCGGAACGCATCGTCCGCGGCGGGTACGCCGTCGTCTTCCGCTCCGTGTTCGCGAACATGGACCCCGAGCGCGCCCACCACCTGGCCTTCGCCGTCATCAAGGTGCTGCCGCACGTGCCGATCGTCAGCGGCATCGTCGAGCGGTACTCCCGCCCGTCCGCCCTCGATGGCGTCACCACCATGGGCATCCACTTCCCGTCGCGCTTCGGCCTGGCAGCGGGCTTCGACAAGGACGCGAAGGGCATCGCCGGACTCGGCGTCCTCGGGTTCGGACACGTCGAGGTCGGCACCATCACCGCGAAGGCGCAGCCCGGCAACGAACGACCGCGGCTCTTCCGGCTCATCCCGGACCGCGCGCTCATCAACCGGATGGGCTTCAACAACCACGGAGCCGCCGCCGCCGCACGCCGGCTCGAACGGGCCCGCCGACACCCCGGCCGCCCGGTCATCGGCGTCAACATCGGCAAGAGTCGGGTCGTCGACGTCGCCGACGCGGTCGAGGACTACCTCGAGTCCACGCGGCGCCTCGCCCCGTTCGCGGACTACCTCGCCGTGAACGTCAGCTCGCCGAACACGCCGGGCCTCCGCGGGCTGCAGGAGCTCGACCAGCTCCGCCCGCTGCTCTCCGCCGTCCGAGACGCGGCCGGCAAGGTCCCGGTGCTCGTGAAGATCGCGCCGGACCTCGACGACGAGCAGATCGACGCCATCGCCGGACTCGCGGTGGACCTCGGGCTCGACGGCGTCATCGCGAACAACACCACCATCTCGCGGGAGGGGCTCACCACGCCCGCCGCCGAGGTCGCGGCGATGGGTGCCGGGGGGCTCTCCGGAGCACCCGTGGCAGCGCGCTCCCTCGAGGTGCTGCGCCGGGTCCGGGCCGCCGTCCCCGAGGACTTCTGCGTCATCGCGGTCGGCGGCGTCACCACCGAGCAGGACGTGCAGGACCGGATCGAGGCCGGGGCAACGCTCGTGCAGGGCTACACGGCGTTCCTCTACGAGGGGCCGAGCTGGGCGACGCGGATCAACCGGCTGCGGCGCCGGCGGTTGCGGCGCGCCGCGCGCTGACGCCGGGGCGCCGCGCGGGCCGCGTGGCCGTGCGCGGCGCCGTGGCCGCCGGGCCCGCGCGCGGCGCCGGGAGCGCGCGGGTCGCCGAGATCGCATTTTGTGCCGCTTCGGACGCCGCGAAGCGGCACTTTCTGCGATCTCGGGGGTCCGGTGGGCGGGGCGGCGGGGCGCCCCCGGCGCGGGGTGCCACCTGACGGCCTGGAGGCGCGTGGCGGGTCCGAGCCGCGCCTCCAGGCCGTCGGCGGGTCGGCACCGGACGCGAGACCGCAGGACGCGCCGCCCGCGAGTCGCCGAGATCGCACTTTGTGCCGCTTCGCGCGCCTCGCAGCGGCACTTTCTGCGATCTCGGGGGTCCGGTGGGCGGTGCGGCGGGGCGCCGCCGGCGCGGGGTGCGACCTGACGGCCTGGAGGCGCGTGGCGGGTCCGAGCCGCGCCTCCAGGCCGTCGGCGGGTCGCCACCGGACGCGAGACCGCAGGACGCGCCGCGCGTGCCTCGCCGAGATCGCATTTTGTGCCGCTTCGGACGCCGCGGAGCGGCACTTTCTGCGATCTCGGCGCGGCGCGGCGTACGCCCGGACCGGGAACGACGAAGCGCCGCCCGGCGAACCGGACGGCGCTTCGAGGAGGGTCAGCGCGTGGGGTACTGGCCGCGCTTGACCTGCGGCTTCGGCAGGCGCAGGAAGCGCAGCTGCCATGCGCGAGTGAGGATGTAGAGGAACGTGCCGCGCTGCATCGAGCCGAACTTGGCCGTCAGCTTCTTGCGGAACGACAGCCAGAGGACGACGCAGTCGATCACGAACAGGGCGACGAACGCCCAGACGAGGAGCAGCGCGTACGAGGCGATGACCGTCTGCGAGGCCGCGAACCCGACGATGAGGAACAGCACCAGCACGGGCATCATGATCTCGCCGACGTTCCAGCGGGCGTCGATCCAGTCGCGCACGAACTTGCGCTGCTCGCCCTTGTCCTTCGCGGGGAGGTAGCGCTCCTCACCGTTGGCCATGCCCACGCGAGCCTTCTCGCGCTCGTTCGTGAGGCGGGCGCGCGCGGCCTTCTTGTCCTCGGTCGAGCCACCGACGATGGGACGACGGTTGGCGGCCTCTCGCTCGCGACGGGTCGGCGTCGGACGGCCCTTGCCCTGCTCGAGGAGTTCTTCCTCGGTGGGGTTCACGGTCGTGTTGGTCTTGGGGGCTGCCTTCGCCACGGTGCGTTCCTAACGGCGGTGTGCGTGCTGGATCGTCCTCTAGATTACCGGGCATGACCGACACCGAACAGCACAGCCCCGCGACCGACCCCGCGCTCCTCGACGCCCTGCGCGAACACGTGCAGGGCGCGCTGCCCACCACGATCGCCGATCTGTCCGCGCTGGTGCGGCTGCCGTCGGTGTCCTGGTCGGCCTTCGACCCCGCGAACGTGCGGGCCAGCGCCGAGGCCGTCGCGGACCTCGCACGGTCGACGGGCGTGTTCGGAGCGGACGACGTGCGCATCGTGCGGTCGGCCGTGTCGGGCGCGACGGCCGACGTCGTCGACGGCTCGGACGGCGAGCTCGGGCAGCCGGCGGTGCTCGCCGTCCGGCCCGCGCGGAACGGCAAGCCGACCGTCATGCTCTACGCCCACCACGACGTGCAGCCGCAGGGCGACGACGCGCTCTGGGAGACGCCGCCGTTCGAGCCGACGCTCCGTGGCGACCGGCTCTACGGGCGCGGTGCCTCCGACGACAAGGCCGGCGTGATGACCCACATCGCCTCGCTGCGCGCGGTCCACGCCCAGTTCGGCGACGACCTCGACCTCGGTGTCGTGCTCTTCGTCGAGGGCGAGGAGGAGTTCGGCTCCCGGTCGTTCCGCACCTTCCTGCGCGAGCAGAAGGAGCACCTGGCGGCGGACGTCATCGTGGTGGCGGACAGTGACAACTGGTCGACCGAGGTCCCCTCGATCACGGTGTCCCTCCGCGGCAACGTCACCTTCAAGCTGACGCTGACCACGCTCGAGCACGCCTCGCACAGCGGCATGTTCGGGGGAGCGGCCCCCGACGCGATGATCCCGATGGTGAAGCTGCTCTCGTCGCTGCACGACGACGACGGCTCGGTCGCGGTGGAGGGGCTGACCTCGTACGAGGCGGACGTCCCGGACCGCTCCGACGACGAGCTCGCGAAGGACGCGGCCCTGCTCGAGGGCGTGCGACCGGTCGGCCGCGGTCCGGTGCTGTCCCGGATGTGGTTCCAGCCGTCGATCACCGTGACGGGCATGAACGTGCCGAGCGTCGCGAACGCGTCGAACACGCTCCTGCCGACGGTCTCCGCGCGGGTCTCGGTCCGCGTCGCGCCCGGACAGCCCGCGACGGAGGCGTACGCCGCGGTCGAGCGGCACCTGCGCGCCCACGTGCCGTTCGGTGCGAAGCTCGAGATCTCCGAGCCGGACGCCGGCGACGGGTTCCTGGTCGACACCGCCGGCTGGGCCGTGCAGGAGGCGCGGACGGCCATGGCCGAGGGCTGGGGCAACCAGGCCGTCGAGCAGGGCATCGGCGGCTCGATCCCGTTCGTGTCGGACCTCGCCGCCGAGTTCCCGGAGGCGCAGATCTTGGTGACGGGTGTCGAGGACCCGGACACCCGTGCGCACAGCCCGAACGAGTCGCAGCACCTCGGCGTTCTGCACCGCGCCATCGCCTCCGAGACGATCCTGCTCGCGCGGCTCGCGACTCGCGGCTGACGATCCGGCCCGCGCGGCTCGCGACTCGCGGCTGACGGTCCGGCCCGCGCGGCTCGCGACTCGCGGCTGACGATCCGGCCCGTGTCTCGCGACTGTCGGTCGACGGTGCTTACAATCGACCGAGGCGCGGTGACCTGCACCGCCCGGAGGGAGACGCGCGGATGAGCGACACCATCACCGACAACGCACCGACGACCGAGGCGCCGTCGCACGGCGTCCTGCTCAGCGACGCGGCAGCGGCGAAGGTGGCGAGCCTCCTCGAACAGGAGGGCCGCGACGACCTCCGCCTGCGTCTCGCCGTGCAGCCCGGGGGCTGCTCGGGCCTGATCTACCAGCTCTACTTCGACGAGCGCCTGCTCGACGGTGACGCCACCGTCGAGTTCGGTGACGGCGTCGAGGTCGTCGTCGACAAGATGAGCGTCCCGTACCTCGACGGTGCCTCGATCGACTTCGAGGACACCATCCAGAAGCAGGGGTTCACCATCGACAACCCGAACGCGCAGGGCAGCTGCGCGTGTGGCGACAGCTTCCACTGAGCACGCCGATCGGACACACGAGCGGGGAGCGACCGACACGGTCGCTCCCCGCTCGTTCGTTTCCCCGAGCACGGCACGCGCCACGACCAGGGAAAACGCTCCGGGGCACCCTGCTGATCGCGGCCGAAGGCGTGTCGGGTGTGCGCGAGCGGTCACCAGCTGCGAGTAAGCTAGGAGTGTTCCAACCAAGCTGGAAGCCAGCCATGAGCGACCTCCGCGTCGCAGGCTGTTCCGCTTTCCCGTCTTCCGAGAGGTAACAGTGCGTTCGAATCGCCGTATACGTTGGGCGGCCGTGCCGGTGGCCGTCGGTCTGGTCATCGCACTGGCAGGTTGCACGCAGCAGCAGATGAACGGATGGCTCCCGGGCACGGAGCAGACGAAGGACGTCACGAACCACACGAGCCGCATCGTCGGCCTGTGGACCACCAGCTGGGTCGTCCTGCTCGCCGTCGGTCTCATCGTGTGGGGACTCATCATCTGGGCCGCCATCGTCTACCGCCGCCGGAAGGGCCAGACCGGCCTCCCCGTGCAGATGCGGTACAACATGCCGCTCGAGATCTTCTACACGATCGTCCCGCTGATCCTGGTGCTCGGCTTCTTCGCCTTCACCGCCAAGGACCAGGCCGCGATCGAGAAGCCCTTCACCAGCCCCGATGCGACGATCCACGTCTACGGCAAGCGCTGGGCGTGGGACTTCAACTACATCGACCAGAAGAACCCCGACGAGAGCGTCTACTACCAGGGCATCCAGGCCCAGGAAGAAGAGAACGCCAACGGGGCCATCGACGAGTCGCAGCTCCCGACCCTCTACCTGCCGCAGGGCAAGAAGGTCAAGATCGAGCTGTCCTCGCGCGACGTCGACCACTCCTTCTGGGTCATCGACTTCCTGTACAAGAAGGACATGCTCCCGGGCAAGACGAACTACGAGTACTTCATCCCGGAGAAGCTCGGCACGTACCAGGGCAAGTGTGCCGAACTCTGCGGTGAGTACCACTCGCTCATGCTCTTCCAGGTGAAGGTCGTGACGCCGGCCGAGTACCAGCAGTACCTCGGTGACCTCAAGGACCAGGGCAAGGTCGGTCTGCTCGGCAACGAGTACAACACCAACACGAACGAACCGAACGACAAGGCGCCCGTCACGGCGTCGAGCGAGAACAAGTAGGGGCTCGTCTGATGACAACGTCACTCGTCGGCCAGCCGACCAGGCCCTCGACGCCGGACTTCCAGGCGTCGAAGGTCGGTCGGAAGGGCAACATCATCGTCCGGTGGATCACCTCCACCGACCACAAGACCATCGGGTACATGTACCTGATCGCCTCGTTCATCTTCTTCCTGCTCGCAGGTGTGATGGCCCTGGTGATCCGTGCCCAGCTCTTCGAACCCGGCCTGCACGTGGTCGCGACGAAGGAGCAGTACAACCAGCTGTTCACGATGCACGGCACGATCATGCTGCTGCTGTTCGCGACGCCGCTCTTCTCGGGCTTCGCCAACGCGATCATGCCGCTGCAGATCGGTGCGCCGGACGTCGCCTTCCCGCGTCTGAACGGCTTCGCCTTCTGGCTGTACGTCTTCGGCGCGCTCATCGCCGTCGGAGGCTTCCTCACCCCGCAGGGCGCTGCGTCCTTCGGCTGGTTCGCGTACGCGCCACTGAGTGACACGACGTTCACACCAGGGCTCGGCGGAACACTCTGGGTCTTCGGCCTCGGTCTGACGGGCTTCTCGACCATCCTCGGCGCGGTGAACTTCATCACCACGATCATCACGATGCGCGCCCCCGGCATGACGATGTTCCGCATGTCGATCTTCACGTGGAACACCCTCGTGACGGCGCTCCTCGTGCTGATGGCCTTCCCGGTCCTCGCCGCGGCCCTGTTCGGCCTCGGGCTCGACCGCGTGTTCGACGCGCAGATCTTCAACCCGGCCAACGGCGGGGCGCTGCTCTGGCAGCACCTGTTCTGGTTCTTCGGGCACCCCGAGGTGTACATCATCGCGCTGCCGTTCTTCGGCATCGTCTCCGAGGTCTTCCCGGTCTTCAGCCGCAAGCCGATCTTCGGGTACAAGACCCTCGTCTACGCGACCATCGCCATCGCGGCCCTCTCGGTCACGGTGTGGGCGCACCACATGTACGTCACCGGTGGCGTCCTGCTCCCGTGGTTCTCGCTCATGACGATGCTCATCGCGGTCCCGACCGGCGTGAAGATCTTCAACTGGGTCGGCACGATGTGGCGCGGTTCGGTCACGTTCGAGACGCCGCTGCTCTGGGCCGTCGGCTTCCTCATCACCTTCACCTTCGGTGGTCTCACCGGCGTGATCCTGGCGTCGCCGCCGCTCGACTTCCACGTGTCCGACTCGTACTTCGTCGTCGCGCACTTCCACTACGTGGTCTTCGGAACCGTCGTCTTCGCGATGTTCTCCGGCTTCTACTTCTGGTGGCCGAAGTGGACCGGCAAGATGCTCAACGAGCGCCTCGGCAAGATCCACTTCTGGCTGCTGTTCATCGGCTTCCACACGACGTTCCTCATCCAGCACTGGTTGGGCGTCATCGGCATGCCGCGTCGCTACGCGACGTACCTGCCGAACGACGGGTTCACCTGGATGAACCAGCTGTCGACGATCGGGTCGATGATCCTCGCGATCTCGTTCCTGCCGTTCATCTTCAACGTCTACGTGACCGCCCGGAACGCACCGAAGGTCGCCGTGAACGACCCGTGGGGCTACGGCCGCTCGCTCGAGTGGGCGACCAGCTGCCCGCCGCCCCGGCACAACTTCACGTCGATCCCGCGGATCCGTTCCGAGTCCCCGGCGTTCGACCTGAACCACCCCGAAGCGGGTGTGCCGATCGGTGTGGGTCCTGCGAAGGACGCTCCCGATGCCCCGACCTACGACGCCGCGAAGGGCGAGGTGAAGTAAGGCGATGCGCGCCAACACCAACCTGTTCTGGATCCTCTTCGGGTTCTTCATCCTCGCGGACGCCGCGTACACGATCTGGTCGCTCATCTACTACGGGCGTCCGGAGTGGGTCGGCACCCTCGCCATCGGCCTCACCGGGATCATGTCCGCGTTCATCGCGTTCTACCTCGGCAAGGTCATGTCCTCGCAGGGCGGCGTCCTCCCCGAGGACCGTCCGGACGCCAACATCGAGGACGGCGACGCCGAGCTCGGGCACTTCAGCCCGTGGTCGTGGTGGCCGATCCTGCTGGCGGCCTCCACCGCAGTCGTGTTCCTCGGTGTCGCAGCCGGCCTCTGGATCGTGCCGATCGGTCTCGCCCTCGTGGCGGTCACCCTCGTCGGCTGGGTCTACGAGTACTACCGCGGCAACTTCGGTCACTGACAAGGTGCAGCACCCGACGTCGCAGCACCTGACGTTGCAGCACACCTGACACCTTCGGGCGGCACCACCTGGTGCCGCCCGAAGTGCGTCCGGAGCATCCTCAGCAAGACACGGGACTGCCTCCGGCAGTGCGGCGCGAGCAGAGCGAACGCTCACAGAACTCCTCGGCCAGACCGGGAACAAACCGGTCCGCCAGCGACTTGGCCCCCACGGACCTCCAGGCCCGCGGCCTACGGTCGCAAGCGGACTTCCTCCACCACAGCGAAAGGAGTCACCTCCGGTGACCGACAAGCGCACTCTCATCATCTTCGGCGCGACGGGCGACCTCGCCTCCCGCCTGCTGCTGCCGGGCCTCGGCACGTTCCTGCAGAGCGGTCGAGCGGTTCCCGTCCAGCTCATCGGCACGGGCCGCAGCGCCCGCAGCGAGGAGCAGTGGAAGGACATCGTCACGAAGTCCTTCGCGTCGCAGGACGTGAAGGGGTCCGAGGTCGACGAGACCCTCGCGTCGACCCAGTTCATCCAGGGTGACCCGACCGACCCGGAGCACCTCAAGGCGCTGTTCGCGGCGGCCGAGTTCGAGCCGGTCCTGTACTTCGCCCTCCCGCCGCAGATCGCTTCGGACATCTGCGAGGCGCTGCAGCAGGTCGAGCTCCCCGAGGGCACGACGCTCGCGTTCGAGAAGCCGTTCGGCACCGACGTCGCCAGCGCCGAGGCCCTCAACGAGACCGTCCTCAAGCTCGTCCCCGAGGAGCGCGTCCACCGCACCGACCACTTCCTCGGTCGCACCACGGTCCTCAACATCATCGGTCTGCGCTTCGCGAACCGTCTGTTCGAGCCCATCTGGAACGCGGACAACATCGAGAAGGTCGACGTCTTCTACGACGAGACCCTCGGCCTCGAGAACCGCGCGCAGTACTACGACGAGGCCGGCGCGTTGGTCGACATGATCCAGTCGCACCTGCTCCAGATCCTCGGCCTGGTCACGATGGACGCACCGTCCGCGATCGACGCGGTCGAGTTCCGCTCGTCGCTGGCCCGTGTGCTCCGTTCGACCCGCCTGAAGGGCGACGACGCCACGGTCGCGTCGCGTCGCGCGGTGTACACGGCCGGCACGATCGACGGCAAGGACCTGCCCTCGTACCAGGAGGAGAACGGCGTCGACCCGTCGCGCCAGACGGAGACGCTCGCCGAGATCTCGGTCGAGGTGGACACCGCCCGCTGGAAGGGCGTCCCGTTCACCCTCCGCTCCGGCAAGGCGCTCGGCGCCAGCCGCAAGGAGGTGCTCATCACGTTCAAGCCGGTGACGCGTCTGCCCTCCGGTCTGACCGGTCGCCCGAAGACGGACACGCTCCGCATCGTCCTGAACCCGGACGAGATCGAGCTGACCGTGTCGGCGAACGGCGGTGGCAACCCGTTCGAGATGGGCCAGGTCACGCTGTCGTCCTCCTTCGCGGACGGCGAGCTCACGCCGTACGGCGAGGTCCTGAACGGCATCTTCCACGACGACCCGCTGCTCTCGATCCGCGGTGACGTGGCCGAGCGCTGCTGGGAGATCGTCGAGCCGGTCGTCGCGGCCTGGAAGGCGAACGAGGTCCCGCTCGAGGAGTACCGCGCGGGTTCGCGTGGCCCGGCGGACTGGGAGTCCTCGTCCTGAGTTCCTGACGGACGCCCCCATGTGACGGACGGGAGGCGCGGTGCCAGCTGGCACCGCGCCTCCCGTCCGTCTCGGCGTGCGTTCCGACCCATCGCACGTGTCCTGGGATGCTGTTCCGCGCTGAGGAGGCAGGAAAGAACCGCTCCCTACGCGCGAAACGGCCCCCTACGCGCGGAACGGCGCCCTACGCGCGGAACGGCGCCCTACGCGCGGAACGGCGCCCTACGCGCGGAACGGCTCCGGCCTCAGGCGGGATTGCCGGCGCGCTCGCCCTCGCCGGTCCACGAGCGGGTGCCCCCGTCGTGCACGGGCAGGCGCGTGCGGTGCCCCGCGGCAGCCCCGCGCGCCCTGGCGATCGCGTCGGCCGCCGACACGAGCGTCAGGTGCGACAGAGCCTGCGGGGTGTTGCCGATGTGGTGGCCCGTCGCGACGTCGATCTCCTCGGACAGGATGCCGACGTCGTTCGCGTACCCGACGAGCACGTCCATCAGGCGCTCGGCGTCCTCGACACGGCCGGAGGCGGCGTACTGCTCGACGAGCCAGAACGAGCACGCCAGGAACGGGTGCTCACTGCCGGAGAGCCCGTCGAACCCGGAGGACGTGCGGTACCGGAGGACGAGGCCGTCCGAGCCGGTGCGCAGGTCTTCCTCGATGGCGGCGACGGTGCCGGTCATCCGCGGGTCGTCGGCCTTGACGTAGCCGATCTGGGGGAGCACGAGGAGGCTGGCGTCCACCTCGTCGGTGTCGTAGTGCTGGCGGTAGGAGCCCCGGTCGGCGTTCCAGCCGTGCTCCTCGATCTCGGCGCGCACGGCGGCGCGGAGGGTGCGCCACTTCTCGACGGGGCCCTCGAGCCCGAACTCCTCGCACGCGGCGACCCCGCGGTCGAAGGCCGCCCAGATCATCGCGCGCGAGTGCGTGAAGTGACGACGGGGCCCGCGCATCTCCCAGATGCCGTTGTCCGGTTCTTGCCAGTGCTCCTCGACGTAGCCGAGCAGGGCACGCTGCAGGGCCCACGAGTCGGCGTTCTCCTCGACGCCGAGCTCGCGCGCGTCGTGCAGGGCGGCGAGCACCTCGCCGAAGACGTCGCCCTGGTACTGCGTGTAGGCGCCGTTCCCGATCCGGACGGGTGTCGAACCGGCGTACCCGGGCAGGTTCGCGAGTTCGCTCTCGGGGAGTTCCCGCTCGCCGGCGATCCCGTACATGATCTGCACATCGGCGGGGTCACCGGCGATCGCGCGGAGCAGCCACCCGCGCCAGTGTGCGGCTTCGTCGCGGTAGCCGTGCGCGATCAGCGAGGCGAGGGCGAGTGAGGCGTCGCGCAGCCAGACGTACCGGTAGTCCCAGTTGCGTTCGCCGCCCGGGTCCTCCGGCAGCGATGTGGTCACGGCGGCGACGACCCCGCCGGTCTCGGCGTGCGTCATCGCGCGGAGGAACATGAGCGACTGGCGGGTGGCGTCGACGTAGCGGCCCTCGGTGCGGATCGGGGCCATCCAGGCACGCCACCAGTCCTTCGTCCGCTCGAGCGCGTCGTGGACGTCGAGCGGTACCGGCGGCTCGCGGTGCGACGGGTACCAGGTGAGGACGGTGTCGACGACGTCGCCGTCGTGCACGGCGCTCGTCGCGACGTGGCGGTGGTCGTCAGCGCGGAAGCGCACCCCGCGCACGATGACCGAGCCGGGGCCGGCGGTCGCGAGGAGCGCGGGGTCCTCGTCCCCGCCGACCTGCCGGACCCAGGGGAGCGCCCGGGCGTAGTCGAACCGGATGCGGAGGACCTGCTGGACCTCCACCGTGCCCCGGAGCCCGCGGACCCGGCGGACGATCGTCGCCCGGTGCGCCCCGATCGGCATGAACTCGGTGACCTCGACGATGCCGGTGCTCGTCGTCCACACCGTGGAGAGCACGAGCGTGTCGTGGTCGTACCGGCGGGTGGCGGTCGCGTCGGGGTCGGTGGGGCGGAGGGTCCAGTGCCCGTGGTCCTCGGTGCCGAGGACGGACGCGAAGGTGGACGGGCTGTCGAACCGCGGCAGGCAGGCCCAGTCGATGGTGCCGTCCCGCCCGACGAGCGCAGCGGTGTACGTGTCACCGATCAGCGCGTGGTCCTCGATGCGGTTGCTCGGCGGGGTCGGCGTGCTCGGCGTGCTCATGGGCCGATCCAACCACCGCCCGCCGTGCGGGACGCCGCCCGCCGCGGTTCGGCGCGGTGCGGTGGCATGAGGGAGAGCACAGACCGCGGCTGTGGGGTGACGTCAGTTCGGGGTGCGGGGTGGCGTCAGCTCGCGGCTGCGGAGTGGCGTCAGTTGGGGTCGGACGGGTCGGCGTCGGCCAGCCCGACGCGGGCGAGCTCGGACCAGATGCCGGCGCCGTCCGGGGCGTACACCCACGGCGCGGAGGACTCGCGGGACCGCTCCTGCGCGCGCGAGCGCCCACCGGCGAGGACGGCCTCGCTCGTGGACAGCTGGCGGATCGCGACGCCGGCGACGTTCTCGGGGTGCTCGCGCGCGAAGTCGCCGTACAGCGTCTCGTCGTGCTGCCCGTCGTCGCCCACGAGGAGCCACTGCACGTCCGGGAAGTCCTTCGCGAGCCGCTGCAGGTTCTCCTGCTTGTGGAGCTGCCCGCTGCGGAAGAACCGGTCGTGCGTGGGGCCCCAGTCGGTGAGGAGCAGCGTGCCGGAGGGGTAGAGGTTGCGGCTCAGGAAGCGCTGCAGCGTCGGCGCGACGTTCCAGGCGCCGGTGGAGAGGTACACCGTCGGCGCGCCCGGGTGCTGCGCGAGCACGCGTTCGTAGAGCACCGACATGCCCGGCACCGGACGGCGGGCGTGCTCGGTGAGGACGAAGGAGTTCCACGCCGCGAGCATCGGGCGGGGGAGCGACGTCACCATCACGGTGTCGTCGATGTCGGAGAGCAGTCCGAACCGCGTGTCCGGGTGGACGATGAAGACGTCGGCCTCGACGTCGCGCATGCCCCCGGCCGAGAGCTTGATCGTGCGCCAGCCCGGCTCGAGGTCGATCGGGACGATGGTGTCCACGACCCCGCCCCGGTCGGACTGCACGACGTGGCTCGTGCCGCCGGCGGTGATCGTGACCTCGGCGTCGTCGACCGCCACGCTCATGAAGCTCTTCCAGCCGCGCACGCCGTAGAACGACGCGTCCGACGCCAGACCGCGACGCGTGAGGAGGACCCGGCAGAGGACCCGCACCCACCCGGGCGCGCCGTACCCGGTGTACGGGATCACGGTCGGCACGAGGCCCCGCCGGCGGGCGCGCTGTTCGCGGAACTCCTGGATGGAGTCCTCGATGCGAGCTGCTCGGTGGAGGATCGGCTCGGCCAGCGACGGCTCGTGGTGCGTCGGGTCGGGCATCGTCCCATCATTCCACGGTGCGACTCCCACACCTATGACCTCGCAGCTGCTTTGGGAGAGTCGCAGCGATATTCCAGCCGGTCTCTGCGACAGTTGGTCCGTCGCACACCCACGAGACCGCGCTTTCGGCGCAAGAGGAGAACACGTGCTCGTCACCGAGGTATCGAACGCACTGCCGGGGGGATCATCACTGCTCAGGAACGAGCCGGTCCAAGCCCGCAGTTCGGCGCGCCTCGCCGGCCTCCTCGACGCCGCTGCCGCGGTCATCGACGAGATCGGGTTCGAGCGTCTGACCACCGCGATGGTGGCCGAGCGCGCCGGCGCGTCCATCGGCACGGTCTACCGCTACTTCCCGGACCGCATCGCCGTCGTCGAAGCCCTGGCGATCCGCAGCACCCAGCGGCTCGCCGAGCGCTTCGTCACCGCGCTCGACGCGAGCGACGCCGCGACCTGGCAGGACGCCTGCGACGCGCTGATCGACGTCACCGCCGAGATGTACCGGACCGAGCCGGGCTTCCGTGCGATCCGCTTCGGCGACGCGGCGGACACCGGTACCGGCGACGCCGAGGACCGGATGGCCGCGCTCGGCAGCACCGTCGCCACGATCATGCACGACCGGTTCGACGTGCCGACGGGCGAGCGCATGGAGCGGACCTGGGTGGTCCTCGCCGAGGCGTCGCACGCCGTGCTCGCTCGGGCGCACCGCGACCCGTCCCACCCCGACCAGGGTCTGGTCGAGGAGTACCGCGCGATGAGCCGGACCCACCTCGAGACGGTGATCGCCGCCTCCTGACCCGGACGCCGTCGGCGACTCGCCGACGGCCCGCCGCCGACCAATCCGACGACGCCCGCCCTCCGAACTGGAGGCGCGGGCGTCTTTGTGCGCGCGGCCCGCGTCATCCGGACACCGCGTTCCAGACCCCCGGACCACTCTGCCTGTCGTGTCACGCACCGTCACAACGAACCGTTGTCGGACCCGACGGGTACTCTCACTCGGAGTCGGGCTACCTCCGAACAGAAGGGCACCCATGATCGAGTTCCGCTCCGTGCGCAAGACGTACCCGGACGGCACCAACGCGGTCGACGACTTCAGCCTCGTCATCCCCTCCCGGACCACCACGGTCTTCGTGGGGTCGAGTGGCTGCGGCAAGACCACGTTGCTCCGCATGATCAACCGGATGGTGGACCCGAGCGCGGGCACCGTCGAGATCGACGGCGAGGACGTCGCCGGGGTCGACCCCGTGCAGCTGCGTCGCCGCATCGGGTACGTCATGCAGAGTGCCGGGCTGCTGCCGCACCGCAAGGTCGTCGACAACATCGCGACCGTGCCGCTCCTGACCGGGGTCCCCAAGGCCGAGGCCCGTGAACGCGCCCTCGAGCTCATGGACACCGTCGGGCTCGACCGGGCCTTCGCGAACCGCTACCCGTCGCAGCTCTCGGGCGGCCAGCAGCAGCGCGTCGGGGTCGCCCGCGGCCTGGCCGTCGACCCGAACATCCTCCTGATGGACGAGCCGTTCGGCGCCGTCGACCCGCTGGTCCGCAACGACCTGCAGGGCGAGCTCATCCGGCTCCAGCGCGACCTCGGCAAGACGGTCGTCTTCGTCACGCACGACATCGACGAGGCCTTCAAGCTCGGCGACCAGGTCGTCATCCTCAAGAAGGGCGGCGAGATCGCGCAGCTCGGGACGCCGGCCGAGATCCTCGCCGAGCCGGCCGACGACTTCGTCGCCAACTTCATCGGCGCCGGCCGTGGTCGTCGAGCGCTCCGGGTCGAGCAGACCCCGACCGGGCCGATCGTGGTCGACGGTGAAGGACGTGCCGCCGGTGTGCTGACCGGGCCGGTCCAGGTGGTCGACGCCGCTGAGGCAGTGCCGCAGGAGACACGGGACGACGCGTGAACTGGGTCCTCGGCAACACGGACACGATCAGCGACAACCTGATCGCACACGTCTGGCTGTCGATCCCGCCGATCGTCATCAGCTTCCTGCTGTCGGTGCCGATCGGGTTGCTCGTGTCCCGACTCCGGAAGCGGCGTGGCGCCGCACGTGCGACCGGCTCGACCATCGTCGTCGTGTCGAGCCTGCTCTACGCGATCCCGTCGTTCCCGTTCTTCCTCGCGTTGCCGGCGATCCTCGGGACGAGCATCCTCGACCCGGTCAACGTGGTGATCGCGCTCACCGTCTACGGCATCGCGCTCATGGCCCGGTCCGCGGCGGACGCGATCGACTCCGTCGACGCCGACGTGGTGAACGCTGCCGAGGCCCTCGGGTACTCGCCCGCGCAGCGCTTCTTCCGGGTGGAGCTGCCCCTGGCCGGGCCCGTGCTCCTCGCCGGGATCCGGGTGGTGGCAGTCTCCACGGTGAGCCTGGTCACGGTCGGTGCCCTGCTCGGCATCCCGAACCTCGGTTTCCTGCTGACGGACGGGCTGAAGCGTGGCATCAGCGTCGAGATCCTCACCGGCATCGTCCTGACGATCGTGCTGGCGCTCGTGATCGACGGGCTGCTCGTGCTCATCGGCAGATTGATCATGCCGTGGACCCGGGGGAGCGGCCGCGCCGCCCGCTCCGTGCGCCGTCGTGCCGCGACCGACGTCCGCGCCGGGGAGGTCTCCGCATGAACCTCTTTGCCCAGGGCTTCGCCTGGATCTTCGACCCCGCGAACAACACCGGCAGCAACGCGATCCTCGTGCGCCTCGGCGAGCACGTCGGCATCACCTTGCTCACGGTGGCGATCGCCGTCGTGATCGCCGTGCCGCTCGGCCTCCTCATCGGGCACACCGGCCGGGGGCGCAGCCTCGCTGTCGGGCTGTCGGGCGGGGTCCGTGCCCTCCCGACGCTCGGCCTCCTGACGCTCCTCGCCCTGTGGCTCGGCCTGGGACTCGAGGCACCGGTCATCTCGTTCGTGATCCTCGCGATCCCCTCGATCCTCGCCGGCACCTACTCCGGAGTCGAGGCGATCGACCGCGTCACGATCGACTCGGCACGGGCGCAGGGCATGACCCCGTGGCAGGTTCTCGGCAAGGTCGAGATCCCGCTCGCCCTCCCGCTCATCGTCGGCGGCATCCGTGCAGCGGTCCTGCAGGTCGTCGCCACCGTGACGCTCGCCGCGTACATCAACGCCGGTGGGCTCGGTGGCTACGCCTTCTCCGGACTCGCCAACTCGGACTACGTGGAGGTGCTCGGCGGTTCCATCCTGGTGATCGCCCTCGCCATCGCGTTCGAGATCGTCTTCGCCGCACTGCAGCGGCTCGCCGTCCCCGCGGGTGTCTCCACGGGGTCGGCGCGTCAGTCCCGGCGGAGCACCCCTCGCTCAGCACCCCGAGCATCAACCCCTGTGGAAGGAACCCACTCGTGATCACAGCAACGACCCGGCGTCTCGCCGCGACGATCGCCGTCGCGTCCGCGGCCGCCATCGCCCTGGCGGGCTGCTCCTCGGGCGACCCGCTCTCCTCCGGCTCCGGCAACGGCGACTCCAAGACCATCACGGTCGGTTCGCAGGCCTACCCGTCGAACGAGATCATCGCCGAGCTCTACGCGCAGGAGCTCGAGCACGAGGGCTTCACGGTGAAGAAGCAGCTCAACATCGGTCAGCGGAAGGCCTACTGGCCCGAGGTCGCCAAGGGCAGCATCACCGTGTTCCCGGAGTACAACGGCAACCTGCTGAACTACCTCCTGCAGGAGGACGGCAAGGACACGACCACCGAGACGACCACCGACGGCATCAACTCCGCGCTGAAGAGCGCGCTGCCGTCCGACGTCAAGGCGCTCCCCTCGGCCGATGCGTCCGACGCCGACACCTACACGGTGACCCAGGCGACGGCCGACAAGTACGACCTCAAGTCGATCGCCGACCTGTCGAAGATCGGTGGCACCATCTCGATCGCCGCCAACCCGGAGTTCGCCACGGCCGCCTACGGTCCGAAGGGGCTCAAGGAGAAGTACGGCATCACCGGCGAGGTCAACCAGCAGAACGACTCCGGTGGCCCGCTCACGATCAAGGCGATCCAGGACGGTGACTCGCAGGTCGCGGACATCTACTCGGCCAGTGCCTCCATCAAGACCGAGAAGCTCGTCACGCTCGAGGACCCGAAGCACCTCGTGCCGGCGAACAACGTGACGCCGATCGTGTCGAAGGACCTCTCCTCGAAGGCGGCCGACGCCATCGAGAAGGTGAACAAGCTCCTCACGACCGACGTGCTCATCGAGCTCAACCGTCAGAACTCGGTCGACCAGAAGTCGGCGTCCTCGGTGGCGAAGTCGTTCCTGCAGAAGAACGACCTGCTGTAGCGACAGCGTTCACAACTCGGAAGTAAGACGACAGGTGTCGGGCAACAGCCCGGCACCTGTCGTCGTTCGTGGAGCGGACATCCGGCACAGGTGTTCCGCACGGTTGTGCCGTGCACTGCCCCTGCACGTTCGTGCAGACGAGGGTTCTACAACTTGTCGAGCGAGGTGTCCGGGCGGTAGCGTGGAGGTGTCCCAACGGCCTGTGACACCCGAAGTTCCCCCTTCCACAGGAAGCAACTGACGTGCACCAACAGCGCGCGGCGACCTCTCATGGACACGCCGCATGAACGACATCCTCGATCCGCTCATCCTGTCGCGGTGGCAGTTCGGTCTGACGACGATCTACCACTTCCTCTTCGTCCCGCTGACGATCGGCATGGCCGTCGTCGTCGCCGTGTTCCAGACCGCCTGGGTCCGGACCGGCCGGGCGCACTACCTCCAGCTGACCCGGTTCTTCGGGCGCATCTTCCTCATCAACTTCGCGATGGGCGTCGTGACGGGGATCGTGCAGGAGTTCCAGTTCGGCATGAACTGGTCGAACTACTCCCGCTTCGTCGGTGACGTGTTCGGCGCGCCGCTCGCGCTCGAGGGCATCCTCGCCTTCTTCTTCGAGGCGGCGTTCATCGGATTGTGGATCTTCGGCTGGGACCGTCTGCCGAAGAAGGTCCACCTCGCGACGATCTGGTGCGTGAGCGTCGGCACGATGCTGTCCGCCTACTTCATCCTCGCGGCGAACGCGTTCATGCAGCACCCCGTCGGTTACACCATCAACGAGGCGAAGGGCCGGGCGGAGCTCACCGACATCTGGGCCGTCCTGACGAACAAGGTGGCGCTGGCCGCGTTCCCGCACACGCTGTTCGCCTGCTTCATGGTGGCCGCCGCGGTGATCATCTCGGTCGCCGCGTACCACCTGGCGCGCAACCAGAACCTCGAGACGATGCTGCCGGCCCTGAAGTTCGGCATGTGGACGATGCTCGCCGCCGGCGCCCTCACGGTGCTGACCGGTGACCAGCTCGGGCTGACGATGGTCGACACCCAGCCGATGAAGATGGCCGCGGCCGAGGCGCTGTACAACACCGCCACCGGCAAGGACGCCTCGTTCTCGATCTTCACGCTCGGCACCCCGGACGGCGTGCACGAGTTGTTCTCGATCCGGGTGCCCTACCTGTTGTCGTTCCTGTCGACGCACACCTTCAACGGCACCGTCGAGGGCATCAACGACCTGCAGGCGCAGTACTCGCAGGTCTACGGCCCCGGGGACTACAAGCCCATCATCTGGGTCACCTACTGGTCGTTCCGCTGGATGATCGCCCTCGGCGTCGGTGCGGTCGCGGTCTCGCTCGTCGGCCTCTGGCTGACGCGCAAGGGTCGGTTCCCCCAGCAGCGGTGGGTCTGGCGGATCGCCACCTGGGCGGCTCCGCTCCCGATGGCCGCGATGATCATGGGCTGGATCTTCACCGAGATGGGGCGCCAGCCGTGGCTCGTGTTCGGGTTGCTCAAGACGGCGGACGGCGTCTCGCCCAACGTGACCGGGCTCGAGGTCCTCATCTCACTGGTCGTGTTCACGCTCATCTACGGCTCGCTGGCGGTGGTCGAGTTCCGGCTCATCAAGAAGGTCGCCCAGGAGGGCCCGGCCGCCCCGGCCGAGGTCGACGAGGAGACCGGCGAGGTCAAGCACGAAGTGACGGTGTACTGAGATGGATCTCCCGGTTCTCTGGTTCGCGATCGTCGGCGTCTTCTTCGTCGGCTACTTCGTCCTCGACGGGTTCGACTTCGGCGTCGGTATGTCCCTGCCCTTCCTCGGCAGGGACGACACCGACCGCCGGGTGCTCATCAACACCATCGGTCCGGTCTGGGACCTCAACGAGACGTGGGTCATCGTCGCCGGCGCCTGCCTGTTCGCGGCGTTCCCGGAGTGGTACGCCACGATGTTCTCCGGGTTCTACCTGGCGCTGCTGCTCATCCTCGCGGCCCTCATCGCCCGCGGTGTCTCGTTCGAGTACCGGCACCAGAACAAGCACCTCGAGTGGAAGCGCCGCTTCGACCTGATGATCATCGTCGGCAGCGCGGTCCCGTCGTTCCTCTGGGGTGTCGCGTTCGGCAACGTCGTGCGCGGGATCCCGATGGACTCGGGGCACAACTTCACGGGCACGCTGTTCGACCTGCTCAACCCGTTCGCGCTGCTGACCGGCGCTGCGACGCTCCTCGTCTTCTTCACCCACGGCGTGGTGTTCGTCGCGCTCAAGACCGAGGGTGAGATCCGCGAGCGGGCCAAGCGACTCGCCACCCGGGCGGGCATCGTGACGATCGTCGTCGGTGCCGCGTTCCTGGTGTCGATGGCGTTCGTCCGGGCGACCCCGGCGTCGCTCGTGCTGTCGGCCGTCGCCGCGCTGGCGCTCGTGCTCGCGGTGCTCTGCAACGCCTGGGGCAAGGAGGGCCGTGCGTTCACGCTCATGGCCGTCACGATCGCCGCGATCGTCGTGGCGATGTTCACCGCGATCTTCCCGGACGTGATGCCGGACTCGGTGAACGCAGCGAACAGCCTCACCGTGTACAACGCGTCGAGCGGGTCGTACACGCTCACCGTGATGAGCTGGGTGGCCCTGATCTTCGTGCCGCTCGTGTTCGCCTACCAGGCCTGGACCTACTGGGTGTTCCGGAAGCGCGTCTCGCGGGCCCAGGTCCTGCAGGCCGCGCACTAGGGGCGACGACGATGAAGCCGCTCGACCCGCGACTCCTGCGCCTGTCGCGCACGGCGCGCGGCTTCATCGTCGCGGCCGCCGGCACCGGCGTCCTCCGCACGCTCGCCACCATCGCCATCGCGTGGGGGATCGCCGCGGCCGTGACGCTCGGGGTGGACGCGGTCCACGGGGGCAGTGTCCCGGCCGCGTCCGCACCGACCCTCGCGCTCCTCGGTGGGGCGTTCGTCCTGCGGGCGGTCGCCGCGTGGGCGACCGACGACCTCGCGTCCCGTGCCGCGGCGACGGTGAAGAGCGAGCTCCGGGCGACGGTGCTCGCCCGCGCGGCCGAGCGCGGTCCGGCCTGGCTCGCCGAGCGCTCGAGCGCCGGGTTCGCCACGACGCTCGGGCCCGGGCTCGACGCGCTCGACGCCTACTTCGGGCGCTACCTGCCGCAGCTGGCGCTGACGGCGATCGCGACGCCGGTCCTCCTCGTCGCGATCGGGCTCGGCGACCGCACGAGCGGGATCATCGTCCTCTGTGCGCTGCCGGTGATCCCGGTCTTCATGATCCTGATCGGCCTGGCGACCCAGGCCCTGCAGCGGAAGCAGTCCGACGCCCTGGCGAAGCTCGGCGGGGCGTTCACCGAGGCGGTCGAGGGACTGTCGACCCTCAAGGTGTTCGGGCGTGCGCGTCGCCAGGTCGGGCGCATCGGGACGGTGACCGACGAGTACCGTCGCGGCACGCTCGGCGTGCTCCGGCTGTCGTTCGTCAGCGGCTTCGCCCTCGAGCTCGCCGCCAGCCTGTCCGTCGCCCTCGTGGCGGTGACGATCGGCATCCGCCTGGTGGACGGCTCGCTCGGTCTCGGTGCCGCGATGTTCGTGCTGGTCCTCGCGCCCGAGGCGTTCGCCCCGATCCGCCAGGTCGGAGCCGATTTCCACGCCGCCCAGGACGGCGTCGAGGCGTCGGCTGCCGTGCTGGACGTCCTCGACGACGACGTGGCCGGTGCCGCCGGCACCCCGGCCGCCGCCCGGGTCGCCGCGCCCGCGTCCGACGCGCTCGTCCTCGACGGCCTCACCGTGCGGCGTCCGGACGTCGTCATCGGCCCGGTGGACCTCCGTGCCGCGCCGGGCACCGTGGTCGTCCTCGCCGGTCCGAGCGGTTCCGGTAAGTCGAGCCTGATCGCCGCGATCCGCGGTGTCCTGCCGCACGACGGCACGGTCACCGTGCCCGGTCCGGCCGGCACGACGCGCACCGCGCGCACCACGTGGTCCGACCAGCGTCCCCGTCTCGTGCGCGGCACGATCGCCGAGAACGTCGCGCTCAGCGCGACCCCCGACGACACCGACGTGCGGACCGCCCTGGCCGACGCGGGGCTGGGACTCGACCCGGGCCTCCAGGTCGGATCCGGCGGTACCGGCATGTCCGGCGGCCAGGCACAACGCGTCGCCGTCGCGCGCGCCCTGTACCGCGCGCACCGTGCCGGCACGCCGCTCGTCCTGCTCGACGAGCCGACGTCCGCGCTCGACGCCGAGGCCGAAGCGCGCGTCATCGACGCGATCCGTCGCCTCGCCAACGACGGCGCCGTGGTCGTCGTCGCCAGTCACCGACCGGCCGTGGTCGCCGCCGCCGACGTCCGCGTCGACGTCCGCACGGGTGGCGCGGTCCGGGTCACCCGGACGAACGGAGCACGAGCATGAGCCTGGAGGCACGTGGCGGCTCCGTCCTGCGGCTCGCCATGCCGCGCGGGGCCGGTTGGGGCAAGGCGGTGGTCGCCGGCGCGCTCAGCGCCGTCTGCGCGGTCGCGCTCCTCGCCGCGAGCGGCTACCTCATCACGCGGGCCGCGGAGCACCCGCCGATCCTCTACCTGACGCTCGTGATGGTCGGCGTGCGGGCGTTCGCGCTCGGGCGTGCGGCGCTGCGCTACGTCGACCGGCTCGCCGGACACGACGCCTCGTTCCGGCAGCTCGCGGTCGTGCGGACGGAGATGTACCGACGGCTGTCCTCGGTCGCACCGGCGGGCCTCGGCTCGACGGGCCGCGGGGACCTCCTCACCCGGCTGGTCACCGACACCGACCGACTGCAGGACCTGCCGATCCGGGTCGTCGGGCCGCTCGTCTCCGCCGGCGTCGCGGCGCTGCTGTCCGTCGTCGCCGTCGCACTGGTGTCGGTGCCCGCGGCGCTGGTGCTCCTCCTCGCCCTCGGCGTCGCCGCCCTGCTCGGGTCCGTCGTGACCCTCTCCATCGCGAAACGCTCCGACGAGTCGACGGCGCGGGAGCGCGGGCACGTCGCCGACCTCGTGCTCGACACCGTCCGGACGCTCGACGTCTTCGCCGCGTACGGCACCCTCGACGAGCGGCTCGCCCACATCGCCCGGCTCGACGCCGGGGTGACCGCGGCCGTCCGGCGGCGCGGCGCGGTCGAGTCGCTCGTCGGCGCGCTCGTCGGACTCGTCGGCGGGGGAGCGGTCGTCGGGATCCTCGCCGTCGGCACGCCCGCGGTGGTGTCCGGCGCGCTCGACGGGCCGCTCTGGGCCCTCGCCGTGTTCGTCCCGCTCGCCCTCTTCGAGGTCGTCGGCAGTGTGCCGCTCGCCGTCCTCACGTTCCGCCGGGTGCGGGCCGCGGCCGACCGGGTCGAACAGGTCGTCCCGGCCGAGGTGCCGGCCGGCATCGTGCCCGAACCCGACGCCGAGGCCGACCCCGCGTCGCTCGTGGTGGACGGCCCCGTGACCGTGTCGTTGCGGGACGTCACGGTCCGGTGGCCCGGGTCGTCGTCCGCGGCGGTGGACGGGGTCTCGCTCGACCTGCAGCCCGGCGAGGTCGTCGTGCTCGAGGGCCCGAGCGGCGCCGGCAAGTCGACGCTGGTGGACGCCCTGGTGCGGTTCGTCGACCACGAGGGGTCCTACACGCTCGACGGCGTCGACGCGAAGGCCATGCACCCCGACGCGGTCCGCGCACGGATCGGGCTCATCGAGCAGGACCCCTTCGTGTTCGACCAGTCCATCCGCCAGAACCTGCTCTTCGCCCGCGACTCCGCCACCGACGACGACCTGCTCGCCGTGCTCGACCGCGTCGGGCTCGGCGCCTGGGCCGAGGGCCGCGGTGGCCTCGGCGCCCCGGTGGGGGAGCGCGGCGCCCTGGTCTCCGGCGGCCAGGCGCACCGGCTCGCCCTCGCGCGGGCGCTCCTGCACCGGTTCCCGGTGCTCCTCCTCGACGAACCCACCGCCGACATCGACCCCGACCTCGGCGACACCGTGCTGCGGGACCTCGTCGGCGCCGCCCGGCAGCAGGGCCGGACCGTCGTCATCGTGTCCCACGTGCCGGTCGCCCCGGACCTCGTCGACCGGACCCTGCGGATGCGGGACGGACGCCTGCTGGCCGCCTGAACCGGCCCCGCGCCCTGCGGCGCGACCACCTGTCGGCGGTGGGCCGGACGGCCCGCGTGATCCGTCCCTCCAGGCCTTGTAACCTTGGTGACCGGAGTGCGTCCGACGGACGTGATCCACCCCTCCAGACTGAATGAGAGTTCCGTGACCACCGAGCCGTACCCCGAGGACCCGAACGCCTACGACTTCCGTCGCATCCAGGAGAAGTGGCAGCCCCGCTGGGAGGAGCTCGGGCTCTTCACGACCGACCTCGACGACACGCGTCCGCGGAAGTACATCCTCGAGATGTTCCCGTACCCCTCCGGCGACCTGCACATGGGGCACGCCGAGAACTGGGCACTCGGAGACTTCGTGGCGCGGTACTGGCGGCAGCAGGGCTTCAACGTCCTGCACCCGATCGGCTGGGACTCGTTCGGCCTGCCCGCCGAGAACGCGGCCATCAAGCGCGGGGTGGATCCGAAGGACTGGACCTACGCGAACATCGAGCAGCAGAAGGCGTCCTTCAAGCGCTACGCGCCGTCGTTCGACTGGACCACCGAGATCCACACCTCGGACCCCGAGTACTACAAGTGGAACCAGTGGCTGTTCCTCAAGATGTACGAGAAGGGGCTGGCGTACCGGAAGGACAGCTGGGTCAACTGGGACCCGGTGGACCAGACCGTGCTCGCCAACGAGCAGGTCCTGCCCGACGGCACCTCGGACCGCTCGGGCGCCGTCGTCGTCAAGAAGAAGCTGACGCAGTGGTACTTCAAGATCACCGAGTACGCCGACCGGCTGCTTGACGACCTCAACCAGCTCGAGGGGCGCTGGCCGGCCAAGGTCATCGCGCAGCAGCGGAACTGGATCGGCCGGTCGGTCGGTGCGGACGTCGACTTCGTGATCGAGGGCCGCGACGAGCCGGTCACGGTGTTCACCACGCGCCCGGACACGATCCACGGTGTGACGTTCCTCGTGGTGGCGCCGGACTCCGACCTGGCAGCGGAGCTGGTGGCATCGGCTGACGACTCCGTGCGTGCAGCGTTCTCGGACTACCTGACGGCGACGCAGAAGACCTCCGAGATCGATCGGCAGAACGCCGACCGTCCGAAGACGGGCGTGCCGCTCGGCCGATTCGCGATCCACCCGCTCACCGAAGAGCGACTGCCGATCTGGGCAGCGGACTACGTGCTCGCCGACTACGGCCACGGCGCCGTCATGGCCGTGCCCGCACACGACCAGCGAGACCTCGACTTCGCAAGGGCGTTCGACCTGCCGGTGAAGGTCGTCGTGGACACGAACGCCGCCGTCACCGGGGCGATCCCGGTGATCCCGGAAGGTGCCACGCTCGACGACTTCGACGTCCCCACCCTCGACCCGGTCGCCACCGGAGAGGCGCTGACGGGGCAGGGTCGGATGATCAACTCCGGTCCGCTCGACGGCATGTCGAAGCAGCACGCCATCACCGCCGCGATCAAGCTCCTCGACGAGCGCGGCACCGGCCGTGCCGCCAAGACCTACCGGCTGCGCGACTGGCTCATCTCCCGCCAGCGCTTCTGGGGCACCCCGATCCCGATCATCCACGGCGCCGACGGCACCGAGCACCCGGTGCCGCTCGACCAGCTGCCGGTCCGCCTGCCGGAGACCGAGGGGCTCGACCTCAAGCCGAAGGGCACCTCGCCCCTCGGCGGTGCGACGGACTGGGTGAACGTCCCGAACCCGGTCGACGGCAGCCCCGCGCTGCGCGACACCGACACGATGGACACCTTCGTCGACTCGTCGTGGTACTTCCTGCGGTTCCTGTCCGCCACCGACGACACCCAGGCGTTCGACCCCGTGGCCGCGCGCCGCTGGGCACCGGTCGACCAGTACATCGGCGGCATCGAGCACGCGATCCTGCACCTGCTCTACGCACGGTTCGTCACCAAGGTGCTGTTCGACCTCGGCTACCTCGACTTCACCGAACCGTTCTCGGCGCTGCTCAACCAGGGCATGGTGCTGTCCGGCGGGTCGAAGATGTCGAAGTCGAAGGGCGGCGTCTCCCTCGGCGACGAGCTCGACGCGAACGGCGTCGACGCGATCCGCCTGGTGATGGGCTTCGCCGGCCCGCCCGAGGACGACATCAACTGGGAGGACGTCTCCCCGTCCGCCTCCGCACGGTTCCTCGCCCGCGCCTACCGGCTCGCACTCGACGTCACGTCCTCGAAGGACGTCGTCTGGGCGGACGGCGACCGGGCACTCCGCCAGGTCACCCACCGGTTCCTCGCCGACGCCCCCGGGATGATGGAGTCGTTCAAGTTCAACGTCGTGATCGCGCGGCTCATGGACCTCGTGAACGTCACCCGCAAGGCGATCGACAGCGGCCCCGGCGCCGGCGACCCCGCCGTCCGCGAGGCCGTCGAGACCATCGCCCTCGGGCTCAGCGTCTTCGCGCCGTACACCGGCGAGGAGATGTGGGAGAAGCTGGGCTACGAGGCCACCGTCGCCACGTACGGCTGGCGGAAGGCCGACCCGACCCTCCTCGTGCAGGACACCCTTACCGCCGTCGTGCAGGTCAACGGGAAGGTGCGGGACTCGTTCGAGGTGTCGAAGTCGATCGAGGCGGACGAGCTCGAGCAGCTCGCGCGGTCGTCGGCGTCGGTGCAGCGGTACATCGGGGAGCGGGAGATCGTGAAGGTGATCGTGCGGGCGCCGAAGCTCGTGAACATCGCGATCAAGGGGTAGCGCGCTTCCGGGGGTGCTGCCTGGTCGGTTCCGGCGGTCGTTCCTCCACAGAGGGCGGTCCGGGCGGCTCGTCCACTGATGCTCGTTGCGGAGCCCGGCCGTGTGGCCGGGCTCCGTAGCGTTCGGACATGTCCTCCTCGCCAGATGGTCCCGACGGCGCGCGAACCCGCCTCGCTGCTCTCGCGCTGTCGCCGCGAGCTGCGGTCGTGCTGGCGGTCGTCGTCGTCGTGGTGGCGGTGGTCGTCGTGCTGCTCGGGTCCCGCTCCGGGGCCGAACCCGGGGTCGGTGGTGGTGGTTCGGTCACCATGACGGGTGGGCCGTCTCCCGGCGGGCCGTCTCCCGGCGGGCCTGCGACCGCCCCCGCGTCTGCGTCTGGGTCGACGGCCGGCAGTTCGCCGTCGGCGTCCGTGACCGCGCTGGTGGTGCACGTCGTCGGGGCCGTCGAGCGGCCCGGTGTCGTGACGCTGGGCAGCGGCAGCCGGGTCTCCGTCGCGCTCGAGCGGGCGGGCGGCGCGACGGCGGAGGCCGACCTGGCGCGTCTGAACCTCGCCCGCCTCGTGCAGGACGGCGAGCGGTTGTACGTGCCGCGGGTGGGGGAGACGGACATCCCGGCCGCGCTCGGCGTCGACAGCGGTCCCGGAGGTGCCGCTGGGGGCGGCGACGGCGGCTCTCCTGCTGCCGAGGCCGTGGTCGACCTCAACACCGCGGACCAGGCGACCCTCGAGACCCTGCCCGGCATCGGTCCCGGGCTCGCCGGGCGGATCATCGCGTGGCGCGACGAGCACGGTCGGTTCGCCGCCGTCGAGGACCTGCTCGACGTCAGCGGGATCGGTGACGGCCGGTTCGCCGACCTCCGCGACCGCGTCCGGGTCTGAGCGGCCCGTGGCGGTGGACCTGACCTCCCGCGCGGCCGACCTCCGCGTGGCGGTCCCGGTCGCGGCGGCGTGGATCCTGGTCGCGGTGCTGATCGGCGCGCCGGGCGTCGCGATCTGGGCGGTCGTCGCGAGCGCGATCGTCGCCGGGGGCTGCACCGTCGTGATGATGCGTGTCCGCCGCTTCCACGGACGTGTGGTCCTCGGGCTCGTCGTGACGACCGCGGTGTTCTGCGCGCTGCTGGCGGTCGCGGTGATCGTGGGCGAGGCGCGGCGGAGTCCGGCGGCGCTCGGAGCCGACGGTCCGGGCCCCCGGACGGTCGAGGTGGAGATCGTCCTCGCTCGTGACCTCGGCCCCACGGATCGGTCCGTCCTCGGGACGCTCGAGCGGGCCGGGGACGTCACCGGGCTCCGGGTCCCGGTCCGTGCCGTCCCGGCGGCCGACGGCAGCAGCGCTCCCTTCGCAGCGGGGACACGGCTGCGGACGTCGGCCACGCTGCAGCCGGACGAGCCCGGCGGTGCCTCGTCGTTCGTCGCGTTCCTGCGCGCGTCGCGGGAGGCCGAAGCGCCGACCGGGCTGCTCGCCGCGACCGACCGCGCGCGGCGGGCGTTCGTCGAGGTCACCACCACGCTGCCCGAGCCGGGCGGCTCCCTGCTGCGGGGGTTGGCGATCGGCGACCGGAGCGGGCTCGACGCCACCACCGAGGCCGCGATGGAGACCTCGGCGCTGACGCACCTCACCGCCGTCTCGGGCGCGAACTGCGCGGTGATCGTCGGCCTGGTGATGGTGCTCGGTGGTGTGGTGGGACTCCCGCGAGGCGTCCGTGCCGCTCTCGCCGTGGCGTTCCTCCTCGCGTTCGTCGTGCTCGTGCGACCGGACCCGTCGATCGTCCGGGCCACGGTGATGGCCGTCGTGGTGCTGGCCGTCCACCTGACCGGGCGTCCGGTGCGGGGCGTGCCGCTGATCGCCCTCGCCGTGATCGGGATGCTGGTGGCCGACCCCTGGTTCGCGCGGTCCTTCGCCTTCGCGCTGTCCGTGCTGGCGACGACCGGGATCGTCGTGCTCGGTCCACCGCTGACCGCACTGCTCGCGCGGCGCGTGTGGACACCGCTCGCAGCCGCGCTGGCGGTCCCCGTGGCGGCGCAGCTGGCGTGCTGGCCGGTGACGATCCCGCTGTCCGCGGCGCTCCCGACGTACGCGGTGCCGGCGAACCTCCTGACCGAACCGCTCGCGCCGGTCGTCACCGTCGTGGGACTCGCGGCCTGCGTCGCGGCACCGGTCTGGCCCTGGGGCGGAGGGATGCTGGCCGCGGTCGCCTGGGTCCCCGCCAGCGCGATCGGCGGGATCGCCCACGGGGCGGCTGCCCTGCCCTACGCGTCCGCTCCGTGGCCGGCCGGCGTCGGCGGCGTCGTCGCGGCTGCGGTCGTCAGCGTGAGCCTCGCCGTCGCCGTCCTCGTGCCGCGACGGGTCCGCTTCCGTCTCCTGCTGCTGGCGGGCGCCGTCCTCGTCGTCGGGATGGTCGTGGTCGCCGTGCCCCGGATCGTCGTGCGCGCCGGTCTGCCGCCGGACTGGGCAGTGGCGGCGTGCGACGTCGGTCAGGGGGACGCCGTTCTGGTGCGCGGGGCGCCCGGATCGGGAGTCGCCATGGTGGACACCGGGGACGACCCCGAACGGCTCGGGGCGTGCCTCGACCTGCTCGGCATCGACCGCATCGACCTGCTCGTCCTCACGCACTTCGACCGTGACCACGTCGGAGCGGTGGACGCCGTGGCCGACCGGGTGGAGACCGCGCTCGTCGGCCCGGTCGGGCGTCCAGCAGACGAACGGGTCGTGCACGCGCTGGCTCGTGCCGGAGTCGACGTCCGTCCGGCCGACGACAGCACGTCGGGGACACTCGGACCGCTTCGCTGGCAGATCCTCTGGCCCCGAGCCGGCTCACGGGACGACGGCAACGACGCCAGCCTCGTGCTCCGGACGACGCCCGGTCCGGACTGCGCAGCGTGTCTCTCCGGCCTGTTCCTCGGGGACCTCGGTGAGACGGCGCAGCGGCGGCTCCGGGGGAGCGGGCTCGAACCGGTCGACATCGTCAAGGTGTCGCACCACGGCTCGGCCGACCAGGACCCGCTGACGTACCGGCGGGCTGCGGCGCAGGTCGGCCTGATCGGGGTCGGGGCGGACAACACGTACGGGCACCCGACCGCGTCCGCGCTCGCGATGCTCGAGGCCGCGGGGACCACGCCGTACCGCACCGACCGCTCCGGCACCGTCGTGGTCGGTCGCGACGGGACCGACGGGCTGCGGGTGTGGACAGAGCGTTCGGCGTCGGCGGTCGCCCGTAGGATCGATGCATGGCCGCCAAGAAGCCCGTCCGCGCTGCGGCGAAGATCGATCAGGTGCCCTGGTCGGGGATCCGTCCCGCGCCGGTCGTGCTCGTCACCGGCCCCGAGTCGTTCCTGGCCGAGCGGGCCAGCAGTGTCCTCCGCGACCTCCTCGTCGGCGAAGACCCCGCGCTCGAGGTGCACGACCTCGAAGCCGACCAGTACGCGCCGGGACTCCTGGCGACGCTCGCGAGTCCGTCGCTGTTCGGCGAGCCCCGACTGGTCCGGGTCACCAACGTCGAGAAGTGCACCGACGCCTTCATCACCGAGACGATCTCGTACCTCGGAGCCCCGGCGGACGACGTCACACTCATCCTCCGGCACGGCGGTGGGGTGCGCGGGAAGAAACTCCTCGACACGATCCGCAGCGGAGTCGGCGGTGGCATCGAGGTGCAGTGCGACGAGCTCAAGCGCGAGACCGACCGCATCGACTTCGTGCAGGCCGAGTTCCGCGCTGCCCGCCGGAAGATCGCTCCGTCGGCCGTGCGCACGCTCGTGGCGGCCTTCGCGGACGACCTCGCCGAACTCGCGGCGGCGTGCCGGCAGCTCCTCGCCGATGAAGCGCAGGAGATCACCGACAAGGTCGTCGACAAGTACTACGGCGGCCGGGTCGAGACGAACGCGTTCAAGGTCGCGGACATCGCACTCGCGGGGCGGTCGGCTCCGGCGATCGTCGAACTGCGGCACGCGCTCTCGACGGGCGAGGCTCCGGTGCCGATCGTCGCCGCGTTCGCGAGCAAGATCCGCACGATGGCGAAGGTCAGCGCGTTCCGCGGGCCGAGCGGTCAGGCCGCTTCCGCGCTCGGCATGGCACCGTGGCAGGTGCAGCGGGCGCAGCGCGACGTCGCCTCGTGGACCGAGGCCGGGCTCGCGAACGCCATCATCAGCATCGCCGAGGCGGACACCGCGGTGAAGGGCGGTTCGCGCGACGCCCACTACGCGCTCGAGGTCATGGTCCGGACGATCGCCCGCCGCGGCGAACCCCGCTGACCGACTCGAACCCGAACGAACGGGCGCGGCCGCTCCGCGCTCCCTCGGGCGCTCCCGCCCGCCCGCCCGGCGCCTGGCCGCTCACGTCTGCCGAGATCGCACAAAGTGGCGCTCAGGCGCCTCGAATGGTGGTCATAGTGCGATCTGGCCGTCTGATGGGCGCCCGCGCCCGGTGCCCGCTCCCGCCCGCGCCCGGCGCGCGTGCCCGCCGCCCGCCCGCGCGCTCACGTCCGCCGAGATCGCACAAAGTGGCGATCAGGCGCCTCGAACGGTGGTCATAGTGCGATCTCACCGCCGGCGCCCGCGCGCGCCCGCGGCGCGCCCGGAACGACGAAGGCCCCGCACCATCCGGTGCGGGGCCTTCGAGCCGAGGTCAGTTCGTCAGAGCGACGCGACCTTCTTCGCGATGGCCGACTTGCGGTTCGCGGCCTGGTTCTTGTGGATGACGCCCTTGCTCACGGCCTTGTCGAGCTTCTTCGAGGCGAGGTTCAGGGCCGCGACGGCCTTGTCCTTGTCGCCGGCGACGACGGCCTCGTTGGTGCGACGGATGACCGTCTTGAGCTCGGACCGGTACGCCTTGTTGCGCTCCTGGGCCTTGAGGTTGGTCTTGATGCGCTTGATCTGCGACTTGATGTTCGCCATGTGGTGCTCCTGTTGTCTCTGACGGGTGGTCGCAACCGCTGGGTAGAGGGGCCCTTGGTCGCATCGCGTTCCACCCGTGGGCGACGGAACGCGGAAGTCCAGCCATCTACGTTACCAGGACCACGCCGCTGGACCAAAGCACCGAAACGCCGGAAGCCCAGCACCGAAACACCGAAACCGCCCGGCAACACGCGTTCGCTACCGTGACGAGCATGCCATCCCTCGCACCCCGGATCGACACCGTGCCCGCCTCCGGCATCCGGCGGGTCTTCGAACAGGCCGCGCTGCTGCGCCAGGACGGCACCGACGTCGCGATGCTCGTCATCGGCGAACCCGATGTCCCGGTCGCCCCGCACATCGGGGAGGCAGCGCGGCGCGCGTGGTCGGAGGACCGGACGGACTACACGCCGAACGGCGGCATCGCCCCGCTCCGGGAAGCGATCCGTTCGAAGCTCCGCCGGGAGAACCGCATCGAGGCCGACCTCGAGCAGATCTGGACGACGATCGGCGCGACGCAGGCCCTCTTCCAGGCGATGACCCTGACGCTGAGCCCGGGGGACGAGGTGCTCGTGCCGGACCCCGGCTACACGACCTTCACGATGAACGCCCACATCATCGGTGCGACGCCGGTGCCGTACCAGCTGACGCCGCAGCAGGACTTCGAGCCGGACCTCGAGGCGCTCGAGGCCAGCATCACCGAGCGGACCCGCGCGATCGTGGTGAACTCGCCGTCGAACCCGCTCGGCTCGGTGTTCGGGGAGCAGACCCTCCGCGACCTGCTGGCGCTGGCGAAGCGGCACGACCTCTGGGTGATCAGCGACGAGGTCTACGAGTACTTCACCTACGGCACCCGCCACGTCAGCCTGGCGAGCCTCGACGAGGACGACCGGGTGTTCACCGCGTTCTCGCTGAGCAAGACGTACGCGATGACGGGCGTCCGCGTCGGGTACCTGGTGACGCCGAAGGGCCTCGGTCCGACGATGCGGACCACGCAGGAGGCGATGATCAGCTGCGTCGCCGAGCCGGACCAGTGGGCAGCGGTGGCGGCGATCGTCGGGGACCACTCCGCCGTGCAGGACGCCCGCGAGCACTACCGCGCCAACCTCGAGGTCGCGAAGGAGGTGCTCGACGCCGCCGGCATCCGCTACCTCGACCCGCGTGGTGCGTTCTACCTCTGGATCGACGTGTCGCATGCCGCGCAGGGCGACGTCGCGGAGTGGGCGCTGGCCTTCCTGCACCGTGAGCGGGTCGCCGTCGCGCCGGGGAGCGCCTTCGGCCGTTCCGGGGAGGGCTGGATCCGGGTGTGCCTCGCGGCGACGGCGGCGGACCTCCGCCGCGGCCTGGGCGCGCTGCCCGCACCCGCTCACGCCGTCGTCTGAGCGGCGACTGCCCCGCTCTGGACGCGACCGGCCGATCGCGCGGCTCGCGTCGTCGACGCGGCACGTTCCTCCAGGCCTGGAGGCGCGACCCGCGTCCGCCACGCGACGCACGGTGCGAGGGGCGCTGCGTGCCGTCGGCACGCACCCGTGCGAGAGACGCTGCGCGCCGTCGGCACGCAACCGTGCGAGAGGCGCTGCGCGCCGTCGGCACGCAACCGTGGGAGAATCGTTCGACCGTCCGACCCACCTGAGGAACCGTGAGCCCACAAGCAGCCACTCCGCTCGAGCCCGCCGCGACTCCGGCCGAGGCGATCCGCAACTTCTGCATCATCGCGCACATCGACCACGGCAAGTCGACGCTGGCCGACCGCATGCTGCAGATCACCGGCATCGTCGAGGACCGCGCGATGCGTGCCCAGTACCTCGACCGGATGGACATCGAGCGTGAGCGCGGCATCACGATCAAGTCGCAGGCCGTGCGCATGCCGTGGGAGCTCGACGGTGAGACCTTCGCGCTGAACATGATCGACACGCCGGGGCACGTCGACTTCTCGTACGAGGTGTCGCGGAGCCTCGCCGCGTGCGAGGGCGCGATCCTCCTCGTCGACGCAGCGCAGGGCATCGAGGCGCAGACCCTCGCGAACCTGTACCTGGCGCTCGAGAACGACCTCGAGATCATCCCGGTGCTCAACAAGATCGACCTGCCCGCGGCCGAGCCGGACAAGTACGCGGCCGAGCTGGCGCAGCTGATCGGCGGCAAGCCGGAGGACGTCCTGCGCGTCTCGGGCAAGACCGGTGTCGGCGTGGCCGAGCTCCTCGACCGCGTGGTGCGCACCGTCCCGGCCCCCGTCGGCGACGTCGACGCCTCGCCCCGCGCGATGATCTTCGACTCCGTCTACGACAGCTACCGCGGTGTCGTGACCTACGTGCGCATGATCGACGGGTCGATCAAGCCGCGCGAGAAGGTCCAGATGATGTCGACCAAGTCGACGCACGAGATCCTCGAGATCGGGGTGTCGAGCCCGGAGCCGAAGCCCACGAAGGGGCTCTCCGTCGGCGAGGTCGGGTACCTCATCACCGGTGTGAAGGACGTCCGGCAGTCGAAGGTCGGCGACACGGTCACGACGGCGCAGAAGCCCGCGACCGAGGCGCTCCCGGGCTACACCGACCCGAAGCCGATGGTCTTCTCGGGCCTGTACCCGATCGACGGTTCGGACTACCCGGACCTCCGCGAGGCGCTCGACAAGCTGAAGCTCTCCGACGCCGCGCTGGTCTACGAGCCGGAGACGTCGGTCGCGCTCGGCTTCGGCTTCCGCTGCGGCTTCCTCGGTCTGCTGCACCTCGAGATCATCACCGAGCGGCTCTCGCGCGAGTTCGGGCTCGACCTCATCACCACGGCGCCGAGCGTCATCTACGAGGTCACCAACGAGGACAACACCACGACCGAGGTCACGAACCCGTCGGAGTTCCCCGGTGGCCGCATCGTCGAGGTCCGCGAGCCGATGGTCCGCGCGGCCATCCTCGCGCCGAAGGACTACGTCGGCGCGATCATGGAGCTGTGCCAGTCGCGGCGCGGGTCGCTGCTCGGCATGGAGTACCTCGGCGAGGACCGGGTCGAGATCCGCTACGAGATGCCCCTCGGCGAGATCGTCTTCGACTTCTTCGACCAGCTGAAGAGCAAGACGCAGGGCTACGCCTCGCTCGACTACGAGCCCACGGGCGACCAGGCGGCCGACCTGGTGAAGGTCGACATCCTGCTGCAGGGCGAGCAGGTCGACGCTTTCAGCGCGATCGTGCACCGCGACAAGGCCTACGCGTACGGCACGCTGATGACCGAGCGGCTCCGGAAGCTCATCCCGCGCCAGCAGTTCGAGGTTCCGATCCAGGCCGCCATCGGTGCCCGCATCATCGCCCGCGAGAGCATCCGGGCGATGCGCAAGGACGTCCTCGCGAAGTGCTACGGCGGTGACATCACCCGCAAGCGCAAGCTCCTCGAGAAGCAGAAGGAGGGCAAGAAGCGCATGAAGATGGTCGGTCGCGTCGAGGTCCCGCAAGAGGCGTTCATCGCGGCGCTGTCGGGTGACGTCGAAGAGAAGAAGAAGTAGCGCGAGGGTCGGGTCCGCGGGCTCGTCGACGGGCCCGAGACTCGGCCTGAGCGACAGGATCCGGGCCCGCGGGCACGAGGAACGTCGCTCAGCGCGAGTCTCGGGTCCGCGGGCTCGTCGACGGGTCAGGACGTGCGGCGGGCGCGCGTCTGCAGTGCAGCCAGGGCGAGGGCCGGGAGGCTCGCGGCGGCCAGTCCCGCCAGTGCGGTCCGCAGGATGACCAGCCCGGCGAACGCGTCGTAGTCCGCCTGGGTCGCCGCGGCGAACCCCGCGACCACGGCGCCGATCACCATCGCCAGCGTGCTGAGACCGAGGACGTACGGCAGCCGGCGCACCCGGTGCCGGCGCACGGCGAGCACCAGGGTCGCCCCGAACAGGAGCACGCCTGCTCCGGCGGCACACGCCCCGAACACGGCGATGGCGTTGGCGGAGTCGAACCCGTCGAGGCCGCTCGGCGCTCCGGCCGAGTACCGGGCCGGGGCGCCGGTGCCGGCGGTGGCCCACTCGACCGCGGCGCGCGCGGACGCGGCCAGCCCGAACGCCGCGAGGGTCAGGACGGCGAACGCGGCCGTCGTGCGGTCGACGGACCGGGTGCGGGCGGGGGTGGAGCGGGGCACGGACCCAACGATAGGGGCGTGGCGGGCGGGTGTCGGGCCTCCAGTTCGGGGCGCGCGGAAAGCGGAGGGGTGCGGAACCCGCGCTCCTCCGGAGCCGGTTCGTGTCCGGCCGCACCGCCCCGTACGATTGGGCGCATGAGTACCCGCGGGAGCTACCGGACCGCCCTGACGTACGGAGCCGTGGGCGCGACCCAGGCACCGGACCTCATGACGTACCCGCCGGAGGGGTTCACCCCCTCCGAGTCCCGGGCCCGCATCGGCCACGGCGACCAGCGCTTCGAGACCGCGGTCACGCAGGCGCTCACGTGGCAGATCCAGGAGCGCAGCGGCATCCGCGTCCGTGTCGAGGAGCAGCCCGACGATGACGAGGTCCGCTACAACCCGGTGACGTTCGACGACGACGGTGTGCCGATCGCGCCGGCCTCGATCGGGACGCCCCGGGTCGAGAAGTTCGCACCGGACGGCACCCCGCTGGTGACGGCGGGGACGAGTGCGACGCTGACGATGCACGCGTTCGGGCAGACCGTGCAGGCACCGGTGCGGGTCGTGTCGATCATCGACGAGCACGACCGCAAGGGCTTCGCGTACGGCACGCTCGAGGGGCACCCGCTGTCCGGCGAGGAGTCGTTCGTGGTCGAGCGCACCCCGGACGGTTCGGTGTGGTTGCAGATCCGCCAGTTCTCGCACCCGTCCTCGCGGAAGTGGCAGTTCGTCGCGCCGCTGCTGCGTCGGCAGCAGAAGGTGATGGCCGAGAAGTACCTGGCCGCGCTGCGGGGCGACTAGCGCGCAGCTCGCGCAGCGACCGTGGGTCGCGCAGCTGCCTCAGCCGACCGGGCGCAGCGGAGGGAGTGCCGCGATGGCGTCCTCGATGAGGCGTGCGTCGTCCACGCAGTTCCGGGCGATCGTCACGGCACCGGTGGCGCGGAGCTCGTCCACGTCGTAGACGCCCGTGGCGACCGCCAGGAACGGGATGCCCACGGCGTCGGCTGCCTCGCCGTCGCGCGGGGTGTCCCCGACGATGACGGCGCGCGTGCCCGCGAGCGCAGCGGCGGCCCGGGCGGTCACCCCGGTGCGCTCCACCTCGGCGTCACCGAAGTAGGAGTGCTCCCAGTCGAACGCGTCGACGTCGAACCCGGCGCCCTGCAGCTTCACCCGGGCGCGGTACCTGGAGTTGCCCGTGAGCAGGCCGTTCCGCCAGCCGAGCTCGGCGAACCGCGCCACGAGGGCGATCGCGCCGGGCGCCGGACTGCGGTGGTCGCCGGAGCGGTACCGCTCCTCGGTGAGGTCGTGCAGGTGGCGGCCGACCGCGGGGATCAGGGCGTCGTCGAGGTCGTGGGCGCGGACGTGCTCGGCGATGAGCCCGGCGTCGGTCCGACCGTGCTGGTGGCCGACGCGCAGGACGAGGTCGCGGCCGACCGCCCGCTCGAGCGCGAGGTGGTACAGGTTGCCCGGCGAGGAGGCGTTCATCACGAGGGTGCCGTCGATGTCCCACAGCACCGTGGTGGGGACGGGGTGGTGCTCCATGCCTCCATCATGACGGACAATGGAGTCCATGCCGAGTGCCCTCCCGATCGCCGATCCCGCTCCCTCGGACGGGCTGATCGTCCCGGCGTCCGATGTGGGGCAGGTGCCGTTCGGCGTGTACGTGCACGTGCCCTTCTGCCGGGTGCGCTGCGGCTACTGCGACTTCAACACGTACACGGCGTCCGAGCTCCGCGGCGTACGCCGTGACGACTACGCCGGACACGCCGTCCGCGAGATCGAGTGGGCGGCCACGGTGATGGACCGCTCGGGCGTGCCGCGGCGACCGGTGTCGACGGTGTTCTTCGGCGGCGGCACCCCGACGATGCTCCCGGCGTCCGACCTGGTGATGATCCTCCGCGCGATCGACGACACCTGGGGGATCCTGCCCGGGGCCGAGGTCACGACCGAGGCCAACCCGGACTCGGTCGACGCGTCCTCGCTGGAGACCCTCCGCGCGGGCGGCTTCAACCGCGTCAGCTACGGGATGCAGTCGGCGGTGCCGCAGGTGCTCGGCACGCTCGACCGGACGCACGACCCCGAGCGGGTGCCGCTCGTGGTGGACCTCGCGAAGCAGCAGGGCCTCGACGTGTCGCTCGACCTCATCTACTCGACGCCGGGGGAGTCCCTCGACGACTGGCGCACCTCGCTCGACGCGGCGCTGGCGTGCGAGCCGGACCACGTGTCGGCCTACTCGCTCATCGTCGAGGACGGCACCGCGATGGGCCGGATGGTCGCCCGCGGTGAGTTGCCGGCCCCGGACGACGACCTGGCTGCGGACATGTACGAGCTGGCCGACCAGGTCCTCGGCGACGCCGGGTACTCCTGGTACGAGGTCTCGAACTGGGCCCGCGGCGCCGCCCACGCGAGCCGGCACAACCTGTCCTACTGGAAGGGGTACGACTGGTGGGGCGTCGGTCCGGGCGCGCACTCCGCGGTCGCCGGCACGCGCTGGTGGAACGTGAAGCACCCGGCCGCGTACGCGAACCGGGTGCTGTCGGGGGAGTCGCCGGCCGCCGGTCGCGAGACCCTCGACGACGAGACCCGGTACGTCGAGCGCGTGCTGCTGGCGGCGCGCGTCCGTGGCGAGCTCGCCACCGCGGAACTCCGCCAGGAGGCCCGTGGCCGCGTCGCGGGGCTCATCGCCCGTGGGCTGGTGGACGGGTCGGCCGCGGTGCGGGGGCGGATCGAGTTGACGCTGCAGGGTCGCCTCCTCGCGGACGCGGTGGTGCGGGAGCTGCTCGACTGAGCGCGCTTCCTACTGCTTGATGAACTCGATCGAGAGCGGGTATCGGTAGAACTCGCCGCGGTTCGCAGCAACCGCCGCCATGATGCCGAAGATGATCGTGATGATGCCGATCACCGGCACCAGGAGCGCGCCGATCAGCACGATCGTCAGGATGCCCGCGACGACGTACGCGATGGCCATCGTGATGTGGAAGTTCAGGGCCGCACGCGTGTGCTCGCGGATGAACCCGCCCCGGTCCCGGAGCACCAGGTAGGCCACGAGCGGCACGATGAAGTTGAAGAAGATCCCGCCGATGTGCGTCAGGGTCGCCCAGAGCCGCTGGTCCTCGGGGGACATCGGCTGCGGCGGCGTGTAGCCGCCGGGGTACTGCGGGCCGCCGGGGCCCTGGGGTCCGCCCGGCTGCTGTCCGTAGGGTCCGCCGGGCTGCTGTCCGTAGCTCATGCCCAGAGCGTATCGGGAGGCTGTGGAGAAGTCCCGGTCCGTCGGTGGTCGGGCGTAGGATCAGCAGTCGACACGTCCGAGTGCCAGAACGAGTGGAAGGGGTCCGGGTTGGTCAGCGAACGCTCCCTCGAGGTCCTCAAGGCCATCGTGCGGGACTACGTCGCCTCGCGCGAACCGGTGGGTTCGAAGACGATCGTCGAGCGGCACGCCTTCGGGGTCAGCGCCGCCACGATCCGGAACGACATGGCCCAGCTCGAGGACGAGCAGCTCATCGCGGCGCCGCACACCTCGTCCGGCCGCGTCCCGACGGACAAGGGCTACCGCGTGTTCGTCGACCACCTCGCCGGTGCCCGGCCGCTCTCCAGCGCTCAGCGGCACGCGATCGAGACGTTCCTCGGCGCCCCGAACGACCTCGACGAGGTCCTTGGCCGGACCGTCCGTCTCCTCAGCCAGCTCACCAACCAGGTCGCCCTCGTGCAGTACCCGTCGATGGTGCGGGCGCGGGTGCAGCACATCGAGCTGGTCCGCCTCGGCGACGCCCGGCTCATGGTCGTCCTGATCACCGACACCGCCCGGGTCGAGCAGCGCGTGGTCGAGACCGACGTCGTCCTCGACGAGGTGGCGCTCACCGAACTCCGCACCGTCGTCAACGGCGCGACCGTCGGGCTCCTGCTGCAGGACGTCTCGGCGGCGCTCCGCGCGGTGCCCCAGCAGATCCGGCCGGACGCCCAGCCGCTCGCGGGTGTCGTCGTCGCGACCCTCATCGAGCAGGTCGCCGCGAACCGGCAGGATCGTCTGGTGATGGCGGGCGCGGCGAACCTCGCCAAGAGCGAACAGGACTTCTCCGGCGGCCTCTTCCCCGTGCTCGAAGCGATCGAGGAACAGGTGACCTTGCTCCGGTTGTTCGGGGAGATGCAGATCGACGACGTCGCCGTCGCGGCACGGATCGGCGTCGAGAACGCCGAGTACGGGCTCGACGCGACGAGCATCGTGGCGGGCGGCTACCTGGCCCGCGGCGAAGTGGCGCGGCTCGGTGTGCTCGGGCCCACCCGGATGGACTACGGCACGAACATGGCCGCCGTCCGCGCCGTCGCACGGTACCTGTCCAAACTCCTGGGCGAACATTGACCGGCCGGCACACTCCGGGCCGGCCACTGCCAGACCGACCACGCTCCTGACCGGAGCGACCGGCGGGGGCGATCCGTGCCTCCAGTACGACCCGCGGCGACCGCCGCACCGAACCGAACCGACCGAAACCGACTGAGGGATACGTGGCAGACCACTACGACGTCCTCGGCGTCCAGCCGGACGCCTCCGATGCCGACATCAAGAAGGCGTACCGCCGCCTGGCGCGCGAGCTGCACCCGGACGTGAACCCGAGCCCGGACGCCGCCGAGCGCTTCAAGGACGTGACGCACGCGTACGACGTGCTGAGCGACCCGGAGCAGCGGCGTCGGTACGACGCCGGACCGCAGGCCGACAGCCCGTTCGGCGGCGGCGCCGGCGGCTTCAGCGACATCTTCGACGCGTTCTTCGGCGGCGGTGGCGGCGGAGGCCGTGGCAACGGACCACGCAGCCGCGCCGAGCGTGGGCAGGACGCCCTGCTCCGCATCGACGTCGACCTCGACGAGGTCGTCTTCGGCACCCACAAGGACGTCGAGGTCGACACGGCCGTGCTGTGCGAGACCTGCGGCGGCTCCTGCGCGGCGCCGGGCACGCACCCGCAGACCTGCGACATCTGCGGCGGCACCGGGCACATCCAGCGCCAGGTCCGTTCGCTCCTCGGCAACGTGGTGACGAGCGCGCCGTGCGGCACCTGCCGCGGCTACGGCACCGTCATCCCGAACCCGTGCCCGACGTGCCAGGGGCAGGGCCGCGTGCGCGCCCGCCGCACCGTGCCGGTCGACGTCCCCGCCGGCGTCGACTCCGGCCTGCGGCTGCAGATGCCCGGCCAGGGCGAGGTCGGTCCTGCCGGCGGTCCCTCCGGCGACCTGTACCTCGAGATCCGCGTCCGCCACCACGACGTCTTCAGCCGCGACGGCGACGACCTCCTCGCCACGCTCGAGGTGGCGATGACCGACGCGGTCCTCGGCACCACGACGACGATCGACGGTCTGGACGGGCCGGTCGAGCTCGAGGTCCGTCCCGGCGTGCAGAGCGCCGACGTCCTCGTCATCAAGGACCGCGGGATCACCAAGCTCCGCGGCAACGGTCGCGGTGACCTCCGCGTCGGCGTGCAGGTGGTGACGCCGACGAAGCTCTCGCACAAGGAGCGGCAGCTCGTCGAGCAGCTCGCGAAGTCGCAGAAGCCGGCCAAGCCGCAGCTCGCGCGGTTCCAGCAGGGCATGTTCGGCAAGCTCCGCGACCGGTTCTTCAGCCACTGATGGCGTCGCTCTACCTCGTCGAGACGCTCGACGGCGTCGCGGTCGGCGACTCGGTGACGCTCGACGGGGCCGAGGGCCGACACGCGGTGTCCGTCGCACGCGTCCGGACGGGCGAGACCCTGCGCCTGTCCGACGGGCGCGGGGCCGTGGTGACCGGTGCGGTCCTGTCCACCGCGCGGGACTCGCTCGAGCTCGAGGTGGACACGGTGGCGTTCGACGCGCCGCAGCGTCCGTCCCTGACGCTCGTGCAGGCACTCGCGAAGGGCGGCCGCGACGAGATGGCGGTGCAGGCGGCGACGGAGATCGGCGTCGACCGCATCGTGCCGTGGTCCGCCGCCCGCAGCGTCTCGCGGTGGGACGGCGCGAAGGTCGAGAAGGGCCGTGCGCGCTGGGCGGCCATCGCGCACGAGGCGTCGAAGCAGGCGATCCGGTCCCGGGTCCCTGCCGTCGACGCGCCGGTGACCACGGCGCAGCTGGCGGGCTTCCCCGGGGATTCGCGGGTGGTGCTCGTGCTCGACCCGGTCGGTGCCGTGCGGCTGTCCGCGTGGGAGCCGCCGTCCGGAGACGCGTCCGGTGACTCGCCCGTCGACGAGATCGTGCTGGTCGTCGGTCCCGAGGGCGGCATCGACGGCTCGGAGTTCGACCGGCTCGTCGCGGCGGGTGCCGTCCGGGTCCGACTCGGCGACACCGTCCTCCGTACCTCCACCGCCGGACCGGCCGCCCTCGCAGTCCTCCAGACGCGACTCGGCCGCTGGTAGCCGATCGGGAAGACGGTGCCGAGGCGCCGCGTTCTACGATGGAGTCATGAGCACCAGCACGCCCAGCGTCTTCTCCAAGATCATCGCGCGCGAGATCCCGGCGACCGTCGTCGCCGAGGACGACCGCGTGATCGCGATCGAGGACATCGCACCCAAGGCCCCCGTCCACGTGCTCGTCATCCCCAAGACCGAGGAGTACGCGAACGTCTCCGAGCTCGCCGCCGGCGACCCGGACCTCCTCGCCCACCTGATCGCCACCGCGCAGCGCATCGCCGACGAGCGCTCCGACGGTCAGTTCCGTCTCGTCTTCAACACCGGCGAAGCCGCCGGTCAGACCGTGTTCCACGTGCACGCGCACGTACTCGCAGGTGAACTGCAGGAAGGCACCCTTGCCGGTTAACGAACCAGCTCCCTCCCCAGCCGAGCCGACGGACGTCTCCGTCGAGATCCAGGTCGACGGCATCGCCATGGTGCAGTTGCTCGGCCCCCAGGACCGCCTGCTCAAGACCGTCGAACGGCAGTACCCCGGCGTCCGCGTGCTCGTGCGCGGCAACGAGGTCTCGCTGTCCGGACCCGAGCGCGACGTCGCCCGCGCGCACGCACTCGTCGACGAGCTCGTCGGCATGGTGAAGCGCGGCCAGGACATCGGCCAGTCCGACATCCCGGTGTCCGCACGCCTGCTCGACGAGGACCGCAAGCCCTCCGACACGTTCGGCACCCCGATCGTGTCGAGTCGCGGCAAGTCCGTGCGGCCGAAGACCGACGGGCAGCGCGCCTACGTCGACGCCATCGACGAGCACACCATCACGTTCGGCATCGGCCCCGCCGGTACCGGCAAGACGTACCTCGCGATGGCGAAGGCCGTGCAGGCGCTGCAGCGGCGCGAGGTGAGCCGCATCATCCTGACCCGCCCCGCGGTCGAGGCCGGCGAGCGGCTCGGGTTCCTGCCCGGCACGCTGACGGACAAGATCGACCCGTACCTCCGCCCGCTCTACGACGCGCTCAACGAGATGATGGACCCCGAGCTGGTCCCGAAGCTCTTGGCCGCCGGCACGGTCGAGGTGGCCCCTCTGGCGTACATGCGCGGCCGGACGCTGAACGACTCGTTCGTCATCCTCGACGAGGCGCAGAACACCACGCCCGAGCAGATGAAGATGTTCCTGACGCGCCTCGGCTTCGGCTCGAAGATGGTCGTCACGGGGGACATCACCCAGGTCGACCTGCCGGGCAACCTGTCCGGGCTCCGGCTCGTGACGCGGATCCTCGACCGGGTCGAGGACATCCACTTCTCGCGGCTGGGCAGCGAGGACGTGGTGCGCCACACCCTCGTCGGTCGCATCGTGGACGCGTACACCGTCTACGACGAGGAGCGGCTCGCCGAGCAGTCCGGGTACCGCCCGGGCGGCCGCGGCACCGCCCCCGCGCCGAACCCTGCCGGCGCCAACCGTGCCGAGCGACGGGGTCGTCCGCCGGAGGACCGCCAGCGCTCCACGTACCCCCAGAACGACTCCCGAGGAGGGAACCGGTGAGCATCGAGCTCAACAACGAGTCCGGCGTCGAGGTCGACGAGGCCGCCATCCAGCGCCTCGCCGCCTTCGCGCTCGACGCGCTGCACGTCCACGCCGACGCGGAGCTCGCCATCGTGCTCGTCGACGAGGGGGCGATGGAGCAGCTGCACGTCCGGTGGATGGACGAGCCGGGTCCGACCGACGTCCTGAGCTTCCCGATGGACGAGCTCCGCCCCGGCACCGAGGACGAGCCGACGCCCGCCGGACTCCTCGGCGACATCGTGCTCTGCCCGCAGGTCGCCGAGGAACAGGCGAAGACCGCGGGGCACTCGAGCACCGACGAGATGCTCCTGCTGACCTGCCACGGCATCCTGCACCTGCTCGGGTTCGACCACGCGGAGCCGGACGAGAAGGCGGAGATGTTCGGGCTGCAGGGCGAGATCCTCACCGCGTTCGCCGCCCAGCGCCGAGGACGGTGACCTGATGCTGCTCGTCGCCGGCATGCTCGCGGTGGCGTTCGTGCTGGTCGTCCTGGGCGGTCTGCTCGCCGCCTCCGACGCCGCACTCTCCGTCGTGTCCCGCGCCGACCTCGACGAGATCGCCCGGGGCAGCAAGCACCGCCGTGCGATCGAGGCGATCGGGGACGACGTCGGCGCGCACGTCAACGCGCTCAACTTCTTCCGGGTCCTCGCCGAGACCGCCGCGGCGGTCCTCGTGACGATCGCGCTCGTCATGGTGTTCGACACCTGGTGGGTCGCCCTCATCGTCGCCGCGGCGATCATGACCGCGGTGTCGTTCGTGCTCGTCGGCTCGAGCCCCCGCAGCGTCGGGCGTGCCCACGCGGAGCGGCTGATCGGACGGACGGGCGGCATCGTCCGCGGGGTCCGGATCGTGCTCGGTCCGCTGGCCGGGCTGCTCGTCGCGATCGGCGATCGGGTGACCCCGGGCCGCGGTCGCAGCGCCTCGACGGTCTCGAGCGAGGAGCAGCTGCTCTCGCTCGTCGACGAGGCCACCGAGAGCAACGTCCTCGAGCAGGACGACCGGGAGCTCATCCACTCGGTGTTCGAGTTCAGCGACACGCTCATCCGCGAGGTCATGGTCCCGCGCACCGACATGCTCACCGTCGACGGCTCGGACACGCTGTCCGCCGGCATGGAGCAGTTCCTCGCAGCCGGCGTCTCGCGCATGCCGGTCACGGGCAAGGACAGCGACGACGTGCTCGGGGTCCTGTACCTCCGCGACGTCGCCCGTGCCCTGTACGAGCGTCCGGGCTCCGGCTCGCAGCGCGTCACCACGCTCCTGCGTCCGGCCGAGTTCGTGCCGGAGTCCAAGGCAGCCGACGAGACGCTCCGGCACATGCAGGCCGCCAAGAACCACCTCGTGCTCGTCGTCGACGAGTACGGCGGGGTCGCCGGACTCGTCACGATGGAGGACCTCATCGAGGAGCTCGTCGGCGACATCTCCGACGAGTACGACCGCGCCGTCGTCGACCGGGTCGAGGTCGAGCCGGGCCGCTGGCGGATCTCGGCTCGACTGCCCATCGACGAGCTCGGCGACCTGTTCGGCATCGAGCTCGAGGACGACGACGTCGACACCGCCGGCGGCCTGCTCACCAAGGAGCTCGGGCACCTGGCGATCAGCGGCGACACCGTCACGGTCTCCGGCGTCGTGCTGACGGCCGACCGGGTCGAGGGCAAGCGCCGCCACCTCATCACCGTGCTCGCCGAGCGCACCCCGGAACTGGCCGACGCCCGGGACGCCTTCGACGACACCGCCCCCACCACGACGGGAACCACGCACGCATGACCGACACCACCACCCCCTCCGGCGAGCCCTACCGCGCCGGCTTCGTCTCCTTCGTCGGCCGTCCGAACGTGGGCAAGTCGACCCTCACGAACGCGCTCGTCGGCGAGAAGGTCGCCATCACCTCCTCGAAGCCGCAGACCACCCGCCGCGCGATCCGTGGCGTCGTGCACCGGCCGAACGGGCAGGTCATCATCGTCGACACCCCCGGTGTGCACCGCCCCCGCACGCTGCTCGGCGAACGGCTCAACGACCTCGTGCAGTCCACGCTCGGGGACGTCGACGTCATCGGGTTCTGCGTCCCGGCGAACGAACCGATCGGCCCGGGCGACCGGTTCATCAACGACACGCTCGACCAGTACCCGCGGGCGAAGAAGGTCGCGATCGTGACGAAGCTCGACCGCACGTCGAAGGACGCCGTCGGCGAGCAGCTGCTGGCGGTGTCGAAGCTCCGCGAATGGGACGCGATCATCCCGACGTCGGGCACGAAGGGGATCCAGCTCGAGGTCCTGCTCGAGGAGATCACGAAGCTGCTGCCGGAGTCGCCGCAGCTGTACGACGCGTCGACCGTCACCGAGGAGACCGACGAGGAGCGCATCGGGGAGCTCATCCGCGAGGCCGCGCTCGAGGGCGTCCGCGACGAGCTCCCGCACTCGCTCGCGGTCGTCATCGAGGACATGGTCGAGCCGGACGCGGACGAGGACCCGAACGGCCCGCTGCGCATCTTCGCCAACCTGTTCGTCGAGCGCGACAGCCAGAAGGCCATCGTGATCGGCCACCGGGGCGAGCGGCTGAAGGACGTCGGGTCACGCGCCCGTGTCGAGATCGAGTCGCTGCTCGGCGGCCGCCACGTCTACCTGGACATCCGGGTGAAGGTCGCGAAGGAGTGGCAGCGCGACCCGAAGCAGCTCGGGCGCCTCGGGTTCTGACCCGCACGATCAGTCGAAGCGGACCCCGACCTCGGCGAGGAGCTCGGCGAGCGCCGGACCGATCGAGCGGCTGAAGGCCGGCGACAGGTGGACCCGGTCGTCGCGGAGGGCGAGGGTGCCGACGAACGCCGGCGTCCGTTCGGCCACTGCGACGAGTCGTGTGGCGTCGACCACAGACGCTCCAGCCCCGCGCGCCGCTCCGGCGAGGACTCGCTCGCGCGGTCCGCGGCGGACGGTCGCGACGCAGTCAGCGGGTCCGCCGATCGTGGTCCGGCACGCCCGGAGATCCGCTCCGGGCGGCGGCGCGGTCACGACGACGACACGGTCGGCGAGATCCCCGACGCGCAGGAGCATCCTCGCTGCGGCGTGCGCGACCTCGTCGTCATCGGCCGTGCCCGTCCCCGATGGGGCTGCGAACTGTGCTCCGTCTCGCGAGGAGGTGATCACGAGGTCGGGGTGCATCGAGCGGATCGCATCGAGGACCCGCGACCGTTCGGTCGAGCAGTCACGGCCGGGGGTGCCCGCCAGTTCGAGGTCGACGAAGGGACAGCCGTTGCGGGGGAGCGCGACGAGCCTCCATCCGGACGTCGGTCCGAACAGTGGGACGAGCGCCTCGAGCCATGCGCCGGCGATGGAGTCCCCGACGAGGACTGCGGTCCGGGCTGCGTCCGACGGTCCGAAGGTGCAGTGCGACGGCGGCGCGGGGCGTTCCCAGTCTCCGCACCGTCGGACGCCGTCGAGGACGGCGTCGCCCGACCGGAGGTCGCCGACGGGCCAGTCGGACGAACCGATCGCGACTGCGAGGTCCTCCTGCAGCGCCGCGGCGGCCGGGCCCGCCGCGTCGGTCGGCGCGGCCACCGGAACGGGTCGCGCGGGTTCGTGCGTCGCGATGGCCGTCCCGGTCAGTGCGAACAGGGTGACCGAAGCCGTGGCGCACACGACGAGTCGCTGCCGCCGCGACGCCCGGGGCTGCCGGTGGGGGGAACGCCGGTCCCTCCTGCCCCAGACGCGGATCGGCTCCTCGACGAGCAGGTGCGTGAGGACCGCCAGCACCACGGTGAGCGGGATCACCAGCCAGCGGCTCGTCGGCAGGACGGCGGTCAGCAGCACCAGGACGGGCATGTGCCACAGGTAGAGGGGGTAGCTGGCGTTGCCGATCGTCACCAGGGGACGCACGCCGAGGACGTGGCCGAGCGGCGACGCAGCCCCGTGGGACAGCACGAGACAGGTGCCGAGCACCGCTCCGAGCGCGGCGGGGAGCGGGGCCGACACGGTGCCGTCCACGACGACGAACGAGACCACGATGAGTGCGAGGCCGGCCGGTGCGGTGATCGCCGCTGCTCGCGAGCGATCGGTCGCGGGCCGTCGCTGGAGCAGGACCGCGACGAGGGCGCCGGCCAGGAGCTCCCAGACGCGGGTCACCGTCGAGAAGTACGCGGTGGAGGGAACCGGGGACGCCAGGACCGCGGCGGCGATCGAGACGCCCATCACGCCGATCGCCACGGCCGTGAGGGTGACCGCCGGACCGAGTGGCCGCCGTCGGCGACCGAGGCGCAGTGCCCCGAACCAGAGACAGGCGGCCAGCAGCATCGGCCAGACGACGTAGAACTGCTCCTCGACCGAGAGCGACCAGGTGTGCTGCAGCGGCGACGCGGACTCGAAGGAGGCGAAGTAGTCCGTCCCGTTCGCCATGAACCGCCAGTTCGCGAGCGAGGTGACGGCTGCGGCCGAGTCGAGGAGGACTCCTCGGAGTCGCCCCGGGACGGTCGCGGCGACGACGGCGACGGTGACGAGGACGACCGTCAGGAGCGACGGCAGCAGACGCGTCACGCGACGTCCCCAGAACCGCGGCAGCGACACTCGTCCGCGCTCCTCGTGCTCGCGGAGCAGCTGCGCCGTGATGACGAAGCCGGAGACGACGAAGAAGACGTCGACGCCGAGGAACCCACCGCGCGGGGCACCGAGCACGTGGTCCGACACCACCGCGAGCACCGCCAGCGCGCGGAGCCCTTGGACGTCTGACCGGATCCGGAGTCGCTCGCTCATGAGCCGATGGGACCAGTCGGCGATGCCGAGTGCCAAACACTTCGTATGTGTGTGGCTCCCGGGTCATCCGCGGGACGGACGCGCTTCCGGGTTCCGGGCCGTACCGTGGGGTGGTGTTCCGTCCCATGCTGCGCGCGCAGGTCATCACCGACGTCGTGATCGCCGTCGTGCTCGGCGCGCTCGTGCTCGTCGCGACCGGTCGCGGCATCGACTCCCCGCTCTCGTACGTGACCGTCGTGGGGCTGACCGCGGCGCTCGCCCTCCGCCGACTCTCGCCCGGTCTCGCCCTCGCGACCGCCTGGGTGTTCGCCGTCTTCCAGATGGTCACCGGCCAGGTCCCGGACCTCTCGAACCTCTTCATCGCCGGGATCGTGTACACCACGAGCCGGTACGGCAGCCGTCGCGTCCGCCTGGCCGGTCTGGTCTCGGCGATCGTCGGCCCGGTGACGGCTGCGCTCTACCTCGGGTTCGACGACCTCCGCCAGCGTGAAGCCGAGGTCACTGCGACCACCCCCGCGCAGGAGTCGTTCAAGGTCGCGATCGCGTACTTCGCGGTGGTCCTCCTCCTGCTGCTGCTGCCGTGGCTCGCCGGGCTCATCGGCCGCACCCGGCGCTCCGCGAGCATGAGCAGAGAGGCGCAGCTGCTCGCCGAGCGCGACGCCGCGCGTGCCGACCGTGCCGTCGCCGTCGAGCAGGAGCGTGTCCGGATCGCCCGGGACATGCACGACATCGTCGCCCACTCGCTCGCCGTCGTCATCGCGCAGGCGGACGGTGCCCGGTACGCGTTGAAGGCCGACCCGGCGATCGCCGACGAGGCGCTCGGCACGATCTCGACGACCGCCCGCCGCGCGCTCGGCGACGTCCGTGAACTCCTCGGTGCGCTCCGGCACGAGCAGGGCACCGCACCCACCCCGGAGATCGACGACATCGACCGGCTCGTCCGCGAGATGCGCGAGGTCGGGCTCGACGTCCGGGTCGAGCGCGAGGGCGAACCGGACGGGCTCCCGACGACGACCCAGCTCGCGGTCTACCGGATCGTCCAGGAGAGCCTGACGAACGCGTGGAAGCACGGCGAACCCGGCACGCCCGTCCACGCGGCACTGACCTACCGCCCGGACACCGTCGAGATCAGCGTGGTGAACCGCCGCGCCGACGACGGCACCCGCGGTCCCGGCACCGGCCACGGCCTCGTCGGGATGCGGGAACGCGCCACGATGACGGGCGGCACGATGACGGCGGGACCCCGCGGCGACGACTTCGCGGTCGCCGTCCGGATGCCGTCCGTCCCGGCGAGCGGGCAGATGCCGCGCGGGCTCGTCCCGAGCGGCACGACGACCGCCACCACGCCCAGCACGACCACCGCCACGAACCGTCAGGAGCGCACCGGCCGATGAACGACACCCCGATCCGCGTCGCGCTCGTCGACGACCAGGCACTCTTCCGCACCGGCATCCGGATGCTCATCGACTCGCAGTCCGACCTGCAGTTCGTGGGCGAGGCCGGGGACGGCGCCGAGGGCGTCGAGCTCGTCCGCCGCGGCCGGCCCGACGTCGTGCTGATGGACGTCCGGATGCCGGTGATGGACGGCATCACCGCCACGGCCCGGATCGTCGAGGACAGCGGGACCGACGGCGCGAAGGTGCTCGTGCTCACCACCTTCGACTTCGACGAGGCCGCGGCGAAGGCGATCCGTGCCGGCGCGAGCGGCTTCGTGCTGAAGGACGCCGACCCGGAGTTCCTCCTCGCCGCCATCCGCACCGTGCACGCCGGCACCGCGGTGTTCGCCGCCTCGGCCACCCGCGAGCTCCTCCGACGGTACGACGACACGAACGACCAGGCCGTCCCCGTGCCGCCGGCCTTCGCCGACCTCACGCCGCGGGAGCGCGAGATCTTCGACCTGGCCGCGCGGGGGTTCAGCAACAGCGAGATCGCCCAGCACGAGTACGTCAGCGAGGCGACGGTGAAGACCCACATCTCCCGTGTCCTCACGAAGCTCGAACTGCGCGACCGCGTGCGCCTCGTCGTGTTCGCGCACCAGCACGGGCTCGTCACCCGCGCGGAGTGAGGGTCATCCGCTCGGATGACTTCCCCACAGGGAACCCAACCGAGCGGACCATCCACAGGAGCCGACGGACCGACGCGGGACGTGCCTCCCGGCCGTCATGGTGGTGTCATGACCACCAGCCACGCACCGATCATCCGACTCGACCACGTGTCCAAGCACTACGGCGACGCCGCCCGGCGGGTGACGGCGCTGGACGACGTCAGCGTCGACATCGGCGCGGGGGAGTTCACTGCCGTGATGGGACCCTCCGGCTCCGGCAAGTCGACGCTCATGCACGTCGCCGCCGGGCTCGACGCGGTGTCCGCCGGGCGGATCCACATCGACGGGGTCGACATCACCGGCCTCGGCGACAAGGACCTCACCGAACTGCGACGCCGCCGACTGGGCTTCGTCTTCCAGTCGTTCAACCTCGTCCCGACGCTCGACGTCAGCGAGAACATCCGGTTGCCGTTCCTGCTCGGCGGCCACAGGCCCTCGCGCGAGGAATCCGCGTGGATCGACCGCCTCGTCGACATGCTCGGGCTCGGGAACCGCCTGACGCACCGACCCCACCAGCTGTCCGGCGGGCAGCAGCAGCGGGTCGCGATCGCCCGGGCGCTCGCCTCGCGCCCGGCCGTCGTCGTGGCGGACGAGCCGACGGGCGCGCTCGACTCCCGGACGGGCCGCGACGTCCTCCAGATCCTCCGGAACGCGGTGACGGAGTGGGGGCAGAGCGTCGTGATGGTGACGCACGATCCGGTGGCCGCGGCGAACGCCGACCGCATCCTGTTCCTGGCGGACGGCCGGGTCGTGGGGGACCGTCCCGCGATGGACGCCGCCGAGATCTCGACCACGATGCTCGGGATGGAGGCGGCAGCGTGAACGGCGTCCGTGCCTTCGCCCCGACGATCCTCGTCGCCGCCCTCGGCACCACGTTCGGGTCGGCGCTCGTCATCGCGCCCGGCATCGTGGCCGACGCGCTCTCCGCCACCGGCTTCGCCGACCTCGGACCGGTCAAGGCGATCCTGTCCGTCGTCGGGTGGCTGTTCCTCGGCATCGCGTTGTACGTCGGCTCGATCGTCACCGCCAACACCTGCGCGACGCTCATCGCCGGGCAGACACGCATCATCGCGCTCCAGCGGCTCGTCGGGGCCACCGGCGCGACGCTCCGCGCCCGGATCACCCGGACGGGTCTGGCCGTCGGTGTGCTCGGCGGCCTGATCGGAGCGGTCGCCGGCACCGCACTGACGGCACTGTTCGTGATGATCCTGCGGCGTGACGGCTTCCTGCCCGACACCTCGTACACGCTCCTGCCCTGGGAACTCGTGCTGCCGATCGTCGCCGTGGTCCTCACCACGTGGGGTGCGTTCGGTGTCGGGTCCCGCCGGGTCCTCACCGTCACGCCCCTGCAGGCGCTGTCGTCGAGCGTCGAACCGAGCCACGAGGACATCCGTTCCGGCACGGCGCGGAAGGTCTGGGCGATCCTGCTCATCGGCGGTGGCGCGCTCCTCATGCTCGTCGGACTCCTCGCCAGTGCGGCCTCGCCGATGGCGGTCCTGCCGGCTGCGCTGGGTGGGTTCGTGTCCTTCGCCGGGGTCGCCGTCGGCGCCACGATCGTGATGCCGCCGGTCCTCCAGCTGATCGGCCGGATCGGTTCGCGGGACCCGGTCGTGCTGCTCGCCGGCCGCAACGCGATGCGCGCGCCGGGCCGGTCCTCGCGCGCCACGATCGGGCTCGTCATCGGCGTGACCCTGCTCGTCACGTTCGCGGTGGCGCTCGGGATCATGCAGCACGTGCTCGAGGCGCAGCTGCGCGGGCAGCTCGAAGGCGGCAGCCCGGAGCAGCTGCAGGCCATGCGGGACTTCTTCGTGCAGGTCAACGCCGTGGTCAGCGTCATCGTCGGGTTCTCCGCCGTGATCGCCGCGGTCGGGGTCGTCAACGCCCTCGCCCTCGGGGTCCTGCAGCGTCGGCGCGAGCTCGGACTCCTGCGCGTCCTCGGGCTCACCGGGGCGCAGGTCCGCCGGATGATCGTGACCGAGGCCGTGCAGATGGTCGTCGCCGCCGTGGTCACCGGGCTCGTGCTCGGCATCGTGTACGGGTGGATCGGCGGGCAGACGCTGCTCGGCTCGCTCGGCACCCCGGTCACACCGGTGCTGCCGCCGATGACCATCGGGATCGTGGTGGTCGGCGCACTGGTGCTGGCGGTCGCCGCGACGATCGCGCCGGTGCGGCGCGCGATGCGCGTGCCGCCAACCGAGGCCCTCGCGGTCGATTGACGTCGTGCCCTGGTCGCGACCACAGCCGGACTGGAGGCACGGTGCCCGCCCGCCCCGCGCCTCCAGTCCGTCCCCGGGTCACGACCAGGACCCCTGTCACACGAGCGCGGGCCAGTGCTACGGTGGTCGGAACATGTACTCTGCGCTGCTCCTCCTTCGCTGCCGCGACGAGGCCTGACACACCGGCCCACCTCGTCGCGGAGTCCGTCGTGGCCGCTCACCCCACCACACGACGAAAGTGCGACACCATGCAGAACACGCAGCGCCCCTCCGGGATGCCGATCCACAAGTACGTGCCCTTCCACGATCAGATCAGCGTCGAGCTGCCCGACCGCACCTGGCCGACGAAGCGCATCGAGCGCGCACCGCGCTGGTGCGCCGTCGACCTGCGTGACGGCAACCAGGCCCTCATCGACCCGATGGACTCCGAGCGCAAGCGCGCGATGTTCGACCTCCTCGTCCGCATGGGCTACAAGGAGATCGAGGTCGGGTTCCCGAGCGCGTCGCAGACCGACTTCGACTTCGTCCGCTCCCTCATCGACGAGGGCGCCATCCCGGACGACGTCACCATCCAGGTGCTGACCCAGGCGCGCGAGCACCTCATCAACCGCACCTACGAGGCGATCGACGGCGCGAAGCAGGCCATCGTCCACCTCTACAACTCCACGTCGATCGTGCAGCGCGAGGTCGTGTTCCGTACCGACGTGCAGGGTGTCGTCGACATCGCCGTGTCCGGGGCGAAGCTGTGCCGGGCGGCCGAGGCGAACCTGCAGCACGACACGAAGGTGTTCTACGAGTACTCGCCGGAGTCGTACACCGGCACCGAGCTCGAGGTCGCCGTCCAGATCTGCAACGCCGTGCTCGAGGTCTTCGAGCCCACCCCGGACCGCAAGGTCATCATCAACCTGCCGGCCACGGTCGAGATGGCGACGCCGAACGTCTACGCCGACTCGATCGAGTGGATGTCCCGTCACCTCGCGCACCGCCAGGACGTCATCCTGTCGCTGCACCCGCACAACGACCGCGGCACCGCCGTCGCCGCCGCCGAGCTCGGCTACATGGCCGGTGCGGACCGCATCGAGGGGTGCCTCTTCGGCAACGGGGAGCGCACCGGCAACGTCGACCTGGTCGCCCTCGGCATGAACCTGTTCACGCAGGGCATCGACCCCGAGATCGACTTCTCGGACATCGACCAGATCAAGCGCACCGTCGAGTACTGCAACCAGCTGCCGGTGCCCGAGCGTCAGCCGTGGGCGGGCGACCTCGTCTACACGGCGTTCAGCGGCTCGCACCAGGACGCCATCAAGAAGGGCTTCGACGCGATGCAGGCCAAGGCCGACGCCGCGGGGAAGACCATCGACGAGATCGAGTGGGCCGTGCCGTACCTGCCGGTCGACCCGAAGGACATCGGCCGCTCCTACGAGGCCGTCATCCGCGTGAACTCCCAGTCCGGCAAGGGCGGTGTCGCGTACCTGCTCAAGACCGACCACGCGATCGACCTGCCCCGCAAGCTGCAGATCGAGTTCTCCGGCGTCGTCCAGCAGCGCACCGACGCCGAGGGTGGCGAGTTCTCCTCCGAGCGGATCTGGGACCTGTTCCGCGACGAGTACCTGCCCGCCGACGACGAGTCGGACAAGTGGGGCCGCTACGAGATCACGAAGACCGCGACCTCGAGCGACTTCGACGGCACCACGAAGCTCGCCGTCGCGATGCGCGTCGACGAGGGCTCGGTCGACGCGGACGCCGTGGGCACCGGTCCGATCGACGCCTTCCTCTCGGTGATGCGTGAGCAGGGTGTCGACGTCACGCTGTACGACTACTCGGAGCACACGATGAGCGCCTCCGGCGACGCGAAGGCCGCGTCGTACGTCGAACTCGACGTCGACGGCGTGCGGCTGTGGGGCGTCGGGATCGACGCTGACATCTCGACCGCGTCGCTCAAGGCGATCGTGTCGGCCGTCAACCGGGCGGTGCGCGCCGGCGCCGCATCCGGTTCGGCATCTCCGGAGCTCGTCTCCGCGTAGCCACCCGGTCGTCGAGGTCGCACGTTCTGCCGCTCCGGGGCCGCCGGGGCGGCACGACGTGCGATCTCGCCGGGCGCCGGGCGCCGGGCGCCGGGCGCCGGGCGCCGGGCGCCGGGCGCCGGGCGCCGGCCCGGGCGCGGGCCCGGGCCGGGCCCAGGTGCGGGTGCGGGTGCGGGTGCGGCACGCGGTGTCGGTCCGGAGGGGGATACTGGGGGGATGCCGCTGTACCGGGACGAGTGCGTCGTGTTGCGCACCCACAAGCTCGGGGAAGCGGACCGCATCGTCACCATGCTCAGCCGCCAGCACGGCAAGATCCGCGCGGTGGCGAAGGGCGTCCGGCGGACCGCGTCGAAGTTCGGCTCCCGCCTGGAGCCCTTCATGGTCGTCGACGCCCAGTTCTACGAGGGCCGCTCGCTCGACATCGTCACCCAGGCCGAGTCCCTCGGCTCGTACGGCGCCCAGATCGTCGCCGACTACGGGGCGTACACCGCCGCCAGCGCCATGGTCGAGACCGCCGACCGGCTCAGCGAAGCGGACGCCGGGCTCCAGCAGTACCTGCTGCTCGTCGGGGCGTTGCGCTCCCTGGCCCGTCGCGAGCACGTGACGAGTGCCACGCTCGACTCGTACCTGCTCCGCGCGATGAGCATCGCCGGGTGGGCGCCGTCCTTCAGCGACTGCGCGGTGACGGGGGAGCCCGGACCGCACTCCGCGTTCGTCGTGCAGCTCGGCGGCGTCGTCGCGGACCGGGCCGCACCTCCCGGCACGCCGCGGCTCGACCAGGACACCCTCCGGGTGCTCGGCTCCCTGCTCGCGGGCGACTGGAAGACGGTCGACGCGACGGACGAACGGACGCGGTCCCGAGCCTCGGGCGTGGTCGCGGCGTACGCCCAGTGGCACCTGGAACGATCACTCCGCTCCCTGCCCCACGTCGACCGGAGCGAACACCCCGCTCCGGTGGCACCGACCCCCGGCGGCGTCCCGGCCGCGGTCGCCGCCACACCAGCCCCGACCGTCTCGACGCCGGATGCGAACGAAACCACCCCCGGAGGAACCCCCGCATGAGCCCTCGCCGGTACGCCGAGTCCGAGCCGCTGAAGCCCGTCGACTGGACGGGCGAGCAGCCTCCGGCGATCCCGAAGCAGTTCGTGCCGGAGCACGTGGCGATCGTCATGGACGGCAACGGCCGGTGGGCGAACCAGCGCGGACTCACCCGGATCGAAGGGCACCGAGCAGGCGAGGCGACGCTCCTCGAAGCGGTCGCCGGGGCCGTGCAGATCGGGGTGAAGCACGTCTCGGCGTACGCCTTCTCGACCGAGAACTGGAAGCGGTCACCCGACGAGGTCCGGTTCCTGATGGGCTTCAACAGGGAGGTCCTGCACCGTCGCCGAGAACAACTCGATGCGTGGGGGGTCCGGATCCGGTGGGCCGGCCGTCGGCCCAAGCTCTGGCGGAGCGTGATCGACGAGCTGCAGATCGCCGAGCGCATGACCGCGCACAACGACGTCTGCACGTTGACGATGTGCATCAACTACGGCGGTCGGAACGAGATCGTCGACGCGGTCAAGGGCATCGCCGAGGACGTCGCTGCCGGGCGCCTGAAGCCGAGCCAGGTCTCCGAGAAGACCCTGGCGAAGCGGTTGTACGTGCCGGACCAGCCCGATGTGGACCTGTTCCTCCGGAGCTCGGGGGAGCAGCGGACGTCCAACTTCATGCTCTGGCAGTCCGCCTACGCCGAGATGGTCTTCCTCGACAAGCTCTGGCCGGACTTCCGGCGCACCGACCTGTGGGGAGCGATCGAGCAGTACGCACGCCGTGACCGACGGTTCGGCGGGGCGGTGGACGCGCCCACGGCGTGACGGCGGAGCCGAGCCGCGATGCACGCGGCAGCCCCGTCGGCGTGTCACTCGAGGAGACGTGCTGCGGACCGCACCGCGTCGAGTGCCGCGCGGACGCTCGGCACCCGGTCGGCACCGCGGGCGACGACGACCTCGACGCGGCGAGCCAGGTCGTCGTGCACCGGGTCGACGGCGACCTCCGCGGGGATGACCGCGGTCGCGAGTGCCAGCCGCGGGAGCAGTGCGACGCCGAGTCCGGCCGCGACGAGCCCCACGACAGCAGCCGCGTTGTCCGTCTCGAGCACGATGTCCGGCGTGAACCCGGCGCTCGCGCACGAGGCGAGCAGGTGGCCACGGCAGCGCGGGCACCCGCCGATCCACCGGGCGTCGCGGTGGGAGGCGAGGTCCACGACGGTGGAGCCGCCGCCGCCGCCGCCGACGGGCCGGCCCGCGCCGACCGGCGTCACCAGCGCGAGCGGATCCCGGCCGAGCGCCCGGGTGACGAGCCCCGGGTCCGGGACGGCCCCGACCTCGTCCCCGACGTAGGTGAAGGTGAGCGCGACGTCGACCTCGCCGGCGCGCAGCAGATCGAGCGCCTCCGGAGGCTCGACCTCGACGTACGACGTCGTCACCCCGGGAGCCGTCGCGGCGAGCCGGGCGAGCACCGCGGGCACGAGGGCCGAGGACGCGCTCGGGAACCCGGCGAGCCGCACACGGCCACGGGTGAGCCCGCCCACGGCGTCGAGGTCCTCGCGCGCCGCGGTCAGCGCGAGCTGCACGTGCAGGGCGTGTTCGGCGAGCACCTGTCCCGCGTGGGTGAGCGTCGCACCGCGTCCACCCCGGAGGACGAGTGCGTGCCCGAGGCGCTGCTCCGCCCGTGTCAGCAGCTGGCTGACGGCCGGTTGGCTCGACCCGAGGACGGTGGCGGCGCGGGAGATCGACCCGTTGTCGGCGACGGCGCGGAGCACGCGGAGGAGCTGCGGGTCGATGTCGTCCATCACACGATGTTATCCGTGGCACAACGAACCTGCCCTGGTGTGATGACCTGGGCGGGAGGACCCTGGCGGACATGGACACGATCCCCACGGACCCGTTCTGCACCGACGCGTTCCCCGCGGGCCGCGGGTACCTCGCGGCGTGCACCGCCGGCCTCCCGTCGCTCGGCACGCTCGCCGCGCAGCGCGCCGACCTCGACGCGTGGTCGCGTGCCGAGACCACGCCGGCGCATTACGGTGCGCTCGTCGACGAGGGGCGCGCGCTCTTCGCGGACCTCGTCGGCGTGCCGGCAGCGCGGGTCGCCACCGGTTCGCAGACCTCGGTGATGGCCGCCGTCGTCGCCGACGCCGTGCCCGACGGCGCCGAGGTGGTCGTCCCGGACGGCGACTTCAGCTCCGTCGTGTTCCCCTTCCTGGCGCAGGCGCACCGTGGCGTGCACGTGCGGAGTGTCCCGCTCGACGAGCTCGCCGGCGCGGTCGGCCCCGACACCGCACTCGTCGCCTGGTCCGCGGTGCAGTCCGCCACCGGCACGGTCACCGACCCGGCACCGGTGGTCGCCGCGGCTCGGCGGGTCGGCGCCCTGACGCTCTGCGACCTCACCCAGGCCGTCGGGGTCCTGCCCGTCTCGGCCGAACCCTTCGACGTCACGATCACGCACGCGTACAAGTGGCTCTGCGCGCCCCGCGGCGTCGCCTTCATGACGCTCTCCGACACCGCGCTCGGTCGCCTCCGCCCCGTGCAGGCCGGGTGGTACGCGGGCGAGGACGTCTGGTCTTCCTGCTACGGACCCGCCATGCACCTGGCCGACGACGCCCGCCGGTTCGACGTGTCCCCGGCCTGGCAGGCCTGGCCCGGAGCCGTCGCCGCGCTCCGGCACGCGGCCTCGCTCGACCCACACGCGACCTGGAGGCACGCCACCGGACTCGCAGACCGGCTCTGCGAGGCGTTGGGGGAGCCCCGGCAGGGGCACGGCTCGGGTGGGCAGGCGATCGTCACGTTCGCGGACCCCGAGGGCACCGGTCTGCGTGCGCTCACCGCCGCGGGCATCACCGCGTCGGGGCGGGCCGGACGGCTGCGGATCGCGTTCCACCTCTGGAACGACGTGTCCGACGTGACCGACGTCGCGACCGCGCTGGCGGGGGTGGAGCCGGGCGCGTCGGGGAGGTGAGGGATCCGGCGGGGGTGGGGCGGGCCTCCCGTGCCGCTAGCATTGCCGGGTCAGCCCGCACACCGAGCACCCAGCTCCGCGATCTCTGGAGTCCCCTTGGCACAGTCCTCCCGTCTCGACAGCGTCATCGCCCTGGCCAAGGGCCGTGGCTTCGTCTTCCAGTCGGGGGAGATCTACGGCGGATCCCGCTCCGCCTGGGACTACGGGCCCCTCGGCGTCGAGCTCAAGGAGAACATCAAGCGCCAGTGGTGGCAGCGGTTCGTCCGCGGCCGCGGTGACATGGTCGGCCTCGACTCCGCCGTGATCCTGCCCCGCAAGGTGTGGGAGGCCTCGGGCCACGTCGCGACCTTCACCGACCCGCTCGTCGAGTGCCTGCACTGCCACCACCGCTTCCGCGAGGACCACCTCATCGAGGCGTTCGAGGCGAAGAAGAACCGGGCGCCCGAGGGCGGCATGGCCGAGATCGCGTGCCCGAACTGCGGCACCCGCGGCCAGTGGACCGAGCCGCGCGAGTTCTCCGGCATGCTCAAGACCTACCTCGGCCCGGTCGAGTCGGAGGAGGGCCTGAACTTCCTCCGCCCGGAGACGGCGCAGGGCATCTTCGTCGACTTCGCCCAGGTCGTCACGACCAGCCGCATGAAGCCCCCGTTCGGCATCGGTCAGGTCGGCAAGGCGTTCCGCAACGAGATCACGCCCGGCAACTTCATCTTCCGCACGCGCGAGTTCGAGCAGATGGAGATCGAGTACTTCGTCCCGCCGGCCACAGCGCAGGAGCACTACGAGCAGTGGATCGCCGACTCCGTCGCGTTCTTCACCGACCTCGGCATCGACCCGGAGAACCTCCGCCGCTTCGACGTGCCCGACGGGGAGCGCGCGCACTACTCCGACGCGACCGCCGACATCGAGTACCGCTTCGGCTTCGCCGGCACCGAGTGGGGCGAACTCATGGGCGTCGCGAACCGCACCGACTTCGACCTCAACAACCACATCGAGTCGTCCGGCAAGGACCTCCGCTACTTCGACCAGGCTGCGAACGAGAAGTACGTGCCGTACGTCATCGAGCCGTCCTTCGGCCTGACGCGTGCACTCATGGCGTTCCTGCTCGACGCGTACCACGAGGACGAGGCCCCGAACGCGAAGGGCGGCGTCGACAAGCGCACCGTCCTGCGCCTCGACCCGCGCCTGGCTCCGGTGAAGGCCGCCGTCCTGCCGCTGTCCCGCAACGAGCAGCTGTCGCCGGTGGCCCGCGGGCTCGCCGACGACCTGCGGAAGTACTGGAACGTCGACTTCGACGACGCCGGTGCGATCGGTCGTCGCTACCGTCGCCACGACGAGATCGGCACGCCGTTCTGCATCACGGTGGACTTCGACACGCTCGAGGACAAGGCCGTCACGGTGCGGGAGCGCGACACGATGTCGCAGGAGCGTGTGGCGCTCGACCAGCTGCAGGGGTACCTCGCGGCGCGGTTGCTCGGCGCGTAGCCCGGGCGCTCGTCCGCAAAACACCGGTGTTCGTCAGTCGCACCCACGCATGTCGGGGTTCGGCAGACGAACACCGGTGTTCTGCACGACGGGCTGAGCGTCGCCGGCGGGAATGAGCGCGGAGGGACGGCGGTTGCGGACAGCATGAACGACTCTGTGAAGGTCGATGTCTGGTCGGACATCGCCTGCCCCTGGTGCTACATCGGCAAGCGGAAGTTCGAGGCCGGCGTCGCCGCCTTCGCCGCGACGGACTCGGCCCGCCCGGTCGAGGTCGAGTACCACTCCTTCGAACTCAGCCCGGACACGCCCGTCGACTTCGAGGGCACCGAGGCCGAGTTCCTCTCCGGCCACAAGGGCATGCCCGTCCAGCAGGCCCAGCAGATGCTCGACCAGGTCACCGGCATCGCCGCCTCCGTCGGGCTCGACTACGACTTCGAGTCGATGCACCACACCAACACGGTGAAGGCGCACCAGGTCATCCACCTCGCCAAGGAGCAGGGCAAGCAGCTCGAGATGGTGGAGCGCCTCTTCGCCGCCTACTTCGAGCGCGGTGAGCACGTCGGGCAGGACGAGTCGCTGGCGTCCCTCGCCGCCGAGATCGGACTCGACCGCGACGAGGTGCTCGCCACGCTCCGCGACGACTCGCAGCTCGCAGCGGTCCGCGCCGACCAGGCCCAGGCGCAGGCGTTCGGCATCAACGGCGTCCCGTTCTTCGTCATCGACGGCAAGTACGGCGTGTCCGGCGCGCAGGACCCGAGTGCGTTCGAGCAGGTGCTCACGCAGGTGGTCGCGCTCCGCGAGACGACGCCGTCAGACCTCGCGGACGCGGAGCAGCGTGCCGCCGAGGACGCGGCAGCAGACGCGGAGGTGACCCGGTGACGGACGTCCGCCTCGTCGGCTCGGCCGAGCCGCGCCTCCAGTCCGACGATGTTCTCGCCGGATCGCAGTCGCGACCCGCCCTGGACGTCCGCCTCGTCGGCTCGGCCGAGCCGCGCCTCCAGTCCGACGATGTTCTGGAGGCGCGACCCGCCCTCCTCACGCTCGTCGCGCCCGGCGGCGCGCCGGTCTGCGAGGGTGACTCGTGCTTCGTCCCCGCCGCCGAGGGCGACTGGAGCGAGGTCCCGGACTGACGCGGATCGTCCGTCCGCGAGCGCGACTGCGGTCGCTACCGGACCGGTTCCTCGTCGGTGATGTCGGCGACCGTCGCGCCGTACGCCGCGACGAGGTCGTCGGCGTCGACGAACGCGCTCGCACCCTGCCGACCGGCGCCCAGCGCGATCCGGCGGCCGAGGATCCGCTCGTCGGCGTACACCGGCAGGTCGCCCGTCGCACCGATCGGCGTGATGGTCCCGCGTTCGTACCCGGAGGCCCGGAGCGCCGTCGCCGCGTCGGGCATGGACAGCTTGTTGACGCCGACGACGCTGCGGAGCTTCTTCCACGCGATGCTGCGCCCGCCGGGCACGAGCGCGAGGACGAAGTCGCCGTCGTGACGCTTCACGACCAGGGTCTTGACGATGTCCCCGGGGTCGATGCCGAGGAGTCCGGCGGCCTCGTGCAGGGAGTTCGCCGCGGGGCGTTCGACGACCTCGACCCGGAGGCCGCGGGCCTCTGCATCGGCGTCGAACCTGGTGATGGCGTCGGTCGTCATGGGGAGAACGCTACCGGCGGGCACCGACGTGGGAGAATGGGTCCGGTATGACGATCACACAAGCCCCAGTGAAGCCCCTGCGCATCGGCCCCATCGAGGTCGACGTGCCCGTCGTGCTCGCGCCGATGGCGGGCATCACGAACATGGCGTACCGCCGGCTGTGCCGCGAGTACGGCGCCGGACTGTACGTCTGCGAGATGATCACCTCGCGTGCGCTGGTCGAGCGGACCCCCGTGTCGATGCAGCTCATCCAGCACCACGAGTCCGAGACGCCGCGCTCGATCCAGCTGTACGGCGTCGAGCCGAACACCGTGGCCGAGGCCGCGTCGATCCTGGTCGGCGAGGACCGCGCGGACCACATCGACCTGAACTTCGGGTGCCCGGTGCCGAAGGTCACGCGGAAGGGCGGCGGGGCGGCGCTGCCCTGGAAGCTCGACCTCTTCCAGGAGCTCGTGACGAAGACCGTGCGCGCCGCCGGCGACGTCCCGGTGACCGTGAAGATGCGCAAGGGCATCGACGGCGACCACCTCACCTACCTCGACGCCGCCCGCATCGCGCGGGACGCCGGCGTCGCCGCGGTGTCGCTGCACGCGCGCACCGCGAACGAGCACTACTCGGGGCACGCCGACTGGTCGGCGATCGCCACGCTGAAGGAGACCGTCACCGACATCCCGATCCTCGGCAACGGGGACATCTGGTCGGCGGCGGACGCGCTCCGCATGGTCGACGAGACCGGGGCCGACGGTGTCGTCGTCGGACGCGGGTGCCTCGGTCGGCCGTGGCTGTTCGGCGACCTCGCGGCGGCGTTCCGTGGCGAAGGGCTGCGCTACATGCCGACCCTCGGCGAGGTCGCGGTGAGCTTCCGCCGGCACGCCGAACTCCTCGTCGAGTTCTTCGGCTCCGAGGAGCACGGCTGCCGCGACATCCGGAAGCACGTGGCGTGGTACTTCAAGGGGTACCCGATCGGCGGCGACGTCCGCTCGGGGCTCGCGATGGCGTCCAGCCTGCAGGAGATCGACGACCTGCTCGCGCAGCTCGACCACGACGCCCCGTACCCGGGCGCCGACGCCGAGGGTCCGCGCGGCCGCGCCGGTCACCCGAAGCGCACCGCCCTGCCGGACCGCTGGCTCGAGAGCCGCGACGTCGACTCCGAGTTCCGCAAGGTCCTCGCCGCCGCCGAGCTGCACCACAGCGGCGGATGAGCGCCACGAGTTCGTACGGGCCGGCCGACGCCGAACGCTGGCTGCCCGAGACCCACGGCAACCGCCGCTCCGACTTCGCCCGCGACCGTGCCCGGCTCCTGCACTCCAGCGCGCTCCGACGCCTGGCCGCCAAGACGCAGGTGCTCAGCCCGACGACCGGGCTCGACTTCGCCCGCAACCGCCTGACGCACTCGCTCGAGGTGGCGCAGGTCGGCCGCGAGCTCGCGGACTCGCTCGGGCTCGACCCGGACGTCGTCGACACCGCGTGCCTGGCGCACGACATCGGTCACCCGCCGTTCGGACACAACGGCGAGACCGCGGTGAACGCCTGGGCGGCCGGCATCGGCGGGTTCGAGGGGAACGCGCAGACGCTCCGGCTCCTCACCCGCCTGGAGCCGAAGGTCTACGGACCGCGCTCCGGTTCCGAGGGCGAGCGGCCGTACGGGCTCAACCTGACCAGGGCCTCGCTCGACGCCAGCTGCAAGTACCCGTGGCCGGCGGCGCAGGGCGTCTCCGAGGCGTCGTCCGGGCGCACGAAGTTCGGCTTCTACGACGACGACCACGACGCCTTCGAGTGGCTCCGCGCGGGGGCTCCCCGTCGCCAGCGCTGCATCGAGGCGCAGGTGATGGACCTGTCCGACGACATCGCGTACTCGGTGCACGACTTCGAGGACGCCGTCGTCGCGGGCTTCATCGACGTCGCCGCGCTGGGGGACCGGGTCGGCGAGAACGACATCGTGTCCGCCATGCACGCCTGGGTCGGCTCCGACCTCAGCCGCGACGAGCTGCTCGAGGCGTTCGACCGTCTCCGTTCGCTGCCGCTCTGGATGACCTCGTACGACGGGTCCCGGCAGGACGCGGCGAAGCTGAAGAACCTCACGTCGCAGCTCATCGGACGCTTCGCGCGGACGGCGACCACCGCGACGCGGGAGTCCTACGCGTCGGGGTCGCTCGTGCGGTTCGCGGCCTCGGTGGTCACCCCGCCGGAGATCATCGGCGAGATCGCGGTGCTCAAGGGCATCGTCGCCGCCTTCGTGATGACGCACGGCGACCGGCAGCCCGTGTACGAGGAACAGCGTCGGATCCTGACCGAACTGCTCGATGCCCTGGCGGCGAGCGGCAGTGCCGATCTCGAGCCGGGGTTCGCCGCCGACTGGCGCGAGGCGACCGACGACGCCGGGCGGCTCCGGGCCGTCGTGGACCAGGTCGCGAGCCTCACCGACCAGGGGGCGCTGGCGTGGCACAAGCGCCTGGTGGTCGGCGAGCGCGAGGCCGTCCACATCCCGGTGTGACCGGGCTCCACGGGTTCCCACACCGGTCCGCCGCTGTCACTCCCACGAACTAGGATCGAGGGGTGGCTGGCAGGATCGCGCGTAACGACATCGACGAGGTCCGCTCGCGTGTCAACATCGCGGACGTCGTCGGCGACTACGTCACCCTGAAGTCCGCCGGGGTGGGCTCGCTGAAGGGCCTCTGCCCCTTCCACGACGAGCGTTCACCGTCGTTCCACGTGCGGCCCCAGGTCGGTCGGTACCACTGCTTCGGCTGCGGCGAGGACGGCGACGTCTTCGAGTTCGTCATCAAGCAGGACCACACGACCTTCCAGGAAGCCGTCGAGCGGATGGCCGCCAAGATCGGCTTCACGCTCCACTACGAAGAGGGCGACGGCCCCCGCACCGACTACAACACCCGCGCCCGGCTCATCGCCGCGAACGAGGCAGCGCTGCAGTTCTACACCGCGCAGCTCACGACCGCAGCGGCCGAGCCCGCACGCCAGTTCCTGGGGGAGCGCGGGTTCGACCCGGCGGCGGCGCAGCACTTCGGTGTCGGGTTCGCCCCGAAGTCGTACGACGCGCTGAAGGACCACCTGCGCGGACGTGGCTTCACGATCGACGAGATCATCTCCGCCGGGCTCGTCAGCCAGGGCGACCGGTCCCCGTACGACCGGTTCCGTGGGCGCTTGATGTGGCCGATCCGCGACGTCACCGGGGCGACGATCGGCTTCGGCGCGCGTCGGCTGCTCGACGACGACAAGGGCCCGAAGTACCTCAACACGCCCGAGACCCCGATCTACCACAAGAGCCAGGTGCTCTACGGGCTCGACCTCGCCCGCCGTGACATCTCGAAGCAGAAGCAGGTCGTCATCGTCGAGGGGTACACCGACGTGATGGCGTGCCACCTCGCCGGCATCACCACGGCCGTCGCCACGTGCGGCACGTCGTTCGGCGTCGACCACATCAAGGTGCTCCGCCCGATGCTCGGCGACCTGGCCGGTGCCGACCCGAACGCCAACGGCGAGGTCGTCTTCACCTTCGACCCGGACGAGGCCGGGCAGCGCGCCGCCTCTCGCGCGTTCGCCGAGGAGCAGCGGTTCGCCGCCCAGACGTACGTCGCCGTCGCACCCGGCGGGCTCGACCCGTGCGACCTCCGTCTGCAGCGCGGCGACGACGCCATCCGCCGCCTGGTCACCAACAAGCGTCCGATGTTCGAGTTCATGATCCGCCGCACCCTCGACGGCCACGACCTCGAGACGGTCGAGGGGCGCGTCAGCGCGCTCCGTGCGGCGGCACCCGTGCTCGCCGGCATCCGGGACCGCTCGCTCACCCAGGGCTACGTCCGCGAGCTCGCCGGCTGGCTCGGCATGGACATCCCGGAGGTCCGTCGCGCGGTCGAGAACGCCCGACAGCGTGCGTCCGCCACGGGTCGGCACGACGACCGGCCCGGAGGCACGGTGCCGGTCGCGCAGGCCGGCCCCGGTGGCGAGCTGGTCGCCCCGCCGGACGAGCCGATCGCCGGGCTCCGGCTCCTGCCGAACGACCCGATCACCCGGATGGAGCGCGACGCCGTGATGGCGATGGTGCAGCAGCCCGGGCACGTCGGGCTCCCGCTCCTCGGGCTCGCCGCCGCCGCCACGTTCTCCGCGCCGATGCTCGCCGTGGTGCGGGACGCCGTCGTCGCCAACGTCGATGCGGTCGGCGCGCCGGACTGGCTCGACCGGCTGCTCCGGGACGTGCCCACCCCGTTCCGTGGCCTCGTGCAGGAGCTCGCGCTCGCGCCGATCCCGGCCCGCACCGACGAGGACCTCGCCCTCTACGCGCGGAGCATCGTCGTCGCGCTGGTCGAGCGCGACCTGCTCGCCCGCAAGGCGTCGCTCCTCGGGCAGCTGCAGCGGGCCGACCCGCACGAGCAGGCCGACCGGCGCGCCGAGATCCAGCGGCAGCTCGTCGACATCGACGCGCAGCGGATGCGGCTCCGCGCCGACGCCGAGGCCGCCGCCAACTCCTAGCCGCGCCGCGCGCGCACGCCGCCGAGATCGCACTCCGGCGCGCTCCAGGGCGACCGAGGCCCGCCGAAGTGCGATCTCACGCGGTCCGGGCGAGCGCGGGACGTGCCCGCCGGACCGCGCCGGGCGGTGGACCGAACAGCGGACCCGGCGGGGAGCGTGGCGGAGGTGTGGCGTGCCTCCAGGCCCGTCGAGATCGCACGTCGGCGGGGTCGGAAGTCAGTGATGCCCACCGAAGTGCGGTCGCACGGTCGACCGATGGGCGGGCCGGAACGCCCTGTGGTCCGCGCTCGAGCGGGCGCAACGCGCCGCGGGGGAACGCCGACCGGACAGGAAAGCCCGCGCGGCGGTGCCGAGCGTGACGAATGGGCCCCGCTCGCGCAGCCCGGCGCCGACGATGAACCGCGGGAACGCGCGCGTTGCATCGCGCAACAAAGTTGCGCGGCGCGCCGCTCAGGAGTGCACGGATGATGCGCCATGCGACGCACTCGTGCATTACAGCGGTGTAAACAAATCGCCCTCGGTTCGTGGAGTTCCGTGACAGGGTGATAGCAATGAGCGTTCCTGGCCGGGCACACAGACGATCCACCTCCGGCCCAGGACCCTTGCATTCATCACCAAGAGAGGCATCGGACATGGCATCCGTGACCAAGTGGGGCAAGCGCGGCATCGCGCTCGGCGCCGGAGTGGCAGCGACGGCGCTGGTCCTCACCGGCTGCGCGAGCGGCAGCGTGAGCGACACCGCCCTGAGCGGCATCAGCATCGGGACGACCGACAAGATCACCTCGCTCGACCCGGCGGGCTCGTACGACAACGGCTCGTTCGCCGTGCAGAACCAGGTGTTCCCGTTCCTCATGAACACCCCGGTCGGCAGCCCGGACGTCAAGCCGGACATCGCCACCAAGGCCGAGTTCACCAACGACACCACGTACACGGTGACCCTGAAGAAGGGGCTGCAGTTCGCGAACGGCCACGACCTCACGTCGAGCGACGTGAAGTTCTCGTTCGACCGCGAGCTGAAGATCAACAACGAGAACGGCCCGCAGTCGCTGCTCGCCAACCTCAAGAGCATCGACACGCCGGACGACACCACGGTCGTGTTCCACCTCGACCACGCCGACCAGACCTGGCCGCAGGTGCTCTCCAGCCCCGCCGGCCCGATCGTCGACGAGCAGGTGTTCTCGGCCGACAAGCTCACCCCGGCAGCGGACATCGTCAAGGGCAAGGCGTTCGCCGGGCAGTACGAGATCAGCTCGTACAAGGAGAACGACACGATCCAGTACAAGGCGAACAAGAAGTACGACGGGCTCCTGGGCAAGCCGAAGACCGACGAGGTCACGGCCAGCTACTACACCAAGGAGACCGACCTCAAGCTCGCCGTGCAGAAGGGTGACGTCGACGTCGCCTTCCGCTCGCTGACGCCGACCGACATCGCCGACCTCCGCAAGGACGACAAGGTCAAGGTCACGGACGGCCCCGGTGGTGAGATCCGCTACCTGGTCTTCAACTTCAACACGCAGCCGTACGGCGCGAAGCAGTCCGACGCCGACGAGACGAAGGCCCTCGCCGTGCGCCAGGCCGTCGCCGACGTCGTCGACCGCGAGAAGCTCGCCAAGGACGTCTACAACGACACCTACTCGCCGCTGTACTCGATGGTGCCGGACGGCCTCACCGGTGCCGCGAAGCCGTTCGAGAAGCTCTACGGCGACGGCAACGGCGGTGCCGACGTCGACAAGGCGAAGAGCACGCTGTCGAAGGCGGGCGTCACCGGCAAGGTGCAGCTCGACATCCAGTACGCACCGGACCACTACGGTTCGACGTCGGACGACGAGTACGCCGAGCTCAAGACGCAGCTCGAGAACTCGGGTCTGTTCACCGTGAACATCCAGTCGACGGTCTACACGACCTACGCACAGGAGCGCACGAAGGACGCCTACCCGGTGTACCAGCTCGGTTGGTTCCCGGACTTCTCGGACGCCGACAACTACCTGTCGCCGTTCTTCACGAAGGAGAACTTCGTGCAGAACCACTACGACGACTCGACCATCCAGGGCCTCATCTCCGACGAGCAGCAGGAGTCCGACAAGGACAAGCGCGCCACGCTCATCGAGCAGGCCCAGGAGCGTGAGGCGACGCAGATCTCGACGCTGCCGCTGCTGCAGGGCAAGTCGGTCGCGGTCGCGGCCAAGGACGTCAAGGGCCTGACCCTCGACTCCTCGTACAAGTTCCGCTACGCAACCCTCTCCAAGTAACACCGGTTCCGGCCCACGGGGGCGTTCCCACGAGGAGCGCCCCCGTGACCGCGTCCCGACCGGCACCGAAAGGCACCCGTCCCCGTGACCCTCAGCACCCCAGAGGCGAGCTCGGAACTGGCCACCGACCCCACCAAGCCCCAGGCACAGCGACGTGCCACGGGGCAGGGCGGCGGACTCGGCCGGTACGTCCTCGTCAGGTTCCTCCTCATCTTCCCGACGGTCTTCATCCTGGTGACGCTCGTCTTCTTCCTGATGCGCGTCATCGGGAACCCGATCACCGCCTCGGTCGGTGGTCGTCTCACGCCGTCGCAGCTGCAGGAACGCCTGCACGCCGCCGGCTACGACCGACCCGTGCTCGTGCAGTACTTCGAGTACCTCGGCAAGATCGTCCGCGGTGACTTCGGCACGACGGCCACCGACAACCGGCCGATCACCGAGATCATCGTCACGTACGGCGGCGCCACCGCCGAGCTCGTGTTCTACGCGCTCATCGTCGCCCTCGTGCTCGGCATCCCGCTCGGCATGCTCGCCGCCTACATGCGCGACCGCTGGCCCGACGTCCTGTTCCGCGCACTGGCGATCCTGACGTACGCGACCCCGGTGTTCTTCGGCGGTCTGCTGCTCAAGCTCGTCTTCTCGGTGTGGCTCGGCTGGTTGCCGCTCGGCGACCGCGCATCGACCCGGGTGTCGCTCGTCCTCGACAACATCCCCGGGGCGACGGGCATCTACATCATCGACGCGCTCCGCACGGGCAACGCGCAGGTCATCGGTGACGTGCTGATGCACGCCGTCCTGCCGGCGTTGACGCTCGGGCTGCTCACGGCCGGCATCTTCCTGCGGCTGGTGCGCGCCAACATGATCGGCACGCTCGGTTCCGAGTACGTCGACGCCGCCCGCTCGCGCGGAGTCCGGGAGGCGCGGCTCGTCCGGACGCACGCGTTCCGTCCGGCGCTGGTCCCGATCATCACCGTGATGGGTCTGCAGATCGCCATGCTGCTGGGTGGGTCGGTGCTCACCGAGACCACCTTCGGGTGGCGCGGGCTCGGCTTCGAACTCAACCAGTACCTGTCCGCCCGCGACTTCGTCGCGGTGCAGGGCATCGTCGCGATGCTGGCGGTGATCGTCGCCGTGACCAACTTCATCGTCGACGTCGTCGCCGCACTGATCGACCCGAGAGTGAGGTTCTAGAGATGGCTGACACCTCCCTCGTCGACCGGCACGAGCCGCTCTGGAAGCGGCTGCCCGTGGTGGTCCAGCTCCGCAAGAGCACCGGCTGGCAGCGCGCCATGCTCATCACCGGCGTGGTCATCTGCGCCCTGTACCTGATCGTCGCGATCGCCGCGCCGCTCATCGCCCCGTACGGCTTCGGCCAGCTGCAGGGCGCCGACGGGCAGAGCTTCCCGCGCACCGGTGCACCCAGTCCCGAACACATCTGGGGCACGACCGTCGGCGGCTTCGACGTGTTCAGCCGCGTGGTGTTCGGTGCCCGGACGGCCGTCCTCGTGGTCATCGTCGCCGTGATCGTGTCGATCATCATCGGCGTGATCCTCGGCATGGTCTCCGGCTACATCGGCGGCTGGCTCGACCGGATCCTCGTCGTGGTGGCGGACGCGATCTACGCGTTCCCGTCCCTGCTCCTCGCGATCGTCGTCTCGATCGTCATCTCCGGCGGCAACTCGAGCTACGCCGGCGGCATCATCGCCGCGGCGATCTCGATCACCGTGGTCTACGTCCCGCAGTACTTCCGGGTCGTCCGCGCCGAGGCCGTCCGCCTGAAGAACGAGGCGTTCGTCGAGTCGGCGCGGGTGATGGGCACGAACCCGTGGCGCATCATGACGCGGCACGTCCTCCGGAACTCGACGCGCTCCCTGCCGCTGATCCTCACGCTGAACGCGAGCGACGCGATCCTGACGCTCGCGGGCCTCGGCTTCCTCGGGTTCGGCATCGGCCCGACGAGCGGCGCGGAGTGGGGCTACGACCTCAGCCGCGCGCTGTCCGACGTCGCCTCCGGCGTCTGGTGGACCGGTGTCTTCCCGGGTGTCGCGATCGTCGTGCTGGTGCTCGGCGTGACGTTCATCGGCGAGAGCCTCAACGACATCTCCGATCCCCGCCTGCGTGCGCGCCGGCGGCTGAAGCAGCTGGTCTCCACCCGCGACGCGCGACGTGCGCGTGGCGACGGGACCGGCGCGGAAGGGGCGACCGCATGACGGACGCAACCGGCCAGCCGGGCGGCGCCACGCGCCTCCAGGCAGGCGACACCACCACGGAACCGGTCGTCGTCGTCGACGACCTGACCGTCACCTTCGCGACCGACGGCGGTGCCGTCGACGCGGTGAAGGGCGTCAGTCTCGACGTCCGCCCGGGCGAGGTCCTCGCCCTCGTCGGCGAGTCCGGCTCCGGCAAGTCCGTCACCGCGCGGAGCATCCTCCGCCTGATGCCGGAGACGGCGACGCTCGGCGGCGCGGTCTTCCTCGACGGCACCGACGTCGTGACGGTCGGCTCGCAGAAGCTCCGGAGCCTGCGGGGGACCGCCGGCGCGATGGTGTTCCAGGAGCCGTCGACGGCGCTCAACCCGGTCTTCACGGTCGGGTGGCAGATCGCCGAGGGCCTCCGGGCGCACGGCGGCGTCTCGAAGAAAGAGGCCCGTGCGAAGGCGATCGACTACCTCCGCCGCGTCGGCATCCCCGACCCGGAGACCCGGGTCGACCACTACCCGCACCAGTTCTCCGGCGGGCAGAAGCAGCGCGTCGTGATCGCGTCCGCGCTGGCGCTCGAGCCGTCGGTGATCATCGCCGACGAGCCGACGACCGCCCTCGACGTGACGGTGCAGGCGGAGATCCTCGACCTGCTCCGCCGCTGCCGCGACGAGTTCGGCGCCGCGATCGTGATCATCACGCACAACATGGGCGTGGTGGCCGACCTGGCCGACCGCGTCGCCGTGATGTACCAGGGCGAGGTCGTGGAAGAGGCCCCGGTCGCCGAGCTGTTCGCGTCGCCGCAGGCCGACTACACGAAGCGCCTGCTCGCCGCGGTGCCCCGGCTCGAGGCGTCGACGGGCACCGCGCGCCGTGCCGCGATCACGTCGGAGGTCGAGCCGCTCGTCGAGGCGAAGGGGCTCGAGATCGAGTACCCGGGGCGCCTCGGGGTGCACGCGTTCAAGGCCGTGAAGGGCGTCGACCTGGCGATCCGTCCCGGCGAGGTCCTCGGCCTGGTGGGGGAGTCCGGCTCGGGCAAGACCACCATCGGCCGGGCGATCGCCGGGTTGACGAAGGTCACCGGTGGCTCGCTGCAGGTGCTCGGCACCGAGATGCTCGGCTACCGGGAGCGCGACTTCAAGCGGCTGCGGAAGGACATCGGGTTCGTCTTCCAGGACCCGGCGACCTCGTTCAACCCGCTCCTGACGATCGCCGAGTGCGTCGCCGAGCCGCTGATCGTGCACGGCGAGGCCTCGTCGCCACGGGCGGCCCGGAAGCAGGTCGACGAGCTGATGGAGGCGGTGCAGCTCCCCGCCGCGTACGGCGACCGGTACCCGCACGAGCTCTCGGGTGGGCAGCGCCAGCGTGCGTCCCTCGCCCGGTCGCTCGCGCTCCGGCCGAAGCTGCTCATCGCCGACGAACCGACCAGCGCGCTCGACGTGTCCGTGCAGGCGCGCGTGCTCGAGCTGTTCCTCGAGCTCCAGCAGGACCTCGGCTTCGCGTCGCTGTTCATCAGCCACGACCTGGCCGTCGTCGGCGCGCTGTCCGACCGGATCGCGGTGCTGTACCGCGGCGACCTGGTCGAGACCGGCACCACCGCCGAGGTCCTCGGCGCCCCGCAGCACCCGTACACGCAGCGCCTGCTGGCCTCCCTCCCGGTGCCGGACCCAGCGGAACAGGCCGAGCGACGGCGTACGCTTGTGGAACTGGAGAACGCCGGGTCCTGACCCGACGTGACCAGCCTGGAGGCGCGGCGGGCGTCGTCGACGCACGCCGCGCCTCCAGGCGGTCGCCTCCACCGCAACACGTACGACGGTCGGTGCGCTCCGGTCCGTCGCAACCGCCGCCAGGGGGCGGCGTGGAAGGGGACCCATGATCGCGGTGAACGGCCCGGCGGTCGTCGCAGACGACGTGTCGATCGAGTACCGGAGCGGGCGGGGGACGGACGCGATCCGCGCCGTCGACGGCGTGAGCCTGACCGTCCGCCAGGGGGAGATCCTCGCCGTGCTCGGCGAGTCCGGGTCCGGCAAGTCGACGTTCGCCGCGGCCGTCGCCGGTCAGCTCGGCGCCACCGGCGAGGGTGAGGGCGCACACCGCCGGCACATCGTCGGCGGCGAACTCACCGTGCTCGGGCAGAAGACCCGCGGGCTCCGCGCGACGTCACGGAAGCTCGAGCGACTGAGCGGCCGCATCGGCTACCTACCCCAGGACGGCGCGGACCGGCTCAGCCCGGACCTCACCGTCGGCGAGGCGATCGCCGAACCGATCTACGCCCGCGACCGGCGCTTCGACCGGAAGGAAGCGGGCCTCATCGTCGCCCGTCTGGTCGACGCCGTGCACCTGCCCCTCGGTGTGATGCGCCTCAACACGTGGGAGCTCTCGAGCGGGCAGCGGCAGCGCGTCGCCCTCGCCCGCGCGCTGGTGCTCGAGCCGCAGCTGCTCGTCGCCGACGAACCCGCCCGAGGCGTCGACGTGCTCGTCCGCCAGTCGGTGCTCGAGGCCCTGGCGACACTGCAGCGGAACCGGCAGTTCTCCGCCGTCGTCGTGTCGAGCGACCTGCGCGAGGCCCGCGCCCTCGCCGACCGCGTGGCGATCATGGCCGAGAGCCGCCTGGTCGGGCTCGGCACCTTCGACGAGGTCCTCGAGAACCCCGTCGACCCCTACGTCAAGACGCTCGCCGCCACTGCGGCGCGTCCGGTGAAGCGGCGTCCGGCCGCGACCGCGGTCCCGCGCCGGTCCTCGGCGCCCCGCCGGCCGGTGCCCGCCGGGACCGGTCCTCGGAACGAACGGCAGGAGAACGCGTGAGCACGGTGGTCGGGACGAGCGGTGGAGGTGCCGGTGCTGGCGGTGGTGCTGGTGCTGGTGCTGGTGCTGGCGGTGGTGCCGGTTCTGGTGCCGGTGCTGGCGGGGGTGCCGGTTCTGGCTCTGGTGCTCGCGGGCACCGGGCGGTCGTCACGGACGCCGGGGCGGCGCTGCCGATCGCGCCGCCGACTGCCGGCCCGGTGGCCATCCTGCCGGAGCCGACGGACCTGCACGTCGCTGCGGTGACCGACGCCGGCGGAACCGTCGCGCCGCTCGACGACGACACCCGGGGGCTGGTCTGGCTCGACCCGCGGGACCCCTCCGGTCTGTCCGACGCCCTGGACGCCGCACCCGGCGTCGGCTGGGTGCAGCTGCCGTTCGCCGGGGTCGACGCGTTCGCGCACCTCATCGCCGAGCACGGTGACCGCGTCCTCTTCACCTCGGCCAAGGGTGCGTACGCCGAGCCCGTCGCCGAGCACGCCCTCGCACTGACGCTGGGGACGCTGCGGGTGCTGCAGAAGCGGGCGCGTGCGCGGTCGTGGGCGACCGAGCCCGAGGGCGTCTCGCTGTACGGCCGGAACGTGGTCGTGATCGGTGCCGGCGGCATCGCGCTCGAGTACCTCCGGCTGCTCGCCCCGTTCGAGGTGTCCGTCACCGTCGTGCGGCGTTCGTCGTCGCCGGTGGAGGGCGCCGACCGGACCGTCACGACCGACCAGCTCGACGACGTGCTGCCGGACGCCGACGTCGTCATGATCGCTGCGGCGATGACCTCGGGCACGTCGAAGCTGTTCGGACCGCGACAGTTCGCGCTGATGCGGCCCTCCGCTCGACTCGTGAACATCGCCCGCGGAGGCCTCGTCGACACGGACGCCCTCGTGGACGCGCTGCGGACCGGGGCGATCGCCGCAGCCGGCCTCGACGTCACCGACCCCGAGCCGCTCCCCGACGGTCACCCGCTGTGGGACGAGCCCGGCGCGATCATCACGCCGCACCAGGCGGACACGCCCGAGATGGTGGCGCCGCTCCTCGCCGAGCGCGTGCGCCTGAACACCGCGGCGTTCCTCGGGGGAGCGGGGTCCGGGTTCGTGGGGGTCGTGGACCCGGCCGCGGGGTACTGAGCGCGGCACGCCCGGGATGCGGCGCCGATGCGCGGGGTCGCTCCCGGGTGCTGCTATGCTGTTACCCGTTGTTCGCACGTCATTCGCCAGCGGACAGTGATCCTCGATAGCTCAATTGGCAGAGCAGCCGGCTGTTAACCGGCAGGTTGTTGGTTCGAGTCCAACTCGGGGAGCAGGCGGGCCCTCACCTTCGGGTGGGGGCCTTTTGCGTTGGCGGGCGGCGGGGCGAGACTCGGTGTGAGCGACAGTTCTCGGGCTCCGGGGCGCGAGAAGTGTCGCGGAGCGCGAGACTCGGGGCGACGCCCGAGCGCGTGACCGCCCGGCCGCTTCCCGCAGCTCGCAGCCGAGGCCCGGTTCCAAGCTGTTAGCGTTCACAGGTGATCACCGTGCGCCGAGCCCTCGCCGCGGGCGTCCTCGTCGCCGCGGGGATCGGCCTCGTGGGCTGCACGTCCACGGCGGAGTCCGAGCCCGAGGAGTCCGTCGACAGTGGGGCCACGTCCGGCGTCGCGGCATCGGGCACGGCTCCCATCGTCTTCGCGTTCGTGTGCGCCGTGGGCTCGACGGACCGCACCGAGACCTACACGACGTACTCCGCAGTGTGGGAGGACGGGCGCACCGACTGCGAGGCCGACCGCATCACGGGCACGGAGATGTCCTCGCAGCAGCGCGCCGCCGTCGAGGCCGCGGACGGCGCCGCGACGCTCGAGGAACTGGCCGCCACGTGTGCCGTCCGGGACACCGGGCCGTGGGTCCGGACGATCGGCACCGCGGCCGAGGCGCACCTCGCGGCCGGGCTGGTCGAGTACTGCCCGGGCCATCCGGAGACCGACCACCTGCGCGACGCCGTCGCCGCCTGGCGGAGCTGAGCCGCGCCTCCAGGCCCGATGGTCACCGCGACCGACGTCGGGTGCCCGCGTCAGCCCTCGGGGTGGTCGCGACCCGGCAGCCAGGACTTGCCCGGGCCGCCCCAGCTGTTCTTGCGGACGGCCTTGGCGACCTGCTTCGCGTAGGGGTGGACGAGGCGGTCGGCGTAGAGGTAGCCGTCGAGGTGGTCGTACTCGTGCTGGAAGATGCGGGCGAGCCAGCCGTGCGCCTCGACCTCGAACGGTTCGCCGTGCTCGTCCAGGGCGCGGAGCAGGACGCCCTCGGAGCGGCGGAGCGGGAAGCGTTCGCCCGGCACGGAGAGGCAGCCCTCGGACTCCTCGTCCTCGTCGAGTTCCTCCACAGACTCCGGCACGGGGGGCGTCATCCACAGGACGGGGTTGACCGCTGCGCCGCGGTGCAGGACCTCGGCATCATCGGTCCATGAGTACACGAAGAGGCGCTTGCCGACACCGACCTGCGGGCCGGCCAGACCGACCCCGGGGGCCAGGTCCATGGTCTCGAACATGTCGGCGACGAGCGAGCGGAGGTCGTCATCGAACGCGGTGACCTCGGCTGCACGCTCGTGCAGGACGGGTTCGCCGGTGATGCGGATCGGGAGAACGGCCATTCACCCAGGTTATCCGGCACGGTCCTATAGCCTCGACGCGTGACGACGGACCTGCAGCTCCCGGACGCCGTGAGCAACCTCACGCCGTTCCAGGCGCTGATGATCCCGGTCGCGCTCGTCGGCGCCGTCTTCCTGTCGCTGGGGGCGCAGTTCCAGAGTCGTGGGGTGCAGCGGGTCGAGGCCCGGCTCGGCAAGCAGTCGAAGGGCCTCAGCGTCCGACACGTCGTCGGGCTGGTCTCGAGCGGCTACTGGGTGCTGGGCACGCTGATGCTCGGCATCGCCGTGGTGCTGCAACTCGTGAGCATCACGTTCGCGCCGCTCATCGTCGTGCAACCGCTCGGTGCCGTCGCGCTGGTGATCACGACGTGGTTCTCCTCGCGGTCCTCCGGTGTGCCGCTGGGACGTCGGGCTCGTCGATCGGTGTGGACGTGCATCATCGGCGTCGGGATCTTCGTCGGCATCGCGGCGTTCGTGGGCCACGAGAGCGCGATCACGCGGCAGCAGCTGGTGACGGTCCTGGTGATCCTGGCCGTCGTCCTGGTGCTCGTGCTGGTGTCGTTCCGCGTGGTGGCCAAGCACAAGAGCGCGCTCTACTACATCGTGGGCGCCGGCATCCTCTACGGCTTCGTGGCGACGCTGGCGAAGGTGGTCCTGAACCGGTTCGTGAACGGCACGTTCGACTGGCTGACGGTGCTGGCGATCATCGGTGTGGTGGTCGCGGCGTCGCTCGGCGGGTACTTCGTGCAGAACGCCTACTCGGCGGGGTCGGCCGACCTCGTGATCGCGGGGCTGACGGTCATCGACCCGATCGTCGCGGTCGGTATCGGTGTGATCGTGCTCGACGAAGCGTCCGGCGCGCCGTGGATCGCGGTCGCAGGGTTCGTGGTCGCGGCGGCGATCGCGATCACGGGTGTGTTCATGCTCGCCAAGTACCACCCGCAGTCCCGGAGCTGAGGAGCCGGACGTCCCGCCGGTGCGCGTCCGCTGCGTTCGCTGCGCTCGGCACGATCGGGATGCGCGGTGGGCTCGGCGCACCCGGTGCGCGCGGCGCGGCTCGTCACACCAGGGTGTGACGAGGTCCGCCGCGAGGCGGACGCGCTCCCCAGAAGCGGTGCGGTACCGTCACAGGACCGACCAGCATTCGCCCACGAGAGGACGACGCCAGCCGTGTCAGACGACGCCACCACCGCCACCGCCGAGCCGACGGGTGCGACGGCCGGGCACCGCCCGTTGCGCGTCATGATCGCCGCGGACACCTTCGCGCCGGACGTCAACGGTGCCGCCACCTTCGCCGAGCAGCTCGCCGTCGGCCTCGTCGAGCGCGGGCACGAGGTCCACATCGTCGCTCCCGCGTCGAGCCGCCACTACGGCACCTTCGAGGAGACGCACCACGGGGTCGACCTCATCGTGCACCGCCTGAAGTCCTACAAGTGGCCGCTGCACCCGTGGCTCCGGTTCGTCTGGCCGTGGAGCGTCCGGAAGTGGACCGCCCCGATCCTCGACGCCGTCAAGCCTGACGTCCTGCACATCCAGTCGCACGTCGTCATCGGCCGCGGCATCGTGCACGAGGCGCACGACCGCGGCATCCGCGTCGTCGCGACGAACCACTTCATGCCGGAGAACCTGCTCGAGTACACGCCGTTCGGCAAGTGGACGCTGCCCATCGCGCTGAAGATCGCGTGGAGCGACGCCGCGAAGACCTACCGACTCGCCGACGCGATCACCACGCCGACGAACCTCGCCGCCGACTACCTGCGCCGGGCCATCGCCGGGCAGCGCGTCCTCGCGATCTCGTGCGGGATCGACGCGTCCCGCTACGTGGCGCGCGAGGGTCGGCCGGTCAACAACGACATCGTCTTCGTGGGCCGGGTCGCCCCGGAGAAGAACCTCGACGTCCTCGTCCGGGCGCTCGCACTGCTGCCGTCCGAGCTCGGCGCGACCCTGACGATCGTGGGTGACGGCGAGATGATCCCGAAGCTCACCGCCCAGGCGAAGGAGCTCGGGCTCGAGGACCGCGTCCGCTTCCTCGGCTTCGTGTCGGACGAGGTCAAGCAGCAGGCGCTCACGAACGCGACCGTCTTCGCGATGCCGTCGACCGCCGAACTCCAGAGCATCTCGTCGCTCGAGGGGATGGCCTCCGGGCTGCCGGTCGTCGCGGCGGACTCGATGGCTCTCCCGCACCTCATCGACGGCAACGGGTACCTCTTCACCCCGGGTGACGACCACGATCTGGCGGCGAAGCTCACGGCGGTGATGACCGCCTCGGACGAGGACTACACGGCGCTGCGGGAACGCAGTCTGACCATGATCGAGGCACACGACATCAACCGCACGCTCGCGACGTTCGAGGCGCTGTATCGTGGGGAGCCGGTGGCCTGAGGGCTCCCGGCGAGGGGCGGTAGCCAAGCTGGTCAAGGCAGTCGGCTCATAACCGAACGATTCGCGGGTTCGAGTCCCGCCCGCCCTACGTGCACCTGCCCAAGAAGCGCGAGCTCGCTCCCGACGACGACCACAGCCCCACGCCGAACGTGACGTTCGAGGTGACCCGGGGCGGTACCGGCGTGCGCGTCAACGCCTTCCGCATCGGCTTCATGGGCGGCATCGGCGTGCTGGTGGCCCTGGTCGCCGGTTCGATCGTCCACCAGCTCAGCACGGTCCTCGTCTACATCGGCGTCGCGCTGTTCCTGGCGCTCGGCATCGATCCGCTGGTGTCCTTCCTCGAGCGCATCGTCCCGCGCTGGGTCGCGATCACGGTCGTCGTGGTGGGTGTGCTGGCCGCGTTCGCCGGCGTCGTCTTCGCGGTCGTACCGATCCTGGTGCAGCAGGCGACGAACCTGATCCAGAACTTCCCCGGCATCGTGCAGGACATCTCGGGGCAGGAGTGGGTGCAGGACCTGTCGAAGCAGTTCTCCGGGTCGTTCGACATCGACCACTCGCTGCAGTCGGTGCAGTCGTTCGTCGAGAACCCGGGCAACCTGCTGAGCCTCGGCGGCGGCATCCTCGCGGTGGGCAGCGGCATCCTGTCCGGGCTCACGGGCGCGGTCATCGTCATCATCCTGATGCTCTACTTCCTCGCGTCGATGCGCGGCATGAAGTCGATGACCTACCGGTTCGTGCCGGCCTCGCGCCGACAGAACTTCATCGACGTCAGCGAGCAGATCACGCAGGCGGTCGGTCGCTACGTCGTCGGCCAGATCTCGCAGGCGCTCATCAACGGCATCCTGTCCCTGGTCTTCCTGCTCATCATCGGTGCCCCGCTCCCGGTGCTGCTCGCGTCGTTCGCGTTCCTCGGCTCGCTCATCCCGCTCGTCGGGACGCTGGCCGCGGCGATCGTCATCTCGCTGCTCTGCTTCTTCGCGTCGCCGGCGACCGCCCTCGCCGCGGCGATCTACTACCTCGTGTACATGCAGGTCGAGGCGTACGTGATCTCGCCCCGCATCATGTCCCGCGCGGTCCAGGTGCCCGGTGCGCTGGTCGTCATCGCCGCGGTCGCGGGTGGCACGATCGGCGGGGTGCTCGGTGCGCTGGTGGCCCTGCCGGTCGCGGCTTCGGTCATCATCATCGTGCAGAAGGTCATCTACCCCCGCCAAGAGCAGGCATGAGTGCGTCCGGGGACCAGGCGGCCGCTCGCGATCGCTGGGCCGTGGGTCCTCGTGGCCCCCTGGCCCTGGTGAACGCGCAGCGCGTCGACCACGAGCAGCCGGTGTGGCCGGTCACCGGACTGTGGGCCCCGGCTGCCGGAGGCCTGACCGTCACCGCGGAGGCCGACGACGGCATCGTCGTCGACGGTGTCCCGGTGGACGGCACGGTCCTCGTCGCGGGTGACGACTCCGTCGTCCCCTCCACGGTGGCCTTCCCCGACGGCCGTGCGGGCACGGTTTCCGGCAGGACCCTGCGGGTCTGGGACCCGGCGTCCGACGCGATCGCCCGGTTCGCACGGATCGCGCGCTTCGACCGGTCGGACGCATGGGTGACGTCCGGCAAGTACACGCCGGTTCCGGACGACGGAGCGGGCCCGGAGGCGCGGGGAACCGTCGTCGACGCAGCGGGCGATCCGCTCGAGGTCGCCGGGCACATCCAGACGGCCTTCGGCGACACGACCGTCCGGCTCGTCGCCGTCCGGTCCGCACCCTTCCGCGGCTCGGCGCGGCTGCAGCTGATCGTGCAGGATGCCACGAGCGCCCTGCCCGAGGACGATCCGGACAGCACCTACTCGATGGGCCGCTTCCTGTACGTCGACGATCCCGGCCGAGCAGCCGACGTCGTGCTCGACTGGAACACCGCCGTCCTGCCGCCGTGCGCGTTCTCGTACCAGTTCGCGTGTCCGATCCCGCCGGAGGACAACCGCATCCCGGTGGCGATCACGGCGGGGGAGCGGCACCCGATCGACACTTCCGGCGCCGTCTTCCACTGACGTTCGCGGCTCGATCCGGCTCGTGCCTGGCATTCCCGGCGAACAGCCTGCATAATGGGCGTGTCCGCACGGACATCACAATCGCATATCGATGGTTCCGAAACGAGAACCTCCGCACAGGTCGATGGGGAAGTCGCACCTGACGAATCGGAGGAATCGTGACCGGAACGACCACCGGGGTGCTCTACGTGCACTCCTCACCACGCGCGCTCTGCCCGCATGTCGAATGGGCAGCAGGTCGCGCCATGAACCGTGCCGTCAACTTCTCGTGGCTGGACCAGCCCGCCCAGGACGGTGCCCGTCGCACCGAGTTCACCTGGACCGGCACCGTCGGGACCGGCGCTGCGATCGCCTCGGCGCTTCGCGGCTGGGAGCACCTCCGCTACGAGGTCACCGAGGAACCGACCGCCGACTCCGACGGAGGCCGGTGGATGCACACGCCGGACCTCGGCGTCTTCTACGCGCAGACCGACGTGACGGGCAACATGGTCGTCCCCGAGGACCGCGTCCGGTACGCCATGGAGGTCGCCGGCAGCAACGCCCTCGAACTCCACCGTGAGCTCCGACTCGCGCTCGGGCAGGCGTGGGACGACGAGCTCGAGCCCTTCCGCCACGCCGCCGAGGGCAACCCCGTCGTCTGGCTGCACCGCGTCGGCTGACACCCGCCCGCTTCCTCCGACACGAACGCCGCCCTTCGGGGCGGCGTTCGTGCGTCCGGCGCGAGTCCCGTCCGCCCCGCCGCCGCCCCGCCGCCGCCCCGCCGCCGCCCCGCGGTGTGGCCGCGAGTCTCGTGCGCAGCGACAGTTCTCGCGCCGCAGTGCGCGAGGAGTGTCGCCCAGGCCGAGTCTCGGCCCGGGGAGCGCTCCGCGCCCGGACCGGCCCCGGGAACGGCTGAGGCCCGCCCCGCAGACGCGGGACGGGCCTCCAGGCCGACTGCGGATCAGACGCTGCGGAACGCGACGACGGCGTTGTGGCCGCCGAAGCCGAACGAGTTGCTCACCGCGAGCAGGTCGCCCGAGGGGAGCGCACGCGGCTCACGTGCGACGTCCATGACGATCTCCGGGTCCTGCTCGGTGAGGTTGATCGTCGGCGGCGCGACCCGGTTGTGCAGGGCGAGGGCGGTGAAGGCCGCCTCGATCGCACCGGCACCACCGAGGAGGTGCCCGGTCGACGCCTTCGTGGCCGAGACCACGATGCTGTCCAGGTGGTCGCCGAAGACCCGGCGCATCGCGTGGTACTCGGCGATGTCCCCGACGGGCGTCGAGGTGGCGTGCGCGTTGACGTGGACGACGTCCTCGCGGGAGGCGCCGGCGTGCTCGAGCGCCTGCAGGACGGCGCGGGCGGCGGCGCTGCCCTCGGGGTCCGGGGCGGTGATGTGGAAGGCGTCGGAGGTGATGCCGGCGCCGGCGACCTCGGCATAGATCTTCGCGCCGCGGGCCTCGGCGTGCTCCTTGGTTTCGAGGATGAGCGCCGCAGCGCCGTCACCGAGCACGAAGCCGTCGCGCGTCACGTCGTACGGCCGCGAGGCGGTCTCGGGGGAGTCGTTGCGCCGCGACAGGGCCTGCATGGCCGCGAACGCCGCGAGGGGCAGCGGGTGCAGCGCGGCCTCGGCGCCACCGGTGATGACGATGTCCGCCTCGCCGGTCGCCACGTGGCGGTACGCCTCCGCGAGGGACTCGGTGGAGGACGCGCACGCGGAGAGGTAGGTGCGGGCACCGCCACGGGCGCCGAACTCCATCTCGATGGCGGCGGCCGGGCCGTTCGCCATGAGCATCGGGACCGTCATCGGCATGACGCGACGCGGGCCCTTCTCGCGCAGGGTGTCCCACGCGTCGAGCAGCGTGTTCACGCCGCCGATGCCCGTCGCCCAGTCGACGATGAGGCGCTCGGGCACGACGGACTCGGCGTCGATGCCGGCGTCGGCCCAGGCCTCACGCGCCGCGACGAGCGACAGCTGCGACGACGGGTCGAGGCGCTTCGTCTCCGGACGGGTGAGCTGGTCGGTGAGGAACCGGCGCGCCTGGCCGGCGAACTCGACGGGGAGTTCGAGCTCGGCGTAGCGCGGGTCCTCGATGCGGGTGATGCCGGAGGTGCCGGCGAGCAGCGCTTCCCACGTCTCCGGGGCGGTCGCGGCGAGGGGTGTGATCGCACCGATCCCGGTGACGACGACGGTCTTGTTGGTCATGAACGACGTGTGCTTTCGTGTGGATGGAACGAGAAGAGCGCCGCGGCCCGCGGTTCGCCGGGGCCGCGGCGCTCAGGAAGCTCGCGTCAGGCCTGCGCCTTGACGATGAAGTCGACGGCGTCGCCGACGGTCTTGAGGTTCTTGACCTCTTCGTCGGGGATCTTGACGTCGAACTTCTCTTCGGCGTTGACGACGATGGTCATCATCGAGATGGAGTCGATGTCGAGGTCGTCCGTGAAGGACTTGTCGGCGGCGACGGTGTCGGTCGCGATGCCGGTCTCGTCGTTGATCAGCTCGGCCAGGCCGGCGAGGACTTCTTCGTTGGACAGGGCCATGGGGATTCTCCTTGAGGGGGGTGTCGTTTGACCGTGGACCAGCCTAGGGCACGAGCGGCGCGCATGCCCGGAGGCTCGTCGGGTGATCGTGCCGGAGCACGATCGGGATGGGCTAGGGGAGGACGACCACCTGCGCGCCGAACACGAGTCCGGCGCCGAACCCGATCTGCAGGGCGAGACCGCCCGACAGCTCGGGGTGCTCGTCGAGCAGGCGGTGCGTGGCGAGCGGGATGCTCGCGGCGGAGGTGTTGCCGGTGGTGGTGATGTCGCGGGCGATCACCACGGACTCGGGCAGCCCGAGCTGCTTGGCGAACTCGTCGATGATGCGGATGTTCGCCTGGTGCGGCACGAACGCTGCGAGGTCGGCCGCGGTGACGCCCGCGGTCTCGAGCGCTTCACGGGCGACCTTGACCATCTCCCAGACCGCCCAGCGGAACACCGTCTGACCGGCCTGCCGCATGGTCGGACGCGGCGCACCGGCCTCCCACTCGTTGTAGGTGGCGGTCATCCCGATGGCGTCCCACTTCGAGCCGTCGGAACCCCAGATGGTGGGGGCGATGCCCGGGAAGTCGCTCGGGCCGATCACGGCCGCGCCCGCACCGTCACCGAGCAGGAACGAGATCGACCGGTCCGTCGGGTCGACGACGTCGCTGAGCTTCTCGGCCCCGACGACCAGCACGTGGTCGGCGAGCCCGGACTTGATGAACGAGTCGGCTTGGGCGATGCCGTACGCGTACCCGGCACACGCGGCGCTGATGTCGTACGCAGCGGCGGGGGTCGCACCGATGCGCTCGGCGAGGAGCGAGGCCATCGACGGCGTGGCGACGGTGTGCGTCACGGTGCTGACGAGCACGACACCGATCTGCGACGGCTCGATCCCGGCCTTCTCGATCGCCTCGCGCGCGGCGGCCTCGGCGAGGTCGATCGCCTCGACGTCCTTGCCCGCACGCTTCCGGGTGATGATGCCGGTGCGCTGGCGGATCCACTCGTCGGACGAGTCGATCGGGCCGACGAGGTCGTCGTTCGGCACCACGTTCTCGCCGCGCGCTGCGCCGAAGGCGAGGATGCGCGTGAACTCGTGCCCGCGCCGCTGCGCGAGGGTGGGACGGTCGGTCATGCGGTTGCGTCTGCTTCCTGGTCTGCGCGCTGCAGCAGCTCGATCGCTGCCGGCAGGTCCTCGGGGGTCTTGATCGCGACGGTCGGCGTGCCGCGGAGACCGCGCTTCGCCAGACCGACGAGGGCACCGGCGGGTGCGAGCTCGATGATGCCGGTGACGCCGGCGCCCGCGAAGGACTCCATCACGGCGTCCCAGTGCACGGGGTTCGCGATCTGCTGGACCATCAGGTCGACGAAGCGACGACCGTCCTCGACCCGCGAGCCGTCGGCGTTCGTCCAGATGGGGAGCGTGGGGTCGTGCACCGTGGCGGCGGCCGCGACCGGTGCGACCCGCTCGACGGCGGGTGCCATGTACCGCGTGTGGAACGCCCCGGCGACGGCGAGCGGGATGACCCGGGCCTTCGTCGGCGGCTCGGCGACGAGCGCGGCGATGGCGTCGGCGGCACCCGCGACGACGGTCTGCCCGCCGCCGTTGTGGTTCGCGGGGACGAGGCCGTGGGTCGCGAGCGCCTGGGCGACCTCGTCGGCGTCGCCACCGAGGACGGCGGCCATCGAGGTGGGCTCGAGGGCGGCGGCGTCGGCCATGGCCCGGCCGCGCTCGGCGACGAGGGCGACGGCGTCGGTCGGGTCGAGGACACCGGCGACACCCGCGGCGGTGAACTCCCCGACCGAGTGGCCGGCGACACCGCCGACGAGGGCGCGACGGCCCTCGGCGAGCAGGGCGTCGGCCGTCACGAGGCCGGCGGCGACGATGAGCGGCTGCGCGATCGCGGTGTCCTTGATGGTGTCCGCGTCGGACTCGGTGCCGTGCTGCACGAGGTCGATGCCGATGGCCTCGGACCACGCCCCCACACGGTCACGGACGGCGGCGTCCTCGAGCCAGGGGGCGAGGAAGCCGGGGGTCTGGGAGCCCTGTCCGGGCGCGACGACGACGATCACCGGACAATCCTCCAGGGCTGGCCGGGTTCGACGCGTGTGGACTTGCCACAGTGATCGTCGCTCGACGTTGTTCGATTCCTCACGACGGCCCCGCGCTGACGCACGACCGCGCCGCGCTGACGCACGACCGCGCCGCGCTGACGCACGACCGTCCCGCTCAGCGACGGTGCGGGATGCGACGGCGACCCGCGGTCGACTCCGACATCGCGCCGAGGATGAGCGCCGACTGCACGATCAGGGCGTCGCGGGCGTGCGTGGCGTCCCACCCGATGATGTCGGCGACGCGGCGAAGCCGGTAGCGGACGGTGTTCGGGTGCACGAAGAGCTCGCGCGCCGTGGCCTCGAGCGAGCGGCCGGTGTCGAGGTAGCACCACAGCGTCTGGAGGAGCTCCGTCGACTGGTCCTTCAGCGGCACGTAGATCCGCTGCACCAGTGCCGACCGGGCGAGCGGATCGCCGGCGAGGGCACGTTCGGGGAGCAGGTCGTCGGCGAGTGCCGGACGGGGTGCCCCGCGCCAGGCCCGTGCCACGGCGAACCCGGCGAGTGCGCCCTTCGCGCTGGTGGACGCGTCGACGACCCCGGGGACCTCGTTGCCGAGCACGAGGTGGCCCTCGCCGAACGACGGTTCGAGGGCCTGCGCGATGGCCGTGAACGACACCGGCTCCTCGCCCTCGGGCACGTCGTCGCGCGGTGTGGCACGACCGATCACCACGACGAGGCGGGACCCCTGCACGCCGATGAGCACGTCCGCGTCCATGTGCCGTGCGGTCCGGCGGATCTGGTCCACCTCGAGCTGCTTCGGGGCGTTGCCGACCAGCACGGACACCTCGCCGTGGCCGTGCCACCCGAGTGCCGCGATGCGGGACGGCAGCTCGTCGTCGTACTCGCCCGACAGGATCGAGTCGACCACGAGCGCTTCGAGCCGGGCGTCCCACAGCCCGCGGGCCTCGGCCGCCCGGGCGTAGACGTCGGCGGCGGCGAAGGCGATGTCCCGCGAGTACTTGAGGATCGCCTCCTGCAGCATCTCGTCGTCCTTGGCGCGCTCCTCCACCACGGTGACGACGACCCGGATGAGCTGGAGCGTCTGCTGCAGGCTCACCGAGCGCAGGAGTTCCCGCGGCGCCGAGCCGAACACGTCGGCGGCGGCGATCCACGGGGTGGACGCCGTGCCCTCGAGCCAGCTGATGAACGACGTGATGCCGGCCTGGGCCACGAGCCCCACGGCCGAGCGACGGCCCGGGGGCATCTCGCTGTACCAGGGGAGCGTGTCCTCGAGCCGCTTGATCGTCGCGGTGGAGAGTTCCCCGGACACCTGACGGAGCCAGGAGAGCGCCCGCTCTCGCGCGCTCTCCTGGCTCTCGGAGTCCGGTCGGACCGTCGTCACTCGATCAGCTCTCGCCGCCCGCGCTGCCGGTGGTGCCGGCGGTCACGTCGTGCAGGCGGTACTTGTCGATCGCCTGCTGCACGAGGGCACCGTCGACCTTGCCCTGGCGCGCCAGCTGCTGCAGCGTCCGCACGACGACCGAGGGGCCGTCGATGTGGAAGAAGCGGCGGGCGGCCGGACGGGTGTCCGAGAAGCCGAAGCCGTCGGCGCCGAGCGTGGCGTAGTCGGTCGGGACGAACGGGCGGATCTGCTCCTGCACGAGGTGCATGAAGTCGCTCACGGCGACGACCGGGCCCTCGGTGCCGAGCAGGCGCTCGGTGACGTACGGCGTGCGCGGGGCGTCGTTTGGGTTGAGGAACGCGTGCTGCTCCGCCGCGACACCGTCGCGGTACAGCTCGCCCCAGCTCGTGACGCTCCACACGTCGGCCGACACGCCCCAGTCCTCGGCGAGGAGCTGCTGCGCCTCGAGGATCCACGGCACGGCGACACCCGACGCGAGCAGCTGCGCCTTGGGGCCGTCGTGCTCGCTCGGCTTCAGCAGGTACATGCCCTTGACGATGCCGTCGACGTCGACGCCCTCCGGCTCGGCCGGCTGGACGATCGGCTCGTTGTAGACCGTCAGGTAGTACATGACGTTCGGGTCGGCGTGCTTCGGCGAGCCGTCCTCGTTCGTGCCGTACATCCGGTCGAGGCCGGCCTGGACGATGTGGCCGATCTCGTAGCCGTACGCCGGGTCGTAGGACACCACGGCCGGGTTCGTCGTCGCGAGGAGCGGCGAGTGGCCGTCGGCGTGCTGCAGACCCTCGCCCGTGAGCGTGGTACGGCCCGCGGTGGCGCCGATCATGAACCCACGGGTCATCTGGTCGCCGGCGGCCCAGATCGCGTCGCCGGTGCGCTGGAACCCGAACATCGAGTAGAAGACGTAGACCGGGATGAGCGGCTCGCCCTGCGTCGAGTACGAGGTCCCGACCGCGGTGAACGCCGCCAGGGCGCCCGCCTCGTTGATGCCGACGTGGATGATCTGGCCCTGTGGGCTCTCCTTGTAGGCGAGGAGGAGCTCACGGTCGACCGACGTGTAGTGCTGGCCGTTCGGGTTGTAGATCTTCGCCGTCGGGAAGTACGCGTCCATGCCGAACGTGCGCGCTTCGTCCGGGATGATCGGGACCACGCGGTCGCCGAAGTCGGGGGAGCGGAGCAGGTCCTTCAGCAGTCGGGCGAACGCCATGGTGGTGGCGATCTCCTGCTTGCCGGAGCCCTTCTTGACGACCTGGTACTTCGAGTCGTCCGGCAGGGTGATCGACGTGTACTTCGTGCGACGCTCCGGCACGTAGCCGCCGAGCTCGCGACGACGCTCGTGCATGTACTGGATCGCCTCGTCGTCGTGACCGGGGTGGTAGTACGGCGGCGTGTACGGGTTCTCTTCCAGCTGCGCGTCGGAGATCGGGATGCGCATCTCGTCGCGGAACTGCTTGAGGTTGTCGAGCGTGAGCTTCTTCATCTGGTGGGTCGCGTTGCGGCCCTCGAAGCTCGGGCCGAGGCCGTAGCCCTTGACCGTCTTCGCGAGGATGACGGTCGGCTGGCCCTTGTGCTCGGTCGCGGCCTTGAACGCGGCGTAGACCTTGCGGTAGTCGTGACCGCCGCGCTTGAGGTTCCAGATCTGGTCGTCGGTGTAGTCCTTGACCAGCTCGAGCGCCTTCGGGTCGCGCCCGAAGAAGTTCTCCCTGACGTAGGCGCCGTTCTCGGCCTTGTACGTCTGGTAGTCGCCGTCCGGCGTCTGGTTCATCAGGTTGAGGAGCGCGCCCTCGGTGTCGCGGGCGAGCAGGTCGTCCCACTCGCGGCCCCAGACGACCTTGATGACGTTCCAGCCCGCACCGCGGAAGAACGCCTCGAGCTCCTGGATGATCTTGCCGTTGCCGCGGACCGGACCGTCGAGACGCTGCAGGTTGCAGTTGATCACGAAGTTCAGGTTGTCGAGGCCGTCGTTCGCGGCGACCTGGAGCTGACCGCGGGACTCGACTTCGTCCATCTCGCCGTCACCGAGGAACGCCCAGACCTGCTGGTCGGAGGCGTCCTTGATGCCGCGGTTGGACAGGTACTTGGCCTGCTGCGCCTGGTAGATCGCGTTGATCGGGCCGATGCCCATCGACACGGTCGGGAACTGCCAGAAGTGCGGCATGAGGCGCGGGTGCGGGTAGGACGACAGTCCGCCGGCGGCGTGGGACTTCTCCTGCCGGAAGCCGTCGAGCTGGTCCTCGTTGAGACGCCCTTCCATGTACGCACGGGCGTACATGCCGGGGGAGGCGTGGCCCTGGAAGAAGACCTGGTCGCCACCGGACGGGTGGTCCTGCGCGCGGAAGAAGTGGTTGTAGCCGACCTCGTACATGGCGGCGCTCGACGCGTACGTCGAGATGTGGCCGCCGACGGCGATGCCGGGGCGCTGCGCGCGGTGCACGGTGATCGCGGCGTTCCACCGGATCCACCGGCGGTAGCGGCGCTCGAGCTCCTCGTCGCCCGGGAACTCGGGCTCGTTCTCCGGCGCGATGGTGTTCACGTAGTCCGTGGTCGGGACCATCGGCACACCGAGGTGCAGTTCCTTGGACCGCTTGAGCAGGCTCAGCATGATCTCGCGGCCACGCTGGTGACCGTGGGTCTGCACCAGCCCGTCGAGGGACTCACGCCATTCGGCGGTCTCCTCCGGGTCCTGGTCGCTGCTGCCGTGGCTGTACGGGTCCTGGTCGTTCACCGTCACCCTTGACCTCGTTCGTTCTCGTGGTGGTGGACATAGGTGGTCCACCGATCGATCGGGTCGCGACCGGCGGTGGGGCCTCGTCCACTCTAGGCCCCACCGCCGACGCGGAGCCTGATGGTGACGTGCAGGTGGACGGGTGCTTGCATTCGGATGACGGCGGCGTACGATTGCCGATCGTGCACACGCGACCCGTGCGTGCACGAGGACACCGGGCACACCCCACGCCCGAGGAAGAAGCAACGCACTGATGGCACTGGAGATCGGCTCACTCGCGCCGGACTTCGAACTCCCGAACCAGTTCGGTGAGCACGTCCGCCTCAGCGACTTCCGCGGTGTCCGCCCGGTCGCGCTCGTCTTCTTCCCGCTCGCGTTCTCGTCCACGTGCACGAACGAGCTCTGCGCCCTGCAGGACAACATTGCGATGTTCCAGGACCAGCGTGTCGAGCTCATCGGCATCTCGGTCGACTCGAAGGCGACGCTGCGGTCGTTCGCCGAGTCGAATGGCTACGACTTCGAGCTGCTCGCGGACTTCTGGCCGCACGGCGCCGTCTCCAAGGAGTACGGCGTGTTCCTCGAGCAGAAGGGCTTCGCGAACCGCGCGACCTTCGTCATCGACGTGCAGGGCCGGATCAAGGCCTCGATCCTCTCCGAGCCCGGCGTGGCCCGCGACGTCACCGAGTACAAGGCGGCACTCGACCGCCTCGCGGCGTGCGCCGCACCCGTCGCCGTCGGCTAGCGTTCCGAATCCCGTCTGACGCAGGGCGCGTCGGACGGACGAACGGACTGCCTGGAGGCACGGTGCACGCCATCGAGACCGGCTCGCGCGAGCGGGTCGGCACCACTGAGCCGTACGCCCCCTTCCCGGTGGACGCGGACCCCGGCAGGTGGCGTCTGACCCGCACGGTCGTGCCGACCGGGGTGGGACCCACGGTGGTGCACCACCGCGCCGGTCCTGATCCCCTCCTGCTCGTGCACGGCGTCGCCGGCTCGTGGTCGACGTGGACGCCGCTGCTGCAGGCCGCCGACGGCGCGCTCGACCGCGGGCTCGTGCTCGTCGACCTGCCGGGATGGGGATCGTCCCCGGCGCCGGACGCGCCTCTCGACGTCGACGATGCCGTCCGCGTGCTGACCACGGTCCTCGACACGTTCGGCCTGGACGACGTCGACGTCGTCGGACACTCGATGGGGGCGTTCGTCGCGATGCACCTGGCGGTCGTCGCACCCCGACGGGTCCGCTCGGTCGCGCTGGTGTCCGGCACCACGCTCGCCACCGCCGACGCCGCCCGGCACCCGTGGCGCGGTGTCCGGACGCTGCCCGCGTTCACCCTGCTCCGTGCGGGCCTGACGATCACCGGCGAGGCCGCACGCCCGATGCTGCGCGGGATCGCCCGGGCGGGCCTCCTCCCGCTCGTCGCGTCACCGGTCTTCACCCACGTGCGACGGCTCGACCGCAGCGTGCTCGACGCCTTCGTCGACGAGCTCCGGCCGGCCGGGTTCACCGGCGCGGCGCGGTCGGCCGCCGGCTACGACCTCGACCGGTGGCGGTCCGTGTCCTGTCCGGTGACCGCGATCGCCGGGCGCGACGACGTGTTCGCGCGGGTGTCCGACCTGGACGGGCTGCGCGGGCTCCTGCCGCAGGTGCGCACCGTGCTGCTCGACGACTGCGGCCACTTCGCCCACGTCGAGCACCCGGCCGCCGTCGCTCGCGTGCTCGGCCTCGTCTGAGGCCGAGCACGCGTCGTCCTGACGGTCAGGCGTGCACGGGGAACGCCGCCGCGACGTGCGAGCGCACCTCGGCGAGGACGACCTCGCGCATCGCGGGGGAGAACAGGGCGTGGTCGCCGCCCGGCACCCGCACCACCTCGAGGCGCCCGGTCCGACCGGGCGCACCCCAGCGGCGTTCGGCACGCTGTCCACCGAGACGGTCGAACAGCTCGGCGTCCTCGGGTGCGGCGATGACGAGGATGTCGGTGCCGTGCTCGACGAGCGGCCGGACGTGCCCGGCGACCCCGCCCATCCGGTCCCGGCGGGCCACCCGGTCACGGACCGGCTTCGGCACGAGGGTGTTCCACCAGCGCCGGATCCGCAGACGGAGGTCGGACGGCTGGTCCACCGCACGGGCTGCGTCGGCGAAGGTGCCGGCGACCGTCGTGGTGCGGCGGTAGTCGTTCGGGCTGATCTCCACGACGAGGCGCGGCGACTCGTCGACGGCACGGCCGGCGAGCCAGGCGCCCGCGCACATGCCGACCAGCACGAGCCGTTCGGCCGGGACGGCGAGCGAGGCCACGACGGCCGCCTGGTCGTCGAGCCACTCCTGCGTGTAGAAGAACGAGCGTTCGTCGCCGCGGACCGCGGTGCTCTCCCCGGTGCCACGCCGGTCGACCCGGATCACCCGGGCGCCGTCGCGGGCGAGACCGCGGGCGAGGGCGACCTGGTAGTCGGCCGCGCCGACCCGGTGCTCCGCGCCGCCGCTGTGCAGCACGACGACGGGGGCGCCCTCGGACTGCCCGGAGGCGACGGTCTCGACGGCGAAGAGCTCCTCGGGGCCGAGCTGCACGACCCGCTCGGACACCCGGGTGTCCACGTCGAGGACCTCGGCGAGCTCGGGCAGCGTCGTCGCCGACGTGTCCGTGGGTGCCCAGGCATCGATCCACCCGACGACGGTGTCGACCGCGGCTGCGGGGATCCGAGCGACGATGCTCGTGCCGTCCAGGAGCTCGGCGCTGCCGGTCACCTCGGCCGTCGGCACCGGTCCGAGGGCCTTCGGGGCGACGGCGCCGGGCCGGACGAGCGCGACCGTCGGCCCGGAGCGCGGCACGAACGCCAGGGCCGCGAGTGCGGTGACCTCGGCGGGCTCGAGGTCGATGCCGACGAGGCTCTCGACGCCGTCGACGACGCGGTCGGACCCGATGGTGATGGCGGCGAGCGCACGCTGTCCGCGCACCCACGCGCGGCCGGACGCCGGGGCGTCCCACACCACCAGGCCGTCGGTGTCGTCGGCCGCGGCGGCCGCGACGAGGGCGGCCGAGGCGAGCCCGACGAACGCGACCGCCTCGACGCCTGCCGAACGCAGCAGTGCTGCGGCGTGCCGGGCGGACCGCACCTGCGCGTCCGGAGCGTCGTCGGGCGCGGCGTCTCCACGTCCGGACGGGTCGTAGCGCACCGAGGCCACGCCACGCGCCTCCAGGCCGTCCGCCAGCAGGCGGAGCGTGCGGTACGCGATGACGCCCTCCTGCCCGAGCGGCGGGCAGATCACGACGCCCGCTCGCGCCGCAGCGGGGAGCTGCAGCGCGACGCGGAGGGCGGGGTGACCCGACCAGCCGTGGTGGGTGCTCACAGGCCGAGGGCCGCGAGGACCTCCGTCGGCCAGGCGTCGGGGTCCGTGCCGTGGGCAGCGAACAGGGCGATGGTGATGCGCTCGAGGCCGAACGCGATGCACGCGCTGTGCGCGACCTCGCCGTCGGCGGTGCGGATCGCGAACGACGTGCCGAAGTGGTCCTCGTGCAGGTTCGCCGAGCTGATCGCGGTCCACGGGTGGTCGTGGCCGTAGACCGGCGTGACGAACTCGAACTTGAGCGACTGCTCGACCTGGTTGCGGGCGAGCATCTGCCCGACCCGACCGAAGAAGGGGTCGTTCGCGGGGACGACGTCGATCTCGAGGCCGAACGACTCGAGGAGCTCCCGCATCACCGGGATCCGGCCGTCGCGGTGCTGCTGCGCGGTGGCGGGGGTGCCGATGTGCACGAACTCGTGCATGTGGAAGGCCTGCAGGCGCATCGGGTCGAGCGAGGGTTCCCGCCGGAACGAGTCGCCGACGATGTCGAACATGCGTCCGCCGTCGGGCAGCGTCCCGGTGACCAGGCCGTAGACCGGGTGGCAGACGGCCGGGGTCAGCATGAGGTCGGCCGGCTGCAGGAACGACTCCCACCGTTCGCCGCGCTCGCGAGCGGCGAGGAGGGCGCGGTGGGTGCGGTCGTCGCCGGTGAAGCCGGAGATCGAGGCGGCGAGGTCCGGGAAGGACGCGATGTAGTCGGTCTGCTCGAACGCGGCGAGCGGCTCGACCGGCGGGAAGCGGAGGACGTCGGCGTCGAGGTCCGCCTGGCTCCGGACCGCGGCGGCGTCGACGGCGTCGTAGACGCGCGTGAACACCCCGGTGCGGCCGTATAGCCCGGGCGAGCCGAGGTCGATGAGGACCCCGTCGTCGAGCAGGCGTGCCCGGAGCGCGGCGCGCGCGACGTCGATGTCGGCGGCCTCGCTCGCGTGGGCGGCCTCGCTCGCGTGGGTGGCCTCGCTCGCCGCGTGGGCGGTGGTGGCGGTGTGGGTGGGGTCGGTGATGGTCACAGGATCGCTCCGGTCATGAGTGCCAGTCCAGCGTCGTTCTGGAGGAGACGGTCGTTGCTCACCATGACGGCGGCGCCGTGTGCGTCTCGGAGGTGACGGGCCACGCTCAGCGGCCCGGTTGCGGCGAAGCCGGCGATGCCGACGATCCGCAGCGCCTTCGTCACGAGGTCGGTGACCCGCTCCGAGGCGTTGATCTTCAGGGCGTTCGCGGCGAGGGCGAACGCGGTCGACTCGAGGACCTCGGGGTCGTCGGCCACCGCGTCGAACCGGAGCGCCGCGTGCCGGACGGTGTCCGCGAGCGCCTGCAGGTCGACGAGGAGCTCGGCCAGCCGGAGGGCCGACGGCGGGGTCTGTCCGACGCTTGCGCGGGCCTGCTTTCGGACCGCACGGCGTGCTCGGTCGGCGGCGTCGGCGGCGATGCCGAGCCACACCGAGGCCCAGAGGACGTGCGAGACCGGCAGCACCGTGCGGGCCGAGATCGCCGCGTAGTCGTCGCGGAGCACCCGGTCGGCGTGGGTCTCGGCGTCGAGCGTCCAGCCGTTGCTGCACGTGCCGCGGAGCCCGAGGGTGTCCCAGGTCGAGGTCTGCGTGAGGGTCGTCTCCTCGGGCAGGCAGATCACGAGCCGCTGGTCCGAGGCCGGGGCGTCGGGGTCGCGGCGGGCGGTGACGAGGATCGCGTCGGCCTCGGTCGCGTAGGAGATGACGGGCGCTTCCTTGCGGAGCCGGATCCGACCGGCGGCGTCCGGCTCGATCGCGCACGTGCTGCGACGGGCGTCGCCGCCGATGCCGCGCTCCGTGGTCGACGAGGCGACGAGCGCGCCGGCCTTGACGGCGTCGATCAGGTCGGTCACGCCGAACGCTGCACCGCCGTGCCGCCAGAGCGCCATCGCCTGGCCCTGGTGCATCGCGAAGACCATCGCCGTCGCGGCGCACGCGCGGCCGAGGTCGGTCGCGATCGCGGAGAGCTCGCCGAGGGTCGCGCCCTCGCCGCCGAGCTCGACCGGTACCGCTGCGGCGAGGAGTCCGTGCTCGCGCATCGCGGCGATCGCTTCGCGGGGCGGTCTGGCCCCACGGTCGACCTCGTCGGCGAAGTGCGCGGCGATGTCCGCGACGAGTGCGGTGCGGGCCGCGAAACGGTCGGTGCTCCGGGGCGTCGCGGGCCCGACCGCGTCGGGCCCGGCCGCAGGCGCGGACCCGGACGCGGTCGTCGACGCGGACGCGGTCGCGGGTGCGTCGAGCACCGGGGTGCTCACTGTGCCAGCTCCGCCGCCGCGGCGATCGACTCGATCGTGGCGAACGTCGAGCGGTTCAGGACCGCGTCGGGGAGCTCGACGTCGAGGTCGTCCTCGACCGCGAGCATGACGTTGACGGTCGCGTGCGACGTGAGCCCGAGGGCGTAGAGGTCGGCGATCGATGCCACGTCCATGGCGTCGACGGTGAGCCGCCCGTGATCGGCGAGCGCGCGCCGGACGGCGAGTTCGGTCGTCGGGGTGGCGAGTGCGACGGTGGCCGCTGCAGAGACTGGGTCCTGGTCCATGCTGGCAACCATAAGGAGGAGGACGCCCCGGAAAACCGCCGTGCGGATGCGCGAATCCGCACGGACACTTCGCTGCCTGTACGGATCCGCAGGATGGCCCGGCGGGCTCCGGATGGTCGTCAGCGGGCGGTCAGTGCGACGGCCGTCGCGGTGGCGAGGCCCCGTTCGTGCGCGAGCGAGACGGCGATCGTGCCGCAGCCGATCGCCTCGGCGAGCTCGGCGGCGCGTCCGGCGAGCTCCACGACGGGTGCCCCCTCCGCGTCGTGCACGATGGCGATGTCGGTGAGCGGGACGGCGTCGGAGCGGCGCGGGCGGAGGAGCTTCAGGACCGCCTCCTTGCCGGCGAACCGGGCTGCGAGACGCTCCGGGTCGTCGCCCGCGTCGGCCCGCTCGCGCTGGGTGAACACGCGGGTCAGGTAGCGGTCGCCGTTCGCGTCGATGCCGGCGATGACGTCCTCGACGGCGGCGAGGTCGGTGCCCGTCCGGATCGTGGTCATGTGGGCAGGCTACGCGGCCCGGGTCGCGTCAGGGTTGACGCGCGCGCGAGCGCGGGCCCGGTCACGCGAGCGCGGGCACGGCCCGGGCGCGGGCCGTCACCGGTACTGCGGCGGCCAGTCGAACGGCGCCGGCAGGTGGGGCACCTCGCCGATCGTCGTCACCGACAGCACGACCTCGCGGCGGTTCGTCAGCGCGATCGACCGCGGGTCACCGATGAATCGGCGCCCGTCGACCCACACCGTCAGCTCGCCCCGGAGCCCTCCGACACGCCAGGCACTGAGCGGCACGCCCCACTCGTCGAAGAACTCCCCGAGCGTGAACGTCCGGCGGGTGGGCGACTCCACGTGCAGGATCCCCGACGTGTCGTGGGTGTGGAGCTGCGCCGCGAAGCGTCGGGCGTCCGAGTGACCGATGTTCCCGGGGACCGTCACCGGGTCGTCCCCGTCGAGGATCGTCAGGTGGGTGTGGACGTGCTCCGCCAGCCGCTCGCCCCAGACGTTCCGGAGTCCCGCGGCTTCCGCCCGTGCGGACAGGTCCGTCGGCGCCGGCCACGGGGGAGCGGACCGGGTCGTGCCGGCGGCCGGCGTGGTCCCGCCGACGAGCAGCGCCAGGACGGTGAGCACCGCCAGCGCCAGCCCGACGACCGACGACTTCACCACTTGTCGTGCACGCTCTGGCGGAACCACTCGTCGTAGAGCTCGTGGACGGTCTCGTCGAGGCCCGGGATCTCCGCCAGGTCGCCGGCTCCGGCGTTCGACCGCGCCTGCTCGGGATTGCGGGCGCCCGGGATGGCGGCGGTCACACCCTGCTGCGCGGTGATCCACGCGATCGCGGCCTGGGGGACGGACACGGCGTCCGGCAGGGACGCGGCGAACGCCTGGGCGGCCTGCACCCCGTCCTCGAAGTCGACGCCGCTGAAGGTCTCGCCCTGGTCGAACGCCTCGCCGTGCCGGTTGTAGTTGCGGTGGTCGCCCTCGGCGAAGGACGTCTGGGTCGTGTACTTGCCGGACAGCAACCCCGATGCCAGCGGGACGCGCGCGAGGATGCCGACCCCTGCCTCCAGGGCGGCCGGCAGGACGCGGTCGAGCGGCTTCAGCCGGAACGCGTTGAGGATGATCTGGACGGTCGCGACGCCGGGCCGGGCGATCGCCGTGAGCGCCTGGTCGGCGGTCTCGACGCTGACGCCGTACGCGGCGACGGAGCCGTCGGCGACCAGCGCGTCGAGTGCGTCGTAGACCGCGTCGTCCTCGTAGACCGGGGTCGGTGGGCAGTGCAGCTGGATCAGGTCGAGCGTGTCCTGGCGGAGGTTCCGACGCGAGCGGTCCACCCACTCGCGGAAGTTCGCGGCGACGTAGTTCGACGGCACCTGGTCGGCACGGCGCCCCATCTTCGTGGTGATGGTCAGCGGCACGTCCGGGTTCGCGGCGCGCCACGCTCCGATGAGCTGCTCGCTGCGACCGTCGCCGTAGACGTCGGCGGTGTCGAAGAGGGTGACGCCGGACTCGACGGAGGCGTCCATGACGGCGTTCGCGTCGGCGTCGCTGACGGGACCCCAGTCACCGCCGAACTGCCAGGTGCCGAGGCCGACGACGGACACGGTGCGGCCGGTACGGCCGAGGGTGCGACTCTGCATGGTGGCGAGCGTACCCAGGACCGACGACGCCGGTCGTCAGCTCGGGGTCGCGACGCCCCGACGCATGAGCGCCTTCGCCTCGCGCGCGCGCGGGATCACCCAGAACCCGCTCCACAGCCCGAGCCCCGCCCAGAGCATGATCAGCATCGTCGTGATGAGCGGCGGGTGCTGGTCACGCATCGACCAGGTCATGCCGGTCCACAGCACGCTCAGCACGATCTTCCCCCAGCCCGCTGCCTCGCGCTCCGCCTGCGCCTGCACCAGTGGGATCCACTGCACGGCGGGGACGTCCTCGGGGACCCGCCCGTCGGCGATCCAGTCACGGACGACGACGGACTGCCGGTAGCCGCCCTCCGCCCGCCACGAGCGCAGCTGCAGCACGACGCCGATCGCCGCGCCAGCTGCGGCTCCGGGCACGCCGATCCCCACCAGCACCGTGGTGGTCGCACCCGTCCACGACGATGCGACGAGCACCACGAGGACGACGCCGAAGGCGGCGCCGGCCGCTCCGTTGCCGAGCAGCCGGAACCGGCCCGCCTCGTCGATCACACCGACACCGTTCACGGGCACGACGCTACCCGCGTGGGGTGGGTGGCGAGTGGACGGCGGCCTGGAGGCGCGGGGCGGGGCCGCCACGTGCCTCCAGGCCGGTGGGGGGTCGCGTGCACCGCACGGTGCCGGTCGCGGGATCGGCCGCGGTCGGCGTCGCCGTCCGGATGCGGGAAGTCGTCCGCTCGGACGACGCGCAGGCAGTCCGGACGCTCCTAGCCTGGGGTCCTCATGCGGGCGCGGACTCCGGGTCCTGCGCTGCGGCGCGGACTCCGAGGTCCGCAGCCGGCGCGACGAGAGAGGGGGACGACGTGCTCGAGAACGTGAGTGCCGCGCACATCCTGGTGATCCTGGTGGTGCTGGCCGTGGAGGTCCTGGCCCTGGTGCAGGTGTGGCGAGACCGCCGCCGGAGCGCCGTGGTCAAGGTCGTGTGGACGGCGGTGATCGTCCTGCTGCCGCTGATCGGCGTCATCGGCTGGGCGGTCAACTGGCTGCTCGGTCGCGCTGCGGACCGGTTGAACCGGTCGGGGGACCCCACGGTGTAGCCGGCGGTGCCCGGGGGGCGTCACTCGGACTGTTCGAGCACCTCGAGGCGGCGGAGGGCGTCGCGCGAGGGGGAGCCGGGCGCCGCGTGGTACATCACCATGATCTGCCCGGGGCGTCATGACGTCGTCGGCGCTGTCCTCGCGGGTGAACGGGCTCGCGATGCGGGTGGCGGTCGTGGTGTTCCCCCGGCGGCGCTGGGGATCGTCCGCCTCGTTGCGGATCGGGACGGGGTGCGACGCCGTGGAGGGAGACACGAGCGAGTGCCACGTTTGCACGTGCGCGCTGCTGCTCGATACGGTCGACACCGCCCGTCTCGCGAAGTGTGTGACAAGGAGCACCCGCCGATGGAGGAGACCGCGTGAGCGTCGAGAACACGATCCCCGGTGCCTACCGGAAGACCGGTTCGGCAGGTGGCGCCCGGACCGGTGGCACGTCGACCTACTCCGCGCTCCTGGCGCAGGTGAAGGACGCTGGCCTCCTCCGTCGTCGACGCGGCTTCTACTGGACCCTGTTCTCCTGCCTCGTGCTCGCGACGGCCGGCTGCTGGGTCGCGTTCGCGTTCCTGGGTGACTCGTGGTTCCAGCTCATCGTCGCCGGCGCGCTCGGCGTGCTCTTCACGCAGTTCGCGTTCCTCTCCCACGAGGCCGCGCACCGCCAGGTGTTCGAATCGCGGAAGTGGAACGACCGCGCCGGCCGGTACATCGGCACGTTCCTGGTGGGTCTCAGCTACTCGTGGTGGATGAACAAGCACACCCGCCACCACGGCAACCCGAACACCGTCGGCAAGGACCCGGACATCGCGCCGGACGGCGTCGTCTTCCTCCCCGAGGACGCCGCTCGGACGACGGGGCCGATGCGGTGGCTGGTCCGCCACCAGGGGTGGTTGTTCTTCCCCCTCCTGACGCTCGAAGGAATCAACCTGCACCGGCACGCCGTGGTCTCCGTCCTGCGTGGCGGCGACGGGCGGAGCGATGTGCGAGGCCGAGTGCTGGAGGGTGTCCTCCTCGTCGCGCGGTTCGCGATCTACCTGACGGTCGTGTTCTGGTTCCTGCCGTTCGGGATGGCGTGCGCGTTCCTCGGGTGCAGCTGGCCGTCTTCGGCGTGATGATGGGGGCCTCGTTCGCGCCGAACCACAAGGGCATGCCGACGATCGCGCACGACGCGAAGGTCGACTTCTTCTCCCGCCAGGTCCGCACCTCCCGCAACGTCCGTGGCGGCTGGTGGGTGTCGTTCCTGATGGGGGGCCTGAACTACCAGGTCGAGCACCACCTGTTCCCGTCGATGCCGCGTCCGGCGTTGAAGCAGGCCCGCCTGCTCGTCCGGGACCACTGCGACACCCTCGACGTGCCCTACACCGAGACCACGCTGCTGCGCTCGTACGGCATCGTCGTCCGGTACCTCAACCGCGTCGGACTCGCCGCCCGCGACCCCTTCGACTGCCCCATGATGACCGAGTTGCGGATCAACTAGGTCTCGATCGCTCCAGGATGAAGGAACCGCTCGTGCAGACCACCACCGCCCTCGCCCGTCACCACCAGCAGCGATGAGCGTGCCGACCACGCCAGCGCGAGCGGCCGTCGTGGTGAACCCCTCGAAGATCGACCTGAACCGTCTCCGAGCAGCGGTCACCGCCGAGGAGCAGGCGAACGGGTGGGAGCCGTCGGCGTGGTTCGAGACCGACCAGCGCGACGACGGCCGCGGTGCCGCGCGGGCAGCCAGGGACATCGCGCCCTCCGTGGTGCTCGTCGTCGGTGGTGACGGCACGCTCCGTATCGCAGCCGAAGAGCTCCGCGGCTCCGGCATCCCGGTCGCCCTCGTCCCGAGCGGCACCGGGAACCTGTTCGCCCGGAACCTCGGTCTGCCGCTCGCGGACGTCGCCGGGGCGGTTCGAGCAGCCTTCACCGGCTCGGACCAGCCGATCGACGTGGGGATCGCTGCACTCACGGACGATGCCGGCGTGGTCACCACCCACGCATTCCTCGTGATGACGGGAATCGGGCTCGATGCCAGCATGGCCGCCGACACGAACGCGTGGGTCAAGAAGCGCTTCGGCTGGGTCGCCTACTCCGACCCCATCGCCCGCTCCGTGATCGGCAACCGTCAGATCCCCGTGCAGTACCGCCTCGACGGCGGCCAGCTCCGGACCATGCAGGCACACACGATCATCGTGGGCAACTGCGGCACACTCACTGCCGGCGTGCTCCTCCTCCCCGCAGCCCGGCCCGACGACGGCCTCCTGGACGCGGTCGCGTTCCGGCCACGTGGCTGGTTCGGATGGACGAAGATCGGCTACGGACTGACGTTCAACCGTTTCCATTCCCGAACCCGGTTCGGGCGGCTCCTCGCCCGGGTCCTCCCCGCATCTCGATCGCTCGGCTACACGCAGGCACGCACCCTCGAACTCCGGCTGGGGGCGCCGGAACAGATCCAGCTCGATGGCGATCCCTTCGGCACCGTCACGGCCGCTCGGCTCACCGTCGAACACCACGCGCTCACCCTGCGTACCCGAGCCCGGGGCTGACCAGCTCCCCGCGACGATCGCGGCTCCCTCCGGCACGGACTCCTTCCACCGGACGTGGTGACGTTCCCGCAGCCTGCCGAGATCCGGTGGGGCCGGAGCCTGCGACGATGGTCCGGTGACGGAAGCCAACGCCCCCTCGCCCGCCCTCTCGCTCGCCCCTTCGCCCGCCCCCTCGCTCGTCCCGGAGCTGCTCGTGGCCGACCTGGACCAGAGCATCCAGTTCTGGTGCGGGCTGTGCGGCTTCGAGGTCGTCTACTCCCGCCCCGAGGAACGCTTCGCATCGATCGCCCTCGGTTCTGCGCACCTGATGCTCGAACAAGCGGGCGTGGGTCGCAACTGGGTCACTGGGCCACTCGAGCGCCCGCTGGGCCGCGGAGTGAACCTCCAGATCACCGTGCCGGACACCGGAGCGCTGGTGCAGGTGCTCGGACGCGCGGGCGTCGAGCTCTTCATGGAACCGGAGACGAAGTGGTACCGCGTCGGCGAGGACGAGGTCGGTGTCCAGCAGTTCCTCGTCCAGGACCCCGACGGCTACCTCGTGCGGTTCCAGTCGTCACCGGGGCGGCGGCCGGCCGTCCGGTAGTCGGTCCGCCATCGGCGACCGGCATGCGGACGCTTCCCCGGCTCCGTCCCACTCGATACCGTGGCCACATGGACTGCTTCGCGAGCTGGCGCACGCGCTCCTGAAGGGACGGCCCCGGCCGTCGCTCTCCTCCACCCCGATCACGGGCGTGGAGCCTTCAGACTGCTCACGAGAGAAGCACACCCATGCACATTCGCGATTGCACACCGCTCGACCTGCCCGCGCTGACCGAGTTGACCATCGAGACCTTCCGACCGCTCCTCGCCGGCTCGCTCGTGCGACTCCGTCCCGAAGCGACCGCGCACGACCACGGACACTGGGAAGACGACTACCGACACGAGGTCCCGTCGCTGCTCGCTCCCGGCGAAGGACGGTTCATCACACTGGCCGAAGAAGACGGCAAGCCCCTCGGGTACGTCGGCTGGAACACCACGGGCACATCGTCCGGACGGCTGGAGATGGTCGCTGTCCGCCCTGACGCTCGACGGCGCGGAGTCGCGCGCGCCCTCTGCTCGACCGTCCTGAGCAGGCTCGAACAGCTCGGAGTGACCGTCGTGCACATCGGTACCGGCGGTGACGAGTTCCACGCGCCAGCACGTGCACTCTACGAGTCCCTGGGCTTCGTCCCGTACCCGACCGTCGACTACGCACGAGCACTCTGATCGCGGCCGGGAGGACCGTGCTCCGCGGTCCTCCCGGCCGTTCCGACGGATCCGACGACGTTCCGGCTCCCGGTCCGGGAACGGCCGGAGTCCACGCCCGGATCAGATCGGCGTGACGTCGTGCGCGCGGAAGAAGTAGCCATCCTGCCCGGACGGGTACGGCTCGACGTCGAATCGAACCCGTTTCCCGGGCTGGAGCGAGTGGTACCCGTCCATCCGCAGATTCGCGAAGTGCACGAACACGTCCGATGCGACGTCATCGGAACGGAGCGCACCCCATCCGTCTTCGTCACTCCACCAGACGCACTGTCCCTCGACGCTCCGCATGAGCAGACGCTACCGCGGAGTACCGTCCGGGGAACGATCGGTCACCGCGACCGTGATGAGGTCAGTACCCGCTGCGGAACATCGCTCGGAACACGAACACCCAGACGACGAGAGCCACAAAGCCGAAGCCAGCGATCCACTTCTCCGCCGCGTTCCCGACGAACAGCAACCAGAAGAACAGCAGACCGAGGAAGCCGCTCGCGATCGCGATCGGGAACCGGTACCGCTCGTCCGGAGCTATCCTGGCTTCGGCTACGGTGGCCAGCCCCTGCACACGGTGAACACCGACGAACGATCGTTCTCAGGGTGATTCCGATCCTTCCGCGATCCCCGGCAACGCAGGAACCCAGCCCCATCGCGCGATTGGAACATCGTGATCACGATCGAAGAAGCCAAGCGGCTCGCCCGCGAACTCAGTGCGAGCACGGACGTCCCGCACTCACGGGTGCTCGAAGCAGCAGCCCGCGCCGCAGGGTTTCGCGACTGGAACACCCTGGCAGCTGTCGGTGGCCGCCAGAGCTCGGGGAAGCGGAGGGGTGCTGATGTCATTCCGGTCCTCCGGGTGTTCGACCACGCCGTGGCTCGGGCCTTCTACTGCGACTACCTCGGGTTCGACTGGGAGTGGCAGCACCAGTTCGAGCCGGATCTGCCCGTGTACGCGCAGGTGTCGCTCGACGGCAAGGTCCTGCACCTGACCGAGCACCACGGCGATGCCACGCCGGGAGGTGCGGTGATGCTCGTCGTCCAGGACGTGGTGGCCTACCGGGATGCATTGCTTACCCAACGGCACCCGCGATCTCGGCCGGGCTTGCACGACGACGACTGGGGCAGAACCATGCTGGTCATCGATCCGTTCGGCAACCGTCTCCAGTTCTGGCAACCGAACGCGGCCTCGCGGACCCGGCACTGACGCGACAGCGGGAGATGAAGGACGCGGAAGACGATGCCGGCAGCCGATCCGTCGGCGGACTCACCACCGGCGAGTTGGAGGACGGACGAGTCGAATTGCGGCGGTCATCCGACCACCGCGACTCGTCTTCGATCGGCGATTTCGGTGGGTCAACGTCGAAACGTGTCGCCACCGTCGCTCTGCTCGCGGCCGCGCATCACCCACCCCTGGAGAAATGGAAGGCCCAACGCTACCGCCAGTCCGATCCCGTACACGAAGATCGCGGAGCTGGCGTCGCGGTTCTGTGAGTAGTTCGACCACCGAATCCCCAGCACCACCTGGACCAACGGGCCCAGCGCTGCGACGACTCCGCCCGGTAGCACGGTCAGCAGCCACGTCTTGCGCCATGTCCGTTCCTTCCCGGCCCGAACCGAAATCACGCCAGTTGTCGCGCCGATCGCGACCCCGCCCCAAAACCATGACGCCCCCGACATTCGCCAACCGTCGTGTGTCCACCACGCTTGGATCAAGGCGGTCGTCCTTTCCCATGCATCGGACGACACGTATCTTCCCGGCGCCGCCGGCAGTGGCCACCCGATGATCGCAAGAACACCAGTGACAGCAGCCACCAGACCGAGCAACCACCTCAACGACCTGCGATGGTCGACCGGTTCAACGTCGAATGACTCGATGCTCACCGTCGCACAGACCAAGGCGTTCTGAAGCTCATGGTCGGAGCGTATCGGCCACTCTGTCCCCAGAGTCGGGCCGGCCACCTCGATAGCTGGTCGTTCAACGAACACGACCCAACTCGTGTGGCCCTGCCCGGAAGTGATAGTCAACCCGACGGTTCGCAGTCCGCTGACGCAGTGCTCATTGTGACGGTGTGAGCATTCCACCGCACCTCGGGTTCTGGCATTGTCGAGCCGTGCGCCCGTCGACGATCCTCCTCGCCGCCATCACCGTCGGCTTCGCCGCCGCGACGATCGTCCTCGCGGCGTTGATCGGTACCGACGAGGGACGGGCCCTGTCCACCGAGCTCCGTCTCGGCATTCTCATCACGTTCGGGTTCGGCGTCGCCTGCGTCACCACCGAGGTCAACCACCGCCGGCGGGCGCGCTTACAGCAGAAGGCCGAGACCCATCCCGGCACCGTGTTCGTCACCGCGCACGCGACAGAATCGACGGCCGCCGACCTCACGGCCTGGAGCCCCAGACTGCGCGTCTGGTTCCCGTGCGACCTCGGCTTCGACCGGACGGGCATCACGAGCTGGTCGACGCGCAACGACGGGCAGGGAACACCGATCGCCCTGCGCTCCGAGGTACTCGGCTTCGATGTTTTCAGCGAGCCCACGCCGCGCGGTGTCGCATGTCGATGGGGGATCGTGGTCCGCCTCGCACCCAGGACGTTGGGTCCCGGAGCGGTCCACCTGTGGGTGGCCGACGGCCAGCCGGCGCAGGACGAGTACGCGATGCGCCGGACGATCAGCCGGATCGAGTCCGCGCTCGGCATGGGCCGCTGACAAAGCCCGCTCGGTACCGGCGACTCCGAGCCATGGGTCCAAAGCTCGAGGCGGTCACCCCGGCCGAAAGCGGATCGCTGACCGAGCACGCGCCGTGAGGCGGTGGCTTCTCTCCGACCAGGGTCGGTCAAGCCCTCCTGAAGGTACTCACCCACGCGTGGGTCGGCCCCTGCGCGGTACGTCCCAGAGGAGGGTGTGGGCATCCACATCGCGCGTGGCGCGTACTTCCGCGGGTCACACTCCGGTGAAGCTGCACCGCCGTTGGCCCCGTTCAGCATCGGGTCCGCGGCATCAGCCTTCATCTCCGTGAAGTAAGTCACACCACGCAAACGGCGAGGTACCCACGAAAGTGGGAACCTCCCCGCTTGTGTCACTGATGCTTGGCGAGCAAATCGAGGCGCTTACCAGTGCGCCCCTCAGTCTCGACGTAGAGGTCAAAGCCTCGCCCTGCCGCGTGCTCGTCAGCCCACGCGAGAACCTGCCGTACGTCGACGGCACCCTCGACCCTGTACTCGTCGGTTGCCCCATCGCCGTCGACGAAGTACACCCGGTACACGGAGATCTCGTACTCCGTTTGTACGTCCCGAGGGTCGATCTGCTGCGCACGCAGTCCCGAAGCGTCCATGCGGAACAGGCTAGGCGAGGACCGCCAATCGGTGCGCGATGGGGCCGGAGGTGCTTCACGGCATCTACCCCGTCGAGCATCAATGACCGATCTGCGTCGACGGGCTTCTCTCAGTCGTCCGGTTGCCGATCCTCGACCGGGCGGCGTGGTGCGAGAGCATGAGTCATGCCATGCTCGCCGCTGACGAACGACGATCTCGAGGAGCTTCGCGCGTTCCTCAGCGAAGCCGACCTCACTGTCGCTGGGCTCGACTCGACCGCGGTCCGAGTGTGGGTAGAGCGCGACCACGATGGCAAGATCGTCGGCAGCACCGGCTACGAAGCCAGTGCTGACGGAGCAGACGTCTTGATCCGGAGCGTTGCAGTCTCGAGCGCACGACGCACCGCGGGTGCCGGCACCCGTCTCGCGAGGTTCGCCCTCGGAGAAGCCGCTCGCTCGGGCGCGACGCGGGCGTGGCTCTTCTCGCGCAGATCGGGGCCGTTCTGGCAAAAACTCGGATTCGGTCCGGCAGACCGGGACGAGCTCGCAGCCTTGCTGTCCGACACGCAGCAAGTGCGCCTCTTCACCGATACCGGGCAGCTCGAGCGGGAAGTCGCGTGGATGCGCGAACTGAAAGCCCTCCGCTCCGAACCTGGCGGTCCTGCCCGGTAGCCGATCATCTACCGGATCGCCCCAGGGTCTGAGACGGTCGGTCATGCCAAGACATTGAGGAATCCGAGCCCGGCGAGGATCGCTCCTCCGACGCATGCGGCGACCCCGGTCTCGTGCATGCGCATCGGTCGGATGTACGAACTGTGGACGCCACTCCTCGGTCACCCTTCCGGTGGCCGATCCACTTCCGCGACATCGTCCTTCGCCTGTGCGATGCTCTGGGCGTGCGCTACCGCCTCATGAACGACTACGGCGCGGACTGGCCTCGAAGACGAACACGGCTGCTCCCACCGGTACGTTCTCGTTCCACCGGACGGTGGTGACCTTCTCGCCAGACATGACCGCTTCATGGTGCTTGCGATGGAAGTGGATCGTGTTGGGCGCTGCTCTGACCATGCACCCACTCTGCCTCAGCCCGGAGCGGCGATCGGTCGACAGCAGCAGGAGGCGTGCTCCGTCTGATCGACCATCGGTTGAAGGATGGTCGACCGGACAGAGAGGTCATGCCGCTGATCGGCCGGTCGCGGCGATGGTCTCGCGGTACGCCTCGATCTTCCGTTCCAGCGCCGCGAGGTGCCGCTGCACCTCCGCCTGCCGAGCGAGAACGGTCGCATGGTGCTGCTCGAGGAGCGCGAGCCGCGCGACATCATCAGCGCCAGCCCTGTACGCGGACGCGTACTCGCGCATCTCCTGCACGCTCATGCCGGTCCCGCGGAGCATCACCGTCCCGGCGAGCCACCTCAGCCCAGCCGTGTCGTAACGCCGCCACCCGTCCTGCCCACGATCAGGAGCCGGCGCGATGCCTTCCTTCTCGTAGTAACGGATCGTGTCGACAGTGATGCCGAGCAACTCCGCCGCAGCGCTGATCGTGACCGGCTCATCGACGTGGACCTCCGGAAGCAGCATGGGTCGAGTCTCCCACTTGACATGGTGTGCACACCAGGGTGAAGGGTCATCATCGTCCGGGTGATCCCGGCGACGAACGGAGAACACGCATGCAGCAGATCCCTCTCGGCTCCCAGGGCCTCGTCACGTCCGCCCTCGGTCTCGGGTGCATGGGCATGAGCGCCTTCTACGGCGGCGCCACCGAGACCGGCTCCGCCGAGACCATCCGACGAGCCCTCGACCTCGGGATCACCCTGTTCGACACCGCAGAAGCGTACGGACCGTTCGAGAACGAGAAACTGCTCGGCCGGGTCCTCGGCGCCGACCGGGACCGCGTCGTCATCGCTTCGAAGTTCGCCACGGACTTCACCGACGACGGCACACCAATCGGACTCGACGGCTCCCCGGGGCATGCACGTCGCGCGATCGACCGGTCCCTCAGGCACCTCGGCACCGACCACGTCGACCTCTGGTACCTGCACCGGGCAGACCCAAGCGTCCCGATCGAGGACACCGTCGGGACGATGGCTGAAGCCGTGACCTCCGGCAAGGCCCGCTACATCGGAGTCTCCGAGACCTCGGCCGAGACCCTGCGCCGTGCGCACGCGACGTTCCCGATCACGGCGATCCAGTCCGAGTACAGCCTGTTCGAGCGCGACGCCGAACACAACGGCGTCCTCAACACCGCTTTCGAGCTCGGCATCGGGTTCGTGCCCTTCTCGCCGCTGGGCCGCGGGTTCCTCTCTGGCACCCTCACCCGCAAGGGCGACCTCCCCGAGGGCGACGCACGGCGAAACCTCCCCCGGTTCTCAGACGAGGCGATCAACGCGAACTTGCGCGTCGTTGCGGCGCTGAAGGGCATCGCTGACGAGAAGGGCGTCACGACAGCGCAGCTCGCGCTCGCGTGGCTGATCCAGGTCGGCACCGTCCCGATCCCCGGCACCACGAAGGCGTCCCGGATCGAGGAAAACGTCGCCGCCGCCGACGTCGTCCTCACCACGAGCGACCTCGCCCGGATCGAAGCTGCATCCCCGCACGGCGTCGCCGTCGGTACCCGCAACACCGAAGCAGGAATGGCACGCGACCGCGGCTGAGTGGAACGGAACGCCCCGCAGAACCAGCAGGTACAGCGCGGCGTCCATCGCGTCCATCGCGTCCGACGGGCTGGCCGGACGCACGGCCCGGCCAAGCGCAGCGGCGCAAGGGGGATCGCCTGGCCGCGGCGATCGCTCGGGAGCTGCGTCTCGGCGACTCGATCGGCTTCGACCACCGGGAGACGAAGGTTGCCGGGCGTGAGTTCCAGAAGCAGCCGTCTGATGCGCGGGCGGACGAAGCCTGCTGTCGAGGAGCGTCAGCTACATCCGGTCCAGACCCATCACCGCGACGACCGTCGGCCACTCCTCATCGTCGAACTGCACGTACCGCAGCCCCGACGGCAGGGCTTCTCCGTCATCAGACACGACGACGACGCCCTGCAGCCCGACGAGGTAGCCGGAACCGCGGCTGTAGTGCACGCGATCGCCGACGACGGGGATGATGATCGTGTCCTCCAGCTGCTCGTCAGCGGCGAATTCGACGACCGTGGGCCAGGACTCCGGGAGCACCGCGGTCGCCTGCCCTTCGGGCTCGACGCGCTCTGCTCGCTCCGCCTCGCGGACGGCACGATTCGCCGACATCACGGCGGGCAGGAACAGTGGGCCGACGGTGCGCGCGACTTCGCAGCCGATCGCGGTACCGAAGCCGGGGAGGGACAGTTCCAGGCTCTCCATCCCGACCTTGGCACCCGTCTTCGCCGCGCCGTGGAGTCGGGTGATCGAGGTGCCGGTGCCCGCCCCTCTGCTCGCCTCCGCCCACGGCACTTCGTGTGCACCGATGTACTGAACGGTGTGCGGGCCGAGCTCGGGCAGCGGCGTGCCCTGCGCGGGAGCCGCCGGCCAGGGATCGCGGCGGAGCTGTTCGCGGAGGTGCTTCGTGAACGCGGCGGCGCGGAGCCGTCGCTTGTCGTGGTTGGCCATCGGGGTGCCTTCGGGTCGGCTTCTCGCAGCCTCGGGTCAGGCCGCTCCCGGACCGTACTGCCGGACCGGCGGCGGACACGATGGTTCCTCAGTGACTTTGCGGTATCCAGCAACGCCGGTTCGGAGTCCGCGCGAGCACCGCACGACGCTGGCCGGGACACCACGGGGGCACCGATCCGGAGCCCGCGGGTGACCAACGAGACCCGGAAACGAAGAAACCCCTGGGCGTGACCAGGGGGTCTTCTCGGGTGGGCCCTGCCGGGATCGAACCGACGACATCCACGGTGTAAACGTGGCGCTCTACCAGCTGAGCTAAAGGCCCTCGCCAGCGATCCTACGGGGTGTGACGGGCACCGGGTCAGTCGGCGGCGCGTGCGGGAGTGTCCCGCCGCAGGTGCACCACGCTGGCCAGCGTGGAGACCCCCATCGCGGCGACGATGACCACGAGGGAGACCCAGGTCGGGATCTCCGGCGCCCACTCGATGTGCTCGCCGCCGTTGAGGAAGGGCAGCTCGTTGCCGTGCAGGGCGTGCAGGACGAGCTTGACGCCGATGAAGGCGAGGATGAAGGCGATCCCGTACTTCAGGAAGACGAGTCGCTCAAGCAGTCCGCCGAGCAGGAAGTAGAGCTGCCGGAGGCCCATCAGTGCGAAGACGTTCGCGGTGAAGACGATGAACGGGCTCTGGGTGATGCCGAAGATCGCGGGGATCGAGTCGAGTGCGAACAGCAGGTCGGTGGTGCCGATGGCGATCAGGACGACCAGCAGCGGCGTGAAGTGGCGTGCACCGTTCTCGGTGACGCGGAACTTCATGCCGTCGTACGTGTCGGTGATGCGCACACGACGCCGGAGTACTCGGACGATGAAGCTGTCCTTCTGGTCGTCCTCGTCCTCACCGCGGAGCTGCTGGATCGCCGTCCACACGAGCCACGCGCCGAAGATGTAGAAGATCCAGGAGAAGTCCTCGATCAGCTGGGCGCCGAGCAGGATGAAGACGCCGCGGAGCACCAGCGCGATGATGATGCCCAGCATGAGCACCTCCTGCTGGATCTTCTTCGGGACGGCGAACCGGGCCATCAGGATGACGAAGACGAACAGGTTGTCGATGCTCAGGCTGTACTCGGTGAGCCAGCCGGCCAGGAACTGCCCGGCCGGTTCGGCGCCGGCGAAGAAGAACATCGCCAGTGCGAAGACCAGCGCGAGTCCCACGTAGAGGCCGACCCAGAGCGCCGACTCCCGGATCGTCGGGACGTGCGGCCGGCGTGCCACGAGGAGCAGGTCGGCGAGCAGGATCACGACGAGGGCGACGATCGATCCGATCTCGAACACGACGGGGAGGTCGGTCATCCGGGGTGGTCCTTTGCTGGTGGTCGGGATGGTCGGGCGGCTGATCGGCGGACAGCCCCATCAAGTGTCAGGGATGTTCGCGGTTGTGTGAGCACACAGGTGCGGTGGGGCGGGAGCTCGCGGCGGGTCGTTGCACGATCGTGACTGGTGCTCGGGGTGACGGGCCGTCATGCTCGCGCCGACGAGGGGAGTGCGCGGTGGACCGAGTGATCGCGTGGTCGACGGTCGCCGTGCTGACCATCGTGGTGGTGCTGTTCTTCGGGCTGGTCCAGGTGACGAGCTGTGCCGATGCGGCGCCGGGTCAGGGGGAGAGCGTCTGCACCACCGGGCCGATGGGTGGGGCGGCGGTGTTCTGGAGCGTCGTCATCGTGGGTGCGGCGGTGGTCGCCGCGTCGATCTGGCGGATCGTCCGGAACGTCCGGATCGTCCGGATCGTCCGGAACGTCCGGATCGTCCGACTCGTCCGGACCCGGCAGGACTGACCGAGCGGTCGAAGTGGGCGGAGTGGACGGCCCGGCCGGGCTGTCCAGGCGGGCAGTCTGGCCGGCGGAAGCACGCGTGACGCGTCACGCGTCCCCGTCGGCCAGCGCACGCGCCCGCTGTTCCGGCACACCGAGGACGAGCAGGCTCGTGACCGCCGCGGCGCGGTGGTCGACGGTTTCGCCGGCGAGGTGCCCGTCGGCGACGGTGAACACGGTGCCGTAGGCGAGCTGGCTCAGGAGACCCGCCGGCAGGTGCCGACCGAACTCGCCGACCTCCTGCCCGCGCGTCACGAGCCTGGCGAGCGCCTGGTCGACCGGTTCCAGGACGGCGTGGATGTCTCCGCCGTACTCGCCGCGTCGGAGGGCGAGGAGCACCCGGTAGCGGTGCGTCAGCGGCCACACCCGTGCGACGAAGTCGGCCCAGGCCGTCGCCGGGTCGTCGTGGGAGGTGCTGGCTGCGCCGAGTTCGGCCGCCATCTCGTCGGCGGCCTGCTGCGCGAGTGTGCGGACCAGGTCCGTGCGGGTGGGGAAGTGCCCGTACACGGTCCGCCGGACCACGCTCGCCGCCGCGGCGATGTCCGCCATGCTCGCATCGGGGTCGCGACCGAGGGCCTCGAGTGCGACGTCGAGGATCCGCCTCCGGGTCTCCTCCATCGAACGGCTGCGGGCTGAGTCTGGCTGCACACGCACAGCATTGCACATCGGTGTGCAATGACGTAGCGTGCTCGCGACGGATCGGTTGCACACGGGTGTGCAACGAGATGCCGTCCCGACGAAGGAGCCCGACCATGACCGTCGCACCCCACGACGACCCCGCGTCCATCAGACCGTTCACCGTCTCGATCCCCGACGCCGACCTCGACGACCTGCGGGACCGGCTCGCCAGGACCCGGTGGCCGGATCCGGAGACCGTCGACGATTGGTCCCAGGGTGTCCCGGTCCGGCATGCGCGCGCGCTCGTCGATCACTGGCAGCACGACTACGACTGGCGCCGCTTCGAAGCAGAGCTGAACCGGTTCCCGCAGTTCCTCACCACGATCGACGGCGTGGACATCCACTTCATCCACGTCCGCTCGACGAACCCCGGCGCCGTGCCCATCGTCCTCACCCACGGGTGGCCCGGGTCGATCGCGGAGTTCCTCCGGATGATCGGGCCGCTCACGGACCCCGAGGCTCACGGTGGCGATGCCCGCGACTCGTTCGACGTCGTCGTGCCGTCGCTTCCCGGGTTCGGGTTCTCCGGCAAGCCGACCGAGACCGGCTGGGACGTCACGCGCATCGCGTCGGCGTGGGCTGAGCTGATGCGCCGACTCGGGTACGACCGGTGGGCCGCGCAGGGCGGGGACTGGGGTGGGGTCGTGACGACGGCGCTCGGGGCGATGCAACCCGACGGGCTCATCGGCCTCCACCTCAACACGCCGTACGCCTTCCCGGCCGAGGTCCCCGACGAGTTGTCCCCGGAGGAGCAGCGGGCCGTCGACGGGCTCGCGTACTACTCCGGGGTCCTCGGCGGCTCGAACCACCTGCAGTCCACGAAGCCCGAGACGGTCGGCATCGCGCTGGCGGACTCACCAGCCGGTCAGGCGGCGTGGATCTACGAGAAGTTTCAGTCGAAGACCGACAACGACGGGCTGGCCGAGGACGCCCTCCGAGTGGACGACATGCTCGACGTGATCTCGCTCTACTGGTTCACGAACAGTGCGGCGTCGTCGGCGCGGATTTACTGGGAGAACCGTGCCGGCAGCTTCGCCGGTCCGAAGCTCACACTGCCGGTCGCGGTGACCGTCTTCCCGCGGGACGTCCCGCGCCTGCCGCGCAGCTGGATCGAGGACACCTACGCCGACCTCGTGCACTTCGCCGAGGCGGAGCACGGCGGGCACTTCGCGGCGCTCGAGCAGCCGGGCACCCTGGTGGACGAGATCCGAGCAGGCCTGCGCCCCCTGCGGCGACACCGCGACCACGATGCGCACACCCCCGTCGATCGTGCTTGACTCGCACCATGGGGCAACGGTGCCAGGGAGGCCCGCATGTGTCGGTGGCTGGGGTACGTCGGGGATCCGATCGAGCCGCGTGAGCTGCTCTACGACACGGAACGCTCGCTGATCGAGCAGAGCCGCTTCCACTCGCCGGAGACACCCGCTCCGAACGGCGACGGCACCGGTCTCGGCTGGTACGGCCGACGCGAGCAACCGACGGTGTTCCGGAGCGCCGCACCCGCCTGGGGCGACCAGAACCTCCGGGAACTCGCGTCCGAGGTGTCGAGCGGACTCTTCCTCGCGCACGTCCGGGCAGCGACGGGGACGCCGGTGCAGGAGACGAACAGCCACCCCTTCCGCTACGGCGACTGGCTCTTCGTGCACAACGGCTTCGTCACCGACTTCGCCCGGCTCCGTCGCCCGCTCCTGATGGCCGTGCGCAAGGACCTCTTCCCGTGCATCCTCGGGTCGACGGACTCCGAGCTGATGTTCTTCCTCGCCCTGACGTTCGGCCTCGAGGAGGACCCGGTCGGCGGGCTCGAACGCATGGCCGGCTTCGTGGAGTCGGTCGCGCGCGACGCCGGGATCGACAACGCACTGCAGATGACGATCGGTCTGACCGACGGGCACACGCTGACGGCGGTGCGGTACGTGAGCGCCGGGACCGCCAACTCCCTGTTCGTGAGCTCCGACGTGGGGTCCGTCCGGCAGCTCTACCCGGAGAACGAACGGCTCTCCCACCTGCCCGAGAACGCGCGCGTCGTGGTGTCCGAGCCGCTGGTCGCCCTGCCGGGGCTGTGGCACGAGGTCCCGGCGGGCACCGCGATCAGCATCGGCACCGAGACCCGCGAGGTGCCGTTCCGGCCCGTCGCCCCCGCGGGAGCGACGGCGGGAGTGACGCCGGGATCCCCGGCGGGAGCACCGTGACCGCCGACGATCCGCTCGTCACCGACCCACAGCACTACCGGCTGCTGTGGGAGAACGAGCACGTCCGCGTGCTCGACTACACCGACGAGCCGGACGACGAGACCCACCCGCACCGGCACCCGAACAGCGTCCTCGTGACGGTGACCGGCTTCGAGCGCCGCCTCACCTCGGGTGACCGGAGCGTCGACGTCGCACTGCCCGCCGGCACCGCCGTCTGGCTCGCCGCGCAGCAGCATTCCGGCCGCAACACCGGGACGACCCCGACGCACACTATCCTCGTCGAACTCAAGGACGCGCCAGCGACCCCTGACCAGGGACCGGTCCTCGGCCCGACGACGCGCTGACGGGCCGGACCACGGTGGGTGATGGTGCATCGACGACGGCCTGGAGGCGCGTGGCTCGCCCGCCACGCGCCTCCAGGCCGCTGTCGCTCGTCAGCGCGCCGTCCACCCACCGTCGATCGGCAGCGCCGTGCCGGTGACGAGCGACGCCCCTGGCCCGGCCAGGAACGTGACCGCCGCCGCGACCTCCTCCGGCGCTCCGATGCGGTGCAGCGCCGCGATGCGCTCCACCGTGTCCTGCCGGAACGCCTCGTCCGAGAGTGCGGGCGCTGTGCCGTCGGTCTCGACGAAGGTCGGTGCGACGGCGTTCACCCGGATGCCGTACTGCCCCCACTCGACCGCGAGGCACTTCGTCAGGTGGATCACCGCGGCCTTGCTCGTGCAGTACGCGGACTCCCCGGGCAGGGCGACGAGCCCCGCCTGCGACGCGATGTTCACGATCGAGCCGCCGCCGGTGGACCGCATCTGGCGGGCGACGTACTGGGAGATGAAGAACGTCGACTTCGTGGTGAGCGCCCACACCGCGTCGAAGTGCTCTTCGGTGACGTCCATCGCGTCCTCGACGACGCCGCCGCCGGCGTTGTTCACGAGCACGTCGATCGGGCCGAGCTCCTCCACTGCGGCGTCGATCGCGGTGCGGCACCCGGGCAGGTCCGTCACGTCCATCCCGACGACGGCGACCCGCCGTCCGAGTGAGCGGATCTCGTCGGCGAGCGCCGCCGTCCCCTCGGGGTCACGGACCCCGAGGGCGATGTCCGCGCCGTGTGCGGCGAGGTCGAGGGCGATCGCCCGTCCGATCCCGCGGGAGGCTGCGGTCACCAGGGCGACGGATCCGTCGAGGGTCGTGGGGTGCATGGGGAGCCCTTCAGGTCAGGTGCGGACGGGAGGCGCGGATCGCCTCGTGCTGCGGCCGTCTTCCACCGGGGATCGCCAGAGCGACCGTCCCTGCACGATCATGCTGCACCCGTGAAGCGGAGGAGTGCCGCGGCGACGGCGTCGGGTTGCTCGTCGGGGATGAAGTGTCCGGCGTCGGGCACGACGACGCCGGTGGTGTGTTCCGCCCAGGGGCTGATCGACGCCGCCATGTCCGGGATCGAACCGTGGCTGCTGGACACCCCGAGCACGGGCACCGTCAGGCGTCCGCGGGCGAGGACGTCGTGGTTGGCGCGTGCCGACTCCGCGGCGTCGCGGTAGTACGCGAGTGCCGCGGTGAGTCCGCCCTCGGCTGCGAGTGCGGCTGCGTAGTGCTCCACGTCGGCGTCGTCGAACACGTCGGGGGTGCGTGCCTTCACCCGGAGGAACCAGCTGACGTACTCGCGCTCACGCCCGCTCAGGAGTGCTTCGGGCAGGTCGGGGACGAGGTGGAAGGCGAAGTGCCAGGTCTTCCACGCCCGGTCCGGGTCGGTCGGGGTGCTCTCGGGGAGCGTGATGCCGGGGATCCCCGCGTCCAGCAGGGCGACACCGTGGAGGTGGTCCTGGTGCGCGAGCGCGAGGGAGAACGCCACCCACGCACCGATGTCGTGCCCGGCGAGCCAGTACGTCCGGACCCCGAGCGACTGGACGGCGCGATGGACGAGGCCGCCGACCGTGGCGGTGTCGTAGCTGCTCGTCGGTCGGTCGGAGTGGCCCTGGCCGGGCAGGTCGACCGCGATGACGTGGAGGTCGGCGGCGAGTCGCGGCATCACCTCGCTCCACGCCCACCAGGTCTGGGGGAACCCGGCGAGGAGGACGATGGTCGGGCCATCGGGTCGGCCGCCGTCGACGGCGTGCAGGCGGGTCCCGTCCACGTCGACCCACCGGTGGGTGAACCCGGCGAGGTCGTGCAGGGGGAGATCGTGGACGGGGATGTTCTGGGAGACGGTCACGAGGGGAACGGTACACATCCTGAACCGTTCAGTTCAAGATAGGATCGATGCATGGCCGGCAAGAAGCAGTTCGACGTGGAGCGTGTGCTCGACGCCGCGATGACCCAGTTCTGGCGGGCCGGGTACGCCGACACGTCGATCGACGACCTGTCGCGGGTCACCGGCCTGAACCGGAGTTCGCTCTACTCGTCGTTCGGCGGGAAGGACGCGCTCTTCCTCCGGTGCCTCGACCGGTACGCGGCCAGGTACGGCGACCGGTACGACGCGGCCCTGTCCGGCGCGGCCCCGGATCCGGTCGCCGTGGTCCGGGCGTTCTTCGACGTCACCCTGGCCCGCATCGCCGATCCCGACGTGCCGGACGGATGCCTGATCGCCCAGTCCGTGATGGCGGTCCCGACCCTCACACCGGACGTCGCAGCGCACGCCGTCGGCGCCCTCGGTCGCCAGCGGCACCGCGTCGGGAGCGCCCTGCGGGCCAGCGGGATGCCTGCCTCGGTCGCGGAGACGTTCGCGCTCCAGGTCGCTGCGGTCAACCAGTCCCTCGCCGTCATGAGCCGGGGCGGGGCCAGCACAGCCGATCTCGAGTCCGTGGTCGCGGTCTCCGTCGAGGGTCTCGCACACGCGGTCGCGGAGTGACCGGTGCCGGCCTGGGACAAGTGACGGTGGCAGTGGGGGCGGGTCGGTGCGGCCTGGAGGCGCGGTGCCAGCTGGCACCGCGCCTCCAGGCCGTCGACCGATCGCGACGTCAGCCGCGCAGCATCGCGACCGCGCGCACCAGCAGCCAGACGGCGACGCCGTAGACGACGAACGCCAGCACGACGTGCCACGGGGTGACCCAGTCCCAGCCGAGGGTCGTGATGCAGTGGCCGAGCAGCCACTGCAGGACGCTCAGCGCGAAGAGCGCGCCAGCCCACGCCGCGGCCTCCCGCGACGCGCGGAGCCGCGCGAAGCCGACGACGGACGCGGCGAGCGCGCAGACCATGATCGGGTAGGCGACGAACCCGTGGACGTCGGTCCAGGTGTGCTTCGCCGCACCGCTGAGCCCGTCCGAGATGAACTCGCCGGCGGTGAGGGACTGCAGGAACACGAAGAGGACGGTCAGGCCGACGAGGGCGGCGAAGAGCCGTCGCGGGCCGGACTGCTCGGTCGTGGCCGTGCGTCGGAGGTCGGACCGTGTGGAGGAAGCGGACATGCCGAGGAGGCTAACCAGCACCGGGCCCGCCACGCCGCATGCCGATCGTTCGAAACCTCACACGATGGGACCGCTCCGTGCTGGTTTGCTGGTCCCATGTCCGATTCGACCTCCGTCCTCCCGACGCACCCCGACGAACCCCACCAGGGCGGGCTCGCGGGACGGCTCAACTGGTTGCGCGCGGGCGTCCTCGGCGCGAACGACGGGATCGTCTCGACCGCGTCGATCGTCGTCGGTGTGGCCGGGGCGTCCGCGTCGGTGCCGGCGATCGCGACCGCCGGCGTCGCCGCACTGGTCGGTGGTGCCGTGTCGATGGCGCTCGGTGAGTACGTGTCGGTCAGCAGCCAGCGGGACAGTCAGCGCTCGTTGATCGACCAGGAGCGCCGGGAACTCGCCGAGGACCCGGACGCGGAGCTCGAGGAGCTGACGCAGCTGTGGCAGGCGAAGGGCCTCGAGCGGGTCACCGCCGAGCGGGTGGCGGCGGAGCTCACCGCCGAGGACGCCCTCGCTGCGCACCTGTCGACCGAGCTCGGCATCGACGAGACCGAGGTCGTGAGTCCGTGGAACGCCGCGTTCGCCTCGGCCGCGGCGTTCTCGATCGGGGCGCTGCTGCCCCTGCTCGCGATCCTGCTGCCGCCGGCCGGGGTCCGGGTGCCGGTCACGTTCGTGGTCGTCCTCGTCGCGCTCGCGCTGACTGGGGCGACCGGTGCGCGGATCGGCGGGGGCTCGGTGCCCCGCGCCACGGTCCGGGTCGTGGTGGGTGGTGCGCTCGCGCTCGCCGCGACGTTCGCGATCGGTTCGGTCCTCGGCACCAGTGGTCTGGTCTGAGCGGGTCGCGGGCGGGCGTGGGAGCGGACTGACGTGGCGAACATCCTGGTGGTGGAGGACGACCCGTCCATGGGGGCGCTCGTGGAGCGGGGCCTCGTCGGTGAGGGGCACGACGTGACGGTCGTCACGGACGGTGTGGCGGCCCTCGTCGAGGCGCGGTCGCGGTCGTTCGACGCCGCGGCGATCGACGTGATGCTGCCCGAGATGAGCGGCTTCGAGGTGTGCCGGCGGCTCCGCGAGATGGGTGAGGACTTCCCGGTGATCCTCGTGACCGCGCGCGATGCCGTCGACGACCGGGTCTTCGGGCTCGACTCGGGTGCCGACGACTACCTGACGAAGCCGTTCGCGATCGCGGAGCTGAACGCCCGGATCCGTGCGCAGCTCCGCCGTCGAGCGGCGGGCGGGTCGACCGTGGTGGAGGCCGGTCGCGTCCGGCTCGACACGGTGGCGGTCCGTGCCTCGGTCGGCGGGAAGGACCTGCCGTTGAGTGTGAAGGAGTTCTCCCTGCTGCGCTTCCTCATCCAGGGCGCCCCGGAACCGAGGACCCGCGCCGAGGTGCTGGACGAGGTCTGGGGGAGCGCCGAGCACTTCGACCCGACGATCGTGGACCAGTACGTCAGCTACGTCCGGAAGAAGCTGCAGGCGTCGGCGGCCGACGTGGCGATCCGGACGGTGCGCGGGGTCGGCTACGCGCTCGAAGTGGTGCCGACGCCGTGAGGGCGTTCCGCCGCCTCTCGATCCGGGCGCGCATCACCCTCGGCAGCTTCCTGATCGGCGCCGTGGTCCTGGCGGGCGTCGCCGTCGTGCTGCACGTGCAGATCGAACGGGCGACCCTGGCGTCGGACCGGTCGCTCGCTGCCGGAGACGCCGCTCCGTTCGTGTCCGACCTGCGGCACAACCCCGACGAGCCGCCGGACCGTCCCGCGGAGGACGTGCTCGTCGGCATCAGCGACCCGTCCGGGGGGTGGGTCATCGACTCCCTCCCGGAAGACGTGCGGGACGCCCTGCCCGCGACCACCCCGGACGACGTCGTCACGCTGCGGCTGCACGAGGGCCACCGGGTGTTCACCGTCGTCGGCACACCGGTCGAGACCCGCACGGGAACGTCCGTCGTGTGGGCCGCGCACGACGGCCGTGCCGGCGAGGAGACGCTCGCACGGGTCGACCGGTCGCTGGTGGTCGGAACGCTGCTGGCGCTCGTCGCGTTCGCGGGTACGGCCTGGCTCCTCTCGACCCTCGCCCTCCGCCCGGTCGCCCGGATGCGGAGCACCGCGGAGGCCCTGAGCGCCGGCGCGGCGAGCGGCCACCTGCCCGTCGGTGCGTCCGACGACGAACTCGCGGACCTCGCCCGCACGCTGAACGCGTTCATCGACCGGCAGCGTGCGAACGCCGCCCGCGAGCGACGGATGGTCTCCGACGCCAGCCACGAGCTCCGGACCCCGCTCGCCGCCCTCACCGCACGACTCGAACTCGCGCACCGGTCGGCGGGCGATGCTCCGGCCCTCGAGCGTGAGCTCCGAGCCGCCGAGACCGACGCGGGGCGGCTCGTCGCGCTCGCGAACAGCCTGCTCGAGCTCAGCCGCATCGAGGAGGTGGACGCGCCCCCGGCCACCTCGGCCGCCGACCTCGTCACCGAACTCATGGGGTCGATCGACCGGGCACGGGCACTCGGCGGTGCCGCGGACCGGGACATCGACTTCAGTGTGGACGTCCCGTCGGGATCGTCGGAGTACGCGGTGGCCACGACCGCGTTCGCACGGGTCGTCGACAACCTCGTCGCGAACGCGATCGCCGCCGGCGACGCGGGCGGGGTCGTCCGGGTGGCACTCGCGCAGGACGCGGAGCGGACGCTCGAGCTCCGCGTGGTCGACGACGGACACGGCGTCGCGGCGGACTTCCTGCCGCGCGCGTTCGACCGCTTCACCCGGGCCGACGCGTCGCGCACGTCCGTCCTCGGTGGCAGCGGGCTCGGCCTGGCGCTGGTCCGCGCCACCGCGGAACGGGCCGGCGGATCGGCAACCCTCGAGAACGGCGCGGACGGTGGCGCCGTCGCCGTGGTGCGACTGCCGGAACGCTGATCCACGAGCACCAGACGGCAACACTCGAAGTCTCGAACGAACGACACCGCTCGTTCCGGGTTCCTGCATAGGACCGATGCCGATGCTGTGTGTCACCCGACACCCAGCTGGAGAGGACCGAGACGATGATCGACACCGCTCGCCCCACGTCGACACCGCCCGTCACGGGCCCGTTCCCCGGCACCGCCGCCCCGGCCGAACCGCTCGAGGTCGCTGCCCACCGGCGTCGTCGAGCCGGACGCCGACGCGCGGCCGCGGTGGACCTCCTCGGGATCCTCGCCTGGGCGTCCGCGGCGATGGCCGTCACGCTGTGGCTCGTCACGCCCGGGTCGCACAGCGTGTCCGGGGTCGGCGGCTGGCTGACCGCCGCCGGCATCGTCGCCGGGCTGATCGGCACCGACCTCGTCCTGGTGATGCTCGTCCTCGCCGCGCGGGTCCCGCTCATCGACCGGGTGTTCGGCCAGGACAACGCCATCGCCGTGCACCGGTCGCTCGGCAAGCCGGTGCTGTACCTCCTGCTCGCACACGGACTGCTGCTGACACTCGGGTACTCCGCATCGTCGGGCAGCGGGCCCATCGCCGAGACCATCGCCCTCTTCTCGACGCCGGACATGCCGCTGGCGTACCTCGGGCTCGGACTCTTCGTCGCGGTGGTGGTGTCGTCCCTCGTCGCGGTCCGACGTCGCCTGCCCTACGAGACGTGGCACGTCATCCACCTCCTCAGCTACGCCGCCGTGCTCGTGGCACTCCCGCACATGCTCAGCGTCGGCAGCGTCCTGGCGAACGGGACCTGGCAGCGCGTGTACTGGGTCACCCTGTACATCGTGGCGCTCGGGCTCATCGCCCTGTACCGGATCGTGCTGCCGATCGTCGTGACCCTCCGACACCGGATCCGCGTCGTCGCCGTCGAACCGATCGCACCGGGCGTGGTGTCCATCCACCTCGCCGGCCGCGACCTCGACGCACTCGGGACCCGCGGCGGCCAGTACGGGGTGTGGCGGTTCTGGACCACGAAGACCTGGTGGCACGCGCACCCCGTGTCGTTCTCCGCGGTACCCGGGCGGGACCGCGCACGTATCACCGTCCGCGACCTCGGCGCCGGATCCGCCCGACTCGGCCGGATCACCCCCGGGACCACCGTCTCCCTCGAGGGACCGTACGGGCTGTTCACCAGCCAGGCGCGCACCGCACCCTTCCTGGCGCTCGTCGCCTCCGGCATCGGCATCACACCCGTCCGCGCACTCCTCGAGGACACCGACCTCCGACCGGGCGAGGCGACCGTGCTGCTGCGCGGCTCGGACACCAGCCAGCAGTACCTCTGGCAGGAGACCGCGGCGCTCGCCGAGGCCACGGGCAGCCGGCTGTACGCGATGGTGGGGCACCGGGCACGGTCGGGCGAGAGCTGGATGACCGAAGACGACCTGCGGCGCGGTGTCACGCTCCGCTCGGTGTTCCCGCGACTGCTGGAGTCCGACCTGTACGTGTGCGGCCCACGGGCGTGGTCCGACCTCGTCGTGCGCGAGGCCCGGCTCGCCGGGGTGCCCGAGCACCAGATCCACCAGGAACGGTTCGAGTCATGAGGGCACGGGTCATCGCCGGGGGCGTCGTGACGTCGGCTGCGGTCCTGGTGATCGGGTGGCAGCTCGGCGGGCAGCCGGCGGTCACGGCGCAGTCGGGAACGACGAGCGGGTCATCGGTGGCCGGGTCGTCGGCCGGGTCGGCCGGGTCGGCTGGGTCGACCGGGTCATCGTCGTCGTCGGGATCGACGTCCGGTTCCGGGTCGTCGTCGGGATCGACGTCCGGTTCCGGGTCATCGTCGTCGGTCTCCGGGACCTTCGCCGGGGCCACGACCCAGACACAGTTCGGCCCCGTCCAGGTGCAGATCGTCGTGGCGGACGGGAAGATCACCGACGTCACCGCCCTCCAGCTCACCGACCGGGACGGCCGGTCCGTGCAGATCAGCCAGCAGGCCGCGCCGATCCTCCGGCAGGAGGCCCTGCAGGCGCAGTCGGCGACTATCCAGGCGGTCAGCGGTGCGACGTACACGAGCGAGGGGTACACGACGTCGCTCCAGTCGGCGATCGACAAGGCCGGGCTGTGAGCGTCACCACGTTCGAGACCATGGGGACCGTCGTGAGTGTCCGCGGGGCATCCACTGCCACTGCGTCGACGGTCCGCGCGGTGTTCGCGGGCTACGACCACCGGTACAGCCTGTACGACCCGGCGTCCGTGCTCAGCCGGATCGCGGCGGGGTCGCTCCGGCTCGCGGACAGCCCGGACGAGGTCCGCGCCGTGTACGCCCTCGCGCTGCAGTGGCGGGACCGGACGGGCGGTGCGTTCACACCGCACCGGCCGGACGGCGTCATCGACCTGTCCGGTGTGGTGAAGGCGCTCGCGATCCGGGACGCCGGAGCTGTGCTCGACGCTGCTGTCGCGCCCGGGGACGAGGACCCCGCCTGGATGCTCAACGCCGGCGGCGACGTCCTCGTCCGCGGCCGGCACGGCGCCGATCCGTGGAGCGTGGGGATCGTCGACCCGGACCAGCGCGACGTCGTCGTCGGGGTCGTCCGGCTCGACGACCGCCGTGCCGTGGCGACGTCCGGTACCGCGGAGCGCGGGGAGCACGTCTGGAGACGCGTGGCACCGACGTTCCGGCAGGCCACCGTCATCGCCGACGACGTCGTCACCGCGGACGTGCTCGCCACGGCCGTGGTCGCGGGTGACGAGGAGGACCTCCGGCGGATCACCGGCGAGGGGACCGTCGACGTCCTCGCATTCGGTGTGGACGGTCGGGTGTGGGCGACCCCGGGGGCCACCGGCGTGGTCCGCGCCGGATCCGCCTCGCCCGCAGCGTGAGCGATCGACCGTCCGGACCGGAGCACCTCGCGACGCAACGGCCGCCCCGGTCGGACCAGCGATTCAGGACCCCACGATCGCGATCCGTTCCGCGTGCTCCCGGCGGCGCTGCCGGTTCGTGAGCGTCGAGACGGACACGACGATGGCGATGCCGACGACCGCCGACACCAGGCCGGTCCCCGCCCCGAGCCCACCCCGACCCGGAGCGACCGCGACCCAGTCGGCCACGGACGCACCGAGCGGACGGGTGAGGACGTACGCCGTCCAGAACGCCACGACGGGACCCAGCACGCGGGAACGGCGGAGCGCCACGGTGACCAGCACCGCCGCGAGGAAGCAGCAGCCCCCCGCCAGGAACCCGAACCGGGTCACCGACGCGACGAGGTCGCCCGTCGCCGTCCCGAGCGCGAAGGTCGCGATCACCGCCGCCCAGTACCAGAGCTCGCGCGACAGGGAGTCGATGCCGTGGACGTCGAGCGACCCCGCCGTGGTCCGCCACCCGACGAAGACCGCGGCGAGCACCACCGCGAACACGAGCGCGGACAACGCGTACGGCACCCCGACGGCGACGTGCGCCGCGTCCGCCACCATCGTGCCGAACACCGCGACCATCACCACGGCCGCCCAGTACCGCCACGGCGAGAACCGCGGGCTGGCGACCTGCACGGCGAGCACCGCGATGAAGACCACCGCCGTGGTGAGCACGGTGTCCACCGGATCGAACCGGCGGACCAGGAAGTCGGACAGCGCCTCACCGAAGCCGGTGGTGAGGACCTTCACGAACCAGAACGACGGAGAGGGGACCGGGACCTTGTTCACACGCACGCTTCGAGGCTCGCCGCACGGCTCGGAGGATCCTCTGAGAATCGCACTGTGCCACGCTGGGAACGAGCGCCGTCACGGCGCCTCGGAGGGAGACCGTTGAGGAAGGACGACCGGCTGTTGCTCGTGGAGGACGACCCGCGGCTCGGACCGCTCGTCGCCGAGGTGCTCGGCGACGACTGGGAGGTGACGCTCGTGACCTCCGGCGAGGAGGCGCTCGCGACCGCAGCTGAACGGTCGTTCGCGGTGATGGTCGTCGACCGCCGCCTGCCGGGCATCGACGGCGCCGAGTACGTCGCCGCGCTGCGTCGGCGGCGGGACGCGACCCCGGTGCTCATGCTCACGGCGCTCGGCGCCCTCGACGACCGTGTGTCCGGCCTCGACGCCGGCGCGAACGACTACCTGGTGAAGCCGTTCGAGTTCGACGAACTCTCCGCACGGCTCCGCGCCCTGACCCGCGACTACACCTCCGAGGGAGACCCCCTGCCGATCGGCGGGTGGACCTTCTACCCCGACACCGCGACGGTGTACTCGCCGTACTCCGGCCGCATCCAGCTCACCGACCGCGAGAACGCGCTGCTCGAACTCCTGGCGAAGTCCCCGACGACCGCCTTCTCGCGTGCCCACATCCTGTCGAGCGTCTTCGGCGAGAGCGAACTGGAGGGCACCGTCGACACCTACGTGCACTACATCCGGCGGAAGACGGACCGCGAACTCATCACGACGATCCGCGGCGTCGGGTACCGGATCGGTTCCCCGTGAGCCGCGATCCCGACGAGCTCGCGGTGCACCGGTCGGCGGTGCGGATCGGCTGGCAGGTCGCCGCGGTCTCCGCCGGACTCGTGGTGGTCATCATCGGACTGGTGTTCGCGTACGTGCTCTGGCAGTCGAGTGCCGGTGAGGAAGCCGAACGGCACGCCACCGACACCACCAGGATATTCGTGGACCGCGACGAGCTGCTCGCCGCGCTCGCGGTGATCGGCGCGGGAGCCGTGGTGCTGGCCGGCGCCGCGACGTGGCTGATCGCCCGACGCGCAGTGGTGCCGCTGGGCGACGCGCTCCGACTCCAGCGGACCTTCGTCGCCGACGCGAGTCACGAGTTGCGGACACCGCTCACGGTGATGAGTGCGCGCGTCCAGCAGCTGCAGCGCCGCATCCGACCGGACGACGAGAACGCGGCCGTCGTCGCGGCGCTGCGTGAGGACACCCGTTCGCTCGCAGCCATCGTCGACGACCTCCTCCGCGTCGCCGCCTTGGAGCCCGACGGCGAACGGCTCGAGTCTGCCCTGCTCCCCGAGGTGGTGCGGGCGGCCCGTGACCTGGGCGTCCTCGCTGACGAGCGCGACGTCCGGATCGAGTACGACCGGGTCGAGGTCTCGGTCGCCGTGCCGTCCACCGCACTCCGTCGGTGCATCGTCGCGCTGCTCGACAACGCGGTCGGTCACGCGCCGGCGGGTTCGGTGGTGTCGGTGTCGGTCCACGCCGCGAGCACCACCGTCGAACTCTCCGTGCAGGACCAGGGCGACGGGATCCGGGGCATCGACCCGGCGCGGGTCTTCGACCGCTTCGCACACGGCAGTCACTCGGCCGGCAGGGGGACGAGGCGCGCGAGCTACGGCATCGGCCTCGCACTCGTCCGTGAGGTCGTGCTGCGGCACGGCGGGGCGGTCCGGGTCGGCGCGACCGGCCCGGACGGCACGACGTTCGTGCTGACCCTCCCGCGTGCGGACGCGCCGAGCGCGAACGGGTCCACCCCGGGCCGGCACGACGGGGGCGCGTCCGACGCGAGCGGACCGGCCGCGAGCTGACCGCGCGGCCGGTCCGTCCGACTCACGCCGCCATCGCGTCCTCACCGAGCGTCCGCGTGGTCGAGCGTCGGCGCAGCCTGACCGCGACCACACTGACGATCGCGACGATCGCCGCGAGGAAGAGGACGCTCGTGGCGATCGTCCCGAAGCCCAGCCCACCGTCACCGGTCGGTTGCGACAGCAGGTCGCCGAGGGAGGCACCGAGCGGGCGGGTCAGGACGTAGGCGGCCCAGAAGCACACCACGCCGTTCACCCGGAACCCGAAGAACAGCAGCGAGACGAGGGCGATGCCCCCGGCGAAGAGGAGCAGCGCCGGCAGGTAGCCGAGGCCCGTCTGCTCTCCGATGAGGTCGCCGGCGGCCGTGCCCAGCGCGAAGGTGAACAGGATCGCCAGCCAGTAGAAGACCTCGCGGCGGAAGGTGTCGACCCGGTGGATCGACAGCGTCCCCTCGACGCGGTACCAGATGGCGAACACCGCGGTGAGGGCTGCCGCGAACACCACGGTGCTCGCCCACAGCGGCACGCCGAGCCCGTCGGTGAGGTTGTCGGTGATGCAGGTGCCGACGATGCTGATGAGCACCACCGTGACCCAGTAGACCGACGGTCGGTAGGCGCGGCCACGGAACTGCGCGACGAGGAAGGCGACGAGCACGGCGGCCATCACCACCGTGGTGAGCGGGAGGCCGAATCCGAGGGTGTCGCTCATCAGGTCGGCCGCGGTCTCACCGACGGTCGTGGCGAGCACCTTGATGATCCAGAACGACGCGGTCGGGTCCGGGACCTTGTTGCGCGAACGGAACAGGACGCCGGTGGGCGCGGGGATCGAGCGTGGCATGGGATGCCTCCGTGGTCGGTCGACACGCTCCGGTCGGAGCGCGGCACGACCGTACGGACGAGGGTTCCAGAATCCGCTCAGAAACCGGAGCTGGGGCAGGACGGCACGTGGCCGGGGCACCCGTCGGACTGGAGGCGCGTGGCGGCCCTGCACCGTGCCTCCAGTCCGCCACCTGGTCCGGTGTCAGACCCGCTCACCCGAGCGCGGGGTCGGGCGCGTTCGACGCGCGCGGAGCGCGCCGATGACGACGGGGAGCACCGAGACGACGACGATCACCACGCTGAGGACGTCGATGTTGTGTGCGACGAACGGGATGCCGCCCAGGAGCACGCCGACCACCGTCATGCCGACCACCCAGGCGATTCCACCGACGAGGTTCCAGAGCGTGAAGCGGCGCCAGCGCAGGTCGGCGGTACCGGCCGCGAGCGGGACGTAGGTGCGGACGATCGGGACGAACCGACCGAGCACGAGCGCGAGTGCGCCGTACCTCGCGAAGAACGCCTCTGCTTCCTGCAGGCGGGATGTCCTCAGGACACGTGCGTCGTCACGGAACAGCCGTCGTCCCACGCGCCGACCGAGCCAGAACCCCACCTGGTCGCCGAGGAACGCTGCGACGACACCGACCAGGATGATCTGCCAGGGCGTGATCCCGAGCGCGCTCGACAGGATCGCCGCGGTGACGAGGAGGGAGTCGCCGGGCAGGAACGGGAAGAGGACACCGGACTCGACGAAGACCACCAACCCGATGCCGAGCAGGACCCATGGGCCGAACGTGTGGAGCAGCGAAGTGGCGTCGAAGATCGGGACCACGGCGGGGACTATCGTGTGCATCGGACGATCCTCGGCGGGCGGGGATCAGGAACGTCCAAGAATCGGCGCGGCCGAGCCGGCGAGTGCCGCTCGGAGGAACGGCGCCGTCCGACTGTCCGGCGACGCCGCGACCTGGTCCGGGGTGCCCGCGGCGACGACCTGCCCGCCGGCGTCGCCGCCGCCCGGCCCCATGTCGATGACGTGGTCCGCCTGCGCGACGACGTCCATCGCGTGTTCGACCACGACGACGGTGTTCCGGGCGTCGGTCAGCCGGGCGAGCTGTTCGGTGAGCAGCTCGGCGTCGGCGGGGTGGAGCCCGGTGGTCGGCTCGTCGAGCAGGTACAGCGTGTGTCCGTTGCGCGCTCGCTGCAGCTCGGTCGCCAGCTTGATCCGCTGGGCCTCGCCGCCGGAGAGCTCGGGTGCGGGTTGGCCGAGTCGGAGGTACCCGAGCCCGACCTGTCGGAGGACCTCGAGCGCGCGGGACGCCGGCGGGACGGCGTCGAGGAACGGCGCGGCCTCGTCGACGGTCATGCCGAGGACGTCGGCGATCGTGGCACCGTTCCACCGGACCTCGAGGGTCTCGGCCGTGTACCGGGTCCCGTGGCACTCCGGGCACGGCGCCCAGCTGCCCGGCAGGAACAGGAGCTCGACGGACACGGATCCCTCGCCCTGGCACACGTCGCAGCGGCCGCCGGCGACGTTGAACGAGAACCGACCGGCGCTCCACCCGCGGGCACGGGCGTCGTCGGTCGCCGCGAACGCTGCGCGGACGGCGTCGAAGAGACCGGTGTACGTGGCGAGGTTGGACCGGGGCGTGCGGCCGATCGGCTTCTGGTCGACCTGCACCACGCGGTCGACGAGCGGGTGCGTCGCCGCGACCTCCGGCAGGACGCCGCCGACCAGGGAGGACTTGCCCGACCCGCTCACACCGGTCACCGCGGTGAGGACTCCGAGCGGGACGTCGACGTCGAGCCCCCGGAGGTTGTGCCGTGTGACGTCGCGGAGTTCGAGCGTCCCGACCGGGAGCCGGCGTTCCGGTGCGGCGACGGTGCGCGCGCCCGGGTCGAGGTACCGCCGGGTCACCGACTCGTCGGCCTCGGCGAGCCCGTCGACGGGGCCGCTGTAGAGCACCGTGCCGCCGCCGGCACCGGCACCCGGACCGACGTCCACGATCCAGTCCGCCCGTCGGACGATGCGCATGTCGTGCTCCACGACGAAGACGCTGTTGCCGCCGGCGCGCAGGTCCTCGAGCACCTCCATCAGCGACTCGGCGTCGGCGGGGTGCAGCCCGGCGCTCGGTTCGTCGAGCACGTAGACGACGCCGAACAGCCCCGACCGGAGCTGCGTCGCGATGCGGAGCCGCTGCGTCTCGCCGGGGGAGAGGGTCGGGGTCGCCCGGTCGAGCGAGAGGTACCCGAGTCCGAGCCCGGTGAGCACCTCGACACGGGTCAGCAGGTCACGGCTGATGGCGACGGCGACCTCGGTGTGCTCGCCGGAGGACGCCCGTGACGTCGCGGCACCGGCGTCCGTGATCGCGGCGATCGGCCGCAGCACGTCGGCGAGCGCCGTCAGCGGGAGCCCGTTCAACGCGGCGATCGAGTGCCCGCCGATGGTCACCGCGAGCGCGGCACGTGTGAGGCCCGTGCCGTGGCACAGCCCGCACGGGCCGGACTCGACGAACTGCATCGCCTTGGTCCGCTGCGTCTCGCTCTGGGAGTCGGCGAGCGTGTGCAGGATGTACTGCCGGGCGCTCCAGAACCGTCCCTTGTAGGGCTTCGCCACACGGTCCCGCTTCGGGTGCACCTCGACGACCGGCTGTTCCTCGGTGAAGAGCAGCCAGTCGCGGTCCGCTCGGGGGAGCTCGCGCCACGGCCGTTCGATGTCGTAGCCGAGGACCGCGGTGACGTCGCGGAGGTTCTTCCCCTGCCAGGCGCCGGGCCACGCGGTGATCGCGCCGTCCCGGATGCTGAGGGAGTCGTCGTGCACGGCGGATGTCTCGGTGACCTCGTGGGCGGTGCCGAGCCCGTGGCACCGCGGGCACGCCCCGGCGACCGTGTTCGGCGAGAACGAGTCGGACTCGAGCCGGTCGGCTCCGGACGGGTAGGTCCCGGCGCGGGAGAACAGCATGCGCATCGAGTTCGACAGGGTCGTCAGCGTGCCGACCGTGGACCGGGTGCTCGGCGCGCCGCGGCGTTGCTGGAGCGCGACGGCCGGTGGGAGCCCGGTGATCGAGTCGACGTGCGGCGTCGACCCCTGGGCGATGAGGCGCCTGGCGTACGGGGCGACGGACTCGAGGAAGCGGCGCTGTGCCTCGGCGAAGACGGTGCCGAAGGCGAGTGAGGTCTTGCCGGACCCCGAGACGCCGGTGAACGCGACGATGCGGTCCCGCGGGATGTCCACGTCGACCCCGCGGAGGTTGTTCTCGTGCGCGCCCCGGACCCGGATGAAGCCGTCCGGCGAGGGTGGGGTGCTCGGCGTGCGCGGGGAAGGACGTGCGGGAGCAGGCATCCTCACGATGCTAGGCGGGGCGGCTGGACGCCGGACCGCGGACGGCGAGTCCGAGGCGCGGACGCCGCCCGCCAGCCGGCCGCCAGCCGCCGGTCAGCCGCCCGTCCCGGCCGACCCTCCCGGGAACCGTTCCGCCCCCGCCGTCGCCGAGCTCGGCAGGTCGCCTTGGGGGAGCGCCTCGCCCGCGTGGAGCGCCGCGGTCCACGAGGCCGTCGTCGCGACGGCAGCGAGGTTCGAGTGCAGCACGGTCATGAGTGTCCGGTGCACGGTCTCGGCGTCGACGGCCCCGGCGTCGTTCCCGATGCTGATCGCGCCGGTCGCGTCGGAGAGCACCTCGACAGCGATGCCCCGGGCTTCGGCGTCCGCCGCGGACGCGATGACGCAGTTGTTCGTCATGTACCCGACGAGGGTCACGGTCCCGATGTCGCGTTCCCGCAGCCAGTCCACGAGGTCGGTGTGGGCGAACACGGAGGAGTACTCCTTCGTGACGGCGTGCCACGAGTCGGTCCGCCGCTGCTCGATCTCCGGGTGCAGCGCGAAGCGTTCGGTGGTCGGGTCGAACACCGGTGCCGGTGTGCCCGAGGTGTGCTGGACGACGACGACGGGGGTGCCGTCAGCGGTCGCGGCGTCGATGGCGGTGGTGATCTGCGCCAGCGAGTCGGTGACGGGCGGGTACTGGACGGTCAGCGGGCCGTCGAAGTACTCCTGTTGGACGTCGATGACGACGAGGGCGCGAGCGGTGGTGGTCACGAGTGCTCCTGGGGTGCGGGACGGGCAGCCACGGAGACGGGCAGCCACGGAGACGGGCAGTCACGGGGACGGACACCCCGATCCTGCCCGCCCCCCGACGGAACTGGCTACCGACGCCGGTTCGCCGCGCGCACCTGACGGTGCCGTGCCGGCCCCGACTGTCGGACGACGACGGTGAGCGCGATCCCGGCGGCGAGCAGCGCACCGGCGATGCCGAGCGGGACGGTCGGGTCGGAGCCCGTGAAGGCCAGCTCACCGCCCGATCCGCTCCCGGAGCCGACGGCGACCGCTGTCGAGTTCCCCGCGGGGGTGGTCGGCGCGGCGCTGGGCGGCGTCGAGGCGGGCGCTGTCGGCCGGACCGTGATGGTCACGACCGTGGTGGCGTTCGGTGACGTGCCGTTCGACGCGGTGATCGTCACCCGCGACGTCCCCGGCGCGGTCGGGGTCCCTGAGACGACCCCGGTCGTGCCGTTCAGCGTGAGGCCGGCGGGCAGTCCGACGGCGGTGTAGGTCGGCGCTGGCGTTCCGGTCGCGGTCACCGTGTACGAGTACGGGGTACCGGCGGTCGCGGTCGGCGGTGTGCCCGACGTGATCGTCGGCGCCGTCGTCTCGGAGGGTGTCCCCGGCGTCGGGCACCCGGACGACGCGGTGATCGTGTTCGTGTCCAGCGTCACGGCGCCGGTGCGGGCGAGGAGCCGACCGACGACGGTCGCCCCGGTGGTCGCGGTCACGGACTGCTGCGCGAGGACCGTGCCCTGGAACTGCGCGCCCGTCCCCACGGTGGCCGAACTGCCGACCTGCCAGAAGACGTTGCAGGAGCTCGCGCCACCGGTGATCGTGATGCGGGTGCCGGACCCGATCGTCAGGGTGGACGCGGCCTGGAACACCCACACCGAGTTCGCGCTGCCCGCCAGGGTCAGTGCTCCGGTGTTCGCCAGCGAGAGTGCGCCGCCGGAGTAGACGCCCGGGGTCAGGGAGAGTCCGTTGAGTTCGGTGATGCCGGTGCGCGTCGGCGTGAGTCCGGCGGCGACGTCGTACGCCGTCGTCGTGTCGCGCTGTGCCTGAGCGGCGGCGGCGTCGGTCTGGTGGACGGTGCCGTTCACGATGCCGTCCGCCGGACCGAAGCCGGTGATCGAGGTCCCGGGGGAGACGCCGAGGTCGCCGTTGACGACCGTCGGGCCGGTGTTCGTCACCGCGCTGGCACCGAGGACACCGTAGGTCGCGGCGGTGCCCAGGTCGACGGGACCGTTGATCACGGTCGCAGCGGATGCGGGGGTGGTGGAGAGCAGGATCACGGACGCGGCGAGGCCGATCGCGGCACATCCCGTCATCACAGAGCGGAGGAACGGGGACGTGGCCATGAAGGCACCTGTCTGAGCGGGAGAGGCACGACGCGAGCGTCGACGACGCCAGCATGATCTCCGGTCTTCGAAGTATGCGCCCTGATCGACCGTTTCCGGCCTGATCAGCGCGTATTGTCCGCCCGGCTCGCCGCGACCGCGGCCCCCACGACCGCGGTCACGGACGACCGGACTCCCCGCACGCACCCCACGATGCCGTGGCGTCCCGTCCGCCACATCCTCCGATCGGATGAAAGCTGACAGTCAGTCGACAGGGCTCGCGATCGCGACGACGGCCTGGAGGAACGGTGCCAGCCCGCCGCGCGCCTCCAGGCCCGCTCGGATCCGGCACCGTACGGGGCCGCGGAGACCGCACCGTGGGACCATGGACCAGGCACGGACGACGGCGTCCGCGCACGACGCGGAGGAGCGCACCATGACCGTCACCCTCAACCCGTACATCGGGTTCCGCACGCAGGCGCGCGACGCCCTCGGCTTCTACCACTCGGTCTTCGGCGGCGAGGCAACCCTCACCACCTTCGGCGAGGCCGGCATGGCCCAGGACCCCGCCGACGCCGACAAGCTCATGCACGGCCAGCTCCTGGCGGAGAACGGCCTCGTCCTCATGGTCTCCGACGCACCCGCGGGCATGGAGGGCCCCGACGTCAGCAACATCTCGGTGTCCCTCAGTGGCGATGACGAAGAAGCGCTCACCCGCTACTGGAACGGCCTCGCCGAGGGCGCCACCATCATCGAGCCGCTCACGAAGGCGCCGTGGGGCGACGTCTTCGGCATGCTCACCGACCGCTTCGGCGTGGCCTGGCTCGTGAACATCAGCGGCCCGGCCGACAGCGGACCGGTCGGCAGCGCGTCGGACGTCAGCGGCGCGGCGGGCTGATCGCGTCGGCCGGGGCGCTCGCCGCGATCGGCCACCGCGGGACCCAACACCGGACTCGGTCGGCGTAGCGCCGGAAGTCGTCGCCGAACCGGTGCTCGAGGTCGGCTTCCTCGAGCGGGCGGACGATGCAGTTCCAGACGATCGAGCCGGCGAGCGCGTACACGACGACCATCCACGACGAGAGCAGCAACCCGACGGCGACCCCCTGGGCGATGCCGGCGAGTGCCATCGGGTTCCGGACCGACCGGTACGGCCCGGCGACGACGAGGCGGTTCGGCATCGCCGAGGGCAGCGGCGTGCCCTTTCCCTGCGTCGCCATGGCCGCAGCCGACGCGATCCCGAGGGCGCTGGCCGCGACGAGCGCCACCGCACCGGCCACGACCGAGGCGGTGACCAGCGCGTCGGGAAGCGGTGGGTGGAGCCGCCAGCGGTGCTCGGCGAACGCGACGACGAGCGGGATCACCCCGAGGAACAGCCCCCAGAAGACCACGATCTGCAGCACGGTCGCGAGGACGTTGCGTCGCCGCGGCGCGTCCGGGTCCGCCGTCCGGAACGCCAGCGGGCCGAAGGTCACCCACTCCGTCGGGATCCTCCCGAGCAGCACCAGCGTCAGCGCGAGCGCCGATCCGACGGCGGCCACGATCATGACGAGGACACCGACGCCGGCCTCGGTGGTGACGGTCGCCCACGCTGCGAGACCCACCATCACGAGAACGGTCCACACCGTGGCGACGGCGGCGGCGATCCGCACACCGGCAGCCGCGAGCGCGGACCCGAGCACGAACAGCGGCACGTCGAACGCGGCGACGAGGACCGGGTCGAGCGACCCGAGCGTCGCGGTCCGGACGGCAGGGATCGAGAAGACCGCGATCCACCAGGCCGCCCCGCCGAGGGCCTGCACCGCGAAGTACAGCCGACCCCAGGACATGGGTGCACCGTAGCAGTGCGCGGCGCGCACGGAAACGAATCCGGCCCGGCCCAGGACAGACTGGAGGCGCGGTGCCAGCTGGCACCGCGCCTCCAGGCAGAAAACAGGAACGACCAGATCAGCCGTGACTGTTGAGCAGTCAGCCGTGACTGTTGAGCAGTCAGCCGTGACTGTTGAGCAGTCAGCCGTGACTGTTGATCTGGCCCAGCCAGCGTCCGAAGGACGGCGTCGTGTCGTCGTGCAGACTCGCCAGCACCGGCTTCGGCAGGCAGGTGCGCTCGTCGTCGATGCCGGCACTCTCGTGGAGGTCGAGGCTCATGGTGTGCTCCTTCGCGTTCGGTGATGAGTTCGACACGCGCGGGCGTCGTTCCATTCCCGGAACGTTGCCATCCGCGGGCCGGGGACCAGGGACGGTCCGCCTCCTGCGCCGCCGTCCAGGTGTCCGGGGTTCGCTCGGGGCATGAGCGACGACGAGCAGCAGACCCGCAAGGACTTCGCCGACGCGGTGAACATGACCGCGTCCCAGCTCCGGCACTGGCTCGACACCGACGAGTCGAAGCAGGTCGGGCAGAAACCGTCCGGCGGCGGCGAGTCCACCGGACACGAGAGCGGACGGCACATCGTCCGGATCCTCGAGCAGAAGCAGAGCGACCACACCGACGCCGACTACGCCCACATGCGGAAGGTCGTCGGCTACGTCGCCCGCCACTCCGAGCAGCGACCGGACGGCGACGTGCACGACACCCCGTGGCGCTGGTCGCTCATGAACTGGGGCCACGACCCCGAGAAGCACTGACCGCAGCTGCCGTCGGGCAGAATGGCCACGTGAACGAGACGGGCATGCCGCGCTTCCGACGGATCTGGTCGACGGTGCAGGTCGGCGTGCTCGCCGTCGCCGTGGTCTTCTGCATCGTGATGCTCGTCATCGGGCAGGGCAAGCTCGACCGGGTCTACGCCGTCGGAGCGGTCTTCTTCGGGCTGGCCCTCGTCGGCCACAGCACGTACCTCTGGCTCATCGCACGGAACGACCGCAGCCGGTCCTGAGCGTCACGCGTTCTGGTACACCCGGAGCCAGTCCACCGTCATCTGCTGCGGGAACCGGGTCGACGCGTCGGGGGAGCCGGGCCACGAACCGCCCACAGCGACGTTCAGCACGACGAAGAACGGCTTGTCGAACACCCACGGGTTCGACCCGACGTCGGCCCGGGTGACGGTGCGGTAGGCGACTCCGTCAACCGTCCAGGTGACGGAGTCCGGCCGCCAGTCGACCCCGTAGACGTGGAAGTCGTCGGCGAACGCGGCACCGCTCGGGTTCGTGTACGCCGCCGAGATGCCCTGCGCGCCCGAGTAGCCGGGCCCGTGCACCGTTCCGTGCACGACGGCGGGCTCGTACCCGACGTTCTCCATGACGTCGATCTCGCCGCACGCGGGCCAGCCGACCTGGCCGATGTCGGCGCCGAGCATCCAGAAGGCCGGCCAGATGCCCTGCCCGCGCGGGATCCGGATGCGCGCCTCGACGCGCCCGTACTGCGCCGAGTAGGTGCCCTCGGACTTCAGACGAGCGGACGAGTACGACCCATCCGCCTCGCGTCGGGCCGTGATGACGAGGTTGCCCCTGCCGTCGAGCGCCGAGTTCCTGCGGGAGTCGGTGTAGGTCTCGAGTTCGGCGTTGCCCCAACCGTTGCCGCCGAGGTCGAACCGCCAGATCGCCGGGTTCGGGGCCGAACCGGCGGGGCCGTCGAACTCGTCCGCGGCGAGGAGCACGGCCGAGGGAGCGGCGGTGGCGCCGGTCGCGGCACGTGCTGCGTCGGCGCCCGCGCCGCTCAGCGCACTCGCGGTGCCGAGCGCAGCGGTCGCTGCTCCGGCGAGGCCGAGTGACACGAACCGTCGTCGGTCGAGGTGGTCGTCCATCGGTGCCTCCTGGGTGTGTTCCGGGCGGGACTGCTGGTCGTGCGTCGTGCGTGGTGCGTGGTGCGTGGTGCGTGGTGCGTCGTTCGTCGTTCGTCAGGGGCGGTACGCGATGCAGAGCATCGTGACGTCGTCCGGGTGCTCACCATCGTGCGCCAGCTCGGCGATGCCGTCGACCAGCTGCTGGGGGTCGGGCCGCGCAGCGACCCAGGCTTCGAAGCGGTCGAGCGAGTCGAGGTCCCCGCCGAACAGGTCGAGCACGCCGTCGCTCACGCTGACGATCGCGTCGCCGGGCGCCAGGTCCGTCGTCTCACTCGTCCAGCTCGACCCGACCCCGATCGGCAGGTGCCCCGAGCGGAGTGGACGCACAGCGCCGTCCGTCGTGCGGAGGAGCGTCAGCCCGTGCCCGGCATCGACCCAGCGGGCGTGCCCGTCGGTGTCGACACGGACGTGGAAGCAGGTCGTGAACTGCCCGCTGGTGAGGTCGGACGACCCGCTCGCGAGCCCCGCGGCTGCCCGACGGACGGCGATCGCGGGGTCCGCCTCGTCGACCGTGCTGCGGATCACCGAGCGCACCGCGGCGGCGATCATGCCCGCCCCGACGCCCTTGCCCATCACGTCGCCCAGGGTGAAGGCAGCGCCTCCGGGGGTCGGGAACCAGTCGTAGAAGTCACCGCCGACGCTCCGCGCGGGGATGCACACGCCGAGGGCACGGAGCTCGCGGGGCAGGCCGGCGGTCGACGTGGGCAGGAGCGACTGCTGGACGATGGCGGCGCGGTCGATCTCACTCTCCGCGACGCGGCGGCGGCGCTGGGCATCGTCGAGCCGGATGCCGGCGTGACGGGACAGCTCGTTCGTGACGGCGGCGGTCGCGCCGTAGACGATCACGGCGAACGCCAGGCGGACGAGTTCGGAGGGTCGGGGCTCGGTCAGTTGCAGGACGTAGGGCAGCAGGAGCGTGACGCAGGTCCCGACGAGCGGGTAGACGACGTGCCGTCGGCCCGGCCACGCGGCGATCCAGATCACGGGGAGGACGACGACCGCCAGGAAGACCGAGCGGGTGTCGCCGGTGCCGTAGCGGAGCAGTCCGATCGCGACGAAGTCGATCGCGGGGACGACGAGTTCCGCGCGGGCGAGCGCCGGCCAGCGGGCCATCAGCGCGGCGAGGACGATCCCGATCACCGCGATGCCGACGCCGGTCCACATCCGGGGCGCGTCGGTGACGGTCAGCCAGGGCAGGAGCGTGCTGCTCACCGCTGCGGCGACGACGAGCGCCGCGACCACGGACTGCTTCGCGAGGGGTGCCCAAGACGTCCGGAGCCCGCTGAGCACGATCGGACCGGTGTCGTCCCGGGTCGTCACTGTCCAGGTCGCGGTCGTCGCGGTCGGGCCGGCCGTGCTGGTCATCGTCCCGATTCAACTCGGTCCGCGGCCCCTGGGCAACCGCGGCTTCCGGGTGCGCCGCGGTCAGCCGAAGCGGACCGCGAGCGGCACGAGCAGCCCGGCGACCCAGACGAGCACCATCACGAGGGCGCCGATCGCGATGAGACGGCGGCGGCGACGGAGTTTCGGGCTCCGCTCCTCGCCCCACATCTGGGCCCGGACGAGCACCCGGTTCGCCTGGTCGACGACCTTCCGCACCTCGGGGTCGTCGAGCTCGAGTACGCCGTCCCGGGCGTGTTCGGCGATGACCGTTGCCTCGTCGACGGTGAGGTCGTCCTTGCGCATGCTCCATCGTCGCACTCGGAGCGCGCGGGCGCACGAACGGCTTCGACGTGCGGACACTCCCACGTGGCCCGCGGTTGGCCGGGGCAGCGCTCAGCCCGCGCGCTCCACCACCACGTCGATCGGCAGCGCCCTCCCGAGGTCGGCGACACGCTCGTCACGCATCGGCCGCCCGTCGATCGTCGGCAGGTCGAGGTAGCTCCGCCGGACGACGTGCCGCAGCGCAGCAGCGCCCGCCACCGCACCGCCCGCCGCCGCACCGCCCGCCGCCGCACCGCCCGCCGCCGCCCGACCCGGTGCTCCGGCCGAGGGGACCATCCGCCATGCCTGGGGGCGACGTCGCAGAAGCTCGGCGTCGGCCGCGGTCGCCGGTTCGGTGAGGAGCCTGCCCCAGAGCGTGTCGTCGGTCATCCCCGTCAACTCCCCGGAGGACAGGGCACCGTCGCCGAGGAGCCGGGCCACCAGGTCGCGCAGGACGGTCACCGGGACGAGGTTGGCGGCCGAGCGCTGTGCGAGGGCCTCGCGGACGGCCAGGTCGGCGAGCTCGAGGGCGTCGTCCGCGTCGGCGTCGACCGTGCCGTCCACCAGCCGGAGCCGGCGGAGCAGCTCGTGCGGGGGCGTCGTCGTCCGACCGTGTGCCTGTCCGCTGCGGAGGAACGAGTCGAGGTGGTCGAGCTTCAGCCCGCCGGCTCGCGGGGTCAGCACGGACGGCTCGGCGCCCTCGTCGAGCGCGATGACCGCCTCGCCGTCGAACGCGTCGAGCGCGTCGAGCGGATCGACCCCGTCGTCCCCGTCCACCTCCGCCGCCAGCGACCGGATCGCCCGTCGCCCCAGGCCGTGGTGCTCGAGCCCGCCGAGTCCCTCGAGACTGTGGCTGAACGGCAGGTGCCCGACGTCGTGCAGCAGCGCGGTGGCGCGGGCGAGGTGGTCGTCGGGGGCGAAGTGGGCGACGAGCGCCAGCACCCCCAGCGAGTGCTCCAGCCGCGAGTACGACTGCGTCGTCGTGATCGAGGCGGCCCCGGCGTGGGCGATGAACGCGAGCCGCCGGACCGGCCACGTCTCGAGCAGCCGCCGTTCGAGCGGGGTGAGCTGCACCTCGACCCGCCAGAGCGGATCGAACCAGACACCGTCGATCCCCATCGTGTCCACTGCGTCCCCGTGCACCGTTCGCTCCTCGTCGTCCACCCCGACGCTACAGGGGTACGCGGACCTGGACGGCGACGGAGGTCGTCCGCGTAGCAACGACGCCATGACTCATCGGTTCCGCGGGAAGATCGTCGTCGTCACCGGAGCATCGAGCGGCATCGGGAGGGCCGCCGCGCACGAGTTCGCCCGGCAGGGCGCGACGCTCGTGCTCGCCGCGCGCAGCCACGACAGCCTCGAGGCCGCCGCCGCCGAGTGCCGCGCCCTCGGTGCCGAGGCCGTCGCGATCCCCACGGACATCGCGGACGAGCACCAGGTGAACGACCTCGTCGCCACGACCACGACCCGGTTCGGCCGGATCGACGTCTTCGTCGGCAACGCCGGGCTCTTCGTCTACGGGCTCTTCGACCAGACTCCCGTCGACTCCTTCAAGCGGGTCGTCGACACGAACCTGTACGGGCACGTCAACGCCGTGAAGGCCCTCCTGCCGCACTGGCAGCAGCGGGGCAAGGGCACCTACGTGCTGGTCGGTTCGATCCAGTCGCTGCTGTCCGCGCCGTACCAGTCGGCGTACGTCACGAGCAAGCACGCGGCGCTCGGGCTCGTCGACACGCTCGGCGACGAGTTTGCCGGCACCGGCATCCGCTTCACCGCGCTGCTGCCCTCGACCATCGACACCCCGATCTACCAGAACGGCGCCAACTACACCGGGAAGAACTCGCACCCGCTGCCGCCGACGGTGTCCGTGGAGCGGGCCGGCCGCGCCGTCGTCACCGCGGCGCTGCACCCGAAGCGCTACCGGTTCGTCGGACGGATCCAGGCGTCGCTCGTGCCGCTGCAGTACGTGTTCCCGGGCCTGTTCCACAAGATCACGAAGCCGATGGTCGAGACGTTCGCCCTGCGGGGGAAGGGTGCGCCGACCGACGGCAACCTGCTCGCGCCCGCCGACGTGGGCAACGCGACGAACGGCGGCTGGGTCGCGAAGCGACGGCGCGTCACGCGCCCCCTCGTGTGGGCCGGGGCGGCGGCCGCGGTCGCTGCGGTCGTCCTGAACCGACGCCGTTGACGGCCTGGAGGCGCGTTGCGGCCCCGCCCCGCGCCTCCAGGCCGCTGGTCGGTCGCGACCACCCCGCCGGCTGAGCGGGTTCGCGCTCGCGCGACGCAGCCGCGCGGACCCGGGACAATGGGACCGCCATGCCACGTCCCACCACGCGCCTCCCGCTCAACACCCTCGCCGTCCCGTTCGGCCTCGCCGGTTCCGCCGAGACCTGGTCGTACGCGGTCCCCGTGCTCGACCTGCCGCCGTTCCTCCCGCATGTGTTCTGGGCGGTCGCCGCCGTCGCCTGGGTGTGGATGCTCGGCGCCCACGTCCTGCGCGGCGTCCGGGTGCGGCGGCGCGAACGGCTCGTCGACCAGCTCCGCCACCCGGCGCAGGGCCCGCTCGCCGCGCTCGTGCCCGCGACCGCGATGCTGCTCGGTGTCGACCTCGCCCGGTTCTGGCCGGTCGGCGGCGAGGCCGTCGTCCTCCTCGCCGTGGCCGTCGCCGCGGGGTTCGCCGCCTGGCTCCTCGCGACGTGGGTCGAGGGTCGGCTCGCGCTCGAGTCCGTGCACGGCGGCTACCTGTTGCCGACCGTCGCCGCGGCCCTGGTCGGCTCCGTCGCCACGCACGAGGTCGGCGCGACGTGGCTGTCCTGGTCCTGCTTCGGCGTCGGCGTGTTCTTCTGGGGCGTGATGACCGGGCTGCTCCTGCTCCGGCTGTCGTTCCGGCCGACGCTGCCCGGACCGCTCGTCCCGACGATGGCGATCCTCGTCGCACCGCCCGCCGTCGCCACCGTGTCGCTGTTCGCGCTCACCGGCGACGCCGTGACGCTGCCCGTGCAGGCTGTCGCGGGCCTCGGCGCGCTGCTCTTCCTCGTCCAGCTCGCACTGCTGCCGCGCTACGTCCGACTGTCGTTCTCGCTCGGCTTCTGGTCGTTCGTGTTCCCCGCCGCGGCCGTCGCCACCGCACTCATCGACTGGCTCCGGGTGCTCGCGCTGCCCTGGGCGTGGATCCCGACGGCCGCCGTCCTCGCGCTCCTCTGCTTGCTCGTCGCGGTCGTCGGCGGCCGGTCGATCGGGCTCGCCGTGCACCACCTCCTCCGGCAGGCCGAGGACGTCCTGCAGGCCGCCGACGACGAGGACGCGGAGCCGGGCCCGGTGACGGGCGCGACCCGGACGGTCTGAAGCCGACCCCGGCCTGGAGGCGCGGTGTGCGTCCGACGCGTGTCGCGCCTCCAGGCCTGGTCAGGTCGAGTGCCGCATGGCCGCGCCGGTCAGGCGGCGACCGCCTGGTCGACGGACAGGACCGGCGCGATCGTGCCGCTACGCGCACCCTCGTAGGCCGCGAGGATCATCCCGAGCACCGCGATGCCCTCGCGCTCCGTGTGGATCGGGCGGGCGCCGTCTCGGAGGCACCGGCCGAACGCCTCGATCTCCGCAGCGAAGGTGTCGACGTCCTCGAAGGTGACGGTCTCGCTGGTCCCGTCGAGCAGGTCCCACCGGAGGGTGGTGCCGTCGCTCGTGAGCGAGCCGAGCGACCCGACCGCGCTGAACCGCTCCGTCCCGGCCGCAGGCTCGTACGCCCAGCTGGTCACGAGCTGCCCGACCGCGCCGTTGTCGAACCGGAACAGCGCCTGGGCCGAGTCCTCGCCCTCCATGAAGTCGAGACGGTGGGTCGACAGCATCGCCGTCGCCTGCACCGGCACCCCGCCGGCCAGGTGCATCAGCAGGTAGCTCGGGTGGTAGCCGGTGTCGATGAGCTCGCCGCCGCCGCTCTGCGCAGCGTGCGCCCGCCAGCCCATGTTCGACGGGTCGAAGTCGTTGCGGAAGCTGTCCGTGGTCCGCACCTCGTAGACCGTGCCGAGCGTGCCGGAGTCGATGAGGTCCTTCGCCTTGGCGACCGCCGGCATGAACAGCTGGTTGTGGGCGCACATGAGCGTGATGCCGGCCTCGGTGACGGCGGCCTGGACGTCGCGGGCCTCGTCCGGGCTCAGGCAGAGCGGCTTCTCGCACAGCACGTGCTTGCCGGCGCGGGCTGCGGCGACGATGGCGTCGCGGTGCAGGTGGTGCGGCAGGCAGATGTCGACCGCGTCGACATCGTCGCGTGCCAGCAGGTCGCGGTAGTCCGTGAACGCGGGGACGCCGAGCTCGGTGCCACGTGCCTCGGCGGTCGACGGCACTGCGTCGGCGACGGCGGTGATGCGGATCAGGTCCGGGTGCTGTGCGTACCCGGCGATGTGGACGGTGGCGATCCCGCCGCCGCCGATGAGGCCGACGCGGATGGTGTCAGTGGGCATGGTGAGGACTCCTGATGGTGGGGCGTGCTGATGGTGGGGCGTGCTGGTGGTCGGTGCGGTGTTCAGGCGGGGGTGTGCTCGCGTGCTGCCGCGTTGGCAGGGGTGTGCTGGCGTGCTGCCGCGTTGGCGGGGGTGTGCTCGCGTGCTGCCGCGTTGGCGGCCACGACGAGCCGGGTGAGGTCGACGGCGCGGGCCACGTTCTCGTCGGCGCGCGTCCCCGCGTGGATGTGGTCGACCCACTGTCCGAAGGCGTCCTGCCCGTCCTCCGGGATCGGCAGATCGACCACGCCGTCGCCGTAGGCGGTCCCGCCGGCGGTGAGGCGGCCGTCCGCGTCGGAGTAGGCGAGCCAGCCGCCGGTCCCGGCGACGTCGATCGTGAACGGGGTCCCCGCGACGAAGCCCGCCTCGATGACCCCGATGGCCTGGGACGGGTAGCCGACGGTGACGACCGCGTGGTCCTCGACCGCCCGGCCGGTGACCGATCGGTACACCGCCTCGACGGTGTCCGGTTCGGCGCCGAGGAACAGCTGCGTCAGGTAGACGGGATGGCAGCCGAGGTCGGTGAGGGCCCCGCCGACCGCGGTCTGCGGGTCGAAGAAGCGTTCGGGGAGCCACGGTGCGAGGGCGCCGTCGTGCGACAGTCGCACCCGGGCGGTGTTGACCTCTCCGAGTCGACCCTCCTCGATCTCGCGTCGGATCGCCGCCGTGTACCCGTGGTACAGCCGCGGGAGGGAGACCACCAGCGCGACACCGGCCGATGCGCAGGCGGCGACGAGCTCCTCGCACTCCTTGACGGTGGGAGCGAGGAGCTTCTCGGTGAAGACGTGCTTGCCCGCGCGGGCGGCGCGGCCGATGACGTCGAGGTGCACGTCGGTCGACGTCGTGATCGTCACGGCGTCGACGTCGTCGCGTGCGAGCAGCGCGTCGAGGTCGTCGGTGAACGGGACGCCGAACCGGTCGGCTCCCTCGCGACCGCGCTCGGGGTCGTCGTCCCAGACGGCCACGAGCTCCGTGTCCGGGTGCTCGACGACCTGGCGCGCGTAGTCGCCGGCGTGGACGTGCCAGAAGCCGACGACGGCGACGCGGAGGGGAGTGCTGGGCATGGTGGCCTTTCCTGGTGCTGGTGCTGGTGCTGGTGGTCGTGCTGCTCCTGGTCGCTCGGCGTCAGATCCGGACCTTGTCGTAGTCGTTCGGGAGCGTGAACGGCGAGTAGGTCTGCATCATCGGGTCGACCCGGGCCTGCGCCCGCTCGACGGCCTCCTGCGGGCTGGCGCTGCCGAGCAGGACGCTCGACCGAGCGTCGGCGAGGGAGTCCCACCAGGCACCACCCACGGGCAGCGGCGGACGGCAGGTGGACGCGCTCATCGACTCGACGAAGAACCGGATCGACTTCGCCGACCCCTTCGGGTCCTGCAGCGCAGCGATGTTCGACGGCACGCTGGTCGCCGGCACCATGTAGGTCTCCTGGCCGCGCTTGCTGGTGAAGTACTTCATCAGCTCCCACACGGCGCGGTTCTTCTTCGACCCCTTCGGCATGCAGAGCGCGAAGCCGCCGGACCACGTGTACTTGTCGTCGCCCGCCTGCTGCGTCGGCAGGTACGAGACACCCCAGTCGAGGTCCTTCGGCCCGAAGTTGTCGAACCCCTGGATCGTCGACGGGACGCTCACCATGAACGCCATCCGGTCGGCCATGAACGCGGTCTGCCCCGGCGGGTGCCCGGTCGGCTCGTACGTCGCGATGAAGGTGTCGGCGGCCTTGTAGCCGTACCGGCCCGCCCAGTCCTCGTAGAACTCGAAGATGCTCCGGACGCTCTTCGAGTCCATCGTCATCCGGGAATCCTGCTGGTCGAAGTACGAGGCGCCGAGACCGAGACCCCACGTGAACGGCCAGCCCTCGCCGTACCAGGGCAGCAGACCCATGTGGGTGTAGTTGCCGCCGGACTTCTTCGTCAGCCGCTCGCTGACCTCCCACACCCGGTCGAACGTCGCCGGGCCGTTGTGCTCCCAGTCGAACTCGTCCGGATCGATGCCGGCACCCTTGAGCATCTTCCGGTTCACGAACATCCCCCGGGCGTCGGTGTCGTGCGGGAGCCCGTACGTCTTCCCCTCGTACGTGACCTCACCGATGGTGAAGCCGAGCCACTGCGCCAGGAACTCCTCCTTCGACTGGTCCTCGAACTCCTCGATCAGATCGTCGATCGGCTCGATGAGACCGATGGCCGCGTACTGCGCCGCACTGAACCGGTCGAGGAGCCACAGGTCCGGTGCAGTCCCACCGCGGACCGCCGTGATGATGCTCGTCGCGTCACCGGTGCCCTGCGACGGCACGACGTTCACCTTCACGTCGATGTCCGGGTGGAGCGCCGTGAACTGCTTGATCACCTTCGTCTGGAACGGCACGAACGTTCCCGTGACACCCCAGATCGTCACCTCGTTCGGGTTGCTGCGCGCCCCCGAGTCCGACGCGCAGGACGCCGCGAGCAACGCGAGCGCTCCGGCCCCACCGGTCGCGGCGGCACCGCGGAGGAACGTACGACGGTCGAATGCGCTGCTCACTTGAAGCTCCCGATCTGCACACCGCGGAGGAAGCTCCGCTGGAAGACGAAGAACAGGACCACCAACGGCAGGATGATCAGCACCGACGCCGCCATCAGCTGGTTGAACTGGAAGTCCTGCGAGTTGTTGAGGCGGAACACCTGCAGACCGATCGACAGTGTCTGCACGTTCTGGTCCTGCAGGTAGATGAGGGGACCGAGGAAGTCGTTCCACGCGCCCACCGCCGCGAAGATGCCCACGGTGACGAGGGCCGCGCGTGCCTGCGGGAACACGATCCGCCACAGGATGCCCCACTCGGACGCACCGTCCATCCGCGCGGCGTTGAGCAGGTCCTTCGGGATCTGCAGCAGGAACTGCCGCAACAGGAACACGTAGAAGGCCGACCCGAACAGGCTCGGCACGATCAACGGCAGGAACGTGTTGATCCACCCCAGCCGGGCGTACAGGTCGAACATCGGGATCAGGGTCACCGGGAACGGGATGAACAGCGTCGCCAGGACGACGTAGAACAAGCGGTCACGGCCACGCCACTCGAGACACGCGAACCCGTAGGCGATGACGAGGTTCGACACCATCGAGAACACCGTCACGCAGACCGTGATGACCAGCGTGTTCCGGAAGAACGTGAAGAACGGCATCGCGTTCACCGCTTCACCGAAGTTCGACCAGTCCAGCCAGTGCGGGAACCACGTGGGCGGGAACGCACCCAGCTCGGTGTTCCCCTTCAGCGCCGAGATGACCATCCAGTAGATCGGCACGAGGAACAGCAGGCTCATCCCGACGAGCACCACGCGCGCCATGACGGACGACAGCGGCGAACGGACCGAACCGTCGGCGTTGCGGGAGCGCTCGCCGCGGCGGTCACGACGACGGTTTGGACGGACGGTCTCCACCGAGGCCGTGACGGTGGGGGCGGACTTCGTGTGCAGGCTCATCGCGTCACTCTCCGGTCACGTCGTAGTTCACGAACCGCTTCGAGAGCCAGTACACGAGGCCCGACAGCAGCATCCCGGCCAGGAACAGCAGCACTGCCATCGCACTCGCGAAGCCGAGCTGCGCGTAGCTGAACGCGTTCTTGTAGAGGTAGAGCATGTAGAAGAGCGTCCCGTTGTCCGGACTGCCGAGGCCGCCGGTGCCGGACGAGATGACGTACGCCTCCGTGAAGACCTGCAGGCCGTTGCTGATCCCGGTGATGAGGTTGAACAGGATGACGGGGGAGAGCAGTGGCAGCGTCAGTGCGAAGAACTGCCGGACCGGTCCGGCGCCGTCGACGCGGGCCGCCTCGTACAGGGTCTTCGGGATCCCGCGCAGCCCGGCGAGGAAGATCAGGGCTGCGTTGCCCGCACCCATCTGCGCGAGCGCGACGATGACGAGCTTCGCCGTCGTGGGGTCGCCGAGCAGGTTCGTCGCGGGGATGCCGACCAGTTTCATGACCTGGTTCACGAGCCCGGTCTGCGGGTTGACGAGCACCACGAAGATGAACGCCAGCGCGAACGTGGGGATGAGGGACGGGATGTACAGCGCGGTCCGGTACCAGCTGATCTCACGGACGTCCTGGTTCATCGCCATCGCGATGACGATCGCCACGACGATCCCGACCGGCACGGCGATCACGGCGAAGAACAGGGTGTTGCCGACGGCGGTGTGCACGAGGGGGTCGATGAACGCCGCGATGTAGTTGCCGAACCCGACCCAGGTGATGGCGTTCATGCCGGAGTACCGGGTGAGGCTGATCGCGAACGAGTACACGAGCGGGTAGCCGATGAAGACGAGGACGCCGATGATCCACGGCGAGATGAAGGCGAGGCCGACGCGGAGCCGGCGCTTCTCGGCGACGGTCCAGGGGTGTTTCTCCCGTCGTCGTCGTTGCCGTGCCGAGCGCGCCGCGGCGGCTTCCTGGCGGATCGGTCGTGCTTCGGTTCCGGATCGTGTCGTCGTCGTCACGAGCGTCCCTTCGCGTCGTGGCCACCCCGATGTGGCCGAGTTCGATTCAATCGAATTGATCGATTAAATCGAGTTGCTGCGATGCTAGGGACCATGGAGCAGTCCCGTCAACGACCGGCACAACCCGTGTTGCAGCGCGGAACGAACAACGCCCGGGTGGGAACGCTCAACCGTGCGCTCGTCCTCGACGTCGTGCGGCGGCGGGGCCCGGTCACCCGAGCCGCCGTGGCCGGTGCCACCGGGCTCACCGCGCAGACGGTGTCGAACATCGCCGCCCGGCTGCTGTCGCAGGGCCTCGTCCGCGAGGACCGTGTGCTCGCGAGCGATCCCCATCGCGTGCTGCGCATCGCCGCCGACGCGCGGTACGCCGTCGGACTGCACCTCGACCCGGCGCGGGTGGTGGCGGTGCTGGTCGACCTCGCCGGTACCGTCCGCGCCACCGAGCACGTCGACACCGGTCCGCTCCGTGGTCCCGTCGAGATCGTGGACGCCATGGTCGCGGTCACGGAACGGCTCGTCGCGACGCCGCTCGCCGAGCACACGGCTGCGGCACCGGCCGTCCGCGACCGTCTCCTCGGGATCGGCATCGCCGCACCAGGACCGCTCGACCCGTTGCACCAGACGCTCGCTGCGCCGGTCCAGCTCCCCGGGTGGGGTGGCCTGCCCCTCGCCGACGAAGTGCGTCGCCGGACGGGGATGCCGGTGCTCCTCGAGAAGGACGGTGTCGCGGCGGGCCTCGGCGAGGCGTGGACGACCACGGACACCACCGGGCTCGTGAGCGTGACGCTCGGGCACGGCATCAGCGCCGCCGTCGTCGCCGGGGGTTCGGTCGTGCGGGGTGCGACCGGGAACGCCGGCGAGTTCGGCGGGATGCCGGTGCACGCGCACGGGCGGTGGACGGCGGTGTGGGAGGCGTGCCAGCCGCTGCAGCAGGTCGAGCGAGCCATCGGCGCCGGCGTGCTGCCGCCTGGGATCGCGATCGACCGTCCGGCGGCGGTGCGGGCGGCCTACGAGGCCCTGTGCGCCTCGGATGCCGGCCGCTCGCTCGTCGCGGCCGGCGGAACAGCCCTCGGCACCGCACTCGCCCACGTCGTCGAGCTCCTCGACGTCACCGACGTCGTCATCGGTGGCAGCGCCGCGATCGCCGGCGGAACGGTGTTCCTCGACGCGGTCCGGGCCGGACTCACCGGTCGTCTTCCCGAGGGGTCGCGGGTCGCCGTCGAGACGACCACCCACGGCGAAGCAGCCGTGGCACGCGGGGCGGCCTGCGCGGTGCTCGCGACGGCGCTCGACGCAGCTCCGGCGGTCCCCACCACCCCTGTCCCGGCGACCGTTCCGGGAGCTCGGGTCCGGAGCCCTCGCGCCCGCAGCATCGCCCACCCCTGGTGACTGCGCGCCGCTGATCCCGTGACGCCCGGAGACGATCGGCATCGCGGAAGCGCAGCCCGACGACGTACCGTCGTGGGATGAGCACGACGACGCCGACCGCATCCTCCTTCGCTGCCGACTGGGCCGCGTGGCACGACGCCCACGAGCAGGCCCGGGCGAGCGAGCACGGGTTCCTCGCGATCACGAGCATCCGGTGGCTGACGCCGACGCCGGAGCGGTTCGACGACGCTCCCGGTGCGTGGTCGACCTCGGCGGACGGCCCGGTCGTGGCGCTCGACGACGGCGAGTCGATCGAGGTCGACGGAGCCCGGGTCTCCGGCACGCACCGGTTCGGCCCACTGCCGGAACGGTCGAGCACGAACGTGGTGTGGCAGGACGGCGACGAGACGGTCGTCATCGAGGTCGCCCGGCGCGGCGGCAGCGACGTCATCCGGCCCCGGCGCCCCTCGAACCCGACGCTGGTGTCGTACACCGGGACGCCCTCGTACGAGCCGTCCGAGCACTTCGTCGTCGACGCCCACTTCGAGCCGTTCGAGACGCCGCGCGAGGTCACCGTCGGCTCGGTCGTCGACGGCCTGCAGCACGTGTACCAGGCGCCGGGCGTGCTGACGTTCGACCTGGACGGGCCGCGGGCGCTGCTCGCGTTCAACGGGCACGGCGACGGGTTGCACGTGCTCTTCACCGACCGGACGAGCGGGGTCACCACGTACGCGGCGAACCGGAGTCTGGACATCCCGGCGCCGGACGCGTCGGGCGCCACCAGGATCGACTTCAACCGGGCGACGAACCTGCCGTGCGCCTACACGGAGCACGCGACGTGCCCGCTGCCGCCGGCGGAGAACCGACTGGACGTGGCCGTCGAGGCGGGGGAGCGCCTGCCCGCCTGACCGCCGCCGGGGCCCGGCCCGGTCGGGCTCCGCATGTCCGATCCGGAACGACACCGTCGCAGTCGCACGACGTCGATGATGTCGCACGAGGCCACGATGCGGTCGCTCAGCGGAGTGGCACGCGGGTCCAGCCGGACGTCGCGCGCCACACTTCCGGGTCGAAGGCGAAGACGCACCCCATGCCCGGCTGGTCCAGGGCACGGGAGATCGGCACCCCCTGGAGGTCGGCGAGCAGCAGCGCCCCGACCGCCCCGTGCGAGACGACCGTGACGGCACCCCCTGCCTCCCGGGACAGTCGCCGGACCGCTCGGACGATCCGGTCCTGCGCGTCGACGGCACGCTCCCAGCCCCGGACCGAGCGCTCCGGCTCGGCGAAGAACCTCCCGACGACGTCCTCGAACTCGTCGAGCGGGAGGTAGCCCGTGGCGCTGCGGTCGATCTCACCGAGCTCGACGTCGACACCCGGGACGACAACGACGGCGGCGCCGAGGGCCTCGGCGGTCTCGACGGCCTTCCGCTCGGTGCTCGACACGATCCGCCGGACACCGGGGTGCCAGGCGACCTCGTGCGCCGCAGCCGCCCGCGCTCGGCCGTCGACGGACAACCCCCACGACTCGATCGGTGCCGCGGGCTCCACGACGACCTCGGCGTGGGTCAGGAAGTACGAGAGCATCCGCTGATCCTGGCAGACCGGGCCGCGCTGCCGCACTCGCCGTTCGCATCGGAGTGTGACGCCCGGTTGCGTCCCGTTGCCCGGGGTTGCGTCCGCCCCGCCGCCCGTCGTCGGGGCTGCAGTAGCGTGCCGCCATGTGCCCGAGTGCTGTCCCGGCGGACGACCGCTACGAGGAGCTGATCGCCCCGCTCCGCCCCGTCATCGAGCGGATCGGCGCCGATGCCCGGCAGCGTGAGCGGGAGGAACGCCTCGCGACGGAGCAGCTCGGCTGGCTGGTGGACGCCGGGTTCGCCAGGTGGCGGACCCCGGTCGCGTGGGGTGGCGTCGGGGCCCGACTCTCGGACGTGTTCCGAGCGATCGCGGAGATCGCCGAGGTCGACCCGAACCTGGCGCACGTGTGGCGGAACCACTTCTCGTTCATCGAGGACCGGGTGCACGCCGAGGGCACCGCGTTCGACCGGGACATCGTCCAGCGCCTGGGCGGCGGCGAGTTCGTCGGTGGCGGCTGGAGCGAGTCGCCGAACCCCTCCGGGGCGGACATCACGACGCGGATCACCCCGGACCCGGACGGCGGGTGGCGAGTGACCGGCCGGAAGTTCTACTCGACGGGCAGCATCTACGCCCGGTGGGTCACCGTGCTCGCGCTCGACGACTCGGGTGCGCGGTTCGTCGCCCTGGTCGACGCCCACGACCCGGGCGTCCGGATCGGGGACGACTGGGACGGCTTCGGGCAGCGGATTACGGGCAGCGGGAGCGTCGCGTACGCCGACGTGCACGTGCCCGACGAACGGGTGCTGCCCTACGCCACGCGGTACCCGTACCAGGAGCAGTACTACCAGACGGTGATGCACGCGATCCTCGTCGGGATCGGGCGCGCGGCCCTCCGCGAGGGCATCGAGGCGCTTCGTTCGCGGGCACGAGGGCACCACAACGGCACGACCGCCGACCCGACCCGCGACCCCGAGTTGCTCGCCACCATCGGCACCGTCGCCGCACGCGTCTACGCCGCCGACGCCGCCTTCACCGCGAGCCTCGGCCCGGTCGACACGGCGGTGGACCGGCACACCGCGCTCCGGGCAGGATCCGGCACGGAGTCGGACCCCGTGCTTCCGGTGGCGGGCGGGCAGGCCGACCCCGTGCTCCGGGCCGCCCTCGAGGCGAGCTGGACCGCGGTCGCGCAGGCACAGACGGTCGTCACCGACGCGGTGCTCGACGCGACGACGCTGGTGTTCGACGCCCTCGGGTCCTCCGGCACGTTCCGCTCCCTCGGGCTCGACCGGCACTGGCGGAACGCGCGGACCCTGGCGTCGCACAACCCGCGGGTGCACAAGCGCCGGCTGGTGGGGGACCTGCTCGTCAACGGCACCAGCCCACTCGACCGCGCGTAACGGTCCGTCACGCGACGCAACCGTGCGACACCTCCACCCGCACGGCGCGCGGTGCACCGTACGGTCGAGCGTACCGGCCCGCCACGGCCGCTGGGGAGGCGGAGGTGGCGGGCCGGTCCAGGACGCTCCGGGAGGACCACCGTGACCAGGACACCCGCACCGACGATCGTCGCCGTGTCGGACGCCGAGCTCGTCGCCGCCGTCGTCCAGCCCGGTGGCATCGCCCGGCTCGCCGAGCGGGTCGAAGCCTCCGGGGCGCGGGTCCTCGCGATCGGCACCGACCGGTTCGACCCCGAGCGCGGCCGTGGACACCGACTCGACCCGTCGAGCGCGGCGATCGCCCTCGGCCGGGCGCTGCCGACGCACGGCCTGCTGCTCGCCGTGGCACCCACCCGCGAGCACCCGTACAACGTGGCCCGACGCGTCCTCTCGCTCGACCACGTGCTCGACGCCCGGGTCGGGCTCATCGTCGGTGCACGCGACCACGGGCTGCCGGTCACCGGGGCGCGGCACGATCCGATCGAGTTCGCCGGGGTCGTCCGCGGACTCTGGCGTACCTGGCCGCTCGACAGCATCGTCGGCGACCGCGAGACGGGCCGGTTCGCCGACACCGGCCGGATCCGGCCGCTCGACCACGACGGCGGTCCGGACGGCTACCGGGTCCGTGGGCCGCTCACGACGCCCTCCAGCCGGCAGGGCGAGCCGGTCCTCGCGCTCTGGCACGACGTGGCGGCCGCGAGGACCGACCAGGCCGGCGCGTCCCCGGTCGGGGCCGACCTCGTGCTCGGCGGGCCGGCGTACCCGCTCGCACCGCTGCCGGCGGATGCCGGAGCGTGGGAGCCGCACCGCGCCTCCAGGCAGCCTGCCGACGCGCCACCGGGGACCGAGCGCCCGACGCTCCGCGCGCTCCTGGGGCTGCGCGCGCCTGCGCCCGCGCCCGTGCCTGGGCCCGCGACCGCGCCGACGTCCGTGCCGACGACGGTGTCGGCGTGACGACCGCGCCCGGCCGCGACGCGGGCCTGATCCTCGGCGTCAACCTGCAGGGGTTCGGCCAGCGCCCGGCCGCGTGGCGGACGCAGGACGTCCAGCCCACCGACCTGCTGACCGCCGGGTTCTGGGGCGACCTCGGGCGGATCGCCGAGCGGGGCCAGCTCGACATGGTGTTCCTCGCCGACCACCCGTCCTTCAGTGACCCGAACGTCCGCGCCTACGGGATGCTCGAACCGTTCGTCGCCCTCGGCGCCGTCGCCGACGCGACCACGCACCTCGGCCTGGTCGGTACCGCGTCGACGACGTACAACGACCCCGTGGAACTCGCGGAACGGCTGCTGTCGCTCGACACGGTGTCCGGCGGCAGGGTGGCCTGGAACGCGGTCACGACGTACGACCGCTCGGTCTCCGCGAACTTCGGCGTCGCGACGAACCCCGACCGTCCGGAGCGGTACGCCCGCGCCGGCGAGGTCGTCGACCTCGTGCGGGCGCTCTGGCGGTCCGCCGCGACGGGGGAGCCGGTCGAGCACCACGGCGAGTTCACCGACGAGTTCCGCGGTGCGATCGCCGTCCCGCCGTCGGCGCAGGGGCACCCGGTGGTGTTCCAGGCCGGCGGTTCGCCGCACGGGCGGGACCTGGCCGCACGGGTCGCCGAGGGCGTCTTCGCCGTCGAGCTCACGCCGGAGCCGGCGCGCGAGCACTACCGGGCCGTGAAGCGCGCGGCGGCGACGTACGGCCGCGATCCCGCCGACGTGGCGATCGTGCCTGGGCTGTCGCTCGTGCTCGGCAGCACCGAGGCCGAGGCGCAGCGACGGTTCGACGAGCTCGAGGCCCTCGCGCCGGACGGGTACGCGCTCCGGGCGCTCGGGACGCACCTCGACGCCGACCTGACCGGACTCGACCCGGCGGCGCCGATCCCCGCGGCGATCCTCGACCGCGAGGTCGACCCGGTCACCTACGGGCCGTCGCTCGGGTACCACGAGACCGTCGTGCGGTGGGTGCGCGCGCACAACACGTCCCTGCGGGAGGTGCTCCGGGGCTTCGGCGGGTACGGCGCGCGCATCGTGGTCGGAACGCCGGAGCAGGCCGCCGACACCGTCGAGGAGTGGTACCGGACGGGTGCGGCCGACGGGTTCAACCTGATGATCGACGAGTTCCCGCGGGGGCTCGAGACGGTCGTCGACGAGCTCGTCCCGATCCTCCAGGATCGCGGGGTGTTCCACCGCGAGTACGAGGACGTCACGCTGCGGGGCCGGTTCGCCGCGCGCCGACGCCCGGCCTGAGCGCGCGCGGCGCGCGGCGCGCGGCGCCCGTCGCACCGGACGGAGCGGACGGAGCGGACGGAGCGGACGGAGCGGACGGACCGGCCGGCGTGACGCCGTGTGACGCGTCCGCCGGCCGGTCGAGCGCGTCCCGTGTCACACGACGCAACCCCGGTTCACGCTCTGCAACACCCGTCGCCGGCAGCCCCTCCCGGCCGTAGCGTCGCCCCCATGACCGACTACCTCGACCGCGAGCAGGACAAGACCTTCACGAAGGTCTACAAGCAGCAGACCCCGGACATCCTGAAGGCCTTCGTCCAGTTCGACGAGTCGGTGTTCCAGGCCGAGGGGCGGGAGATCCCGCTGAAGTACCGGGAGCTCATCGCCCTCGCCGTCGGCATCACCACGCAGTGCGTCTACTGCATCGACGGCCACAGCCAGCGCGCGGTCACGGCCGGAGCGAACGAGGCGGAGCTCGCCGAGGCGGCCTGGGTCGCGACGGCCATCCGGGCCGGTGGCGGGTTCGCCCACGGCCGACTCGGCTTCAAGTTCGGCGCCGACGCCGCCGCACCGGCCGGCGCCGCAGCAGGCGCCGCCGCAGCAGGCGCCACCGCATCCGACGCCGCCGCACCGGCCGGCGCACCCGCCCACCCCGCGCACACCCACTAGGGAGCAGCCGTCATGCCCGACCGCATCACCCTCGTCACCGCCCTGCAGGGCGCCGGCTGGCACCCGGCAGCCTGGCGCACCGCCGGCACCGCCCGCACCGGCGGCCCCACCGCCGCCCGCCTCACGAGCCTCCGGCACTGGCGCGACGTCGTCGTCGAACAGGACCGCCTCGGCGTCGACGCCGTCACCATCGAGGACTCCTTCACCGCGGGCCCCGTGGACCAGTCGGGCGACCTCGACACCCGCACCGTCGTCGGCCGCCTCGATGCCCTCCTCGTCGCGAACGCGGTCGCACCCGCGACCCGCGCCGTCGGTCTGGTGCCGACCGTCTCGGTGACGCACACCGAACCCTTCCACGTCGCCACGGGCCTCCAGACCCTCGACCACGTCTCGCTCGGGCGAGCCGGATGGCGGGTCCAGGTGAGCCCGACGACCCGTGAGGCGGCGCTCTTCGGCCGCCGCCCCGGCGGCGACGACGCGGCGGCGCTCTTCGACGAGGCGCGCGAGGTCGCCGAGGTCGTCTCCCGCCTCTGGGACAGCTGGGACGACGACGCGATCATCCGCGACGTCACGACCGGCCGCTTCATCGACCGCGACCGCATCCACAACGCCTCCTTCGTCGGGCAGCACGTGTCGGTGCACGGAGCGTCGATCGTGCCGCGGTCGCCGCAGGGTCGGCCACCGGTCTTCGCGCTGGCGCACCGCGCCGACGCGGCGCGGTTCGCGGTCGACGCGGCGGACGTCGTGCTCGTCACACCCGGTTTCGACGGCCTGGAGGCGCGTGGTGCGCTCGCGCTCGTCCGCGACGCCGAGCAGGCGGCCGGGTCCGAGACCCGTCGTCCGGTCCTCGCCGACCTCGCGGTGCTCATCGGGTCGTCCGCGGCTGCCGCCGCCGACGAGCTCGCGGCGCTCGACGCTGCTGCCGGGACGCCGTACGCGGTCGGGTCGGGCTCGGACACCTCGGTCCTCGCCACCACCGTCGCCGACCTGGTGGAGCGGATCGGGGACCTGCGGGACTCCGGGTACGCCGGGGTCCGGCTGCGACCGCTGCGCATCCCGGTGGACTCCACCGCGATCGCCCGGCAGCTCGTCCCGGCGCTCGTCACCGCGGGGCTCCGCGCCGACGTCGCATCCCGTCCCACCGCCGACCTGCGCACGCGGCTCGGCATCGCACCCGCCGTCAGCCGGTACGTCCGTCAGTCGGCCGGCACGTCCCCGGTCGCCCAGGAGGCATCAGCATGAGCACCAAGCGCCAGGTCCACCTCGCCGCGCACTTCCCCGGCGTCAACAACACGACCGTGTGGAGCGACGACCGGGCCGAGAGCCAGATCGCGTTCTCGTCGTTCGAGCACTTCGCCCGGAACGCCGAGCGGGGCCGCTTCGACTACCTGTTCCTCGCCGAGGGGCTGCGGCTCCGCGAGCAGAAGGGCCGCATCCACGACCTCGACGTCGTCGGGCGGCCCAACACCCTCGCGATCCTGGCCGCCCTGGCCGGGGTCACCGACCACATCGGGCTGGTCGGCACCCTGCAGACCACGTTCAACGAGCCGGTGGAACTCGCGAAGCAGCTCGCCACGCTCGACCACCTCACGGACGGCCGTGCCGGGTGGAACGTCGTGACGAGCTCGGACGCCTTCCACGGTGCGAACTTCCGCCGCGGCGGCTTCCTCGACCACGCCGACCGGTACACCCGGGCCGCGGAGTTCATCGAACTCTCCCGGGAGCTGTGGGACTCGTGGGAGCAGGACGCGGTCGTGGCGGACGGCGCGTCCGGGGTCTTCGCGGACCGCTCCCGCATCCGCGACGTCGACCACCACGGCCCGCAGTTCGACGTGACCGGCACCTTCCCGGTGCCGCGCAGCCCGCAGGGGCACCCCGTGGTGGTGCAGGCCGGCGACTCCGACGAGGGCCGCGACCTCGCCGCCGCGCACGCCGAGGTGATCTTCTCCCTGCACACCGAGTTCGGCGACGCCCGCACCTACTACGACGACATCACCGCGCGGCTCGCACGGTTCGGCCGGTCGAAGGACGAGCTGCACATCCTCCCCGGTGCGACGTTCGTCCTCGGCGACACCCCCGACGAGGCCGACGAGCACGCACGGGCCATCCGGCGAGCCCAGGTCAGCCCGGCGACGGCGATCGCGTTCCTCGAGCAGGTCTGGAACCGCGACCTGTCCGGGTACGACGTGGACGGTCCGCTGCCCGAGGTGGAGCCCGACCTGGACGGTGCCGCGATCACCCGCGGCCGTGCCCGGCACGTCCGGGACGTCCCGGCCCTCGTGCAGTCGTGGCGGGACCGGGCCGCCGCCGAGCGGCTCTCCATCCGCGACCTCGTCATCGAGGTGTCGACGCGCGGCGGCTTCGTCGGGACGCCCGAGCACATCGCAGCGGAGATCGACCGGTACGTCCAGGAGCGGGCCACCGACGGCTTCGTGGTCGTCCCGCACACCAACCCGTACGGACTCGACGAGTTCGTCGACACCGTCGTCCCGCTGCTGCAGGAGCGCGGCGTGTACCGGGAGTCGTACGACGAGGGCGCGACGCTGCGGGAGACCCTCGGGCTGCCGGGGACGATCCGCTCGGCCCGCACCGCAGGGGTCCTCGCATGACGGTCTCGAGCCTCGCGATCCTCGTGCCCGGCAACTTCGAGGACGACGCCCCAGCGGACGGTCTCGAGGCGACCCTCGACCTCTTCGCGACCGCCGAACGCCTCGGCGTCGACGGCGCCTGGGTCCGGCACCGCCACCTGGAGCACGGCATCGGGTCGGCGGCGGTGTTCCTCGCCGCAGCCTCGCAGCGGACGAGCCGCATCGAGCTCGGTGTCGCGGTCGTGCCGATCGGCTGGGAGAGCCCGTTCCGGCTCGCCGAGGACTTCTCGCTCGCCGACGTCCTGTCGCACGGACGGGTCCAGGTCGGCCTGTCCGCGAGCGCGCCGCACGAGGACGTCCTCGGCGACCTGGTCTTCGACGGGGACTGGCGCTCGTTCGACCGCGGGTACGGCCGCGTGACCCGGTTCGTCGACAACCTCCGGGGCACGTTCCTCGGCGACGCGGACACCGTCATCCAGAGTCCGGGGAACGTCCAACGGCCCCGGCTGCAGCCGTACGCGCCGGGCCTCGTGGACCGGGTCTGGTACGGCGGCGGCTCGCTCCGGTCGGCGGCGTTCGCGGGCAGTGCCGGGCTCAACCTGCTCATCGGGAACCTCACCTCGGGCGAGGGCACCGACGACTACGGCACGGCCCAGCGGAACCAGCTCGCCGCGTACCGTGCGGCCCTGCCCGCCGACCGACGACCCCGCGTCGCCTGGGGCCGGTGCGTCGTGCCGACCGACTCGGCCGACCGCGTCTCCCGGGAGCGCTACCGGACCTGGTACGAGTCGCGGCTCGCCCGGCAGGCCGGACCGCAGGGACCGCGCCGGACGCTGTTCTCCGCCGACCTGGTCGGGCCCGCCGAGCAGATCGTCGAGCAGCTCGTGCACGACGCCACGCTCGCCGAGGTCGACGAGTTCCGGGTCGAGCTGCCGTACGAGTTCGCCGGCGAGGAGTACGAGCAGATCGTCGCCGATGTGGTCGCGAAGGTGGCGCCCGAGCTGGGGTGGGTCGCCCAGCGGCACCACGAGGCGGTGCCCGTGTGACCCGCTACGTGCTCGCCCGTATCGGCCAGGCCGTCCTCGTGCTCTGGGCCGCGTGGACGATCTCGTTCTTCGTCCTCTACGTGCTGCCGAGCGACCCCGCCCGCATCATGCTCGGCCCGGACGCCACTGACGTCACCGCGGCGCAGCTCGACGCCCTCCGCCACCAGTACGGCCTCGACCAGCCGGTGCTCGTGCAGTACGTCCAGCACCTCGGTGCGCTGCTGACCGGTGACCTCGGCCGCTCGATCGGCGTCGGCCGTCCGGTCACGGACGTCATCGGCGAGGCCGTCGGTCCCACCGCGCAGATCGCCGTCGCGGGCCTGCTGCTCGCGATCGTGTTCGGCGGGGGACTGGCGGTGCTGGCGACGTGGACCCGGAACCGTGCCCTCGGTCAGTTCCTCCTGCAGCTGCCCCCGGTCGGCGTGGCCGTCCCGGGCTTCTGGTTCGCCCTGCTCCTGGTGCAGTGGTTCTCGTTCGGCTTGCACGTGTTCCCGGCGTTCGGCGGCGCGGGCCCGGCGTCCGTCGTCCTGCCGGCCGTCACGCTCGCCCTGCCGACCGGGGCGACGATCGCGCAGCTGCTGTCGAAGTCGCTGGTGCAGACCCTCCGCGAGCCGTACGTCGACACCGCGTACGCCAAGGGCGCGAGCCGCTGGCGAGTGCAGCTCCGGCACGCGCTGAAGAACGCCGCGCTGCCGGCGCTCACCGTCACCGGGCTCATCGTCGGGCAGCTGTTCTCCGGCACCGTCGTCACCGAGACCGTCTTCTCACGCCCGGGCCTCGGGCGGGTCACCGCGACCGCCGTGCAGGGGCAGGACATCCCCGTCGTGCAGGGCATCGTGCTCGTCGCCGCGGCGGTCTTCGTCGTCGCGAACCTCGTCGTCGACCTCGTCTACCCGCTGCTCGACCCGCGCGTCGTCCTGGCCGGCAGCCGCCGGAAGCTCCGCGAAGCGGACGGCAACACGCCCGGCGGCGGCGGAGCGGCCCCCGACGCCACGCCCGGCGACAGCGCGGCCCCCGACGCTTCCCGTTCCGGCACCGACTCGAAGGCGGTCCCCGCATGACCGAGACCACGCAGCTCGCGATCGGCCGGCCCGCGCCGCTCGTCACCGAGCGGATCGCCGGCAGCGGCACCGCGCTCCGCGCCCTCGCCGCCCGGCCGACCCTGACCATCGCGGTCGTCTGGCTCGCCCTCGTCGTCCTCGCCGCCGTGTTCCCGGGTGTCCTCACCCAGCACGACCCGCTCGCCGCCGACCCCGCGGCGAAGCTCACCGCCCCCGGTGCCGCGCACTGGTTCGGCACCGACCAGCTCGGCCGCGACCTGTACGCCCGCGTCGTGCACGGCACCGCGCTCACCCTGCAGGCAGCGATCCTCGCGATCGTCATCGGCCTCGTCGGCGGCTCGCTCGTCGGCCTCGTCGCCGGGTTCGTCGGCGGGGTCGTCGACACCGTGCTCATGCGCGTCGCCGACGTCCTCCTCGCGATCCCGAGCCTGCTGCTGTCGCTGACGATCGTCACCGTGCTCGGCTTCGGAACCGGCAACGTGGCGGTGGCCGTCGGCGTCGCGAGCATCGCCACGATCGCCCGGATCATGCGCTCCGAGGTCGTCCGGGTCCGCACCGCCGCCTACGTCGAGGCGGCGTCGGCGAACGGGAACCGCTGGTGGCGGGTGCTCCTCGTGCACGTCCTGCCGAACGCCGCCGGCCCGGTCCTCGTCCTCGCCGCGCTCGAGTTCGGCACCGCGATCCTCGCCGTCTCCAGCCTGAGCTTCCTCGGCTACGGCGCGCAGCCACCGGCACCCGAGTGGGGATCGCTGGTCTCCACCGGTCGCGACTTCATCGCCACCTCGTGGTGGCTCACCACCATCCCCGGTCTCGTGATCGCCGTCACCGTCCTCGCCGGCAACCGCATCGCACGAGCGCTCGACACCGAACGGCGGGCCGTCCGATGAGCCTCCTCAGCATCCAGGACCTCACCGTCGCGTACGGCCGGGGCCGTACCCGGCGAACGGCCCTGCACGGCGTCTCGCTCGAGATCGGTCGCGGTGAGCGCGTCGCGATCGTCGGCGAGTCCGGCTCGGGCAAGTCGACGACGGCGCACGCGGTCCTCCGGCTCCTGCCCGCAGCAGCGGACCTGACTGGAGGCACGGTGCGGCTCTCCGGGGCCGCCACCGGTTCCGGGGACCTCGACCTGGTCACCGCGACCGACGCCGAGGTGCGCTCGGTGCGCGGCGTCCGGATCGGCTTCGTCCCGCAGGACCCGACGGTCTCGCTCAACCCCGTGACGCGGATCGGCACCCAGGTCGCGGAGGTCCTCCGCATCCACGGGCTCGCCACCCGCGCCGAGGCCGCCGATCGGGCCGTCGAGGAGCTCAGGCGCGCCGGCATCGACCGGCCGGAGCTCCGCGCGACGCAGTACCCGCACGAGCTCTCCGGCGGCATGCGGCAGCGCGTGCTCATCGCCATCGCGCTGATCGGCGACCCGGAGCTCCTCGTCGCCGACGAGCCGACGAGCGCGCTCGACGTCACGGTGCAGCGGACCATCCTCGACCACCTGGACCGGCTCGTCGCCGAGCGCGGCACGAGCGTCCTCTTCATCACGCACGACCTCGGTGTCGCGGCCGACCGCGCCGACCGCATCGTCGTCATGTCCGAGGGGCGGATCGTCGAGCAGGGCACGCCGGCCGAGGTGCTCGAGCACCCCCGCGAGCCGTACACGCGCGCACTCATCGCCGCCGCTCCCGGTCTCGACGACGTGACCACCCAGGACCGGGCCGAGCCGCGCCTCCAGGCCGACCACGGCGACCCGCTCGTCGTCGCGACCGGACTGCAGAAGTCCTTCGACCGCGTCACCGCCGTCGACGGGGTGGACGTGACCGTCCCCCGCGGCCGCACGCTGGCGCTCGTGGGGGAGTCCGGATCCGGGAAGTCGACCACCGCTCGTCTCGTGCTCGGCCTGGAGCGACCCGACCACGGCACCGTGCGGTTCGACGGCGTCGACGTGGGCGGTGCCCGCGGCGCCGCGCTCCGGGCCTACCGGCGGCACGCGCAGATCGTGCAGCAGAACCCGTACGCGGCGCTGCACCCGCGGCTGACGGTCGGGTCGATCATCGCCGACCCGCTCGCGGCGTTCGGCGTCGGCACCCGCCGGTCGCGGAGGGCACGCGCCGACGAGCTGCTCGACCTCGTCGCCCTGCCGGCCACGACGCTGACGCGGCGTCCCGCGGAGCTGTCCGGCGGCCAGCGGCAGCGGGTCGCGATCGCCCGCGCCCTCGCCCTCGACCCGTCGTTCGTCGTGCTCGACGAACCGGTGTCGGCACTCGACGTGTCGGTGCAGGCGCAGATCCTCGACCTGCTCGCCGCACTCCAATCGACCCTCGGCGTCTCGTACCTCTTCATCTCGCACGACCTCGCCGTCGTCCGTCGCATCGCCCACGAGGTGTCCGTCCTCCGGGGCGGACGCGTCGTCGAGCACGGCGACGTCGCGCAGGTCCTGCACCACCCGCAGCACGACTACACGCGGGCACTGCTCGACGCGATCCCGGGGCGGTCCCGGCGCGCATCCACTATCGAAGGAGCACCATGACCACCCACCGCACCCCGTACCGTCTGGTGGCCGCGATCGCGGTCGGCACCGCGGCGGCCCTGGTGATGGCCGGCTGCTCATCGGGCACCTCGGCATCGTCGTCGTCGTCGCGTCCCGTCGACGGCGGATCACTGACCTACGCGATCGCGAACGACCCGATCACGCTCAACCCGACCGGCACCGGCGCCGGCAACGACACCCTGGCGATCACCCGTCAGCTCGTCGACTCGCTGCTCTGGCAGGACCCGTCCGACGGGTCGCTCAAGCCGTGGCTCGCGACGAAGTACTCCGCGAACAGCGACGCCACCGCGTTCACCTTCGACCTGCGCTCCGGCGTGACGTTCTCCGACGGCTCGAAGCTCGACGCGACGGCCGTGAAGGACACCTTCGACGACATCGCGAAGGCCGGGGCGTCGAGCACCGCCGCGGCGTACTTCTCCGGGTACCGCGAGACGAAGGTGGTCGACGACGACACCGTCGAGGTCGACTTCACCACCCCGAACGCCGCCTTCCCGAACGCCACCGCCTCCGTCGCGCTCGGCATCGTGGCGCCGAAGACGACCGAGACGCCGTTCGAGGACCGCGCCGACGGCCGAGCGGTCATCGGGTCCGGGCCGTTCACCCTCAGCTCGTACACGAAGAACACATCGACCGTCCTGACGAAGCGGAAGGGCTACGACTGGGGTCCAGCGGCGCGCGGCGACTCCGGGGCGGCGCACCTGTCGAAGGTCACCTTCCAGGTCGTCCCGGAGGCCAGCGTCCGTACCGGCAGCCTGCAGTCCGGCCAGCTCGACGCGATCAGCAGCGTGCAGCCGAGCGACGTCGACACCCTGCAGTCCCAGTACGAACTCGTCACCCGGGCGAACCCCGGACAGGTGTTCGGTCTCACGTTCAACCAGAAGCGCCCGCTCGTGTCCGACCTCGTCGTCCGCAAGGCGATCGCGCAGGCCGTCGACCCGAAGACCGTCCGGGACACGTCCCTGAACGACCTGTTCAAGGTCGCGACCTCGGTGCTCGGGTCGACCACGCCCGGGTACGTCGACACGTCTTCTTCTCTCGACCACGACCCGACCGCCGCTGCGTCCGCCCTGGACGCCGCCGGGTGGAAGAAGGGCTCGGACGGGATCCGGTCGAAGGACGGCACGAAGCTGCAGCTCAAGCTCATCTGGATCACGAACTTCGGGCCGAACCAGACCTCGCTCGAACTCATCCAGCAGGAGCTGAAGAAGGTCGGCGTCGGCCTGACCCTCGAGAGCGGGACCGTGCCGCAGTACCTCGCCACCCTGACCAGCGGCGACTGGGACCTGGCGTGGGACAACAGTTCGCGTGCCGACGGTGACGTGCTCCGCTCGAAGTTCTCCAGCGCGGGCGCGCAGTCCATCGGCGCCGCCGACAGCACCCTCGACGCGCTCTTCACCAAGGAACTCTCGCAGTCCTCCGCCACCGATCGATCCGCCACCTTCGCGTCGATCCAGGAGCGCATCGCCTCGCAGGTCGACTTCGTCCCCGTGCACGAGCTGACGAGCATCATCGCCACCGACAAGGACGTGCACGGCATCGCGTTCGGTGCGGACACCCGACTCGACCAGCTCACCGGGGCGTGGAAGGACGCGTCGTGACCGCCGTCCCGCTCTCGGTGCTCGACCTGGTGCCCGTGTCGTCGGGGTCGACCACCGCGGCGGCGCTGGCGAACACGCTCGACTTGGCCCGCGTCGCCGAGCAGACCGGGTACGCCCGCTACTGGCTCGCCGAGCACCACCTCAACCCCGGTGTCGCCGGCAGTGCGCCGAACATCGTGATCGGTGCCGTGGCGGCGGCGACCTCGACCATCCGGGTCGGGAGCGCCGCCACCCTCGTCGGCAACGTGCGGGGACTGCAGATCGCCGAGACGTTCGGCACGCTCGCCGCGCTGTACGGGCCGCGCATCGACCTCGGGCTCGGGCGGTCCGGGGCGCCGGCGCCCGGTGCCCGGGCATCCGGTGCCCGGGCATCCGGTGCCCGGGCAGCCGGTGCCCCTGCACCCGGTGCCTCTGCACCCGGTGCCTCCAAGCCGCAGTCGCTCGCGCCGCGCGAGGACGAGGTGGTCGACGGGCTGCTCATCCCGGCACCGTTCGAGTTCCGGATCGCCCCGCGCAGCCGGTTCGCGCTGCAGGGCGAGTTGCTCGGCCGGGTGCCGGGCGATGTCGACCGGTTCGAGGGGGAGCTGTCGCTCATCCGGGCGCTGTTCGCCGGCACCTGGACGCGGGACGGTGCCGTCGTCGAGGCACCCCCCGCCACCGGGGCACCGGTGGAGCTGTGGATCCACGGGTCCACCGGGGGTGCGAGTGCCTGGGCCGCCGGAGCACTCGGGCTGCCCTACGGCGCGAACTACCACACGTCGCCCGGCACGGTCCTGGCCTCGGTGGAGGCGTACCGCGAGGCGTTCCGACCGGGAGTCCTCGACGCCCCGCACGTCATCGTCTCCGCGGACGTGGTCGTCGGCCGGAGTGCTGCGGAGGCTTCCGAGCTCGCCCTCGGCTACGGGCAGTGGGTGCACTCGATCCGCTCCGGCGTGGGGGCGATCGAGTACCCGACACCCGCGTGGGCACGGGAGCACCCGCTGTCGTCCGGCGATGCCGCGTCCGTCGCGGATCGGCTGGCGACCCGGTTCGTCGGGGAGGCCGGCCACGTCGCCGACCAGCTCGAGACCCTCGAGCGCGTGACGGGAGCGGACGAGTTGCTCATCACGACGATCACGCACGACCACTCGGCCCGGGTGCGGTCCTACGAGTTGCTCGCCGCGGAGTGGGCGGCGCGGGCGCGGGTGCGGGTACCTGCGCCGGCTGGCGTGGTGGCCTGAGCCGCGGGGAGCGTTCGGCGCTGCCCACTCCGAACGACAACGCCGACGTCGTACGACGTCGGCGTTGTCGTTTCCGCGCGTGCGCAAGTGCCCGCGCGTGCAGGGGACGACACCGTAGAGGTCGTGCGACTGCGGCGTTGTCGTTGTCGTTGTTGCGCGGGCGCAAGTGTCAGCGCGTGCAAGGGACGACGCGGTCGATGTCGTACGACTGCGGCGTTGTCGCAACATGCACACGCACGCAGCGACGTCCCACGAGGCGATCGACTGGTGCGGTGTCGCTCGTTGCGCACGCATCGGGTGCGTGTGCATGTTCCGACGTCCCACGAGGCGATCGACTGGTGCGGTGTCGATCGTTGCGCGTGCAACGAGCGACTCCGCCGATGTCGTACGACTGCGGCGCTGTCGTTGTCACGCGTGCGCAAGTGTCTGCGCGTGCAACGAGCGACACGGCCGATGTCGTACGACTGCGGTGTCGTCGTTCGGGGTCGGACGTCCCCCGCCCCGCCCCGGCCCCCGCCCCGGCCCCGCACCCACACACGACACCCCCGCGACCAGCACGGCCACGGGGGTGTCGGCATCGGAGCCGGGCGTCAGCTCGCGTCGAGCGGCAGCCCCTCCGGGTTCAGCTCGGACTGCTGCACGGCCTCGTTCGACAGGTTGTACGCCGTGAGCCACTTCGCGTAGGTGCCGTCGTCGATGAGCTCGTTGATGGCCTCCTCGACGGGCTTCGCGATCCCGCTGCCCTTCTTGGTCGTCGCCGCGATCAGCCCCTGCAACGACGATCCGGCGCCGGAGTACGTGCCCGCGGTCTTCGTCTCCTTCGCGGTGCCCTTGCTCTGCGTGTTCTGGTAGGCGATCGTCGGGTTCGGGCCGAAGTAGCCGTCGATCTTGCCGGAGTCGAGCGCGAGCTTGATGGCGTTGCCGTCCGGGTAGTACTTGATCGAGAAGTCCTTCCCCTTCGCCTGCAGTTCCTTCTGCCACTCGAGCAGGATCTTCTCCTGGTTGGTGCCGGAGCTCACGGACAGGGTCTTGCCGGCGAGGACGGACGGGTCCCCGTCGAAGGTCCACGACGCGTCGGCGAGCACCTGGAACGCCAGGTTGTCCTGCCGGTAGGACGCGAAGTCGTACTTCTCCTTGCGCTGCTCGGTGACGGTGATGTTCGAGAAGCCGACGTCGTACTTGCCGCTGTCGATGCCGACGAAGAGGTTGTCCCACGTGGCGTTCTGCACATCCGGGTCCAGCCCGAGCTTCGCGGCGACGAGGCGACCGAGGTCGGGCTCCGAGCCGGTCAGGGTCTTCTGGTCGTCCCCGGTGAAGGCGAGGGGCGGGAACCCGGACGGCAGGGCGCCGACGCCGATGGTGAGCTTGCCCGAGTCCTGCACGGAGGCGGGCAGCGCGTCGTGCAGCTTCGCGTCCGGGCTGACGCGGACCGAGGTCTCGGTCGCGGCACCGTTCGAGTGCGCACCGATCGTGACCCTGCCGTCAGCAGCGGCACCGGACGTGTCGGCGGAGGCGTTCGCGGAGCAGCCGGCGAGGGCGACGACGACGCCGGCGGCGAGCACGAGGACGCCGGCGCGGTTCCGCCAGCGGGACGAGGTGATCGTGGACATGGTTCTCCTGTGGTGTGGGGGCAGAGTGTGCGGGGAGTCAGCGGACGCGGGACAGGAAGTCCTGCGTGCGGGGGTGCTGCGGGTCGTCGATGAGCTGGGCGGGCGGCCCCTGCTCGACGACGCGCCCGTGGTCGAGGAACACGACGTGGTCGGCGACCTCGCGGGCGAAGGCGACCTCGTGGGTGACGATGACGAGCGTCGTACCGGAGTCGGCGAGGGAGCGGATCACGCCGAGGACCTCGCCGACGAGCTCCGGGTCGAGCGCCGAGGTGGGCTCGTCGAGGAGCACCACGGACGGTTCGAGCGCCAGCGCCCGGGCGATCGCCACGCGCTGCTGTTGCCCGCCGGAGAGCTGCCGGGGACGGGTGTCGGCACGGTCGCCGAGGCCGACCCGGTCGAGCAGGACACGGGCGCGCGAACGAGCCGTCGCACGGTCGACCCCCGCGGCGATCGGCCCCTCGGCCACGTTGTCCAGCGCCGTCAGGTGCGGGAACAGGTTGAAGTGCTGGAACACGAACCCGATCCGGGAGCGCTGCCGCAGGATGAGCCGTTCCGGCAGCTCCTTGTACCGGGGGACACCGTCGCGTCCGGATCGGATCCGGACGCCGATGGTCTCGCCCCCGACGGTCACGACGCCGCGGTCGAGCGGTTCGAGGTGGTTGATCGCCCGGAGCAGCGTGGACTTGCCGGACCCGGACGGGCCGAGGATCGCGGTGACGCTGCCGGCCGGGAGGGAGAGGTCGACGCCGTCGATGACGACGTTCGTGCCGAAGGCCTTGACGGCCCCGTGGATGCCGATGGCGGCGCTCATGAGATAGCCCTGTCGTTCGAGGTGGAGGTGCCGGACGCGACCGACCGCGCGGCCGAGGCGGCCTGGTCGAGACGACCCGCGCCTCCAGGCCCGCCCTGCGCGCCGACCGACGCGCCACGCGCACCACCCGACGTGCCCCGCCGCACCGCAGCCCGCAGTCGCTGCAACGGCGTCGGCGGGAGCGACCGCACCGACCCGCGGGCGGTCCACCGCTCGACGTAGTACTGCACCACGGACACCGCGCTGGTGAGCGCGAGGTACCAGATCGTCGCGACGACGAGGAGCGGGATGATGTCCGTCGGGTACGTGCTCGACAGGTTCTGCACCACGCCGAACAGGTCGAGCAGCGACACGTAGAACAGCAGCGACGAGGCCTTCAGCAACCCGACCACCTGGTTCACGAACGCCGGCACGATGGAGCGGAGCGCCTGCGGCAGGATGACCCGCACGAACTGGCGGCGGCGGGGGAGCCCGAGGGCCTGCGCTGCCTCGTGCTGGCCGTGGTCGACGGCGAGGACTCCGGCGCGGACGATCTCGGAGGCGTACGCGATCTCACTGAGGCTCAGGCCGATGACGCCGATCGCGAGGTCGCCGAGGACGTTCGCGGTCGGCACCTCGAACTGCGGGCCGAAGGGGATGCCGACGCCGATCGTCGGGTAGAGCGACCCGAGGTTGTAGAGGAAGACGAGCACGAGGATGAGCGGGACCGAGCGGAACAGCCACACGTACCCCCACGCCAGCCCGGACAGCACCGGGTTCCGGGACAGCCGGGCGATCGCGACGACGATGCCGCCCGTGAAACTGATGACGGCGCTGAGGGCCGTCGCGACGAGCGTCAGCTGCAGGCCGGTCAGGATGGCCGGGCTGAACAGCCACTTCCCGACCGCGGGCCAGCCCCACTGCTCGTTCGTGAACAGCGTCTCGACGAAGTTCAGCAGGACCACCAGCACGAGCGCGGCGGCGATCCACCGCAGCGGGTGGCGCAGCGGGACGACGGGGCGGTCGAGCGCGGCGCGTCCGGCCGCGTCGATGGTCGCGTCGTCCGGCCTGGAGGCGCGGCGAGCGTCGTGCACGTCGCCCACGCCGTCGACGCTGGTCGCGTCGCGTCGGGACACCTCGGTGATCTCGGTCATGGGGCGACGGTAGGAGCCGTCGGCGCGGGCGACAACGGGGTGCGCAACAGTGCGGCACAGGGCGGAACACGGCGTCACGGGAGCGCGGTCGATGACGCTCCGTGACGCGGTTGCGGGTGGTCGCCGGGCGGTGTCGTGACGCTGTTGCGGGTGGTCGCCGGGCGGTGTCGTGACGCTGTTGCGGGTGGTCGCCGGGCGCTATCGTGACGCCCATGACCGCACATCGTGTGACCGCGCCGGAGCCGGCGGCGGACGGCAGCAAGGCGAAGGGGCCCGCGTCGTACTTCCCGAGCATCGAGAAGACGTACGGACGTCCGGTGCAGGAGTGGCTCGACATGGTGGTCGACCGTCTCGACGGGCACCCGCACATGGAGGTCGTGGCGTGGCTCAAGGCTGAGCACGGCCTCGGACACGGGCACGCCAACGCCCTCGTCGCCTACGCCCGCCGGGCGCTCGAGGGCTGACAGTCGACGCGCACTCGACGTCGTCGACGGTTGACGCGGTTGTCGCTGATGCGCGAGAATGGGTTGACACGGTTGACAGGAGGCCGATCATGGCGACGACCGAACGGGCTCGCACCGAGCACGATCGCGGAACGGGACGCACCGAGCTGAGCCCCACCGAGCGGGCACTCATCGAGGCGCTCCGCGGCCGGATCCTCGGCGGGCGGGCGGACGGCGCACTCCAGTCCGGCGCCGACGTCGAGCTGCTCGCCGACCGGATGGTCGCGGCCCTCCCCGCCGTGAAGCACGAGGCGGACGCCTTGATCGGGCCCTTCTACGACACCCCGACCCTGGCGGCCTGGCGCGGGGTCACCCGCCAGGCGCTCAGCAAGGCGGTGGCCAAGCGCGACCTCATCGGGCTGAAGATCGGCGACGGCAGCCTGGTGTTCCCGTCGTTCCAGTTCGGGGTCTCCGGCGCGCCGCTCCCGAACCTCCGGCAGGTGCTGGCGCTCATCGATCCGGACCGCATCGACCCGTGGGGCAGCGCCCTGTGGCTCAACACCGAGGCCGACGAGTTCGGCGGCACCACCGCTGCCCAGGCGCTCCGCGACGGCCGCGACGAGCAGGTCCTCGCGGCAGCGCGCCGTGCCGCCCACGCGTGGGCAGCGGACGCGTGACGCCGAGTCGGAACGAGGTCGCTCAACGTCCGCCGCGCGACGACCTCGACCTCGCCGGGTTCCCCGCGGAAGAATCCCGCGGCACCACCTTCTACCGCGCGAAGCGGCACGACCGCGGTGCCTGGTGGTTCGCCAGCACCGAGCCGGACGCCGACGGAGTGGACGGCGGACGCTTCGACCTCGCTGTCCCGCGGGGCACCTGCTACTGGGCCGACGCGGTCGAGGTCGCCGTGCGCGAGCGGCTGGCGCACCACGTGCTCACCACCAACACCGTGTTCGCCTCCCGGGCGCGCGAGATGGTCGTCGTGGCCGCCCGGGCGTCCCGCGGCCGGCGCTTCGCCGACGTCACGCACCCGGCCGCCGTCCGCTTCGGCGTCGGCGCCGAGCTCCAGACGATGGGGGACTACCGGGTGCCGCAGGCCTGGGCACGCGCATTCGACGCCGCGGGGTTCGCCGGCGTCCGGTACAGCACCCGGTTCACGAGCGCCGCCGCCGCGAACGCGTGGGCGGTGTTCGGCGCGGCCGGGGTGCCGAAGCGGCCCCGGCCCGAGCGGGTGCACCGCGACGGGGTGACCGCGTGCCGCGAGTCCGGTATCCGGGTGCTCGACGACGGCTCCGAGGCCGGGCCGGAGCGGTTCACGTTCGCGGTGCCGCCCGCCGACTGACGAAGAAGGGGGACTGCGATCGGTCCGGATCGCGGGTGGTGCGAACGACGCTCGCGCCGTGTGTCGGTGGCCGTGCGCGCCGTGTGTCGGTGGCCGTGCTTAGCGTGGCCGTGTGGCTGAACCCGTCGACGCGTGGTGGCGCCGCCGGCAGTGGTCGCGCGGTGTGGCGGTCCCGTACGCCGTGGGGGAGTTCCGCGCCGAGTGGGCTCCGTACCCGGTGCTCATCCGGCAGTACCACCCGGATTGGAACCACGGCGTCGTGCTGAGCCAGGTCCCGCCCGCGGCCGAGGTGCTCCTCACGTGGGAGTGCGACGTGGGGCACGTGTTCGTCGCGACGCCTGCCGAGCAGCGCTCCCGGCCCGGACGTGAGCGCCGCAGGTCCGTCTGGTGCCCCGAGTGCGCGGTGCAGGCCCAGCCCCAGCGGTGGCCCGTCCTGCCCGAGGACTGGCCGGCCGCGGTCCCGGTGCCGCAGCGGGTCGTGCGGTCCACCGGGCGGCAGACCCTGCCGGCAGCGCCGTCGCGGGGCACTCCGGCCGGAGCGGTGGCCTCCACCCGCGCCCGGCCGCGTCGCCCCGAACCCGGCGCACCCCGACGACCGAAGCCGTCCGTTCCCCGGTCGATCTGCCCGAAGACCCCGCGGCTGCCGTCGGGGGAGTCGTTCCCGAGCCGCTGTGCCCCGGCGACGGCCTCCGCGGTCGAGGCCGAGCTCCGAGCCGCCCTCGCCGAACGCTTCGAGTTCACGTTCGACCACTCCGCGATCCGCCTCGACAAGCCGTTCTTCGACCACGTGGAGGCGTGGCCGGACATCATCCTGCCCGAGCTCCGCGTCGCCATCGAGTACGACTCCACCGGTCGGCACGGCCTCGAGCACGTCGGGCCCCGGCAAGAGACCGACCGCCGGAAGGACCGCGCAGTGCGGGCCGTCGGGTGGGAGGTCGTCCGCATCCGGACCGGGCGGCTGCAGGCCCTCGGTCCGTACGACCTCGAGGTGTCCGGCATCTCCGGCAAGACCATCGCGCGCCTGACCGACACGCTGCGCGAGATCCGCGGCGCGCTGTTCGTCGACGCGTACGCCCGCTGACCCGGACGGCCGCTGACGTCCCGGTCCGTCGGTGCGCCCCCTGCCGGCGCGCCGCGGTGCACCGCCCGCCAGCGCGCCGCGGTGCACCGCACAACCGAAGGACGTCCGAACCGCGCGTTTCGGTGGTTCGGAAGGACTTGCGTTGCGCGAAGTCCGCCGCCCGCCGCCGCGCCGGCCGCAGCCCGCCGCCGCGGCCGCCCGCCGCCGCCGCAGGCCGCGCCAGCCGCCGCCACGGTGCACCGCACAGCCGAAGTCCGTCCGAACCGCGGGTTTCGGTGGTTCGGAAGGACTTGCGTTGCGCGAAGTCCGCCGGCCGCCGCAGGCCGCGCCCCGCCGCGTCAGCCGCGCAGCGCCAGCGCCTCGCTCCGCCACCGGGCGTGCAGCTCCCACGGGTCGCTCACACCCGCGGCCACGACGCCCACGTGCTCGAGCAGCTCCGGCGTCACCCGGAACCACTCGGTCCCCGCGTACCTCGTCGCCGCGAACTGCGCGTGCCGCCGCCGCTCGAGCGTCCGGTCGCCCCGCTCGAACCCGAGGAGCTCCTGTTGCGGGATCGCCGCGAGTCGCTGGCGCGGGTTCGTCGTCGTGCCGATCTTGATCCGGTCGCCGAAGTCGTCGCGCATCCGCAGGTAGTAGACGACGTCGACGCGCGGAGGAGCGAGGTCGGCGTCGGGGACCTCGCCGTACCGCCACTCGCACACCGCGCAGACGATGCCGGTGGGGAAGCGCACGCCGATCCGTGACCCGCACATCGGACACGGGCCCGGCAGGACGTCCTCGACGCCGAGGTGCTCCGCCGCGGCGTCCGCCACCAGCGTCACGTGGCCGGCGCAGAGCGGCACACCCGCGGGCGCGGCCGACGCGACATCCGCTGCGCAACCGGGCACGCAGCACGAGGAGGCGACCATGTCCGGAACGCTAGCCGCAGCCACTGACGTGCCACGTGCCTCCAGGTCCGGACGGAACGCGCCGAGCGCGCGTCACTCGGTGAAGATGACGCCGATGGGTTCGCGCTTCTCCTCCTGGAACCGGTCCTCGGCACGGCCGAGCGCCCAGTACGCGGACAGCGACATGTCCGACTTCTCGAGTCCCCAGTCGTCCTGCAGCAGCCGACGGATCGCCTTCATCGCGGTCCGCTCGCCGTGCGCGAAGACCTGGACGGGCCGGGAGGCACGGGGCAGCTGACGGGCCGTCTCCAGCAGGAGCGTGCCCGGCTCGGCGCCGGCGGCGTCGCGGTGCAGCCACCGCAGGTCGACCCCGGCCGGGTGGCGGACGGGCAGTTCGTCGTCGGGGCCGGCCACCTCGACGAGGGCGACGCCGGTGGCGGAGTCGGGCATGGCCTCCAGGGCGGCGGAGATCGCCGGGAGTGAGCTGTCGTCACCGAGCAGCACGTGCGTGACGGCCGGGTCGGTGGACGGCGAGTAGCCGCCGCCCGGGCCGGAGAGTGCGAGGAGGTCGCCGGGCTGCGCGGATGCTGCCCACGGGCCGGCGAGGCCGTCGTCGCCGTGCACGACGAAGTCGACCGCGATCGTCTTCGCCGTGTGGTCGACCGAACGCACGGTGTAGGTGCGGCGGGCGGGCCGGTCGTCCTTCGGGAGGGTCTCGCGCAGCGCCTCGAGGTCGTACGGCGGCGTCAGCCCGAGCGACGGCTTCGCGAGGAGGAGCTTCACGTACTTGTCCGTCGCGTCGAGGCGCTCCGGGTCGGCAGCTGCGACGAAGCCGTCGAACGCGGGACCGCCCAGGTGGACGCGGACCATGTGGGGGGAGAGGCGCTCCGACCGGTCGACGACGAAGACGTGCTGGGGGCGCTTGGGTTTCGAGCTCATCGCTGCGAGCTTCCTCTCGGGTGCTTGACGTTCACCTGACTGAGGTTAGCCTTACCTCATGACCACGACCGTCATCCCGTTCTCGGAGCTGCTGCGACGCCGCGCGGCCCGGTCCGCCGGGTCCCCGGCCGGGAACGACTTCATCGCCGACCTGCGGTCCGGTGGCTGCGACGTCGCCGACTACGCCGACCTGCTCGGGCAGTACTCGTTCGTGTACGACGCCCTTGAGCGGGCGGCCGACCGGATGGCGGACAATCCCGTCGTGGCCCCGTTCGTCACCTCGCAGCTGACCCGGCTGCCCGCGATCCGCGCCGACCTCGAGTACCTGATCGGGCCGGACTGGTCGGAGCTGGTGTGCCCGCTGCCGGCGACCACGGCGTACGTCCGACGGCTCAACGAGGTCGCCGCCACGTGGCCGGGCGGCTTCGTCGCGCACCACTACACGCGGTACCTCGGCGACCTGTCCGGCGGCGAACTGACCGGACGGGTGCTCGCCGAGCAGTTCGGTTTCGACACGAACGGCATCCTGTTCTACATCTTCGACCAGGTCGCCGACCCGGCCGCGTTCGAGAGCACGTACCGGGCGCAACTCGATGCCGCGCCGTGGTCCGCCGAGGAGCGGGAGCGCGTCATCGCCGAGGTCGAACTGGCCCGGGCGCTCGACGACGGCTTGCTCGCGCAGCTCGACGCGCGGCGGGGTCCGGCGGCCGAGGTCGCACGGCCCGCCGCTCGCTGACCGCCGAGATCGCGCGGCGCACCGTGCGGGTTCGGCAACTCCGTGACGGGTTCGGCGCCCGGTGCGGTGCCGCAGCGCCGCACGGCGCCGTCAACCCGGCACGGGGTGACGGAGGCGGCACCGTGCGCCCCGCCGCGCGCACCGCGCCGCGCCCCGCCCCGCGCACCGCGCCCCGCCGCGCGCGCGCTCAGCGCCGGATCCGCCGCGCCAGCTTCTGGATCGGCCCGGTCCTGGGCGCCCGCTCCGCCGGGTCCACCACCTCCTGCTGGTAGAACTCCGCCAGGTCGGCCATGAGCGCCCGCCGCTCGGCCCGCGCGTACGCCCGCCGCTCCCGGGTGAAGGCGATCACCGTCGACCAGCACATCAGCACCATCACGATGCTGAACGGCAGGGCGGTCGTGATCGCCGCCGTCTTCAGCGCGTTCAGTCCTCCGGCGAGCAGCAGCGCCACCGCGACGAGGGCGGTGACCCCGGCGAAGAAGACCCGGATCCAGTTCTTCGGCTCGAGCTGGCCGCCGGTCGCGATCATGCCCATCACGAGCGCGCCCGAGTCCGCCGAGGTCACGAAGAACACCCCGATCAGGATGATCGCCCCGATGACGAGGACGGACCCGGCCGGCATGCTCCCGAGCAGCTGGAACAGCACCTGCTCGACGGCGACGCTGCCGCCCTGCCCGATCAGGTCGCCGCTGCCGTGCAGCTGGTCGTACAAAGCGGTGCCGCCCATGATCGCGAACCAGAGGAACGTGAGGAGCGTCGGCACGAACAGGACGCCGAGCACGAACTGCCGGACGGTGCGTCCGCGGGAGATCCGGGCGATGAAGATGCCGACGAACGGTGCCCAGGACATCCACCAGCCCTAGTAGAACGTCGTCCAGGCGCCCTGCCACTCCTGGCCGGCCTTGCCCGCGAAGGCGCTGGTGTCGAAGGCGAGCCCGACGAACCCCTGCACGTACTGGCCGATGGACTGCACGAACTCGCCCAGGAGGAACTGTGTCGGCCCGACGAACAGCACGAACACGAGGAGCAGGGCAGCGAGCGCGAGGTTGATGTTGGACAGGATCTTCATGCCCTTGCCGACACCGCTGAGGAGCGACGCGATCGCGATGAGGCTGACGACGACGATGAGTCCGATCTGCAGCCCGCGGGTGTTCTCCGCGATGCCGGTGTACTCGAGGCCCGAGCCGATCTGCAGCACGCCGAGGCCGAGCGACGTCGCGACGCCGAACAGCGTGCCGATCAGGGCGAGGACGTCGATGAGGTTGCCCCACCCGCCGACCACCCGTCCACCGAGCAGGGGTTCGAGCGCCCACCGGATCGACACCGGCCGTGACCGCCGGTGGATGGCGTAGGCGAGCGCGAGGCCGACGACGACGTAGATCGCCCACGCGTGCAGGCCCCAGTGCAGGAACGTCTGCGTCAGAGCCTGCTGTGCGAGCTCGTCCTGGTTCCCCGTGACGCCCGGGCGCGGTGCGGCGAAGTGGCTGAGGGGTTCGGCGACGCCGTAGAACACGAGTCCGATGCCCATGCCGGCGGCGAACAGCAGCGCGAGCCACGACGTCGTCGAGAACTCCGGCTTCTCGTCGTCCTGCCCGAGCACGATGTCGCCGAAGCGGCTGAAGCCGATCCAGACCGCGAACACGACGAAGCCCGCCGCGACGATCACGTAGTACCAGCCGAAGTCCCGCACGATCGCGGCCTGCACGGTGGCGAAGACGGCCTCGGTCCTGCGGGGGGCGATGAGTGCGACGACCACGAACGCCAACACGATGCCGGCTGCCGGCCAGAAGACCCACCGCTTCACCGGGGGCGGGGCGGCGGTCGTCGGTGCGGTCCGGTCCGGGCCGGGAGGCGCGACCCGCCCCGCGTCGTCGGCCCCGGTCCGCCGGGTGGCCGGGTCGGGCGCGTCCGGCCCGCCCGCCGCGTTCGGCCCGCGCACCGCGTCCTGCCCCTCGGCCGCGTTCGCTTCCTCGGCCGCGTTCGCTCCGTCGGTCTCGCTCATGGCTGCCTCCACGTACGGGCGCTGCGCACCCCTGCCGGGAGTCTACGAACGCAGCCCGGTCTCCGCCCGGGTGCGAGGTACACCGCTCACCGATCCGTCCGGACGGTTGTCGTCACCCGTCTCGACGGGCCGATACGCTGCTGGGACCCGGGACGAGCCTCCCGGACGACCCGGAAAGGACCACATGACGATCGACGGATCGACGCGCCACGGGCGCGCGCGGGACGACGTCAGCGGCGCGGTCGACAGCGACCTGCGCTCGGACGTGCGGTACCTCGGCAACCTGCTCGGGCGGGTGCTGCGTGAGACCGGCGGCGACGACCTGCTGCACGACGTCGAGAGCCTGCGGGCCGCGGTCATCGACGCGTACGAGGGCGGCGAGGCCGAGGGTGCCGCGCGCGCCGAGGCGATCGTGGCGGCGATGTCGGCCGAGCGTGCCGAGGCCGTCGCACAGGCGTTCACGACGTACTTCCACCTGACGAACCTCGCCGAGGAGCACCACCGCGTCCGCGTGCTGCGCTTCCGCGGCGACGACGGCGGTGTCGCGGGGGACTCGTTCCCGGCCACCTACGCCTCGCTCGTCGAGCAGGTCGGCGCCGACGAGGCGGCCAAGCGGCTGCGCGAGCTCCGCTTCCACCCGGTCCTGACCGCCCACCCGACCGAGGCCCGCCGCCGAGCGGTGACCACGGCGGTCCGCCGGATCACGGACCTCATCGACGAGCGCGACCGCACCACGAACACGACCGCCCTGGCCGAGAACGAGCGACGGCTGCTCGAGGAGATCACGACCCTCCTCCGCACCTCGCCGCTCCGCACGACCCGGCCGACCCCGCTCGACGAGGTCCGCACGGCGATGAGCGTGTTCGACCAGACCCTGTTCGAGATCGTGCCGCAGGTGTACCGCCTGCTCGACGACCGGCTGCAGGGCGACGAGGCCGGACGCACCCCGGTCACCGCGCCCGCCTTCGTCCGCTTCGGCACGTGGATCGGCGGCGACCGCGACGGCAACCCGCACGTGACGGCGGACGTCACCCGACAGGCCGCCGAGATCGCGGCGGAGCACGTCCTCCTCGGGCTCGCCCGCGCCGCGACCCGCATCGGCAGCACCCTGACGCTCGACGCGAGCGAGACCCCGGCCGACGCCGGCCTCACCGCGCTCGTGGCCGCGCAGGAGTCGCTCGACCCGGGGATCGCCGAGCGCATCGGCGTCCGCGCCCCGAACGAGACGCACCGACGTGCCCTGCTGTTCGTCGCCGCACGCATCGACGCCACGCGCCAGGGTCAGTCCGAGCTGGCCTACGGCGGGCCGGACGAGCTCCTGTCCGACCTCCGCACCATCCAGGCGTCGCTCGTCGCCGCCGGTGCCACGCGTCCGGCGAACGGCGAGCTGCAGAACCTCGTCTGGCAGGTCGAGACCTTCGGGTTCCACCTGGCGGAGCTCGAGGTCCGGCAGCACTCGCAGGTGCACCGCAACGCCCTCGCCGAGATCCGCGCGGGCGGCGAGCTGAGCGAGATGACGGAAGAGGTGCTGTCCGTCTTCCGGACGATCGCCTCGCTGCAGTCCCGCTACGGCACCCGGGCGGCGAGCCGCTACATCGTGTCGTTCACCCAGTCCGCAGCGGACCTGGCGAACGTGCACGAGCTCGCGGTCGCGGCCCTCGGGTCCGTCGAGGCCGCACCGGTGCTCGACGTGATCCCGCTCTTCGAGACCTTCGCCGACCTGCACGCCAGCGTCGACATCCTCGACGAGGCCGTCCGGACCGAGGCGTTCCAGCGACGCCTCGCGGTGACCGGGCGGCGGCTCGAGGTCATGCTCGGTTACTCGGACTCGTCGAAGGACGTCGGTCCGGTGTCGGCGAACCTCGCCCTGTACGACGCCCAGGCGCGGATCGCCGACTGGGCGAGGGACAACGACGTCGAGCTGACGCTGTTCCACGGCCGTGGCGGCTCGCTCGGCCGGGGTGGCGGACCGGCGAACGAGGCCGTGCTCGCGCAGCCGCCGGGGTCGATCGACGGTCGGCTGAAGCTCACCGAGCAGGGCGAGGTCATCTTCGCCCAGTACGGCGACAAGGACATCGCCGCGCGACACCTCGAGCAGATGGCCTCGGCCACGCTGTTCGCGTCGTCGCCGTCGAACGAGGAGCGCACCGCCGTCGCCGCCGGACGGTTCGCCGAGCTCGCGCAGCGCCTCGACGACGAGTCGCGGCAGGCGTTCTACGACCTCGTGAAGGCCGACGGGTTCGCGCCGTGGTTCGCCCGGGTCACGCCGATGGAGGAGATCGGTCTCCTGCCGCTCGGTTCCCGTCCGGCCCGCCGCGGGCTCTCGGTGGAGTCGCTGGAGGACCTCCGGGCGATCCCGTGGGTGTTCTCGTGGACCCAGGCACGCATCAACCTCGCCGGTTGGTACGGGCTCGGGTCGGCGCTCGAGGCCGTGGGTGACGTGGAACTCCTCCGCACCGCCTCCGTAGAGTGGCCGCTGTTCGGCGCGATGCTCAAGAACGTCGAGATGTCGCTGGCGAAGACCGACGAGCAGATCGCGCGCCGGTACCTCGAGCTCGCCGACCGCGACGACCTCGCCGCGAAGGTGCTCGACGAGATGATCCGCACCCGTGAGTGGGTGCTCCGCATCTCCGGCGGCAGCGACGTGCTCGAGGACCGGCCGGTGCTCGCCCGCGCCGTCCGCCTCCGCAGCCCCTACGTCGACGCCCTGTCGCACCTGCAGCTCCGCGCGCTCCGGGCCATCCGGACCACGGGCAGCACGGACCCGACGGACGGCGACCACCGCCTGCTCCTCCTCACCGTGAACGGGATCGCCGCCGGTCTGCAGAACACCGGCTGATCCGGCAGCGCACGGAGACGGGCGTGGTCGCGGCAGTGCCGCACCACGCCCGTCGTGCGTTGCGTCCCGGACGCGACCGGTCGGCGGCCTGGAGGCGCGTGGCGGGGCCGCCACGCGCCTCCAGTCCGGTGTCCTGGTCGCGTCGGACGCTTGTCGAATCGATTCGTGGGCGCGTATCGTCGCGCGGGTGACGACGGAGCGCACGCGGAACCCGACCATCCGGACGACCCTGCCGCCGATCGTGCCGCTCGCGCTGATCGTCGGGGTCTCGCCGTTCGCGACCGACATGTACATCCCCGCGTTGCCCGCGATCGCGCGCGACCTCGGGACGACACCCGGCGCGGTCCAGCTGTCGCTGACGGCGTTCCTCGTCGCGTTCGCGGTCGGGCAGCTGCTCGCCGGGCCCGTGAGCGACGGCATCGGGCGGCGTCCGCTCATGCTCGTCGGGACGGCGGTGTTCGCGCTGGCGTCGGTGGGCTGCGCGCTCGCGCCCGACGTCGTGACGCTCGTCGTCGCCCGGGTGTTCCAGGGGCTCGCCGGTGCCGCCGGAGCCGTCGCCGGACGGGCCATGGTGTCCGACGTGACCGACGGACCGCGGATGGCGAAGGTGTTCGGCACCCTCGCCGCGATCAACGCGATCGGTCCCGTGGTCGCGCCGCTGGCCGGGGGAGCGGTCCTGACGGTCGGCACCTGGCGGATCATGTTCGTCGTGCTCGCCGTCCTCGGCGCGGTGTTCTTCGCCGCCGTCGTCGTGCGGTTCCACGAGACCCTGCCGGCGGCGTCCCGCGGCGGTGTGGGCTTCGGCGCGAACTGGCAGCGCATCCGGCAGCTCATGGCGATCCCGCGCTTCCGGCTGTACGTGCTGACCGGGGTGCTCTCGACGATCGGGTTCTTCGCCTACATCGCGACGAGCTCGTTCGTGTTCCAGTCCGAGTTCGGGTTCTCCGAGGGCCTGTACACGCTCGTGTTCGCCACGAACGCCTCGATGATGATCGTGACGACCCTCGTGTTCCGCCGCGTCGTGGGGCGGTTCTCCGAGGACGCGCTGCTCTCGTTCGGGCTCGCGCTCGGGACGCTCGGCGCGATCGGCGTCCTCGGATCGGCGCTGCTCGGGCTCGGGGCGGTGCCGGTCTGGTGCTCGCTCGCCGTCGTCACCGCGGCGTGGGGGTTCGTGCTGCCGGCGGCCATGACGCGGACGCAGCACGTCGGGTCGGCGCACCCGGGGACGGCCGCGGCGCTGCAGGGCGGGTTGACGTTCGGCCTCGGCGGGCTCGGGACGCCGCTGGCCGGGGCGCTCGGGGGGACCGCGGTGGCGATGGGCCTGGTGATGGCGGTGCTGATGGCGGCGGCCGTGGTGGTGCAGGTCGTCGCGACGCGGCGGGGTGAGCGGCCACCCACCGCCTGACCCGGTAGGTTGCATGGTGCACCCCGCGCCGACCTGAGGAGGCACCGACATGGACATCGTCGTACACGAGGCGGACCCAGACGTCGCCGTGCTCGAGTGCAGCGGCCGCCTCAACATGGTGTCCGCGCCGACCTTCCGCGAGACGGTCGCCCGGGTCGTCGACGACGGGCGTTCCCACGTCGTCGTCGAACTGTCCGGTGTCGAGTTCATGGACTCGTCCGGCCTCGGCGCCCTCGTCGGCTGCTTGAAGACCGCTCGGCAGTCCGGCGGAGACCTGCGCATCGCGGCACCCTCCGACCAGGTCGAGATGGTGCTGAAGCTCTCCAACATGGACAAGATCCTCCGCACGTACCCGGACGGGGACGCTGCGGTGACCGACTGGGGATGAGCACCGCGGTGGGTGGGCACAGCCTCGACCTGTCGTGTCCGCCGGACGATGTGACGGCAGTCCACACGTTCCTCGAGCACGTGTGGGGCACCGAGCCCACGGTGTCCGCCGAGGACCGGATGGCACTCGAACTCGCGCTCGTCGAACTCGCCTCGAACGTCATCGAGCACGGTGCCGACGGTGCCGGTGTCTCGTGCACGCTCCGGCTCGACGTCGGAGCGGACGCGGTGGAGGCGAACCTCGTCGACGACGGCGTCCCGGTGCCGGTCGACCCGTCGGCGGCCCGGCTGCCGGACGCCCTCGCCGAGAGCGGGCGCGGGCTGGCGCTCGTCCAGATGGTCGTGGACGACCTGCACTACGAGCGGGTCGGTGACCACAACCGGTGGACCGTGCGGCGCGGGCGGCACTGACCCGAGACGTGTTCCGGACGACGCCCCACGAGGGTGTGTCAGTTCATCCGCTAAACGCACCCGGTGAGCCGTTACCCGCAAGGGGCTCCGCTCGGCCCCCTGTGGTGGGAGCCGCCGTGTGACGATCCAGTCGATGAACGTCGAGCCCGACCCCAGGATCCGCTTCGAGACGTCCGGGGCCGACCTCGAGGCGGCGATCGGCATGTACCAGGACGCCTACGAGGGCGCCGGCTTCCGGGCGTCACGCACCGAACGGCCGTTCAGCTACCGGTTCCGGGTCGTCGGCGACGACACGATGTCGTTCCGGTCGACGCGGTTCGACGCCCGCATGGAGGGCGAGATCGAGTCGCGCGACGAGTACGTCGTGATGTGGCTCGCTGACGGGGGCGGACGGGTCGACGTCGGGCGTGACGAGGTGGCGTTCGCGCCGGGCACCCCGATGACGTTCCCGACCGGGCGACCGTTCGCCTTCGACCTGCAGGACGTCCGGCAGAGCCTGGTGCAGTTCGACCGGGCCTACCTCGAGGGCATCGCCGCCGAGCAGCACGGCACCGCCCCGGCCCCGCTCGTGTTCGACCACACCCAGCCGCCGCGGCGCGCAGACCTGCGCGGGTGGAACGCACAGGTGCAGCGTGCTGCCGCCACGGTCCTCGGCAGCGCACCGGTCTCGCCGCTGGTCCTCGCCGAGACCGCGCGCGACACCGCGGTCGCGCTCCTCCGGACGTTCCCGCACACCGCCCTCGCGCCGGACGTCGCGGTGCCCCAGGGTGCCACCGGCCGGGTCCGCGCGGCGGTCGAGTACATCCACGCGTTCGCGCACACGCCGATCACGACCACCGACGTCGCCGAACACGTCGGGCTGAGCGTGCGCGGCCTGCAGCAGGCGTTCCAGCGGCAGGTGGGGTCGGCGCCGAACGCGATGCTGCGCGGTGTCCGGCTCGACCGCGTGCGCGACGAACTCCGGCGGGCGGCCCCGGGCGAGCTGACCGTCGCGTCGGTTGCGATGCGGTGGGGGTTCGCCCACCTCGGACGCTTCTCCGCTGCCTACGCCACGCGGTTCGGCGAGTACCCGCGCGACACGCTGCAGCGCTGACGCGTCTCGGTGCAGCGCTGACCCGTCTCGGTGCAGCGCTGACGCGCTGACGTGTCACGGAGCCGCGACCCTGCCGGGCTCCCGGTACGCTTCCGGCGTGGACCGACCGCACCTGACCCGCCCGCGACCGTGGGTGATCGTCCCCGGGATCTGGAACTCCGACCCGGACCACTGGCAGTCGCTGTGGCAGGCGGAGCGGGAAGCTGCTGACCCGGGCTCGGCCGTCCGGATCGAGCCCGGATCGTGGAGCGACCCCGAGCCCACCGACTGGCACGCGGCGATCACCCGCGCCGTCGCCGCCCTCGACGAGCCGCCGGTGCTCGTCGCGCACAGCCTCGGCGTGCTCGCGGTCGCCGGCTGGCTGCGGGACGTCGGCCGCCCACCGATCGCCGGAGCCTTCCTCGTCGCGCCGCCGGACCCGGCCGCCCCGGACTTCCCGGCCGCCGCCGCGGGGTTCACCGAGCCCGGTTCCCGCACCACGACGCCGGTGCGTCTCGTGGTGAGCGACGACGACCCGTACTGCTCGGCCGAGCGGGCGATCGGCTTCGGAGAGACCCTCGGCGCCGAGGTCGTGCGGGTCGGTGCGCTCGGACACGTCAACGTCGCCAGCGGCATCGGCCGCTGGGGTGCGGGCCGGGAGCTCCTCAGGGACTTCGAGCACCGGCTCTGACCACCGGGGCTCCCGGCGCCGACACGCCGTTCACGTTCGGGCGATATGGCAGGCACTGCAGCGACACACCGCGGATGTCCACGGAAATGAGCGTTGCGATATTTATCCTCCGATCATGGAATCGCAGTCCGGTGCACGCACCCCCCTCGTCGACCCCTTCGGTCGCGAGCTCGAGGAGTGGCTCCGTGACGCCCCGGCGACGCGCGCCCCGTACCTGGCGGACCTCGTGGTCCCGCCGGTCACCGGCCCCGTGCAGCGACCGGACGCAGCGTCGGACGCCGCCGTCGAGATCGCCACGACCGTCACCGAGCCGGAGGCCGACCGCGACGCGGTGACCGACCGTGCCACCGAGACCGCGTTCCGTCGCCCGCGCGACCGAGCACGGCACGCCGCCGTCTGTGCGCCGTCCTTCCCGGAGCCGCCGGAGCGGATCGCCCTCCGCATCGAGGACCTCGCCGTCGAGGTGTCGGCCTCGACCGGACGCACCGCCATCGAGCGCATCGTCATCCTCGAGGACGAGGTCCGCCGCCGCGACGAGGACCTCGCGCGCCTCGCCGCGTGGGAGGCCACGGTCGCCGGCATCAGTGACCCCGAGCTCGAGGCCGCTCGCGGCTTCGCCCACACCGTCTTCGCCGACCTGCTCGCCGACGCCGCCCTCGAGGCGGACCGACGCGAGCGGTCCGCCGCCCGGCGCGCCGCCACCGGCAGCGTCCCCGTGGCACCCGTGCACCGCACGACCCCTGCGCACGTCGCTGCGTCCACGCCGGCGCTCGTGACGCCGCCGGTCGCGGCGCCGGTCGCCGCTGCCCCAGCCGTCGCCGCACCCGCCCTCGTGGACGCGACCGATCTCGTCGACGCGATCGACGCGCCCGGGACGGCGACCATCCCGGAACCGGTCGGACCCGCCCAGCCGGTGCTGTCCCTCCCGGTCGTCTCGCCGGTGTCCGCGAACACCCGTCCCACGCCGCTCATCCAGCCCGCCACCGGGCCGACCGTGATCGACCGCGCCGCGTTCGCCGCGGCGCTCACCGCGCACACCGGCGCGACGGCGAGCACCCCCGTGGTGCTGCCCGAAGCGGTCGCGGTGCCGGCCGAGCCGTCGGAGGAACAGACCGACGGCCAGGCCGCCGCCACGACCGGCGCCCACGCCACCTCCGGGTCCTCGGCGGGCTGGTGGTCGCGGCTTGTCGCCACCATCCTCCGCGCGTTCGGTCGTCGCTGATCCACCGGCGGACCCGGCGCTGCGATCCGTCCACAGGCGCCGCTGACGGCCCGGTCCGCTCGGTAGACTGACGGGATGCCGACGCTCCGCGAACTCCAGGCCGTGATCGAGGACCTGTGGCCCGCCGCAGGCACCGAGTCGTGGGATTCCGTCGGCCTCGTCGCCGGCGACCCCGCCCAGACCGTCGAGCACGTGCACCTCGCCGTCGACGCCGTGCCCGCCACCGCTGCCGAGGCGGTGGAGCTCGGTGCGGACCTGCTCCTCACGCACCACCCGCTGCTCCTCCGCGGCGTGACGACCATCGCCGAGACCACGTACAAGGGCAGCGTGCTCGCGACCCTCGTGCGTGGCGGGACGGCCCTCGTCGCCGCCCACACGAACGCCGACGTCGTGACGACCGGCACCTCGGCCGTGCTCGCCGACCGGCTGGGCCTCACCGACCAGCGGCCGCTCGAGCCCGGCGCCGAACCGTCGACCGGCATCGGCCGCGTCGGCGCCCTCGCCGAACCGACCACCCTCGGCGCACTCGCCCGGGCACTCGTCGACCTGCTGCCCGGTACCGCCACCGGCGTCCGCGTCTCCGGCGACTTCGACCAGCCGATCCGGACCGTCGCACTCTGCGCCGGCGCCGGCGACGCCTACCTCGGTCACCCCGCTGTCCTCGGCGCCGACGTCTACGTCACGAGCGACCTCCGCCACCACCCGGCGTCCGAGTTCCGCGAGCAGGCGCTGCTCGGCGGCGGCCCGACCCTCATCGACACGTCGCACTGGGCGACCGAGTGGCTCTGGCTGGACGTCGCCGCCGAGCAGCTCCGCAGCGCCGCCGGCGTCCGGGTCACCGTCAGCGACCTCCGCACCGACCCGTGGGACTTCGCCGTCCTGCCGGCCGCCGAACCCACCACCGAGACTGAAGGAGTCTGACCATGAAGGCAGCACCCGAGGACCAGGTCATCCTCCTCGACGTCCAGCGACTCGACAACGACGTCACCCGGATCGCACACCGCATCACCGCCCTGCAGAAGGGCGACCGGCTCACCGAGCTCAGCACGAAGGCCGCCGGGCTCCGCGCCGCGCTGGCCGCGGCCACCGGCGAGGTCGAGGACGCCGAGCGCGAGCTCGCCCGCCTCGAGTCCGACACCGCCACCGCGAACGCCCGGGTCGAGCGCGACACCACGATGCTGCAGCACGTCTCCAGCTCGAAGGACGCCGCGGGACTGCAGAGCGAGCTCGACTCCCTGCAGCGCCGCATCGGTGACCTCGAGACCGCCGAGCTCGAGGTGATGGAGGTCCTCGACGTCCGCCGCGCCCGGGTCGGCGACATCGAAGCCGAGCTCGCCGACGTCGACGCTGCCCGTTCGGGGCTCGTCGCCGAGCGCGACGCCGAGATCGCCCGGCTCGAGGCCGACCGCGAGTCCGCGGTGCAGAGCCGCGCGAGCGTCGCCGCGAAGGTCCCCGCCGACCTCCTCGCGCTCTACGACCGGCAGCGTGCGCGGTACGGCTTCGGCGCGTCGCTCCTCCAGGGCGGCGTCTCGACCGCCTCCGGCGTGACGCTCACCAACTCGGACCTCCAGGACATCCGCCGAGCGGCTCCCGACGACGTCGTGCTCTGCCCCGACAGCGACGCGATCCTGGTGCGGACGGCGGAGTCCGGGCTCTAGACGCGACCCACGACGGCCTGGAGGCGCGGTGCCGGCTGGCACCGCGCCTCCAGGCCGTCCTCCCGGGGTGCGCCCGGCCGGTGGCCGCGCCGTGACGGGGTGCGCCCTGCCGGTGGCCGCGCCGTCCCGGGGTGCGCCCTGCCGGTGGCCGCGCATCGCACGGTGCGTGCTTCGTCAGCCCGTGCGCGGTTGCTCGGCCCGTGCGGGGCTGCAGCGCCGCACCAGGCGGCGAACCTCGCACCGCGTGCGGAACTTGCGCGGCGCGGCGCGCCCACGGGCGGCACGCGCGGGCGCGGGCGGCGCGGCGCGGGCGCGTGGGGTGCGAATGGGCCGGCCGTACGCCGGGTTCTGTCCCGCGGCCTGCGCCGCGGTGACGGCCATCTCTCTCGGACCGACGTTGCCGTCGGCCTCCAGCGGTCTACCCGAGGACTCGGCGAGCAGCCTCAGCGTCCTCTGTCTGACCTTGCTCCGGGCGAGGTTTACCGAGCAGATCCGGTCACCCGGACCCCTGGTGGTCTCTTACACCACCGTTTCACCCTTACCGACGTCGCCGCCGGCGGTCTGTTCTCTGTGGCACTGTCTCGCGGATTGCTCCGGGTGGGTGTTACCCACCGCCCTGCTCTGTGGAGCCCGGACGTTCCTCGGCACTCCCGGGGGAGTGACGCGACCGTCTCACCGACCCATTCGCGTCGCCGAGTCTACCGGCACCGGCACCGGCACCGGCACCGGCACCCGCACCGGCACCGGCACCGCACCGTCACCGTCACCGTCACCGTCACCGGCACCGGCACAGGCGCCGGGACGGCTCAGGCGCTCCGCGCGGCCAGGGTCGCGGCGCCGATGATGCCGGCGTTGTTGCGGAGCGTCGCCGGGATGATGTCCGCCTGCAGGTCGAGCAGCGGCAGGAACTCCTCGTACTGCTTCGACACACCGCCGCCGACGACGAACAGCTCGGGGGAGAGCAGCGCCTCGAGCGTGGAGTAGTAGGTCTGCAGGCGCTTCGCCCAGTGCTTCCAGGACAGGTCGTCCCGCTCCTTCGCGGCGAACGACGCCCGCGACTCGGCGTCGTGTCCGTCGATCTCGAGGTGGCCGAGCTCGGAGTTCACGATGAGCACGCCGTCGTTGATGAGCGCGGTGCCGATGCCGGTGCCGAGCGTCGTGACGATGACGAGGCCGTCCTTGCCCTTCGCGGCGCCGAACTGCTGCTCGGCGAACCCGGCGGCGTCGGCGTCGTTGACGAAGTGGATGGAGCGGCCGAGCTCCTTCTCGAAGAGGGCCTCGGCCTCGAAGCCGATCCACTTCTTGGAGACGTTGGCGGCCGACATGGTCTTGCCGTCGCGGACGATCGCCGGGAAGCAGACGCCCACCGGGACGTCGGCGGCGGGGGAGAGCTCGTCGAGGATGGAGGCGGCGACCGCGACGATGTCGTGCGGCTTCCCGCCCTCGGGGGTGGCCTTCTTGATCCGGTCGGTCGTGAGTTCACCAGTGGTGACGTCGACGATCGCGCCCTTGATGCCCGTACCGCCGATGTCGACGCCGACTGCGAGGGAGGTCATGTGTGTGCCTTTCAGGGGTGGACGGTGCGGTGACGGTGCGTGGACGGAAGACGGGATCGTCAGGAGACGGTGAGGAGCTCGGCGCCGCGCTCGGTGACGACGAGGGTGTGTTCGAACTGGGCGGTCCAGGACTTGTCGCGCGTGGACACGGTCCAGTCGTCGTCCCAGATGTCCGCGTCGATCCCGCCGAGGGTGAGCATCGGCTCGATGGTGAACACCATGCCGGGCTCGATGACGTCGTCGAAGCGCGGGGCGTCGTAGTGCGGGATGATCAGCCCGGAGTGGAACGCCCGACCGACACCGTGCCCGGTGTAGTCGCGGACGACGCCGTAGCCGAAGCGCTTCGCGTAGGCCTCGATGGCGCGGCCGATGACGTTGACCTGGCGGCCGGGGGCGACGGCCTTGATGCCGCGTTCCATCGCGGTGCGCGTGCGGTCGACGAGGTCGGTGACCTCCTGCGACGCCTGGCCGACGATGAACGTCCGGTTCGTGTCGCCGTGCATCCCGTCCTTGTAGGCGGTGATGTCGATGTTGACGAGGTCGCCCTCCTGCAGGACGGTGTCGTCCGGGATCCCGTGGCAGATGACCTCGTTGAGGCTCGAGCAGAGCGACTTCGGGTACCCGCGGTAGCCGAGGGTGGAGGGGTACGCGCCGTGCGCGACGACGAACTCGTGGCCGATGCGGTCGAGCTCGTCGGTGGTGACGCCCGGTCGGATCGCCTCGCCCACGGCGTCGATGGCCTGGGAGGCGATGCGGCCGGCGACCCGGATGCGCTCGACCTCGTCCGGCGTGTACGTGTCGCCGAGGCCGTGCTCGTGCGGTTCCGCCTTGCCGACGTACTCCGGACGCTCGATGTCCTTCGGGACGTGCCGCTGCGGGGAGATGCGGCCGGCGGTCAGGTGTCCGTGTTCGTCCCGGGGCATGCGCACCACTCTAGCCAGGTGCGCGGATCCCGCGACGCGGGTGCGGGGGTGCGACGTGCCCGCCTGGAGGCCCGGTGCCGGTCCGCCGGGCCGGCACCGCACCTCCAGGCGGTCACCATGCGCGCGGGGCGCGCCCCGTCGGTCCGCTCGACCGAGTCTCGCCGCGGCCTCGCCGCGGCCTCGCCACGGCCTCGCCGAGTCTCGGCGTGGGCGACAGTTCTCGCGGCCGGAGCCGCGAGAACTGTCGCCCAGCCCGAGTCTCGGCGCGGCGGCCGCACCGGCGGCCACCCGCCGCACCGGCGGCCACCCACCGCACCTGCGGTCACGTGGGTACGGTGGCGGCATGAGCGACGAACGCATCGAGTCCCAGTGGTGGTTCAACGAGAAGACGCACGCCGTGGAGCAGGGCCCGCAGTCCCCGCAGCGCGACCGCATCGGCCCGTTCGACACCCGCGAGGAAGCGCAACACGCCCTGGACCGGATCAAGGCGAACAACGAGCGTTGGGACGACCAGGACCAATAGGCTGTACGGACGGCCGTCGACCGGCCGGAAGCACACGGAAAGGGCGTGCATGGACAAGCAGACGGACTTCGTGCTCCGCACCATCGAGGAGCGGGGCATCAAGTTCATCCGACTCTGGTTCACGGACGTCATCGGGACGCTGAAGTCGGTGGCGATCGCCCCGGCCGAGGTCGAGGGTGCGTTCGCCGAGGGCATCGGGTTCGACGGCTCCGCGATCGAGGGACTGACCCGGTCGTACGAGGCCGACGTGCTGGCCCACCCGGACCCCTCGACGTTCCAGATCCTGCCGTGGCGCGGTGAGATCGACCCGACCGCGCGGATGTTCTGCGACATCACGACGCCGGACGGGCAGCCCGCCGTCGCCGACCCGCGCAACGTGCTCAAGCGCACGCTGGCCCGGGCGAGCGAGCGTGGCTTCACGTTCTACACGCACCCCGAGATCGAGTTCTACCTGCTGAAGAGCCGCGACTGGAAGGACGGCGGCCCGCAGCCCGTCGACCAGGCCGGGTACTTCGACAACGTCCCCGGTGGCAGCGCGCACGACTTCCGCCGCCGGTCGGTCCGCATGCTCGAAGACCTCGGCATCTCGGTGGAGTTCAGCCACCACGAGGCCGGCCCGGGGCAGAACGAGATCGACCTCCGCTACGCCGACGCCCTGACGATGGCGGACAACATCATGACCTTCCGCACGGTGGTCAAGGAGGTGGCGATCGAGCAGGGCGTCTACGCGACCTTCATGCCGAAGCCGATCTCCGGGCAGCCGGGCTCCGGCATGCACACGCACGTGTCGCTGTTCGAGGGCGACCAGAACGCCTTCTACGAGGCCGGCGGCCAGTACCAGCTCTCCGACACCGCGAAGCACTTCATCGCGGGTGTCCTCAAGCACGCACCGGAGATCACGGCGGTCACGAACCAGTTCGTGAACTCGTACAAGCGCCTCTGGGGCGGCGACGAGGCCCCGTCCTTCGTGACGTGGGGCCACAACAACCGTTCCGCCCTGGTGCGCGTGCCGCTGTACAAGCCGAACAAGGGCCAGTCCTCCCGCATCGAGTACCGCGGCATCGACTCGGCGGCGAACCCGTACCTCGCGTACTCGCTGCTGCTGGCGGCGGGCCTCAAGGGCATCGAGGAGGGCTACGAGCTCCCGCCCGAGGCCGAGGACAACGTCTGGAGCCTGACCGACTCGGAGCGCCGCGCGCTCGGGTACAGCCAGCTCCCGGCCAGCCTCGACCACGCCCTGAGCCTGATGGAGGACTCCGAGCTGGTGGCCGAGACCCTCGGCGAGCAGGTCTTCAACTTCGTGTTGCTCAACAAGCGGCAGGAGTGGAAGCGCTACCGCGACCAGGTCACGCCGTTCGAGCTCGACACGAACCTCGGCGCGCTCTAGGCAGCGACCCCCGAGCACCGCACCCGCATGACGAGCAGGACGACGACGTCGCGTTCCGAGCTGGCCCGGTTGGGCTTCGCGGAGCTGTCGGAGAGCCTGCAGCGGATCGCCGACCTGGAGGCACGGTTCGGCCCCGACCTCCGGGTCCCGGTCAGCGACGTGCCGGGGTTGTGGGAGTCCACGGCCGATCCGGACGGCGCACTCCGCGCGCTCGAGCGGCTGCTCGAGCGAGCGCCGGACGAACTCCGTCCGGTGCTCGCCGACGAGGCGGCGACCGAGCGCCTGGTGCGGCTGCTCGGGGCGTCGGTCGGCCTCGGTGAGTTCCTGCACCGTCGGCCGGCCGAGATCGCGCTGCTGCTCGGACCCGTGACCGAGCCGTGGTCGCAGGAGCGGTACACCGAGTCACTGCTCACGGCGATCGACGGCGCGGTGGGTGAGGACGCCCGGCTCCGGCTCCGGGTCCGCTACCGGCGCCACCTCGCGCAGATCGCCCTGTTCGACGTGCTGGGCGTCTCGCCGACCGACGCGTTCCCCGCCGTGGCCGCGGGCCTCGCCGACCTGGCGGGTGCCGCGCTCGAGGCGGCGGTGTCGATCGCCCGTCGCGAGGTCCCGTTCCCCGAGGCCGACGTCGCCGCGACGCCGCTCGCGGTCATCGCGATGGGCAAGGCCGGCGCGCGCGAGCTCAACTACGTCAGCGACGTCGACGTCATCTTCGTCACCGAACCCACGCTCGTCGACGGACCCGAAACCGACCCGGACGCACCGGCGACCGGCGTCGGCACCGACCGCGCCGTCCTCATCGCCACCCGCCTGGCGATCGCGGCCACGCACGCCATCACCGACCTCGCGGCCGAGCCGGCGCTGTGGGAGGTCGACGCGAACCTCCGTCCCGAGGGCAAGGACGGCGCCCTCGTCCGCACGCTCGACTCGCACGTGGCGTACTACGAGCGCTGGGCGAAGCAGTGGGAGTTCCAGGCGCTGCTCAAGGCGCGCCCGATCGCCGGGTCGATGGACCTCGGGGAGCGCTACGCCGACGCGGTGGCCGGGTTCGTGTGGAACTCCGCCACCCGCCCGGGCTTCGTCGAGTCGGTCCAGCGGATGCGGGAGCGGGTCACCGAGAACATCCCGGACGGCGAGGTGGACCGGCAGCTGAAGCTCGGACCGGGTGGCCTGCGGGACGTCGAGTTCACGGTGCAGCTGCTCCAGCTCGTGCACGGCCGCGATGACGAGTCCGTCCGTGTGCGGTCGACCCTCGAGGCGATGGACGCCCTCACCGCGGCGGGGTACGTGGGTCGGCCGGAGACCGCCCGCTTCGGGCCCGACTACGCGCTGCTGCGGGTGCTCGAGCACCGCATCCAGCTCCGGCGGCTGCAGCGCACACACCTGATGCCGTCGGACGAGGAAGAGCTGCGGATCCTCGCGCGGTCGAGTGGACTCGCGCGGTCGGCGTCCGCACTCGAGACGCGCTGGCGTGCCGTGAAGCTCGAGGTCCGCGGGCTGCACGAGCGACTGTTCTACCGGCCGCTGCTGTCCGCGGTGGCGGCGAGCGACGGGGACATCGTCCTCACGAACGACCAGGCCGTCGACCGGCTCGAGGCGATCGGCTTCGTCGACCCGGCGGGAGCCCTCAGCCACATCCGGGCGCTGACCCAGGGCACCAGCCGGCGTGCGGCGATCCAGCGGAACCTGCTGCCCGTCCTCTTGCGCTGGATGGCCGAGGGACCGGCTCCCGACCGAGCGCTGCTGGCCTTCCGCCGGCTCAGTGACACCCTGGGGGAGTCGAGCTGGTTCCTCCGCATGCTCCGCGACTCGTCCGGCGCAGCGCACTCGCTCACCACGGTGCTGTCCGAGTCGGCGTTCCTGTCCGGGCTGCTCGAACGCTTCCCCGAGGCCGTCGCCTGGCTCGACGAACCCGAGACGCTGCTGCGCCCCCGCCCGATCGAGTCGCTGCTCGCCGAGGTCACCGCCGTCACGGCACGCCACGGGGACGACGTCGCGGGAGCAGCCGCCCTCGTCCGGTCCGCCCGGCGCCGTGAGACGCTCCGGCTCGGCATGGCGGCGGTCCTCGGGCACCTCGACGTCGACGCCCTCGGCCCGGCCCTGAGCGACGTCACCGAGGCGACGCTCGCGGGAGCCGTGGCCCTCGCGCGCCGCGACGCCCCGGCCGGCCTCGAGTTCGGGGTCATCGCGATGGGGCGGTACGGCGGCCGCGAGCTCGGTTTCGGCTCCGACGCCGACGTCCTCTACGTCTACCGGGCTCCGGCGGACCTGCCGTCCGAGCAGGCGTCCCGGGCGGCGCAGACGATCGTCCGTGAGCTCTCCCGGCTCACCGACGATGCGATCCACCCGTTCGACCTCGACATCGACCTCCGGCCGGAGGGCAAGAACGGCCCCGTGGTCCGCACCCTCGACTCGTACGACGCCTACTACGCCCGCTGGTCGCTGACGTGGGAGGCCCAGGCGCTCCTCCGTGCCCGTGGCGCCGTGGGGGACGCGCAGCTCCTCCGTGACTTCGAGCACCTCGCCGACCGCACCCGGTACCCGGAGCACATCGACGACCTGCAGGTCCGCGAGGTCCGCCGCATCAAGGCCCGCGTCGAGTCGGAGCGGCTCCCACGCGGAGCCGACCCGGCCCGCCACCTCAAGCTCGGTCGCGGGTCCCTCAGTGACGTCGAGTGGTTCGTCCAGCTCCTGCAGCTCCAGCACGCGCTGACGATCCCCGGGCTCCGGACGACGTCCACGCTCGAGGCGCTCGACGCCGCGGTGGCGGCCGGGCTCGTCGGTGCCGAGGACGCGGAGCGCCTGGGAGCCGCCTGGCGGTTCGCCTCACGGACGCGAAGCGCCCTGGTGCTGTGGTCCGGCAAGACGACGGACGTGCTGCCGGTCGACCGTGTCCAGCTCGAGGGGATCGCCCGGCTGATGGAGTACCCGCCCGGGTCGGCGTCCCGGCTCGAGGACGACTACCTCGGCGTCACGCGCCGTGCGCGCCAGGTGTTCGAGCGCGAGTTCTACGGCGCCTGACGACCGGCGACACGCCCGGACCGACGTGTTTCGCAGTGAGTTGACACGTCCTCGGAAGTGAATTCCCCGTAACCTGCGGCGTCCCCCGTTCCCGGTCACCCTGTACCCCTTGCTCGAATCGACGATCACTCGTTACCGAGCTGTGACCAACTGTGCTCGCGGTGGATGACGCGGCGTGGCAGCCGCGCCCCGCCGCACCCGGGAACACCGCTGTGACCGGGGCTTTCACGGACACGTGATCCGTGCCTCCAGGCCCTCGAACGGCGGTGCCCACCCGCGTTGGCCGACGGATGCTGTCCGCAGGAGTGCTGTCAGCAGCAGTGCGGACAAGTCGGTGCCCGCGAGAGGGGGACCAGTCTGTACCCCGTAACCTCCCCGAAACGCCCCCGGACGGGGGCCGCGTTGCGGGTGCCATCACGTTTCTGCATCAATGGGGTCACCCGAACCGACCCCCGATTTCCCGATGGCGCGGAATCTCCACCCCGAACGTTGAAGCAGGGATCGATGTTCACCTTCATTCTGCAGATCCGGCAGATGGTCGACGGGCACCCCGAGTTCTACCTCTTCGCCGTGTACTCCGCGGTGATCTGGCTGCTCTGGTTGCTCAAGGTCGTGCTGTCCGCCCGGTACCGCCCCTTCACCGGCACGTACACCGGGACGACGAGTGTCGTCGTCCCCGTGGTGGACGAGCCACTCGACCTCTTCCGTGACGTGATCGGCCGCATGGTCGAGCAGGGTCCCGGCGAGATCATCGTCGTCATCAACGGCGCCCGCAACGAGGCCCTCGAAGCGGTCTGCGACGAGTTCGCCCCCCTCGTCCGCTGGACCCACACGCCCATCCCGGGCAAGCGCAACGCCGTCAAGGTCGGCACCGAGATGTCCAACGGGGACATCACCGTGCTCGTCGACTCGGACACGGTGTGGACGCCCGGCGCGCTCGAGGAACTCCTCAAGCCCTTCGCCGACGCCTCCGTCGGCGGTGTCACCACCCGGCAGCGCATCCTCGAGCCGGAGCGCAGCTGGATCACCCGCTGGGCGGACTGGCTGGAGAACTCGCGGGCGCTCTACTCGATGCCCGCGCAGAGCGTGCTCGGGCAGATCGGCTGCCTGCCGGGCCGCACGATCGCCTTCCGCCGCGACATCCTGATGCGCGTCATGGACCGCTTCATGCACGAGAAGTTCATGAACGTGTTCCTCGAGGTGTCCGACGACCGGACGCTCACGAACCTCACGCTCAAGGAGGGGTACCGGACCGTCTACCAGTACACGTCGCTGGTCTACACGGACGCCCCGCTCCAGGTGAAGAAGCTCTTCAAGCAGCAGCTCCGCTGGGCCCGCGGCTCGCAGTACAACACGCTGCGGATGCTCCCGTGGATGCTCGGTCACGCGCCGATCCTCGCGCTGTTCTTCCTGACCGACATCATCCTGCCGTTCATGCTGTTCGGCGTGATCGCCGGCTGGATCTACCGCGGCCTCACCGGGCAGGGCGAGAACCTGTACCAGGGGATCCTCCAGCAGTACGGCTTCTCCACCGGCTTCGTCTACGTCGCCGCGCTGATGGTCGTCTCGTCGGTGCTCAGCATGGCGATCCGCCAGATGCGGCACCTCGCCGAGAAGCCGAGCGACTTCTTCCGCCTGCCGATGTTCATCATCGTGTCGACGTTCTTCCTGATGCCGATCCGGCTCCTCGGCTTCTTCCGCCTGGCGCACGCGTCCGGCTGGGGGACCCGTGCCGGGGCGTACGCCGGCGGACCGATGGAGGAGGACCCCGGCGCCGTCCAGCCGTCGCCCGTGGGTACCCAGACCCCGGTGAGCCCGATCGACGCGGCGCCGACGGCGGGGTACGCCGCGGCGTCGACCGGTCAGCCCACGCCGAACGGAGCGGCCGCCGACCAGCAGGCCGTCGACCGCGCGTTCGACGAGCTCTTCGGCCCGGACACCGCCACCGGCTCCACCGCGACGGTGCTCGCCACCCGCCGGTCGACCGCCCACGCGTCAGCTGCCGCGCAGCCCGCCGCACGACCGGCCGCGGCACCCGCCCCCGCCCGCGTCCGTCGGTACAACCCGTACGCCGCGATCCCGTACGTCATCGGCATCGCGATCTTCGTCCTGGAGGCCTTCCTCATTGTCTGACCTCATCCGCTCCTCAGGTGCCTGGTGGGCCCAGTCCAGCAAGCACGCCCGGCTCACCGCAGTCGGCGCCACCGCGATCGTCATCATCCTCGGCCTGATCACCTGGAACGTCTGGGTCTCCCCGTCCGGCACGGTCTCCACCGCGGTCCACCAGGCGCTCGGCGTCACCCCACCCAAGAAGAAGATCTCCGCCGCCGAGCTGCAGTCGAAGCTCACCGCCGCTCAGAAGGAGATCTGGGCGCTCGAGGGCAAGCTCGACTCGACGTCGGCGCAGGCCGGTTCGCGGGCCGACCAGATCAGTCAGCTCAAGGGGCAGATCGCGTCGCTCCAGTCCGAGCTCGGTGCGGCGACGAGCGGGTCTGGAGGCACGGCCTCCTCCGGCGGCTCGGGTTCCGGCGCGAAGGCGGCCGGCTCCACCTCGTCCGGTGGCGGCTCGGGCTCGGGGAACGGCTCGGGCTCGGGTTCCGGCAACGGTTCGGGCTCCGGCAACGGTTCGGGCTCCGGCAACGGCAGTGGCTCCGGCGCGCCGGCGACGAACCCGAACTCGGGCCCGTCGAAGGACCCGGACGGCACCGACCCGATCAGCACGCCGACGAAGGCCCAGATCCTCGCCCAGCAGTCCCGCTGGTACGGCCTCTACACGGCGCAGTCGCCCTTCAACTGGTCCGAGTACGACCAGGTCTCCCAGGAGGTCGGCAAGGCCACGAACATGGTCGGCTTCTTCCAGGGCTTCGACCAGGACTTCAACGCGAACGCCGTCCAGCGCTCCTGGGCCAACGGCCGCCTCCCGATGATGACCTGGGAGTCGCTGCCCGCGAAGACCGGCAACGACCAGCCGTACATCGAGGGCTACACGAACCAGGACATCATCTCCGGCAAGTTCGACGCCTACCTGACGAAGTACGCCCAGGCCCTCACGAGCAACGGGATGCCGCTCGTCATCCGCCTCGACCACGAGATGAACGGCCAGTGGTACAACTGGTCCGAATCCTCGAAGCAGCAGAACGCCGCCGGCTCGTACAAGGCGATGTGGCAGCACGTCTGGCAGGTCTTCCAGGACAACGGCGCGAACCAGTACGCCATCTGGGACTGGTCACCGTCGCGCATCGACAAGCTCGGCAACACGAAGTACCAGACGCTCGAGTACATGCAGAACTACTACCCGGGCGCGCAGTACGTCGACTGGGTCGGCATGAGCGGCTACTACCGTGACGCCACCGAGCAGCCGACCTTCGAGAACACCTTCGGCGCGACGCTCGCCCAGATCCGGCAGGTCGCACCGGGCAAGGGGATCGTCCTCAACGAGATCGGTGCCACCGAGACCGGGGGCAGCGTCTCGAACAGCCAGAAGTCCCAGTGGATCGACTCGCTGTTCGACGCCCTGGCGGACCCCGCGAACAAGGACATCATCGGCTTCGCCTACTTCAGCGAGACCGCGACCACGATCGTGGACGGCACCCGCACCACCAACGACTGGCGCCTCGACTCCCGATCGGACAGCCTCCAGGCCTTCGCCGACGGCATCAAGCGCACCGACATCGACTACGACCTGCAGGAGGTCAAGCAATGACCGCTCAGAAGAAGACCGGCGCCGACTCCACCGACGTCCGTCCCGCTCCCGTCATCAGCGTCATCGGCACCGGCTACCTCGGTGCCACCCACGCGGCCGCCATGGCAGAGATGGGCTTCGAGACCATCGGCGTGGACGTCGACCCGGCGAAGCTCGCCGCGCTGTCCGCCGGCGAGGTCCCCTTCTACGAGCCCGGCCTGCCGGAGCTCATCACGAAGCACGTCGCCAGCGGCAAGCTCCGGTTCACGGCGGACATCGCCGAGGCGGTCGCCGCAGCGGACGTCCACTTCGTCTGCGTCGGCACCCCGCAGCGCGCCGGGTCGCACGCCGCGAACCTCTCCTACGTCGAGAGCGCCACCCGCGGTGTCGCCGAGAACCTCACCCACCCGGGCCTCATCGTCGGCAAGTCGACCGTCCCGGTCGGCACCGCGTCGAGGCTCCGCGGCATCATCCGCGAGTTCGCCCCGGCCGGCATCGACGCGGAGCTGATCTGGAACCCCGAGTTCCTCCGCGAGGGCAAGGCCGTCGACGACACCCTGCACCCGGACCGCCTCGTGTGGGGCGGCGCGTCCCCGGCCGCCGACGCGGTGATCCGCGAGGTCTACGCCGCACCCATCGCCGAGGGCACCCCGGTCATCACGACCGACCTCGCCACCGCCGAACTCGTCAAGGTCAGCGCGAACGCGTTCCTCGCCACGAAGATCTCGTTCATCAACGCGATCTCCGAGATGTGCGCGATCACCGGTGCCGACGTGTCGACGCTGGCGGACGCCCTCGGGCACGACGCCCGCATCGGCCGGAAGTTCCTGAACGCCGGCCTCGGCTTCGGCGGCGGCTGCCTGCCGAAGGACATCCGTGCGCTCATGCACCGCGCCAACGAACTCGGCGCCGGCCGTGTCGTCGGACTCATGCAGCAGGTCGACGAGATCAACATGGGGCAGCGCGAACGCGTCATCGACATGACGATCGACGCGCTCGACGGCTCCGTGCTGAACCGCCGCGTCGCCGTCGTCGGGGCCGCGTTCAAGCCCCTCACCGACGACGTCCGCGACTCGCCGGCCCTCAACGTCGCCGCTGCGCTGCACCTCCGGGGCGCCCAGGTCACCCTGTGGGACCCGGAGGCGATGGAGACCGCCCGCCGCTCCTTCCCGACGCTCACCTACGCGACGTCGATGGAGGACGCGATCGAGGACGCCGACGTCGTCCTCGTCCTCACCGAGTGGGACGAGATCGTCGAGGCCGACCCCGCCGCACTCGCGGGGATCGTCGGCCGCCGCGTGGTCATCGACGCGCGCAACTGCCTCCCGGTCCAGGACTGGGTCAAGTCGGGTTGGACCGTCCGTTCCCTGGGACGGCCCACTCCGGTCACGGGTGCACCCGTGAGCGTCGCCGCGGGGACGAACGACGCGGTGGCCACCGCGCGCTAGTCGCCGTTCGCGAAGCGGGGTCCGTGCCGGGGGCGGCGCGGGCCCCGCTTTCGTGTGCTTGCTTGGTACCGCGGGTGCGATGGGAAGGAACGTGCGTCGCGACCGCCTGGAGGCGCGGTGTCCACCCGGCGGGCCGGCACCGCGCCTCCAGGCAGTCACGTCCACCGCAGCTGCCGCAGCCCGCCCCGCCGGGGCCGGCCAGCCGTCCCCGCGAGACTCGCCCCGGCTGCGTCGAGACTCGGCGTCAGCGACCGTTCTCGTGCTGAACCGCGCGAGTACTGTCGCCCAGCCCGAGTCTCGGGCAGCGGCAAGTCGCCCTGGCCACGCGGAAGGGCCCCGCACCGGTGAACCGGTGCGGGGCCCTTCATGGTGCCGAGTGCGACTCAGACGCCGAAGTACAGCTCGTACTCGAACGGGTGCGGGCGCTGGGCCAGCGGGAGGATCTCGTTCTCGCGCTTGTAGTCGATCCAGGTCTGGATGAGGTCCTCGGTGAAGACGTTGCCCTTCGTGAGGAACTCGTGGTCCGCCTCGAGCGCGTCGAGGGCCTCGTCGAGCGAGCCGGGGACCTGGGGGATGCCCTTGGCCTCCTCCGGGGGGAGCTCGTAGAGGTCCTTGTCGACCGGCTCGTGCGGCTCGATGCGGTTCTGGATGCCGTCGAGGCCCGCCATCAGCTGCGCGGCGAAGGCGAGGTACGGGTTGCCCGAGGCGTCCGGCGCGCGGAACTCGATGCGCTTGGCCTTCGGGTTCGTGCCCGTGATCGGGATGCGGATCGCAGCCGAGCGGTTGCCGGCCGAGTAGACCAGGTTGACCGGAGCCTCGAAGCCCTTCACCAGACGGTGGTACGAGTTGATCGACGGGTTGGTGAAGGCGAGCAGCGCCGAGGCGTGCTTGAGGATGCCGCCGATGTACCAGCGCGCGAGGTCCGAGAGACCGCCGTAGCCGTTCTCGTCGTAGAAGAGCGGCTTGCCGTCCGACCAGAGCGACTGGTGCGTGTGCATGCCCGAGCCGTTGTCGCCGAAGAGCGGCTTCGGCATGAACGTGGCGACCTTGCCCCACTGGTCAGCCGTGTTCTTGACGATGTACTTGAACTTCAGGATGTCGTCCGCGGCGTGGACCATCGTGTCGAACTTGTAGTTGATCTCCTGCTGGCCGCCGGTGCCCACCTCGTGGTGCGAGCGCTCGAGCTCGAAGCCCGCCTCGATCAGCTTGAGGGTGATGTCGTCGCGGAGGTCAGCGGTCTTGTCGACCGGGGACACCGGGAAGTAGCCGCCCTTGTACGGGGTCTTGTTGGCGAGGTTGCCCCCCTCTTCCTCGCGGCCGGTGTTCCAGGCGCCCTCCTCGGAGTCGACCGAGTAGAACGACTGGTTCTGTGTGACCGAGTAGCGGACGTCGTCGAAGATGTAGAACTCGGCCTCGGGGGCGAAGAACGCGGTGTCCGCGATGCCCGTCGACGCGAGGTACTTTTCCGCCTTCTTGGCGACCTGGCGCGGGTCACGGCCGTAGATCTCGCCGTTCCGCGGGTTGTAGATGTCGAAGATCATGATCAGCGTGCGCTCGGCGCGGAACTGGTCGATGTACGCGGTGGTCACGTCAGGGATGAGCTGCATGTCGGACTCGTGGATCGACGCGAAGCCGCGGATCGAGGAGCCGTCGAAGAGCTGACCGACCGAGAAGAAGTCCTCGTCGACCGTGGATGCCGGGATGTTGAAGTGCTGCTGCACACCGGGCAGGTCGGTGAATCGGATGTCGAGGAACTTGACGTCCGTGTCCTTGATGAAGGCCAGGACCTCGGAGGAATCGCTGAACATGTGTGTCGATCTCCTGGGGGTTGGGGATGTGGAGGTGCACGGGTGCACCCTCCGACGAGGCTATTGACACCGAGTTTCCCGGACGTGACTGCTTTGTTTCGTGCGTGTTACGTCGCGGTGGGTCGGGCCGCGTCGGTGGGGTCGGTCCCGATCGGTCGGGTCGCCTACGCTTGAGGGCATGGCCCGCAGCACCACTCCGTCCTCCGCGTCGTCCGCCCACCCGGACGGCTGGCCCGGTAAGGACCTCGGTCTGCCCGAAGAGGGCCCACGGAGTGTCGGACGGATCGGTCGCCGGGTCGTCGCGCTCCTCATCGACGGAGCGTTGGCCGACCTCGTCGCCTACGTCACCGGCGTGTGGTCGCCGGTGAACGGGTCCGGCGACATCGCCCACTCGTGGATCCAGATCGCCATCTTCGCCGCGCTGCAGATCCTGTTCATCTGCCTGCTGTCGGGGTCGTTCGGGCACATCTGCGTCGGTCTCCGGGTCGTTCCGATGCGCGGCGGGTACGTCGGCATCTGGCGGCCCGTCGTCCGGACGCTGCTGCTCTGCCTGGTGGTGCCGGCGCTCATCATCGACCGCGACAGCCGCGGGGCGCACGACCGGATCGCCGGGACGGTGCTCGTCCGGCGCTGACGCCGGGCGAGGCGCGGCGGGCGCTCGGGCTGGGCTCTGTCCCGCTCGGGTCGGGCCGGGCGTTGGGCTGGGCTGACCCCGAACGACGAATCCGATGTCGTACGACGTCGACGGTGTCGTTGCCGCGCGTGTGCAACGAGTGCAGGCGCGCGGTTGCGACGAATCCGATGTTGTACGACGTCGACGGTGTCGCTGCCGCGCGTGCGCAACGGATGGACCGACGAATCGCGTCCGCAGGCCCGCACCCGCCCGACCAGCCGACCGGCACCGTGCCGCCGTCGCCACCCCGTGCGGGGTTGCCGGCCCCGTGCGACGCCAGAACCCCACACCGGGCGACCGAACCCGCACCGAGTGACGACGCCCGCACCGGGCGACCGAACCCGCACCGGGTGACGACGCCCGCACCGTGCGAGCCGCCGCCCCATCACGGATCCGGCACCGAAGCCGTGCCGCCGCAACGCAGAACGCCCCCGACCTGGCACGGTCGAGGGCGTTCGGCGATGAGGGAGGCTCAGCGCGGCCGACCGGCACGCGCCCGCATCGGGTCCATGCCCTTCGGGATCGAGGCTGCCGGGCTCTGCGTCAGCGAGTCGAGACGGTTCGCGACCGCCAGCACCTCGTTGCGGTTGAGGGCCTTCTTGAACTTGTTCATGGCGCGGGGGAGCTTGTGCAGCGTCACCGCGTCCTTCCCGTCGCTTTCCTTGCCGGTGCCCACGTGGACGACGTGCACGGGAACGTTCGGCACGATGCGCTGCACCTTGCGACGTTCCTCGTCGACCTGACGGGTGAGGTTGCCGCGCTGGCCCTCGGTGATGAGGACGACCCCCGGCGTACCGACCGCACGGTAGACGGCTGCCTGCGAGCGACCGTGCACGGCGACCGGCATCTCGCTCGAGCGCCACTGGCGACGGAGCGAGTTCGACAGCACGGCACCGACGGCACCGGGCTGCCCCTCGATCTGCGAGTACGCGGCGCGCTCGGCGAGGCGCCCGAGGACGATGAGGAACAGCAGCACACCGAGCAGCACACCGGCGACGATCCAGAGGATCACCGCGAGCCAGTTCTGTCCTGGCAGCAGCAGTGCGAGGAGGACGCCGAGGACCACGGGGACCACGAACGCGAGCGCGAACCACCAGACGGAACTCGGGTCCGCCCGACGGGTCATCGTGAAGACCTGGTACATCTGCTTGAGACGACCCGGCTCCTTCGCCGTCGTACCTTGAGGAGTGCTGCGTGCCATGCACCCAGGATACGGCTTTCGCCGCCAGCTCAGGACCGCAGAGTTCCAGGCTGTGGGCGAACACGGTTCTCCACAGTTCCGTGCACCAGTCGGGAGGCGCGACGCACCGCACGCGATCCTGTTCCGCATGCAGATGGTCACGGATCGGATCCGCTGGTGCGCGTCCGACGACGAGCGGTCGCTCCTCGCATGGGCGGCCGACCGCGCGACCGCGCCCGGCCGCCACCTCGCGCCGATCGGCGCTGTCGGACGGCTGTCGGACGGACGTCTCGCCGTGGACGTCATCCGCCCGGCGGGCACTTCCCTGAGCGCGGCGCTCGACACACTCGGCACGCCGACGACCGGTGTCGCGGTGACCCTGACCGTGCCACTGCTCGAACTCGCTGCGGCGGGGCGCTCGGGCGCCGTGGCGATCGGCACGGCCGGGCTCGACGACGTGCTCGTGGACGACGCCGGTGCCGTCCTGCTCTGCGACCGACCTCCCGGAGCCGTCATCCTGGCGCCGAGCACGCCGAGCACGCCGAGCACGCCGAGCACGCCGGCCGCCGTACCGCGTTCGGGCAACGCACTAGGCGGGCACCCGGACGGACACCGTCGCTCCGACCAGGACGGCTCCCGGATCCTGCTCCTCGCGGCGCGCATGGTGTGGGAGCGGACGGACGAACGGGATCCGGTCCGCCCATCCGTCGACGTGGCGCTGGCAGACGCTCTCGACGGTGACGTCGACATCGTCCGAACCGCACTCGCCGTCGTCCGAGCTGCCGCCGCGCCGCGCCCGATCCGGTGGGAGCCGCAGCCGCACGACCTGCTCCTGGGCCTCCCCGCGGTCACGCCGACCCCGGACCGGACGGTCACGAGCATCCTCCGTGACGTCGTCGAGCACGGCGTGCCGCTCGGGTCCGGCCGCCGCCTGCCGCTCCGCCGAGCGCTCGTCGGGGGAGTCGTGGCGGCAGGACTCACCGCCGCAGCCGTCTTCGCCCTGTCGTAGGAAGCCGAACGGGCCGGAGCAGCACGAACGGGCCGGAGCAGCACGCACGGCCGGAGCAGCACGCACGGCCGGAGCAGCACGCCCGGCCGGAGCAGCACCAACGCGGAACGGCCCCGGTCCACAGGGGACCAGGGCCGTTCCGTCAGGCAGGTGCTGCGATCAGTACCCGAGGTTCGGGCCGAAGTTGCCCTCCTCGAGGCGGTTCTTCACCGCGACGAGGTACCGCGACGCGTCGGCACCGTCGATGATCCGGTGGTCGTACGACAGCGCGAGGTAGACGAACGAACGGATCGCGATCGCCTCCTGGCCGTCGACCTTCACGACCGCGGGACGCTTCGTGACGATGCCCGTCCCGAGGATCGCCGACTGCGGCAGGAACACCACGGGGGTGTCGAACAGCGCGCCACGCGAACCGGTGTTGGTGAGCGTGAACGTGCCACCTGCGAGCTCGTCCGGCTTCAGCTGGTTGTTGCGGGTGCGCTCGGCGAGGTCGGCGATCGACTGCGAGAACTGCGTCAGGTTGAGCGACGCAGCGTCCTTGATCACCGGGGTGAGCAGGCCGCGCTCGGTGTCCACCGCGATGGAGACGTTCTCGGTCTCCGGGTAGACGATCTCCTCGCCCTCCACCGTCGAGTTGATTTTCGGGTGTGCCTTCAGCGCCTCGGACGCCGCCAGCGCGAAGAAGGGCATGAAGGAGAGCTTCGAGCCGGTCTTCTCGAGGAACTCCGCCTTGTGCGCATCGCGGAACTGCGCGACCTTCGTCACGTCGACCTCGACGACGCTGGTGAGCTGCGCGGTCGAGGTCATCGACTGCACGGCGCGCTCGGCGACGACCTTGCGGAGGCGGGTCATCTTCTCGCGGGTGCCACGCAGCGGCGAGACCTCGGCGACGAAGGGACCGGACGGAGCTGCAGCGGACGTACCACCGGCGGCCGGGGCCTTGGCGGCGGCCTCAGCAGCCGCGAGGACGTCCTCCTTGCGGATGCGTCCGCCGACACCGGAGCCGGTGACGGTCGACAGGTCGACGCCCTGCTCGTTCGCGAGCTTGCGCACGAGCGGTGTGACGTAGCCGGAGGCCGAGGCGTCCTGCGTCGGGTTGGGCACGGAGGCGCTCGGGGTCGAACCACCGGAGGCGGCCGGCGCCGGAGCAGCGGCCGGTGCGGGCGCCGCGGCCGGAGCCGGGACGGCGGCCGGGGGAGCAGCGGCGGGCGGCGGGACCGGAGCAGCCTGGGGGACCGGGGCCGGGGCGGGCGGTGCCGCCGGGGCCTGGGGCGCGGCGGGCTGCGTCTGACCGGCGGGGGCCGGCTCGGGCTCGGTCGGCTCCGGAGCGGGGGTCTCGGACTCCTGCTCGGTGCTCGGCGCGGCCTCGGGCTCCTCGGCGTCGGCCGCGGCCTCGTTCGAGGACTCGTCGGAGCCGCCGTCGGACGAACCCGAACCCGAACCGTCGCCGATCTTCACCAGCGCGGTCCCGACCTCGACGGTCTCGTCCTCCTGCACGAGGATCTCCTCCACGACGCCGGCGATCGGCGACGGGATCTCGGTGTCGACCTTGTCGGTCGAGACCTCGAGCAGCGGCTCGTCGACCTCGACCCGGTCACCGACGTTCTTCAGCCATCGGGTCACCGTGCCCTCGGTGACGCTCTCGCCGAGCGCCGGGAGGTTGACGGATTCGCTCATCGGGTGGACTCCTCTTCGCAGGGGTGGTTCGTGGTGGTGGTCATGGTGTTCACAGGGCGTGCAGCGGCTTGCCCGCGAGGTGCAGGAACGCCTCGCCGAGCGCTTCGTTCTGCGTCGGGTGTGCGTGGATGAGCGGAGCGATGTCCTCTGGGTAGGCCTCCCAGTTCACGGCGAGCTGTGCCTCGCCGATGAGCTCGCCGACCCGGGCGCCGATCATGCTGACGCCCACGACCGGACCGTCGACGACGCGGACGACCTTGACCGAACCCGCGGTGCCGATGATGTGGCTCTTGCCGTTGCCGGCGAGGTTGTACTCGTACGAGTCCACCTTGTCGGCGCCGTACTCGGCCTCGGCCTTGGCCTGCGAGAGACCGACCGAAGCGACTTCGGGGTCGGAGTACGTGATCTTCGGGATGTTCTTGTCCTCGATGACCACCGGGTTGAGACCGGCGATCTCCTCGGCGACGAAGATGCCCTGCTGGAAGCCGCGGTGCGCGAGCTGCAGGCCGGGGACGATGTCGCCGACGGCGTACACGTTCGGGACGTTCGTCGCGAGGCGCTCGTTCGTGGTGACGTACCCGCGGTCCATCGCGACGCCGACCTCGTCGTAGCCGACGTTCTGCGTGACGGGGCCACGGCCGACCGCGACGAGCAGGATGTCGCCGTCGAAGGTCTTGCCGTCCTCGAGGGTGACGACGACGCCGTTCTCGTGCTGCTCGACGCCCTGGAAGCGGACACCGAGCGAGAACTGGATGCCGCGCTTGCGGAACGCACGCTCGAGCTGCTTCGACATCGACTCGTCCTCGGCGGGGACCAGGTGCGGGAGCGCCTCGACGATGGTGACCTCGGCGCCGAAGGACTTCCAGACGCTGGCGAACTCGACGCCGATCACGCCGCCGCCGAGGATGACGACCTTGTTCGGGACGTAGTCCATGCGGAGCGCGGTCTCGGAGGTGATCACCCGACCACCGATCTCGAGCCCGGGGAGCGACTTCGAGTAGGAACCCGTCGCCAGGACGATGTTCTTGCCCGTCACGGTCTGCTCGCCGACCTGCACGGTGTTCTGCGAGGTGAGACGACCCCAGCCTTCGACGACGGTGATGCCGCGGGCCTTGATGAGGCCCTGCAGGCCCTTGTACTTGGAGTTGATGACGCCCTGCTGGTACTCGATGACCTTCGGGACCTCCACGCCGGCGAACTCGGCGATGACGCCGTACTTCTCGGCGTCACGGGTGCCGTCGGCGATCTCGGCCGCGTGCAGCAGCGCCTTGGTCGGGATGCAGCCGCGGTGCAGGCACGTCCCCCCGAGCTTGTCTCCCTCGATGAGCGCGACGCTCATCCCGAGCTCGGCGGCCCGGAGCGCAGCAGCGTAGCCACCACTGCCGCCACCGAGGACCACGACGTCGTAAGTCTGTTCCGTCACCTGGTGCAACTCCCTCGTGCGTGTCGGGGCCGATCGGACCCCACTGGACACCGCGGCGGCGGCGTCCGACGGTCGGACCGCATGGTTCCGGTCCCGTCCCGTTGGTTTGCGGTGGGGGCACGTCGAACGCGCTGCCCCACCGCACCCAAACCTACTACTTGGCCTGGAGCTCTTCTGCGAGTGCGATGAGCGTCCGGACCATCACGCCGGTGGCGCCCTTGCCGAGCCACCCGTAGCCGCCGCCCTTGTTCTCCGACGGACCGGCGATGTCGAGGTGCGCCCAGGGGATGCCCTCGCCGACGAAGCGCTCCAGGAACTTGCCCGCGAGCAGCATCCCGCCCGCCGGGTTGCCGACCGTGGCGTTCACCATGTCGGCGACCTCGCTGGTGAGCCGGGCGTCGAGCTCCTCGGGGAGCGGCATCGGCCAGATCGGCTCGGCCTGTGCCTCGGCGACGGCACGGACGCGGGCGACGAGGTCGTCGCTGCCCATCAGGCCGGTGGTGCGGTCACCGAGCGCGACGACCTGTGCGCCGGTGAGCGTGGCGACGTCGACGATGGCGTCGGGCTCCTCGAGCGACGCGGCGGCCATGCCGTCACCGAGCACGAGGCGTCCCTCGGCGTCGGTGTTCGTCACCTCCACCGTCTTGCCGTTCTTCAGCGTGAGCACGTCGCCGGGGCGCGTCGCCGAACCGGACGGCATGTTCTCGGCGAGGCAGAGCCAGGCCGTCACGCGGACGTCGAGTCCGAGTCGCGCGGCGGCGACGGTCGCGGCGAGGACGGTCGCGGCACCGGTCATGTCGGTCTTCATGCCGAGCATCGAGCCGGCGGGCTTCAGCGAGAGGCCGCCCGAGTCGAACGTGATGCCCTTGCCGACGAGCGCGAGGTGCTTCTCGGCGCCCTCCGGTGCGTAGCGCACGACGACGAGGCGCGGCGGGCGAACGGAGCCGCGGCCGACGCCGGCGATGCCGCCGAAGCCCTGCTCCTCGAGCGCGGTCTCGTCGAGCACCTCGACGGTGAGCGGCAGGTCGTCGGTGAACGAGGACGCGACGTCCGCGACGTCCGACGGTCCGAGGTCGCCCGCGGCGGTGTTCACGAGGTCGCGCACGAGGGTCGCGGCGTCGGCGACGATCGCCGGACGGACCGTCGCGTCGTCCGCGACCGATGCGGGCGCGACGACCGACACGGCCTGGTCGCCCCGCGTGGGGCCGGTCGTGCCGGTGCCCTTGTGCCGGGTGAACGAGTACGCGCCGAGGGCCGCCCCCTCGAGTGCGGCCTCGACGAGTTCGGCCGAGTCGGTCGGCAGCGCGAGCGCGATCGACGACACGGTGGGGAGCTGGCGGACGGCGCTGCCCGCGGCGGAACGGATCGCGGCGGCGCCGGTGGCACTGCCGAGTCCGACGAGCGCGATGCCGGTGGCGGCCACGCCGGTCCCGGGCAGACGGACGAGCTGGTCCTTCGCGCCGGTGACGCCGATCGCGGCCAGGTCGAGGTCGGCCAGGGCGTCGACGGCCCCGGCTGCGCTCGGCGCGAGGCTCGCTGGGCCGCCGTCCGTTCCGGGTCGGACGCCGACGACGAGGACGTCGGCGGTGACGGTGTCGGGGGCGGAAGTCGTGGTGGAGAGCGTCGGTCGGACCATGCGCCAACCCTATCCAGCACCTGTTCGCTGTCGGCGTGGTGGTCGCGCACGGGGGACCGCGGTGCCCCGCCTAGCATGGGGACGGTGAACCACCCCGAGGAGCTCTACACCTTCGCCGAGGGCGCGCCGACCGTCCCTGCGGGGCTGCACCTGATCGCCGGCCTGACCGGCTTCGCCGACGCGGGGTCCGCCGTGGCCCAGGTGACGTCTGCAGTGCTCGAGGACCTCGAGACGGAGCTCGTCGCCGAGTTCGACCCCGACGTGCTGCTCGACTGGCGTGCGCGGCGTCCGGTGATCACCTTCGAGCACGACCACATCGCCGCCGTCGAACCGCCCCGGCTCGCGCTGCACCTGGTGCGCGACGAGCTCGGGCAGCCCTTCCTCTTCCTCTCCGGGTACGAGCCCGACTTCCAGTGGAACCGGTTCGTCCGTGCCGTCACCGACCTCGCCGACGAGCTCCAGGTCGCCGACACGACCTGGGTGCAGTCGATCCCGATGCCGGTCCCGCACACCCGCCCGATCAGCCTCACGGTCTCCGGCACGCGCGCGGACCTCGTCGAGCAGATGAGCGTCTGGAAGCCGGAGACGCAGGCGCCCGCGAACGTCCTGCACCTCGTCGAGTACCGGCTGTCCGAGCTCGGCAAGCAGGTCACCGGGCTCGTGCTGCTCGTCCCGCACTACCTCTCGGACACCGAGTTCCCGGACGCGGCCGTCGCCGCGCTGTCCGGCATCTCGTCGGCGACTGGCCTCATCTTCCCGTCCGACGCCCTCCGTGAAGAGGGGCGCGAGTTCCGCACGCGCGTCGACGAGCAGGTCGCCGGCAACGAGGAGCTGCAGCGCCTGGTCGGCGTCCTCGAGGAGCGCCACGACACGTACATGGAGGGCAACCCCATCGCCTCGCCGCTCACCGGCGTCGACGGGCAGGTCCCGACCGCGGACGCGATCGCGGCGGAGCTCGAGCGGTTCCTGGCGGACCGCCGACCGGACGGCGACGCGACCACGGACTGACCGCAGACGCGTGGCGGGGACGCGCCGCGCCTCCCGTCCGACCTGCTGGCGACCGCCTGGAGGCGCGACCCGCCTGTGCACACCGGTCGCGTTCTCCACAGCCTGATCCGGCGGCGGTGCCGCCCCCGCTAGCCTTGTCGGGTGAACTCACGGCGCGCTTTCCTCATCTGGGGCGTCGCGGTGCTCGCGTACGTCCTCGCCGTGGTGCAGCGGTCGTCGCTGGGGGTCTCCGGCGTCGACGCGCAGGACCGGTTCGCGGTCTCGGCAGCGGTCCTGTCGACCCTCGCGGTCGTGCAGATCGCCGTCTACGCGGGGCTGCAGATCCCGGTGGGCATCGCCCTCGACCGGGTGGGTCCGCGCAAGCTCGTGCTGCTCGGCGCCGCGCTGCTGGTGGTCGGACAGGCCGTCGTGGCCGTGTCACCCACGATCGGCCCGGCCATCGCCGGACGGGTGCTCGTCGGCGCGGGCGACGCGATGACCTTCATCTCGGTGATCCGCCTCGTGCCGATGTGGTTCAGCGGGCGGATCCTGCCGCAGATCTCGCAGTGGACCGGCAACCTCGGGCAGATCGGGCAGATCCTGTCCGCGTTCCCGTTCGCCGTCCTGCTGCACACCGCGGGCTGGACGCCGGCGTTCGGCGTGGCCGCTGCCGCCAGTGCCGTCGGGCTCGTGCTGGCGTTCGTCTTCGTGAAGAACGGCCCCGTGCACGTCCGCACCGACACCATCTCGCTACCGCTCCCGCACACCTGGGGCGCCGCCTTCCAGACCTTCGGGCACGCGCTCCGCCGTCCGGGCACGCAGCTCGGGTTCTGGTCGCACTACGTGACGCAGTCCTCCGGCACGGTGTTCTCGCTGCTGTGGGGGGTGCCGATGCTGCGCGGGCTGGGGTACTCGTCGTCCGAGGCCGCCGGCTTCCTCACCGTCATCGTCGTCACCGGCTTCGTCGTCGGTCCGGTGCTCGGCATCCTCTGCGCCCGGTTCCCGTTCCGCCGGTCGAACATCGTGCTCGGCATCGTGTTCGCACTGGCGGTGGTCTGGACGGCGATCCTTCTCTGGCCGGACCACCCGCCGACCTGGCTCCTGGTCGTCCTCGTCCTCGTGATGGGCATCGGCGGTCCGGGTTCCCTCATCGGGTTCGACTTCGCGCGCTCGTTCAACCCGGTCGGCTCGCTCGGCTCCGCGAACGGGGTCGTGAACGTCGGCGGGTTCCTGGCGGCCTTCGTGATGATGTTCCTCATCGGCACGGTCCTCGACATCGCGTCCGACGCCACCGGGCAGACCGTGTTCGCCTGGGCGAACTTCCGGCTCGCCCTCACCGTGCAGTACGTCGTGATCGGGATCGGCGTCGTGATGCTGCTCCACGCACGGCGCCGGACACGCCGTGAGATCCACGCCCAGGACGGAATACGGGTGGGTCCGCTGTGGGTTGCACTGGTTGCGCGCCTGCGGAAGCGGAGCGTGCAATAATGAGGTCGGACCCGTTCGGGCCTCCTGTGTCTCGGTGCTCTCCAGAGCGCCGCAGAAACCGGGGGACTTGACATGGGTCCTAGTGCTGCCCGGAACGGTAGGACCTGACGACACGGGAGACCGCGGCGCAGGCCCTGGGTGGCGAGGGAGGCCACGACCCCACGAACGTGGCACGACGAGAGAGGTGATCGCATGGCTGCCCGGAGCACGACGATCGATCCCACGAAGGACACCGAGCCCGAGGGCACCACGGCGGACGACGCCGCGGAGACCGAGGGGACGGCCGCGCCGAAGAAGCGCGCCACCACCAAGACCACCGCCAAGAAGGCCGCCCCGAAGAAGGCTGCCCCGAAGGCGAAGAAGAAGGCCGACGACGAGGACCTCGACGAGGAGACCCCGGTCGCCGAGGCCGACGTCGACGCCGCTGACGACACCGAGACGGACGAGAAGGACACCAAGCCCGACGCCGCCGCAGCGGTGGCCGCCGGTGCGCTCGTCATCTCCCAGTCGGACGACGACGAAGCGCCGGTGTACTCGACCACCATCACGGGTGCGACCGCCGACCCGGTGAAGGACTACCTCAAGCAGATCGGCAAGGTCGCCCTCCTCAACGCCGAGCAGGAGGTCGAGCTCGCGATGCGCATCGAGGCCGGCCTGTTCGCCGAGGACAAGCTGCAGCACTCGACCGGGCTCTCCAAGCCGGAAGAGCGCGAGCTCCGCTGGGTCGCCCGTGACGGTCAGCGTGCGAAGTCGCACCTGCTCGGCGCGAACCTCCGCCTGGTCGTCTCGCTCGCGAAGCGCTACACCGGCCGCGGCATGCAGTTCCTGGACCTCATCCAAGAGGGCAACCTCGGTCTGATCCGTGCGGTCGAGAAGTTCGACTACACCAAGGGCTTCAAGTTCTCGACGTACGCGACGTGGTGGATCCGTCAGGCGATCACCCGCGCCATGGCCGACCAGGCGCGCACCATCCGCATCCCGGTCCACATGGTCGAGGTCATCAACAAGCTGGCCCGCGTGCAGCGCCAGATGCTGCAGGACCTCGGTCGCGAACCCACTCCGGAAGAGCTCGCCCGCGAGCTCGACATGACCCCGGAGAAGGTCGTCGAGGTGCAGAAGTACGGCCGCGAGCCGATCTCGCTGCACACGCCCCTGGGCGAGGACGGCGACTCGGAGTTCGGTGACCTCATCGAGGACACCGAGGCGGTCGTGCCGGCCGACGCGGTGGGCTTCACGATGCTGCAGAAGCAGCTCGAGAGCCTGCTCGACTCCCTGTCCGAGCGCGAGGCGGGCGTCATCCGCATGCGCTTCGGCCTGGGTGACGGCCAGCCGAAGACCCTCGACCAGATCGGTGACACGTTCGGCGTGACGCGTGAGCGCATCCGTCAGATCGAGTCCAAGACGATGGCGAAGCTCCGCCACCCGTCGCGGTCGCAGTCGCTGCGCGACTACCTCGAGTAAGCCGGCATGCGCTTCTTCATCCCGATCCTGATCGGGCGGATCCTCCGTGCCCTCGCTCGTGCGCGGGGCGGCGGGTCCGCCTACCCGGGGTTCATCGTCCTGAAGCTCGTGCCGGACTTCCTGCAGCACGTGACGAAGCAGTTCCCGAACGGCGTCGTCTTCGTGCTCGGCTCGAACGGCAAGTCGACGACGACGCACATGATCTCGGACATCGTCCGGGCCCACGGGCTGCGGGTCTTCACGAACCCGTCCGGTGCGAACCTGCCGCAGGGCATCGCGTCGGCGTTGCTGTCCGAGGTGTCGCTGACCGGCCGACTCAAGGCCGACATCGGCATCCTCGAGGTCGACGAGGCCTTCGCGGTCGAGCTCGCCGGCATCCTGTCGCCGTCCACGGTGACGATGCTCAACGTGCAGGTCGACCAGCTCTACCGGTTCTTCGAGACCGAGCGCGTGGCCACGATGATGCTCGACACGGCGGCACTGTCGACCGCGAACGTCATCACGAACCACGACGACCAGTTCCTCGACGCGTACACCGCGGTCGACGGGCAGCACGTCCTCCGCTTCGGCGCGAGCGACGAGGTCATCGCCGCGGCCCCGAACGGCCTGCAGAACGCGGACTCGTTCGGCGGGGGAGCGCGCACGCAGACCGCGGCCGACGCCGAGGTCGTCGCCCACACCGGCGACGGTGCGACGATCCGGTTCGCCGGTGCCGAGATCCCGGTGCGCCTGCCCGCGCGCGGCCTGCACTACGCGGTCGACGCGGCTGCCGCCACGGCGACGGCCAGTGCCGCGCTCGGTGCGCAGTTCCGCGCCGACGCCGTCACGAAGGCCTTCGGCACGATGAAGCCGGCGTACGGCCGCGGTGAGCGGCTGCCCATCGCGGGCGAGTCCGCCGAGTTCACGATGTTCAAGAACGCCGCCAGCCTCCAGCTCAACCTCGACGCGCTGCCGGACCACCCCGAGCAGGTCCTCATGGCGATCGACGAGGGCACGCCGGACATCTCGTGGATCTACGACATCGACTTCTCGAAGCTCGACCACGTGGACGTCGTCTCCGGTGACAAGGCGTGGCAGATCGCGATCGCGCTCGAGCACGCCGGTGTCCGCATCGGACGCGTCGAGCCCGACGTCGAAGCGGCGATCAAGCACATGGAGCAGCTCGGCGCCACGACCCGCGGCACGAAGAACTTCATCGTCAACTACGAGATCATGATGATCGCCCGCAAGGCCCTCGGCCACCCGGACATGGAGAAGACCGCATGACGGCCGAACGGCTGACCATCCTGCACGTCTACCCCCGGCAGATGGGTGTGTCGGGCGACCGCGGCAACGTCGCGGCACTCGTCCGCCGCGCTGCCGCTGCGGACATCGACACCGAGGTGCTCGAGTACGCGCCCGGCGACACCCTGCCCACCGCGGCCGACGTCGTGGTCATCGGCAACGGACCGCTCAGCGCGATGCGGTCACTCGGTGCCGACGTGGCCCGGATCGGGGCACCCCTCCGCGAGTTCGCGGCCGCCGGTGTGCCGGTCGTCGCGGTCGGCGGCGGGTTCGACCTGGCCACGAACGAGGTCGTCCCCACCGAGGGTTCGGCCGTGTCCGGCTTCGGGGTGTTCGACGCCCGTGCCGTCCGAGGCGCAGAGCGTCGCGTGAACTACTTCGTCCTCGACACCCGCTACCCGCTCCTGCCCGGGGCGCCCACGCGTCTCGCGGGCTTCGAGGACCACGCCACGACGATCGAACTCGGCGCCGGCGTCCAGCCGTTCGCCGACGTCGTGTCCGGCGGTGGCAACCAGGCCGGTGCTCCGGTCGAGGGTGCGATCGTCGGGAACTCGTTCGGCACGCACACGCAGGGTCCGATCCTGCCGCTCAACCCGCAGCTCACCGACGGCGTCCTCGCCGCGGCCACCGCGCGGCTCGGCCGCGAGTACGCGCCGGACCCGGAGCGCACCGCGAGCATCGACCGGTACGCGCGCGAAGCGCGGGCCACCGTCGACCGCTACGTCGACAAGGCGTTCAAGCGGATCGCCTGACGCTCGTCGGGTCGCGCCGCGGATGTCGGTCGCGACCGACAGCAAGACGGGAGGCGCGGTGCCAGCTGGCACCGCGCCTCCCGTCTCGCTGTTGGTCGGTCTACTTCGACTCGTAGAGTCGGCTGCTCTCGTCGTGCCACTCGATGGCGGTCGCCGCGAGCTTGTCCTTGAACTCTGCTCCGTGGTGGGCGCAGAAGAACAGCTCGCCGGAAGCCATGGTGGCTCGGATGTAGGCCTGCGCCCCGCAGCTGTCGCAGCGGTCAGCAGCGGTGAGCTGGTTGCTGCCGATTTCGTCGATGGAGAGGTCCTGCACGGTCTGGGTCATTGCTGTGCTCCTCACGGATCGCAGGTGGTGCCGGGTTGGTCCACCTATTTCAACACGTGATGCCTGAGAGTCATGCATTGTCAGTGGTCCATTTCGCTCAGCGCGGATCGGCTGCCCCCAGTCCGAGTGTCCGGCGGGTGGTGTCGGCGGTGCTCGCTAGCATCGGAAGGTGAGCTCCGACTACTCCGCACGCCATCTCTCCGTCCTCGAAGGGCTCGAGGCGGTCCGGAAGCGCCCGGGCATGTACATCGGGTCGACGGACTCCCGGGGCCTCATGCACTGTCTGTGGGAGATCATCGACAACTCGGTCGACGAAGCGCTTGCCGGACACGGTGACGAGATCGGCGTCGTGCTCCACGCGGACGGCTCGGTCGAAGTCCGGGACACCGCGCGCGGCATCCCCGTCGACGTGGAACCGAAGACCGGACTGACCGGGGTCGAGGTCGTCTTCACGAAGCTCCACGCCGGCGGCAAGTTCGGGTCCGGTTCGTACGCTGCCTCGGGTGGCCTGCACGGCGTCGGTGCCTCCGTCGTGAACGCCCTGTCCGAGCGTCTCGACGTCGAGGTCGACCGCGGCGGCAAGACCTACGCGATGTCGTTCCACCGCGGCGAGCCGGGCGTGTTCGACGACGCGAAGGGCATCGGTCCGGACGCGCCGTTCTCGCCGTTCACCTCGGGCAGCGAGCTCCGCGTCGTGGGCAAGGTCAAGAAGGGCGTCACCGGCTCGCGGATCCGGTACTGGGCGGACCGGCAGATCTTCACCGCCGACGCGAAGTTCAGCACGAGCGACCTCGTGAGCCGTGCACGCCAGACCGCGTTCCTCGTCCCCGGGCTCGGCCTCACCATCACCGATGCCCGCCCCGCGTCGATCCAGGCCGCGGCCGACCGCGCCGAGGCCACCGGCACTCCGGTCGCCGCCGGTCCCGTGGTCGAGCGCTTCCGGTACGAGGGCGGCATCGGCGAGTTCGTCGAACACCTCGCCGTCGACTCCGCCGTCACCGACGTCTGGCGCATCCAGGGCACCGGCACGTTCACCGAGACCGTCCCGATGCTCGACGACAAGGGCCACATGGTGTCCACGTCCGTCGACCGCGAATGCGAGGTCGACCTCGCGCTCCGCTGGGGCAGCGGCTACGAGACCGTGTTCCGCAGCTTCGTCAACATCATCGCGACGCCCAAGGGCGGCACACACCAGGCAGGGTTCGAGTCCGGCGTGATCAAGGCCGTCCGCGCCCAGGTCGAGGCGAACGCCCGCAAGCTCAAGGTCGGACAGGACAAGCTCGAGAAGGACGACGTGCTCGCCGGCATGACCGCCGTGCTCACCGTCCGACTGCCCGAGCCGCAGTTCGAGGGACAGACGAAGGAGATCCTCGGGACCCCGGCGGTCCGGAAGATCGTCGACCAGGTGGTGTCGAAGCGCCTCACCGAGATCCTCACCTCGACGCAGCGCACCGAGAAGGCCCAGGCAGCGACCCTGCTCGAGAAGGTCGTCGCCGAGATGAAGACCCGCATCTCGGCCCGCGCGCACAAGGAGACCCAGCGCCGCAAGAACGCGCTCGAGAACTCCTCGCTGCCGACCAAGCTCGCGGACTGCCGCTCACAGGACACCGACGGCACGGAGCTCTTCATCGTCGAGGGCGACTCCGCGCTCGGCACCGCGAAGCTCGCGCGCAACAGCGAGTACCAGGCGCTGCTGCCGATCCGCGGCAAGATCCTCAACGTGCAGAAGGCGTCCGTGTCGGACATGCTCTCGAACGCCGAGTGCGCCTCGATCATCCAGGTCGTCGGCGCCGGGTCCGGCCGCACGTTCGACATCGAGCAAGCCCGCTACGGCAAGATCATCATCATGTCGGACGCCGACGTCGACGGTGCCCACATCCGTACGCTGCTGCTGACCCTGTTCTTCCGGTACATGCGGCCGATGATCGAGGAGGGCCGGGTGTTCGCCGCGGTCCCGCCGCTGCACCGGGTCGTCGTCATCAACCGTGGCAAGCCGAACGACACGCTGTACACCTACTCGGAGCAAGAGCTCCAGGCGGTCCTGAAGAAGCTCGAGAAGTCGGGCAAGAAGTACCAGGAGCCGATCCAGCGGTACAAGGGCCTCGGCGAGATGGACGCCGACCAGCTCGCGGAGACCACGATGGACCGGGCGCACCGGACGCTGCGGCGGGTGAAGGTGCCCGATGCCGAGAGCGCCGCGAAGGTCTTCGAGCTGCTGATGGGCAACGACGTGGCGCCGCGCAAGGAGTTCATCCTCGCGGGTGAGGGGCTCGACCGCGACCGCATCGACGCGTAGCGCGCGCGGCCGGCCCGCGTCTCGCGGCGAGCGGGTGGCCCGAGTCTCGCGGTCAGCGACTTGTCTCGGGCTGCGTGCTCCGAGTTCGGTCGCTCAGCCCGAGTCTCGCTGCCGCCGAAGCGACACCGCGCCGCCACCGTGCGTGGTCCGTCCCGCCGAAGCGCCACCGTGGCGCGACCGTGCGCGATCCGTGCCGCCGAAGCGACACCGTGGCGCGAACTGTTGGCGGACTTCTGTCGCTTCCGCGCTGGCGGACCGAGCGCTCCGGATGTGGCTGGCCCGCGCCTCCCGGCCAGCGAGTCTCGCGTTGGGCGACCGATCTCGGGTGCCGGACCGCGAACGATGTCGCTCAGGCCGAGTCTCGGTGCCGCCGAAGCGACACCGTGACGCCACCGTGTGGGGTCTGTACCGCCAACGCGACAGTGCCCCACGAACTGTTCGCGGGACACTGTCGCTTTCGCGAAAGGACGCCGGAGCACGTGGCCGGAGCGGGCGCCGGAGCACGACGCCGGAGCACGACGCCGGAGCGCGCCGCGCCGGCGCCGCGCGCCTACGCCTCGCCGGCCGTCCCGTCGAGCGCCGCAGCACTCCCGCCGATCGTGCCGATCACCGCGTCGAGGGGCGCTCCCGAGCCGTCGCGCTTCGAGAGCCAGTCCGGCAGCGTCCGCGCCGACCCGTCCGTCCCGACCGCGTGCGGCGGCGCGATGCCGGCCCACGCCACGGTGAGCCCGTCCTCGCCCTTGAGGAACGCGTGCGCCCGGACCCCCTGGGTCGCACGGCCCTTCGCCGGGAACTCGGACAGCGCGGAGACCTTGGCGCGTCCGGTGTCGGTGCCCGGCAGCGCTGAGGACGACGTCGACACGGTGGCCACCACGGCGTCGTCGGACGGCGCGACGGAGCCGAACCAGATCACCGACGCCCCGGCGGCCAGGGCCACGCCGGCGACACCGCCCGCGGGGAGCCCCTGGGGCCGGACGGCGGACGCCCCGAACCGGAGCAACTGCGCGTTCGAGGTGATGAACACGAGGTCGTCGGACTCCGGCGCCTGGGTCGCACCGACGATCGAGTCACCGGGCTTCAACCCGATGGCGACCATCTCGTCCTTGTCCGGCCAGGCTCCCGTGGTCACGCGCTTCACGATCCCCTGCGCGGTGCCGATCGCGAGGGAGTCCGGTGCCGCGGGGGACAGGTCCACGAGCGCGACGACGACCTCGCCGCGCGGGATGCCGAGGTACTCGGTGACCCGGACGCCGGCGTCGAGCCGGACCGAGGCCGGTGGGACTGCGGGCACGTCGACCGGCGAGAACCGCAGCACGCGTCCGGTCGAGGTGAGCGCGCCGACCTGTCCGCGCACCGTGGACACCACGGTGGAGCGGACGGCGTCGTGCTTGGACCGCTTCGGTACCCGGACGATGCCGAGGTCCGACGTGGGGATGTCCACCCGCACCAGGCGCCCGGTGGTCGAGAGCAGCACGCGGCACGGGGCGTCCGCGATCTGCAGCGACTCCGGGTCGACGGCGGCCTTCCGACCGCCGCGGACCGGTGCGTCGGCCTCGGTGAGGAGGGTGCGGCGCGGGGTGGCGAACCTGTCGGACACCTCGGTGAGCTCGAGCGCGACCTGGGCACGGAGCCGTTCGTCGGACCCGAGCAGTTCCTCGAGCGCGGCGATGTCGGCGAGCAGCTGGTCGCGTTCGGCCTCGAGCTCCATCCGCGAGAACTTCGTCAGGCGGCGGAGGCGCAGTTCGAGGATGTACTCGGCCTGCACCTCGGACAGGTCGAACACGTCCCGCAGCCGGTTGCGGGCGGCCTCGGAGTCGTCCGACGTGCGGATGACCTGGATGACCTCGTCGATGTCGAGGATCGCGATGAGGAGTCCCTCGACGAGGTGCAGCCGCTCGCGGCGCCGCGCCAGCCGGTACTCAGACCGCCGGGTGACGACCGACAGCCGGTGCTGCACGTAGACGTCGAGCAGCTCGCGCAGCCCGAGGGTGCGGGGCGACCCGCCGACCAGGGCGACGTTGTTGATGCCGAAGCCGTCCTCGAGCGGGGTGTGCTTGTAGAGCTGCTCGAGTACGGCGGTCGGGTTGAACCCGGACTTGATGCCGATCACGAGCCGGAGCCCGTGGTTGCGGTCGGTCAGGTCGTTGACGTCGGAGATGCCGACGAGCTTCTTCGCCTGGACACCGTCCTTGATCTTCTCGATCACGCGCTCGGGGCCGACCAGGTACGGCAGCTCGGTGACGACGAGTCCCATCTTGCGCGGGGTGAGGTTCTCGACGGCGACCTTCGCCCGGGTGCGGAACGAGCCGCGACCGCTGGCGTAGGCGTCGCGCACCCCGGAGAGCCCGACGATCGTGCCGCCGGAGGGCAGGTCCGGTCCGGGCACGAACTCCATGAGCTCCTCGAGCGAGGCATCGGGGTTCATGAGCAGGTGCTTCGCGGCCTCGACCACCTCGCCGAGGTTGTGCGGCGCCATGTTCGTCGCCATGCCGACCGCGATGCCCGACGCGCCGTTGACGAGCAGGTTCGGGAACGCCGCGGGCAGCACGCCGGGCTGCATGATCTGGTTGTCGTAGTTCGGGACGAAGTCGACGACGTCCTCGCCGAGGCCTTCGGTCATGGCCATCGACGGCTCGGCCAGGCGCGCCTCGGTGTACCGCGCGGCGGCGGGGCCGTCGTCGAGGGAGCCGAAGTTGCCGTGCCCGTCGACGAGCGGCACCCGCATCGTGAACGGCTGCGCCATGCGCACGAGTGCGTCGTAGATCGCGCCGTCGCCGTGCGGGTGCAGCTTGCCCATCACCTCGCCGGTGACGCGGGCGCTCTTGACGTGGCCCCGATCGGGCCGCAGCCCCATCTCCGACATCTGGTAGAGGATGCGCCGCTGGACCGGCTTCAGACCGTCGCGTGCGTCCGGGAGTGCCCGTGAGTAGATGACGGAGTACGCGTACTCGAGGAAGGAGCCCTGCATCTCCTCCGAGACGTCGACGTCCTCGATGCGTTCACCGTCGGGCAGGCCGACTGCTTCCGTGCGTGCCATGGCACCTTTCTGGGACACTGGGGGAGATGGGAACAAGCGTACCGACGGCCCCCGACGCCACCGCGAACCTCGCCGACGTCTTCCCGAGTTGCCTCGTCGCGCTCGGGGCTGCGGACGACGCGTGGTTGCGCACCACCGGACTGGAGGCGCGGATCACCCTCCGTCCCGCCCGTTCCGCGATCGTCGTGCTGGTCGACGGCCTGGGGGCCGGCGCACTGGCGGCCCGTGCGGGCCACGCGCGCTGGCTGACGGGTGCGAAGGGCAGCGGCACCGCCAAGCGCCTCCGCAGCGGCTTCCCCACGACGACGGCGGCCGCGCTGAGCACCCTGACGACCGGCCGGTCGCCCGGCACGCACGGCGTCGTCGGGTACAGCGGCTGGAACCCGGACACGGAGCAGGTCATGAACCTGCTCGGCGGCTGGGACACCGAGGTCCCGGCGGACTGGTTCCTCGCGACGACGCTCTTCACGCAGGCCGCGGCGCTCGGGGTGGACCCGGTCGTGGTCGGCCCGGCGCGGTACCGGTCGTCGGGCATGACGGCGAACGTCCTGGGCGGCGCCCGGTACGTCTCGGCGGACTCGATCCCGCAGCGGGTCGACGCCGCGCTGGCGGAGACGGCCTCGGGACGGTCCCTCGTGTACCTGTACGTGCCGGAGCTCGACTCGATCGGGCACAAGTCCGGCTGGCAGTCGGACCGCTGGACGGCCGCGCTCGAACTGCTCGACGGCGAGCTCACCCGGCTCGACGGCGCCTCCGCGGCCGACGTGGGGGTCCTCGTCACGGCGGACCACGGCGTCCTGGACGTGCCGGACCACGCGAACATCGCCATCGACCCGCTCCTGCTGGCGGACGTCGTCGGGGTCGCCGGGGACCCGCGCTGCCGTCAGCTGACCGTCGCCCCCGGGACCGACGTCCGGGGCCTCGTCGGGGCCTTCCGTGCGCGCTACGGCAAGAAGGCGTACGTCGCCAGCCGTGACGAGGCGATCGCGGCCGGCTGGTTCGGTCGGGTGTCGGACGAGGTCGTCCCGCGCATCGGCGACGTCGTGCTGGTGGCGCGCGGGTCGTGGGCGTTCAACGACGACCGGTCCCTCCGCGACGGCGAGCAGCCGAAGCGGATGATCGGACAGCACGGCGCGATGACGGACGAGGAGACGATGGTCCCGCTCCGACTGGCCGGGGCGTTCGCGCAGTAGCGCCCGGTCAGTCGCGCGGTTCGGTCAGGCCGCCGGGCCCCGTCGGGCCCGCCGGATCCGATCAGGCCGGGTCGTCGTCCGGACGGGTGCCGAAGACGATCTCGTCCCAGCTCGGCATCGAGCGGCGGTTCCGCTTCTTCCGCTCCTGGCGACCGGACTCGGCCTCGGGTGCGGAGGTGGGGCGTGCGTCCTGCTGCTGCTCGGCCTGGGCGGAGTCGTCGTCGAAGCCCTGCAGGGGGATGTCCACGACGCTGATCGAGGTGCCGCGCGGCTGCTCCTGCTGCTCGCCGAACGACGCGGCCTCACGCTCGCCACGACGGCGGCGCAGTGCCTCGAGGAGGTCGGCGGTCTCGTTGCCCGGCGCGCGTTCCTCGACCGAGGCGACGCCGATGCGGGGGAGCGGTGCACGGAGCGGGCGTTCCTGGACCTCGGGGTTCGTGACGTCCTCGTCCGGCTCGTCGACCCGGAAGGCACCGGAGTCGAAGCGGGTGCCGTCGGTGTCCTGCTGGTCGAACTCGACGGCACGGAGGCGGGGTGCGATGCCCTCGTCCTCGGTGTGCGACAGACGGTGCGCGTCGCCGTTGTCCGGCGTCAGCGTGGAGGTCTTCGGGTCGAAGCGCCACTGGGCGTCGTGCTCGACCTCGGCGGCCGTGTAGTGCACGCGCACCTGCCAGCCGCTCTCGACGTGCTTCCACGAGGCCCACGAGACTGCCGTGGCCTCGCCGGCCTCGAGCTTCGCGGTGATCGCCTCGCCGAAGGTGTCGGGGGACTCGTCGTCGACCGGCGTGACCGGGACGCGGTGGGCGGCGTCGAGGATGAACGCACGCTCGGCCAGGACGGGGCCCTCGAAGCGGCGGACGTACTCGACGTCGACGTCGAGCGCGGCGGCGACCTCGGCGGCGTCTGCTCCGCCGCGGATCCGGGCCTGCACGTCCTTGGGGGAGACCCGCTTGTGCGGACCGGACTCGGGGTTCGCCTGCCGGACCTGCCCCGGCAGCGACGAGGTCACGGGCAGCCGGAACTCGGTGCCGCCGTCGGTTGCGAGGAGGAGTGCCCCGGACTCCACTCCGATGACTCTCACGTCTTGCATGGTTCCGCCTTCCGAGCGTCGCGTACGGTGTGCGTCGTCCCCGAGGAGTATGCAACCGCCGCGGGGTGATCCGACGGAGGCGCACGGGCGTGCCGTGGACTCCCCGGAGAACGTTTCCGGTCGCGGGGAATAGCCGCGACGGGTGACGGGTTGCAGCGCCAGAACGACCCGCCGGAGACTTCGGTTTGCGCTCTGGCGAGCCGTGGTGCAAACTGTCGCCGCCGATCACCGGCGACGACCTCTCGATACGAGAAATGGATGGGCATGGCCACCGATTACGACGCCCCCCGGAAGACCGACGACAACTCTGATTCTGAGTCGATCGAGGCCCTCAAGGAGCGCGTTCCCGACAAGATGTCGGGGGTCGTCGACGATGATTCCGACAACCCCGGCAGCTTCGAGCTCGCCGGACAGGACCTCAGCGACGTCGACCTCGACGTCGTCGTGCTCCCGCCCCAGGTCGACGAGTTCACCTGCGTCGAGTGCTTCCTCGTGAAGCACCGGTCGCAGCTCGACCACGAGTCGAAGCTCGGCCCGGTCTGCGCGGAGTGCGCAGCCCTGTAAGGGGCCAGCGCGTTCCGGTACGGGACGAACGCGTTCTCGGGAACGCACGAACGACGAACGGCCCGCCACCTGCAGAGGTGGCGGGCCGTTCGTGTTCCGGACGATCGCGTGCCGGGGCCGGAGGGGCGGGACGGAGCCGCCCCGCGCCTCCAGGCCGTCGACGGAGCGACTCAGGACCGCAACGCGGCGACCACGGCCGAGGGGTTCCGGACGCTCACGAGCCAGTAGGGCGTGGGGTCCGCCGGGTCGTCCACCTCGACCTTGACCACCCCGCGCACGTAGCCACGGAAGAGCGTCCAGGCGCGCGCGTCGAGCTGCGGGCCGCGCTGCGTGGTGGCCTCGGCCCCCTCGTAGCCGGACACCTCGCCGACGAGCGTGCGCGGCAGGTGCGCTCGCCCGGCGCGGAACTCGGTCTCGGTGACCTCGATGGTCGGGGCGAGCGCCCAGAGCAGGACGAGCACACCGAGGTACATCCCGGCGGCGACGAGCACCCCGGCCAGGACGCTGATCGGCAGGAACACGAGGAGGCTGGCGGGGATGACGAGCGCGGTCGCCAGGTACAGGGCGGGCGGAGCCCACAGTCGTTCGCGGTACAGGGTCACGGGTCCATTCGACCACGACTCGGGCCAGGTCACGGAACGGTCACGGTCTGCACTACCCTCGTCACGTGACCGAACCAGTCGACGTGCTCTGGACCGGGGAGAACGCTCCCGGCTACGCCCACCCCGGTGATGCCGGAGCCGACCTCGTCTCGACCGAGGCGTTCGTCCTGCAGCCCGGCGAACGCCGCCTGGTGGGCACGGGCCTCCGCATCGCGCTGCCCGAGGGGTACGCCGCGTTCGTCGTCCCGCGCAGCGGTCTTGCGGCCAAGCACGGCATCACGATCGTGAACTCGCCCGGCACCGTCGACTCCGGCTACCGCGGCGAGATCAAGGTCGCGCTGCTCAACACCGACCAGTCCGCACCGCACGAGGTCCACGTGGGCGACCGGATCGCCCAGGTGATCGTCATGCCGGTCCCGCGCGTCACGTTCACCCGCGTCGACGAACTGCCCGACAGCGTCCGCGGCCAGGGCGGGTTCGGCTCGTCGGGCTACGGTGACCGGAGCGGTGCCGTCAGCGGCACCGCCGACAATGCTCAGGAAGGAACGCGCGCATGAAGTTCGGCCGACGCAAGCGTGACGAGGTCGAGGTGGCTGACGCCGTCGCCGACGGTGCCGAGGTCGCCGAGACGACCCCCGAGGTGGACATCGCGACGGACGCCGACGCGGACCTCGACGAGGTGGACGCGGTCGCACCGACCGACAAGTCCGGCCCCGTTGACCGTGCCGAGAACGGCCCGCACGACGAGACCGAGGCGAACCTGGTCCGCCCGTACGTCGACCTCGGCGGCGTGAAGGTCCTCCCGCGTGAGGGTCTGCACCTCCGGCTCGAGGTCGAGGAGGGCTCGCAGCGCGTCGTCGCGGTCGGGCTCGACTACGACGAGTCGACGCTGCAGGTCCAGCCGTTCGCGGCGCCGCGCTCGACCGGGCTGTGGCACGAGATCCGCGCCCAGATCGCCGAGCAGATCGAGCGCCAGGGCGGCGTCGTCACCGAGGTCGACGGTCCGTTCGGTCCGGAGCTGCACGCTCAGGTGCCGGTCGTCACCGACGGCTCGGGCGTCACCGACGGTGCACGCCCCGCGCGTTTCATCGGCGTCGACGGTCCGCGCTGGTTCCTCCGCGGCGTGATCGCCGGCAAGGCGGCCGAGCGGCCCGAGGACGCGGCCGAGATCGAGGACCTGTTCCGCAGTGTCGTGGTGGTCCGCGGGACCACGCCGATGCCGCCCCGCGACCTCATCCCGCTGCACATGCCGAAGTCGACGCAGTCGGCCATCTGAGCCTGGAGGCACGGTGCCGGACCACGACGACACCTCCCGTCCCGAGACGGCCGCGTCCGACGACGCGATGCCGTCGTTCTCCGACCAGTTCCGGGCCGCGGTCCAGAACACCGGGCTCGGCAAGGTCGCGCCCGGTGAGGCGCCCTCCGGGCACGCGCTCGTCGCCGCGATCGGCGGGGTGCGCGGGCTCGCCGAGTCGGTGCTGCCCGGCCTCGCGTTCCTCGTCGTCTACGCGATCACGAAGGAACTCGTCCCGAGCGTCCTGATCCCGGTGGCGATCGGCGTCGTGTTCGTGGTGCTCCGGCTGCTGCAGCGGCAGTCGCTGGTGATGTCCCTCGCCGGGATCCTCGGCGTGGCGATCTCGGCCGGGCTCGCCCTCATCACGGGCCGCGCGGAGAGCAACTTCATCCCCGGGATCGTGATCAACGCCGTCTGGCTCGTCGGACTCCTCGTCACCCTGGCGATCCGGCAGCCCCTCATCGGGCTCATCGTCGGGTTCCTGCTGCCGCCGAACGAGGACGGCTCGCACCAGGACTGGCGGGCCGACCCGGCGAAGCGGCGCGTCCTGACCGTCGCGACCTGGCTCTGGGTGGGGCTGTTCGCGATCCGCCTGCTGATCGAGGTCCCGCTCTACCTGACGGCACAGGTCGAACTGCTCGCCGGCATCAAGCTGATCACCGGCGTGCCGCTCTACGCGGCGCTGCTCTGGGTGACCTGGCTGCTCGTCCGGACCGTGTTCAAGCGCGAGGGCGACGCCGCCGCGGTGTAGAGTTGTCTCGACATCGAGACAATTTCCCGCGGACGCTCCGCCGTGCACGGGATTAGGTTTGCCTTGCTGGTGGGACGTTCGGCGTCCCAGCAGGATGGGGGCACACCGATCAGTAGGGAGGCGGCACAGTGGCTGCAGTCAACAGCTTCGGCTCGAAGGACACACTCTCGGTTGGGGGTGTCGACTACGCGATCCACCGGATCGACACGGTGCCCGGGCACGAGAAGCTCCCGTACAGCCTGAAGGTGCTGCTCGAGAACCTCCTCCGCACCGAGGACGGCAAGAACGTGACCGAGGCGCAGATCCGCGCACTCGGTTCGTGGCGGCCCGACGCCGAGCCGGACACCGAGATCCAGTTCTCGCCGGCGCGCGTCGTCATGCAGGACTTCACGGGCGTGCCGTGCATCGTCGACCTCGCCACCATGCGCGAGGCGATGGCCGACATCGGCGGCGACCCGAACAAGATCAACCCGCTGTCGCCGGCCGAGATGGTCATCGACCACTCGGTCATCGCCGACCTCTTCGGTCGCGAGGACGCACTGCAGCGCAACACCGACCTCGAGTACGAGCGGAACGGTGAGCGCTACCAGTTCCTCCGCTGGGGCCAGACCGCGTTCGAGGACTTCAAGGTCGTCCCGCCCGGAACCGGCATCGTGCACCAGGTCAACATCGAGTACCTGGCGAAGGTCACCTACACGCGTGACTTCGACGGCGAGACCTACGCCTACCCGGACACCCTCGTCGGCACCGACTCGCACACCACCATGGTGAACGGGCTCGGCGTGCTCGGCTGGGGTGTCGGCGGCATCGAGGCCGAGGCAGCGATGCTCGGCCAGCCGGTGTCGATGCTCATCCCGAAGGTCGTCGGCTTCAAGCTGTCCGGGTCGATCCCGGCCGGCGTCACCGCGACCGACGTGGTGCTCACCATCACGCAGGAGCTCCGCAAGCACGGCGTCGTCGGCAAGTTCGTCGAGTTCTACGGCGAGGGCGTCGGTGAGGTCCCGCTCGCGAACCGCGCCACCATCGGCAACATGTCGCCGGAGTTCGGCTCCACGGCGGCGATGTTCCCGGTCGACGACGTCACGCTCGACTACCTCCGCCTGACCGGTCGCGACGACGCGCAGATCGCCCTGGTCGAGGCGTACGCCAAGACCCAGGGTCTCTGGCACGACCCGTCCGTCGAGCCGAACTACTCCGAGTACATGGAGCTCGACCTGTCGACGGTCGTCCCGTCCATCTCCGGCCCGAAGCGGCCGCAGGACCGCATCGAGCTGTCGAAGGCGAAGACCCAGTTCGAGGTCGACCTCGCCAACTACACCGAGCCCGCCGGCCAGACCGACCTGGACGACGCCGTCGAGGAGACCTTCCCGGCCTCCGACCCGATCGCCGCCGGCTCCACCACGGGCGACATCAGCACCCACCACCACGACTTCGTGTCCAGCGCCCCGTCGACGGCCTCGGCCCCGACGAAGGTCAACATGGACGGGGCCGACCCGTTCACGATCGACCACGGCGCCGTCGCGATCGCCGCGATCACCTCGTGCACGAACACGTCGAACCCGTCGGTCATGATGGCCGCCGGCATCCTCGCCCGGAACGCCGCGAAGAAGGGCCTCAAGGCGAAGCCGTGGGTCAAGACCACGCTCGCGCCGGGGTCGAAGGTCGTCACCGACTACTACGAGAAGGCCGGTCTCACCACCTACCTCGAGGACCTCGGCTTCTACACGGTCGGCTACGGCTGCACCACCTGCATCGGCAACTCGGGCCCGCTGCCCGACGAGATCTCGCAGGCCGTGCAGGACAACGACCTCGCCGTCACCGCGGTGCTCTCGGGCAACCGCAACTTCGAGGGTCGCATCAACCCCGACGTGAAGATGAACTACCTGGCGTCCCCGCCGCTCGTCATCGCGTACGCCCTCGCCGGGTCGATGCACTTCGACTTCGACAAGGACTCCCTCGGCAAGGACCAGGACGGCAACGACGTCTTCCTGCAGGACATCTGGCCAGACGCGGTCGAGGTCCAGCAGGTCATCGACACCTCGATCGACACCGAGATGTTCACCCACGAGTACGGCTCCGTGTTCGAGGGCGACGACCGCTGGAAGAACCTGCCGACCCCGACGGGCGACACCTTCGAGTGGGACGAGCAGTCGACCTACGTGCGGAAGCCCCCGTACTTCGAGGGCATGACGATGCAGCCCGACGCGGTGTCGGACATCTCCGGCGCCCGGGTGCTGGCGAAGCTCGGCGACTCGGTCACGACCGACCACATCTCGCCGGCCGGTTCGATCAAGGCCGACAGCCCCGCCGGGCAGTACCTCGCCGAGCACGGCGTGGACCGCAAGGACTTCAACTCCTACGGCTCGCGTCGCGGCAACCACGAGGTCATGATCCGCGGCACGTTCGCGAACATCCGGCTCCGCAACCAGCTCCTCGACGGTGTGGAGGGCGGCTACACCCGCGACTTCACCACGCCGGACGGTGCGCAGTCGTTCATCTACGACGCGTCGCAGCACTACCAGGAGCAGGGCATCCCGCTCGTCATCTTCGGTGGCAAGGAGTACGGCTCCGGCTCGTCGCGTGACTGGGCGGCGAAGGGCACGAACCTCCTCGGCGTGAAGGCGGTCATCACCGAGAGCTTCGAGCGCATCCACCGCTCGAACCTCATCGGCATGGGCGTGGTCCCGCTGCAGTTCCCGGCGGGCGAGTCGGTCGAGACCCTCGGGCTCGACGGCACCGAGGTCGTCTCGATCTCCGGCCTGACCGAGCTGAACGAGGGTCGTACCCCGAAGACCGTGCACGTCACGGCCGAGCCGAGCGAGCACTCGCCGGCGGGGAAGCAGACGATCGAGTTCGACGCGGTCGTCCGGATCGACACCCCGGGTGAGGCGGACTACTACCGCAACGGCGGCATCCTGCAGTACGTGCTGCGGTCGCTCGTCTGAACGACGCGCGCGGCGGTCGCTGACGCGACCACGTGACGGACGGGAGGCGCGGTGCCAGCTGGCACCGCGCCTCCAGTCCGTTGTGTCCCAGCGCGGATATGGTGGGCCGACAGCCCCACGAAAGGAGCGCCCGTGAGCCTGCTCAGCAGCATCTCGTCGCCGCGCGACCTGAAGCGTCTCTCCGACGCGCAGATGACCGGACTCGCCGCCGAGATCCGGCGCTTCCTCGTCGCCGAGGTCGCGAAGACCGGCGGCCACCTCGGCCCGAACCTCGGAGTGGTCGAGCTCACGCTCGCCATGCACCGCGTGTTCGACTCGCCGCACGACGCGTTCGTGTTCGACACCGGACACCAGTCGTACGTGCACAAGCTCGTCACCGGACGGCAGGACTTCTCGCGGCTCCGTGAGCGCGGGGGCCTCGCCGGCTACCCGCAGCGGCGCGAGTCGGAGCACGACATCGTCGAGTCCTCGCACGCGTCCTCGTCGCTGTCCTGGGCGGACGGCATCTCGCGCGCGTTCGTCCAGACCGGTCAGGTCGACCGCACGGTGGTCGCCGTCGTCGGTGACGGTGCGCTCACGGGCGGCATGACGTGGGAGGCGCTCAACAACATCTCGGACGGCAACGACCGGCGTCTCGTCATCGTCGTCAACGACAACGGACGCTCCTACGCGCCGACGATCGGCGGCATGGCCCGCTTCCTCAGCTCCGTCCGGACGCGTCGCGAGTACCGCGCGCTGTACGAGACGACCCGTGCCGTGGCCGGACGCTTCGGCGCTCCGGGGCGTGCCATCTACCGGGGGATGCGCGGCGGCCTGCACGGCTTCCTGTCGCGGTTCACGAACAACGAGGCGCTGTACTCGAACCTCGACATCAAGTACATCGGGCCGGTCAACGGCCACGACGAGAAGGCGATGGAAGCCGCGCTCCGTCAGGCGAAGGAGTACGGCGCGCCGACGATCGTGCACGCCATCACCGAGAAGGGCCACGGCTTCGAGCCGGCCCTCCGCGACCAGGCCGACCAGTTCCACGCCGTCGGGCACATCGACCCCGAGACCGGCGAGTCGCTCGACGTCTCGTCCGGTCCGTCGTGGACCTCGGTGTTCGCGTCCACGCTGGCGGAGGTGGGCGCTGCCGATCCGAGGGTCGTGGCCATCACGGCAGCGATGCTCCGGCCCACCGGCCTGCACCTGTTCCAGGAGCAGCACCCGGAGCGCGTGTACGACGTCGGCATCGCCGAACAGCACGCCGTCACGACCGCCGCCGGACTCGCCTACGGGGGACTGCACCCCGTCGTGGCGCTCTACGCGACGTTCCTGAACCGCGCGTTCGACCAGGTCCTCATGGACGTCGCACTGCACCGGGCCGGCGTCACCTTCGTCCTCGACCGTGCGGGCATCACCGGACCCGACGGGCCGTCGCACCACGGCATGTGGGACCTCGCGCTCCTGCAGGTCGTGCCGGGCATCCGCATCGCGGCACCCCGTGACGCCGTGACGCTGCGCGAGGAGTTCCGGGAGGCCGTGGCCGTCGACGACGCCCCGACCGTGCTGCGCTGGTCGAAGGGCCAGGTCGGACCGGACATCCCCGCGGTCCGTCGTCTCGCCGACGGTGTGGACGTGCTGCACGCCGCCGCGGACGACGTCGAGGACGTGCTCTTCGTCGCCGTCGGGTCGATGGTGCCGTTGGCCCTCGAGGCCGCGGCGCTGCTCGAGGCGCAGGGCATCGGCGTCACCGTCGTGGACCCGCGCTGGGTGGTGCCGATCCCGTCGTCGCTCATCGACCTCTCGCGGGACCACCGGCTCGTCATCACGATCGAGGACGGCGTCCGGGTCGGTGGCGTCGGCACGCGGCTGCGGCAGGACCTGCGAGCGGCCGGGGTCGACACCGGGGTGAACGAACTCGGACTGCCGGACGAGTTCATCGACCACGCGTCGCGCTCCCAGATCCTCGCCGACGTCGGGCTCACCGCGCAGGCGATCGCGCGCGACGTCATCGACCAGGTGGTCGGGACGAAGCTGCCCCAGGCGAAGCCGGCGCGGTCGAACACGCGCCAGACGGAGTCCGCCGAGCGCTGAGCGCGGGGTGCCGCCGGTGTGGGCCGCCGGCCGGTGTGGTGTGCGGTGCGGTGTGGTGTGGTGTGGTTCGACCGTACTTCGCACAACGAAAGTCACCCCGAACCACGGGAAGCCGTGGTTCGGGGTGACTTTGGTTGTGCGGGACCGGGCGGGCGGGGACCGACCGGGAGGGACCGGGCGGGCGGGGCTCAGCGGGAAGCGGGGCCGACGATCGCGGGATCGTGGAAGGCGCCACCGAAGACACGCTCCGAGGCCCCCGACCGGTCGAGGTACGGGCTGATCCCACCGGCCTGGAACGGGTAGCCCGCGCCGAGGATGAGTCCGAGGTCGATCTCCTCGACGTGCTGGACGACACCGTCGGCGAGCATGCGGTGCAGCTCGTCGGCGAGGGCGTCCTCGAAGCGGCGCTGCATCTCGGCAGCGTCGACCGGTGCGGCGTCCTTCTTGGCGGGCGCGACGAGCTTCACGGCGGCGGGGTCGTACCCGGTCGCGTTGCCCTTCTTGTCGCGGGTCAGGATGTGCCCGTACTCGGCGATCTTCTTCAGCCCGTCACCGGGGTAGAAGCGCTCCGGCCACGCAGCGTGGTGCGAGTCGAGCACGTGCGCGCCGACCGGCAGCCCGACGAGTTCGAGCAGCTCGAACGGCGACATCGGGAGCCCGAGCGGTGCGGCTCCCTGCGCGACGACGTCGAACGAGGTGCCCTCTTCGACGCCGCGCATCGCCTCGCCGAGCACCCGGGCGAGCACGCGGTTCACGACGAAACCCGGCTGGTCCGCGGTGACGATCGCCGTCTTCTTGAGGGTCTTCGCGACCGACAGTGCCGTCGCGACCGTCTCGTCGGAGGTATCGGCGGTGCGCACGACCTCGAGCAGCGGCATCACCGCGACGGGGTTGAAGAAGTGGAACCCGACGAGGCGCGACGGGTCGGACAGCACCGAACCCATCTCGGAGACGGACAGCGACGAGGTGTTCGTCGCGAGGATGGCGTCCGGCGAGATGACCTGCTCGATCTTCCGGAAGACCTCCTGCTTGACGGACATCTCCTCGAAGACGGCCTCGATCACCCAGTCGGCGTCCGCGAACGCGTCGTAGGAGACCGATCCGCTCACCAGAGCGGTGATGCGGTTCGCGTCGTCGGGGGAGACGCGGCCCTTGTCGAGCAGCTTCGCGACCTCGCCACGGATCCGTTCCACGCCGGCGTCGACGCGGGACTGGTCGACGTCGGTGATGACGACGGGGACCCCGAGGCGGCGGGCGAAGAGCAGCGCGAACTGCGACGCCATCAGCCCGGCGCCGAGGACCCCGACCTTCGTGATCTTCTTCGGCTCGACGCCCTCGGGGGCGCCGACGGGACGCTTGGCGCGCTTCTGCACCAGGTCGAACGCGTACATCGACGCGGCGAACTGGTCGCCGGAGAGCAGGTCGGCGAGGGCCTCGTCCTCGTCGGCGAAGCGGTCGTCGAGCGACCCGGACTTCGCCGATGCGACGAGGTCGAGCGCGCGGAACGGCGACTTCGGTACCGTGCCGATCTTCGCGGCGACCTGCCCGCGGGCGACCTTCACGACGGTGCCCCAGGCGGCCTTCTCGATCATGCCCGGCTCGTTCTTCCGGACCACCTTCGTCCGGCCGCTGACCACGCCGTCCGCCCACGCCACGGCGGAGGGCAGGAAGGTCACGGACGGGATGAGGGCGTCGCCGATGCCGAGCTCGACCGCGGACGGGCCGTCCATCAGGCGGTTGTTCTTCAGCGGGTTCTCGACGATGACGCGGAGCGCCTTCTCGGGGCCGATCAGGCGGGGGAGCAGCGTCGCCCCGCCCCAGCCGGGGATGATGCCGAGGAAGACCTCGGGGAGCCCGATGCCCTGTGCGGCGGACGAGAACACGCGGTACGTGCAGTGCAGCCCGATCTCGAGCCCGCCGCCGAGCGCGATCCCGTTGATGAACGCGAACGACGGGACACCGAGGTCGGAGAGCTTCCGGAGCGTGGCGTGGCCGAGTGCGGCGAGGTCGTGCGCGACGTCGCGGGAGGGCACCGACGCAGCCTGGGACAGGTCGGCCCCGGCGGCGAAGCAGTACTCCTTGCCGGTGATCGCGACGGCCTGGACGGTGCCGGCGGACGCCTCGGTCTTCAGGGTGTCCAGGACGCCGGACAGCTCGTGCAGGGTGCGCGGACCGAGGGTGCTCGGCCGCTTGTAGTCCTTGCCGTTGTCGAGCGTGATGAGCGCGAGGGTGCCACCCGAGGGCAGTGCCACGTGCTTGACGTACGAGTGGGTGACGACCTCGTCCTCGCTCATCGCGAGGAGCCGGTCGTTGTCGACGATGGTCATGCTCAGGCCGCCTTCCGTGCCGCGGACTTGCTGAACGAGGGGTTCTCCCAGATCACGGTGCCGCCCTGGCCGAGGCCGATGCACATCGTGGTGATGCCGTAGCGGACGTCCGGGCGCTCGGCGAACTGCGCCGCGAGCTGCGTCATGAGTCGGACGCCGCTCGAGGCGAGCGGGTGCCCGACCGCGATCGCGCCGCCCCAGGCGTTCACGTTCGTGGAGTCCTGCGCGATGCCGTAGTTGTCGAGGAAGGCGAGGACCTGGACGGCGAACGCCTCGTTGATCTCGAACAGCCCGATGTCGTCGATCGACAGCCCGGCCTTGGCGAGCGCCTTGTCGGTGGCGGGGACGGGGCCGATGCCCATCACCTCGGGGTCGACGCCCGCGAACGCGAACGACACCATGCGCATCTTCGTCGGCAGGCCGTGCTCCTTGGCTGCGTCGGCCGACGCCAGCAGGCTCATCGTGGCGCCGTCGTTGAGGCCCGCCGCGTTGCCGGCGGTGATCCGGCCGTGCGGCCGGAACGGCGTCTTCAGGGCGGCCAGTCCCTCGAGGGTGGTCTCGGGCCGGGGCGGCTCGTCGCTGGACACGATGTCCCAGCCCTCGCCCTTGTTGACCTCGACCGGCACCAGGTCGGGCTGCAGCTTGCCGGCTGCCCACGCGGCGGCGTACCGCTGCTGCGACTGGACGGCGTACGCGTCGGTGCGGTCCTTCGTGATCGCGGGGAAGCGGTCGTGCAGGCGCTCCGCGGTCTTGCCCATCACGAGTGCGTCCCCGTTGACGAGGCGCTCCGCGACGAAGCGGGGGTTCGGGTCCGCGTTGAAGCCCATCGGGTGCCGGCCCATGTGCTCGACACCACCGGCGATGGCGACGTCGGCCGCGCCGAAGGCGATGGCGCCGGCGAGCGTGGTGACACTCGTCATGGCACCGGCGCACATCCGGTCGATCGCGTACCCGGGAACGGTCTTCGGGAGGCCCGCGAGCATGCCCACGGTCCGTCCTAGCGTCAGCCCCTGGTCGCCCTGCTGCGTGGTCGCGGCCACGGCGACGTCGTCGACCGCGGCCCCGTCCAGCGAGGCGTTCCGGTCGAGGAGTCCGCGCATCGCGTGCACCGCGAGGTCATCGGCGCGGGTCTTCCAGAACACCCCCTTCTCCCCGGCTCGTCCGAACGGTGTCCGAACGCCGTCAACGAAGACGACGTCTGCTGCCTTTGGCAATCTGGGCCTCCAGATCCTCATCGATCACGCCGGGGCACGTTCCGCCCCGACCGGCCGGGGCGTGCCCGGCATCCAGGGTCGACGCTATGCCCCGAGCCTGTGCGGACGCATGCCCGTTGGGCCGTTCCTACGACTCCGTGTTGCTCTCAGCAGCAGGCGGCTGTGCAGCCTCGACAAAGGCGTGCGCGATGATCGACGCCGTCTCCTCGACCTGCCACGGGCGGGCGTCGTGCGACGCGAGCGCAGCGCCCACCGTCTCGGTCGCGATCGGGGTCGGCGGCTCCCACGAGACGACCCGCAGCGTGTCCGGCGTGAGGAGGTTCTCCACGGGCAGGTCGAGCTCCTCGGCACGCGCCACGACGGCCGCGCGCGCGGCCTTGTACCGACGGTCGGCGGCGGGGTTGCGGTCTGCCCAGGCGCGGGGCGGCGGGAGCGTCGGCTCGCCGGTCCCGCGGAGCTTCGGGAGGTCCTCGGTGGTCCGGCCCGCTTCCACCGCGGCCCACCAGCGGTCGAGCTCGGAGCGGCTGGCACGGCCGGTGAAGGCCTTCACCCCGCTCAGCTCGCCCTTCGAGGCCGGTGCGGCAGCGGCAGCGGCCACGATCGCGGAGTCCGGGATCGTCCGACCCGGTGCGATGTCGGTCGTCCGGGCGTACTCGTCCCGCGCGGTCCACAGCGACCGGGCGATCGCCAGTGCCCGGGTGCCGCGGAGCGCGTGCATGCCGGACAGGCGGCGCCACGGCTCGGCGCGCGGCGGCTTCGGCGCTCGGTGCAGCACCGCGTCGAACTCCTCTTCGGCGATCCGGGTCTTGCCGGCCTCGTCGAGCTTCGCCGCGAGGGCGTCCCGGAGGTCGGGGAGCAGCTCGACGTCGAGCGAGGCGTAGACCAGCCAGGACTGCGGGAGCGGACGGGTCGACCAGTCGGCTGCGGAGTGCGCCTTCGCGAGGGTGATGCCGAGCAGCTGCTCGACGACGGCGCCGAGGCCGACCCGGGGGAACCCGGCGATGCGGGCGCCGAGCTCGGTGTCGAAGATGCGGGTCGGGACGAGGCCGACCTCCTGCAGGCACGGCAGGTCCTGCGACGCGGCGTGGAAGAGCCACTCCTCGTCGACGATCGCGTCCTGCAGCTCGCTGAAGTCGCCGATCGGGATCGGGTCGAACAGGAAGGCGCCCGCGCCACGGCGGAACACCTGGATGAGGTAGGCGCGCTGGGAGTACCGGTAGCCGCTGGCGCGCTCGGCGTCGACGGCGACCGGTCCGTGCCCGGCGGCGATCGCGGCGACGGCAGCGAGGTAGTCGTCGCGCGTCTCGATCACCTTCACGGCCTCGTGCGACGCCTCGAAGGCCGGAGACGCAGCCGCTGCAGCAGCCGAAGCAGCCGGGGACGCAGCCGAAGCGGCGGGGTCAGTCACGTGCAAGCCTCCTCGGGGCCAACAGGGTCACGCCGTCCGACGCGGGCGGGAGTCCGGCGAGCATCGCCACGATCTCCTCCCAGGCCTCGACGTGTGCGGTGAGGTCCTCGCCGCGCGGGGTCCACGATGCCCGAAGCTCGAGCTGCGCGCCGTCGCCCTGCGCCGAGAGGTCGCCGTAGCCGCGGGAGATGATCTTCGTCGCCGTGCCCGAGGCGTGGTCGTGGGTCGCCCCGTGCGCCGCGAGGGCGTCGACGAGCCAGCTCCACGTCACGTCCGCGACGAACTCGTCGACGCCGATCTCGGGTTCGAGCGGCGCCTGGGCGAAGGTGACGATGCGGAACGCGCCGCCCCAGCCCTCGGGTTCTTCGGGGTCGTACAGCGCGATGAAGCGCCCGGTCCCCAGGTCGGAGTCCATGCCGTGCACGGCCCCGGAGACGTCCGCCGCGAGGGCGATCGAGAAGGGGGCGATGCGCGACGGGGAGGGGATCTCGGTGATCGTCGTCTCGGCGCGGGTGCCGCCCGACGCCACGAACGCACGGAGCCGCGCGAAGGCGTCGGGCTCTCGGGTTTCGGACACGAATGCAGACTAGGCTCCGGACCATGTCCCGATCCGCGCGACCCGCCGAGGACGTCGTCCAGGGCACCGCACGATCGGCCGGGTTGGTCGCCCTCGGGGCGGGGATCGCAGCGGCTGCGGTCACCACCGCCGTGATCGGCGGCTTCGTCGCCGCAGTCGCACGTGCGGTCGTCACCCCGGACCGGAAGCGCACCGAACGGGTGCCGATCCACGCCGTCGACCCGACCCGGATGACGGTCACGCTCGAGCGCACCGCGGACACCGAGCTGCAGGGTCGCTACAGCCTCTGGTTCGGCGCGGGCACCGGCCACATGCGCATCGGTGAGGTCCTCGGCACGACCGACACCACCGTCACGCGCCGCATCATCGCGATCGACGCCGGTGACCCCACCGCCGCCCGCCGCGGTCGGTGGGGCGGCTGGTTCTACCTCACCCCCGGCGAGCTCGACGTCCCGGTGGAGGATGTCGACGTCTCCACCCCGAACGGTCCGGCCCCGGCGTGGGTGGTCCGAGCGGACGATCCCGCCGCGCCGTGGGCCGTCCTCGTGCACGGCCGTGGCGTCACCCGCGCCGAGACCATCCGCGCCGTCCCGGTCTTCCGCGCCGCCGGCTACTCGGTCGTCCTCGCCTCGTGGCGGAACGACGGTGTCGCCCCGCGCAGTGTCGACGGCCGCTACGGCCTCGGCAGCACCGAGTGGGAGGACATCGACGCCGTGCTGCGCTGGGTCTCCGGGCAGGGCGCGACGAGCGTCGTCCTGATGGGCTGGTCGATGGGCGGGGCGGTCGTGCTGCAGACCCTGGTCCGCTCGCGGTTCGCCCACCTGGTGCACGGTGTGGTGCTCGAGTCGCCCGTGGTCGACTGGCACGCGGTCCTCAAGTCGCAGAGCCAGCTCCTCCGGCTGCCGCGGCCGGTCCGCAAGGTGGCGCAGCGGCTGCTCCGCACCCCGGTCCTGCACCGCGCGACCGGGCTGCACCACCCGGTCGACCTCCGCGAACTCGACATGGTCGCGCGCGCCGACGAGCTCGCCGTCCCGATCCTGCTGCTGCACAGCGACGACGACGGGTTCGTCCCGTCCTCCGCGTCGCACCGGCTCGCCGAGGCGCGGCCGGACCTCGTCCGGCTCGAGGTGCAGACGACCGCCCGGCACACCAAGCTCTGGAACTACGACGCCGACTGGTTCGACGCGCGCATCCTCGCGTGGCTCACCGAGGTGGTCCAGCGGGACGACGCGACCAGCGCGCGGTAGACGCAGGACAGGACTGCCTGGAGGCGCGGTGCCAGCTGGCACCGCGCCTCCAGGCCGTCCTGTGGTCGCGTCTACGCGACCGCGGCCGCGACCTGCCGCTGCACCCGGCCGAGCATCCCGACCATGCCGCGGATCCGCAGCGGGCTGACCGCCTCGGACAGCCCGAGCGTCAGCGGGTAGTCCGCCGGGACGGCGAGCACCTGTGCGGCGGTGAGGCCGGAGAGCCCCTGCGCGAGGATCGAGGCGAAGCCGCGCGTGGTCGGCGCCTCGCGCGGGGCCGTGGCGTGCATCCGGACGACGTCGGGGGCGTCGCCGTCCTCGCCCACCGTGACGGTGATGAACACGGGAGACTGGCACTCCTCGACGCGTTCGAGCTCGTCCTCGTGGCCCTGCAGCCGCTCAGGCAGCGCCGGCAGCTCGTTCGAGAACTCGAGGAGGAGCTGCAGCCGGTCCTGCTGGGAGAGCTCGAGGAAGTCGTCGCGGATCTCCGCGAGCGCCTCGGGGAGTGCGGTCGTGTCGTGCTGGTCGGTGGTGTCGCTCATCGGTTCGGCAGCGTACCCGGCTCGGCTCCCTGCGCGATCGGGACGCGGACGGCGCTGCCCCACTCGGTCCAGGAGCCGTCGTAGTTCCTGACGTTCTCGTAGCCGAGCAGGTGCTGCAGGACGAACCAGGTGTGGCTCGACCGCTCGCCGATGCGGCAGTACGCGATGACCTCGTCGGCGTCACCGATGCCCGCGCCGTCGCGGTAGATCGCGTCGAGTTCCTCGCGGGACTTGAAGGTGCCGTCGGGGGCCGCGGCGGTGGCCCAGGGGATGTTCACGGCCGTGGGGACGTGGCCACCACGGAGGGCACCCTCCTCCGGGTAGTCCGGGGCCGTGGTGCGCGAGCCGTCGTACTCGGCGGGGCTCCGCACGTCGATGAGGGGCTTGCCGAGGTGCGCCAGGACGTCGTCCTTGTACGCGCGGATCTCGGTGTCGATCCGGTCCACGATCGGGTACTCGACCGGCGTGACCTCGGTGGCGTCGGTGGTGAGCGCACGGTCCTCGGCGATCCACTTCGCGCGGCCGCCGTCGAGCAGGCGGACGTCCTCGTGGCCGAAGAGCGAGAAGACCCAGAGCGTGTAGGCGGCCCACCAGTTGTTCTTGTCGCCGTAGATGACCACGGTGGTCTCGCGGCCGATGCCCTCGCTGCCGAGGAGCTCCGCGAACGCCTCACCGTCGATGTAGTCGCGCAGGACCGGGTCGTTGAGGTCGGTGTGCCAGTCGATCTTCACCGCGCCGGGGATGTGCCCGGTCTCGTACAGCAGGACGTCCTCGTCGGACTCGACGACCACCAGGTCGGGCGTGCCGGCGTCCAGCTGTTCCTGCAGCCACTCCGTCGAGACGAGGCGCTCGGGGTGCGCGTAGGCGGTGAACTTCTCGGACTGGTCGACCGGTGCGGTCATCGGGGTACCTCCTGTGTACTGGCGACGGATCGTCGTGACGGCACCGGACTAGGATCGGTGGTCGGTGCCTCTGGGCAACGGTACGCGGACGTGCCGTCGCCTCCTGCAACGTGACACCGCACGACATGCTTCCCGGAGGGTCCCGCAGTTGCCACAACCAGCCCGTCTCGTCGACCGTGACCCGCAGGTGACCCCGCAGCAGATGGCTGCGGCGCTGGTCCCGCCGCCCCAGTTCGCGGACGCGTCGTTCGCCTCGTACCGGCCGGACCCCGACTACCCGTCGCAGGCCGAGGTGCGCGACACGGTCGAGGCCTTCGTGGCCTCGTCGCCGGCCGAGGCCCCGCGCCGCGGCCTCTTCGGGCGCCGCAAGCCCGCTGCGGACACGACCGCGAAGTCGGGCGTCTACCTCGACGGCGGGTTCGGCGTCGGCAAGACCCACCTGCTCGCCGCGGCATACCACGCGGCCTCCGGGCGCAAGACGTTCGGCACCTTCATCGAGTACACCGCGCTCGTCGGCGCGCTCGGGTTCCAGGGCACCATCGACCTGCTGCGCGGGACCGCGCTCGTCTGCATCGACGAGTTCGAGCTCGACGACCCGGGCGACACCATGGTGATGACGCGCCTCATCAAGGAGCTGTCCGAGAGCGGCACCCGGTTCGCGGCGACGTCGAACACGCCGCCCGGGGCGCTCGGCGAGGGACGCTTCGCGGCGCAGGACTTCCTCCGCGAGATCCAGGCGATGTCCGACCGGTTCGACACGCTCCGCATCGACGGCCTCGACTACCGTCGCCGTGCGGTCGACGAGTCCGCCCGTGTCGTGACCGACGTCCCCGGGTCGCTGCCGGAGGGCGCCGTCACGCTCGACGACTTCCGCTCCGTCGTCGACCACCTCGGATCGGTGCACCCGTCGAAGTACGTCGCGCTGGTCGAGGACCTCGACGCCGTCGGGCTCACGGACGTGCAGCCGTTCACCGACCAGACCGACGCGCTCCGCTGGGTCGCCCTCGTCGACCGGCTGTACGACGGGCAGGTGCGGATCGTCGCCTCCGGCACGCCGCTCGACCAGGTGTACCCCGAGTCGATGCTCGGCGGCGGGTACCGGAAGAAGTACCTCCGCGCGGCGAGTCGCGTGGTCGCACTGTCCCGCGCCTGACGCGCGGCGCGCCCGCGGGGCGCATTCCGGTCGTCGGCGCGTTGCGTGCACCCGGCTCCGCAGCCGGACTGGAGGCCCGTGGCTGGCCTGCGCCGCGCCTCCAGGCCCGTCGCCGGTCGCCACCAGAGCGCGATGCGCGACGCCTGTCGGGAACCGTCCGGACGGACTGCCGCGACTCGTGGCCCCCGTCCAGGGGACTGTCCGCCGGACGAAACACGACGTTTACACAGCGGGCCCTCGCGTTACACCCGCGAAACACTTCGTGCTCCCTCGTGAAACCTCACCTCGCCAGACTCGTCACACCCGAAGCGGTCCAAGAGCCGCAGGTGCAATCGAGAGGTGAATGATGCTTGATCAGGGCCAAACCGGCTTCCTGTTGATCATGGCGGCACTCGTGCTGTTCATGACACCGGGCCTGGCGTTCTTCTACGGCGGACTCGTCAAGGCGAAGTCCGTCATCAGCATGATGATGATGTCCTTCGGGGCGATCGCGATCGTCGGCGTCCTCTGGGTGCTGTTCGGTTACGCGATCGCATTCGCCAACACCGGCCCGCACACGGCGGTGAGCGGCATCGTCGGGTTCTTCAGCATCGACTGGAACCAGATCGGCCTCGGCCAGGCGTTCGAGCAGTCGCAGGCGACGAAGCTCGCCGCGACCTACCCGGACCTCGCCTTCGTCGGCTTCCAGGCGACCTTCGCGATCATCACCGTGGCGCTGATCTCCGGCGCGATCGCCGACCGCGCCAAGTTCGGCGCCTGGATGGTCTTCGCGGGCATCTGGGTCACGGTCGTCTACTTCCCGGTCGCCTCGTGGGTCTTCAACCTCACCTCCGGCTGGGCCGCGACCTGGGGCGTGATCGACTTCGCCGGTGGCACCGCAGTGCACATCAACGCCGGTGCCGCAGGTCTCGCCCTCGCCCTGGTGCTCGGCAAGCGCGTCGGGTTCGCCAAGGGAGCGCACAAGCCGCACAACCCGCCGTTCGTGCTCCTCGGTGCCGCGATCCTCTGGTTCGGCTGGTTCGGGTTCAACGCCGGGTCGTCCGGCGCGGCGAACGGCGTCGCCGCCCTCGCCTGGATCAACACGCTCGCCGCTCCCGCCGCGGCTGTCCTCGGTTGGCTGCTCGTCGAGAAGCTCAAGGACGGCAAAGCCACGTCGGTCGGTGCCGCCTCGGGGGCCGTCGCCGGTCTCGTCGCGATCACCCCGGCCTGCGCGAACCTGACCCCGGGCTGGGGCATCCTGCTCGGCTTCCTCGCAGGCATCGTCTGCTGCTTCGCGATCGACCTCAAGTACAAGCTCGGCTTCGACGACTCGCTCGACGTCGTGGGTGTCCACCTGGTCGGCGGCATCTTCGGCACGCTGTACCTCGGATTCTTCGCCAACGAGACCGGTCTGATCTACTCCAGCTCGTTCGCGCAGCTCGGCAAGCAGGCCGCGGCCGCCGGCGCCGTCGGTGCGTACTCGTTCGTCCTCGCCTTCATCATCGGGTTCGTCATCGAGAAGACGATGGGCTTCCGCGTCAAGACCGAGGACGAGGTCGCGGGCATCGACACGGCCGTCCACGGCGAAGAGGGCTACGTCCTCTACGAGGAGGCCGACCGCACCCCGGTCGACGTCCGGTAGCACCTGCACCTTCCGCACGACGACGGGCCCCGCGCACACAGCAGCGCGGGGCCCGTCGTCGTGTGTGGGCGCTGTGGGGCCGGGCGGACTCGGAACGACGACTCCGACGTCGTACGACATCGGAGTTGTCGTTCCGAGTCAGACAGGTCCCCGCCCGGTAGGGTTCCCGCGTGGACGACACCCTCGCGCACCCGCTCGTCGACGCCATCGGACCAGGCTTCGTGGTCAGCGAGACCGATGCCGCCGTGGTCGAACTCTCCTCCGCGCGCACGGGTCTCGTGCTCGACACCCGCGCCGCCGGTCTCGCGTTCGTGCTGCTCACCCCGCCGACGAGCCGCATCACCACCGCGATGCTCGCCATGCTCCGCCGCACCGGCAGCGCCTGGATCGTACGCGAGGGCGACCGCTACCGCGCCGCCGGATCGCCCACCACGGCGGACGACGTCGCGACCGCCATGCTCTCGCCGCAGGCGTCGCCCCGGTCGACACGGCTCGGCGCCGACGAGGTGCCTTGGACCGAGGTCGTCGTCTCCGTCCACCACCCGGCCACCGAGCAGACCGGCATCGGTCGGACCGCCGAGCTGCTGCTTGAGGGCCTCGCGGGCACGACGCCGTCCGGCTGGGGCACGGTCGAGCCCGTGACGATCGCCTGGAGCGTCGCCGCCGTCACCGACTTCGCCCGTCGGCGTGCTCCGCGCCCGACCCGACTGGTCGCGACCGCTCCGGTCGAGAGCGGCGTGGCCGCGGTCCAGATCCGGGTCGAGCGGTCCGCCACGGGCGTCACGGAGGAGACACGGTTGGCTCTGCCTGGAGGCGCGGTGCAAGTCCCTGACGCTGCCTCACCCGAGCGCGTGCTCGCGGAACTCGCGCGTCGCCAGCGAGTGCTGCTGGGGACCGCCTGGCGGTCGGCCGGCCACCCGGACACGACCCTCTCCGCGCGTCAGATCGGCATGCCCGTGCCCCTGGGCGCGATCGTCGGCGCCGCCGCGTTGCGCGACCTCAGCATCGATCCGGCCGCCCTGCCGCCGGGAGCGATGGTCGTCGGGCCGCCGCGCGTGCCGTCCCTCGTCCTCGACTTCACCCCGCCGCAGCCCGGGCTGACCGGCGGTGCCGAGGTGGAGGCGCGCTGGCGTCGGCTCGCCGAGCTCGGCAACGCGCTCGGGCCGCGGGTCGTCGAGTTGCTCGGGGCCGGGGCGCGCGCATGAGCGCCGAGTGGGTGATCCTGTCCGGTCAGCACGTCGATGCCGTGGCCGTCCTGAGCGGTGCCGCCGAGGTGGACCCGGACATCGGCGTCCGGCAGCTCTGGGACGGCGATGCGCTGCAGCTCGTCGACGCGGGCGGCGTCGTGCTCCTCACGCTCTTCCAGTCCCGACGGCTCGAGAGCACCGTCGACGCCGAACGGCTGCTCGGGCGACCATTGCCCCGCCCGCTGCCCGAGGGCGACGAACGGCTATGGTGGACCGAGATCCACGCGGCCGCGCAACCCCCGTTCCGGGGGACGGCCGAGCAGATCGTGCGGAACACTGCGGACGCCGCCGGGGGAACGGCAGTGTCCCGCGCCGCAGCAGGACACTGACCGAGTCGAACGGGACGACCAGGGGGAACGATGGGGAACGGGTGGCAGATCGAGCCCGCGGGTGTGCAGACCGCGCTCACCGACACCGAGAGCGCCGCGACGAGCCTGTCCACCGCGTTCGACGGCCTCGCCGACGCGCACGCCGCGCTCACCTCCGCGGTCGGCGACGACCAGGCGGTCGCCGGAGCGGTCGCTGCGCTCATCGAGAGCCACTCGGCGCTCCTGACCCGTGTCAGCAACCACATCACCGCCGGCCTCGCCGGCGCTGCCAACGCGACCCTCGCCTACTACCACGGTGACGAGGAGATGGCCGCGACGGCACAGGCCAACGCGATCCGTGCCTCCAGGACCGGCGACTTCTCCGGTGTCGACCTGGGTGGTGACCAGTGACGGGCCAGTGTCGGGCCGACGGCCTGATCGACCCGGCCGCGATCCCCGGCGCGAACATCAAGGCGGAGCAGGTCGATAGCGCCGGCACGGCGTTCTCGACCTCGGCGACCGACGTGCAGACGCGTGGGTCCGCGGTGAAGACGGCCTGGGCGAAGCTCGGCGGCAGCTACACCACCCCCGACTCCGCCGAGCTGCTGACCGTGATGGACGGGGTCGAGACGGACACCGCGTCGCTCGCGGCGACCCTGCAGAAGGTGTCCACGCACCTCAGCCACTACGCCACGGCGGTGGCACCGATCGCGAAGCGGCTCGTCGAGCTCAAGGCCGAGGCGGAGACCTTCGTCGCGAAGGCACTCAAGGGCAAGACCGTCGGACCGTGGGATCCCGAGCACCCGGCGAACCAGGGCATCGTCGGCCTGGTCCAGAACTTCGGGCAGCAGTTCGACGACGCCCACCTGCGCTGGGACGAGTACACGCCGTACGTCGACGAGAACAACGACCTGCTCACCAAGGTCGCCGAGCAGGAGACGAAGCTCTCCGCCGCCTCCGCCGAGTGCGTCAATGCCATCAACGGGCTCCGTACCGACATGTGCCTGGCCGAGGTGCAGGCCGTCGACTACACCGCAGCGGTCAAGGCGAATCAACCGATGCCGTGGGGGAGCACCGGACGCGGCGACCAGTCCTGCTCGGAGTCCTTCAGCTCCGGGATGGACGACGCGCTGCACGGGACGCTCGACGGTCTCGGTGGCCTGGTCGGCTACAACTCGCAGACCGGCGGGTGGGGCGACGGTGACTGGGCAGCGCAGTCCTGGAAGGGCTTCGCGGAGTCGCTCGGGCTCATCGCACTGATGGGCAGCCCGCCGCTGCTGATCGCCGGTGCGCTCCCGAAGGGCATCCTGCCGGACGTCGTCAGCGACACCGCGCGGAGCATCCTGGACCAGCAGAAGACCCTCGTCGAGGGCTTCGTCGGATCCCCGGAGGACTGGCGCGACGACCCGGCGCACGCTGCCGGCGGCGCCGCGTTCAACATCGGGACGCTCTTCATCCCCGGTGCCGGCGAGGTCGGCGCCGGGGCGAAGGTCGCTGCGCTCGGCTCGCGGCTCGCCGTGCTCGGTGCGGACGGGTCCAAGCTCGCAGCGTTCGGGTCGAAGCTCGCCACCGCCGGGACCGCGATGGTGCGGGTCGGGGACGCACTCGGAAGCCTGTCGGGCAAGGCGCTGTCCGGGGCGTCGGACCTGCTCGCGGGGAGCCGGGGTGGGTTCGCGAACGCGCTGCGGTGGCTCGGGGACAAGATCCCGACCGTGAAGGTCAGCGTCGAGCACGCGGTGGCCACGCCGGACGGGTTCGGGTTCGGGGTCGGGCGGCCGCACATCGAGGTCGGGCATCCCGAGCCGGGGTCGCACTGGTTGCACTCGGTGGCGGATCACGTGGATGGGGCGCACCGCGCCGAGTCGTCGTCGGGCGCTGAGTCGAACACCGGAACGATCGACCGGAGTCACTCCTCCGGTCCTGGCGATGGCTCGCCATCGGTAGGGGAGGAGCCCCGGAGCAGCGGTGAAGCCTATTGGCAGCGAGTCCCGGCGGACCACGACCAGTCGGTCTTGCGGGTTGCGCACGACGATCCGTCGCTCAAGCGTGAGAATCTGCAGCCGAACACCCGTTACGAGCTGACGGACCGCCGAGCGGTTTACTACACGGACGACCGTGGCCGCCCTGCGACGTCGGAGGCCCTGATCGATCGCTCGTACCCGCTGTCAGAGCGCGTTCGTGACGGGGGCGAGCAACGGTACGCGGGCGGTGCCGATCGACTTCCGGAAGACCACGGAGGTCACATCGTGTCTGCGAAGCACGGGGGATCTCCGTTCGGAGTCAATCTGACGCCAGAGCACGGACGGGCTGTCAATCTCGGCGACGTTCGGAGGGTCGAGAACGACATCAGTCGACTGCTCCGCGAAGATCCCTCCACCCCGGTGTATCTCAAACGCGAAATCCAGTTTGATGGCACATCGGAACGGGGTTCGGTATTCTTGATCAGCTGGGGACGCGAGGGCGCAGACAGTCTGCAGCAAGTGATCATCGAAAATCCCGTCTCCTTCGAGACGTCGACCCGGGCCGGGAGACTGAAAAGTTGAACTCAGTGGGAGACCTGCAGGACTTGCAGAATCGCCTTGCGATCTTGACCTACGATCGGATGCCGAGTGGGTGGAGGCGCGCGACTTCAGTCTTTGTGAACGTTGGTGTCTCGTCGCGCCTTCAGCGGGCGGTACTCACCGAGAGCGGAACGACGTTCGGTCCTCCCGCTGACCTGGCAGAGTGGCAGGCCTGGAAGGATCTTCGAGCCTTCATGTCGGACGCAGGCCACGGCGCTTGGTTCACGGGGCGCCTCCAGCTCGAGAGCTCGGGAGCCTACCGGTTCGACTTCGACTGGGACGCTGAGCCGCATTGGCCGGTCCAGGTCGACCTGGATGGCAACATCGTCCAATCTGAGCGCGTGGAGACCACGCAGCTTCGCGAAGATCTGAAGAAGTATCCGCGGGATGCCATGACCACGCCGGAGTGGCTCGTCCAGCGACTCGCAGCCAACCCGCTTCGTTTCGTGGATGCCTGGCAACCAGCTCTCGCGCCGTTGGCGAGTAGCGAGAACTGGACGATCGTTCGGGACATGATCCGCGATGCCATCCAAGCCAGCAGTGATGACGAGGGCGTCGCGGTGGAAGCCGATCAGGTTGCTGAGGTGGTCTCCAGCGAACTCATCGGCTCAACGCGAGTCGGGCAGGTCTTGCGTCTCTGTCGTGAGGCGTCCGAGGGTGGACTCATCGAGTTCCGGGCGGGCTCGACTGCGGAAACGGCGGAGCCAACGAGCGCCGCGCTCGACCACGACGAGGTACTCCGGGGAAACGTCGAAGCCTTGACACGTCCGCTCGTAGCTCTGGCCAGCCAAGAACTCCTCAACGCGCAGTCAACGTCCTGATCATCACCCAAACAGCGGGTCTTCAGGATCACCGCCACTTTCGAGCAAGTGATCGAACAGCGGTTCGGCGTTCCAGCGCCGCCGAATCTCCAGTCTTGACACGGAGGCCGATTCATGGGGGTGATCGAAGCTGACTTCGATGCGCAGAATGAAGGAGTTGCGCTGACGACGCGAACGCTTGGTGAGGGTTGGGCGACCTGTCATGACGTCTTTCGTCGAGGTCGCCAATACTCAGCAGCTCAACGGCACGCTTTCAACTTTCGACGGTCGGCCCGTGCAGCGTCCCACGCCTGCAATCGAGCTCTACGGCGCTGTGAAGACCGCGTATCCGACATTTGCCGGAGCGCGATGATGGTGGAGATCGACCGGCTGACAGGAAGTGCGATGAAACAGGAGCTGCCGGAGGGTGGGACCCCGTCCCGGAACTCCTGGGCGCGCTCCGGACGGACTTCGGCGGGCGCTGGACGGGGGTGAGCTACCACCCGTAGCGGCTGCCTGCGTGCGCGCGCGGCAGGATGGAGGCGTGAACTCGACGACGAGCATCCTCAGCAACCTCCGCCCCGTCGGAGGTACCGCCCTCCAGGCCGACCACCACCGGACCGTGTACCGCGCGAACACCGAGCCGGTCGGGCCCGACGCCTACCCGGCCGGGCTCTCCGTGGTGATCGACCTCCGCCGCGTCGACGAGACCGATGCCGTGCCGCATCCTCTCGCAACGACCACGGCGTACCGCTCGGTCCCGCTGTTCGACCCAGCGGCCGAGATCGAGTCGGCAGCGGACGCCGTCGAACTCGAGGACCAGTACATCGACTGGCTCGCGCGGCACCGCACGGGGATCGCCGAGGCCCTGCGCGCGGTCGCGGCCACCGACGGCGACGTGCTCGTGTGCTGCTCCGCCGGCAAGGACCGCACCGGGATCGTCAGTGCTCTCCTCGCGCGGCACTGGGGCGACGGCATCGACGCGGTCGGTGAGGACTACGCCGCGAGTGCCGCCGGGCTCGCGGACCGGTTCGCACGGGAGCGCGCCGCGAGCACCGACCCAGAGGCCACCGCGACCGCGCAGCGGTGCGTGCCGGAGATCATGACGACGGTCATCGAGCACGTCGAACGCCGCTGGGGGAGCGTCGACGGCTACCTGCGGGCCATCGGCCTGCAGGATGCTGAGATCGCGGCGCTCTGATCGCGACGCGGGTCACGTTCTCGACGTGACCGATGGACTGGAGGCGCGGTGCGGGTCCGACCCGCACCGCGCCTCCCGGCAGAAGGTCGCCTCAGCGACCCGCTGGTCCCGTTGGCGACGTCACCAGGCGTAGTCCTCCGGCGAGGTCTTGTGCCCTGGGAAGATCTCGTCGAGCCGGTCGAGCGCACGCTGGTCGAGGCGGATGTCGACGGCGCGGACCGCGGACTCCCACTGCTCCATGGTGCGCGGGCCGGTGATCGGCGCGGTGACGCCGGGCTGGTGCAGCAGCCACGCGAGGGCGAGCTCGCCCGGGGTGTGCCCGAGCTCCTTGGCGAAGGACTCGTACGACTGGAGCTGGTCGCGGTGCGCGTCGACGTACTCGGCGCTGCGGCCACTGAGACGACGGGAACCCTGCTCGGACTTCTCGATGATGCCGCCGAGCAGGCCGCCCTGGAGCGGCGACCACGGGATCACGCCGAGGCCGTAGTGGCGTGCTGCGGGGAGGACCTCGCGCTCGACGTCACGGACGACGAGGTTGTAGATCGACTGCTCGCTGACGAGGCCGAGGAAGTTGCGGTGCTTCGCCGCTTCCTGCGCCTGGGCGATGTGCCACCCGGCGAAGTTCGACGAGCCGACGTAGAGGACCTTCCCCTGCGCCACCGCGATCTCCATGGCCTGCCAGATCTCGTCCCACGGGGTCGCCCGGTCGACGTGGTGCATCTGGTAGAGGTCGATGTGATCGGTCTGGAGGCGCTGCAGACTGGCGTCGAGCGCCTGGCGGATGTTGTAGGCGCTGAGCTTGCCGCCGTTCGGCCAGTCGATCATGTCGCCGTAGACCTTCGTCGCGAGGACGGTCTTCTCGCGACGTCCGCCGCCCTTGGCGAACCAGCGGCCGATGATCTCCTCGGTGGCACCCTTGCCCACCGAGCCGCCGTAGCCGTTGGCGGTGTCGAAGAAGTTCACGCCGAGCTCGTGCGCCCGGTCCATGATCGCGTGCGAGTCGTCCTCGCTGGTCTCCGGTCCGAAGTTCATCGTGCCGAGCACTGCTCGTGACACCGACAACCCTGTCCGTCCGAGGTGTGTGTAGTCCATGGGTCTGGTCTACGCGATCGGGCTCGGGTGTGGCAGGCCCTGCGAGTACCCGTGGACAGCGCCGGGTTCTCCACAGGGCTCTGAGGAGAGACGGTCCAGCCGGGTCGGCGTACGCAGGAAGGGAAGCGAATCGGAAGGAGCGACCATGCCCGCGAAGGACGAGATCCCCGGCACCCTGCAGCGATCCCCGAAACACGCGCAGGAGATCTTCGAGAAGGCCCTCGACTCGGCGAACGAGTCGTACGGACCCGGAGAGCGCGCGCACCGGACGGCGTTCGCTGCGGTCAAGCACGAGTACGAGAAGGTCGGCGACCACTGGGAGGAGAAGGAGGCCTCCGGTCCGTCCGACTCCGGCGCCGCGGGGTCCCGTGGCTCTGGGCCGACCGAGGGCGGCGTGGACGCGAACGCCTCGAAGGCGCACCTCATGGACATCGCGAAGCGCCTCGACATCAGCGGTCGCTCGAAGATGGACAAGGACGAGCTCGTGCAGGCCATCAAGAAGGCGAACGACCGGTCGACGGCGAAGGCGCGGTCGTAGCGGCGTGCGGGGCTTCGCCGGGGGCGGTGGTGCTGCTGGTGCTGGTGCAGGTGCCGGTGCTGGTGCCGGTTGTCGTCCTGCGCTGCATGCCGTGCCGGGCATGCGCCGGTTCCCCGGAGGGGTAACGTGCCGGAGATGAACACCCCAGCACTTCGTGGCAGCCGGATCCTCGGGTTCGGGCACCACCAGCCGTCCCGCGTCCTCACCAACGACGAGCTCTCGACCATGGTCGACACGAACGACGAGTGGATCCGCACCCGCACCGGCATCGAGACACGCCGGATCGCCGGACCGGACGACACCGTCACGTCGATGGCGATCGAGGCAGCCCGGAACGCCATCGCGGACGCCGGCGTCTCGCCCGGGGAGGTCGGCCTCGTGATCGTGGCATCCACCACGCACCGAGACCGCGCTCCGTACACCGCGGGCCGAGTCGCCGCGGCCCTCGGACTCGGCAGCCAGGTCGCCCCCATCGACATCAACACCGCATGCAGTGGCTTCGAGTACGGCGTCGCCCTCGCGGACCAGGCGATCCGCGTCGGTTCGACCGACATCGCCGTGGTGATCGGCTCGGAGATCCTGTCCGGCATCGTCGACTGGTCCGACCGCTCCACGTGCGTGCTCGTCGGTGACGGCGCCGGCGCAGCAGTCCTCGGTGTCTCGGACACCGCGGAGATCGGCCCGGTGTCGTGGGGGAGCGTCCCGCACCTCGAAGAGGCCGTCCTCGTCTCCGGCGACCCCGAGCGCTTCACCCAGGAGGGCCGCTCGATCTACCGCTGGGCCATCACCGAGGCGGCCGACCACGCTCGCGCCGCTGTCGCCGCAGCGGGTCTCACCCTCGACGACATCGAGGTGTTCGCGTTCCACCAGGCCAACCTGCGGATCATCGAGCCCCTGGTCACGGCCCTCGGAGGGTCGTCGAAGTACGTCGTCCGGGACGTCGTCGAGTCGGGGAACACCTCGGCCGCGAGCGTGCCGCTCGGTCTGTCGAAGGCCTGGCAGCGGGGCGAGCTCCCCGAGGGCGTCCCGGCGCTGCTCTTCGGTTTCGGCGGCGGGTTCGCCCATGCCGGGCAGGTGATCACGACCCCGGTGCGGGCTCGCTGACGCGCGTTGCCGACGGACCGGAGGCGCGGTGCCAGCTGGCACCGCGCCTCCTGTCCGCGTTGTGGTCGCGCTACGGACGCGGGTCGGCCTCGCCGGTCTGCCCGGGCTGATCGGTCTCCGCCCAGAGGTCTTCTCGTCCGGTGCGCCGCCAGGGGAGCGACCGACGTTCCTTCGGTTCGCGGGTCTTCGGTTCGCGGGTCTTCGGTTCGCGCTGCTTCGGTTCGCGCTGCTTCGGTTCGCGCTGCTTCGGTTCCAGCACGATCGGGAAGTGCGCCGGCGGCAGCCCGAACCCCGTGCGCGACGACTGGATCACCTTCCGGCCGAGCGCGTGGTTGCCGAGGCCCCCCACCGCTGCTCCGATCCCGAAGGGGAGCGCACGGCCGACGATCGTCGTCCCCTGCCGAGCTGCGAACCGCCGGACGAACTGGTCGCGCACCTGCCCGCCGATGCCGTTCACCACCTGCTTCGGGAGTGAGGACGTCACCATCTCGCCCCAGAACGCCGTCCGGACCTGCCCACCGGCGACCTGACCCGCGAGCTGGTTGATGAGCTGCGTGCCCGGGCTGCCGAGGATCATCGCCATCACCAGCGTGCGGGCGCGCTCGGGGTCGTCGAGGGCGATGCCGTGCACCTCGGTCACCGACTGCGCGAACAGGGCGGTCGTCTCGAGGAACCCGACCGTCTCCGCACCGCTCAGGCCGAGCGCCGCAGCCATCCCGACGCCCGGGATCACAGCGCTCGCACCCACCGCAGCGCCACCGGTCGTCACGGCCGTGAGGTACTGCCGCTCGAGGATCTGGATGATCTCGGCCGGCGACGCGTCCGGGTGTCGACGTCGGAGACTGCGGACGTGCGCGACCACCACGGGGCGCTGCACGCTGAGCACGCGGTCGAGCATCTTCACCCAGCCCGTCGGCTGCTGCTGCGCGGGCGTGCGGGTTTCTTCGGATCGGGACGTGACAGGACCGACCGGCATCGGCACGATCGCCTGGTCCTTCTGCTCTCGGGCCATGGGGACGAAGGTACGCCGCTCGGATGGGAGGCTGGTTGGTCCACGTCCCCCGCGGCGGCACGGCGGCGGTCAACGACACGGGATGCCTGCCCGGACCAGTGCCGCGCGGATCCGATCGGGGTCCATCAGGTCGGACCAGCTCAGCCGGACGACGGCTCGGACCTCGGGGAACGAACGGATGAAGTCCTCGCGGCGCTTCTCCTGCCAATGCGCATCGGCTGTGGTGCGTCTGTCGAGCATCGCGGCGTCCTCGTACTTGGCGCGGCCGTCAACCTCGACGACGACGCCCTGGTCGGGGAACCAGAAGTCCACCGTCGCGGTGCGTTCACCGTGCCGAGCGAACGCGTGCTGCTGGACGGGCTCGGGCGTGCGCAGCTGTCGGAAGCGCACGCGGCAGATCGATTCCGCCGGAGACCCCGAGAGTGCCGACCCCATGGCGAGCGCCGCAGTCGCCTTCAACTCTCCCTTCCGGAGGCGCTTCGACTCGTCGGCCAGGTACTCGGGCGTCGCGGAGCCGGCTCGCAGGACGTGGTCGATCACGGGGAGGACGGCGACGAGCGTGCGACTCGCAGCGATGTCGACCGCAGCACGAACCGCTGTGGTGACGAGCGGCCCGAGCGCGCTCCGGATCGTTTCGGGAGGACGGTCAGCGACACCGTGACGCACGAACCACGCGGTCACGCGCGTGTGTGTGGTGGTCGGGTCCGACACATGCACCTTGGTCGGCCAGGAACCGACGTAGGGAAGGCCGAGCGACGCGCACGCGGACTCGTGGGACAGGACGTCGTGGGGCCGCAGCCTGGTTGCGGCAGCACGGATGAGGACTCGGTGCCGTTCGCCGGGATGGAGAGCGGCCAGCGCGCCAGGGACGACGAGGACTCCGGGTCGGATCCGTTCGAGTTCACCTCGGTGCACGGCGCGTTCCAGCACTCGCCGTTCGGCACCGGGGAGTCCCGAGGTGCGGATCAGTTGGACGTCGTCTGCTCTGCTCACTTCTCCAGCGTCGCGGGGAGCAGCCTCCGGCGGGGGCCTCCGGACGATTCCGTGGAGAAGCGCGTTGTCCGTTGCGGCTGTGGAGGGATGCTGTCGCTCGATGCGCAGGCATCATTCGACAAAGCACTCGCCGATCGACTCGTGGGATGTCGATTGATGCACGGGAAACGACTGCGTGTGCATCGATCGACGAAGCACCAGTCGATCGACTGGTGGGATGTCGAAGTATGCGTGTGCAAGTTTCGACGTCGCCGCGCCCGCCCGGACGGACGAGTCGGTAGGGGTAGGGGGGCAGCCACGCCGCGGCCCGGACGGACGGGCCGCCTCAGCGCCGGGCGAGCTCCGCCCGCAGCGGCAGGTCCTGGTCCTCCAGGATGAGCTGGGCGCCCACCGAGGTCCGCGCGTTCACGACGATCGGCGCGAGCAGGTTCACCGTCGTGCCCGACGCCCCGGGGTTCGCGACGACGAGCAGCATCGCCTCGTCCGGCGAGGTCAGCGACAGCCCTGCGGCCTGCTCGTCCGTCAGCTCCGGGGCGTACGACGGCAGGTGCACGGCTGCGTCGAGCACGAACAACCGCTCGTCCGCGCCCACCAGCGTGAACAGGCCCTCTGCGCCGGCGACCGGCGTCAGGCGGAACGAATCGGCGGGGGACAGGCCGAACGGCGGGACGGCGAAGGTCAGGTCGATGCTCATCGGAGGTAGTCCATCAGGGTCGGCTGCAGGACCTTCGCGGTGACGGCGAGGGCTGCCTGGTAGTTGGTCTGCTGCACCTGCAGGTCGAGGACGGCCTTCGCGAGGTCCTTGTCCTCGATGCCGGCACGGCGGTTCTCGAGCGAGACGCTGGCGGTCTTCAGCGAGTCCTGCGCGGCGAGTGCGGTGGCGTGGCGGACACCGACGTCGGACTGTGCTCCGCGGACGGTGGTGAGCGCCGCGTCGACGTCGCCGATCTTCGCGTTCACGTCCACTCCGTTCTGCAGGTCGCTGACGATGGAGTCGATCATGCCGAACACGGAGGTGCTGCCCGAGCCGAACACTGCCTCGCCGGAGGTGTCGACCCGGACGGTGGTGCCGTCGCCGATGCGGCGGTTGACGTCGGTGCCGGACGCGGACCAGCCGGTCGCGGGGTCGTACGGGGCGCCGGAGGTGGCGGAGCCGGCGAACACCGAGCGGGAGCCGTAGGTGGTGTTCGCTCGTGCTTCGAGGTCGGACTTCAGCGACTGGAACTGGGTGATGAAGGCGTCCCGGTCGGTGTCGCTCATCGTGCCGCTGTTCGCTGCCTGCACGGTGAGGTCGCGCACGCTGTTGAGCACCGAGTAGACGCTGGACAGGGCGCTGTCGGTCGTGGCGAGCCAGCCGACGGCGTCGTTCGCGTTCCGCGTGTACTGGGCCGCTGCGGCCTGCTCCTTGCGCACCTGCATCGAGGACGCGGTGCCGACCGGGTCGTCGGAGGGCCGCTGGATGTTCTGCAGTGTGGTGGCCTGCTCGGTGAGCTGCGCGACCTTCGCCGCGCCGGCCTGCAGTCGTGCGGACGCTGCCGCCATCGACATCTGGGTGGTCACACGGGTGATCACGATCAGCCCCTCCCCACGAGTCCGACGCGGTTGATGAGTGTGTCGAGCATCTCGTCGACGGCGGTCAGGACGCGCGCCGCGCCCTGGTACGCGTGCTGGTAGCTCAGCAGGTTCACGTTCTCCTCGTCGAGGTCGACACCGGCGCTCGACTGCTGCTGCGCGGTCGCGTTGGTCAGTGCGAGTCCGGTGAGCGTCGATTCCGACGCAGCGGACCTGGAGGCGGTGCCCACCCCCGCCACGAAGGCCGACCAGGCGCGGTCGGCACCGTCGGGCGCCGCGCCGAGCCGCGAGAGCGCGTCCGTGAACGAGTCGTCGAGCTGCCCCGACGCGTTCCGCGTCGCGAGGCCGCTGCCGTCGGTCGGGACGACGCTGAGGCCCTGGGCGGCGGGGACGCCGGCCGCGAGGGCGAAGAAGGCGTTCCCGGTGGTGCCGGAGGGCGTGGTGCCGGTGGCGTGCACGGCGTTCACCGCGGTGGCGAGCTTCGTCGCGACCTGGTCGTAGGACGCCGAGGCCTCGGCGAACGCGCCGCCGGTGCCGTTCGCGGTGGCCGGGGCGAGGAGCGAGATCGCGCCGCCGATCGACCCGCCGGAGAGCGCGACCGCGCCGGCCGTGCCGGAGGTCCAGGTCAGGGTGACCGGGGCGCCGTCGGCGAGGCGTTCGCCGCCGCCGAGCGCGACGGTGCGGGCGTCGGTGCCCTGCACGAGGGCGTTGCCGCCGATGAGCACGTCGACGGTGCCGTCGGAGTTCGAGCGGACCGTCCCGCCGGCGAGCGAGGCGATCTGCTGCGTCAGCTGGTCGCGCTGGTCCATCAGCTCGTTCGCGTTCCCGCCGGAGGCGAGCGCGGTGCGGATCCGGCCGTTCAGCGCGGCGACCTGGGACGCCGCGTCGTTGAGCTGGCCGACCTGCCCGGCGACGGTGCTCCGGGTGCTCGACCACTGGGCGTCGACGGCTTTCGAGCCGGACGCCAACGTGCTCGCGAGGGTCTTCGCGGCGCCGATCACGGCACTCGCAGCGCCCGGGTCGTCCGGGTGCGACGAGAGTTCGCTCCACGAGGACCAGAACGCGTCGAGCTTCGCGGCGAGGCCGTCGTCGCCGGGCTCGTTCAGCCCGGTCTCGAGGGCGGAGAGTGCGGTGGCGCGGGCGTCGGCGTACGCCGAGGAACCGGCGGCGACACGGACGCCGGCGTCGAGCGTGAGGGAGGCGAGACGGGCGATGCCGTCCACCGACACGCCCTGACCGGCGAGGGCCGCGGTGCCGCGCATGAACCCGGTCTGGGCGGCGGGGATCGAGGACTGCGTCACACGCTGCCTCGTGTACCCGGCGGTGCCGGCGTTCGCGATGTTCTGCCCGGTGATGTCGATGCCGGCGCGGGCGGCGCTCAGGCCGGAGTACGCGGTGGCGAGGGATCCGAAGGTGCTGACCACGGTGCTACAGGGTCCCCTCGAAGAGTCGGGCGCCGTCCTGGCCTGTGCCCGAGGAGCCGCTGGCGTCGTAGGTGGCCGCGCCGGTGACGGACCCGGCGAGCGTCTCCTCGGTCGCCTGGGCGGCGGTGCGGAGGAACCGGTCGTTCTGGTCGCGGAGCGCGCCGATCTGCGTGGTCAGCTCGACCATCGCGGTGAGGTGCGCGGTGAGGATCTCGCCCCAGGGGCCGTTCGGTGCGGCAGCGACGACCTCGCGCAGGGGAGCGTCGGCGGGCACGCCCCACTCCTCGGCGACCTCGGCGCTCGACGCGGCGCGTTCGAGGCCGGTGCTGCGGAGGCGTTCGAGCACCTGCTCGACCTCGCGGCTGGCGTGCGACACCCAGCGGGAGCGTCCGGCGGCGAGCAGCAGCTGTTCCTCCTCGAGCTTGAAGGTGAGCAGCTCGAGCAGTTCGCGTTCGCGCCAGAGCACTGCGGACAGGTCGTTCACGCTCATCAGCTCCTCCCGTGGTGGGTGTGTCGGTCATCCTGCGGACACCGGGTCCTATCGGCCCGTCGTTGCCGGACGTAAGTGCGGGACCAGCGGCTGCGCCCACCGGCCAGGAGCCGCGCCTCCAGGCAATGACCCAAGACGGGGGACAAGAACGACCGTTCCCGACCCCGTGTCCCCCCAAATGCCGACCGGAAAACGCGGCTTGGACCCCCGCACTGGGGACGGATGAGCAGCTGTTCAGCGCTTTGCCAGCCGATACATTCGAACCGCAGCGCGAGACCGGCTCGACCCGGACCCGCAACCGCGTCACAGGGGCGCGGAACGCACCATCCGGAGGGACCCGGGTGGTTCTTCGGCGTAGACACCGGCCATCCGAGGCCGGCGTTCGCCGCGCCCACGGACGGGTCAGCATGTCGGACGACCAGGGGATCAGCATGGACCGCAACGAACGCAACGCGATGATCGTCGAGCACCTCCCGCTCGTGGGGTACATCGTCGCCGACGTCCGTGCACGGGCGACGCACCTCGACCGCGACGACCTCGCCGCCGTCGGGTCGCTCGCACTCGTCGCCGCTGCCGAGGCGTTCGACCCCGACCTCGGCGTCCCGTTCGGCGCCTACGCCCGCACCCGGATCAACGGCGCGATCGCCGACGACATGCGCTCCGCCGACTGGGCGTCCCGCGGGACCCGGAAGCGCATCCGCGAGACGCTCGCCACCCAGGAAGCACTGTCCGCCAAGCTCGGCCGCCGGGTCGGCGTGCAGGAGATCGCCGACGCGATGGGCGTCGACCGTCAGACCGCCACCGACGCGATGACCGACGCCGCCCGCACCGTGACCGCGCTCGACGAGACGGTGCACGACACGCTCGCCGCCGACGTGCCGCTCCCGGGCGAGGACCTGCTCGAGGCGGAGAAGCGCCGCTACCTCCGCGCCGCCGTCGAGGCCCTCCCGGAGCGGATGCGCCACATCGTCGAGAACGTCTACTTCGGGGACCGGTCCGTGACCGAGGTCGCCGCCGAGCTGGGGATCACCCACTCCGCCGTGTCGCAGCAGCGCTCCGAGGCGATGCGCCTGCTCCGCGACGGCCTCGCCGCGCACTACGGGGACGAGGAGACGGTCGTCGAGCCGGCTTCGCGCACCACCGCCGCGCGCCGGAGCGCCTACCTGGCGCGGGTCGCCGCGAACGCCGCAGCCGGCGTCGCGCGGGCCGTGCACGACGCCACCACCCCGGCGGTGGCGGCGAGCTGAGCCGTCGACGGAGGTTTTTCCGTCGATCCCCTAACGACTCCGGTCGACCGGCCGAGAGTCATCCATGTCAGCCCACGGACGGGCAGACGCACGACCCACATTCACGGAGGAAACCACCATGGGTATGTCCATCAACACCAACCTCTCGGCACTCAACACGTACCGGAACCTCAACTCGACGCAGAACGACCTGTCGAAGTCCCTCGAGAAGCTCTCGTCGGGTCTCCGCATCAACCGTGCTGCCGACGACGCGGCCGGTCTGTCGATCTCCGAGGGGCTGAAGTCCCAGGTCGGTGGCCTCACGGTCGCCGCCCGCAACGCACAGGACGGCATCTCCGTCGTGCAGACCGCTGAAGGTGGCCTCACCGAGACCCACTCGATCCTCCAGCGCATGCGTGACCTGGCCGTCCAGGCTGGCAACGACTCCAACAACGCGGACTCCCGCACGGCGATCTCCACCGAGGTCGGCGAGCTGTCCAAGGAGCTCACCCGCATCTCGCAGTCCACGAACTTCAACGGCATCAACCTGCTCGACGGCACTGCCGGCGCAGCGGGCGACGGCAAGCTGGTGTTCCAGGTCGGCGCGAACGCGGGCGCGTCCAGCCAGATCAACGTCGACCTGTCGGGTGCGAACGTCGCCACCGTCGCGACGGCGGTCAGCGCGCTGACCTTCGACAACGCCACCGACGCGCAGGCCGCGATCACCGCGATCGACACGCAGATCAAGAACGTGTCGACCGCTCGCTCCAACATCGGTGCGATCCAGAACCGCTTCGACCACGCCATCAACGTGACGAACGTGGCCAAGGAGAACCTCACCGCTGCCGGTTCGCGCATCACCGACGTCGACATGGCGGAGGAGATGGTCAAGTACACGCGCGACAACATCCTCAGCCAGGCCGGCACGTCGATGCTCGCGCAGGCGAACCAGAGCACGCAGGGTGTGCTCTCGCTCCTGCGCTAAGCACCACCTGACGCCGCCGTCCGGGATCGTTCAGGTCTCCCGGGCGGCGGCGTCGCCCGCATCCGACCACAACCACCTCCGACGGCAGGGAGCCCTCGATGTCGTCCGTGTCATCGGCCAGCAGCCTCGCGATCGACGGGCTCGTCAGCGGCCTCAAGACGACCGACCTCATCAACTCGCTGATGAGTGTCGAGGGCGTCCCGCAGACGCTCCTCAAGAACAAGCTCACCAGCACCAACTCGTTCATCTCGTCACTGCAGACGATCAACGGGCTGGTGCAGACCCTCGCCGCCAAGGCGAAGGACGCCGCGAAGGCCACCTCGCTCGACGTCTTCACCGCGACGAGCTCGTCGTCCGGCGTCACCGCCGTCACCGGGGCGAACGCGGCCGCGGGGTCGATCACCTTCACGGTCGGGTCGACCGCCTCCGCGCAGGTCGGCGTGACCGCGGCGATGTCGACCTGGTCGGCGGACGCCCAGCCGATCACCCTCGTCGGGGCCGACGGCACGACGACGACCGTCACGCCGGCCTCGGGCTCGCTCGACGACACCGTGTCCACGATCAACAAGTCCGCCGCCGGCGTCACCGCCACGAAGGTCGCCGCGGGCACCGATGCGGACGGCACGAAGCTCTACCGGCTGCAGCTCACCTCGGCGAAGACCGGAGCAGCCGGCGCGTTCCAGGTGTACCGGGGGACCGCCGACGAGGTCACCGCCGGCACCGCCACGAACGTCCTCACCGAGGTCGGCGCCGCCACGGTGTCCGAGGCGAAGGACGCCAGCGTCACGCTCTGGGCCGGGACCGCCGCCGAGCAGACCGTGACGAGCACCACGAACACCTTCACCGACCTCGTCCCCGGCCTGAGCGTCACCGTGTCGAAGGCCTCGACGGACCCGGTCACGGTCGGCGTCACGCAGGACACGACCAAGGCGCAGGCCGTGGCGTCGGGGTTGGTGGACGCGATGAACGCGGTCACCGCCTACTACTCGAGCAACACCGCGGTCACCAGCACCACGAGCCCGACCACGGGGACCACGAGCACCACGGCCGGCGTCCTGATGGGCGACTCGACGACGCGGGACGTCACCCAGCGGCTGTCGAGCACGATGTCGGCGCCGGTGAACGGCAAGTCGCCGTCCTCCATCGGCATCGTCATCACGAAGGACGGCGACTTCACCTTCGACGCCGACGCCTTCCAGAAGGCCCTCGCCACCGACCCCGAGGGCACGCAGGCGATGCTCTCCGGCATCGCGGGCAACGTCGGCGCCGCCGCAACCGCCGCGTCGGACAAGTACGACGGCTCGATCACCACGTCGATCACCGGGCAGCAGTCCGTCGCGAAGGACCTCAACACCCAGATCGACAGCTGGACCGACCGACTCGCCGCTCGTCGCGCGTCACTGCAGACGCTCTACGCCTCGCTCGAGACCAGCCTCAGCAAACTCCAGTCCCAGTCGAGCTGGCTCGCGAGCCAGCTCGCCTCGACCTCGAGCTGACGGGAACCACCGTGAACGCCTTCGACTTCCAGGCCGCCGCCTTCCGGCAGGCCGCGCAGCCCCGCACGGTCACCGACCAGCGTCGCGCGCAGTACACGAACGAGGCCGTGCTCTCTGCGACCCCGGCCCAGCTCGTCACGATGCTGTACGACCGGCTGCTGCTCGACCTGCACCGTGCCGAGGCCGCCCAGACCTCGTCGGACTGGGAGGCGGCCCGCGAGCAACTCCTGCACGCCCAGGCCATCGTCGGCGAGCTGTCCTCCACGCTGCGCATCGACGTGTGGGACGGTGGCGAGGGCCTCCTCGCGATCTACAACTACGCCTCGACGTCGCTCATCACCGCGAACGTGCACCGTGACGTGCAGGCGACCCGGGACTGCATCCGCATCCTCGAGCCGCTCCGACAGTCCTGGCACGAGGCCGCTGCGGCGCTGCCGGCGACCACCGTGGGGCAGCAGCCGACGGGCGGTGCGCTCGGTGTCGCCTGAGCAGGCCGGGTCGCCGTCGCAGGCTGACGGGAGCGCCGCCTGGGAGGCCGTGCTCACCTCCCTGGAGCAGGACGCGGCCGGGCAGACGGCCGATCCCGGTGCCGTGGCCGGGTGGTCGGAGCCGGCGGGGCTGGGTCCGATCCCGCGCGAGCTGGTGGGGCGCGCCTCCAGGCTGCTGGCCGCGCAGCGGGACGCTCTGGCGGCGCTCGAGGCGAGCCGTCGCTCGGTGGCGTCGCAGATGGGGGCGCTCCGTGCGGTCGACGCGACGCGGGAGCCCCGGGGGTCCGTGTACCTCGACGCGTCCGCCTGACGCGCGACGGGGCGTTGCGCCGGGCCCTTCCGGTCGGTTCTTGCCCGCGCATCTTTCGACAAAACACCCGGCGATCGACTCGTGGTTTGTCGAACAATGCGCATGCACCGGATGCGTGTACATGTTTCGACGAAGCACCCGTCGATCGACTCGTGGTTTGTCGAACAATGCGGACGCACCGGATGCGTGTACATGTTTCGACGGCGGCACCCAGGAACGACCGAGCGGCACCCCCGGCGACCGCGCACCGCCGCCGCCCCACCCGCTCCCCGCCTCCACCGCGCCCGCTCCACCCCGCACCCGCCCCCCGTTCGGGGCGACGCCTAACGTGCCCCACGCCCCGGCCGACAGCACCACCTGAGCACGGATCGCTCACCAGTTCGGCCACGGATCGGCCACCGCCAATCGGCGACATCGACGCACGATGTCGCGCCACGAGGGGACGATCCGCCGTGTTCGATTCCGTGACGTCAGCAGCGCTGCAGAGCGCGCTCGACGGTCTCTCCATGCGCCAGCGCGTGATCGCGAACAACGTCGCGAACATCAACACGCCGAACTACCACGCCGAGAAGGTCCAGTTCGAGGACGCCCTCGCGAAGTCGATCGTCGACGGGAACGGCAGCACCGCGCCGACGATCGCGCGGAGCCTCGAGCCGACGAACACCAACGGCAACAACGTCAACCTCGACGAGGAGACGCTCTCCAACGTCGACACCGTGCTCCGGTACCAGTTCGCCACGCAGGCGATGAACTCCGAGCTCACCAGCGTCCGTGCGGCGATGCGGACCAGCTCGTGACGACCTTCGACGCGATCGGCATCGCGAGCACCGGCATGACCGTGCACCGCAAGTGGCTCGACGCGGTCTCCGACAACATCGCCAACGCGAACACGGTGAAGTCGATGGACGACACCGCCTTCCAGGCCCGCTACGTCGAGGTCCAGGAGGGCAACGGCGTCTCCGGTGCGTACGTCAAGGGCGCCGCGTTCGGCAGCGCCGCCGGCCGGGTCACCTACGACCCGGACAACCCGCTCGCGAACGCCGAAGGCTACGTCCGGATGCCGGACATCGACCTCGGGACGCAGATGGCGGACCTCATCATGGCCCAGCGCGGCTACCAGGCGAACGCCGCCGTGGTCGACCGTGCCAAGACCGCCTACGAGGCGGCACTGCAGATCGGGAAGAACTGATGCCCATCGACGCCGTCAACGGTGTGACCACCAACGCGATGACGAACGCGATCACCTCGGTGTCCGGGACGTCGAGCGACGTCGGGACGAGTGCGACGAGTGCGACCGGCACGGACGGCACCGGCTTCGCCGCGTCCCTCGGCAACGCCGTGGACGGGCTGCAGCAGCTGCAGGGCGATTCGAAGACCCTCGCGCTCAAGGCCGTCACCGGCAACCTCGACGACATCCACGACGCCACGATCGCCGCCACCCGCGCGCAGGTCACGCTCGAACTCGTCTCCGCCGTCCGCAACAAGGGCGTCGACGCCTTCAACGAGATCATGAGGATGCAGGCCTGATGCCCGTCGCCGTCAAGGACCTCTTCGGACGTCTCGCCGCCTACGTCAAGGGGTTCAGCGCCGCCCAGCGGACCATCGCGATCCTCGTCATCGCTGCGCTCGTGCTCGGCGGCATCGCCCTCGCGAGCTGGCTCGGCAAGGCGTCGTACGCGCCGCTGTTCACCGGCCTCGCCGCCACGGACGCGAGCTCGATCACGGACCAGCTGCAGACCGACGGTGTGCCCTACCAGCTGACCGACGGCGGCGCGACGATCCTCGTGCCGCAGGCGCAGGTGTACTCGGAGCGGCTCAAGGCGGCGTCGAACGGCCTTCCGTCGTCGAACGAGGGCGGCTACTCGCTGCTCGACAAGATGGGCGTGACGAGCTCCGAGTTCCAGCAGGACGTGACGTACAAGCGCGCGATGGAGGGCGAGCTCGCCAAGACCATCAGCGCGATGGACGGCGTGCAGACCGCGACGGTGCAGCTGGCGATCCCGGAGAAGACCGTGTTCGTCTCGAAGGAGAAGGACCCGACGGCGTCGGTGTTCGTCGCCACGAAGAACGGCGCCGAACTCTCCACCGACCAGGTCCAGGCGATCGTGCACCTGACGAGCGCAGCTGTCGAGGGCATGCAGCCGACCGACGTCTCGGTCGTCGACTCGAAGGGCCAGACCCTCTCGGCCGTCGGCACCGGCGCGACCGGCAGCGGCACCGACCAGGCCGCCGACTACGACGCCGCGACGAGCAAGAAGATCCAGGACCTCCTCGACACCACGCTCGGCGCCGGCAACGCCACCGTCGTGGTGGCCGGCACGATGAACCAGAACTCCGGCACCCGCACGTCCGAGTCGTACACGACGCCGACGACGGGCCCGGTCGCACTCAACGAGTCGTCGACCACCGAGCAGTACGGCGCCGGTTCCGGCGCGGGCGGCAAGGGCGCCACCGGCGTGCTCGGCCCGGACAACATCGCGGTGCCGAACGGCACGGCGAGCGGCAGCACCTCGGGCTCCGCCGACGACGGCTACAAGAACGAATCGGCGACGAAGAACAACGCCGTCGACCACACCACCGAGACGACGCAGCTCCCGGCGGGCGGCCTCGACCGCCAGACGATCTCGGTCGCGCTCAACTCGAAGGCCAGCGCCGTGCAGAACGCCAACCTGCAGAGCATCAACGACCTGGTGTCCGCGGCGGCCGGTGTCGACACGGCCCGGGGCGACCAGGTCCGCGTCGCGATGATGGACTTCGACACGACTGCCGCCGACCGGGCGGACAAGGCCCTCGCGGCGCAGGAGAAGGCCGACCAGCAGGCGGCCCTGTGGTCGGCGATCCGCACCGCCGGCATCGTCCTCGGCGCCCTGCTCGCCCTCATCGCGGTCATGGTCTTCCTGGTCCGCCGCGGTCGGAAGCAGGAGCGCGAGGCTGTCGACCTCGGCGAGCTCGACGCCTTCGCGGGAGAGACCTTCCAGCTGCCGCTCGCCGTCGACGGTGCGGACGACCGGGGCACCCTGTCGGCCGGGGACGCCCCGACCGTGGCGCTCCCGAGCATCCCGCACGACGACGCGCCGACCGAGATCCTCACCACCGAGGAGATCAGCGCCGAGCGCCGGCGCCAGGAGATCTCCGCCCTCGCCGAGCGGGACCCGAAGCGCACGGCCGAGCTCCTCCGCGGGCTCCTCGACGACCGGGCACCGGTGTGAGCGTCCTGGTGCCGGGCGCCGGCGGCGGGACCGGAGCGACCGGCGGTGCGAACGACCGTCCGCTGAGCGGCGCGCAGAAGGTCGCGCTCATCCTCATGCAGATGGAGACCGAGCGCGCCGCCGAGGTGATGAAGCAGTTCACCGAGATCGAGGCCGAGGAGATCTCCGCCGAGATCGTTCGGATGCGCCGCGTCGAGGACACCGTCGTCGACCGCACCCTCACCGAGTTCCACCGGATGACCCTCAGCGGTCGCCGGCAGAAGCGCGGCGGCAAGGACACCGCCCTCGGGCTGCTCGAGGCCTCGTTCGGGGCCGAGCGCGCCGCCGGCGTGATGGACCGCCTCGCCTCGAACCTCGCCGGGCAGTCGTTCGACTTCCTCGACGACGCCGAACCCGGTCAGGTCATCACGCTCCTCGAGGGCGAACTCCCGCAGACCATCGCCCTCGTGCTCGCGCACCTGGGGCCCGCCCAGGCCAGTGCCGTGCTCGCGGGCGTCGACGAGCGCGTCCGCACCGACGTCGCGCAGGCGTTCGCGACGATGGGCACCGCCACGCCCGAGGCCGTCGGGATCGTCGCCGGCGTCCTCCGCCAGCGCGCCGGTGCCGTCGTGTCGCCGCGCGAGAGCATCGAGGTCGTCGGCGGCATCCAGCCCCTCGTCGAGATCATCAACCGCTCCGACGTCGCGACCGAGAAGGCCGTGCTCGACGGCCTCGAGGCGCGCGACCCCGAGCTCGCCGAGGACATCCGCTCGCGGATGCTCACGTTCGAGGACATCGTCAAGCTCGAGTCGCGCGACATCCAGCAGGTGCTCCGCGGCATCGACTCGAAGCTCCTCGCGACCGCCATGAAGGGCGCCGCGGCACCGGTCGTCGAGACCATCCGTGCGAACGTCTCGGAGCGCAACCGCGAGCTCCTCGACGACGAGCTGCAGGCCATGGGCCCCGTCCGGGTCTCGCAGGTCGAGGAGGCGCGCGCCGAGGTGGTCCGCTCCGTCCGCGAGCTCGAGGCCCAGGGCGTCATTACCGTCCACCGTGCCGAGGAGGACGAGCTCGTTGACTGACACCGCGACCCCGACCGTCCAGCGCGTCGCGTTCCCCGTCATCGGGGACGCGGCCGGCCGCGACCGCGCCGCCAGCGCCGACGTCCGCGGGCACGCCGCCGGGTACGCCGCCGGTCTCCGCGCCGCGCAGGCCGAGACCGACGCGCTCCGCGCCCGGCTCGAGGCCGAGCACACCGCGCAGATCGCGTCGATGCGGGCCGACACCGCCCGCCGCATCGCGGTGCTCGACGCCGCGACGAACGCGATGCTCTCGCAGGTGACGCCGGTCCTGGACGCCGCGGAGCAGTCCGTCGCGGCCGCCGCCATCGACCTGGCCGAAGCCGTCGTCGGGTACGCGATCCGCGCCTCCAGGCAGACTGCCGCACCCACCGACGGCCTGGAGGCGCGGGGTGCGTCCGGCGCGGAGGCGACCGTCGAGCGCGCACTCGCCACCATCGACCGGACCCTCGCCACCGCGATCCGCCTGAGCGTCGCCGACGCGGCCCGGGTCGCGGGCCTCGACCTGCCCGTGCCGGTCGTCGCCGACCCGTCGCTCCGCGACGGGGACGCCGTCGTCGACCTGCCGGACGGCATGCTCGACGCCCGCATCGACACGGCGCTCGACCGCGCGCGGACCGCGCTGGGGGTCGCCTCGTGACCGCCACGCTCCTGCGCCCCCGCGGGCTCGACGACGCCCTCCGGCAGGCTGCTCCGCAGCGTGTCGGCGTCATCACGAGCGCCGTGGGACTCGGCCTCACGATCGCCGGCCTCGACGCCCGTGTGGGCGAGGTCGTCACGGTCGGGGCCGACGACGGTCCGCAGACCGCGGTCGAGGTCGTCGCCACCGACGTGACCGGCGTCCGCTGCATGCCGCTCGGGCGCCTGACGGGCGTGACCGCCGGCACGCCCGCGCGGCCCACCGGTCGCCCCGTGCTCGTGCCGACCGGCACCGGCCTGTTCGGACGGGTGCTCGACGGGCTCGGGCGGCCGATCGACGACCGCGGCCCGCTCGACGCCGACGACTGGGTGCCGCTCGACCACGAGACGCCGAACGCGATGGCGCGCACCCGCATCGACATGCCCCTGCAGCTCGGGGTCCGGGTGCTCGACACCCTCACCACCGTCGGCCGCGGGCAGCGCATGGGCCTGTTCGCCGGCTCCGGTGTCGGGAAGTCCTCACTGCTGTCGATGGTGGCGCGGGGGAGCGACGCCGCCGTCAACGTGATCGCCCTGGTGGGGGAGCGCGGCCGCGAGGTGCGCGAGTTCCTCGAGGACGACCTCGGGCCCGAGGGCCTCGCCCGCTCGATCGTCGTCGTCTCGACGTCCGACGAGCCGGCGCTGATGCGCCTCCGTGCCGCGTTCGTCGCGACCCGGATCGCCGAGTCGTTCCGCGACGCCGGCCAGGACGTCGTGCTGATGATGGACTCGCTGACCCGCGTTGCGATGGCCCAGCGTGAGATCGGCCTCTCCGTCGGCGAACCGCCGGCCACCCGGGGCTACCCGCCGTCGACGTTCTCGGTGCTCGCCGGGCTGCTCGAACGTGCCGGGACCGACCGGGTCGGCAGCATCACCGGGATCTACACGGTGCTCGTCGACGGCGACGACCACAACGAGCCGATCGCCGACGCCGCCCGGAGCATCCTCGACGGGCACGTCGTGCTCGACCGGAAGCTCGCCGTCACCGGGCACTTCCCGTCCGTCGACGCGCTCGGCTCGATCTCCCGCGTCGCGTCGAAGGTCACGACGTCGTCGCAGCGCGGTGCCGCGACGACGCTCCGGAAGGTCATGGCCGCCCGCAAGGCCGCCCAGGACCTGCTCGACGTCGGCGCCTACCAGCGCGGCACGAACCCGCTCGTGGACGCCGCCGTCGACCACCAGGACGCCATCGACCGGTTCCTCCGACAGGGCATGGACGAGCGCGCCACCGCCGCGTCCTCCTGGCGTGCGCTCGACGCCCTCGTGCAGGTCCTCGGGGGTGCTGCCTGATGGCCCGCCGCTTCCCGCTCGCCGGACTCCTCCGCCTCCGGCACGCCGAACAGGACCGTGCCGCCGCCGCCCTCGCCACCGCGAACGAGCGGGTGCGGGACGCCGCGGACGCCCGGATCGCCGCGCGCCGGAACCTGGCCGACACCGAGGGGTCGCAGCCGATCCAGGACGCCGCGACCCTCAGCGCCGTGGCCGCCGCGCGCGCCGCGACCCGGGGGATGCTCGAGGAGCTCGACGCCGTCGTCCGGAACCGACGGGCCGACGCGGACCAGGCGCAGGACACCTACAACGGCGCACGCCGCTCGGCCCTGGGCCTCGAGAAGCTCGAGGCCCAGCACGTGGAACAGCAGACCGCCGAGGAGCTCCGCACCGAGCAGAACGCCCTCGACGAGATCGCGGCCAGGCGCCGCACGGAAGGTGGTGCCCGATGAGCGTGGACGCCGTGCTCTCGCGGATCTCCGAGATCCGGAACCAAATCGACGCCCTGCGTACCGGGACGACCGCCACGGTGGCGTCCGCGGCGTCCGCGGCGTCCTCGTCGTCCTCGGCGGGATCGTCCGCCGCGACCGACGCCTCGTCCTCGAGCGCGTTCGCCGACGCCCTCGCCACCGCGACCGGCACCGGAACTGCCGCGGGCACACCGGTGTCGACGGCCACCTCGGTCGACGCCGGGTCGGGCACCCTCGCGACCGGCAGTGGTGCCACCGGCTCGGACGTCGTCGCGGACGCGAAGAAGTACCTCGGCGTGCCGTACGTCTTCGGCGGCACGACCACGTCGGGGATGGACTGCTCCGGACTCGTGCAGACGGTGTTCAAGGACCTCGGGGTGACCATGCCCCGGGTCGTGCCTGACCAGGCGAAGATGGGCGTCGCGGTCGGTTCCCTGAAGGACGCGCAGCCGGGTGACCTCATCATCCCGAAGGGCGAGGGGCACGTCGTCATCTACGTCGGCGACGGCAAGGTCCTGCACGCGCCGCGCCCGGGCAAGGACGTCCGGATCGTCGACAACTGGTACAAGGACTCCGACATCGCGACCATCCGGCGCATCGTCCCGGCCCAGGCGTCGGCGACCACCGCGACGGCCGCAGCGTCGGGCGCGGGTCGGACCGATCTGCAGACCGCGGCACTCCTGTCGCTGATGAACTCCGGGAGCGCAGCATGAGCATGACGATCGCCACACCGGGCCCCGCGGCCGCCCCGGGAGCCTCGGGACCGAAGCCCGCCGCACGCGCCACCGGGAGCGCCGACTCGTTCGGCGCTGCCTTCGTCGCCGCCACCACGCCCGACGCCGACCGCCGCGACGCTGACCCCCGCACCCGCGACCGCCGCGACGCTGAGATCGCAGTTCGGGCGGGAACCGGGGCCGGTCGGGCCGCCGAAGTGCGATCTCACCGAGGTGCGCGTGGGGGTGCGGAGAGTGGGGGCGCCGCCGGGGGCGCCGCCGGAGGCACCGGGGACGCCGAGGCGGGCTCGGCAGCACCGACGGTCGCCACGGACGCGGCAGCGCCGACGGCCGCCTCGGATGCGCCGGTGCCGCTCCCGGCAGCGGTCGCGCTGCCGGTCGTGCCCACGGTGCCGGCTCCGGCAGCGGAAACCGCTCCCGCCCCGAGCACGCTGACCGCTGCCGTCGCAGGCTCGACCACGGGTACACCGACGGTCGCCGACGCCGCTCCGACGAGCACCAACACGAGCACGAGCACGGGCTCGGGGACCGGGTCGACTTCGACTGTTGCGGTGGTCACCGGGGCGCTCGTGGCACCCGCAGGAACGGGCACCGCGGCGACCCCGAACGCCACCAGCCCGACCACCGCGCACGTCGCACCGGGCACGACCGCAGTGAACGGGACCGTCGCACCGTCGGCGCCCGCGACCCCGATAAACCCGACGACCCCGGGCACCGCGACGACCGCTCGGGCGACCGCCACCGCGGCTACCGGCACCGCCGCCGTGACGACGAGCCCCGTCGTCGTCGGCGCGACCCCGGGGAGCGCCACTACGACCGCGGGGACCGCCACCGCCACAGCCACCGCGGGGACCGCCGCCGCGGGGACCGCCACCGCCACAGCCACCGCCGGCACCCGCGCCGAGTCCGCCACGATCGTCGCCGCCGCTCCCACCTCCGCCGCGCCCCCCGCCACCGCTCCCACCACGGCCGCCACCACCGCGGTCCCGACGCCGGAGGCGATCCGGGGGAGCAGCACCCAGCCCGGCCACGGGAACGAGGCGGGGCAGTCCGGCCAGGGTGATCCGGGCCTCCAGGCCGTCACCGCACCGCGCGGCGGCGAGACGCCGTTCGTGCTCCCCACGACGTCCACGGTCGCGCCGGCGACCCCCTCCGGAGCGGCCACCGCGAACGCACCGGCACCGCTCACCCAGCAGCTCAGCCGACCCGTGTTCACGCTCGCGCAGGCGGGTCCCGGCGAGCACGTCGTGACCGTCCAGCTCACGCCGGACGCGCTCGGACCCGTCACGGTCCGGGCCCACGTCACCGCGCACGGCATGCACGTCGAGCTGTTCGCCGCCTCCGACGCGGGGCGCGACGCAGTGCGGCAGGTGCTGCCCGACCTCCGCCGCGACGCGGCCGGCACCGGCCTGTCGACGACGCTCGACCTGTCCTCCCAGAACCAGCCGGACACCCGCTCCGGCCACGACGACCGGCCCGCCCCGGCGGCTCCACGCGTCGACCCCGGCCTGGAGGCGCGGCTCACCCCGCGTGCACCCGGCACCGCCCACACGCCCACCGTCCGCACCGCCGGACTCGACGTCCTCGCCTGAGCGACGACAGCTCGCCCCAGGCGATCACCGAAGGGAACGACCATGCCGATCGACGGCATCACCGGCAGCGTGGACCAGGCTGCGCAGGCAGCGGCCATCGCCGCGAACGCACCGAAGTCCGGGTCGCAGACGATGGACTCGCAGGTCTTCATGAAGCTGCTCGTCACGCAGCTGCAGAACCAGGACCCGTCCTCGCCGATGGACACCAACCAGATGATCAGCCAGCAGACGCAGCTCGCGATGATGGAGCAGATCACCAACCAGACCACGACGGCGAACGAGAACTTCTCGCTGCAGATGCGGATCGCCGCCGCCAACCTCGTCGGGAAGCAGGTCAGCTACACCGACGCCGCGACCGGCACCGCCGTCACGGGCACCGCCTCGGCCGTGTCGTACGCGCACAGCGTGCCGACCGTGACGGTGAACGGCAAGGAGGTCGACCTCGACGTGATCTCCGGCATCACGACCGTCCCCTGACGCGCTCGGCTCCTTCCTCGCTCTTCCCCTCTCCTTCTTCCTCGCTCTTCCTGCCTCTCCGAAAGGACGCACCATGCTCCGCTCGCTCTACTCCGGCATCTCCGGCCTCCGCTCCCACCAGCAGATGCTCGACGTCACCGGCAACAACATCGCCAACGTCAACACGGTCGGCTTCAAGGCCTCGTCGACGGTCTTCCAGGACACCCTGTCGCAGATGACCCAGGGTGCCGGCGGACCGCAGACCGGCATCGGCGGCACCAACCCGGCGCAGATCGGCCTCGGCGTGCAGGTCGCCGGCGTCTCCACCAACTTCGCGCAGGGCTCCGCCCAGGCCACCGGCAAGGCGACCGACCTGATGATCTCCGGCGACGGGTTCTTCGTCACCCGCCTCGGCAACGACACCGTGTACACCCGCGCCGGCGCATTCGACTTCGACGCCGACGGTCGCCTCGTCTCGTCCGACGGCAAGATCGTGCAGGGCTACCCGGCCACGAACGGCGTCGTCAACGAGAACGGTGCCCTGTCGGACATCGTCCTGCCGCTCGACGCCGCCGCCCCCGCGGTCCGCACCACCACCGCCGGCGTCACCGGGAACCTGCCGTCCGAGACCGCCGTCGGCACCACCCTCACCCGCGACGCCACCGTGTACGACGCGTCCGGCGCGAAGCACACGATGTCGCTCGCCTACACCCGCACCGCAGCGGGTTGGGACGTCGCGGCGACGGACGGCCAGGGGACCTCGGCGACGTCGTCGCTCACCTTCGGGGCGAACGGCAAGCTCACCGCCGGCGGAACCGTCGCCGTCGGCGGGATCACCGTCGACATGTCCGAGCTCACCGGGTTCGCGTCGCTGAACTCCGCGTCGATCGCGTCGCAGAACGGCCACGAGGCCGGATCCCTGCAGGGGTACTCGATCTCGAAGGACGGCACCGTCGTCGGCACCTTCTCGAACGGTGCCTCGCTCGCGATCGGCCGCGTCGCCCTCGCGACGTTCGCCAACCCGGCCGGCCTCGAGAAGACCGGCGCGTCCGGCTACCGCGCCACCGCGAACTCGGGCAACGCCACCGTCGGCGCCCCCGGCTCGCCCGGCGTCGGACAGCTCGCCTCCGGCACGCTCGAGATGTCGAACGTCGACCTGTCGCAGGAGTTCACGAACCTCATCGTGGCGCAGCGCGGCTTCCAGGCGAACGCCCGCATCATCACCACCTCGGACGAGGTCCTGCAGGAGCTGACGAACCTGAAGCGGTAGGACGGTCTCCGGTTCCTGATCAGGGGCGTTCCCGCGATGCGGGGGCGCCCCTGTCGCGTCCCGGTCGCCGGTCGTGCGTTCCGGACCGCGGCTCGCGGGCAGCGGGCCTCGGGCCCCGTCTGGCCCGTGGCACCTCCGACAACCCGGACTTCGTCGAGGTCGTGCTCCACTCGTACCGGCACCGCTTCGGACTCGCGCCGGGCGCGCCCGAGTACGAGGCGGACGAGCGGTTCCTCGCACAGCTCCCGTCGGTGGACGTGCCGACGATCGTGCTCGATCCGACCGAGGACCCGGCGCTGTACCCCCGGACGCGGCGGCAGCACGAGGAGCACTGCACGAGGCTCCTGGATCACCGACTCGTCCCGAGCGGGCACAACCAGCCGACGGATGCGCACGCGGAGGTCGCACGTGCTGTCCGGGACGTCCGGTTCCGTCTCACCGGGTCAGGGGTACCCTCGCGGCCATGAGCGATCCGAAGGACGACCTGACCCCGGACGACTTCCGCGAGGCGCAGGACACCGACTACGAACCGGAGCCCGTGGTGCACGACCCGGACGACCTCCCCGTGGTGGACGACGCCGACGACGAGCTCCTGCCGGACGACGACCGGCCGGTGCCGCTCGACGACGCTGACGCTGAGGCTGACGCCGACACGATCTGACCGCCTTCCGAGCGGGGTGGCGTACGGGACGACAGCTCGAGGGTCGTCCCGCGGCCACCGCCGCCCTCACGCCGCCGGCACCGGCCGCGTCCGCACCGGCGCGAGCATCCGCGTCAGCGACGTCGCGACGAGCGCCCCGGCCGCGATGATCGCCGCGAGGACCACGATCTGGAACCGCCCGGCCTCGAGCGGTGAGATCCCGCCGAACACCGCGCCGACGAACGCCCCCGGCAGCGTGACGAGCCCGGTGGTCCGCGTCTGGTCCGTGCTCGGCACCATGGCCGCGTGCACGGCCCGCCGGACGATGTCCGCCGTCGACTGCCGCGGTGTCGCCCCGAGCGCGAGCCACCCCTCGACGTCGTCCCACCGGTCGTCGACGAGTTCGACGAACCGGCGGCCGGCGAGGGTGGCGCTCGTCATCGCGTTGCCGACGACGATGCCGCCGATCGCCAGGACGTAGCGGGGCGTGAACGCGATCGCACCGGTGAGGAAGACGACCCCGAGCGCGCCGACGACCCCGATGGCCATCGCGAGGGCGACCGGCAGGAACCGTGACCGGAGCGTGCCGAGCCGGCGTGCCGCGGTGACGGTGGCGACGGTGAACATGACGACGAGGGCGACGGCGATCCAGAGCGGGTCGCGGATGATGCCGCTCAGGACGAGGCTGATGACGGCGAGCTGCACGGTCCCGCGCAGGACGGCCAGCGCGGGCGCCCATGGGGACGGTGCGCGGGTGACGAGGAGGGCCGCCGTCGCGAGGGCGACGAGCGCCACCACACCGACGAGGGTCCACAGGACGGTGCTCGCATCGATCACGAGTCGAGCCTGCCATGCGCGGGCAGGTCGGGTGCACGTGGTGCGGGTGGGCGTGACGGCCGGGAGGCGCGTGGCGGCGCCGCCCCGCGCCTCCAGGCCGTCGATCGGTCACCACCGTCGGACGGGAGCCGCCGTCAGACGGGTGCGGACCCGTTCAGGCGCGCTTCCTCGGCGTCGTAGCCGCTGCGGATCTGCCGCAGCACGAGGTCGTCGATCTCGTCGGCGTCGCGGAGGCGCAGGAGCGTCGCCGCCTTGTGGCGGACGAGTGCGAGCTCGAGCGCGACGGCGGTGTCGTGCCGCTGCAGTGCCGGGTGGTCCTCGTCCTCCTCCTCGCGCGCCTGGATGACGTCGAGGTGCGCCTCGTAGTCCTTGCGGAGGCGGGCGACGGTGGCCTTGTCGGCGCCGGCCTGGCGGGCCAGCCGGGGGAGCGCGTCGAGCGCCTCCTCGATCGCGGTGCGCTCGGCGAAGCGGCGCTCCTCACCGACGGACTCGTCCTCGGGGAGCGCCGCCCGACGGAGGACGGCCGGCAGCACGAGGGCCTGCCCGACGATGGTGACGATGACGACGCCTGCGGTGACGAAGACGATGAGGTCGCGGTCCGGGAACGCTGCGCCGGACTCCAGCGTCCGCGGCACGGCGACGGCCATCGCGAGCGAGACGGCGCCGCGGAACCCGGCGAAGCCGCTGACGAGGCGGTCCCGGTGACCCTCGCGCGGCTCGCCACCGGTCCTCCGGGTCACGAGCCAGACCGTGCCGCCGGCAGCGTTGAGGAACGCGAAGCGCACGATGACGAGCGCGATGGCCACGGCGGCGATGATCCCGGCTGCGCGGAGGAGCTCGGACGCGTCGAGGGCGCGGGCGGCGACCATCGCCTCGATGCCGACGAGGACGAAGAGCGATCCGTTGAGCAGGAAGGTCAGGAAGGACCAGAACGAGCGCACCTGCTGGCGGGTCTCGGCACGGTCCAGCTTCGGGGCGACCTGGCTCACGACGATGCCCGCGGCGACGACGGCGAGGACCCCGGACGCGCCGATCGCCTCGGCCGCGAGGAACGCGGCGAACGGGACGAGGAGCGTGACCATGTTCTCGAGGACGACCGTGTCCACGCGGCGGAGCACGAGGGTGCCGATCCAGGCGGCGGCGAGCCCTGCGGCGACACCGCCGAGGTACGACAGGACGAGCATCCCGGAGACGTTCCAGAACGTGAGCTCCTGCGTGCCGACGGTGACGGCGACCGCGATGCCGTAGACCACGAGGGTGGTGCCGTCGTTGACCAGGCTCTCGGCGCGGAGCACCGTGACGTTCCGCCGCGGGAGCATCTTCGTGAGCACCCCGACGGCCGTGGCGTCCGTCGGCGCGACCGCGGCCCCGAGCACCCAGGCGGGACCCCAGGGCATCCCGAGCAGGTGCAGGAGGACCGCGACCGCTCCGGCCGTGACGACGACGAGCAGCGTGCCCATCAGGACGATGCCGCGGAGGTTCTTCCGGATCTCGCGGAGCGACGTGGTGAGGCTCTCCCAGTAGAGGAGCGCCGGGAGGAACAGCAGGAGCACGGCGTCGGCAGGGAGCTGCACGTGGGCGAACTGGGGAACGAAGGCCAGCGCGGCGCCGAAGACGAGGAGCAGCACGGGTGGTGCGACGCGGATCCGGTCGGCGATGCCCGCGGTCAGGGCGATGGCGAGGCCGAGCACGACCACCAGTTCAGGTCCCAGCACACGCACTCCTCGTTCGACCGACGTCCCAGTCAACCCGCTGGGGGCTGGGGGCGCGTGCGGGGTCGCATCCCGCGGGGTTCACGAACGGGCGGGACGCGCCGCGCGCGTGTCTCCCTACGGGCGGAACGCGCCGCCCGTGGGCATCGAACGTGACGTATTTTGCTCGCTCGGGACGGCGGGTCGGAGCGAGATCATGTCGGACTGGAGGCGCGGCGCGGGCTCGCACCGCGCCTTCAGGGCCGCCAGGGGGCGCGTCCAGAGCGCACGACGCGCCGCATGTGTTCCATCGAGCGGGCGGGACGCGCCGCCCGGGGGCGCCGAGCGTGACGAACACTGCCCGCTCGGCGCCCACCCGGGACCGGTGGCGGCTGCCGGGGCGACGCTCAGTCGTGGAACGTCTCGATGGACGCGCCGAGCGAGTTCAGGCGCTCCTGCAGCTGCTCGTACCCGCGGGCGATGATGCCGACGTTGCGGAGGACGCTCTCGCCCTTCGCCGCGAGCATCGCCAGCAGGATGACGACCGCGGGACGGAGCGCCGGCGGGCAGCTCACCTCGGCGCCGGAGAAGTGCGTCGGCCCGGTGACGTCGAGGCGGTGCGGGTCGCGGAGCGTGACGCTGGCGCCGAGCCGGGTGAGGTCGAGCAGGTGGATCGCCCGGCCCTCGTACACCCAGTCGTGGACGAGCGTGGTGCCCTCGGCCATGGCGGCGATGACGACGAAGAACGGCAGGTTGTCGATGTTGAGCCCGGGGAACGGCATCGCGTGGATCTTGTCGATCGGAGCGTGCAGCTCGGACGGGTGCACGGTGATGTCGACGAGGCGGGTCCGACCATTGGCGGCGGCGTACTCCTCGGAGACGTCGAAGCGCAGGCCCATCTCGGCGAGGGTCGCGAGCTCGATCTCGAGGAACTCGATCGGCGCGCGGGTGACGGTCAGCGTGGACGCGGTGACGATGCCGGCGGTGAGGAGGCTCATCGCCTCGACCGGGTCCTCGCTCGGCCAGTAGTCCACGACCTCGTCGATGCGGCTCTTGCCGGTGATGCGGAGCGTGGTGGTGCCGATCCCCTCGATGCGGACCCCGAGCAGCTCGAGGAAGAAGCAGAGGTCCTGCACCATGTAGTTGGGGCTGGCGTTCCGGATGACCGTCTCGCCGTCGCGGGCGGCGGCGGCGAGGATCGCGTTCTCGGTCACGGTGTCGCCGCGCTCGGTGAGCACGACCGACTTCGTCGGCACGGCGGTGTTCGCCACGTCGACCTCGTACCAGCCGGAGGTCGCCTCGACGTCGACGCCGAACGGGCGCAGCGCGATGAGGTGCGGTTCGACGGTGCGGGTACCGAGGTCGCAGCCGCCGGCGTAGGGGAGGCGGAAGGACTCGTACCGGCCGCTGAGCGGGCCGAGGAACATCAGGACGCTGCGGGTGCGACGGGCGGCGTCGGCGTCGATCGCGTCGAGACGCAGGTCGTCGGGGGCGACGATCTCGAGGGTCTCGCCGTCCTCTGACCAGGTGACCCGCGCGCCGAGGCTGCGGAGCACGTCGATGATGCGGTCGACCTCGACGATCCGGGCGACCTTGTGCAGGCGGGTGACGCCGCGGTTGAGGAGCGACGCGCAGAGCAGTGCGACGGCGGCGTTCTTGCTCGAGTTCACGGCGATGGAGCCGCTCAGCTTCCGGCCGCCCTGCACGCGGAGGTGGGCACGCTGCGGGGCGCCGCCGATGGAGACGATCTGCTGGTCGAGGGCGTCGCTGATGCGCGTGAGCATCTCGAGGGAGAGGTTCTGGCCGCCCTGCTCGATGCGGTTGATCGCGCTCTGGCTGGTGCCGACGCGTTCGGCGAGCTGGGCCTGGGTCATGCTGCGGCCCTTGCGTGCGCCCCGGATCAGGGCGCCGACCTCGCGGAGGGGTGCCGACGTGGCGGTGACGGCGGGCGAGACGACGGTGGTGGTGTCGGACATGGCGTCACGCTAACACGGTCGTGAGATAAAGCGAGGGCGCTTCGGCCCCGATTCACCCTCTTTCCAGCCTGAATACGTCGTATCTAAGAATTCGGGGGACGGATCAGCTCGGCGAGAGGCGGCCGCGCACGATCGAGTCGCCCGAGTGTGCCGGGTTGCCGTCATCGGCCTCGGCCGACACGTCGACGACCGGGAACCGCGCGGTGTCCATGCCGGACGGGACCGTGAAGCGCCCGCGGTCGCCGTCGAGGAACCCGACGCTCACCAGGCCCTTGAGGTCGGAGCGCATCATCCAGACCTCGCGCAGGCCACCGGCCCCGGGCTGGTCGTCGCCGCTCCGCAGGTCGACGACGAGGGTGAGCCGGCCGTCGCGGTCGCGCTCGAGCTCAGCGGTGCCGCTCGACCCCTTCCAGGCGGGCAGCGCGTCGAGGGCGGTGGAGGCGAGGACCGTCTCGGAACCGCCGCTCGGGAGACCGGGGACGACGCCCGAGACGACGCCGATGCCGAGCAGGACGGCGAGCACGCCGACCCCGGACAGCACGATGGCCACGACGCGACGACGACGCGGTCGCCGACGGGAGACGGCGTGCGCGCGGCCCGCGGCGGGGTCGACGGCAGCGGGCTCGTCGACAGCAGCGGGCTCGTCGACGGCAGCGGAGTCGTCGACAGCCGACGGCGCGACGACGGGGTCGGGTGCCGCCGCGATCGTGGCGGCGATCCGGTCCCAGACCCGCTCGGGCGGGCTCGTCAGCTCGACGCCCGAGGACGACCGGGTGACCGCGGCGACGCGCTGGATCGCCGCGACCTCGGCGCGGCAGGCCGCACAGGATGCGAGGTGTTCGGCGACGTCGTCCTCCGCCACCTCGTCGGAGACCGCGAGCATCGCCAGCGTCTCGTCGTCGACGTGCTTCATTCGATCACCTCCAGACGTGTTCGGAGCCGAGCCAGACTTCGATGGATGTGGCTCTTGACGGTGCCGAGGGGCAGGTCGAGCCGTTCCGCGATCTCACGATGGCTGAGGTCGTCGTAGAACGCCAGTCGCATGACGCGCCGGGGGACCTCTTCCAGCCGGTCGAGTTCCCCGGCGACGAGCGCTCGTTCGGCCAGGTCGAACGACGGCTCCGGTGCCGGGGTGGTCTCCTCGACGACGTCCGGGTCGGCCGCGCTCGCGTGCCGGCGGCGGTCGGCGAGGGCGTCGGCGATGCAGTTGCGGGTGATGCCGACGAGCCAGGCGCCGAGGGGTGCGCGGGCGGGGTCGTAGCTGGCGCTCCGTTGCCAGGCCTTCACGAAGACCTGCTGGGTGACGTCCTCGGCGGCGGCCGGGTCGGACAGGGCCCGGAGTGCGAGGGAGTAGACCAGCGAGGACCACCGGTCGTACACGAGACGCAGCACCCGCTCGCCTCCGGCGCTGAACGCGTCGGAGAGCTCGCTGTCGTCCGGGAGGGTGGTCGTCACGTCGTCCTGTCGCTGGTGCGGTCCTCGTCGACCACGGTCCGATCGTACGGGCCCGCTCGCCGTTCCGTGCATGGTCCTCCCGGTCTCCTCACGCGGGAGCAGCGGTGATGACGAGGTTGCTCTCGTAGTGGTGGGTGCTGCTGTCGAAGGCGCCGCCGCAGGTGACGAGCACGAGCCGCCGGTCGCCGTCGGTCCGGAACACGGAGGCCCAGGGCAGGCCCCGCTTCTCGAGCAGTGTCACGGAGTCGATCCGCCACCGGGTCTCGGCGCCGTCCGCGTCGGTGATGGTGACGGCGGTGCCGGTGGGGACGTCCTGCAGGTGGGCGAACGGACCGACCCCGTAGCCGACCGCGTCCACGTGGGCGGCGATGACGACCGTGCCCTCCGTCGAGGACGGTGCGGCACCGAACCGGTACCAGCCCGCGACCCGGGGGTCCGGCGGCAGGGCCATGGCGCCCTGGTCGTCGACGCCCTCGGGCCGGACGGTCGCCGTGACCCCGGCCCAGTCGACCGCGATCCGGGTGGGCGCCGCCACCGCGGGGGCAGGTTGTACGGTGGCGGCGCTCTGCGGTACCGCCGTCGAGAACGCCGACGGGACCGGTGTGGGGGTGCTGCTGGGGGCGAGGGAGGGGTGCCCGCCGGGGGTGGGGGGCCCGGCCGGCGAGCACCCGGTCAGGACGGCGGCGGCCGCCGCGGCGACGACCAGGGTCGCCGCGACGGACCGCACCGTTCGGGCCGTGTTCAGCGGCCCGAGTCCTGCTTGCTCGCGGCGACTGCCAGGTGGCGGCGACGGAGCGTCACGGCCCCGATCGCCACGGCTGCTGCGATGGCCGCGGCACCGCCGATGAGCGGTGCGGTGTCCGGACGGTTCGTCGCGACGAGGCCCGCGTTGCCGGCGGGCACGCCGTTCGGGCTCCCGCCGAGGTTCGCGATGGACTGCGTCGCGAGCGCCAGCGTCTTGTCGTTCAGGCTGCCCCAGGCGTAGACGATCGTGTCGGTGCCGGCCTTCACCGGGACGTCGGCCGGGCCGATGACCGGGGTGGTCGTGCCGGTCGCCGCGACCGCTGCGGAGACGGTGCCCGCCGGCAGGACGAGGGCCTTCTCGTTCGGGTTGGACAGGTTCGAGACGACGGCCTTGCCGCCCGCGAGGACGTCGACGGCGGGTGCGGCGGCGACGTGGCGGACGATGAGGCGGCCCTGACCCGCGGGGGTCGCGGACGTGTCGTTGGTGAAGAGCGTGGCGGTCGGGGAACCGTCCGTCTTGTCGTGGGCGACGGCGGTGTAGTTCGCGCCGGCGTCGAGGGTGACGTCCACCGGGCCGATGATCGGCTTCGACGCGTCCGTCGCGTCGGAGGCCGTGATCGCGAGCTGGTGCGCGCCGGCCGGGACCATCATCGGTCCGGCGAGGGTGCCCGGCTTGAAGTCGTCGAGGGCCCGCTTGCCGTCCAGGTACACGTCGACGGTGACGGCCGGCACGGCGTGCAGGACCGAGAGCGTCGCGTCGCCCGTGGCAGCCGTCGCCGCAGCGGCGGGCATCACGGCCGCGGCTGCGGCGAGCAGGACACCGGCGCTCAGGCCGGTGGCGAGTGTCTTGCGCATGGTGGGTCTCCTTCTGGCCCGAGCGGGCCGGTGCGGGACGGCGTCAGCATCGACGTCGTACCCCCACTACCGGCCGGACACCCCGATCGGATGCACCGACCGTGAAGAAGTTCCACGAGCACCGGCGTGGCCCCGGTCGCGCCGGCTCCTAACGGCGGTGCGCGATGCGCCGATAGACCCTCGTGCAGGCCCACGGACGGGCCGCATCCCGCCCCACGGACGGCGGCGGGACGATCGAGAACCAGGACGGGCCATGATCGTCGTCACACGACTGAACGGCAGCGGATTCGCTGTGAACCCGGACCTCGTGGAGCGCATCCAGGAGACGCCGGACACGACCCTCATCATGGTCGACGGCGCGAAGTACATCGTGCGCGAGTCCATGGCCGAGGTCATCGACCTGATCGCCGCGTACCGCGCCCGCATCGTGGGCATGGCGTACGGCACCGAGGCCTACGGCACCGACTCCTCCGGACGGAGCGCGACCGGCCCGCAGCCGACCCTCGCGGCCGTCGCCCCGATCCACCCGCCGCGTGCGCAGGACGGGGGTCGCTGAGATGGACATCGCGACGATCATCGGGATCCTTCTCGCCTTCGGTGCCCTGTTCGGCATGGTCGAGATGGAGCACGTCGAGCTCGCGGGGCTGTTCCTGCCCGCGCCGATGCTGCTCGTCTTCGGCGCCACCATCGGCTGCGGCATCGCGAGCACCACGCTGAAGGACGCCATCGCCAGCTTCAAGGCGGTGCCGAAGGCGTTCACCGGCAAGGTCACCCCGCCGCAGTCGGTCATCGACGACGTCGTCGGCCTCGCCGAGACCGCCCGTTCGAACGGGCTGCTGGCGCTCGAGCAGGAGGCCGACAAGCACGACGACCCGTTCATGAAGAAGGCGCTGCAGAACATCGCGGACGGCACCGACGGTGACGAGCTCCGGATCCTGCTCGAGGACGAGATCGAGTCGAACGCGGCCCCGGTGCGGAGCGCGAGCTCGTTCTTCATGGGCCTCGGCGGCTTCGCCCCGACCGTCGGCATCATCGGCACCGTGGTCTCGCTGACCCACGTGCTGGCGAACCTCGGCAAGCCGGACGAGCTCGGCCCGCTCATCGCGAGCGCGTTCGTCGCGACGCTGTGGGGCCTCCTCACCGCGAACTTCCTCTGGCTGCCCATCGGTGGCAAGCTCCGGAAGCTCGCGCAGCTCGAGTCGGACCGGCAGACGCTCCTCATGGAGGGCCTCCTGGCGGTGCAGGCCGGCAGCCAGCCGCGCCTCCTCGGCGAGCGCCTCAAGGCGATGGTGCCGCCCGCGGCCCGCGTCGACGGCGCCACGGGCAAGGGCAAGGGCAAGAGCGGCAAGAGCGGCAAGGGCTCCGACGCCGGCGCCGACGACCAGCAGCTGGCGGCCTGACGATGAGCGGCAACCCCCGCGGACGCGGTCGCGGCCGGAAGAAGGGCGGCCACGACGAGGCCGAGCACCCCGACGAGCGCTGGATGGCGTCCTACATGGACATGATCACCGTGCTGATGTGCATGTTCCTGGTGCTCTTCGCGATGTCGACGGTGGACCAGCAGAAGTACATCCAGCTGAAGAACTCACTCGCCACCGGGTTCGGCGAGGTGAAGTCGCAGAAGGTCGACACCGCGTCCGGCACGGTCGTGACGAAGGACCAGGTGAAGGACGGCTCGGGCTACTCGACGGACAAGTCGCAGGCGGACCACTCCACCGCCTCGTCCGGCGTGAAGGACACGAACGTCGACCCGGCGTCGACCGTGGTGCCGGTCACCGCGACGAAGGCCGACGTGGCGGCGGCCCAGAAGGAGCTCGACGACCTCAAGGCGATCGAGGCGGCCATCAAGGGCAACCTCGACAAGGCCGGGCAGACGTCGAACGTCCAGTTCACCGTCGACGCCCGCGGCCTGACCGTCCGGCTCGTCGGCAGCGAGACGTACTTCACGACCAACAGCGCCGACCTGTCCGACCAGGCGAAGCGGATCATGGACGCCATCGCCCCGGTCCTGAAGACGGCGGACCACGAGGTCAGCGTCGAGGGCCACGCGGACCAGCGGAACTCGACGGCGCCGTACGCGACGAACTGGGAGCTCAGCTCGGCACGGGCGACCGGGGTGCTGCGAGACCTCGTCGAGCGGGGCGGGATGCCGGCGGACCACATCCAGAGCGTCGGGTTCGGTTCCAGCCGTCCCCTCGCGAAGGGCGGCACGGACGCCGACCTCACCCTGAACCGCCGCGTCGACATCGTGGTGCTGTCGAACCAGGACCAGGACGTCAGCGCGCTGATGCCGGCCCTCGCGAAGGCACAGGACGGGGCACGAGCCGGCTGAGCGCGCCACCGCCCCAGAACGGGGCACAGCACTGACGGGTGCTCCACGGCGGACCGATAGACGCACCCGTGACCGAGACCCTTCCAGCGCCCGAGGTGTACGACTTCGCGCGCCCGTCGACGCTCGCCCGCGAGCACGCCCGGGTCCTCGAGCTCGCCTTCGAGACCTTCGCCCGCCAGTGGGGGACGCAGCTGACGGCCAAGGTCCGCGCCGTGAGCCAGGTCACGTGCGAGCAGGTCCAGATGACGACGTACGACGAGTACGCCGCCTCGCTGCCCGCGCTCACCGGCATGGTCCTGCTGCCCATCGTCGACGTCCTCCCGAAGGGCGTGCTGCAGGTCCCGCTCGACGCCGCGCTCACCTGGGTCTCGCACGCGCTCGGCGCCTCGAAGCCGCTGCCGACCCCGGACCGCACGTTCACCCCGATCGAGCAGGCGCTCGTCCGGAAGATCGTCGAGGACGCCCTCGACGACCTCCGGTACTCGTTCGGCGGGCTGCTCGCGCACGACGTCACGGTCGGTGGCTTCCAGTTCAACTCGCAGTTCGCGCAGGCGGCCCAGAAGGGCGACCTGATGATCGTCGCCTCGTTCTCCATCCGCGTGGGAGACCGCGTCGCGCCCGGCACGCTCGCGCTGCCGGCCGACGCCGTGCTGCCCCAGCTCGGCGAGGAGGCCGCGCACGTCTCGCCCGCCGACGCGCACGCCCTGCTCGACGCACAGCTCGCGGGCGTGCCGGTCGGCGTCAGCCTGCGCTTCGCCCCGGCGACGGTCCTGCCGTCGCAGGTGCTCCGGCTCGCGGTCGGCGACGTCCTGCCGCTGCCGCACCCGCAGCACCGTCCCCTCACCATCGCGGTCGACGGCGAGCCCGTCGGCACGGCCGCCGTCGGCGCGAACGGCTCGCGCCTCGCCGGCATCGTCGTCACCACCACATCGGAGCCCACCGCATGACCGTCACCACCACCCTCCACACGCAGGCGGCCGAGGCCCTCGCGGCGCAGCTCCCGACGACGGCTCCGCTGGCAGCGGTGCTCCAGCCTGGAGGCGCGACACCGGTCGCGCTCGACGCGGCGCGTGACGCCGTGGTCGCGTCGTTCGTCGGTGGCCTGTCGGCCGACCTGGTGCTCGTGCTGACCGACCTCGAGACGGTCACCGCCGCGGGCGGGACCGAGCACGGGATCGTGGACGTCACCGACGTCCTCCGTCCCTCGCTCGAGGCGGCCGCGGCCCTGCTCGGTGTCGGCGTCCTCGGGGACGCGCGGCGCGAGTCGGCATCGGCGCTCCTGGCCGACCCCGAGACGGTGGTCTTCGAGCTCACCGCCGGCGGTGTGCCCGGTGGCTGGTTCGCACTGCGTGTCCGCGAGAACGGCACCGTGTCCGCCCCGGCGGCGCCGACGATCACCGTCCCGACCGGGAACCTCGGGCGGATCAACAACGTCGAGATGACCCTGACGGTGGAGATCGGCCGCACCCGGATGTCGGTGCGCGACGTCCTCGGCATGGAGCCCGGCGCCGTCGTCGAGCTCGACCGCAGCGCCGGCGCCCCCGCGGACGTCCTGCTCAACGGCCGGCTGATCGCGCACGGCGAGGTCGTCGTCGTCGACCAGGACTACGCCGTCCGGATCACGAAGATCCTCGACGTCGCCGAGAGCGTCTGAGCCCCGCCCCGTGGACACGCTCGTCATCGCCCTCCGCGTCGCGCTCTCGCTCGGCGTCGTGCTCGCCCTCATGTGGGTGCTGCACCGACGCATGGCGAAGGGCCCGTTCGGCGCGGGCAAGGGCCGAGGCCGTCGCTCGGCCTCGGTCGAGGTCGTCGCCCGCCAGGGCATCGGCGGCAAGGCGAGCGTCGTCGTCGTGGACGTCGAGGGGGAGCGGCTCGTCCTCGGGGTCTCCGAACACGGCGTGTCCCTGCTCACCAGCGGGCAGGCGCCCGCCCCCGAACTCACCATCGTGACGGGACCCGTCACGCTGCCCGTGCGTCCGACCCCGTCGGCGGAGCAGTTCCGTCAGGAACTCGAGCAGCAGACCGGGGCCGCACCGCGCCTCCAGGCCGAGCCCGCGCCGTCCGTCGGCCAGGCCGAGCCGCTGCCGATGCGTCCGCGCAACCGCGCGCGGCGGACCGCGATCCCCACCTCGGCGCAGCTGCAGGGATCGATCCTGTCCGGCGAGACCTGGCGGCAGGCCGCCGCAGCGCTCCGGAACCGGCGGGCCGGGTGACCGCGGCGCGGGCGCACCGGCTGGCGCTGTCCGGCCGGGTCGTCGCCCTCGTCCTGCTGGGGCTGGCCGTCGTCGCCGGGTTCCTCATGCTCACCGCCACGGGTGCACACGCCGTCGGCGTCGTCCAGCCGACCGCCCCCGCGACACCGACCGCCCCCTCGACCGGCGACTTCAGCGTCAGCGTGAACGGCCCGGACGGCACGCCGTCGTCGGCCGTCGTGACGCTCATCGGCATCACGCTCCTCAGCGTCGCGCCGGCGCTGATGCTCATGATGACGTCGTTCACGAAGATCTTCGTGGTGCTCGCGATGACGCGGAACGCCCTCGCGCTGCAGTCCATCCCGCCGAACCAGGTGCTCGCCGGCCTCGCGCTGTTCCTGTCGCTGTTCGTGATGGCGCCGGTCCTCGGGCACATCAACGACGACGCCCTGCAGCCGTACCTGGCGGGGCACATCGACTTCACCCAGGCCGTCGAGATCGGCACGAAGCCGCTCCGGACCTTCATGCTGCACCAGACGCGCGAGGAAGACGTCGCCCTCATCACCCGGGCGGCGGGTCAGGACAACCCGGAGTCGATGGCCGACGTGCCGATGACCACGGTGATCCCGGCGTTCGTGATCTCCGAGCTCCGCAGCGCGTTCATCATCGGGTTCGTCATCTTCATCCCGTTCCTCGTCATCGACCTCGTCGTCTCGGCGGCGCTCATGTCGATGGGCATGATGATGCTCCCGCCGGTCATGATCTCGCTGCCCTTCAAGATCCTGCTGTTCGTCCTCGTCGACGGCTGGGGACTCATCATCAAGTCGCTCATCGAGAGCTACCACGTTGTCTAGGGGGCAGGCATGAACCAGCAGGCCGTCATCGACCTCACGCTCCAGGCGCTCCTCGTCGCGGGGAAGCTCGCCGCGCCCGTGCTCGTGACGTCGCTCGTCGTGGGCTTCGCGATCTCGCTGTTCCAGTCGGTCACGCAGATCCAGGAGGTCACGCTCTCCTTCGTGCCGAAGGCCGTCGCGGTGGCGATCGCCCTGGTCGTCTGCGGCAACTGGATGATCTCGGAGATGGTGTCGTTCACCCACGTCGCCTTCGACATGATCCCGAAGCTGCTCGGGACGTAGCCCCGTGGAACTCGTGATCAACGGCGACCGCCTCGAGGCGACGATGCTCGCCGGCGTCCGGCTCGTGGCGTTCTTCGTCATCGCGCCGCCGTTCTCGTACCGGGCGTTCCCCGGCACCGTGAAGGTGATCCTCGGCATCGGGCTGGCGATCGGTGTCGCACCCCGGGTCGCCGAGGGGTACCACTCGCTCGACACCGGCCCGTTCCTCCTCGCGCTCCTCACCCAGCTCGTCGTCGGGCTCGCCCTCGGGTTCCTCGTGTTCCTGGTCTTCGCCGCCGTGCAGTCCGCCGGCGCGCTCATCGACCTGTTCGGCGGGTTCACGCTCGCGCAGGCCTTCGACCCGCAGTCCCAGGTGAACGGCGCCCAGTTCACCCGCCTGTTCCAGATGGCGGCGCTCGCGCTCCTGTTCGCCTCCGGCGGCTACCAGCTCATCGTCGGCGGACTCGTGCGCTCGTTCGACGCCGTGCCCCTCACCGGCACGTTCGAGCTGAGCGGGATGGCGTCCCTCATGGTGACCGCGCTGTCGCAGATGTTCCTCGCGACGCTGCAGATCGCCGGACCGCTCGTCGTCGTGCTGTTCCTCGCCGACGTCGGACTCGGGCTCCTCACCCGCGTCGCTCCCGCGCTCAACGCCTTCCAGATGGGCTTCCCGATCAAGATCGGGCTGACCGTCGTCTTCGCCGGCGCGCTGTTCATGGCCCTGCCCTCCGTCGTGTCGTCCCTCACCGGCGACGCCGTCGCCGCGATCACGGGACAGGGGTGATCTGAGTGTCCGACAGCGGGGAACGGTCCGAACAGGCCACACAGAAGCGGATGCGCGAGGTCCACCAGAAGGGCCAGATCGGGCGGTCGCAGGACCTCGGCGCGTGGATCGGCATCGCCGCGGCCGCGGTGATGATGCCCGCGGCGATCGGCAACGCCGCCGCCGCCGGGTCCGACCAGCTCCGCGCCGTGCAGCGCGTCATCGGCGACCCGACCATCGGCACGATGAACGCGGTGTTCCACGACGCGCTCGGCTCGATCGGGGCGACCCTCGGGCCGATGCTCGGCGTGGTCCTCGTCGCGGTGGTCGCCGCCGCGGTGGCGCAGGGCGGCGTGCACTTCCGGAAGATGGCGCCGCAGCCGGACCACTTCGACCCGGTCGCGGGGCTCAAGCGCGTCTTCGGCAGCCAGGCGATGTGGAACGGCCTGAAGGCCCTCCTCAAGACCGCCGTCGTCGGGCTCGTGCTCTGGTTCGCGGTCCAGGCGCTCGTGCCCGTGCTCATGACGAGCGGCTCGCTGCCGCTGTCCGCCGTGCTCGACGCCGCAGCCGCCGGGACCGGCACCCTGATGCGCGCCGCGATCGCCGCCGGCATCGTCCTCGCCGCGCTTGACGTCTTCGTGGTGATCCGGCGGAACCGGAAACGCACGATGATGACCAAGCGCGAGGTCAAGGACGAGAACAAGCACAGCGAGGGCGACCCGCTCGTGAAGTCCCAGCGCCGCTCCCGGCAGCTCGCGATGAGCCGGAACCGGATGGTGCAGGCCATCGGTACGGCCGACGTCGTCATGACGAACCCGACGCACTACGCCGTCGCGCTCAAGTACGAGCCGGGGAAGTCGGCGCCGAAGGTCGTCGCGAAGGGCGCCGGCCCGGTCGCCACGATGATCCGCGACCGAGCCGAGCAGGAACGGGTGCCGATCGTCCGCGACGTCCCGCTGACCCGTGCCCTGCACGCCGCGTGCGAGCTCGGGCAGGAGGTCCCCGTCGACCTCTACACGCCGGTCGCGCGGGTGCTGTCGTTCGTGATGGCGCTCAAGGCCCGCGGGGCGGCGGCCGGCACGCACGCGGCGCCACGGCCCACCACGCCCGACGAGGTCGCTGCCGTCATCGACCCGGCGACGCTCAGCGGGGACCTCCGTCCGCGGAGGCTCCGCACCCCACGACCCGACCAGCCCGCCACCGAGGGAGTCCCCGCATGAACCGCAAGGACCTGCCGAAGCTCGCCGTCCCGATCTTCATCGTCGGCATCATCCTGCTGCTGATCCTGCCGGTGCCGTCGTTCCTGCTCGACTTCCTGATCATCTGCAACATCCTGTTGGCGCTGGTGATCCTCCTCACGACGCTGTTCGTGAAGAAGCCGCTCGACTTCTCGGTGTTCCCGTCGCTGCTGCTCGTCGCGACGCTGTTCCGGCTCGGCCTCAACGTCGCCTCGACCCGGCTGGTGCTCGGCGAGGGCTTCGCCGGCGACGTCATCCAGGCGTTCGGGCACGTCGCGGTCTCCGGGTCGATCATCATCGGCGCGGTCATCTTCCTCATCCTCATCGTCATCCAGTTCGTCGTCGTGACGAAGGGCGCCGAGCGGGTCGCCGAGGTCGGTGCCCGGTTCACCCTCGACGCGATGCCCGGCAAGCAGATGGCGATCGACGCCGACCTCAACGCGGGGCTCATCACCGACGAGCAGGCGAAGGAACGCCGCGCGTCCGTGTCCGCCGAGGCCGACTTCTACGGCGCGATGGACGGCGCGTCGAAGTTCGTCAAGGGCGACGCGATCGCCGGCATCCTCATCATCGTCATCAACCTCATCGGCGGCATCGCGATCGGGATGCTCCAGAACGGGCTCTCCGTCACCGACGCCCTGTCGAAGTACGGCATCCTGACGATCGGCGACGGCCTCGTCACCCAGATCCCGGCGCTCCTGATGGCGGTGTCCACCGGCATGATCGTCACCCGGTCGGGCGCCGAGAGCGAGATGGGTTCGTCCGCCGCGAACCAGCTCGGCCAGTCCCGCAACGCGCTGATGATCGCCGGTGTCGCCGCGATCGCGATGGGCTTCATCCCCGGCATGCCGATCCTGCCGTTCCTGCTCGTCGGCGGGACGCTGCTCTTCACCGGGTGGCGCATCGGCCAGAACGCGGCACGCGCCGAACGGACCGCCGCTGAGCAGCAGGCACTGCAGGCCGCCGCACCGAGCGCGGACACCCCCGAGGACCTCATCGAGCAGATGCGCGTGCACGCCCTCGAGATCCTCCTCGCCCCGGACCTCGTCGACATGGTGTCCGGCTCGAGCGACGACCTGCTCGGCCGCGTCCGCGCCCTCCGCCGCAAGATCGCGATGGACATGGGCATCGTCGTGCCGCCGGTCCGCACCCGGGACAGCATCGAGCTGCCCCCGGCGACCTACGCCATCCGGATCGCCGGGGTCGAGGCCGGCCGGGGCACCGCGCCGTCCCGCAGCGTCCTGGCCCTCGGCGACCACCTGGAGGGGCTGCCCGGGGACACCACCGTCGAGCCGGTCTTCGGTCTGGCCGGCAAGTGGGTGCCCGCCGAGCTCCGGCACGCCGCCGAGATGACCGGCGCGACCGTGATCGACCGCGTGTCCGTGCTCGTCACACACCTGCAGGCGATCATCGGCGACAACGCGGCGCGCCTGCTCACCCGCGAGGACGTCAAGGTCCTCACCGAGGGCGTCAAGCAGGTCAACCCCGCCGCCGTCGAGGAGCTCGTGCCCGGGATGCTCTCCCTCGCCGAGGTGCAGCGCGTCCTGCAGGGGCTCCTCGCCGAGCGCGTGCCGATCAACGACCTCGGCCGGATCTGCGAGGCCCTCACCCTCCGCGCGAAGGTCTCCACCGACCCCGAGGGGCTCGTCGAGGCCGCCCGTGCGTCGCTCGGTCCCGCACTGCCCGCCCGGTACCTCGACGCCGGCACCCTCCGGGTCATCATGATCGACCCGCTGCTCGAACAGTCGATGCTCGAGGGGCTGCGGCCGTCCGAACAGGGCAGCCAGATCGTCCTCGACGCGCACCGCATCGAGCAGGTGCTCGGCTCGCTCCGGGACGCCGTCCGCTCGGTCGAGGACCAGGGCATCTCCGCCGTCCTCGTCTGCGCACCGCAGCTGCGCCCGGCCGTGCACCGCATGGTCTCGGCCCAGTCGAACGGCCTGCCCGTGCTCTCCTACCAGGAGGCCACCGCCGCGGGGTCCACCATCGAGACCGTGGGAGTGGTCCGTGCCGCCGACCCGATTGCAGCGTAACGGCGCGACGCTCGACGAGGTCCGGGACGCCGTCCGGGCCGAGTTCGGCGCGGGCGCCAGGATCGTCGCCGCCGAACGCGTCACCACGCCCGGCATCGGCGGCCTGTTCCGGAAGGCGCACGTTGAGGCGACCGTCGAGGTCCCCGCACCCGACGAGGTCCCCACCGCCCGGGTCGCCATCGCCGACGGCGTCGTCAAGCGCGTCGGGATCGCCGCGCTCCTCGCCGACGCCGAGGCGGCCGAGGCGCGCATCGCCGGCGGCGACGGCACGTCGACCACCCGCGCCGACGCCTTCGCGTCCGTCCTCGACGGCTTCGTCGCCGACGGGATCACGGGGCGCGCCCCGCGCCCGACCGGCGCACCGGCGGACGCGGGCGCACCCGAGCAGGGCGGGGCGCGCCTCCAGGCCGTCACCGAGCTGCCGGGAGGCGCGGGGCTGCTCCTCGACGCAGCCGACGCTCCCAGCGTGGCCCGGACCAGTGCGCCGCCCGTCCGGCCCGCCACGCCCGCCGTGCGGTCCGCCGACGGCGACCTGGTGCTGCTGGTCGGCCGACCGAACGACGTCGACGCGGCCGCGGGCATCTTCGCGACCCGGTACGCGCTCCGCGCGACCGACGCCGCCGACCGGCGGAGCGGGATCCTGGCCCGTGCCGAGGGCGTCCGCGACGGGCGGGCGCTGCTCGGCGTCGCCGCGTGGGACGACGCCGCGACGGTCGAGGGGCTCGCACCGGACCAGGTGTGGGTGGTCGTCGACGTCGGACGGAAGCCGTCGGACTCCGCGGCGATGCTGTCGGCCGTGGCCGGACGGACCCGCGTGGCGGGGGTCGTCGCGATCGGCGCGGGGGAGACCGCCACGCCGGAGTCGGTCCACCTGCTGGGGGTGCCCGTCCTGTCGCTAGGCTGAACGGGTGCTGGTACTCACGCGAAAGGTCGGCGAGCGGATCCTCGTCGGTGACGACATCGTCATCACGGTGCTCGACAGTCGCGGCGACGGCGTCCGCATCGGCATCGACGCACCCCGCGGGGTGAAGATCCAGCGTGAAGAGGTCGTGCGGGCGGTCACCGAGGCGAACGCCGAGGCCGCTGCTGCCGCCGGGTCCGCGTCGGACGCGGCCGAGGCGGCGAGCGCCGAGGCGCGGCTGCGGCAGGCGCTCGGGGAGCTCGGCGCTGGGTCGACCGACAGTGGGGCTGGCCGAGGGGACTGAGTCCGCCTCTACACCAGTGCGAGCGCTCCAGCTGAGCAGAGTCCGGCCCAGCAGCTGCTCGTGAGCGTGCCCACGATGAACCGCTCCCGCGCGGCGGCGGTGTCGAGCTCGGTGAACCGACCGAGCCCCTTGATCGCCACGACGGCCGCGACGATCTCGAGGTGTCCGACGAGTGCGGCCCCGACGATCGCGAAGCGTTCCAGGTACCCGATCGCTGTTCCGCCCCGGAGCACCTCTGGGCGGTCGCGGCGCGGGATCGGATCGTCCGCACTCGCGATGAGGATCCCGCCGTGCTGTCCGCCCACGACGCCGTCGCGCATCGCGAGTCCGAGGACGGCACTCGTGACGGCACTCCCGCCGACGACGGCCACGCATCCCACGGCCACCACGCCGAGGGTGCGGAGTGCGAGGTCCGGAGCGCTCGGCACGAGCTCGAGAGCCTGGAGGACCACCAGCGCGCCGACCAGGCTCGCTGCGGTGATCGCACGCACGATCGCGGGCACGCGTGGTGCGAGGCTCAGGCCGGATGCGGACAGGAGCACCAACGACCCGACGATCCAGAGAGCGGACGAGGGGATCACCGGGGGAGATCCGCTTCGGCGAGGAGTCGCGCGAGGGCCGCGCGGAGTGCGTCCTCTGCTCGGAGGTCCGCCGAGAGGTACCGCTTCGCGACCGCCTGGGGCGAGATCCCGAGCAGGTTCGCGGCGTCCACCCGCGAGTGTCCTGCGCGGAGGAGGTCTGCGAGCTCCCATCCTTCGGGTGAACGGCGTGCCCTCGCGCGGATCGCCTGGGCGATCAGCGGCTCGACGTCTCCGGTCTGCAGACGGCGACCCGGTGCCACGTCCAGAGCGAAGTGTTCCGGGAGGTGCTTCGCACGCTCCACTGCGTCGCGGGCGCGGAAGAAGGCGGAACCGCGAGCCGCGCGTGTGGAAGACGGCAGCGGACTGTCGACGTCCCCGACGCCGACCCCGACGCTCCACTCGCCCTCGCGCGTCAGGTCGAGGACGACATCGAGGGCAGCGTCGGCGTCGTCCAGCAGCAACTGGAACTCGTCGCCGGCTGTCCGTTCGGGGGCGAGCACGGCTCGGTCGCCGACGGCCTGCTCGAGCGTACGGATTGCCGCGTCGACTCGGTCGTGGTCGTTCCGACTGTCGATCTGGTCGACGGTCACTGCGAACATGATTCCTCCCGAAATCAACCCTACAGGGTTGATTCACCAAGAATCAACCCTGCGGGGTTGATCACGGTCGGGGCTTCTTCTCCTGCTCGGGCAGACGGCCGGCGGCGGCCTCGGCGGCGAACCACGCGCGGGCCTCGTCCTGACGTGCCTGCTCGGCGCCGAGGGCGATCGGCGCGCGGACGTGGCCCGGCTCGTACCCGAACGAGTCGAGCAGCTGCGGGATGATCGGCCGGACCCGCGCGACGAGGCGGTCGATGTACGCCGAGACGGCCCGGGCACGCTGCGCGGTGAGGCGCCCGTGCATGAGGTACCAGTCGAGGTGCTGCTCGAGGAGCCCCAGCGCGAAGAGGTCCCGCAGCCAGACGAGCACGCGTCGGGTGTCGCCCTCGGGGACCTCCTCGATGGCCTCGGTGAAGGCGTCCCACTGCATGAGTTCGGCGTGGGCCTTCGCCGCCTCGATGAGCTCGTGCTGCGAGCGGTTCAGCAGGCGTGCACCGCGCGCGCGGTCCTTGCCGGCCGACGCCAGGCGCATGCCGATCTCGGTCACCATCGTCTCGACGCGGCCGGCGAGCAGGTCGCGCTGGGTCCGGGCGTCCTGCAGGTCCGTCACCGAGGCCGCGAGCGAGCCGCGGTCGGCGACGGTCTGCCCGATGCGGCGGATGCCGGTGGCGTCGGCGAGCTTCGTGGCAGCCTGGGCCGCGACGAACTTCGCGGTCGATGCCGCGTCCTTCGGTGCCTTGGCGCGGAAGTCGGTGAGCAGGCGCTTCCCGACGAGCTGGAGCAGCACGGTGTTGTCGCCCTCGAACGTGACGTAGACGTCGAGGTCGGCGCGGAGGCCGGTCAGCCGGTTCTCGGCGAGGAAACCGGCGCCGCCGCAGGCCTCGCGGGCCTCCTGCAGCGTGTCGAGCGCAGCCCACGTCGACAGCGACTTGAACGCGGCGGCCTGGGTCTCGAGGTCCTCGCGGCGCTCCGGGGTGTCCTCACGCCCGCTGAACACGTCGTCGAAGGTGCGGAGGAGCTTCTCGTGCGCGAACGACTGCGCGAACACGGTCGCCAGCCGGGGGATCAGACGGCGCTGGTGGCGGCCGTAGTCGAGCAGGACGCCCTCGGTGCCGTCCCCGGTGGGGAACTGGCGGCGCTGCGCGGCGTAGGTCAGTGCGATCTGCAGTCCGATCTTCTGCGCGACCACGGCGGCGCCGTCGAGCGACACCCGGCCCTGCACGAGCGTGCCGAGCATGGTGAAGAACCGGCGGCCGGGCGACGCGATCGGCGAGGAGTACGTGCCGTCCTCGGCGACGTCGCCGTACCGGTTCAGGAGGTTCGTGCGCGGGATCCGGACGTGGTCGAAGTGCAGCCGGCCGTTGTCGATGCCGTTCAGGCCGCCCTTGACGCCGTCGTCCTCGCCGCCGACGCCGGGCAGGAAGGCGCCCTCGTCGTCGCGGAGGGGGACGTAGAAGGCGTGCACGCCGTGGTCGACGCCCGCGGTGACGAGCTTCGCGAACACGACCGCCGCCTTGCCGTGCAGGGCGGCGTTGCCGATGTAGTCCTTCCACGCGCCGCGGAAGGGCGTGTGGACGACGAACTCCTGTTTGGCGGGGTCGTAGGTCGCCGTGGTCGCGATGCTCTGCACGTCGGAACCGTGGCCGGTCTCCGTCATCGCGAAGCAGCCGGGGACGTCGAAGGAGATGATGCCGGGCAGGAACTCGCGGTGGTTCCGCTCGGTGCCGAGGTGGTGCACGGCGGAGCCGAAGAGCCCCCACTGCACGCCGGCCTTGATCTGCATCGACGGGTCCGCCGTGACGAGCTCCTCGAACGCGGCGAGGTTGCCGCCGTGGTTGTCCCGACCGCCGAACTCGGTGGGGTACGGGCGCTGGATCGCCCCGGCCTCGACGAGGAGGCGCAGCTGGTCGAGGGTCCGCGCACGGTGCTCGGGGACGGGGAGCCCCTCGATCTTGTGCATCGCCGGGTCCAGCGACAGCCGGCGGGAGATGCGGCGGTCCTCGGCCCAGCGGCCGAGCAGCAGCTCGGCGAGCAGGTCGACGTCGATGCGGACGTCGGTGTCCGTGCTGCCCGTCGGCGTGCCCGCGGCGGGGTCACCCGAGGCGTCGGCCTTGGGCGTGCGGGTACTCGGCGTGTGGGTGCTGGGGACGGGTGCGGTGTCGACCATGGTCGGAGCCCTCCTGAACTGCTCTGTCCGGTGTTGCAGAACACACGCTATGCACCCCACCCGCGAGCCGCATGAACGCCGTCCGGCCCGCACAACGCGGCGTGCCGTCGTCTGCCACGCGGTCGTGGGAACCCTCCAAAGGCGCGCATCGCGACTTCATGAGGAGATCTCGCCGATTGGGCACGGTTCTGCGCCGAGGGGCAGACTGTCGGGCATGTCAGGCACCACCGCACCAGAACGCAAACGCACATTCTTCGGGCAGCCGTTCGAGCTGTCCACCCCGTTCGCGGTCGAGCTCTGGGAGCGGTTCTCGTTCTACGGGATGCAGGGCATCGTCCTCATCTACATGTACTACACGCTCTCGCAGGGCGGCCTGGGGATCGACAAGGGCATCGCCAGCGGGATCATGGGCGCCTACGGCGGTGCCGTGTACCTGTTCACCATCATCGGCGCGTGGATCGCCGACCGGCTCATCGGCGCCGACCGCACCCTGTTCGGCAGCGCGGTGGTCGTGATGCTCGGGCACATCGCCCTCGCGCTCATCCCGGGCGTCGCGGGCGTCGGTGTCGGCCTGGTGCTCATCGCGCTCGGCTCCGGTGGCCTCAAGGCGACGGCGACCACCATCGTCGGCGGCCTCTACAGCCGAGACGACCCGCGCCGCGACGCCGGGTTCTCGCTGTACTACCTCGGCGTCAACCTGGGCGCGTTCTTCGGTCCGCTCCTGACCGGCCTGCTGCAGAGCGAGCTCGGGTTCCACTACGGCTTCGGCCTCGCCGCGGTCGGCATGGCCGCGGGCCTCGTGCAGTACGCCATCCGCCGCCGCAAGCTGCCGGAGTCGGTGCGGCACGTCACCAACCCGGTCGACCGTCGCCGCCTGCCGCTCATCGGCGTGCTCGTCGTGGTCGCGCTCGTCGTCATCGTCGTCGCGGTCCTGACCAGGCTCCTGAACGTCAGCAACCTGCCCACGGTGGTCGTCTCGATCGTCGTCCTCGCGACGATCAGCTACTTCGTGGTGATCCTGACGAGCGGGATCACCCCTGAAGAGCGGTCGCGTGTGCTCGCCTTCATCCCGCTGTTCATCGGCAGCGCGGTGTTCTGGTCGCTCTACCAGCAGCAGTTCACCGTCGTGACCGTGTACTCGGACGAGCGCCTCGACCGGTCCCTCTTCGGCTGGGAGATGCCGGTCTCGTGGGTGCAGTCGATCAACCCGGTGTTCATCATCGTGCTGTCCGGCGTGTTCGCGGCGATGTGGACGAAGCTCGGCCCGCGCCAGCCCTCCACGCCGACCAAGTTCGCCCTCGGCACCGGCATCATGGGCATCGCGTTCCTGCTCTTCCTACCGTTCGTGAACAGCGGCCAGAACGGCACGCCGCTCCTCGCCCTCGTCGGGATCCTGCTCGTCTTCACCCTGGCGGAGCTGCTGCTCTCGCCGGTGGGCCAGTCCGTCGCCACGAAGCTCGCGCCGCCGAAGTTCCAGACGCAGATGGTCGCGCTGTTCTTCCTGTCGGTGTCGCTCGGCACCGCGGTGACCGGCGTGCTCTCGCGCTACTACGACCCCGCGAACGAGGCCCCGTACTTCGCGATCCTCGGACTCGTCGCCGTGGCGGTCGGCGTCGTCCTGCTCCTGCTCGTCAAGCCGGTGCTGAAGCTCATGCGCGGCATCCGCTAACCTGAGTGCAGCCACACCGGCCCCGGAACCAAGGAGTCACAATGCTCGAACTCATCGCAGGCGTCATCATCGGCATCGGCGTGCTCGGCGGCGTGGGGCTCTGTATGGCCGTCGCCGCCATGATGAAGAGCGGCTCGGAAGAGTATTAGGCCCCGGGCCGGCCGCACCGCTCGGTGCGCGCCGACTCACGCTGCCGGGTCGACCGGCACCAACTGACGACTCAGGACGGTCGCGCGCTCGAAGGGGCCGCGGCCGTCCTCTGTGTACACGGGGTCCTCGAACGCGACGGTCCACGACAGCGGCTCGCCGACGCCGGGGTACCCGACGAGCTGGTTGCCGCCCGGCGCCACGATGACGCCGATCGGCTCGCCCGCCCACCGTTCCCCGCCGCGCTCGGTGTCGACCACCTGCACGAGGGCTCCGATGCCGAGGCCGGGGCGGTCGTCGGGCTGGGGGCTGGGGGAGCGGCGGCGTCCGAACACGCCCTCACCGTAGCGTGCGCGGCCTTGCGCGCGCCTGGCGCGTGCTCGGCGTGTACCTGGCGCCTGCCTGCCTGCCTGCCTGCCTGCGGCTGGGCCGAGCGGGCGGGACGCGCCGCGCGCATGTCGGCGAGCGGGCAGGACGCGCCGCCGAGCGACGGCGAAGGTGACGAAAGCGGCACGCTCGGGTGACGGGTTGGTGCGGGGAGACCGACGGACTGGAGGCGCGTGGCCGGCTGGCACCGCGCCTCCAGTGCCGTGGGTGCCGGGGCCGGGTGGCCGGGCCGGGCCGGGCCGAGCGGGCAGGACGCGCCGTGCGCATGCCGGCGAGGGGGCGGGACGCGCCGCCGAGCGACGGCGAACGTGACGAATACCGCCCGCTCGGGCGAGCGGAGCCCGGCGTCAGACCCGCGCGATCTCGGTGATCGACGAGTGCCCGGTCTCCGGGTGCTTCCGCATCGACAGCAGGCGCTCCATCGACGGCTCGAGCGCCGTGACCTTGTCGAGCGGCGCGCTCACCACCAGCTGGAACCCGAGCCGCAGCCACGCGGTGACCGCGCGACCGGCGAACTCGGAGTCCGCCTTGATGAACGCCTCGTCGAGGAACACCGGAGCGAACCGGGGCCGAGGACGGGTCTCGTCACCGAGCTGGTACCGCAGGGCGGCGCCGACGATGAACGCGACGAGCTCCTGCGTCTCGCCGCCGGACTTGTCGCCGAGGGACGAGTACACGCCGAGGTCGTTGCCGTCGGTGTCGTACCGGACCGCGGTGATCTCCATGTGCCGTCGCACGTCGAGCACGGCGTCGCGCTGCGTGGTGCGGCCGCGCGGGCTGTCGGTGTCCGGGCGGATGACGGCCATGAAACGACGGAGCCGGCGGAACCGCGTCTCGAGCACGTCGTCGGTGAGTTCGGTCGAGGTCGAGGCGGACAGTGCCCGGAGCTCGCGGCGGAACTGGGACACGTCCTCGCGGGTGACCCGGCGGATCTGGATCTTGAGACGGTCCCCGTTCGCGCCGAAGGGCAGCTCGCGGAGGATCTCGTTGACGGGTTCGAGGCGCTCCTCGATCTCGACGACGGCCCGGTCGAAGGCCCCGGCGAGCGGGACGAGGTCCTCGCCGCTCCACTGGGACAGGCGACGACGCCACTCGGTGCGCCGGGCGTGCAGCCCGGTGGCGACGATCTGGTCGAGGATCGCGTGGTAGTCCGGGTACGAGGCGACGCCGGTGCCGAGGTTCGGGTCCGGCCAGGCGTCCTGGTACCGCTGGAACGTCAGGGTCAGCGCGTTCCCGGCCGACGCGGCGCCGTCGAGGGCCTGGGACAGGCGTTCCTCGAGGCGGCGTCGCAGGCGGCGGGTGGCGTCGTCGAAGCCGTCCACACCGTCGGGCGCGCCGATCTCCTCGAACGTCTCGGCCAGCAGCTGCTCCTGGCGCTCGTCGGGGACGCTGTCCGGTGCCTCCTCGAAGCGCTCGAGGATCTCGGCGGCGGCGTCCTGCCCGTCGACGAGCACGGCGTGGCGCTCCTCGAGGCGGGTGACGGACAGACGGGCGCCGGCACGTCGGTCGGCGGCCTCGTCGAGGGACTTGCGGAGCCGTGCGACCGATTCGCGCAGCGTGCGGAGGCCGTCGTCCGCGGCGAGCAGCGCGTGGCGTTCCGCGTCGAGCCGGGCGAGGGAGGACTCGAGTCCCTCGACGTCGATGGCCTCCCACGTGACGTCGACCACGTGCTGGTGCGCGGCCCGGAGCGTGTCGAGGGCCGCGATGTCCTGTGCGACGTCGGTGCGGCGGGCCTCGAGCGTGGTGAGGTCCTCGGCGATGGACGCGAGCTCCTGCTCGACCGAGGCCACCCGGGCCTCGTTCGTGAAGCCGATGACGTTCGCCTGCCGGCGGTCGCCGTGCGCGCCGCGTCGGCCGTCGCGGAGCTGCCCGGACTCGGTGACGCGACGACCGCCACCGCCGAGCTCCGAGGCGTCCGACACGCAGCGGGCGTCCGTGCGGTCGGACTCGATCCGCTCGCGGACCCAGGTGCTGAACGGCGACGACTTGATCGCGAGCTTGCCGGACACCATCGACGGGTCGCCGTCGAGGTCGATGTGCGGACCGGTCGGCACGCCCTCGAACTGGATGCGGACCGGCAGCCGGAGCGCGTCGATGGCCTCGCTGAAGGAGGCGAGGCGGTCCTGGTCGACCAGGAGCGTGCGGGCGACGGGCGCCAGGACGGACTCGATCGCGGTCCGCCAGCGCTCCTCGCCGGGCAGGACGTCGAGGAGTTCGGCGACGAAGGGCAGCTCCGACGGGTCGATGCCGGCCGCCCGGGCCATCTGGAGCCGGGCCTCGTGCATCGGCAGCGGCATCGCGCCCTGCCGGTGCTCGAGCGACTGCCGTTCCTGGCGGAGGGAGCGTTCGCGGTCGAGGAGCGGGTACTCCTCGCGGGTCAGGGCGTCGCGTCGTTCGTCGAGCGAGGCGCGCTGCACGGCGTAGGTGCCGAGGAACTCGTGCGAGACGCGCTGCGCCGCGGTGAATTCGGCCTCGCTCGCGACGGGTGTGCCGAGGACGGCGGTCCGCTCGTCGAACGTGGTCCGCGTCCGGACGACCGCGTCGCGCTCGCGGCTGCGGCGCTCGATGCGGTCCTCGAGCTGCGCGAGCGCGTTGCCGCCCTGGTCGCGGAGCCGGGCCTCGGCGTCGCGGAGTTCGATCTCGACGGCCGCGTGCCGGGCCTCGGCCGCGGCCACCTCGGCTCGGGACGCGGTGCGCTCCCGACCGTTGCGGTCCACCTCGGCGTCGAGCAGCGCACGCTTCCGCGAGGCGGTCCAGTGCGCGAACGGGGACACCTCGGCACCGGTGGCGATGCCGTCCAGCGCCTCGGCCGCCGCCCGGGACCGTTCGATCTCGGCGTGCAGCTCGACGATGGGGGAGAGGATGCTGACCTTCCGCTCCTCGGTGTCCATCGCCTCGTACGCCTCGTCGAGCGCCGAGAAGTGCGCGAGCGCGCGGTCGGCGGCCTCGTACGTGCCCGGTGTCTCGAGCACGAGCGACTTGTAGAGCGCGTCCACCGTCGGCAGGTGCTGACCGGCCTGGATGCGGGCGAGCAGGCGCATCGCCCGGTTGCCGCCGCCGGAGTCACCGATGCCCAGCCTGGTCTGCAGCGTGTACGCGAGCTCCTGGTAGGTGTCGCGGATGACGAGCCCCGGCACTCGTCCGGTCAGCTCGAGGTGGTGGAACCGGCTCGGCACGAACTCCTCGAGCCGGCGCAGGTCGAACGTGTCGTCCACCGTCGCCATGGTCATCTGGATGTCGCCGACACCACGTGCCCGCTTCGGCACGAGGTACGCGCGGAGCACCGTGAACCGGCGTTCGTCGTCGTTCCGGAACGTGACCGCGACCGCACCCCAGGTCGTCTGGTCGTCGCCACGGAGGTTCACGTCGCGCAGCGCGCCGGACTCCGGGTCGCGACGGGTGTCCACCTTGCCGCGCAGGTAGGTCAGCAGGTTGCGCTGGTCGGCGCTCCGCGCCCGCCCGGTGGTGGCGTCGTTCGAGGCGCCGTTGAACGGCACGTCGGACGGCATCATCACGGCGAGGTACGCGTCCATGAGCGTCGACTTGCCGGTGCCGGACGCACCGGAGATGAGGGTCGCGGTGCCGGAGAGCTCCACCTGGCGGTGGCCGTGGAAGCCACCCCAGTTCACGACCTGCATCGACTCGGCGCGCCACTGCGCGACCGTGTCGAACAGCGCGGCCATCCCGAAGGCGTCGGTCTGCGTGTCCGTCATGCGCTCGCTCCGTCCTCGTCGGTGTCGGTCTCGTCGGTGTCGGTCTGGTCGGTGTCGTTGGTCTCAGGGTCGGCGTCGTCGGCCGGGAGGCGCGGGTCGTCCCCGTTGGTCGGCTCGCCGCCCTGGGCGGCCGCGTTCCGGAGCCACGTGTCGAGTTCCAGCAGGCGCTCCAGCGGGAGCAGGACCTCGACCACGCTCGCGACGCGGAAGCGGTCCGGGTCGGTGGTCTTCAGCAGGATCCGCGCGGTCACGAGGCGCTCGATCGCCTTCGCGACCCGGCCCTCGTCGCGCGTCCGGTCGGTCGCCGTCGCCGGACGGAACCCGGCGACGTGTCCGAGGATCTCGGAGCGGTCGACGACGACCTGGTCCGGGCCCGGCCGGGTGTCCGCCCGCAGGCGCATCCGCAGGTAGACCAGGACGATGGTCTCCTCACGCGTGTACGGCACGTCGCGGAGGAGGGTCGGGAAGCCGCGGCGCTGGCTCTCCGAGCGGGCCTGACGCTTCCAGGCCACCTCGCGGTCGCGGTCGACGTGGAGCTCGAGGAACAGGTCGTTCAGCCGGGAGCGGAGCTGGTACTCCGCGTCCAGCACGGCCCGCCACTCGTCGGCGTGCGTGCGGGCGCTCACGTACGAGTTCCGGAGGAGCGCCACGAGCGCGCGGCGCTGGCGGTCGTCGAGCCGGCCCTCGTCGCCCTCGAAGAGGGCGAAGCTCGTCTCGTCGCGTTCCTCGTCCTGCAGGACGGTCGTGGGGTCCTCGAAGGGGACCGTCTCGTCCACCGGTGCCGGCGTCGTGTCGCTCACCGTGCCTCCTGTCCGTCCTGGTCGTCTGTCGTGGGTGTCGTGTCCGGTGCGCCAGCGGCGTCTTGCCGGTCCGCTGGGGTACCCGGGGTGAGCGCCGCGGTCGGCATCCGGAAGGTGACCGGGCTGCCGTCGGGCCGGACCGTGCGGTGCTCCGCGACGTGCGCGGCGGCCTCGAAGTCCTGGTGGCCGGTCAGCAGGTGCGCCAGGCCGAACAGCTCGACCGGGCGGCGCTGCTCCGGCGGGAGCCCGTGGAACGCGGCGTCGCTGGAGTCGGCCTCGGCGAAGCGGAGGGCCGCGCGCAGCTCGGTGAGGAGCGGGCCGCCGTGGCGCCGGAGCGTCTCGACGTCGAGGTCGTCGAAGACGTCGTCGTCGGGCTCCTCGATCGGCGGCGGCACGGACTCGTTGTCCGGGTCGTAGAAGCGCTCGCGCAGGGTGCCGACCTCGGCCGTCTCGGGCAGGAGCCCGATCGGCAGGCGGTCCCGGGCCGACCCCTGGTCCATCCACGTCGCGAGCCCGCGGTTGATCGACCGGATCACCGCGTCCAGCTCGCGATCGCGGACGACGTCGTGCGCCACGATCTGGTCGCGGAGCGTCGCCGTGAGCTGCCGACGCTGGGCGAGGACGTCCTCGATGCCCTGGCGGAGGATGCTCACCGTGTTGCGGAACGCCCGACGCTCCGCCGCACCGAGGGAGTCGGCGAACGGATGGGACAGGATCGTCGCGATGTCGTCCCGGAGCCGCAGCAGCAGGGCGTCGTCGCGGAGGAGCTCGAACGCACCCTCGAACGCTCGGCCCTCGGGCGTCGCCTCCATCAGGGCGTCGGTCCGGGCCAGGTAGTCGTCGAGGATCTCACCGATCGGGCGCACCTCTTGTCGGAAGTCCTCGACGATCGACCGGTGCATCGTCGCCACCGCCTCCTCGACGCGCTTGAAGTCGCTCGGCAGCTGACGGATGAGGTCGGAGATGTTCGTGTACCCGTCACGCATCCGGGCGTCGTCCACCGTCGCGACGTCGCCCTGCTCGAGGCGCTCCCGCTCGGCCCGGAGCTCGGCGATCTGCGCGTCGATCCGGCGGATCTGCACGTCCGGGTCCGGTTCGGCACGGGCCGCCCACCGGTGCACGGCGTCGACGATCATCGCCAGGCGGCTCTCGCTGATGAGTGCCCGGTCGGAGGACAGTGCGTCCATCAGGGAGAGTGCCTCGAGGGCGTGGCTCGTCAGGGAGTACTGCTCGTCGCCGTCGGGGGAGTTGGAGCGGACGAGCCACTGGGCGGCCACCCACTCGCGGCAGAGCGCGCGGCCGGTGTGCTCGTGCTGTTCGCTCGCGGGCACGCGCGCGCCCGTGGCCTGCAGTCGGGCGACGTGCTCCTCGACCTGCAGGTGCATGCGGTCCGCGGGGACGTACTGCACGTCGCGGTCGAACACCGTGCGGAACACCGCGAGGACGGCGGCGCTGGTCGGGCGGGACATCAGCCGCAGGGTCGGACGGTCGAGGACCGCTCGGACCCTGGCGAACTCGAGGTCGACGTCGGTCATGTGCCCCTTCGTCCGGTCGTCCTGGTCTGTTCTGGATCGTGAGTCGCGGCTGCATCGTGAGATGACGCCTGCACCGCGAGATGGCGTCGACACCGTGAGATGAGAAGAGCCCGACGCGGTTGCGTCGGGCTCTTCTCGGTGTTCTGCTGGCCCTGGATGGGCTCGTGGGCGATACCAGACTCGAACTGATGACCTCTTCGGTGTGAACGAAGCGCGCTACCAACTGCGCCAATCGCCCCTCGCACTTGCGTGCCAGTCGATAGTAGCGGATGTGGGGCGGTCCGCTGAACACGACGTGTCGCCCGGGTGTGGCGGCGCCGTCCGGTCCCGTTTCCGCACGTCGCCGGAGGGCCTCGATCCGCATGAACACGGGGGACACGCCCGGTGAACGGGAACGATTTTGGTGGAAGCGCCCGCGTTCGTATAGAGTTTACGTCGTCGCCGGAACAGCGGGTCAGACAAATGCGGATGTGGCGCAGTGGTAGCGCATCACCTTGCCAAGGTGAGGGTCGCGAGTTCGAATCTCGTCATCCGCTCGAGTGTGGGTCTCCTCGGAGTTCCACGACTCACCAGAGGGTATCCCACCGTTCGGGTACTCACGGAGACGTGAACCTCGATGGTGGGGTGGCCGAGAGGCTAGGCAGCGGCCTGCAAAGCCGTCCACGCGGGTTCGAATCCCGTCCCCACCTCAACACTCTGCACGGGCCCCGGTCCACGCAGGGATGCTCTGGGCGATTGGCGCAGCGGTAGCGCGCTTCCCTGACACGGAAGAGGTCACTGGTTCGATCCCAGTATCGCCCACCACCACGAAGCCCCCGGCAGGACCACCAGGTCCGGTCGGGGGCTTTCGTCGTTCCCGACGATCCCTCGGCAGAGCCCGTGCGAGGCTCTCCACCCCGAGCGGTCCGACGTGTGGGGCCTCCTCCGAGATGACCGAGCCGTGGGAGGGGACGACAAGTGTCAGACGGGCCGAACGGGAGTCTCAGCGGAGTCATCTGTACGTTCGTTGCATGGACATCCCGTCGATGATCATGGGCGCTGCAATTGCTTCGGTCGCGTGGGTCGCGTGCCTCCCGGTACTGCGGAAGCGCCGACGTCCGGAGGACGAATAGCGTCGGCGCCCAGCAGGTGAGTCAGCAGCGGACGAAGCTCCGTTGGTTGTGCCGCTCGAGGTGGTAGAGCCAGTCTTCCTCAGCGCGCCACGTCCAGCCGACACTCACCGGCCGGCCCCGACGACGCCGGACACTCTCGTCCCGTTGCCGTCGGGCCACCACGCGGCGACCTTCTGCTCCCTGCCCTCTGCTCGTATCGGTTCGAACGCTGCGACGACCTGCTCCGCCTGCCGCGCGGTCGGGGTGATGGCGGTGATGAGAGTGCGGCCCAGGTCCGACGGACCGGGTTCCGACGGGCTGCACCAGCCGGTACCGGAGCAGCCGGCGAGGGTCGCACTCGGAGTGCAGGCAGCCTCCGCCGCCGTGACCCGCACTCCGAGCCGCACTCCGAGCCGCAGCGCGGGCTACTTGATCCCCGTCGAAGCGATCCCCTGCACGAACTGCCGCTGGAACGCCAGGAACACCACGAGCAGCGGCAGCACCGTGACTGTGGCGATCGCCATCACCGCACCCCACGGCGAACTGAACGCGGGGTTGTTCGTCAGCGTCGACAGGGCGACCGGCACGGTGAGGTTCTCGTTGCCCTGCAGCACGACGAGCGGCCAGAGGAAGTCGTTCCACCGGGTCATGAACCCGAGGATCACGAGCACCCCGACGAGGGGACCGCAGGTCGGCAGCACGACCCGGAAGAAGGTCTGGAACTCGCCGGCACCGTCGAGCCGTGCGGCCTCCATCAGGGCGTCGGGAACCCCGAGCATGAACTGCCGGGCGATGAAGATCCCGACGACGTCGAACACCGTCGGGAGGATGACCGCCCAGGGGGAGTCGACGAGGCCGATCTTCGCGACGACCAGGAAGCTCGGCACGAGGGTGACCTGGATCGGGATCATGATGGTGACGAGGAATGCCGAGTAGAGCAGTCCCCGTCCGACGAACCGGAACTTCGCCAGGGCGTACCCCGCCATCAGCGACACGACGACGCTCAGCGCGGTGCCGACGCTGGTGATGAGCGCGGAGTTCCCCAGCCACCGCCAGACCGGCTGCGTGCTGAACACCTGCGTGTAGTTCTCGAACGTCGGCCGGGTCGGGAATAGTGAGAACGTCCCGCTCTGCGACTGGCCGCCGGGAGTGAGCGCCGAGACGACCATCCAGTACAGCGGGAACACCATGAGGATCGCCAGCGCGGTGAGTCCGGCGACGAGCACCCATCGGCCCGGGCGCGGTCGGCGAGCGCGGACCGGTTGCGGTCCCGACGTCGTGAGTACGGCCATCAGAGCATCTCCTCCGCCTTGCGGCTGGCGCGCTGCCGGAGCAGCGTGAACACGAGCAGGATCGCGACGAGCACCAGCCCGAGCGCCGCGGCGTACCCCATCCGCGCGTCGATGAACGCGGATCGGAACACGTACTGGATGAGCACTGTGGTGGAGAACCCGGGGCCGCCGCCGGTCATCACGTAGATGACGTCGAACGCCTGCAGGGAGAACACCACGTTGAGGATGAGCAGGATCGACGTCGTCGGGCGGAGGAGCGGCCAGGTGATCGTCCGGAAGCGCACCCACCGTGAGGCGCCGTCGATCGCGGCGGCCTCCTTCAGCTCGGCGGGCACGGACTGCAACGCGCCGAGGTAGATCACCATGCAGAACCCGATCCGGGTCCACACGACGACGATGATCAGGGTCGCCATCGCCCATCCCGGTGCGGTCAGCCACGGCACGCGGCCGAGTCCGAGCGCTTCGAGCAGGTTGTTCACGACGCCGTAGTCCCCGTTGAAGATCCACGACATGATGACGCCGACGACGACGCCGGCGGCGACCATCGGCACGAAGAAGAGCGCACGGAACACCGAACGCCCGGGCAACGGTCGGTTCAGGGCAACCGCCAGCGCGAGGCCGATCGCCATCGCGGTCGGGACGGTCCCGATCGTGAAGACGAGGGTGTTCCGGAGCGCCGTCCCGATGAGCGGGTCGGAGCCCATGTCGACGAAGTTCTTCCCGCCGACCCAGGTGCCGTCGCCGAGCGAGGTGCTCGAGTCCTGGAAGCTCAGGGCGATCGCGGTCACGATCGGGATGAGTGAGAAGCCGAGGAACAGCAGCGCGGCGGGGCCGACGAACACCCAGGGGACGAAGCGGCCTCGGCGTCGACGGGCGGCGGTGCCCGCGGGGAGCCCTCCGGTGGGTGGTGCGGTCGACGCGGTCGTGCGGACCGGCGCGGTCTCAGTTCGCAGTGACACTGCGCATCGCCTCCATCATCTGGCTCGAGGCCTCCTTCGGGCTGAGCTGGCCGAGCAGGCACAGGTCGAGGTAGTCGGCGAACACCGCGTTGAGCGACGAGAAGTACTGCCCGCTCTCGGCCTTCACCATCGACAGCGGGATGGTGGACCCCTGGTCGATGAACCGCTGCATGGTGTCCGAGTTCGCGGCGTACCCGATGTCCGCCGCGTCGAGGGACTCGCGGGCCGGCAGCCAGTTGCCGTCGTGGCAGAACTGCTGCATCTTCGGCCGAGAGGTGATCATCGCCACGAGTTCGGCCGCGAGCTCCGGGTGCTTGCTCGACTTCGTGACGGCCAGGGCGTTGCCGCCCAGGTCACTCGCTTCACCCTCGTTCCGGATCATCGGCGCCGTGCCCCAGTTGTCCCGCATGTCGGTGTCGAGCTGCACGATCGACTCGGGGTTGTTCAGCATCATGCCGATCTGCCCGGTCAGGAACAGGTTGCGCGAGACGTCCCCGCCGCCGCTCTTCGAGAGGTTGCCGGTGGTGGCGAGGCCGTCGGCGTACCACTTCCGGCCGAACGCCAGGGCGTCGATGGCCTCGGGGGTGTCCATCGAGGGGGTCGCGCCGTCCTCACCGAGGAACGCGCCTCCGTTCTGGTACACGAACGGCAGCCACCGGTACGCGGTCTCGGGCGCGGACCAGCCGTACCCGAACGCGTACTTGCCGGTGACCTGCTTGACCTCCTTCGCGACGTCGAGGAACTCGTCCCACGTCCACGCGTCCGCGAGGGTCTCCGGTGGGGTGACGCCGATCCGCTCCATGACCTCGCGGTTGTAGTAGGTGATGAAGTTGTCGGTGTGCTGGAAGACGCCGTACACGCCGTCATCCCGGGCGCCGATCGCCCAGAACGGCGTGCTGTAGTCCTGCTGGTAGTCCTTCGGGATCGAGCCCGAGATGTCGACGAGGCTGCCGTTCGCGGCGTACCTGCCGATCTGCTGCGGCGTGATCCGGATGACGTCGGGCGCGAGGTCGGCGGCGAGCCGGGTGATGAACCACTGGTGGAACTGTCCGGTGGTGACCTCGACGGCGACGCTGGTGCCGGGGTGCGCCGCGACGAACTCGTCGGCGATCGTCTGGTAGCTCGTGATGTCGGTCGGGATGTTCCAAGTCGACAGGCGGATGTGCTTCGTGCCGCCGTGGGCAGCGGTGCCCTGGCCGGCGCAGGCGGCGAGTGCGCCGGCCATCGAGATGCCGGCGAGCGCGAGGAACCCTCGTCGGGCGAGCTGGGTGGGTGGTCGGGTCGGCATGGTCCTCTCCTTCGAGGTCGTGGTGCCGTGCAGATCGGGCCGGGAGGCCCGTGGTGCGTCCGCGCGTCGCCGCGCGCCCGGCGCGGGGTCTGGTTCTCGACCCGACCCCACGCCGGGCCGGACGGTTCAGACGAACGCGGGGCGGGCCTCCAGGCCGACGTCCTGTCGACTCGCGACGGCGTCCGCCGGACGCAGCGACTCCGGGAGCAGCGCCGCGTGCGCGTGCAGGAGCTCGTCGGTCATCTCGGCGATGCGGTCGAGGGTGAGGTGCGCCGCCGTGAGGGGGTCGAGGGCGACCGCGTGGTGGACGTGCTCGACGTTGCCGGTGAGCGCCGCGCGGACGGCGAGGGTCTGCACGTTCGTGTTCGTCCGGTTGATCGCCGCGAGCTGCGGCGGCAGTTCGCCGAACGACGTCGGGGTGACGCCGTTGCCGTCGGCCAGGCAGGCGACCTCGACGCAGGCGTCCGACGGCAGGTTCGCGATCACGCCGGTGCTGTTCGGGACGTTCCCGTAGACCACGGCCGGGACGCCGGTGACGATCGCGTTCACGATGCTCGCGCCGTACTCGACCGACGGGGAGAGGTCGGCCTTGAGCTTCTCGAGCTGCTGGTCGACGTCGCCCTGTTCGTCGTGGGCGAGGCAGATCTCGTAGTAGTCCCAGCGCTCCGGGATGTACTCGAGCACCGTCTCCGGGTCCTTGCGGAAGTACGGCACGTACTCGCTCGCATGGTGGCTCGACTCCGTCTCGAAGTACCCGAACGACCGCATCAGCTGCGTGCGGACCTGCTCGTTGCCGCCCTCGTAGTTGCTCGCCGCCGCGGCTGCCTCGCTGTGGTAGCCGTCGTCGTCGTGCAGGTCGGCCGCCGCGACGCCACGCCGGTGCTTCGCGGTCATCACCTCGCGGAGGCGCGGGTAGAGGTCCTCGCCGTTGCGACGCTTGAACTCGAGGATCCACGCCTGGTGGTTGATGCCGGCGCTGACGAACTCGACCTCGTCGTACGGCACGTCGAGGGTCCGGGCGAGCATGCGCGTGGTGCCCTGCACGCTGTGGCAGAGGCCGACCGTGCGCAGGCCCTTCGCGTTGAGGAACGCCGTGGCCATGGCCATCGGGTTCGCGTAGTTGATGAACTGGGCGTCCGGGCAGAGCTCGAGCGCGTCGCGGGCGATGTCCTCGTAGGCGCGGACCGATCGCAGGAAGCGGAACACGCCGCCGGGGCCGACCGTGTCGCCGACGGCCTGGTCGATGCCGTACTTCCGGGGGATCTCGACGTCCCACCTGTACGACTCCACGCCGCCGACCTGGAACGTGATGATGACGACGTCCGCGCCCGCGAGGGCCTCGCGGCGGTCGGTGGTCTCCAGCACCTCGGTTCCGAGGCCGTGGTGCGCGACGAGCTCGCGGGCGGCGTTCGCCGTGCGGGCGACCCTGCCCGCGTCGAGGTCCATGAGGTGCAGCGTCGCACCCTGGAGCGCCGGGAACGAGACGAGGTCGCCGATGAGGCGGAACGGGAAGACGAAGCCGCCGGCGCCGATGATGGTGATCTTGGTCATGGGACCACGGTAGGAAGCGGGGGTGGGTGCGAGCCTCCGGCTTCGGACGGCGGGGTTCCAGGATCCTCGGATGCGTGCTGACCGCGCTGTGGTCGTCGTCGGGTTCGTGGGTCGCTGTCGTAGGCTCGCCGTGTGCTCGACGTGGAGACGATGGAAGCGGCGTACTGGAGCCACCGTGGCCCGGCCCCGCTCATGCCGTCGTCCCACCGGCACGACGACCTCGAGATCAACCTCGTGCTCGACGGGCACCTCGACTACCGGTTCGGCGGTGCGCCGGTCAGCGTGCACGCCGGTGAGATCGCGCTCTTCTGGGGCTGGACCCCGCATCAGCTCGTGGGTGACGGGACGGGCACGGGCGAGTTCCGCTGGGTGCACATCCCGCTCAGCGAGGTGCTCGCTTGGAGGCTGCCGGACCACGACCTCGGCGCGATGCTCCTCAACCGCCCGGTCGTCGTGCCGACCGATGCCGCCGGTCGTGACGTCGAGTCGATGCTCGGCTCGTGGCAGCGGGACTTCGCGGACGACGGCGCCGAGATCATCGCGAACCTCGAGGCGCAGGCACTCGTCCGACGGCTGCTGCGACACCACCGGAATGCCGTCGACCTCCGCCCGGGCGGCGGGCACGGCACCGCGGACGCCATGCACCGGGTGATCGACATGGTGCGGTTCGTGGTCGACCGGTTCCGTGAGCCGATCGAGGTGGCCGACGTCGCCGCGGCGGCGCACCTGCACCCGCACCACGCGATGGCAGTGTTCCGGCAGGACGTCGGCACGACGATCCTCGAGTACCTCACCCGGTGCCGGGTCGCCGAGGCGCAGCGGTTGCTCGCGACGACCTCGATGACGACGTCGGAGATCGCGCACGCAGCCGGGTTCGGGTCGCAGTCGAGCTTCTACGCGCACTTCGCCCGGGCATGCGGCGGGCCGCCGGGGGAGTACCGGGCTCGGTCACGCTGACGCCGGGTGGGGATGGCGACGAGGGAGCAGCTGGAGCGGCTGGGCCGGTCAGGTGGGGAGGCCGGCGCGTTCGCAGTCAGCCCACTGCTCCGGGCGACGTTCGGCAGCCAGGTGGTGAAGTCCCGGTACCCGCGGTACCCGGTGAAGACCGTGAACTGCTTCTTCCGGCGGTCGTTCCACCCGGTGAGGCTGATGAACGTCGGCCCGCCGCCCTGCGACTGGGACCCGTACCGGAGGGTGTGGAGGTCGTCGATGTTCCGCCGCCGGTACTTCCCGAACCCGGACTTCACGTCGAGGTGCTGGTCGTACACGTTGATGCGTCCCGCGCCGAGGGCAGCGCCGAGGAGGAAGAACAGGGCTCCGCCGCCGACGAAGAACAGCAGGAAGAACCCGAAGCTCGAAGCGCCGTTCTCAGCGTCGGTGAGGAGGTCGCTCAACCCACCGATCACGCCGATGACGGCAACGGTCCCGCCGAGTACCTCGAACATCAACGACTGGTACCTGGGCCGCCGAACCACGAACTGCGGCTCCGCGGCCACGTTCGGCGTCGTGCCTCCCCACGTGTTGATGCTCTCGCTCATCGCTCCCCCTTGTTGCGTACCTCTCACCTTATGCGGCGGTCAGCGGCAACGTCCGTGACGCGATCCGCACGGACCACGCGGGGTCCGTGGCAGCTCGCGACCCGCGTTGACGGGGTCGCCGAACCCCGGACGGACGCGGCATGATCGGCACGTGAACACCGCCATCCGCCGGCCGGCCGCCGCGCTCCTCGCTGGAATCGCCGGAGGAGTCATCCTCACCGGCTGCACCGGAGGGAGCCACGGTGACGCTGTCCCGGAGGACTACACCGCGTGGATGAGTCAGACGTCAGCGCAGATGAACGTCGCCGGTGACGACGAACACGGCGGAGCTGGTGGCCGTCTCACCGTTGAGAACGGCGACGAGAAAGCCGGCGCGTCAGTGTCCCTCGAGTACGACCTCGCCGGCCCGTACGACGTCCTCGCCGTCTGCCGCTCCTCGAAGAAGGTGCACCTCACCGTCAGCGACTACACCGCTGCGACCGCCGGCCCAGGCGAGAGTCTCGAGTCGATGTCCGTCCTCGGACAGGCTGACATCACCTGCGGGGTCACCTCCCGCATCCCAATCGACGTACCGAAAGGCCGCGCCGGCATCACGCTCGACGCGTCCACGACAGACCGTTCCGGGCAGACGCTGTTCGACGCCTTCGTCGTCACCCGGGGAGCCGGTCAGTGACCCCTACCGCTCAGGAAAGCGGTGCCCGGAACTGCCAGCGCACCCACGCGTCCATCTGGGACTTGGCGCTCTCGAGGCTCGTGTGCACTCCGGCGAGGTCTCCGTCGGCGAGCCGCAGGACGTACTGGGACTCGAGCGTCACCGTGCCGATGAGCGCGGCTCCCGACATCGCTCGCCAGGTCCACGCGTCCACCTCGGACCACCACACGGGGTCGATCGCGGACAAGCCGGTCTGGGTGGGGGAGGTCATGGCGCTTCCGGTCGCTTCGGACGATGAGATCGTTCCGGCGGCCGGGGACTCGGGTCACCACGACGGACAGTAGTCCGTACCGGCTGGACGCGCCCGCCCGGGTGGAACCCCCGTCAGCCGGCGAGCCGCGCGAGCTTCGCTGCGGCGTCCGACCCCGGCATCGCGTGCAGGACCACCAGCCGGATACCCGCAGCGCCCTCGACGGCGAGCCGCTCCCGGTCGAGGACCAGCGGCCCGACCTCGGGGTGGAGGAACCGGACGGTCCCGCCGGACTGCCCCTGCACGTCGTGTCGGTCCCAGAGCTCCCGGAACCGGTCGCTGACCTCCTCCAGCTCCGCGGCGAGCTGCGCCGGCCGGCCGTCGTCTCCGGGCGCGGTGATCCGTCGGAGGTTGCCCACGAGGCACTGGGCCATCGCGTCGTGGTCCGGGAGCAGCGCCCAGTCGTCCGCCTCGGTGAGCAGGTCGCGCAGCTGGTTCCGGCCGGGCACCAGCCTGGGGGAGAGCCGCTGGGCGAGCGCGTTGGCGGCGAGCACGTCGAACGCGGTGTCCTCGACGAAGGCGGGCTGCACCATGCCCTCGAGCAGTCGCAGCACCCCGGCCGGGACGGCTGCGGCTTCCGAACCCGGCTCCGCAGCCGCACCGGGCCGTCGCGACGGCTGCGCCACGAGGTCCCGCATGTGCGCGAGGTGCTCGTCGTCGAGGCGGAGCACCCGCCCGAGCGCCTCGAGCACCTGTGCCGATGGGTTCCGGTCGCGACCGCGCTCGAGTCGCAGGTAGTAGTCGGCGCTGATCCCGGCGAGCATCGCGACCTCCTCGCGCCGGAGCCCGGCCACCCGCCGGGTCCCCGTGACGGCCAGCCCGGCGTCCTCTGGCGAGACGAGCCCGCGTCGCGCCCGCAGGTAGGCCGCAAGGGGCCCGTGCCCGCGGCCGCCGGCGACACCGTGACCGGCGCGTGCGTGCTGCGGGGGTCCTGTCAGGACCTGGTCACGGGAGGGCTCTGGGTGGGCGAGGAGATCGTGCATACGGTCTCGAACGGGCTGCTCGCCCCGTCCATTTCCCACCCGTCCGGAAGGACCACCCATGACCGTCACACTCATCACCGGTGCCAACAAGGGCATCGGCCGCGAGACCGCCCGTCAGCTCGTCGCCCTCGGGCACGACGTCTGGATCGGCTCCCGGGACCCCGCCCGCGGTGCTGCCGCCGCCGCCGAGGTCGGGGCACGCTCCGTGCAGCTCGACGTCACCGATGACGACTCCGTCCGCGCGGCCCTCGCGACGATCGCGGCGGCGGGCACCGGGCTCGACGTCGTCGTGCACAACGCCGGCGTCCTCACGACCGACCTCGACGGCCCCGCTGCCCTCCGGTCCTTCGACACGAACGCCGTCGGCATCGTCCGCGTCACCGAGGCAGCCCTGCCGCTCCTCCGCGCGTCGGCAGCGCCGAACGTCGTCACGGTGTCGAGCAGCGCCGGCTCGTTCTGGGCGGTCACGAACCCGGAGCGGGCGGAGTACGGGCTGCCCCTCGCGCTCTACTCCGCATCGAAGGCCGCCGCGACGATGCTCACGCTGCAGTACGCGAAGGCACACCCGGGCATCCGCTTCAACGCGGTCGAGCCGGGCCCGACGGCGACGGACATGACCGCGGCGTTCGGCATCGGCCGCTCGGCGGCGGACAGCGCGCGCGTCGTCGTCGCGCTCGCGACGACGGGTCCGGACGGGCTGACGGGCACGCTCACCGACGAGGCAGGCCCGCTGCCCTGGTGACGCCCACACGCGATCCGCAGCGTGGTGGCGGTGCCGGGTCGCGCCTCCAGTCCGACAGTGTGGTGACCGCCTGGAGGCGCGACACCGGGCCGTCAGACCGGCCCACCCTGGCAGCCCTCCCGCCGTCCGGCAGCCCGTTCATGCCGTGGTCAGCCGACCGGTCCGAGCCGGGCCGTGAGTGTGGCCAGGTGAGTTCGGGTGCGCTCCGCTGCGGCGACCGGATCGCGGTCGGCGATCGCATCGACGATGCCGATGTGCACCGCCTGGTCGTCGTCGGAGCCGTACTCGCCGCCGATGCGGAGCAACTCGATCATCGCCTGGCGGCTCCGCGGGGTGAAGCCGTCGAACAGTTCGGTGAGGATCGGGTTGTGGGCCGCGGTGACGACAGCGCGGTGCAGCGCGGTGTCGGCGTCGACGTGCTCCTCGATCGCGTCACGGTGCCCACCGCGGTGCTCGACGGCGCGACGCAGGCCGCGAAGCTCGGCGGGTGTCCGGCGGGTGGCCGCCAGCGCGGCGGCCTCGACCTCGATGGCGGTGCGCGCCTCGATGACCGCGGTGATGTCCGCTCGGCGGAGTACGTGCTCCCAGTCCTCGGGGACGTCGAGTGACGTCACGAAGACACCCGCGCCCTGCCGCGAGGTCAGCACCCCTCGTCCGGCGAGCTGCCGGACGGCCTCACGGATCGTGGACCGCCCGACGCCGAGCTGCGGCGCGAGCGTGGTCTCGCCGGGCAGTCGGGCTCCGAGGGGCCACTCGCCGGACCGGATCCGGTCGAGGAGCGCGACGGCTGCCTGTTCGGCGAGGGGTTCGCGGCGCACGGGAGTCACGGCTCCATCATGCTGCATCAAGTACTCCTCTACTTGTCTGAGGAGTCATGGTAGCGAGCTCGGTCATGAGCAACGACGGCATCTCCACCCCGGCCGGACCGGTCCCCGACGGCGCACCCTCCTGGAACCGGCAGCGGTCCTCGCAGATGCCGTCGCACCGGTACCAGGACGTCAGGGAACGCGTGGCGGTCCCGCTCACCGGACGCACGTGGCCGGACCGGTACCTCACGACCGCGCCCCTGTGGGTCCCCGTCGACCTGCGCGACGGCAACCAGGCCCTCGCCGAACCGATGGACCCGGCACGCAAACGTCGGTTCTTCGAGCTGATGGTGCGGATGGGCTACAAGGAGATCGAGGTGGGCTACCCGTCCGCCTCGGAGACGGACGAGGCGTTCGTGCGGTTGCTCGCGACCGAGCCGGGACTCGCACCCGAGGACGTCACGGTCGTCGTCTTCACACCCGCTCGCAGGGACCTCATCGAACGGACCGTGGAGTCGATCCGCGGGATCCGGAACCCCGTCGTCATCCACATGTACACGGCGACCGCCCCGGCGTGGCGCGACGTCGTGCTCCGCAAGGACCGCGCCGAGCTCCGCCGGATGATCCTCGCCGGCGCCCAGGACGTCCTCGACCTCGCCGGAGACCTGGACAACGTGCGCTTCGAGTTCTCGCCGGAGGTGTTCAACCTCACCGAACCGGACTTCGTGCTCGAGGTGTGCGATGCGGTCACCGAGCTCTGGGGAGCGACGCCGGAGAGACCGGTGATCCTCAACCTCCCGGCGACCGTCGAGATCGCGACCCCCAACGTGTACGCGGACCAGATCGAGTACATGCACCGGAACCTCGCGCGCCGCGACGGGGTGATCCTGTCCGTCCACCCGCACAACGACCGGGGGACCGGGATCGCCTGCGCCGAACTGGCGGTGCTCGCGGGGGCGCAGCGTGTCGAGGGGTGCATCTTCGGGAACGGCGAACGGACCGGGAACGTCGACATCGCGACGCTCGCGCTCAACCTGCATGCCCAGGGCGTCGACCCGATGATCGACTTCTCGGACATCGACGCGGTGCGTCGAGTCGTCGAGGACGCCAACCGCATCGAACTGCACCCGCGGCACCCGTACGTCGGCGACCTGGTGCACACCGCGTTCAGCGGGACGCACCAGGACGCGATCCGGAAGGGGTTCGCGGAGCACCGCCGCCGGTCCGAGGCAGAGGGCCGCAGCGAGCGGGAGACCGCGTGGCGCGTGCCGTACCTGCCCGTGGATCCCGCCGACCTCGGCCGGAGCTACGACGCGGTGATCCGGGTGAACTCGCAGTCGGGCAAGGGCGGGATCGCCCATCTCCTCGAAGCAGCATCGGGCATCGAGCTGCCCCGCCGGCTCCAGATCGACTTCGCTCGTCGCGTCCAGGAGTACACCGACGGGTCAGGGACCGAGGTCGACGGCGCGGGCCTGCTCGCCCTGTTCGAGCGGTCGTACCTCCGGTCCGGCGAGGGCGCGCCGGAGCTCCTCGACCTCACGGTGGGCGGCGAGGACGGGCTGGACGTCACGCACGTCGCGATCCGTGCCGAGGGCGTCGAGCACCGGGGGACCTTCCGGGGGATCGGCCCCGTCGAGGCGGTGACCGAGCTCCTGGCCCAGACCGGGATCACGGTGGACGTCGTGTCCCTGCACCAGTCGTCGCGGACGACGGGCAGCGGCAGCGACGCCGTCACCTTCATCGAGCACCGGGACGAGGACGGGACCCACTGGGCAGCCGGCAGCGACCGCTCGGTGCTCACCGCGAGCGTGCTCGCCGTGCTCGCGGCGGCGGCACGCGGTCAGCGGAAGCGCTCGACCATCGGGCAGGCGAACGGGTCCCTCGCGGCCAGTCCGACCTCGTTGAGGTAGCGGACGACGATCGCGTACGAGCGCACCAGCGTCGTCTCCGTGTACGGCACGCCCTGTTCGTCGCAGTAGCGACGGACGATGACCCGAGCCGCGCGGAGGTTCGGGCGAGCCATGCTCGGGAACAGGTGGTGTTCGACCTGGTGGTTCAGGCCGCCCATGAAGAACTCCACCCAGCGGCCGCCGCTGATGTCGCGCGACGTCAGGACCTGGCGGGAGAGGAAGTCGACACGCTCGCCGGCCTCGATGATCCGCATGCCCTTGTGGTTCGGGGCGAAGGCGATGCCCATGCAGAAACCGAACACCGCGAGTTGGACGCCGAGGAACGCGAACGCGATGCCGAGCGGCAGGACCCAGAACACCGCACCGAGGTAGAGGACGAACCGACCGACGAACACCGACGCCTCGGCCCAGCGGTGCTTGACGGTTCCGCGGCTCGTCAGGGTGCGGATCGACTGCCAGTGCAGGTTCGCGCCCTCGACGAGCAGCATCGGGAAGAACGCGTAGCCCTGCACCCGGACGAGGACGTGCAGGAACCCGGTACGCCGGACGGCGTCCTCCGGGCGGAACGAGATCGCGTCGAACGAGATGTCCGGGTCCTTGCCGACGGTGTTCGGGTTCGCGTGGTGCCGGTTGTGCTTCGCCGTCCACCAGGCGTAGCTCACCCCGGTGAGGAAGGTGCCGACGTACCGCGCGGCACGGTCGTTCCAGTGGTGCGACGCGAAGACCTGGCGGTGCGCGGCCTCGTGCGACAGGAACGCGAACTGGGTGAACAGCAGACCGAGGACCCCGGCGACGACGAGCTGCCACCAGCTGCCACCGAGCACGGTGAACGCTGCGATGGTCACCGCGAGCAGGGCGGTGAGGACCCCGACGAGCCCCCAGTACCAGCCCGTGCGCGGCCGGAGGAGTCCGGCGCCGCGGACCTCGACGAGCAGCGCCGAGTACGTCGACGTGGTGTCCTTCCGACCGGTCCGCGGTTCGGTCTTCCGGTAGCCGCTCGGCACGATGGTGTCGTCGCTCGGCACGATGGTGTCGTCGCTCATGACGCCCTCCTGGGTTCAGCTGCAGCGCTGTAACCGGGGGCCGGGGCTACTCGTCGTCCGCTGTCGGCGACGGTACGCGCGGAACCCGGATCCGCTCTCGGTTTCTGCCCGCCCCGGTTCACGGGAGGACCAGACGGCGTTCGATGACGGCGAGGGCCACGTCGGCCAGCCGCTCCTGGTGGGAGCGGGCGTGCTCGCGGAGCAGGGTGAACGCCTCGTCGGTGCCCACGTGGTGGGTGTGGGCCACGAAGCCCTTCGCCTGCTCGATGACGATCCGGCTGTCGAGCGCACGCTGGAGCTGCTGCTGCGCGAGCGTCGAGTGCTCGAGGTTCCGGTGCTGCAGGATGCTGATGGTCGCCACGTCCGCGAGGGCCTGGGCGGCGAGGGCGTCGTCCGCGCCGAGCGCACCGCCCGACTCCCGGAAGAGGTTGAGCGACCCGATGGTCGTCTCACGGAGACGCATCGGGATGGCGTGCACCGACGCGAGCCCCGAGGTCTCCGAGGCCGCGGCGAAGGTCGGCCACCGCCGGTGCATCTCCTCGCGGTCCCCGGCCGTCACGGGAAGACCGGTGGCGAAGCACTCGATGCAGGGTCCCTCGCCGGCGCTCAGCTGCAGGAGTCCGAGGAACCCCGACCCCTCGTCGGTCGACGCGAGGACCTCGAGTTCGCCCTGCGGGCTGGCGAGGAGGATGCCGGCCGCCGTCGCGTCGAAGATCTCGACGACCCGGTCGACCAGGGTCTGCAGGAGGTCGACCACGTCGTAGTCCGCGACGAGCGTGTCCGTCAGCGCGACGAACGCGTCGACGAGCCGGTGTTCCCGGGTGACGGTGGTCACGGTTCCTCGACCGGACCGTCGTCCGGCGGGGTGGCTTCCCCGACCGGACGGTAGACGGCGATCGGCGGTGCCTGGTCGTCGCCGTCGTCGTGGCTCTCACCGTTCGACAGCCAGGTGCGGCCCTCGTGCTCGATGGTGGTCGGGAGGTCGCCGTGCACGAGGATGCGCACCGCGGGGGTGTCACCGTCGACCAGGTCGACTCCGTGGGCTTCGGTTCCGCCGGGGTTGTCGTGCACGTAGCTCATGGTCCGATCGAACTCTCCGGACCCGGGACACGCCCGGTTCCGGCCGGATCGCATGGAGACGGGCGGTTGCGGGTAGAGTGCTCGGGTACGCGGATGTGGCGCAGTGGTAGCGCATCACCTTGCCAAGGTGAGGGTCGCGAGTTCGAATCTCGTCATCCGCTCGGTTGCTCCGGTCAGGAGCGCACGAAGGCCCCGGTCCCCACGACCGGGGCCTTCGTCGTTGCTGCGGCGTTCGAGCGCAGCGGGCTGGTCGAGCCCGGCGGGCTGGTCGAGCCCGGCGGGCGCAGGATTCGGGTCCCCGCGCCCACCAGGCGCGCGGGCGACCGTGCCCACTCAGAGCGCCGGGTGGGTGGCCCGGCGTGGTCTCCGAGGATGTATCCGGAGCGCGCGGCAGATCGGATCGGTCCGGTTCTGGGCCGTGCGGCTTTCCGCAAGGTTCCCGCACGGGCAGTTCCAGAGGTTGCGCGTGCCACGGGATCAGGTGTCGGACGTCGCGACGGCCCGGGTGCCGGGAAGCCCGACCCAGCGGCGGTCGCCCGCGTCCACCACGGTGACGAGCACGGTGTCGCACCCGCGGCAGCGTGCGACCGAGCCCATCGGCGTCCGGTACACCCGTGTCAGCGCGAGCGGATCGGCGGTGCCGCACCCGGCGCAGCGCAGCACGGCCAGTGTCGCGTCGGCGCCGAGCACCGAGGCGAGGGGCCCGGCGAGGGCGTTGCCGTCGACGATCGGCATCAGCTGCCCCCGAACCGTTCGGCGCGGACGTCGGTGGTGTCGTGGCCGAGTTCGCCGAGCCAGCGCAGCACCTGCTCCACGAAGGGCGTCGACCCGCAGACGTAGACCAGGGCACCGGCGTCCGGCGGGAACACCGCGGCGGCCAGGGCATCGCGGGTGAGCCGGCCGGCCGGGGTCGTGGATCCCGGGGGAGCGGTGCGGCTGTACACGTGCGTGACCTCGACGCCGGCGTCGGAGGCACGGTCGAGTTCTGCGCGGAAGAACACGTCCTCCGGGGTCCGCACGGCGTAGAGGAGCCGGAACGGTGCGGCGTCGCCGGCGTCGGCGTGTGCCGTGGCGATGGCGGCGAGCGGCACGATGCCGGATCCGCCGGCGATGAGCTGCACCGGGCGGGCCGTGGTGTCCGGATGCCAGACGAACCACCCGCCGAGCGGACCGTGCACCTCGAGCGCGTCACCGACCTCGACCGCGTCCACGAGGAACGGCGAGACCTCACCGCCGTCGACCCGGTCGACCGCGAGCAGCACTGACGGGGCGTCGCCGGACGAGGCGATCGAGTAGGAACGAGATGCCTGGTAGCCGTCCTCGGCGGTGAGCCGCAGGTCGAGGTGCTGGCCCGGGTCGTTGCCGGGCCAGGTCGGGACGTCGAGGACGATGCGGCGCGCGTTCGGCGTCTCGGCGGCGACCGACGCGACCGTCGCGGCGTGCCAGGCCGGCCGCCTGCGCGCGGCGGGACCGGGGGACCGGGTGATCCGTGCCTCCAGGCCCGTGTCGGGGAGCGTCACCAGTACCGCTCTTCCTTCCACGGGTCGCCGTGCAGGTTGTAGCCCGCGTTCTCCCAGAAGCCGGGCTCGTCGTCGGACTGCATGACGATCCCGCGCACCCACTTGGCGCTCTTCCAGAAGTACAGGTGCGGGACGAGCAGGCGGGCCGGTCCGCCGTGCTCGGGCTCGAGCGGTGCACCGTCGGCCTCGAAGGCGATCCAGGATTTCCCGTCGAGCAGCTCGTCGAGGGGGACGTTCGTCGTGTAGCCGCCGTAGCTGTGCACCATGCAGTAGTCGAGCGACGTCTCGACGTCCTCGAACATGCGGTCGAGGGGGACCCCACGCCAGGGCATGTCGAGCTTGGTCCAGTGGGTGACGCAGTGGATGTCGACGGTGACGTCCTCGACACCGAGGGCCTGCACCTCGTCCCACGTCCACGTGTGGAGGCCGGCTTCGGTGCGGATCGTGAAGGCCCACTCGGCGGGCTCGATCTCGGGGGTCGCGCCGGCCGAGAGGACCGGCCAGTCGCGGACCAGGGTCTGGCCGGGTGGGATGCGGGAGTCGTCGCGGTCGTCGCGTCGACCGCCGAATCCGCGGGTGAAGGTCGCCATCGTCCGATCATCCCGTGCTCGGCGGGTGCGGATGTAACGGCTTGGTAAACGTTCTGCCCCCGGCCCGTCGATGCGTCGGTACCCCTGCATCGGTGCAGGACAGCCGATCGGAGCGCGTTCTCGGGACAGCCGGGTCGCGTCACGGGACTTGGGGGAGCGCCGGAACCCCTCTATCGTTCACCGGAACGATTACCAGGAGGGGTCACCCCGAATGCAACCCATCGTCCCCGAACCCCGGAACGCCCGCGGCCCGAGCCGTCGAGCGCTCCTGACCGGTGCCGCCGGACTCGCCGGCCTCGGCCTGCTCACCCTCAGCGGGTGCAGCACCGGCGCCTCGGCCGGCACGGTCTCGCTGCCCGAGGCCGCTGCCACCGGAACGGCCCGCAGGGGCGGGCGCCTGCGCATCGCCCGGCCCGCCGCATCGGCCGCCGAGACGCTCGACTCCGCCAGCTCGCTGTCGGCGTACGAGTACCTCGGCGCGCTCTACAACCGGCTCGTGAAGCTCGACCAGCAGGGGAAGACGATCCCCGACCTCGCCGAGGAGTGGTCCGCGAACGCCGACGGCACCGAGTGGACCTTCCACCTGCGGAAGGGCGTCCGGTTCCACGACGGCTCCCGGTTCAGCGCCGACGACGCCATCGCGAGCATCCGGCACATCCTCGACGAGAAGACCGGCAGTCCCCAGGCCGGTGTCCTCGGCGAGGTGATGGATGCCGGATCGATGACCGCGGTGGACCCGTACACGCTGCGGTTCGCGCTGACGAAGCCGAACGCCGAGTTCCCCTCGCTCCTCACCGCGTACCAGTGCTACATCGTGCCGGCGGGGGCGATCGCCGACATCGGCCGCACCGGCATCGGCACCGGCCCGTTCCGGTTGACGTCGTTCACGCCGGCGGGTGCCGGCAGCGTCGAGGCGTTCGACGACCACTTCGCCGGTCGCCCGGCACTCGACGGCATCGACTTCTTCTCGATCCAGGACACGACGGCCCGGGTGAACGCCCTGCTCGCCGGCCAGATCGACCTCATCTCGCAGACGAACCTGGACTTCGCGACGGCCCGGGTGGTCGCCGCGTCCGGCCGGGCCACCATCGCACGGTCGAAGAACGCGCAGTGGTACACGATCCCGATGCTCGCCACCAGCGACGAGTTCCGCGACCCCCGGGTCCGACAGGCGATGAAGCTCGCCTACGACCCGCGGACGATCGTCGACACGGCGCTGCAGGGCACCGGTTCCCCGGGCTGGGACAACCCGGTGCCGCCGCAGCTCGCCGCCTTCGTGGACGACCACCGCGAGCACGATCCCGACAAGGCCCGAGCGCTCCTGAAGGCCGCCGGGCACGAGGGCTTCCGCACTTCGATCTACACGTCGTCGTACGAGTCCGTGTTCACCCCGATGGCGGTCGCTTACCGGGACGCCGTCGCCGACGCCGGCATCAGCCTGACGGTCCGCAACGCGAGCTCGGACTCGTACTACACGCAGATCTGGATGCAGAAGCCGCTGATGGTGAGCTACTGGTTCACCGGCCGGCCGATCGACCAGCTCCTCAACCAGATCTTCCGCTCCGGGTCGTCGTACAACGAGAGCGCCTGGTCGAACCCGACCTTCGACGGGCTGCTCGACGACGCGCGTGCCGAGATGGACGACGCCAAGCGCCTGACGCTCTACCAGGACGCCCAGCGGCTCGTGGTCGAGGACGGCGCGGACATGACCCCGATGTTCGGGGACCGGCTGGTCGGGCTCTCCCGCGACGTCGTGAACTACTCGGAGTACGGCTTCGAGTTCGACTACCTCCGGATCGGACTGCGCCGATGAACGTCCTCGTCCCAGTCCTCCGCCGTCTCGGCATCGCCGTGCTCACCGTGGTGCTGGCGTCGCTGTTCGTGTTCCTCGCCGTGCAGGCCCTGCCCGGCGACGTCGCGCAGCAGCTGCTCGGTCAGAACGCCACGCCCGAGGCCGTCAAGCAGCTCCGGGAGTCGCTCGGGCTCGACCAGAACGTCTGGCTCCGGTACCTCGAGTGGCTCGGTGGTGCGGTGCACGGCGACTTCGGCACCTCGCTCGTCAGCGGGGAACCGGTCGCTCCGACACTGTTCACGGCGTTCCGGAACAGCATGCTCATCGCCGTCCCCGCGATGGTCGTCGGGGTGACGCTCTCCCTGACGCTCGGTGTCATCGCCGGTGTCCGCCGGGGCCGGGCGTCCGACCGGGTGATCTCGATCGTCAGCCTCGTCGTGATGAGCGTCCCGGAGTTCATGGTCGCGACCGTCCTCGTCCTGCTGTTCGCCATCGGGCTGCCGCTCTTCCCGGCGGTGGTCCTGCGCGGCAGCGACGCCACCGTCGCCGAGCTCCTGCCGACGATCTGGCTGCCGATCATCGTCCTGACCTTGGCGATGGCCGCCTACATCGTCCGGACCGCACGGTCGTCGACGATCGACGTGATGGCGTCCGAGTTCGTCACGACGGCCGAGCTGAAGGGGCTGACGATGCGCCGCGTGGTGTGGAAGCACGCCGTACCGAGCGCGCTGCTGCCGACGCTCAACGTCGTCGCGCTCAACGTCGCGTGGCTCCTCGGCGGCGTGGTCGTCGTCGAGAACGTCTTCAACTACCCGGGGATGGGGAAGCTCATGCTCGAGTCGGTGTTCAACCGCGACCTGCCGACGATCGAGGCGATCGCGCTCCTCAGCGCCGTCGTCTACGTCGTGTGCAACCTCGCTGCGGACCTCGTCGCGCTCGCGCTCGACCCGAAACTGCGCACCCGCCAGCGGCGGACCCGCACCAGGACCCCGTCGCGCCGGGCTGCCGCCCGCGCGGCCGCCCGCGCTGCCGAGCGCCCCACCACGACCGCCACCCGGAAGGCCAGCGCATGACCGCCGTCGCTCCGCGCTCCCGCGCCCTCCTCGGCGCGGCGATCGCCCCGCTCCGCAGCTCCACGGCCCTCCGGATCGGCCTCGGCCTGATCGCGCTGCACCTCGTCCTCGCCGTGTTCGCACCGCTCATCGCCGGGCACGACCCGGTGGCCACGGACTCGGCCGACGTGCTGGCCGGCCCGCAGTGGGCGCACTGGCTCGGCACCGACCAGTACGGCCGCGACGTCCTGTCCCGGACGCTCAACGGCGGCCGGTACGCCCTGCTCGTCACGTTCCTCGCGACGACGATCGCCGTGGGCGTCGGGACCGTCCTCGGCTGCGTCACGGCGTACGCGGACAACTGGTTCGACGAGGTCGTCATGCGCATCGTGGACGCCCTGCTCAGCGTGCCGTCGATCCTGGCGCTGCTCGTCGTCGTCACGGTGTTCGACGCCGGGCTCTGGGTGATCGTGCTCGCGGTGACGATCGTCTACGCGCCGGCGGTCACCCGGGTCGTCCGCGGCGCCGCCCGCACCGTGATCACGCAGGACTACGTCACCGCGGCACGGGCCCGCGGGGAGCGCGCCATGTCGATCGTCTTCCGCGAGATCCTGCCGAACGTCCTCGACGTCGTGCTCGTCGAGTACGCGATGCGGGCGTCCTGGATCGTCCTCCTCGTGGCGTCGCTGTCGTTCCTCGGCTTCGGCGCGAACCCGCCGACGCCGGACTGGGGCCTCATGGTCCAGGAGAACCGGACCGCGCTGACCGTCGTCCCGCTCGGGACGCTCGCACCGATCGTCGCCCTGGCGACGCTCGTCGTCGGTCTCAACCTCGCCGCGGACGGGCTGAGCAAGTCGCTCGGCGTCGACCGCGCCACGAAGGGAGTGCGCGCATGAGCGCCGTCCAGGTCGACGACCTCGCCATCTCGTACGCCGCCGGTCGCAGCAGCGTCCCGGTCGTCCGGGGCGTGTCCTTCACGATCGACGCCGGCCGCACCCTCGGGCTCGTCGGTGAGTCCGGCAGCGGCAAGTCCACCGTGGCGCGGACGCTGCTCGCGCACCTCCGTGCGGGTTCCTCCATCGAACGTGGGTCGGTGCGGGTCGAGGGCCAGGACGTCTTCGCGCTCGACCCGGCGGGCCGTCGAGCCCTGCGGGGCGGGACCGCGAGCGTCGTCGCGCAGAACGCCGGCCAGGCGCTCACCCCGTCGATGCGCGTCGGCGAGCAGATCCGCGAGGCCCTCCGCGCCCACGGCGAACCCGACGGTCCGGAACGCGTCCTCGAGCTCGTCCGGCTCGTCCGCTTGCCCGCGCCGGAGAGGATCGTGCGCCGCTACCCGCACCAGCTCTCCGGTGGCCAGCAGCAGCGGGTCGCGATCGCGATGGCCGTCGCGGCCAGACCGCGGGTGCTCGTCCTCGACGAACCGACCACCGCGCTCGACGTCGTCACGCAGGCCGCCGTCCTCGACCTCATCGCCGACCTCGGCCGCGAGCTCGGCATGGCCGTGCTGCTCGTCAGCCATGACCTCGGCGTCGTGTCGGCGATGGCCGACGAGATCGCGGTCATGCAGGACGGCGAGGTCGTCGAGCACGCCGCCACGGCGGCGCTCTTCGCCGCTCCGCAGCACGAGTACACGCGGGCCCTGCTGGCCGCGGTGCCGGACGGGCGTCGGCCTGGAGGAACGGGGCACGTGCCCGAGACCGTGACCGTCTCGGAGACGCTCACCGCCAGGGCGGCCGGCACCGCGCCTCCAGGCCCGCACGTCCGCCCCGTGGTGACCGCACGGGACCTGGTGATCCGCTACGGACGCGGCCTGCCGGCCGCGGTGGACGGCGTCTCGTTCACGATCGCGCCGCGGGAGACGCTCGCCGTCGTCGGCGAGTCGGGGAGCGGCAAGTCGACGCTCGCCACCGCACTCGCCGGCCTGGTGCCGGCGGAGTCGGGGGTGTTCACGTTCGACGACGGCACCACGAGCGGGGACCTGCGCGAGCCGATCGCCGGACGGTCCGCGGACCTCCGCCGGGCGGTGCAGCTCGTGTTCCAGAACGCCGACACCTCGCTCAACCCGCGGCGGACCGTCGGCGCCGCGATCGCCCGGCCGCTGCGGCTCTTCACCGGCAGCACCTCCCGCGAGCGGGTCGACGCGCTCCTCACCCAGGTCGGGCTCGGCCCGGAGTTCGCCGACCGCCTGCCCGCCCAGCTGTCGGGTGGACAGCGGCAGCGGGTCGGCATCGCCCGTGCCCTCGCCGCCGAGCCGCGCCTGGTCGTCGCGGACGAGATCACCACGGCGCTCGACGTGCAGGTGCAGGCCGGGATCCTGTCGCTCCTCGCCGACCTGCAGCGTTCGCGCGGGCTCAGCTGCCTGTTCATCAGTCACGACCTCGCCGTGGTCCGCGGCGTCGCCGACCGCGTCGCCGTGATGACCGGCGGCCGGATCGTCGAGATCGGACCGACCGAGCGGGTGTTCGGCGGACCGAACCACCCGTACACGTCGACGCTCCTCGCAGCGACGCTCGAACCGGGGAACACGGTGCTGCCCGACGTCGGCGACGGTGTCCCGCGCTGGCGGCACGCCGACGGCTGGACCGACCGCGGCGACGGACACCACACCCGGAACTGGGAGGACGCATGAGCCCGTTGACCGCCATCGGCGAACCGGACCACCTGCCACCGGGCGTCAGCGTCCGGGACGAGTGGATCCCGATGCCGGACGGCGTCCGGCTGCACACCCGGATCTGGTCCCCGACGGCCGCGTCCGGCCCGGTGCCCGTGCTGCTCGAGTACCTGCCGTACCGGCTCGACGACTGGACCGCCCCGCGGGACTCCGAGCGGCACCCCTGGTACGCCGCGCACGGGTACGCCTCGGTGCGCGTGGACATCCGCGGGACCGGATCCTCCGACGGGTTCTTCGACGACGAGTACAGCGAGCAGGAGCTCCGGGACGGCGAGGCCGTGATCGCCTGGCTCGCGGCCCAGGAGTGGTCGACCGGCGCGGTCGGCATGTTCGGCATCTCGTGGGGCGGCTTCAACGCCCTGCAGCTCGCCGCCCGGGCCCCGGCCGCGCTCAAGGCGATCGTCACCGTCTGTTCGACCGACGACCGCTACGACAACGACGTGCACTACGTCGGCGGCGCGGTGCTCGGCATCGACATGGCGGCGTGGGGCGCGACGATGTTCGCGTTCAACTCGCGGCCGCCGCGGCCCGAGGTGGTCGGACCGGGGTGGGTGTCGAGGTGGCGCGCCCGCCTGGAGTCGAACCGGCCGATGACCCCGGTGTGGCTGTCGCACCAGGAGCGCGACGACTACTGGCGGCACGGCAGCGCCGCCGAGGACTACGCCGGCATCAGCGCGGCGGTGCTCGCTGTCGGCGGCTGGGCGGACCCGTACCGCGACGCGGTGCTCCGGCTGGTCGAGCACGTCGACGCGCCGGTGAAGGGGATCGTCGGCCCGTGGTCGCACCAGTACCCCGACCGCGGGCTCGCCCCTGGCCCCTCCATCGGGTTCCTGCAGGAGACCCTGCGGTGGTGGGACCGGTGGCTGCGGGACGTCGAGACGTGTGTCGAGGACGACCCGGCGCTCCGGGCCTGGATCAACGAGGGCGAGGCACCGTCGACGTACTACGAGTCACGCCGCGGCCGGTGGGTCGGGGCCGAGGCGTGGCCGTCGTCCGCGACCGCATCCCGGGTGCTCGGCCTGGACACCATGCGCGGCGGGTCCGACGGCGCCGTCGTCGTCCGGTCGCCGCAGCACACCGGCGCCGACGCCGGGCGGTTCTTCCCGTTCGGCAACGCCACCGACCTGCCGCCGGACCAGCGCGCCGAGGACGGTCGGTCGGTGTGCTTCGACCTGGCGCTCGACGATCCGCTCGACGTGCTCGGCAACGTGCTCGTCGACCTCGCCGTGACGAGCGACCAGCCCCGTGCCACCCTGACCGTCCGCCTGTGCGACGTCGCCCCGGACGGCTCGTCGACGCTCGTCACGCGGGGCGTGCTCAACGCGGCCAAACGGAACGGCACGGACCGGAACGACCCGCTGGAACCCGGCGTCCCCGCCGTGCTGCCGGTCCGGCTCGTCGCCACCGGACACCGCTTCGCCGCCGGGCACCGCCTGCGCCTCGCGGTGTCGTCGTCGTACTGGCCGTGGGTGTGGCCGCACGGCACCGCGGCCACGGTGGCGATCGACCCCGCCGCGTCGTCGGTGTCGCTGCCCGTCTGGACTCGCGACTCCGACGACGGCGTGCGGTTCGAGGCCCCCGTCCGCTCCGAGCCGCTCGCGATCGACCGGGTCGCCCCCGTCGAGGTCCTGCCGCAGCGGACGGTCACCCACGACGTCGAGACGGGGGAGTGGACGCTCGACGTCGACCCCGGGTACGGCGGCGGTCGGGTCTACCCGGACGGTCTGGTGTTCACCGAGGACGCGCGCGAGACCTACCGCATCCGGTCCGACGACCCGACGTCCGCGCGGGCGACGTCCCGGTGGGCGATCGGGCTGGCGCAGCCGGACTGGGCCGCACGGGTCGAGACGGCCTCCGAGGTCACGGCGTCCGCCGAGGTCTTCACCGTCGTGAACACCGTCCGGGCCTGGGCGCGTGAGGGTGGAGCGGACGTGCCGGAGGTGCTCGTCGCCGAGCACACCTTCGTGGACGACGTCCCGAGGACGTCGGCGTGACGGACGGTGGGGCGCGTGGCGGCGGTGCGGGTGGCGTCGGTGCGCCTGGCGGCGCGGGCGTCGGTGCGCGCGGCGGCGCGGGCGCTGGTGCGCCTGACCGCGCGGGAGTCCCGTCCGCACGCGTCCGGCAACGGCCGGAGGTCCGACGGGCGATGATCGTCGAAGCGGCCCGTGGCGTCATCGCGCAGCGCGGCGCCGGCGCCACCGGGTTGCGCGACATCGCCGCCGCGGCGGACGTCTCCGTCGGCACCGTCACGTACCACTTCGGCAGCGTCGCGGAGATCCTCAACGAGGTCGTCGTGCTCGAGACCGAACGCTTCTACGGAGCGATCGTCGCCGCCGTCGACGCCGAACCCGACGTGGTGACCGGGCTCCGGATGCTCGTGGAGCCGCTCTTCGGCGACACCGTCGAGGTCCGGGAGCACTGGCGCATCTGGTCGGACTACTGGACCGCCGTGGTCCGACGGCCCGAGGTTGCCGCCGAGTACGCGGAGCGCATCCGCGTGTGGGAGGCGTGCCTCGTCCGGCTCGTGCGCCGTGGCACGGCAGCGGGGGTGTTCACCCCGGCGGAGTCACCGGAGGTGGTCGCGCTCAAGCTCGCGGCGTACAGCGACGGTGTGGCCACCCAGATCGCGCAGGGTGTCCCGGACCTGACGAACCGGGTGGCGCTGCGCTGGATGTGGACGTTCCTCGGACACGAGCTCGGGGTGCCGTCTGCGCGTATCGCGGGAACCGGCCCGGACCCCTTGTGATGAGGTAAGGCTTCCCTTACCGTTGCCCTATGGCACGGACCCGGCGACAGCCCAGCGAACGCATCCTCCTCGCCGGCGGCGTCGACGACCTCCCCGAGATCACCCGCCTGCTCGAGGGCCTGCCGGAGAACGCCTACGGGCAGGTCTTCGTCGAGGCGGCGCTGCCCGAGCAGATCCGCGTCCTGCCCGCCCCGCCGCGCGTGACCGTCATCTGGCTGCTCCGGAGCGCCCGGGTGTCCGCCGTGTCGCCGCTCGTGTTCGCCGACCACGGCGAAGCGCTCGCCCACGCCGTCACCGGTTGGGCCGCCGAGTGGTGCGTCGCCGACTGCGAGCCCCGCACCACCGTCTGGATCGGCTGCACGGACAGCCCCTGGGTCGAGCGCGCCCGCTCCGTCGTCCAGATCGAGCTCGCCGACGCGGGCTTCGACACCCTCGTCGGCTGAGGAAGTCGGCTGCGCTGGCGATCGACCCAACCGCGGGTTAGGTCAGCCTCTGCTTCCTTGCGGCATACAAAAGAACCAGGCAGTGTTGTCGACATCGGCGCCACCGAGCCGGGCGGACCTCGTCCAGCGGACCGGTGGAGCCACGAGGTAGGAGGAAGCCCATGACCACGCAGAGCAGCACCACGCAGACGAGCACCACGACCCCCACGTCCCCGTTCTCGACCACGCCGGAGCTCGCCGCTGGGGTGGCACAGTTCCTCGCTCCGGTCGTGATCGACCTCGAGGCGCTGGTCGTCAACGGCAAGCAGGCGCACTGGCACGTCCGTGGCCGCAACTTCGTCGGGGTGCACGAGCTCCTCGACCAGATCGTCGAGCACGCCCAGGACTGGGCCGACCTCGCCGCGGAGCGCATCGTCGCCCTCGGCCTGCCGGTCGACTCGCGCATCTCGACCGTCGCCGCGAAGACCACTATCCCGCCGCTGTCCGAGGGCTTCCAGAACTCCGACGTCACCATCACCGAGGTCATCGCCGAGATCGACGCCGCGCTGCTGCAGGTGCGCCGCGCGGTCGAGGGCCTCGACGAGGTCGACCTCAACAGCCAGGACGTCGTCATCGAGATCGAGCGCGGTCTGACGAAGGACCGCTGGTTCCTGCAGGCGCACCTCGCCGACTGAGACGCGACCCACTGACGGACGGGAGGCGCGGTGCCAGCTGGCACCGCGCCTCCCGTCCGTCTGCCCCCGGTCCGTCGAAACATGTACACGCAACGTTCGACGTTCCACCTGTCGATCGACGCGTGCGGTGTCGACCCATGCGCACGCAGCTGCTGCGTGTGCATGTTTCGACGATCCACGAGTCGATCGACGCGTGGGGTGTCGCCGGATCCGTGTGCATGTTTCGACACGAAGGCCGATACCGCGGCCGCCCGCAGCCGCCGGCACCGCGCAGCCGCCCACCGACGCGGGCCGTTCACGGAACGGTCCCCGCCGGTTCACCCGCCTGTACCCCTGCACAGCCATCCTCGGATGGCACCCGTACGGGGCACAGACGAGGGGAACACCATGCAGCACAATCCGAAGCGCCGCCGCCGCGCGGGGCTCGCACTCGGGGCCGCGCTCATCGCCGGCGCCATCGCCCTGCCGGGAGCGGCCGCGGCCGTCGGGCAGCTCGCGCTGAACCAGCACGGTGGCGCGCAGCGTGCAGCCGGCGACCAGACGCAGGCCGTCCGCCAGGCGATCAAGAACGCGAACGCGAAGAACGTCATCCTGCTCATCGGCGACGGGATGGGCGACTCCGAGATCACGATCGCCCGCAACTACCAGTACGGCGCCGCGGGTCGGCTGCCCGGGCTCGACGCACTGCCGCTGACCGGCTCGTACACGACGTACTCGCTGAACAAGGACGGCGCGAACAAGGGCAAGCCCGACTACGTGACCGACTCCGCGGCCTCGGGCAGCGCCTGGGCGACCGGCACGAAGACCTACGACGGCGCGATCTCGGTCGACATCGACGTGAAGCCGCAGCAGACGCTCCTCGAGACCGCGAAGGCGAACGGCCTCCGCACCGGCGACGTCTCCACCGCCGAGATCCAGGACGCCACCCCGGCCGTCCAGGTCGCCCACGTCGGATCGCGCTCCTGCTACGGCCCGGACACGGCCGCGTGCGGTACCGACGCCCTGCAGAACGGCGGCCTCGGGTCGATCAGCGAGCAGCTGCTGAACACCCGCCCGGACGTCACCCTCGGCGGCGGCTCGGCGAGCTTCACGCAGACCGCGAAGGCCGGCCAGTACCAGGGCGACACCCTCTTCGACCAGGCGTCGCAGCGCGGCTACCAGCTCGTGGACGACGCCGCCGGTCTGGCGGCCGTGAAGAAGGCCGACCAGAAGCAGCCGCTCCTCGGCCTCTTCACGCCGGGCAACTTCCCCACCCGCTACGCGCCCACCACGGCGACCGTCGGCGGCGCCGACCAGGCAGCGGTGACGTGCACGCCGAACCCGGCACGGCTCGACACCGGGCTGTCGCTCGCCTCGCTGACGAACAAGTCGATCGACCTGCTCAACCGCGGGAAGAACGGCAAGGGCTTCTTCCTCCAGGTCGAGGGCGCGAGCATCGACAAGCAGGACCACGCGGCCGACGCCTGCGGGCAGATCGGTGAGACGGTCGACTTCGACGAGGCCGTGCAGGCCGCGCTCGCCTTCGCCAAGAAGGACGGCAACACCCTCGTCATCGCGACGGCGGACCACGCCCACTCGAGCCAGATCGTCGACAACACCCCGCCGACCGCGCTGTCCACGGCCCTCGTGACGGCCGACGGCACCACGATGAAGGTGTCCTACGGCACCTCCGCCGCGGGTTCGTCGCAGCAGCACACCGGTACGCAGGTCCGCATCGCGGCCTTCGGTCCCGGTGCCGCGAACGTCGTCGGGCTCACCGACCAGACGGACACGTTCTTCACGATGTCCGAGTCCCTGCGACTCAACGGCGACCTCGCCGCGCTGAGCCGGAGCGCGCGCATCGACCTCTCCGTCGGTGCTCCGCGCCCCGGGCAGCGTGTGACGCTGACCGGCTCGGAGTTCGCCGGTGACCGGCAGGTCCGGGTGAAGGTCGGTTCGACGGACCTCGGCACGGTCGACGTCATCGACGGCACCGCCTCGGTGCAGTGGAAGGCCGTCTCCGGCAAGGCCACCGTGACGTTCACGGGCGTGCAGTCCGGCAAGCAGGCGAGCAAGCAGGTCCGGGTCCGCTGACCCTGATCGGCCCGACCGGCCTGGTCACCCCGTCTCAGGACGGTGTGACCAGGCCGGTCTCGTACGCCAGCACGACCGCGTGCACCCGGTCCCGCAGCTGCAGCTTCGCGAGGATCCGGCCGACGTGGGTCTTCACGGTCTGCTCGGCGATGAAGAGCTCGGCCGCGATCTCGCCGTTCGACCGTCCGCGCGCCATCAGCAGGAACACGTCGCGTTCCCGCTCGGTCAGCACGTCGAGCACCTCGGTCCGCGGCGCCGTCGGCGCGGGAGCGGCGACGAACGCCTCGACGAGGCGCCGCGTCACGCGCGGCGCGAGCAGCGAGTCGCCCGTGGCCACCGTCCGCACCGCCTGCACGAGCTCGTCCGCGCTCGCGTCCTTGAGCAGGAACCCGCTCGCCCCGGCGCGCAGCGCGTCGAACACGTAGTCGTCGATGTCGAACGTCGTCAGCATCACCACGCGGACGGGGCGTTCCGAGGGTGCCCGGGTGATCCGCCGGGTCGCCTCGATCCCGTCGAGCTCCGGCATCCGCACGTCCATCAGGATGACGTCCGGCTGCAGCCGGACCGCCTGCGCGACGGCGTCGGCACCGTCGACCGCCTCGCCGACGACCTCGATGTCGTCCTGGGCCTGGAGGATCGCCCGCAGTCCCATGCGGAACATCTGCTGGTCGTCGACCACCATCACCCGCGTCATCGGCGTCCTCCGTCGGCCGCCGGTCCCGACCTGGACGGTGCCGGCTGGGTGGGCAGGCGGACGGTCACACGGTAGCCGCCGTCCGGGTCCGGCCCGTGGTCGATCGTGCCGCCGAGCGCAGCGACCCGTTCGCGCATGCCCGCGAGACCGAAGCCGCCGTCGTCCGGGGGTGCGGCAGGGACGGTACCAGCGGGCGGGGCGGCGTTGGCGACCTCGACAGCGAGGGCCGACCCGCGGCTCCCGACCGTCACGACGGTGGACGCGCCCGGCGCGTGCCGGGCCACGTTGCCGAGCGCTTCCTGCACGACCCGGTAGACGGTGAGCTGGGCGAGCCGGTCGGCGTCGTCGTCACCGCCACCGGTCGTGTCGAGCCGCAGCTCGACCGGGATGCCGGCCGCCCGCGTGGCCTGCACCAGCCCGGGCAGGTCGGCGAGCCGCGGCTGCGGGGCACGCTCCGCCTCGCTGTCGCCGCGCAGGGTGCCGAGCAGCTGACGCATCTCGCGGAGGGCGGTGCGGGACGTCTCGGCGATGGCGGCGAACTCGGCACGGGCGTCGGGAGGGAGGTCGGCGACGCGGTACGGGGCGGACTCGGCCTGCATGTGCACGACGGACATGCTGTGCGCGACGACGTCGTGCAGTTCGCGGGCGATCCGGGACCGTTCCTCGACCGAGCGCCGTCGGGCCTGCTCGAGCTCGGCGTCCCGGCGCGCCTCGGCCAGCTCCTGGCGGATCGTCCGGCGTTGCCCGATCACGATCGCCGCCGCCGCGAGGACGAGGGAGTCGCCGGCGCTCACCACGAAGCTCGTGGCCCAGACGTCCGGGTGGGCCCAGCGGGCGGGCGACACCGCGACGAGCACGAGGCTGAGGACCGTGGCGGCGGTCCAGACCGCGGCGGTCAGCCGCCAGGTGCTCCGGACCCCGAGGACGACGAGGAGCACGCAGAGCCCGATCATGCTCGTCACGGAGACCGGCCACGGCGCGGCGGTGCCCGGAGCGGTGAGGAGCCCGAGTGCGGCGAGGCCGGCGAGGTGCGCGATCGACGATGCCCGCGGGAACAGCGGGGCGAGACCGATGCTCAGCGAGAGCACGGCGGTGACGAGCATCGCGAGCGGGACCGGGACGCGGTAGAACACCGCGGTGACCGGAGCGGCGACGGCGAACAGGGAGACCGCGACGACGACGAGGCCGATCCGGCCCGCCAGCGGGAGCCAGGTCGGCCGGGGCGGTCTCAGGACGGCGGTCACGGGCGGGCGGTCTCTCCGGTGTGGGCCAAGCGGGGTGCGGGGCGGGTCGTGGTCGAGGGGGCTGCGGTCGGTACTGCTGCCGGCGGCGCGGTGGTGGCGGGTGCGACGACTGCTGGTGCTGCTTCGGCGGTGGCGGCTGCTGCTGCGCGCGCGTCGCGCCTGCGGCTGATGCTACCGATCACCCGGTCGACCGCGATGCCGAGGCCGGCCGCGACGACCATCGACACGAGCGCGGCGACGATCGGCTCGTGCAGCACGCTCGACGCCGCCAGGGCGATCCCGATCGACGTCGCCGACCAGGCCAGCCCGGCGAGCGAGCTGATCGCGAGGAAGCGGCGGTAGGGGAGCCGGGTCGCCCCCGCGGTCATGTTGACGGCGACGCGGCCGACGGGGATGTACCGGCCGATCAGGATGAGGCTGGCCGAGCGGCGCTGCATCTGCCGCTCGGCGAACCCGAACGCGGCCGCGATCCGCGGGCGCTTCGACCGGGCGAGCCGGGCGAGGCCGATCCGCCGCCCGATCCAGTACGCGACCGAGTCGCCGGCGATCGCCCCGAGGGCCGCTGCGACGAGGACGCCCGCGAGCACGGGCTGCCCGGACGTCGCGGCGACGGCGGCGATCGCCACCAGCGCGGACTCGCTCGGCACCGGCGGGAAGAACCCGTCGACGAAGCACAGGGCGACGAGGACGACGTAGACGAGCGGGCTCGCGGCCAGCTCGACGACGAGCGGGGTGATCTGGTCGAACACGGGTGACTCCCTCCGCCGACGGAGCTCGTCGACGGGGACGACGCTACGGAGCGCCGGAGCCGGTGCCATCCCGCCGGGGTCTCGACCACCCCCTACCGCGGTATGACTTCTCCCTGGTCGAAGAGGACGTCGGGGGCGTCCACCCGGCGGTCCGTGACCGTCGTCGGCGCTTCGAGGTGGACGGCGCCGGAGGGCAGGATGCCGACCCCGCCGAACCGCTCCATCACCCGCCACTGGGCCACCACGTCCTCGCCGGCGTGCTCGGGCGGGAGCGACTCCCAGAAGCCGAAGCCGCCGACGGTCTCGAGGGCCTCTCGGTCGTACAGGACGCAGGCACCGACCCAGGCGACCCGGTACGGCACCCACCCGCCGGGCTCGACGTCGAGCTCGGCCGCGAGGTGCGTCGGGTTCGCGGCGTTGTGGAGCGACCACCGGTCGAACGCCGACGTGCCGCGGCGGACGACCTCGGGCACGACCGGGCCGTCCCACCGCTCGAAGACGCTCGTCTCCTGGGGCCGGCGGTCGGCCAGGTAGGACAGGCCCTGCACGGGACTGCCGACGAAACCGCAGCGCAGGGAGTGCAGCGCGTCCGCCATCCGGGCGATCGAGCCCGGTTCGAGCCAGACGTCGTCGTCGAGGAACAGCACCGCGGGCGCGGTGGCGTGGTCGAGGAGGAACTGCCGGTGCTCTGCCAGGCCACGCCGTTCCGGGTGGGTGAGGAGTGTGACGGGGCGGCCCTGCGCCTCCAGGACCCGGACCATGGCGGCGACCGCCGGCTCGGTGGCGGCGTCGCCGTCCCGGGACTGGTCGCTCAACACGAGCCGCAGGTCGACGTCGGTCTGCGCGGCGAGCCCGGCCAGGGTGGTCGCGAGTTCGGCCGGACGGCCGACGGTCGGGATGAGGACGTCGACGTCCGCAGGGGTGGTGGTCTCCGCCGGTTCGGGCGCCGCCGCCCAGGAGCCGGACCAGCGGGCGGTCACGGTGCGGGGTCCGGCTCGGGGCGGGATGCGGCTTCGCGGATGCGACGGACCACGGCCGTCGTGGAGTGCTCGGGGACGTAGTCGACCATCACGACCTCGCCGCCGTAGCCCCGGACCACCTCGGTCTCGCGGAGCATCTCGGGGGAGTAGTCGCCGCCCTTCACGTAGACCTCGGGCCGGAGCCGCTCGATGAGCGGGATCGGGGTGTCCGTCGCGAAGACGGTCACGAGGTCGACGCAGGCGAGCGCGGCGAGGACGCCGGCGCGGTCCTCGGCCGGGTTGATCGGCCGCTCCGGACCCTTCAGGCGGCGGACCGAGTCGTCGTCGTTCAGCGCGACGACGAGCAGGTCGCCCAGGTCGCGGGCCTGCCGGAGGTAGGTCGTGTGCCCGCGGTGGACGACGTCGAAGCAACCGTTCGTGAACACCACGCGGCGCCCGGCCCGGCGTGCGCGGTCCACGGCATCGGCGAGTTCGTCGTGGTCGACGACCGTCGCGGACGGGGCCGTGACCGACTCGAGGAGCGCGGCGGCGGTGCACACCGACGTGCCGGCTTCGCGGACGACCACGTCGGCGGCGGCCTGGGCGACCGACACGGCGTCGCGGAGCGGGGCGTGCACGGCGAGGGCGACGGCGGCGGCGGCGCAGAAGGTGTCGCCGGCGCCGGACGCCTGCTGCTCGGATGCCGGGGTGGCGCGCGTGCGGAAGGCGCTGTCCGCGGAGTCGCGCTCCAGCAGGACCGTGCCGTCGCGGTCGAGCGTGACGACGGCTGCCCGCGCGCCGGTGCGCTCGAGGACCTGCTGCCGGGCGTCCACGATCGCAGGGACACGAGCCGAGCCGGAGCCGAGTTCGCGGCCGAGCAGCGCCGCGGCCTCGCCGGCGTTCGGCGTGACGAGGTCCGGCCGGAGCGCAGCCCAGCGTGTCAGGTCGTGCGCGTCGACCACCACGGCGTCCGGGCGGTCCCGATCGAGCATCGGCACGATGTCGGAGGCCTGCACGCCGAGTCCGTAGTCGCAGACAATGGCCGCGTCGGCGCAGCGGACGGCACGTGCGACGGCCTTCGCCAGGCGGTCCCCGTGGTCGGCGGTGGGGGTCGCCGCGAGCTCGTCCACCCGGACGACGACACGGTCGCCGCCGACGACACGGGACTTGGTCGTGGTGCGGGTGCCCTCGACGACGACCAGGTACGAGGTGTCCACGCCGGCCGCGTCGAGCCGTTCGCGGAGCGTCCGGCCGGCCTCGTCGTCACCGATGAGTCCGACCATGCGGACACGGGCGCCGAGTGCGCGGGCGTTGACCGCGGTGTTCGCGGCGCCGCCCGGGACCGCGACGGTCTCGGTGACCCGGACGACCGGGGCGGGGGCTTCGCGGGAGACGCGTTCGGCCTCGCCGACGGTCCAGCGGTCCAGGATGCAGTCGCCGATGACGACGACGAGCGGTTCGCGGTCGTCGACGGTGGCGACGAGGTCGCGGACGAGGCGCACATCGGCGGTCATCGTGCGCCCCCGACGGTGTCGGCGCTGCCGGCGGTCGCCGGTGCTTCCCCGGCAGCCGCGCCGGGCGTCTGCGACTGCGGCTGTGCCTGCGACGGCGACGTGGCCTGTGCTCGAGCCGGCGGTGCCGGTTCGAGGTGCACGACCGTCGTGGTCGTCATCTCGTCGAGCAGGTGCGGACCGTACCCGAACCCGGCACCGGACGCACCACGGGGCTGGGCACTCCCACCGGGAGCACCACCGAACACGGCGTTGACCTTGACGGTGCCGACGGGCAGTTCGGCCGCGGCACGGAGGGCGTGCCCGGTGTCGTTCGTCAGGACCGTGGCGGCCAGACCGTACCGGTCCGCGGCGGCGAGCCGGAGCCCCTCGTCGAAGTCGTCGACGACGCGGACGGGGGCGACCGGCCCGAACGTCTCCTCGGTCATCACCAGCATGTCGTCCGTGCAGCCCGTCAGGACCGTCGCGGGGTAGAACGCGCCCGCACCGTCCGGGATCACGCCACCGGTCCGGGCCGAAGCCCCCCGCTCCAGGGCATCGTCCACGTGGGCCTGCACGGTCTGCCGGAGTCGGTCGTCGACGAGCGGGCCGAACTCGGTTGCCGGGGCTGCGGTGCGACGCTCGGCCTCGGCGACGAGGGCGGCGACGAACGGCTCGGCGACCGCGCGGTGGACGTAGACCCGCTCGACGCTCGTGCAGATCTGCCCGGTGTTGGCGAACGCCCCCAGGGCGACCTGCGCCGCGGCCCAGGTCGGGTCGACGTCGGCGTCCACCACGACGGCGTCGTTGCCGCCGTTCTCGCGGATGACGTGGGCACGGGTGGTCGCGGCGACCTCGGCGAGCCGGTCACCCGTCGCGGTCGAGCCGACGTGGGCGTAGACGTCGATGCCCTCTTGGGCGAGGAGCTGCTCGCCGGTGGTCCGGTCGCCGTCGACGCCGACCAGGACGCCGTCCGGCAGGACCTCGGCGAGGAGGGCGTTGAGCCGGGCGATGGTTGCCGGGCACCGCTCGCTGCCCTTGTGCACGACGGTGTTGCCGGTGACGATCGCGGCGCCCAGGATCCCGCACGCGACGGCGACCGGGTCGTTCCACGGCGTCAGCGCGAGGACCACGCCGCGGGGGTGCGGCACCGACCAGTCCGCGGCACCGAACTGCCCGCGGAGGGCTTCGCCGCGGTGCACCGGGCCCAGCTCGGCGTACTGGACGAGCGTCCCCACGCCGGCCTCGACACCGCCGAGCGCGTCGCTCGGGACCTTGCCGGTCTCGCGGGTGTTCAGTGCCGCCAGCTCCTCGGCGTGCGCGCGGACGTGCTCGGCCGCGCGGTGCAGCAGCGCACCCCGCTCCGCCGGCGCCGTCCGAGCCCAGGTACCGGCGGCCGCGCGGGCGCGGGCGACCGCGTTCCGGACGTCCTCCTCGGTGGCGCGGGTGACGGTGGACGCGACCGAACCGTTCACCGGATCGGTCACGACCAGGGCGTCCGCGTCCGGGCGTGCGGCGTCGGTGGAGGGAGGTGCGATCGTCATGGGGTCCTTCCGGGAGGCGGGCGGGAGTCGAACGCTGCTCGTCGGACGCTGGGTGCGGACTCGGACTCGCGCTTCTCGTCCTTCCCCGCCCGATCGACGCCCGGACGGCTGCGCTCCTCGTCCAACCGGTCGTCCTGCTGAGTGGCGAACGGGCCGCCGACCGGTAGACGGGAGGGGTGCAACTGATCGGCAACGGTGGAGAACCCTTCGACGACGTCCGGGAGATCGCGGTGCTCCGCGGTGGGGGACTGGGGGACCTGATGTTCGCGGTCCCCGCGTTCGAGGCCCTCGCTGCCGCCTACCCGGACGCCCGGATCACCCTGCTCGGCAGCCCGTCGGCGCCCGCCGTGCTGCGGGGGCGGACGGAGGCCGTGCACGCCTTCGAGGAGCTCCCCGTCGCGCCCGGCGTCCGTGAGTCCGGCGACGACGCACCCGACGTCGACGACTTCTTCGCCCGGCTCACCGGCCGCTTCGACCTGGCCGTCCAGGTGCACGGCGGCGGGCGCAACTCGAACCCGTTCCTGCTCCGGCTCGGTGCCCGGCACACCGTCGGCACCGCCACCGAGGACGCCGAGGTCCTGGAGCGCTGGGTCCGCTACGTCTACTACCAACACGAGGTCGTCCGGGCGCTCGAGGTGGTCTCGCTCGCCGGCGCAGCACCCGTCACGCTCGACCCGCAGCTGCACGTCGACGAAGACGAGCGCGTCGCCGTCCGTGCACGCCTCGGCGTCACCGGCCGCCTCGTCGCCATGCACCCCGGCGCGACGGACCCGCGTCGGCGCTGGAGCCCCTCGCGCTTCGCCGAGGTCGCCCGTGCCCGGCTCGTCGCGGCGGACGACGTGGTGCTCGTGGGTGACGACTCGGACGTGCCGGCGTCGTCTGCCATCGTCGCGTCGCTGCCGCTGGAGCTTCGGGAGCGCGTCCACGACCTCACCGGGTCACTGCCGCTCGCCGAGCTCCCCGCCGTCCTCGCCGCCGCCGACGTCATGGTCGGCGACGACTCCGGGCCGCGACACCTCGCCGTCGCGGTCGGGACCCCCACCGTGGGCGTGTTCTGGTTCGGGAACGTCATCAACGCCGGACCGTTCGACCGCGGTCGGCACCGCGTGCACTTGTCGTTCGTGACGCACTGCCCGGTGTGCGGGATCGACGTCACGCAGGTCGGCTGGTCGGCCGAGCGCTGCGAGCACGACCCGTCCTACGTCGACGAGGTGACCCCCGAGGCCGTCCTGGCGGACGTCGCGGACCTGCTCGCGACGACCTGACGCGCGCGGGGGCGGTTTCCGGTGCGACGTTCCGTACCCGGTGCGAGGGTCCCGACCCTGCACGGGAGCGCGCCGGGTCGCAGTGGGCGCGAGCACCTGATGGCCTGGAGGCGCGTGGCGGCCCGGCACCGCGCCTCCCGGCCGCACCGTGCACGCGTCGCGAGCCCGTGCGCGGTTCCACGGGTGGTGCGGCGCTACAACGCCGCACCACCCGACCATCCGCGCACCGTGCGGCACCAGCAGTGGGCGCGAGCACCTGACGGCCTGGAGGCTCGTGGCGGTCGGGCACCGCGCC
>NZ_FNKG01000006.1 GCF_900101675.1 Curtobacterium sp. UNCCL20 | reverse complement strand
GCAATTCCTTTTGGATTGAAGATTGTCAGTTGACAGTCAACAGTCAGAATCAACTCGGTCTGATGCCTTCGGGTGTTGGGTCTGTATTTTTTTACGGAGAGTTTGATCCTGGCTCAGGACGAACGCTGGCGGCGTGCTTAACACATGCAAGTCGAACGATGATGCCCAGCTTGCTGGGTGGATTAGTGGCGAACGGGTGAGTAACACGTGAGTAACCTGCCCCTGACTCTGGGATAAGCGTTGGAAACGACGTCTAATACTGGATATGACTGCCGGCCGCATGGTCTGGTGGTGGAAAGATTTTTTGGTTGGGGATGGACTCGCGGCCTATCAGCTTGTTGGTGAGGTAATGGCTCACCAAGGCGACGACGGGTAGCCGGCCTGAGAGGGTGACCGGCCACACTGGGACTGAGACACGGCCCAGACTCCTACGGGAGGCAGCAGTGGGGAATATTGCACAATGGGCGAAAGCCTGATGCAGCAACGCCGCGTGAGGGATGACGGCCTTCGGGTTGTAAACCTCTTTTAGTAGGGAAGAAGGGAGCTTGCTCTTGACGGTACCTGCAGAAAAAGCACCGGCTAACTACGTGCCAGCAGCCGCGGTAATACGTAGGGTGCAAGCGTTGTCCGGAATTATTGGGCGTAAAGAGCTCGTAGGCGGTTTGTCGCGTCTGCTGTGAAATCCCGAGGCTCAACCTCGGGCTTGCAGTGGGTACGGGCAGACTAGAGTGCGGTAGGGGAGATTGGAATTCCTGGTGTAGCGGTGGAATGCGCAGATATCAGGAGGAACACCGATGGCGAAGGCAGATCTCTGGGCCGTAACTGACGCTGAGGAGCGAAAGCATGGGGAGCGAACAGGATTAGATACCCTGGTAGTCCATGCCGTAAACGTTGGGCGCTAGATGTAGGGACCTTTCCACGGTTTCTGTGTCGTAGCTAACGCATTAAGCGCCCCGCCTGGGGAGTACGGCCGCAAGGCTAAAACTCAAAGGAATTGACGGGGGCCCGCACAAGCGGCGGAGCATGCGGATTAATTCGATGCAACGCGAAGAACCTTACCAAGGCTTGACATACACCGGAAACGGCCAGAGATGGTCGCCCCCTTGTGGTCGGTGTACAGGTGGTGCATGGTTGTCGTCAGCTCGTGTCGTGAGATGTTGGGTTAAGTCCCGCAACGAGCGCAACCCTCGTTCTATGTTGCCAGCGCGTTATGGCGGGGACTCATAGGAGACTGCCGGGGTCAACTCGGAGGAAGGTGGGGATGACGTCAAATCATCATGCCCCTTATGTCTTGGGCTTCACGCATGCTACAATGGCCGGTACAAAGGGCTGCGATACCGTAAGGTGGAGCGAATCCCAAAAAGCCGGTCTCAGTTCGGATTGAGGTCTGCAACTCGACCTCATGAAGTCGGAGTCGCTAGTAATCGCAGATCAGCAACGCTGCGGTGAATACGTTCCCGGGCCTTGTACACACCGCCCGTCAAGTCATGAAAGTCGGTAACACCCGAAGCCGGTGGCCTAACCCTTGTGGGAGGAGCCGTCGAAGGTGGGATCGGTGATTAGGACTAAGTCGTAACAAGGTAGCCGTACCGGAAGGTGCGGCTGGATCACCTCCTTTCTAAGGAGCATCTGGCACCGTTTTGCGGTGTCCAGGCGCCTGATTCGGACCGAA